>JANQRT010000047.1 GCA_028284385.1 Opitutaceae bacterium | reverse complement strand
CGATGTCGGCAAAGAGCTTTTCCGGAAGACGTTTCTTGGCTTGGCAGAAAGCGCCGGTTTCTGCCGAGCAGGATCTTTGACCACGAGACAGTCGATGCGTAATCAAACGTGCCACGGCGGCCCGACAGGAGTGGTCTTCACTGAGAACCTGGCTGAGAAAAACCCACAAGGTAATTAGTGGTGTATAGATATGAATCAAGCTGCTGCCGACAGTGGGCTCAAAAGAGTGGTCCAGATCCAGGAGACGAGATCTATCTCAGATTCCGCGAGGACGGCGGGGAGTGGAAGCGTGAACCGTACCGCAGTGGCACTCAGAAGATGATTGAGAAGACTGCTCAAAGGGATTGGCGAATTGACCTATCGCTGATGCCTCAAAACAAGGCCACGCTTGAGGTCTGGGAACAAGATGCCGGTCCCAATAGCACTAGCGATGAATTCATAGGCAGGGTCAAGTTCAACCGCAACAATTTCCGCAACGGCCAGCGACATCTAAAGCCCATGTTTGGTACTCATTACATCATCACATGGGGGGACACCCTGGAACCGAACATGTCAGGCAATCGTTGAGTAAGTCCGCTACTGCTAGCGATCTAAAAGTCCAGGCTTTAGTCGCCTAAGACCCTCAGTCGTGGCGGATCGAGTTGCTCTACGATCGCCCTTCGCTTCTTCGCTTCCGCTGTATCCCAAGGGGCTTTGCGCTTTTTCACCTTCGTTCCAGCTGTGTCGACCCGTTTTTTATTAAGGGCATCGAGCTTCTTCTTGCGGTTAAAGAATGCAGCTCGACTCTCTCCAGTCATTTCACAGAACTTTACTTGCTTCTCTTTCATCGTCTCCAGCGTCACATCACCTAAGATATGGATTAACTGCACGGTCACTCGATCGTAACCTTCACCAGGAATCGCCGAAATTAGTTTGACGTGGATTTTCTCCTTTGAGCAGTCTGGGCGGCCTCTGACACGGAAAATGCAATCCTAAAAATTCCAGGGATGTTCAACGAATAGTGAATCGAGCTTGATAGGCAACTCCTCCAACTCTGCGAACGCTAAATCAAGCGGAGATTCCGAATCCAAGATCTCTGAAATGTCCGAATCTTTTGAGAAATAGACTCGCTCTCCATACGTTGTTGGAGTTTTTTCCAGTTCCTGCCTATTGCTTGAGGAATCAAACGTCGACACAACTCGATTCTCTGTCTCGTAACTCTCAGGCTCCACTGCGAACAATAGAACTGGAGTCGCACTGGGTTCTTTCAGAGCACTGTTGTTCTCGGAATCTGATGGACCGAAACGATGTGAATCAATTCCATTCGTTATTGCCGGTGTTGAACTCCCGAACTGGGATTCCCAGATGCTCAAGTCGACTTGATCAACATCTTGATCGTTGTCAGCATCGCCGGTTTGTCGAGTGCCGTTTGGGGCTGACGCACCAAAGCCCCGCTGCCAAGCTAGAAAGTCGAACCCGTCAACGTCGTTGTCGCCGTCAAAATCTGCAGTTTCTGCCAATTCTGGCTCACTAATGCCAGTTCCACTAATTCGATAGCTAAGGGACTCGTCATTTGCAAACTCGCTTACTACAGCTGTGTAGCTTCCGAATTGTGTTGTTGAGAACTGCACGATCGCTGACAGACTGCCATTGGCATCATCAACGAGTTGCCCATCCGGTCCAAAGATTTGTAGCACTGGTTCCGAGCCGAATCCGCTACCGGCATCGGTTTCT
>JANQRT010000067.1 GCA_028284385.1 Opitutaceae bacterium | reverse complement strand
GATCCTCTACATCTAATATTTCTTCTATTTCGCACAAAACGTCCATTGCGTCGTCATTTCCAAAAATATCTTCACTCCAAGCACCCATATTATTCTCCTAGTTGGTTAACGCCAGCTTCAGCTGCACGCTTGCGTGTCAGCTGCAAGCTCTTGTTGGGCCAAGCGTATGTCAAAGATCATAGTCAAATGTCTCTATTCCGATGGCCTTCTTAAGTGTTGAGCAGAAGCTCCACATTCCGAATCTCTCATCGCCGGAGAACCACATCCATTCTATGCCCGCCCGAAGCGCAGACCGATCTTCTTCTCGCAACTTCTCAACTCCTTGAGTGTACTTGGAATCGAGTGACATGAGATAGAAATTCGCGAGTTCTCCCTCCGGATCGATCTCACTGAAAAATGCAACGGGGTGGAGATAGAAAAGAAGGTCTCGGAAACCCATGAAACTGAAGCTGAATGTACCGTAATAATTGAGCTCTTCACGCGAAACGTCACACGGCGTTCTATGGTTAACCTTCGGCCCACGGCAAAAGGACGCGTCACCATAACAATCAAGGACGTCTGCTTGATACAAATCTATCGAGGGCGGGCCATACTTGAGCGACAATTCATAAACCCGCGGATAGCGATTCATGCGAGCGTGAGAATGCGGTGCGGAATGGTTGTCAGTTGTAAACATGGTTACTATCTGCCCAACGCCCAAGTTCAGCGGCGCCGAATGCGCAGCGGTGGATTGCGCAATAATGGCGAAGCCATGCGCAAGCCACCGCGGAGTGTTCGGTGTCCGACTGGAACGCCTTGTTAGATTTCATTTCTGACTCGAACCTCGGATATTTCAAGGCTTGCGACGCCTCGCATCTTCTCGGCTTCTTGCCTTGCAGTTTCCAAGATGGCCTTGGCGTTCGGGGCATTCGCCTCAACCGTAATACTGCCTTTCACTTTCCTCTCTTCCGGCCAAACGGAAAAACCACCACCAGTACCTCTTGAGACTACCTCGACACCAAAAGACTCAAGATCGACACTTGGTTCGAGCCTCGCTTCGAACTCAACTTCCAGCCGCGTCTCCTCCAAAGACTTTAAGATTGCCAACCGCTTCTGAAACGCCTTGCTTAGTCTCTTGTAACGCCGAAATCGGCGAACGCAATACGGTTCGATATAGATGAAATCGCAACTGATTTTTGGATACATATCGAGGTGAAGGCAACCTGATTGATCGAACTCTTCAATCTGGAACGTGTGCCCAATTGCTCGGGAAAACGCCTCCAACGACTCAGCGGGCATGCCCCGGATGGACAATGGGGCGGTTATCACGCGAACCCAATCTCCGACTTGGAGATCTCTGCCTTCCGAATCGAATGGCTGATGCTCTTCCATATGAAATCTAACGGTTGAGCTAACCTGCGCTGCGTTTAGCAGCGTCAGACGGAGACGGCGTAGCCGCCGTAGTGGAGTTAAGCGATTTGTTAGGTTTCTTGTTGGAT
>JANQRT010000057.1 GCA_028284385.1 Opitutaceae bacterium | reverse complement strand
CCAAAGAGGCGGTGGACATTCTAGTCAATGAAAGTATCCGGCTCGATAAAACGATTCGAGCGCTGTGCGAAAAGAAGTTCCGCGACTTTCATCATGGTTTGACCCTGATCTCTCGAAACACAGGCCAGAAGACTTTCGAAATCACGGAGAAAGTCGCCCAGGATGCGGAAAAGGAGTTATCCGACTGGGTAGTGAGCAGCTACAGGCAGGCGGAAGACCCGGATCAAAAGGGAAAGGAATAGGCTTTCGCCTATTCTACAAACAGAGTCCATTCGGATCTCATTGCTCCAAATCAATTCCCAGAAGGCGATTGCCATTTCCATGCCTGACGCCCAGAAAGTGAATACAATGTTTGGCCGTATCGCTGGAAGATACGATTTGGCCAACCGACTGCTTAGCCTGGGCATCGATCAAATTTGGAGAAATCGCCTTGTGGAAGAGGTTTCCTATCGCAAGCCGAAATCCGTTGTGGATCTAGCGACGGGAAGTGGAGATGTAGCTTTCGCGCTTAAGGAAGAATTGCCGGAAGAGACAAACATTCGCGGCATGGATTTCTGTCAGCCTATGCTTGACGAAGCGAATTTGAAGAAAGGAAAACTTGGATACGAGAATATCGATTTCTCTATTGGGGACGTGTTGAATCTGCCGCTAGAGGATGCTGTCATTGACGCTGCAACAATCTCATTCGGCTATCGGAATCTAGCAGACCGACATCGAGGCTTGTTGGAAATGAAACGCGTATTAAATCCAGAAAATGGGTACGTCTTTATTCTCGAGTTTTCGCAACCCCACCCTTTGTATCGCCCATTCTACTACTTTTATCTAAAGCAGCTTCTACCATCAGCAGCCAGCCTGATCTCAGGAAACCGGGAGGCGTATCAATATCTCTGCCAGTCGATTGAGGCGTTTCCCAACCGAGAAGGTATCACCCGGGAGCTAGAAAAAGCCGGTTTCAGGAATGTCGAAGCGATCCCCATGACATTCGGAACCGTGGCTCTCCACATTGGGCGAGCTTAGATGAGATCTTAGCGTCAGCTAAACGACTTGCCGCAACCGCAGGTATTCTCCGCGTTCGGATTGCGAATCTCGAAGCCTTTTCCGTTCAGTCCATCATCGAAATCGACTTCGCTGCCATCTAAGTAGGCCAGACTGGCAGCATCAATGATCACCTGAACGCCTTCGCTATCGATGATCTGGTCCTCCTCTTTTTTCTCGTCGAAAGACATGCCGTACTGAAATCCAGAGCAACCTCCTGATTCGACGAAAATGCGCATGAGCTTTCCGTCGGTCCCCAATTCCTCTTGAAGACTTTTGACCTTGGTTGCGGCGTTAGCGGTAAGCGTAATCATGTTCGAATTTCCTCCAATAGTGGAATACGAGAGAAGTCAATCTGCCAATGCAAGTAGGCAAAATTTACAGGCAAAATGCGCTTTTTCTTTGACGTAGCATAAATCGCGCTAATCCCTTTCAACCTGCTTGCAAATTATGCGATTTCCTCCTTCACTTAAAATCTGCCGGCGTCGATAGATGGTCGATACCAACAACTCTCCACTCTACTAAAAACACTTTTCAAGTCAATCAACGACCATGTGCGCCCAAGGATTTAGCCAGGAATTGCGACAAAAGCAGACGCAGTCCCTCGTCCTTGCCCCTCAGCTCAGACAGTCGCTTAAAATCCTCCAGGTAGCAGCCTTTGATCTGCGAGCGACGATTCAAGAAGAGCTTCAGACGAACCCTTCGCTCGAAGAGCTTCCGATGGAAAATGTGAGCCTCGAGGAAAGCGCCTCCGAAAAATCGAAAGAGGACAGCTCCCAGGAAGACAACAGCTCGAACAACGAGGAAATAAATTTCGAGGAGAATTTCGAAATTCTGAATAAGCTGAGCGAGGATTGGAGAGACTACATGGCCGAAGCGGGTGGCGCGACTAGCTATTCCACGGAAGATCAGGAACGCCGCGAACACTTTTTCAACTCTCTGGTGAGCGAGACTTCTCTTCAGGAGCACTTGCTAGATCAGGCTTCCCTATCGGATATCAATGAAAAGCAACGCCAAGCAATCGAGTATCTTGTAGGCAGCTTGGATAACAGCGGATTCCTCACGACGCCTCTTTCAGATCTGGCCTTGATCTCGGGGCTGTCGCTTTCCGAAATGCAAGAGGCCCATCGCATTTTGAAGGCCTATGATCCACCTGGAATCGGAGCCTTCGACTTGCAGGACTGTCTGGCAACCCAACTCGAAATGAAACGTAGGCAGGGATCGTACGCCTACGAAATCGTCCAGAAGCATTTCAAGCTGCTAACCAGACGCCGCATACCGGATATCGCCAGGAAGATGGGGATCGATGTCGATGACGTGCAGGAAGCCATCGAGGAGATCTCGCTCCTCGACCCAGCCCCAGGACGTCGTTTTTCGGAAGACAACAACCGAGCAGTCCTGCCGGATGTAGTAATTGAGAAAGACGAAGACAAGTGGAAGGTGTCATTGAATAGCGACTACATTCCCCGTCTCCGCATTAGTTCGGCCTACAAGGAAATGATGGCCAAGGGAACGCTCTCAAAGCAGGAAAAGGACTACATCCAGGAGAAGATGCGATCCGGAAAATTCCTGATCAACTCTATCGAGCAGCGCCAGCAGACCATTGAGCGGATCGTCAATGAGATCGTAAGGATTCAGGAGGATTTTCTAGAAGAAGGGGTTGCGAAATTACGACCTTGCACCATGACGCAAGTGGCAGAAGCGGTCGGCGTTCATGAAACGACCGTCAGCCGCGCCATAGCGAATAAATATGTGGATACGCCTCAAGGCGTGTTCGAGCTGAAGTTCTTTTTCACTCCTGGCTACAAGAGCAGCGACGGTGAGGCTATTTCCAATACGAGTGTAAAGGATATGATCCAGCAATTGGTATCGCAGGAAAATCCATCCAAGCCGCTCAGCGATCAGGAAATCGTTTCAAGGCTTAAGGAAAAAGATCTGAAAATCGCTCGACGCACTGTCGCCAAATACCGGGAAGAGCTCGGCATCCTTCCCAGCAATCTGAGAAGGCAGTATTGACTCATTTAAAGCTGGCTCGCTGCCAGCGTATTGGCCTTCGGACTACGGACTTGCTCCAGCTTTTCCAGGACGTAACCCGGGCTGAGCGTGTTGTCTAGAATAAGAGGTTCGGCATCGGGGTCCCCTGTGTAGATAAGATTGAGAGGCACGCCAATGCGACCAAAGGATTCCAAGGTTCGCGTGATCGTCGCATCTTTGTGCGTCCAGTCTCCTTTAATCAGAACAACACCCAGATCGGAAAGTTTTTGCTTCACCTTCGAGGATGAAAAAACACGCAGTTTGTTCGTTTTACAGATGGCGCACCAGTCCGCCGTGAAATCGACGTACATCGGCTTGCCCTCGCTTTTAAGCTGAGAAATCAGTTCCGGAGAATAGTTTTCCCATACCAAGCCATACCCATCGACGGACTTCCCTTCCACAAGCTTCTCGGAAGAGGTAGCCAAAGCCTTATTATTGGGGATGAGTATCCATAACGAAACGACAGCCAAGCCGAGAGCTGCCAGCGATGCGAAAACCCGCACTGGCTTCTTTTTAACAGGGGTAGACCATCTGCCATAGACCCAGGCCGCCAGCGAAGCGACCAGAAGGCCGATCAGGACTATCGCCAAGCCATTGCTATCCAAGTGACTGCTCAAGAGCCAGAACAAGGCAATACACGTGGCGAACATGAAAAAGGCCATCAGCTGCTTGAAGGTTTCCATCCAAGGACCAGGGCGTGGAAGCATCTGTATCAATTTAGGAAAGGCCGACAGCAACACATACGGAAAGGCCATCCCGGCTCCCAAAAAAGTGAATACGATGATGGCTTGAGCCATGGGCAAAGTAACCGCGAGACCCAAAGCTTGTCCCATGAAAGGTCCCGTACAGGGCGTCGCCACCACTGTCGCCAAAACGCCGGTCATGAAGGAGCCAGAATAGCCATCAGACTTTACCTTTCCTTGCAACCCGATTGCAGAGGTTCCTATTTCGAAAACGCCTGCCAGGCTCAGCCCGAAAACGAACATGATGAATAGCATCACCGCGAGAAATCCTGGACTTTGCAGCTGAAAGCCATGCCCGATCGCCTCCCCGCCAGCTCGCAAAAGCAGGAAAATCGTGGCGAGAACCCAGAATGAAACCAGGACTCCAAAGGCGTATACGAGACCATGATACAAGATTTTCTTTCGGTCCTCTCCGGCTTGCTGCACAAAGCCCATGATCTTTATGGAAAGCACAGGAAACACGCACGGCATCACGTTGAGAATCATCCCCCCTAGAAACGCGAACAAAAGAGCTTGGGCGAAAGAGATTTGAATATTCGATCCGACCGAAGAACTTACCGAGGCGGGATTCTGAGCCACCTCCCCAACCTTATTCGAATCGAAATAGATAGCTTTGGCACCACCTGAAGCGGCAAAACCAGTTGCGTTGTAGAGAAGACCGGAAACGCGATTCAGATCTCCTCCAAAGTACTCTGATTTAGGAATGCTAAGAACGAGGTTCGAGCCTTGATGGTTATAGGTCTGCTCCTTGGCAGAATCAACGACTCCCTCTTGCTCGACGTAGAAATAGACATCGCCAAGCAGAGCTTTTTCCAGCCCAGCCCAATTGAAAGTAAGATTTATGGAATCTTCCGTTTCCGCATAGGTTAAGCTACCCCCCGGAGCCGGCAGAGGAATATTTCCCCGAGCTTGCAAAACCGCATCCAGATCGGGAGACGTCGCCAGACTCTCCCCCATGGCAGTGAAAGGAAATTCGATAGCCAGCTTGGCGCTTCCAGGAATGCATACGTCTTTGCATCCGAGCCATTCGACAGCGGCTTTGATAGTTACGGCTTCGGATGAACTAAAATCCTCGGGAACGACTACCCTGGTTAGAAATACCACTTCGTCTTCATAACCGTAGGAAACGAATGGCGGGGTCGGAATTCTTTCGGGAGCGGGAAACTCGAGCGGACCGAATTCGAATCCCTCCGGAGCGCTCCATTCGATGCTCGGAGCGTATCCCGTATCACCCGGATTCAACCAATAGACATGCCAGTGAGGATCGAGCTGCATCTTCAGGCCTATCTCGAAAGTCTGGCCGGGACTGATGACAGCAGCATCGGAAATCAGCTCTACGATGGCTTGGTCAGCGTCAAAGGGTTCGAAGGAATGGTCCTCACTTCCCTGCGCTTGAGCAAGCGAAGCGATGCCGAGACAGCAGAGGAGCTGGAAAAAAGCTTTCATACGGAATTTCACTGGCCCACAATTAACGTTTTACCCCAATAATAGACAAACTAATGCTGTTTAAGACCACTAAGCAGGAAAGAATGATCCTGAGCATCTTGGGCATTCTCATCATTCTAGGCATAGTCGGAATGGCCTTGTTATAAAAGCTTCGTTTGCTTGATTGGCAAACGGCTTCTTCTTCAAGCTGATTGCGGAGGCAAGCGCTTTAGACTGGATAAACCCCGTCAGGCGCTCCAAATAACCGCTCTACTCTGAAACAAGGCCTCACTCCACGTTGCCAAGCTCCGCCTATTCCAAAAACGACTTAGCTATGATTATAAAACCAAGAGTTAAGGGATTCATCTGCATCACGGCCCATCCCGATGGCTGTGCCGCGAACGTAAGCAGCCAGATAGAGCATGTTAAGGATAAGGGCATCATCGATGGCGGTCCGAAAAACGTTCTCGTGGTGGGAGCTTCGCAGGGTTATGGACTCGCTTCGAGAATAGCGGCGGCATTCGGAAGCAATGCCAATACTCTTGGCGTGTTTTTCGAGCGACCCTCCGAGCGAGGACGCTGCGCATCGGCAGGATGGTACAATTCAGTCGCCTTCGAGAAAGAAGCTAGGTCCGCAGGGCTTTACGCCAGCAGCATTAACGGAGACGCCTTTTCCAAGGAAATCAAAGCGGAAGCGATAGAGCGGATTAAGGGCAATATGGGCAAAATCGATTTGCTAGTCTACTCGATCGGCGCTCCTCGCAGGACGGATCCGGAAACGGGCGAGGTCTACAAATCCGTTCTTAAACCTATTGGCAATGCTTATTCCAATAAGTATTTGGATACAGACAAGAAAACGATTGAGGAAGCCACGCTAGAAGCGGCAACAGAGGAGGATATCCGCAACACCGTCAAAGTGATGGGCGGCGAAGACTGGGAACTTTGGATACAGGCCCTTAAGGATGCCGATGTGTTAGCGGATAACTGCAAGACTGTGGCCTATGATTACATCGGCCCCAAAGCAACGTGGCCTGTTTACAAGGACGGCACAATCGGGCGAGCGAAGCTTGATCTGCGAAGAGCGAAGAAAGCGATAAACGAAAACTTGGCGAACCTGAACGGCCAAGCCTATGTGTCGGTAAACAAAGCGGTCGTGACGCAATCCAGCTCCGCTATTCCGGGTGTTAATCTCTATATCACCATTCTCTTCAAAGTTATGAAGGAACTGGGCGGACACGAGGGGTGCATCGAGCAGATGCAGCGACTATTTTCTGAACGCCTCTACAACGGATCTAGCGATGTCCCTCAAGATGAGCTCGGCCTGATTCGCATGGACGATTTGGAAATGAGACCCGAAATACAGGAGGCGGTGGCCGAGGTTTGGCCGAAAGTGGCGACCGAGAATGTCGACGAGCTTACCGACTTCGCAGGCTATCAGGAGGAATTCCTGAAAATCTTCGGTTTTCTTCAGGAAAGCGTCGACTACGAAAAAGACGTAGACCCAGTAGTGGAATTCGAATAGACTTCGTGGTGAAAGCCGTTGTCCAGCGAGTAAGCGAAGCTTCGGTTACTATAGAGGGCGCCATTCACTCTTCCATAGACAAAGGCTTGCTCGTTCTGCTTGGTGTCCATAAAGAGGATACAAGCGAAGACGTCGATTGGATAGTCCGTAAAATCGCCAACATGCGCGTTTTCGAGGACGAGCATGGATTAATGAATACGGACTTGGCTCATGTTGATGGAGAGATTCTGGTGATCAGCCAATTCACTCTGATCGCCTCGACGAAAAAAGGGAATCGCCCCTCTTTCAATGAAGCGGCTGCTCCCGAGCTTGGCAAAACGCTTTATGAAGAGGCTGTTGCAGGACTTGAAAGACTTACTGGAAAACCACCTAAAACCGGCATTTTCGCAGCCGATATGAAGGTTTCTCTGGTCAACGACGGTCCTGTAACGATAAATTTGGATACGCGAAATCGCGAGTAGCACTTGCAGGCAAATAAAAATGAACAACGCGGCCGAAAGACTCAGGAAACAGATGGCCTTCATCGCCGAGGCCGATAAAATGAAGGCCGTCTTTCGTCGCGCCTACGTCAGCGATCTCTCCCGTCATGAAAACGACGCTGAACACTCCTGGCATCTTTGTCTGATGGCCATCATCTTATTCGAGCATGCTAACGAGCCGGATCTGGATATCCTAAAAATTCTCAAGATGGCCATCATTCACGATATTGTGGAAATAGATGCCGGCGACACTTACATCTACGACGAGGCAGCTAAGCAAAACCAATATCAGAGAGAAAGCAAAGCGGCGGATCGGCTTTTTGGTATTCTGCCTGACGATCAGAGTAACGATTACAGGGAGTTGTGGGAGGAGTTCGAGGCAGGAAAATCGAAAGAGGCCGTTTTCGCCAAAGCCCTCGATCGCTTGCAGCCCATGTTTCTCAACTACTTGGCGAAGGGCAAGGCCTGGCGAAATCACGGCGTTGAAGAAAAAGACGTGAGACGCATTAACGGAGTCATGGCGGAAGGTAGCGAGGCGTTATGGGAATACGCTCAAACGCTTATTTCCGAAAGCATCGAAAATGGATGGCTGCCAAAATAGAAGTCTACTCAAGACAATTAGCGAAATTGTCTTGGATGGATCCCACTCCCTCATAACCTTTCTAAAAAGC
The DNA here is from genome assembly GCA_028284385.1 of Opitutaceae bacterium. Taxonomy (GTDB): domain Bacteria; phylum Verrucomicrobiota; class Verrucomicrobiia; order Opitutales; family Opitutaceae; genus JANQRT01. The sequence goes on along the minus strand of JANQRT010000057.1, from coordinate 42,974 downwards.
TCAATGGAAATTCGCAGCTCAACGTCCAAGAAATAAATGAAACTCACGCTCTCCAGTCTAGGCCGATTTGATTTCATTGGCGTACTCTTTCTTAGATTGGGCTCAGGCGCCCTCATCGCCTACTATGGCTTTCCGAGATTTGTAGGAGGCCCAGACGTATGGAAAGATGTTGGCCAAGCAATGAGTATGGTAGGCGTAGAGTCACTACATCTTTTTTTTGGTCTGGCCTCCTTGATGGCTCAGTCTTTCGGCGGTCTACTACTCATCGTGGGCCTCTTCACCCGTGGCATTGCCGCTATGTTAACGGTGATCATGGCCTTTGCCATCGCTAACGCCTTCTTGCGCGGAGAGACCGTACCCCATCTCATGGTTATGATTCAACTCGGGTTTTCCTTTTTCGCTCTGACGCTCATAGGGCCGGGTCGATTGAGTCTGGATCGAAGGGGAATCTAATTGCTTGAAGACGCTCGATGAGCTGGAAGATCGAACTCGATAATGGCATTTATCTGCCTGACATCGACTGGCGTCTGGACGCTCGCAAACCAGTTGAAAAAGCGTTCGTTTCCCACGCTCATTTCGATCATCTAGGAGATCATCAATCGATTCTTTGCAGCGATGTAACCGCTAAGCTAATACAGGCTCGTTTAGAAGGCGAACGCGAATGGCTGATTCATGAATTCGAAAAGCCCTTTGAAATCGAGCCTGGAGTAGAAGCGGTATTCTATCCGGCCGGACACATTGTCGGCTCCTCAATGCTTTGGCTGAAACGCGAAGGCGTTTCGCTGTTGTACACAGGCGATTTCAAGCTGACTCCAGGAAAATCCGCCGAGCCATGCGTTGTTCCCGAGGCCGACATCCTTGTAATGGAGACAACCTATGGATTGCCTCGCTACGTCTTTCCCCCAGCCGAGGAGGTTATTAAGGACATCATTCGCTTCTGCCAGGAAACGCTTGAAAATGGCGACACTCCGATACTCTTCGGCTATTCGCTGGGCAAAAGCCAGGAGGCTCTCAGTAGTCTCAAAAGCGCCAATCTGAAAATCATGATGCACCCGCAACCCGCCAAGCTGACCCGAACTTGCATGGAAATCGGGATCGAATTTCCCGAATTCAGCGATTTCGACGAGGAGAACTATGCTGGTCACGTCGTCATCTCACCTCCTCTTTCCAATAAGTCGAGTTGGCTTAAACGTATCCGAAATCGAAAGACTGCCATGCTTTCCGGATGGGCCAATGATCCCAACGCGATTTATCGATTTCAGTGCGACAAGGTATTTCCTCTTTCGGATCATGCCGACTTTCTCGACTTGCAAGAGATGGTGTCTCGAGTTCAACCCTCGCGTATTCTCACGATACATGGCTATGCAGAAGAATTTGCCCAGACTTTGAAGCAAGACGGATACGACGCCTTCGCCTTGGGCAAGGACAACCAGATGTCTTTCGACATGAAGGTGGAAATGCCAAACAAACGTTTCAGCGTAGCGCACAGCGAAAGAGATGACGATCCTGAGCATCAATCCGAAGACGCGTTTGTAAGCTTCTGTCACCTATGTGGTGAAATTGGCAATACGGATAGCAAGAACCGGAAAATCGAGCTTCTTGCCAGGTTTTTGGAAAAACTAGAACCTGAGGACTCAGCCCATGTTTGCCTTTTTCTTACCGGAAGAGCGTTCCCTCAATCATCCAAGAATCGGCTTAACATCGGTTGGTCTCTGGTGAAGCAATCTATCCTGGACGCGACCGAAGCGAGCGAGGCTGATTTCAAATTTCTGTATAAGGATATTCGCGACGCATCGGAAGTGGCTGTGGCTTTGCTTAAAAGTCTGGATACGAAGGCTCAGCGATCGATTAGAGATATCAGAATCCTATTCGAAAACCTGGCAATCGCCCCAAGTCCCACTTTCCGCCACTCGCTTTTGAAAGAGGAGTTTCGCAAGCTTTCTCCTATAGAAGGCAAGTACTTCATGAAAGTGATCAGTGGAGATCTTCGTATCGGTATGAAAGAAGGTCTGGTTGAAGAGGCGATCGCCAAGCGCTACGATGTTGATAAAACCGAAACAAGAGAGGCGAACCTGCGTTGCGGAGACATAGTCAAGGTGGTACTAGCAGCTTCGAAGAATCAGCTCGAGAGCATCCGTCTTGAAGTTTTTCATCCTCTTCAGTTCATGCTTGCCAGTCCAGAGCCGGATGGAGAATCGATAGTCAAGCGGCTTGGAGAATCGGTTTGGGCGGAGGATAAGTACGACGGGATTCGCTGCCAAATCCACAAGGTCGATCAAAGGGTGGAGTTGTACAGTCGGGACCTCAATCAGGTTTCCCATCAGTTTCCTGAAATCGTTTCCGCTATTCGAGAGATACCTCAGGACTTCATCGGCGATGGAGAAATTGTAGCTTGGAGTGATGAAAAGCCTCTGCCCTTCGCCGAATTGCAAAAGAGACTGGGGCGTAAAGGAGGAGACCTTTTCTTGGGAGAGGAAATTCCTGTGATTCTCTGGCTGTACGACGCCCTTTGGATAGAGGGAAACAGCCTGCTAAAAACGCCTCTTTCCGATCGCAGAAATAGGATGGAACAGCTTTCGCTGAATGCGACTATTCGCATGGCTCCAACAATTCAGCTAGAAGGAGCCAAGGCAATCGAAGCAGCGTTCGTAGCCGCTCGACAAAGAGGAAATGAAGGTCTGATGCTGAAAGATCCAGCATCGTTTTACACGCCAGGCAGTCGTGGCAATGCTTGGCTAAAGCTGAAAAAAGCGTACGCGGCGCTGGACGTTGTGGTGGTCGCTGCGGAATACGGACACGGGAAGCGCAAGGATGTGCTGTCGGACTACACCTTTGCGGTACGAGATAGCGAGACTGGGGAGCTCAAGACCATAGGCAAGGCCTACACGGGCTTAAGGGATGTCGAAATCGAAGAGCTCACTTATCATTTCAAGGAACAAACCATTGAAGATAAGGGACATAAGAAAATCGTTAAGCCTGATACGGTACTTGAAATCGCGTTCGATACGATCCAGAGAAGCGATAGGCATAATTCAGGCTTTGCCTTGCGGTTTCCTCGCATCAAACGTATACGTAGCGACAAATCGGTTGAGCAAATCGATACTCTGGAACAGTGCGAAAGACTTTGCTCGGCTACTGAAAACGAAAGTGGGAGGCAAAATTGACGATTGCTTTAGCTTGTCAATCGAAACCATAACCGGAACCCAGACTAGATTTTCGGCATCCAAAACAGCCACTTTACACGGATAAAGATTCAGAAAACCATGCAAACGTTGAGGATTTTGAAGCTCGCCCTGCTAGCTCTGGCAGCTCTAGGCACAGCCCAGGCCGCAAATGAGACCAAACGCAAGGGCGACTTCACGGACCATATCGGCGAAGATCCCCAGCCGCTTCAAACGGGAACGATGCAGTGGCCTGAAGCTGAGTTTGCCGAGGCCTCAGTCCGCGGAAGAGCCTTTAAGCCTGGAGAGAAGTTCACCTTTAATGCGCATTGGGGGATCTTTCGCAAGGCGGGCCAAATGGTGATCGAAACGGAGATCATGCAGCGAGAGGATGGAGAGAAGTTGCTCATCAAAACGGAAACGGCATCCAAAGGCTTCATCCGGACGCTTTATCCCATGACGCTTCAAGCTGAGACGCTTATCGATACGGACCATTGGCGTATGGATACGAATACGGTTAACGGCAAAACGCGCTCCACCCTTTCCGAGACCAAGACCACTTTCGATTATAACGCGGGGGCAATGAATTACTTCGATGCCAATAATCCCGAAAAATGCGGCACCAAGCCACTGCCCTACCCCTATCCTCTCGATTATGCAGGGGCGCTTTTGCAAGCCCGAGGATGGGATCTGAAGGAAGGAGAATCCTATCCGCTACTTATCAGCTCGAAAGGCAAATTCTATTTTATCGAGATGGCTATTTCCGGTAAGGAAGAAATCAATACGCGGTTCGGGCGCATGGAGGCCCTGCGGATCGAACCCGTGAACGCCTACCCGCAAAGCAGAATATTTCGGGAGGGCGGTAAGTTCGCTATGTGGATTTCGGCGGACTCGAAGCGAATCCCCCTGCGATTCGACTTAAGCACCAGCATTGGAACCGCGTCGATGCGCCTCAGAGACTATCAGCTGCAAGGCGAAGTTCTCGTAGCTAGGAAATAAGTTCCTTTTCGACTTCTTTCTTCAGCACGAAACGATAGGGCTTGAGAGCCCATTCTTTAGCGTAGTCGACACCGATGCGAGGCGTGATTTCGATTTGAGAGTCGTCGAAAGAAAGTCCTCGATCCTCCAAATGAAGCCCAACGCCTGGTCCAGCCTGGAGACCATTTACGTCACGGGTAATTCCCAAACGTTTTGTCAATCGGCCAGGTCCTGAAATGCCCACTACGCCTCGAATGAGTATCGCTGCTGGATAATCTTTAGGACCGGTTACGAGATTGAGCATTTCATACATGCCGTAGATCAGATAAACGTACCATGCTCCAGCAGAGCCAAACATGACTTCAGTCCGCTTAGTCTTTCCCTTGCTAGCATGACAAGCCAAGTCTTCCGGTCCATCGTAGGCTTCCGCTTCGGTGATCGGCAGAGCCTTGGGATCATCTCCATTGGATGAAGCCACCACTAAATACTTCCCGAGAAGGCCACGAGCTAGTGAAACGGTGTCCCGCGGAGCAAAAGAGCGTCGAGTGAGAATTCTGCTTTTCAAAGTGCTGGCGTTAAAGACTGGATAACCGCTTCAAGGCAAGCGATTATGGTAACCTCCATATGCCGAACATTATCACCTTCACCGCTAATCTCTTAGCAGAGACAACCTACTATGTGACCGATCTGAAAATTGGCGTCACCAGCAGAGCGACAGACGAAACGTTCCAAACGGGCGGCAAGGGGATCAACGTGACCAAGATGCTTCAAAGGCTGCAAGGCGAATCAATAGCCATCTGCTTTCCTGGAGGTCCATTTGGCTCAATATGTGAAGCTTGGCTGAAAGAGAATTATATCCCATATAAGGCTTTTACCAAAGGTTGCATTACCCGTTCCGGAAGCGTAATTCGCCCAGCAGGGAAAGAGGAAACGTCAGTTCTTGGTAAAGATAGTCATGTATCAGAAGAATCGTTACGTTATTGCCTCGAATTTCTGGATAGCCGCAAGGAAGACTTTATTTTGGCCATATGTGGAGTGATTCCGGATTGGGGAAACAGCCGTTGGGATGTCTTTCGAGACTGGATAGAAAACCGACCTGAGACAGTCTCGCTCGCAATCGACACGTATGGCCCCGGTTTGGAGTGGCTTGCCAAGCAAAATCCGGAGACAGTGAAAATCAATCGCCAAGAATTGGATACACTATTGGAATTCCCAACCTCGACTTGGCCGACTGAAAAACTCCTCGCGAAGGCCTCGACAAAGATTGATTGCCCTCATTGGATCATTACCGACGCGAATCAGGCCATCTGGTTCAAATCGAAAGGCGCGAAACCGGAATCGATCGTACCCAGATCAGTAGAACTTGTTTCCTCAACGGGTTGCGGAGACGTGTTTTTCGCTACTCTTCTCGACTGCTTGTACAATCGAAATGGATACGACTTACAAAAAGCAGTCCCATTGGCGGCAGAATACGCGTCTCGAAACGCCGCCTCGCCAGGGATAGCCGATTTCGAACTGTAGCGTATATTACGCGTATTTGTTCTTGAGGATAATATCGGATTTAGATCCGCCTTCCGCAATAGTCTTAACGGCGATGGAAATCCTATTTTCGTCATTGAGAGCGTTCCAATAGAATTCCAGAATATCCTCAGCGGCTCCTTCAAGAGGCAACACCAAAGGATCACCAGAAAAACTGGGAAGAGGGCTTCCATCACCTAAGTATGTCGTCAGCCCGTATCCCAAACCCATCTCGGGCAGAGAGGGATAGTAAAAATATCGATCTGTATTTTCAGGATCGATACGATTTCCTTTGAGAATATTCAGAGAGATTCGCTCTCCAGCAGCGTCGACTTCCAGCATGCCCGTGATACGGGGGGTGTAGTTGGGCGCATCAGGCTCCCGCTCTCGGGTCGAGAGAGATTCGTCAAATCGCTTTCCAGCGCCTAGTCCTTCGTAAAGCGTTTTCGTCTGATCGCCATTACTCACAATGAACTTTCCGTTCAACTCGAACATAGCCTCGTAGATGATAAGACTGGGATCCTCGACTTTCGAGGGATCAACCGGCTCGGTTCTTAGCGTAGATCCATCTAACACGAATCTACGATTCCGGCTGTGTTCGCTGCGGCCCATAATGAAATAGACCTGATACCAACCCTCTTCCTGAGAACGACCAATAATCAAACCACGGCCTGGATAAGGGTTATTGTAAAAATGCGATTGAAATGTTTGGTGGGCGATTTTTTGAAGGCACATTATGGGCCGCGATGTTTAGACACCTGCAGATTTTAGCAACGCCTTTTTGGATGATTTCAGCACCACCTAAAAGACTCTTTTATAGACTCAAAAATAATTCAGTAGCGCTGCATCCGAGGTAAAAAAGGCGACCTCTCAGGACAACTATAGCGAAGCTCCTAGCTTGTTTTATAGATGATTAACACTTCTCTGATCGGAGGAGCTACTAAGCGTCAGTGAATGACCGATCACTTTAGTAGGGTATGCCTTCGTCGACTCCCCCTCCCCAACCCACTCGTAATACCGCTCAGTAATGAATGTTCCTCCGACTCATGATGATCACGAATTTTCGGAATTGTTGAATCAGGCATTTCTAGAATCCCCAATTCCATGCTGTATAAAGGACGTTCAACTTCGGATACGGAATTGCAATAAGGCTTTCGAAAACCTGCACGGCTTCTCTAAACTGGACATTGTGGGTAAAACTTCAATCGAGCTGCTAGGCGAAGCAGGGCAGCTCGACCATTCGATGGATCTCAAGGCTTTGGATGGCAACTCGAATATCGTTTACGACACAGCCATCATAAACTCCGAACTTCAACTTAGAGAACTTATCGTAACTAAAAAATCGATACACAACTCTCAAACGGAAGAGCTTGTTGGGCTAGCTTGTTATTATTGCGATCAGACAGAAATAAACTCGACGCAAAGAGAGCTCGGAAGGATGAGGGTCGTCATGGATAATGCCCAAGACACTTTTCTCGTAATCGAACGTGAAACGATGTCGATTTTGGATTGCAATAACGAGGCCAATAAGAGCCTCCAACTCGAAAGAGATGAGCTTGTTGGCAAAAACCCCTGCTCAATAATGCCTCAATTATCGGAGGACAAACTGAAAGAGATCCTGGCAACGTCAGCTCGGAAAGAGGATCAAAACCAGGTCTTAGAAACGCTAATCATGCGCAAAGATGGAAGCGTATTTGAATCGGAAATACAAATTTGTCCAGTCACTGAAAGCCTTGAAGATCTGATGGTATTGGGGATTCACGACGTCTCCAACAGGAAACGCTCGGAAAGAGAGCTGAAGCAGGCGAATACCACGCTTCGTCTAATCGGATCGGTCAACAAAACCCTCATCAACGCATCATCCGAAGAGGAACTGATGTCTGAGATGTGCGAAAAAATCGCCGAAGCTGATTCATTCGTCAGCGTCTTCGGACTAGTAAGTTCCGACGCTTCCCACGGAATCTCTTCGCTACATCAAAACGCAATCTCAATTCCCGACGTCATTGGATGCCTTTCCGAATTCGAATTTCAATCCAGTGAGATTGACAGTATTTTATCTTTGGATACAAAAAATTCCGTCGTGCGAAGGACGTCAGCTCGTATGAAAATCGAGCCAGGCAGCCTTCCGAAGTGGATCGTTCCCAAATTTGGATCCTTTCTTTGCGTAACATCGCAAAACGACGACCACGCGAAGACGTCTATTTTGATATTCGCTAAAGACGCGGAAGCTTTTGAAGATGGCAATATAAAGCTTCTTCAAGAATTGAGTAACGAGATCGCGTACGGAGTTTGGAGCCTTCGCGAGAAAAAGGCGAAAACCATAGCCGAACAGCGGATCGAAAAACAACTGTCGATTGAAAGCGCGATAGCGAGATTCTCGAGCAGCCTGCTAGCTAGCCAAAGCCTAGAGTCCGGCACCCGAAAGGCTCTACCTAATCTGCTGAAAGCTTCCGAGGCTTGCCAGGTCTTTCTCTACGAGATGCAAAATGTTAAGAAGGAGAAATCGATAGCTACCAGAGCATGCGAATTCAAGGCTGCAGGCGAAAACCAACGCTGTATTGCGCCACCAGAAATCAATTTGAGCAAAGAGCTACCTCGATGGGAGCGCATGCTCAGCGATCGCCGAAGCATCGACTCTAAGACCAGCAGCTTTCCTCCAGAGGAATGCGAGGTTTTCAAATTTGATCGGAATTCCCGGGTTCTCATCTACCCGCTGCACGCAGGGGAAAAATGGATAGGCTTTCTTGGTATCAACATCTCCACAGCGACAACCAAAGACTTGGACCCTAAAAAGGAAATGCTGGCCATGGCAGCCAATCTCCTAGCTGAACTCTATGCCAGAGAGAGAGCGGACAGACATATGAAAATGCTGGCTAGCGCCATTAACAATTCGAACGAAGGTGTAATCATCACGAAAGCGGAAGAATCCTTTCTAAAATCGGGCATATTGTTTGTCAACGACGCCCTGTGCCGAATGACCGGATACAGTATTGATCGAATACTGGATGAACCGGCAGACTTTATTCAATCGAAGAAGGCGACAGGCGAATCCATCGACAGCATGGAAAAGGACATAGAGCAATTCAACGCTCATACAGGCGAAATTATCGCCACTCGACGGGATGGAAGCTCTTTCCATTGCGAACGGCGTGTGTATCCTATCACCAACGACGAGGGTAAACTCTGCAACTATCTTTGCATACTAAGGGATATAACGGAAAAGAAAGAGTTGGAGAGCCGCGTTACCTTCGCAAACAAGATGGAGTCCATTGGCCAACTGTCGGCAGGTATCGCGCACGAAATCAATACTCCATCCCAGTTCATCGGCGACAACTTGAGCTTCTTGTCCGACGGCTGGTCGAAAATCGAACCAATCATAAGGCGATTATGCGATGGCGAACATCTCGACAGAATAATACAGGAAGCCGATCTGCAGAATCCTCCGAAACCGAAGATTCTTTCTCGCATCATCTCTAATATTCCAGAGGCGATATCGGATGCCAATGAGGGCGTGGAACGCATATCCACCATCGTAAATGCCATGAGGGAATTTTCCCACCCGGAAAAGAGGATGACGCTTGCCGATATCAATAAATGTATTTATACTACTGTTACCGTTGCTCGCAATGAATGGAAATATATCAGCAATCTGGAAACGGATCTCAGCGATGACCTGCCTCTCATTGAATGCATGCCTGGCGACATCAATCAAGTGATTCTAAACATGATAGTGAATGCAGCTCAGGCCATAGAAGAGAGAATCGGCGAATCCCACGAAAAAGGAGAGATTCGAATAAAGTCTGCTTTTTTGAATAATAATGTTCGTATTTCAATTTCAGATACGGGGAACGGTATACCGGAAGAAATTCGCAACTCGATATTCGATCCCTTCTTCACGACCAAGGAAGTCGGAAAAGGAACCGGACAAGGTCTGTTTATGGCTCATAGCATCATCGAGAAAAATCACCATGGCAAACTCGCAGTGGAAAGCGAGATGGGCGTAGGAACGACTTTTCATATCGATCTACCAGTTTCGTCACCTGAAACCAAAGATCATGAAAGAAATTGATCCAGAAGAATTGTCCTTACTGCTTGTTGACGACGAGCCGAAAATTATAAACGGCCTCGAGCGAAAGCTTGGCATGCTAGAAATGGGGTGGGATATCAACGTGGCTTACAGTGGGAAGGAGGCTTTGCAAACGCTGGAAGTAGAGCCTATCGATGTGATAGTATCCGATCTTCGGATGCCGGAAATGAACGGAGCCTTATTTTTGGCGCATGCTAAGAAACGCCATCCGGACACTCTACGCTTCATACTGTCAGGTTACGCCGACCGAGACTTGATGATCAGGGCGACAAGCGTAGCTCATCGCTATCTAACAAAGCCATGCAACTCACAGGAGCTTGTGAATGCGATACGCCAGGTTTTCGAAACTCAAAAACTTCTGGCGAATAGCGATATATGTACATTTGTGAACGAGACAGGAGAGCTGCATGCGGATAACAAGCCCCTTGAAGAATTGCTTGAAATGACCAACGATCCGGAGAGCGAGATAGAGGATATAGCCGCTTTTATCGAATCTCAACCCACCGTCCATGCATCGATTCTGCATGTCGCGAATACCGCATTCTTCGGAGCAGGAGGGCATATCGAGACCTTAAGAGAAGCGCTCCAAGTGTTGGGCATGGAGTTTGTTCGAAGCCTTGCAATCATGGAATTGTCGAAAGCCAAACTCGCTCTGCCGGAATTCCAAATGAGCATGGTTGATTCGATTTTAAAACATTGCGTCCAAACTACCCTTTTCGCTCACGAGATGAAATCATTAGCCGAGGATGCAAAGTTGCTGCAAAGATTGGCAAGCATCAGCCTTCTACATGACCTTGGCAAGATCGTCTTCCTCGTTCGAAGAGGCGATGACTATTTAAAACTTTGGAAAGAATCGATTGAGAGAAAATTGCCCCTCTGGAAGCTTGAGCGCGAACACTATGGCTGCGACCATGCAGGGCTAGGGGCCTATCTATTCGATCTATGGGGCCTCCCGGAAGCCGTCATTCGCGGTGTCGCCTGGCATCATCAGCCGCTAAAAGTCGTTAAAGACCGATTTTGCTGCGTTTCACTTTTGCACATGGCCAACTACGGAGCCCATCAGACCCATTCTCAAAAGCCATACTTTAGCGGGGAGATTGATCCAGAACTGGCTCATCGCTTCTCCCTGTCTCCAAAATTCTACAACGAACTCAACTAGCCGAAAAAATGAGCGAGCAAATACTTCTGGTAGACGATGAACTGAAAGTGCTCAAAGCCTACGAGCGCAACCTAGGATTGGATTTTGAAATCGCCGTTGAGTCGAGTCCTGAACAAGCGCTAATACGCCTGGAACACGAAGGGCCATTCGCAGCCATTTTAAGCGACTACAACATGCCTAAAATCAACGGGAATGATCTTCTATTGAAAGCGAAGAAGATAGCTCCTGACACGGTTCGAATCATGCTCACTGGCTATGCGGATCTGGAAAAGGCAATGACAGCCGTAAACGAAGGTTCCGTATTCAGATTTCTAACGAAGCCATGTGCCGTATCCGCGCTGAAGAAGTGCTTGGATGATGCAATCAGACAATACCAGCTTATAACCGCGGAAAAGGATCTCCTTAACAAAACTCTGAACGGAAGCCTGCAAGTCTTGATGGAAATCTTGTCTATCATGGACCATGCCGCATTCAGTCTAGCTCAAAAGCGCCGAGCTGCCGCTAAACGACTGGCTCAACAGATGGACACGCCAAACACCTGGACCGTGGAGATCGCCGCCCTGCTCGCGGAAATCGGAATCGTGACCTTGCCGGATGACACCATGAAAAGATACCTAGGCGGAGCAAAATTGGACGGATTGGAACAGAAGATGGTAGACAATTTGCCGGAGATGTCCTCCAAACTCGTAAGTCGAATTCCCAGACTCGAAAAAGTAGCAGAAATCATTTTGTACCAAAATAATAACTACGATGATTCAGAGCAGCTAGAGGATAAAGTTAAACAGCAAGAAATCCCGCTAGGCTCTCGCATCATCAAGGTTCTCAACGATTATTTTCGGATACTCATCAAAGGTTCGACCCCTCAAAAGGCGATAGACATGATGCAGCTTTCGAAAGGCGAGTACGATCCGAATGCCTTAAAAGCGTTGAGGGCGAGCGCCACTCAGATTGGGACCGTAAAGGCGGATGAAGAAAAACTGAAAAAGGTGGGCTTGAATGGCCTGAAGGTAGGGCAAACACTTAGATCGGACGTAAAAACTCAGGGCGGCTTACTAATTCTTAAAGCCAATCAAGTCATAGGACCAGCCCACATCCAGCGTATCCACAATTTCGCCTCATCAGATCCGATTGCGGAACCTATAATGGTGGAAGGTTAATGAACGAATTGGCCCCGAATGCTTAGGCGGCCAAATTGATGACAATGCCTTTCTTCGCTAAATCAATGAGCGAACGTGGTCGGGACAAACGATACTTGGGTCTAGGATTGGATCGGCAATCGGCTCTTCCGGTCGCGAAACGATGGGTACAACGCCGGCCCAATAAGGCAGCTCCAAATCCGACTTTCCATCGACAGGCGGCCCCTCTCGTTTCTTCAAGGACGCTTCCTCTATACAAATACCGGCAACCGCAGTCGCGTCTCTTTCCGCATCCGAAGGCATACGACAGCCAGCAGACCGCCCTGGAATGAGCTTCTCTACGAGCAACTCGAAGACATGCATCTTTCTAGAATGCGACTCAATCAGTTCTCCCTTTCCAAACGCCACCACCGAACGATAATTCATGGAATGATGCAAAGCCGAACGCGCTAAAACCAGTCCGTCCAGGATCGTGAAGGTAACGCATATCGATTCACCCGACCCGATCGCGTGAATCAAACGGCTTTCGTTGGTGCCGTGGAAGTAAAGCATATCGCCGTCCCTAACATGGATTGTGGGAATAACGAACGGCCTCCCTCCCTGGACAAAACCGACGTAGCAGATCGGAGCTTCGTCGATCAAAGCATGAACCGCCTCCTTATCATAGGACCCCCTACCCGAACTCCGCTTCAACTTGGAATGTTCAGATATAGGATATTCGCTTGCATGAGCGCATTGCATAGATCATAGCATAACAGAAAATTGGATCCATCAATAGATCCATTTCTATTGAATTTAATAGAACCACTTTAATCTCCATGCCTAAGAAGCCATTTGCTCAAGACAAAGCGAAACTACCCCGAATACGTCGGCTCGATCTACCAATGTACGAACGCATCTACCAGGCATTTCGAGACGCAATACTGAACGGTCAAATGCTGCCGGGAGCTCGCCTGCCGGCTACGCGAGCCCTTGCCCAACACTACGGCGTCTCCAGAAACACGATTATTCAAGCTTACGATCAACTCGCTTCGGAGGGCTATTTCGAAACACGTCATGGATCAGGCACATACGTTGCCAATGAACTGCCTGAAAATTTCGTTTTGAGCCGACAGTATCCAGCAATGAGGAAAAGCGCCTCAAAGGCCAAACCATCAGCAAGACTTTGGAATACAGGAAGGCCTCCTCAAACCTTTCAGATAGGCGTTCCCGATATGGAACGCTTTCCGACGGAAATCTGGCTGAAACTATACGCAAAGCATTTAAGATCCTCTCCGTATTCGCTTGTTAACTACGATTTTGAAGATGGATATCCACCTTTGAGAAACGCCATCGCGAGCTATTTGAACACACGGAAAGGCGTCCAATGCTCCAGCGAGCAGATCCTGATTCTCCCAGGAAGCCAGCAAGCCCAAGAGTTGGTGGTCCGATCGCTTTTGCAACCCGGTGATCAAGCCTGGATTGAGGATCCATGCTACAGGGGTACGAGATCCGCTCTGAGACAGAATGGAATCAAAGCCATACCCGTTCCGCTAGACCAGAACGGATTGGACGTTTCCTATGGATTGAAAAAAGCCACGAAAGCCGGACTCGCTATCATAACGCCTTCGCATCAGTATCCGATCGGCTGTTCCATGCCCATCGGGCGAAGACTTGAATTGCTCCAATGGGCCAAAGACTCCAACTCTTGGATACTGGAAGACGATTATGACAGCGAGTATCGTTATCGAGGAAAACCGATCCCCGCCATGCAAGGAATCGATGAAGGCAATCGCGTTCTTTACATGGGCACCTTTAGCAAATGTCTGTTTCCCGATATCCGTATCGGCTATTTAGTGGCGCCATTTTCCGCTTTGGAGGCGTTAAAGGAAATGCAAGCAGCGACGGGAAGCTATCCTCCAATCGCCATGCAAGCAACATTAGCAGCCTTTATTCATGAGGGCCACTTCGAGAGACACATCCGCCGCATGCGGGACCGCTACTCCAAGCTGTATTACTCTCTAATCGAAGCTCTAGAGAAAAACTGTTCTGACTATCTGACCATCGGACCCAGAGAAGGCGGTATGCACGTAACCATTCTTCTAAAGGATCCATCCAAAGCGGCAACGATTCAAAAAGAAGCAAGCGATCAAGGGATCTTGTTGCATCCAATTAGTAAATACGCCTCAAGCAAGAATAGCGCTCAAGGATTTCTCTTGGGGTTTTGCTGTTTCGAAGAAAAGCAGCTCATAAGCTCGGCGATGCGACTAAAAAAGATGTTCGAAAAGATCACGTAGGCAGAAAGCGGTTGTCATGACTTCTTATTCATGACGACGAGGCACTCGATTTGATTCTCGTCACCAGATGAATGGTACAGAATATCATATTCTATCTGTAGCAAAGCCTTACAGCTTTCGAGAAAGGCTAGAAACGTCTCCGTACTCCATACGTGAGCGTGTTCACGCCGCGCCCGATTAAATTCGATATCCGCCTGAATATCCCGGTTGGGGTCTTCGAAAACATGCTTTCCCGCATGTCTCAGAAAATCGAGGTAGTGCTCGTCTGTAACGTAGTCGACACCTTCCTCGTATTCAGATTTTAGGTGCTCGAATGTAGTCAGTGCTCTCTCAACATCGTAGGTGTATCGCTTGTCAGGAGCGGACAGGTAGATCACGCCATTTAGTCTGGTAACATAGAAAAGGTCTTCCAGCATGGCGATCGGATTCGCGACATGCTCTATTACGTGATTAGCAACAACGAAGTCCTGACTCGATTCCCCTAGTTTCCGCAGATCTCGCTTATCGATATCTCCAACAACATCCACCTCCACGAAAAGATCGGCATCGAGGGTCGGGAAAAGTCGAATAGCCTCTCCTCGGTCGACGACATCGAAATAACGAACTCTGCAAACTTCAGGCAGAATGCAAGATTCATGCAAAGCGCCTATCTCTAAACCACTTCCAGACAGAAATTTGTATCCCTTTTCTCGATGCAACATGACTGTCTGGAAATATGCTGCGACAAACAGCGAGACACAACCTGATCAGTACTTGAAGTGAGGAACCGCCCCGTAAGGCTGATTCTCTTTTTCCTTCTCTTCAAATTCCTCCGTCGAACAACCACATAGCTCCGTCTTACGCATGGTGATAGCGCTTGTAGGGCAAATGCGGAGACACTTACCGCAACGGATACATTCCTTGCTATCAATCCAGATGTAGGTCGCTTCGTCATTGAGATCAGTTTCCAAGG
This sequence comes from Opitutaceae bacterium, assembly GCA_028284385.1. Classification (GTDB taxonomy): domain Bacteria; phylum Verrucomicrobiota; class Verrucomicrobiia; order Opitutales; family Opitutaceae; genus JANQRT01. The sequence goes on along the minus strand of JANQRT010000057.1, from coordinate 27,707 downwards.
CGGTCTCGACAAAATCGTCCTCATCGTAGAACAGACGAGAAACCTTATTGATGCAATCGCGAGGGGCGACTTCAATACACCAGTTGCAGTGGATGCATTTATCGTGGTCTATCTCGAATTTGTTTTGGCACCAGTAGCAGCGAGTCGCATGCACCTGTAGCCCATCGAGATCATGACCTAGCTCAACTTCAGCAGTGCCATCTCGTTGATTGAGAGGCAAAACAGGCATGGACACTGGATACTGCAAATCGTGGTCCCGCACGCGGCCGGTTTCGCCATTCACATTCGTCATCTCAATGGCAATGTGCTGCTTACGCCTTTGGCGTCCCATGAGAGAAGTATCGATTTTTTCAGCCGCATCCTTGCCATCTTGCACAGCCGTAATCACATCGAGACTACCGTAGTTGAAATCTCCTGCCATGAAAACCTTTTCATGTGAAGTGAGATGTCCATCATCCGGATTCTGATGCACGCCTTCGGGAAGGATATCCAAAGTACGAGTTTGTCCAATGGCTACAATTAGAAGATCACAGGGAAATTCCTCTTCCGTTTCGGGAATCGAGTGAACACGTGGCTTACCACTCTGCGGAATTTCGTCTTCCAGAGTGTTTCTCTGGAAAGTCACTCCAACCAGTTTGCCATTCTCGACGCGAGCCGAATGCGGATTCATGAGCGTCTCGATCTCGATATTCTCAACCCCCATTTCTTCAATCTCGTCGTACTTCGCGGCCATTTGCCCAGCAGTACGGCGATACATCATGGTCACTTTGCCCTCTTCTCCCACCAGGCGAAGAGCTGCTCTAGCACAGGAACGGGCACAGTCGACCGCCGTAAAACCGCCACCAATAATGATAACACTTTGGCCCTTCATCGAACCATCCTCCATCGTCCCCATGTTGTAGTCGTACATGAACTTCAATCCGGAAACGGCATGCCCGTCGTCCGGAAGGCCAGGCAATTTTAGATTAGAGGCGTGTACCGTTCCTACGGATACAAGGACAGAATCGTATTCATCGATAAGCTGCTGCATCATAGGCGCATCAACCGATGTATTCAGTTTCACATCAATTCCACTATCGATGATAGCTTTGACTTCCGCTTCAACCTCCGTTCGAGGCAATCGGAAAATAGGAATGCCCTGGACCATCATGCCTCCGAGCACCTTGTCGCGTTCGAAGATAGTTACATCATGACCGTAGCGTCGCAATTCTCGAGCAGCGGTTAGGCCAGAAGGCCCACCACCAATGACGGCCACCCTTTTGCCTGTCTTTTCGAACCATGCGGGCAAAGGAGCAGGAGGATTTTTTTTGTAGTCCGATGCTCCCCTCTTCAGGTGGCAGATGTGAACCGGTCCATTAATATCGGTCCAATTATGACGACAGCCATCTTCACAAGGACGCGAGCACACCCGACCTAGCACAGCTGAAAAGACGTTGTCCTCCTGATTGATCAAGTAGGCCTTGTCGTGATCGCCTTCCGCGATGGCCTGAATATAATGCGGCACCCGCGTTTTAGCGGGACACGCTTCCTGACAGGGGATGTCTTTAGCGTAGCTCTTGAAATCAAGCGGTTCGGCTCCCACGCCTGTAAACGTGGAGTACTCCTGGTCGATCGGAGCCATCTCGTAATCGATGTTCAGGCTCTTAACGGCCTCGAGAAAGGGACTTAATGATTTATCGTCGCTCATTGAATTAAACCGCCACCGGCTGTTCGGCTTTCGCCACCCCCAATCGCTGCACGCATTGGGCTAGTGTTTCGCCATCTTTCCGCTCTTTTAAAAATGTATCCAAAATCGCCTCTACAACACGAGGGCAATCTTCGCGTTTGAACTCTCCTATCACCTTGCCTAGACGATTGTGCTCGCCGCCGATTCGCATTTCGTAGGCCTCGACCGATCCTAGCTTCTCGCGAATACGCATGCCGCGAAAACCGATATCCACGATGCGGTAAGGCGAACAGCTATTGGGGCAACCCGTAATGTTAATCAAAGCCTTGTCCCAGATTTCGTTGTACTTGGTTTTGGATACAACCGGCATGAGAAGATCGTATAGGACACGCGTTTCCGTGACGGCCTTGGGGCAGTAGGTCGTTCCGACGCAAGGAACGATATCGCGAATACCGAAAAAGCCCTCCGTTTCAAATCCGATCTTGGCAATTTCTTCGTTCACCTCTGCCACCTTCTCCGGCTTCACACCGTGGATCTCAACATTCTGCCTTTGAGTAAACTGCAAACGCTTGTCGCCATACTTCTCGGTGAGAGCTGCCAACTGACGAATCTGCAGATGAGTCATCTCCCCCTTTGGAATCATAGCGCGAACGGTAGCCTTGCCATCAGTACCGACAGGATTCGGCTCTAGGAGAGGTCTGTCTGGATAAGCGTCACCTACGTCGTCGACCAGCACTGTTTCCAGATCGCTTGTATCCACATTTTCCTTCTCCAGAAAATCGAGAACGACCTTGCGACAGAAATCTATGCCCTTCTTGTGGACGATAAATTTGAGGCGGGACTGAGTTCTGTCGCGTCGATCCCCATGATCGCGAAAAAGAAGAGCGATCGCTCGATTTACAGCCACGATTTTATCAGCCGGGACAAAGGAAAAGAGCTCCTGGCCTATAAAGGCTTCCCAACCCATGCCACCACCGATAACTACCTTAAAGCCGGTCTCTTCATCGCCTGAATCCGTTTTTCGTAAAACGGCAATGGCTCCAATACAATTGATGAAGGGCTGACCACAACCCGCACCGCAACCGGAAAAATTGATCTTAAATTTGCGGGGAAGATTATCGAGATCGCGCGATTCCGTGAGGACACGCGAAGTCTGCTTGGCGTATGGAAGAACGTCGATGCGACGGTACTGGCAGGTTTCCGCCAGGGGGCAAGCAACCACGTTTCTCGTGACATCGCCACAACCATGGAAGCAACTTAGGTTATCCTTGGCCAAGTCGCGCAGCATATCGGCCAGCGCTGGAGCCTTAAGCCAGTGAAATTGAATACACTGTCTGGTAGTGATGCAAAGCTTACCCTGACCGTAGTCTTCTCCCACCTGAGCAATTCGCCTAGCTTGGACCGACGAGACCACTCCGCCAGGGATCACCACGCGAGCCATATGATTGCCAGGATGACGCGATTGGTAGATACCGTACCATTTGGTAATCAGCTTTTCGCCACCACCCAGCGCTCCCTTGCGACCTACTTCATCGTAGTCGATGACCAGGCCATGGTCTTTGGTGTGCTCTTCTTCGCTGACGACTCTTTTATCGAGATTCCATTGCATATCGGTAAAGCGTTGTTCGAAATTAGTCTTGGTAGAAAAGAAGCGTCGAGATGTAGCGTTCGCCTGTATCCGGCTGCATCACTACAATTGTCTTTGCTTCGTTCTCAGGTCGGCTCGCAACCTGTTTAGCTGCTAAAGCCGCTGCGCCGGAAGAAATTCCGACGATAAGGCCTTCCTTCTTGCCTATTTCCTTTGAGGTTTTGATAGCGGCATGGCTGTCAATTTGTATCACTTCATCTACTACATTGCCATCGTAAGCGGCTGGAACGAAACCAGCTCCGATACCCTGGATCATGTGCGGTCCCATTTTTCCTCCACTTAGCACTGGCGACTCCTCTGGCTCTACTGCGATCACCTGAACGTTGGGGTTCTGCTCCTTTAGGTACTTGCCAGCTCCAGAAACGGTACCACCCGTCCCGACTCCTGCAATGAAGATATCAACTTTTCCTTGCGTGTCGTTCCAGATTTCAGGACCCGTCGTGTCGTAGTGGATTTGCGGATTCGCTGGATTGCTAAACTGCTGAGGCATGAAGGAACCGCGAATTTTACCGTTGAGCATTTGAGCCTCCTCGATGGCTCCTGGCATGCCCAGGTCAGCATCGGTCAGAACAAGCTCTGCCCCGAGATGGATAAGCAACTTTCGGCGCTCCACGCTCATCGAAGAAGGCATTGTGAGGATAAGGTGATAGCCTTTTACGGCAGCCGTTAGGGCCAATCCGATACCCGTGTTTCCGGAAGTCGGCTCCACAATGGTCCCTCCCTCTTTTAGCTGACCTTCGCGCTCAGCCGTCTCGATCATGGAAAGTCCAATGCGATCCTTCACGCACCAGCCGGGATTGTAGCCCTCCAGCTTGCCAACGATATTTCCTGGCAGTCCGTCGCTAAATCGATCCAGTCGGACAAGCGAGGTGTTGCCGATCATTTCGCACAAGTTGTTGTAAATCGCCATTTTAAAACGTTTTGAAGGCGGATCGTCTTAGCATCCGCCATTCTGCATCTCAATTCGAGAGCCCATTCAAGATGCGCCTAGGAAAACCAAGATCAAGGCCAAAGGCCCCATGAGATATGTCATAGAACATGCCAAAAAAAGACCCGTCTGAAAAGACGGGTCTTTCGAAAAGCATTTTCTAGTAGCGGTAGTGACTCGGCTTATAAGGACCGTTAACATCAACGCCAATGTAGTCCGCCTGCTCCTGAGTGAGCTTAGTGAGCTTCACGCCGATCTTCTCAAGGTGCAAACGAGCGACTTCTTCATCAAGGTGTTTAGGCAATAGATAGACCCCCACTTTATTCACATCCTTGTTTTTCCAGAGGTCGATCTGAGCCAGCGTCTGATTGGCAAAGGAATTCGACATCACAAACGAGGGATGACCCGTAGCGCAGCCGAGATTTACCAGACGACCCTTAGCGAGCATGTAGATGCTGTTGCCGGACGGAAAGGTATACTTGTCGACCGCTCCTTCAGCTTCGGGCTTGATGACGTCGACCTTAATGCCCTCGTAGGCATTGAGTTTGTCGATTTGGATCTCGTTGTCGAAGTGGCCGATATTGCAGACAATAGCCTGGTCCTTCATCTTCTCCATGTGCTCAACACGGATGATGTCCTTGTTGCCGGTTGTGGTCACATAGATATCAGCTCGGCCTAGAGTGTCCTCGACGGGGCATACCTCGAAGCCTTCCTGCGATGCTTGAAGGGCGCAGATCGGATCGATTTCCGTAACGATGACGCGGGCGCCCATGCCGACTAGCGCTTGAGCGCAGCCCTTGCCGACGTCGCCGTATCCACAAACCACTGCCACTTTACCGCCGGTCATCACGTCGGTAGCGCGCTTGATGCCATCGACCAGAGATTCGCGGCAACCATAGAGATTATCGAATTTCGATTTGGTGACCGAGTCGTTAACATTGATAGCGGGGATCAGCAGTTTTCCTTCTTCCAGCATCTGGTACAAGCGGTGTACACCTGTAGTGGTTTCCTCAGATACGCCTTTCCACTCTTTTACTGTATCATGCCAGCGGGTAGGATTCTCGGCATGGATCTTTTTGAGCAGATTCTTGATAACCTGTTCCTCTTCAGATCCAGACTCCGTATTCACCCAATCGTTACCATCTTCCAGCTCGTAGCCCTTATGGATCAGGAGCGTAGCGTCGCCACCATCGTCAACGATAAGCTGAGGTCCAAGTCCACCAGGGAACTGAAGAGCTTGGTCGGTGCACCACCAGTACTCCTCCAGCGTTTCGCCCTTCCAGGCAAAAACGGGCACGCCTGATTTGGCGATAGCGGCGGCAGCATGATCCTGAGTAGAGTAGATGTTACAGCTTACCCAACGGACTTGAGCTCCCAAAGCCACCAAAGTCTCAATAAGCACAGCCGTCTGAATGGTCATGTGCAAAGAGCCCATGATACGCACGCCTTCGAGCGGCTTTCCCGCCGCGTATTTTTTGCGAATCGACATCAAGCCCGGCATCTCGTGCTCGGCGATCTCGATTTCCTTGCGACCAAAGTCGGCCAAGGAAATGTCTGCTACTTTGTAATCAAGTGTTTCTACTTCGCTCATTTTAGTAATCCCTATTTTGAAAGTTTGCTAACCGCTCTCTTCAAAGCCGTCGCTTTATTTTCCTGCTCCCAGGGGAGATCGTCTTTTCCAAAATGTCCGTAGTTTGTTGTAGAACGGTAGATTGGTCGCTTTAGCTTAAGTTGAGTCACGATATTAGCTGGCTTGAAGCTAAATACTTCGGCGACGGCTTTCTCGATAATCGACTCTTCTACCTTCCCAGTTCCGAATGTATCGACTGTGATGGATACAGGTTCGGGGTGACCGATAGCGTAGGCGACTTGCAATTCGGCACGCGAAGCGAGCCCGGCAGCGACGATGTTCTTTGCCACCCAACGCGTCATGTAGGCAGCCGAGCGATCCACTTTCGAGGGATCTTTGCCCGAGAAAGCGCCACCGCCGTGACGTCCCCAACCTCCGTAAGTATCCACGATGATCTTACGACCTGTCAGACCAGCATCGCCTTGCGGACCGCCAATTACGAAATTGCCCGTCGGGTTGACCAGAAATTGGGTATTCTTCGTAAGAAGCCTTTTCGGGAGGACCTTCTTGATGACCTTTTCGATCATGAACTTTTCGATCAGCTTTCGATTCACATCAGCCGTGTGCTGCGTCGAAATAACTACGGCTGTGATTTCAACCGCTTTTCCGTTCTTGTATTTGATAGAAACCTGAGACTTGCAGTCCGGGCGAAGCCACTTGGCTTGACGACCCGCATGACGGATCTCAGCAATCTTGCGACCAATCAGATGAGAAAACATGATCGCTGCCGGCATCTTCTCGTGCGTTTCGTCGCAAGCATAGCCAAACATGATCCCTTGGTCGCCTGCGCCTTGTTCAGCGGTATCCTTGTTCTTGGCCTTCTTGGCATCAACGCCCTGAGCAATGTCGGGTGATTGCTGCGTGATGTTCAGGTTTATGAATACCTTATCGGCATGGAAAACATCATCGTCGTTTACGTATCCAATTTCTCGAATCGCCTGGCGCACGATCTTTTCGTAATCGAGAGAAGCCCTGGTCGTGATCTCGCCTGCAAGCGTCACGACATTGCTCTTAACAAGCGTTTCGCAAGCAACGCGACTTTGCGGATCCTGCTCTAGGCAGGCATCGAGGACGCTATCCGAGATGTAGTCCGAAACCTTGTCAGGATGCCCTTCGGCAACCGATTCAGAGGAAAATACGAAATCTTGCGGCATAACAGTTACAGTATTAATCTTTTAGAGTGCTGATAAAGTTAAAATATCAACATATTAGGATTTTTTGATATTAAATTCAAACAAAGAGCAATAACAGAATGCAGCTAACCGAGGATTAGCAAAGCTTTATCTAGGCCTTGCTCAGAGAAACTAGGATATCGGCATTAGGTGCAAAAGACTAAGCCGTTTGCAGAAGTCAAATTCCAGAGAACTATTCAATCAGATGCCTGCACAAAAGGCTGCTTTCCGAATAGCCTAGTTTCCTTCAGCCCTAGCTCGGCGCTCGGCCGCCTGACGAGCTCTTATGGCCTGCAACCGCGCCTCACGCTCAGCTCGCTGCTTTTCGCGGGCCTGAGCGCTGTTCTCGAGAATATTCATCACCATCTTGCGAGCGTTCTCCTCTTTCTTAAGCGTCTCTGGATCCTTCTGACGCGCCACCGGCTTGCTGGACGGGTTCGGAGCTGGAGCGTTGGCCATGGTAACGACAGAACCTGTGTTTAGTCCCAATTGACGCGACTGCCCATTCGGCGAAGAGAGCGTCAAAGTGCCGGATTCCTCATTGTAATCCAAAACGGAAATCCCTTCCCGGGAGCCGCCAATAGGAATCCAAAAACCCCGTTTGGATTGAGGATCGTAAACGCTGAAGCTTTTTTTGCCTCCCAGCGACATCATACCCGTATAGACGAGCTGATCAAAGCTCGGGGGTTGCTGTCGAGCCTGAGCAACTAAGTAGCTGGATATTATAGAACTACAAAGGACTAATATAACGGCTAGCGACTTAATTAACATATTGATTCGGACTCCTACAACTTATCCACAGAACAACTTAATTAACGTCACAAAATCCGTTTTTTTCAAGAAACAATGGGAATCGGTCAAGATTTCAACATGAACAATTAGCGCCCCGCTGCTACAAGCAAACCGATAACTATCGTTTTAATGTATCAGCAGGCTAAAAGACCTAACACCCGCCAAAAACGAGGAATTGACTCAGGAAGATCAAAAGAAAATGGCTAGCATTATAATGCTAGCCATCATATGAGCTCTATTAACTATTGGCACGGACAAAGAACACGGAACCTGCTACCGACATTCTCATTTGTGTTATTCGCATCCGTAGCCTGCAGCCTGTAATATGTTCCACAGCTCGCACCAGGTAGAATCACATTGCTGATGGTGTACCTAGTTCTCTCAGAGAAAGTGGTAGACCAAAGAACAGTTGAAGTTCCGTCTATTACTACTCTTACACCGCTAAGAGTACCGTCTTGATCATCCGCCCAGCCGTTCATTCTCAAAACGCCGCCACCTGATTCAATGCTGCAAATCATCGAAAAAGTTCCTGTCGGAGCTGAGTCAGGTGCAGAAACGATTATGGTGGTTTCGTCATTATCTTGAAAATCATGATCATCAACGCCATTGTCGAACATGGTATCGTTTTCCCCTCTTATCTCATGAGTCCCAACAGGAAACGGACCAATTGCAAAAGTATGGGACTCATCAAAGTTTGCTTGGTTAACTCCAGAATACAGCTTCGGAGCATGATGATACCAGTTAGCAGCACCTTCTACTCTCGAATGTACTCTAAGATAAACTCTTTTAACAAGCGATCCAGGATCTCCATCTGAAATTCCCCTTACTGTAACGTATATAGTGTCGTTGGAATTTGGATTACTCGGAGTAATAGAGACAACTTGAGCCGTCACATCACCAGACTGTGCGAATGAATAAGTTGATAGCAGAAAGATTCCAATGCTCATCTTAATTGCTGCCATTAATAGTGTTGATCTTTTCATTGTTGGTATTCCTTACACGTATTTATCTTTTTTAGTTTAATCTCAATTTTTCATCTAAAATATAAGATAAATTTAGGCTAGGTAATATTACCATTCGATCAACAGTAAATAGCATTAAAATGATAATGTCACACAATCTAAACAGATCATTCTTCAACATATAATTAGCCACAAACTATAGGAGCTAATTGATAGTAAACTACATATACCTTCTCGTTCAAATTTGCGCGAAGAACAAAATTTTAGGTTAGCAAAAAAATAACCAGTCCCCCAATGAAGGAGGACTGGTCCCCGTAATCACAAAGCCTTGCGGCCTTGAAAGTTTTTACTGACTAGATGTCGGCGTCATAGACCTCAACGAGAACGTCTCCACCTGCGTTGCCAGCTCCATTAACGATAGCTCCATAGATGCCAGGCTTCAAAACGACGTAGGCAATTGCACTCGTTGTATCATCGCCAGCGAGAGGCTGAGCGCCAACTGCTGCAGAAGCAGCCACGACGAGGTTACCAAGTCCATCCTGATCCCAATTGTCGATGGTAGCCAAAGTCACCAAACCGTTGGTCAAATCAACAATGCTCATCGTTGGATCAGCCATTGGATTAGGAGCAGCCAGTGAAGTGCTGCCGATAGCGCGAACAACCACAGCTCTGGGCACTTCACCCTGGATAACGAAACCAGCAATAGCGTTTCCGCCTTCAGCAATGGTGGCGCGGGTGGCGATATTGACTGCCTTGCCTGAATTAGGAGCATCGGGCACGCCTAGATACCCAGCTTCAGAAAGCTTTGTCCAGCCATGTAGCCAATTTGAAGTTGGAGAAAACGCCCCTTGGTAAGCGACATCCATAAAGAAATCATTGTCTGGAACTGCCGAACGAGCATTGGTTAGTGCAGGGCTATCTGAAGAAGGACGAGGATCGAGACCTCCATCAGAGGTACGGCTAATACCCAATAAAAGAGGATCTTCGAGAGTGTTGCCAAGACCTCCAGTCAGGAACGCTTGGACAGCAGCAGCATTGTCGCCACCACCGAGGCTGGCAACAGTGCCATCGCCAATATCCCACCAGATGTTATTTTGGAAATCTACACGAGTCGTAGAGCCTTCTACTTCGGTCAAACCAGCTAAGGCATCGGTCTTTACATCCATGGCATGCCCGCCGTATTTCCCGAAAATACTGTTGTAATAGCGGGCGCCAGCATCGTCAGAGATTTCGAATACACCCTCGTTGATAACGTCAGCTCCAAGATCAGCCTGTGAACCTGGACCAATATAAGTGGCATTGTAAACAGTACCCATACCGCGGAAATTGGTACCATCAACAGGAGAACCTACTAGGCCATCATGCTCACCCCCATGGTCGGCGGCGTCACCAATAGCGCTGTTCACCGTACCAAATGAAGCCCAGAATTGGCCATATCCAGTCCAACCTGAATCGTAGTCATAGCTGTCATCATTACCGAAAGCGGCAACCAAGAAACGAGCGTTTACACTTCCGCCGAACCATTCGAATCCATCGTCCTTATTGGCGAAAACTTCCACGAATTCGATAATAGTACCGGTACCAACACCACCCATCGTTAGACCGTTAATTTCGTTACCTGCTCCGATTTCAGAACCGCCATGACGAATAGAAACGTATCGGATAATCCCAGAGCTGTCGGCATTATCGAGACCGCCGAACTCCGTCCAAGTGTTGTCTGGGCTATTGTCCAAACCTTCAACGTTGTCGACAATCAGGGGAGGAGTACCTGGAGTTACCGTACCTTCTTTCGCAGAATTAATCTCTGCAGCTCCAAGGACGATCAAACCACCCCACAACTGAGTATCTTCCTCAGTCAGATTCCCATTGAGTTGGTCAGACTCGGCAGTCATGATAATCGGATTATTCGGCTGCCCAATAGCAAAGATCTTCGAGCCACGGGTGATTATAAGAGCAGACGCCGCCGCTCCCTGAGGTTGAGCCATTCCTCGAATAATAGTTCCGGGCTCAATGGTAAGACTGGCGCCGTCGATAACGTAAATCTGACCGTCGATCAGATAATCGTCATCGTTAGTCCAGACTGTATCCGTAGTTATATTACTACTAATAGTTGTCGTTGCCTGTGCACCAGCAGCAAGAGCAAATATTGCGATTAGGTTCAGTATTCGTTTCATATTATACGTTAGATGGATATATTTGTAGGAAAGAAATGAGTCTGTTATTCAAATCGCTTTGAGAAGCTGAGAGACACGCTTCGCCCAGGGCCATTGAGCGAGTAGATCAATTCGCCATCGGGATCATCGAGGAACTTGCGCTCGTCTTCGTCGAGCAGATTGGAGAAAGAGAGTCGCATACTCCAATTATTCTTCATTCTCTGGGAATAGATAAAATCCAAGCTATGCGAAGGATCTTCGAATATATCAGAGAGATCGCCATCAGAAACTGAATACAAACGCTCGCCTGTATAATTATAAACAAGGCTAAGCGAAGAACCCAGTTTTACCTGCTCCCAGAAAAGATTCGCGTTACCTATGATCGCCGACTGCCCCTGAAGCTCGCGCGTCGCAGAAATATCGGGGTTCCGCAAACGCTTGCGAATCAAATCCTGCTCGGTGCGATTAACCTCCGATTCGGTAAAGGTCAAATTACTACCGAAGGTCAGTGAACTATTTTCCCCTCTTAGTATTGGAAGCTTCTTTCGATACTCAAGCTCTAGACCGTACAAGGTGGCTTCCTCGACATTGGCGAAAGTTAGCTGACCCTCGCTAAAAGCTGACTCGATGGGATCGTCCATTTTCTTATAGAATGCGCTCGTAGCAAACAACTGCCCTTCGTCCATGAACCATTCATAACGCAGATCCAAATTTTGAATACGAGAACGAACGAGTTCCGGGTTTCCGATGAAAACTTCACCACCAGCATTGTCAAACGACCCAAAGGGAGACAATTCACGGAAGTTTGGCCGAGCAAGGGTTTTGGAAAAAGCCAATCGAATGTTCTGATTGCCACCCAGCTCGCGAACGATATGGAAAGCAGGTAGCCAATCGTCGTTGGACAAATTCCCGTCATTGGCATTCGGATCCCCTCGGAAGTTGAAACTCTGGAGGGCAATCTTAGCGTCCTCTCTTCTTGCTCCAAGTATCACGCGCCAATTTTCCAAAGGCTTAACGTCCAGCATGAAATACATGGCATCTACCGTTTGGTCTCCAAAATAGGCAGGAACAGCCCCAACGCTTTCAGCAACATATCTTTGGATACGCCCCTGACTATCCAGACTCAAGGTAGCGTCGGTAAGAAAAGTAGAAACGTCGCCATTGTAAGGCTCAGGACTGCGACGGGTAACATAAGTAAAAAGCCTTTCGTTAAAATCGCGATGGATATCGATTGAAGAAAATCCGAATTTGATCTCGTGAGCAGAACCGGGTATTTGATGGGTCACATCAATCGAATATTCTTCGTTTTCTTCATCCATGCGTCTCCAGTAACGACGAGGCGCTGGAAAATTTCCCTGGAAAGTGGGCCGACCAATGCTAGGAGTCGCGTCGTAGAAGAGTCTAAAATCGGGTTCGTCTTGAATGCTCTTGGATTTGGATGCCTCCCAATCGATCCTAAGACCCTCGACACCGGCTATGATATGCTCGCCGAATAATTGGTAGCTGTTCAGCGTTCTCTCCGTATATTGCAGGAGTCTAGCTTGGAAAAAATCGGAGCCCGCCAATTCAAAATCTCCGCTTCGAATCGTAGCGTTGTCGGAACCAGATTGATTGTACATCGTCTTAATTCCAATTTTATGGCTATTATTAATTTGTAGTGTGGCATTGAATACAGCACCCCATTGAGCAAAGTCGGTACCAGAAGCTTCTACAAAATCAATCGGATTAGTAACACCGATAGAGCTGCCTTCGTATCTGCGGACGATTCCATCATCATAGCCAGAATAGCTTCTCTTGTAGCTAAGGCTTCCAATCAACCCTAGTAGCATTCTTTCCGGATCGTCAGTTAGGTAAAAGCGATCGCCAAACGAAAAGGAAAAGGAGCGATTAAATGGAGCCGATGACCTGGTTGGCTCCATTTCAGGATTGAAAGACTTGCTGATAGCTACAAGGCGGTTAGCAGCTTCATCATCAAAATCGCGAGATCCAGGTAATGGTATATTATCAGGATCCAAAGCTAACTCTGGTATTGCTCGTGTGCCATCGTCGCTTCCTAGCCAATCGGAATCACTTCCTTTAGTAGTTAGGAAATCGATAGAATCCACTTGCTCGTTGTAGGATATGCCAGCGCTGAAAGACATGAAGCGAGCATCTGGTATCGACTTCGTAATGACGTTTACGGAGCCCCCTGCAAAACTTCCAGACTTGTCGGGAGTGAAAGACTTGGTGGTGACAACCGACTCGATGATGCCAGATGGAAACTGGTCGAGCTGGACAGCCCTTTTATCTGGATCCGCGCTAGGAACCGTAGAGCCATTTAGCGTTGTGTTATTGTAGCGATCGGATAAACCGCGAACAATCATATACTTTCCATCGGAAATGGAAACTCCCGTTACCTTGGAAAGAGCATCGGCAGCATCGCCGACACCCAGCTTGCCAAATGAGTCCGAGCCAATTGCATCACCAATCGCTGGAGCTTTTTGGCGGGCAGAAAGCAAGCCAAGATCAGAATTAGCGAGAACTTCGGCTTTAACGACTACTGCATCTAGCTCGACGATCTCGGAATCGTCGTTATACATCGGGACGTCGATTTTGGTCACCTGACCGGCTTGGACTATTACTTCTTCGACTTTAACGGACTTATAATAGGCTGCCGTTCCAACCAAAGTGTACTGACCTTCGGGGACGTCGCCGATGAGATACCTACCGTCCATATTGGCGGTAACCGTTCGGTTCAACTCGGTGATGAGAATCTTCGCATTGAAGACGGTACCTCCATAGTCGGCATCGACGACGGTGCCAGAGATTATGCCCGAACCACCAGAATCCTGAGAATTAGCAGGAAGTATAAAGGTCGCGCATGCAGTTAAGAGAAGAGCCCTGGCCAATAGGCCGAAAGACTGTGATTTACGGGGATTTAAACTAACCATTTTCATAGTTGAGGGGATCAGGAATTTTCGTGCCGAAACAATGAGCAACCGTATTTCCCTATTTTACGCATTTGTCACTGCGCCGTAACATTGCTCTCGTTTCCGTAACAAATCTGTCACTTTAGATTGCGGTAGCGAACGGGAGCGGCGCAGAAATGGCGCAAAACCTTTAAAAAACCGCCAAATATAGATTTAACACATAAGTAACTTAATCAAAAGCACTTGCGAAAGCTGGAAGACAGTCGGAAATGTAAATTTCCATCTCTGGACCGCCAGTTTACGTTACATTTATGTTACAGAAATATCCGTAACAAAATTGTTAATACAAAACACCTTAACAAAGGCCATCAAACAAGTGTACTTGTATTAAAATATTAACTACAAATTTAGCTAGTCTGCAATATCGCAGAAATTTCAGTCCGCTAGTTCAAATGGGATTGCTAAACAATGCCTCAAGATAACATCCAAATAAGTACGCTGTTTTCAGCGATCGCAGGACATAAAAAAGCCGCTCTAAACGAGCGGCAAAAAGTGGCGGGATAGACGAGACTTGAACTCGCGGCCTCCTGCGTGACAGGCAGGCGCTCTAACCAACTGAGCTACTACCCCGTGGTATGAGAAGGCGTAGAAGTTAGAATCGCCCAAATCCAAGTCAAGCGTTGTTTGAGAGAAAAATGCCAGTGATTCCTTATGGAAACCGCGCTTCTGTAGTGGAAAACCAGGCTCGGAAAGGGAATATTCGTCTAAAAAGAGCTTTGCCAGGTTGACGAGAGGGGAGTTTCGCCCACTTTAATAAATCCGTAAATGCGTAGCCAAAGCCAAGAGGGTCAACTAGAGCTTTGGGAAAGGGAGCCATCCGTTTCACAAAGCAGCGGTACCTCGTCGGCGCTGGAATCGGACAAAGGCAGTCCGTTTCCCTTTCCAGCAGCCTCACTGAAACGCGCTCTGGCCTCCGATTTCGCGAAAAAGCGACCTCTTCATGTCCTGGTGGCGGACGACAATAAAATAAACCGCAAAGTAATACGCGTCATTCTCGAAAAATTAGGTTACCCATGTTCGGAAGCTGAGAATGGAGAGGAAGCGCTCAAGCTTTTTAAGAGTGAGATGTTCGACTACATCTTCATGGATTTGGACATGCCTGAGGTGACTGGGATCGAAGCCGCGAAATCGATTAGAAGCCTTGAGCACGGTCGGGCAAGCGAGGAAGCGATCCCTGAGAGCGAAATTATCGCAGTCACGGCAAATGTCTCCAGCGAAACGCGACTGAAATGCAGGAGAGCCGGAATGAACGGCTATCTAGAAAAACCGGTGACTGCTCAAATGATCAAAGATCAGCTTTTAAGAAGCTGGCCTAGGATCCGCTCGCGAAGAGCTCGCCTGAAGACAGAGCGGATTTAGCGACTGCCGGGCGGATATAGATTCGCAATTCAACCAGCGTTTCTCGCCGCATCGACAAGATCGCAAAAGGAGTTGACCTCAAGCGAGGCGCCTCCGATGAGTCCGCCATCGATATCCTCCTGAGCTAGCAGGTCAGCAGCATTGGACGGCTTCATTGAACCGCCGTAAAGAATGCGAGTCTTTTGCGACGCGTTATCATCGTAGGCTTCCGTGAGCAGCTTGCGAATAAACGCATGAACCTCTTGAGCCATTTCTGGTGTAGCCGTCTTGCCGGTTCCGATTGCCCAAACCGGTTCGTAGGCGATCACTACATTGTTCAAGTCGGCCTTGCTAACGCCTTCCAAACCGCCAAGTAGTTGCTTTTTTACGACATCAAGAGTCTGTTCAGCCTCGCGCTGCTCAAGCGTCTCTCCAATGCAGAGAATGGGATGGAGCAGATTTTCCAGTGAAAACTTCACCTTGTCATTAATGAAATCGTCGCTCTCGGCAAAGTATTCGCGACGCTCGCTATGCCCGAGAATAACATACTTTACGAAAACAGCCCTTAGCATCTCAGCCGAAATCTCTCCCGTGTAAGCGCCACTAGCCTTTGGATACAGATTCTGGGCCCCTAGTTTCACCGCCGTTCCTTCAATCGCCTGGGAAACGCGATCCAAAGCGGGATATGTAGGGCAGACTACAACTTCCACAGACTCGTCTTTTTTAACGAACTGGCCGATACCCGACGCAAGTTCATGCCCCTCAGAGGGGGTCTTGTTCATTTTCCAGTTACCAGCGATAAGAAATCTGCGACTCATGTGTTTGGGGAAGGTAATCGTTAAGAGTTAGAAATGGAAAGCACTAATTATCGTCGAGCGCGGCAACGCCTGGGAGGGTCTTACCTTCGAGAAATTCGAGACTGGCTCCGCCACCCGTACTGATAAAAGAAACTTCATCGCCGTAACCCGCCTGCTTGACGGCCTTCACCGAGTCCCCTCCCCCGATAATCGAAAGAGCGGACTTATTCGCAGCAACCGCTTCAGCGATGGCAAACGTACCTTTGTTGCAAGCATCGATCTCGAAAATACCCATGGGACCATTCATCAGAATCGTCTTGGCTTCAGCAATTTCGGAACGATAGAGCTCCACAGTTTTTGGACCTATGTCCACCCCTTCCCAGCCATCGGGAATATTGCCAGATTCGTCGCTGCTGCCGACATTGCCGACACTCAGATTTCCAAAATCAATCGAATCCACGATCACGTTGTCCACCGGCAGCAGAAACTTCACTCCTCGCTCCTCGGCCTTTTTCAACGCGGCTCTGGCGGTATCCATTTTGTCAGGTTCCGCCAAACTGTCCCCCACCGTCTTGCCCTGCGCCAGAGCGAAAGTATAGGCCATCGCTCCTCCGATGAGGATCGTATCCGCTTTTTCGAGCAGGCGATCGATAACCGTAATCTTGTCGCTCACTTTCGCTCCGCCCAGAATAACGACAAAGGGACCTTCTGCCGACTCCGTCTTCTCGCCGAGAAATTCCAACTCTCTTTGTATCAAATATCCCGCTACAGCAGGCTTCAGATGTTCGGCGATCCCAGCCGTCGACGCATGAGCTCGATGGGCTGTGCCGAAGGCGTCGTTAACATAAAGGTCGCCAAGCTTGGCGAAATCCTTGGCTAGCTCAGGATCATTTTTCTCTTCGCCAGGATGAAAGCGGACATTCTCTAGGAGGGCAACCGATCCAGGAGAAAGGGCGGCAACAGCCTTTTCCGCCGCTTCGCCCCTGCTTTCAGGTATGAAAACGACCGGCTGTCCCAAAGCTTCGGCCAACGCTTTTCCAACCGACTCAAGAGAGAACTTCGGATTCACCTCTCCCTTTGGACGGCCTAGATGGCTCAATAAAACCGCCGTTCCTCCCTGCTCGATCACACGTCTAATGGTGGGCAGGGCTCCTAGAATCCGCGTATTGTCGGTGACTTCCCCGTCCTGCAGGGGAACATTGAAATCGACGCGGATAACAGCTCGTTTTCCATGCAGTTCCACGTCCTGAATCGTCTTTGTAGCCATAACGAAATCTTTAGCTAGCCAATGTAAAGGATAACTTGATACTCCTGGTTATGAGCAGTCTCGCTCATTTACACGTTACAAAAGAAAAGTCCTTTGCCCGAACAGTTCGAACAAAGGACCGAAATAGTCTTCTATTATAGAGCCGATACTTTTTTCAACAGGTCTATAACGCGATTGCTATAGCCCCACTCGTTATCGTACCAGCTGACGAGCTTGAAAAACGTGTCGCTCAAGCCGATGCCCGATCCAGCGTCGAAAATCGACGAGGCTGGACAGTGGATGAAGTCCGAAGATGCTACTTCATCCTCGGTGTATTCAAGAATCCCTTTCAGCGGTCCTTCAGACGCCTCCTTCATCTTCTGGCAGATCTCTTCGTAGGAAGTCGACTTGCTGGTCTTCACGGTGAGATCCACAACCGACACGGTCGGCGTCGGCACACGGAAAGCCATGCCTGTCAGCTTTCCCTGAACTTCGGGAAGAACCAGGCCAACCGCTTTAGCGGCTCCGGTGGAAGAAGGGATGATATTCATAGCAGCCGCGCGACCGCCTTTCATGTCTTTCGGCGATGGGCCATCGACTGTCTTCTGGGTAGCTGTGTAGCTATGCACCGTGGTCATCAAACCTTCCTCGATACCGAAATTGTCGAGAACCACCTTAGTGATGGGGGCCAAGCAATTCGTTGTGCAGGAAGCATTGGAAATCAAGGTGTCTTCCGCAGTCAGCGTATCGTCATTCACGCCTAGCACAACGGTTTTAACGTTTCCCTTTCCAGGCGCCGAAATGATCACCTTCTTAGCCCCAGCATCGATATGGCCTTGAGCCTTCTCCTCTTGAACGAAAAGGCCAGTAGACTCGATCACGATATCGATGCCCAGTTCGCCCCAAGGCAAATTGGCCGGCATTTCACGCAAAGCGAGGCACTTGATCTTTTGACCATTGACCACCAGAGTATCTTCGCCTTCGGCTTCAACGGTTCCATTGAAGCGCCCCTGGGTGGAATCATACTTTAGCAGGTAGGCTAGATTCCCAGCTGGCACCAGGTCGTTAACGGCGACGACCTCAATTTGGTCGCCCAGGAGACCCTGATCGACAATTGCGCGGAAAACAAGCCGGCCGATCCGGCCAAACCCATTGATAGCTACTTTTACAGCCATTGTTCTATGTTATTTGCTGATTAACGTGACGTATTTGTTGATGATCGCCCGATCCTAAGATCAAGCGCAGCGGAGTAGATGGCGCGCGAAAAATAAAATCAAGCGTTATAGCGCTACATGTTTTTTACAAAACCGCCATTTGCCAAAGCGGGCTAATCCGTTGGAAACACGGTAGTAAGAAAGCTTATCGATTCGATGAATTCAGCGTTCGAATCAAATATCGCTAATCCACAAGCCTATGCTGAGCGGCGGCAAATAAAGCTGATCGCCAGCTTCGTTCTCCATCGAAAACAAGTCCTCACCAAGAAAGCGCTCGTGATTCGCAAGTTGCCTCCACTCGCAATCCGCCCAATGCTCCAGCATCGCGATTGAAGCCTCCTCGTCGGGGTTGATGGCGAATAAAAGCCGATGCGATCCATAGTTTCCAGAAGCGTTATAGACGCAAACCAGACCATTGCTGCCCGACGGATGAATAAAATAGTAGAAGTCGTCGCCGACGCGCGAAAAATGACGCAACAGTCCTCCTAGCTTCGACTTTCGAAAGGCGATCCACTCTCGAAAATAGGAGCTTACCGACGCGAAGTCGAGAATGCGATGATAGTCTAGAGCATTGAGATCGCCACGCTGATAAGTGTTTCGAACGCCACGCTTCGTAGCCATAAAATCCATACCAGCATGAAGCATTGGAACGCCGATAGACATCATCAAGAGCCCGATCATCATACACGTTCTTCGCATGTCCTTAGCGGTAGGCGCGAAACCATCCCCATCCAAATTCTCGGTGATCATGTCGATCCATACGCGATCGTCGTGGGACTCGACGTAATTGACGGTCTGAGCAGGCCAATAGGCGTAGTACTCAGGTGAGCCCTTTAGAAAATACTCCAAGCTCTCGCGACTGCCTTCGCCGCAAATGTAGTGTCGAACGAATTCCCGATATCCATCATTCCAAGACGCATATCCCGTATCCCTTAATTCCATACCGATATGGCCTCGAAAACTCCAAGGCTCGGCAATAAGAATAATGTCGGGACGAATAGTCTTAAGTTCGCATTCAATTTCCTGAAGCACAGCTTTACCAACCAGATCAGCTAAATCGAAACGAAACCCATCGACGCCATAGAACTCGACAAGATGCTTAAGGCTTTCGATAATGATACGCTTGGCCATTGGAGCGTCGCAACGCAGGTCGTTTCCACATCCGCTCCAATTGGTGAGCGATCCGTCCGCCGCGAGATGGAAATAGTAGAGCTTATCGATGTACATAAGGTGAGCAGGCTCGCCCACATGATTATAGACCACATCAAGAATAACAGCCATCCCTTGTTTCCGAATGTTGGATACGAGTTCGCGAAATTCTTCAATCTGGGAACCCTGTTCAGGATTGCTGGCATAGGACGAGGCTGGAGAAAAGAAATTGGAAGTCATATAGCCCCAGTGATACTCATCTCTCGATCGACTATCGTTTTCCTGTACTGGCTGCAGCTCGATAGCGTTCACCCCCAACCTTCGGGGGTAGAAGTCCTCTCTTTGAGAGTAAGCTGAAAGCTCCTTGAAACCGGGTCTGGATTCCTTTCCATTGTTCGCTTCCGACAGGTTGGCTACTAGATCCTGGGTATGAGCTTCGAGTATGATGAGATCCTGCCATTGAGGGCAATGGAAATCTGGATACTCGAATCCATGATACACGCTTTGATCGATGATAATTCCAGGACCATGGCGCGAAACGGTAGCCTTGGCATAAGGATCCAGGATATCGAAGTTCGGATCGAAGTGACTGTAGGCGCTATTAGGTCCATCCAATTTGAACCAGTAATAGTGACCCGCCAAGTTCTGGCCAATGGTCGCCTCCCAAACGAAGTTCTTGTCCTTTCGCATCAAAACCCAATCCGCGTCCTTGGGTCGCGATAGATCGTTGAAATAGCCGACTTTCACCCATTTCGCGCGAGGCGCGAAAAGTCGAAACACGGTTTGCTCGCCTTCGATGATCGCCCCCAAGGGCTTATCCGATTTCAAATCGAAGAAAAAAGACCCAGGAGAGAGATAGACACGCTGCGTTTCGTTTCGCGCTCGGTAGACCAGATAATTGTTTTCCGACAGGTCTACTGGCTTGCGTAGCAGAAACCCAAAGCGATGTCGGCCTGAAATCCGAGATGAAAACCTGTAGTTGTAATTTCCATCACTGTCGCGAATCGCATTAGGGGCCTCGGCATCAACGGCAAGCCAATGGTGATGCTCGGTTACGAACTTAAATAAGCAGTCTTCCTCGCAATTGATTTTCTCCAGGTCGCAACGAAGCGTCAATACGCGCTTCCCCATCAAACTCTCGAAGGACATCCGCCACGAAGAGTCGCCAACGGCATGTTGCCACCCGTTGAAGGCTCCCGCTACGTAAATGGAAGTCGATTCGTAGTTGATTGCCGGATACTCATTTGGATCGAAAACGAAAACCCCCTGACCATCCTGGTCGACGAAGTAACGGCTTTCCGAGGCGAAGTCGCTCGCCGGAAGCGGGTGAAGCTTGAGATGTCCGAGCAGTTTCCCTCGCAAGCTAATGGGAGGCATCCGACTGGCCTTCCAATCATGCAGCAGTTCGATAACTCCTTCGTTAAGAGAAGTTAAAAACGCTTTTGCGATTCGATTCGATTCGTGCGAGTGAGACATTCCTTTGCTAATCCGACACAGCAAGATCCGCTCCAAAGCAAGATGCAACACGGATTCCTTGAGATATTAGTCACAAGTTCATAATCCGCCAGCCTAGGCTCGCGATCGATCCAGACTGTTAATCAGATCAGCAGCGTTCTCGGCAGCGCGGAGGTAGCGGTCGAAGAAAGCCATCACATCGATATCCTCAATGGCAAGAACGCCATCTTTCAAATCGTTGACCTCATCGAAAATGCCCACGTCGAAGTTGACGTGCTTGGCAAGGCTGATAACCGCATCACGCTTTTTTCGAGGCACATTGATTTCATAGAATCGAAGGGTGGCTCGCAAAAGAACCTGGAAGGTGGAAAGCGAATGGATCATCAAATCTACGATCTCGTCGGGTTTCGAGGCGGTAAGTAGATAGCTCTCGCGAAGCTGGATCAACTTGCCTTTGAGCTCATGTTCTAGCTGGAAACGAAGATTCGCTTGGCTGATTGGCAATTCGCGCACCACGTCCTCGCCATAGAGCATCTCATGACCCTCCTTAATATCCAGCAACTCAATAGGAAACACATCCGAAGACTGCTTCAGCCGCTCCCAAGTGAAGAGCAGCGGAGGCGGATTGCCGTGACGCGCCCATTCTTGGGCAAGCGGGGCGATTAGATCCAATTCGTCTAGCCCCAAACGCGTACAGACTACGAGCACATTGAAGTCGGAATACTTTTCGGAACGCTCTCCGGCAGCGGCTGATCCATATAGCACGACAGAAACCAGTTCATCTCCAAGCGCCTCTTTCAGCTTATCAGTAAACGCTTCCGGGGTCATAAAGTGAGGATACTAAAGGCAAGTCAGGTTTCACTACCAAGCATCGATTCGAAATGCCAGCCTCCACTTAGTATTTTATTAAGTTATTGTATATCAGTTTTCAAACCGAGCTGTGCCGGTCTTGAATTCATGACAAGAAAGCGGTTACGCCTGCAATTAGGATCTCTTAAAGACTGTTGCATAGGGGACGCGAGGCATTCAATAGAGATAACTTAGTCAAGTGATGAAGAAGATCCTAGTAGCCATGTCAGGCGGTGTTGATAGCAGCGTCGCAGCCCTGCTTCTCAAACGAGAAGGGTTCGACGTGGAAGGCGCCTACATGAAAAACTGGATCAACGAGGACAACATTCTGGGCGACTGTCCTTGGCAGCAGGATATCGAGGATGCTCAAGCGGTGGCGGAAAAATTGGGCATCCCCTTCAGGGTCGTAAATCTCATGGAGGACTACCGGAAAAAGATAGTCGAGTACCTCCTGAATGGCTACCAGACCGGCGCGACTCCCAATCCCGATGTCATGTGCAATCGAGAGATAAAATTCGGAGTCTTCCTTGATTACGCGCTTCGAGAAGGCTTTGGGCGCGTTGCAACCGGCCACTATGCTCGCCTTTCAAGTACCAACGGCTCGCCCGCTATTCTGGAAGGTAAGGATAAGAATAAAGACCAGACCTACTTTCTAGCCTTAATGAAGGCTGATCAGGTCGAACGAGCCTCATTTCCCATTGGCGATCTTGAAAAGCCAGAACTCAGAAAAATCGCCCGAGAAGCAGAGCTGCCGAACGCGGATAAGAAAGACAGCCAGGGCATCTGCTTCATTGGAAATATCAGGATGCAGGATTTTCTGAACGAATACGTCCCAGAGAATCCCGGCCCAATCATCAGAGCGGACGACGGACAGGAGCTGGGGCGACACAAGGGCCTGCATTTATTCACCATAGGCCAGCGAAAGGGTATCGGCGTTCCCTCCAACACGGATTTCCAGAACTATGTAGTGGTGGGAAAGGAATCAGACCGGAACGCCTTGCTCGTTTCATTCGAGCGTCCCGAAGCGCCAGGACTGTATTCATCAAAATGTCACGTCTCGGAGATCAGTTTTTTGGGAGAATCCATTCCGGACTCGGTCGATATCGAAGCGAAGGTTCGCTATCGGGATCCTCGTACTCCAATTAAGTATCAAAGAAATGGCGACAAAACGGCCCAGATTGAGTTTAGCGAATCGCAACGAGCTCTTGCCCTTGGACAGATCATCGCCTTTTACGAAGGAGAACGCCTGCTGGGGGGAGGCGTGTATTCTAGAATTGAATAGCATGACTAGGTTTGAAAGCTGTATTTCTGGAAATCGATAGAACTAGTCGGCATGAGCTACCAAGGTCAAAACCCGTCGGACGACACGCTACAAGCGCTCTACCACATCAGCCAGGTAGGAAGCTCGTCGAACAGCGTTTCCGAGGCCTACACGGTGATCATGCTTGAGTTGCGGCGCTGTTTCAATCCCTTCGCCGCCTCCATTTCCCTAATCAGTCCAGATACAGGGCTGCTGGAAAAAGAGCACACTTTTGGCTACACGGCCGAAAAGGAAGCATTAGGCATCCACATCGGAAAGGGCATAACCGGACGCGTGGCATTTCTTGGTCGACCCATTCTATCAGCCAATACCGAGAGCGATCCGCATTTTGTAAAACTGATTGAAGGCGTTCGTTGTAAAATAGCCGTGCCCATGATCGCGGACGATCACATACTTGGCGTGATAGATGTCGATAGCGATCGACCCGGAGCATTTGACGAGGACGATCTTAAAAGACTTCAACAAATAGCAGACGAGGCGACTCGTTCATTGCAAAGCGTTTGGAAGCAACGCGAACTCGAAAAGCAATCAGCCCAACTGAATTCGCTTTTAGAAATTGGACAGAAAATCGTATCCACGCTGGAGTTACAGGACCTGTGGGACTCCATTGCCGAGGCAGCTATGGAATTGTCCGGCGCTCGCATCTCCACACTGCAGTTGTTCAACGAGGATAGGAATGAAGTCGTGCTGCAAACGACTAGGCCGGAGTCGCTGGAATATATGGAACGAGCTGAGGTCATCCGAATTGAGGAAAGCATCGCCTCTTCAGCCGTTCGAACGAAGCGCCAAGTGGAATTCCAGAATATCACCACGCCCGACTATGCCGATCTGATCGACATCCCAAAGGAGATCGACATTGCAACCTGCCTCTCTACGCCCATCCTTTACGAAGGCGAAGTGATTGGTATCATAAATGTGTATACGAAGAAGCGCCATCGTTTCGACAATAACGAAAAACGGCTCATACAAACGTTCGCCTCGCTTTCAGCGGTGGCGGCCAAGAACGCGGAGCTCTACGCCCGAGTTTTCAATAGCGAAGAGAACCTCCGAAAGACGGAGAGACTGACCACGCTCGGATTACTCTCGGCGGAAATCGCCCACGAGATTCGCAACCCCCTCACTGTCATTAAACTCCTTTTCGGATCGCTGGGACTGTCCTACGACCTTCAGGATCCGAGAAGCAAGGACGTGAGCGTGATAAAAGAGAAAATCAATCATCTCGAAGAAATCGTAAGCAAAGTCCTGTCTTTCGGCAAAGCCCCCGAAAGCCTCCATTCGCATTGGAACATCGACGATTTGATAGAGGACACTTGCGTTTTAGTAAGGCATAAAATGGCTCAACAGAAAATCGTCTTGGAACGCGTTCCCTCCGGCTTGCCAATCACGGTTCATGCGAACAAAGGCCAACTGCAGCAGGTCTTTCTGAACTTGATCATCAATGCTAGCGAAGCGATGCCAGACGGCGGCAAACTGACTATTGAAACGGAATCGGAAAGCGAAGATTCAGGCAGGAAATTCGTAATCCTTTTTTCGGATACAGGATCTGGCATACCACAAGAATTTCAAAATAGAATATTCGATTCGTTCCTCACAGGGAAACCGGAGGGCACAGGACTAGGCCTCTCCATTGCCAAACGAATCCTCCGCTCGCATCGTGGTGATATTTCCATTGCCCAAACCAGTCCTACAGGGACGACCATGCGAGTTGAGTTGCCTGTGGCGTAGCCAAAATTCGGCTACGCAAGAGAGGAATACCTCCCCGCTTTTCCTAGATTCAGTGATCGAACCAAAACGGTTACGCGGCAAACTTTTTCTTGGTAATTACCCTAAAACTTGCTAGCAGTGGAGTTCCTTCTCTCACCCAACTCATGTCCGACTTTAGCCAAGAGTATTTTACGGCAATCCGTAAAGAATACGAAAACATCGATACGCGAATCGTACTGCAGATGCGAAAGCAAGTCGTCTCGAAGGTAGACGACCTTTATATTCCCCTCACAGCCAGTTCCTTCGAGAACAGAAGACTGCCAGATCGAAGGCATCGATTCGAAAATGAAGAATTCTCCCAAGAGGAGTTGCCCGAAGAAACGGACGGCCCGAAGGCTGAGCGGGACCTCTTGAGCAGTCGACATGAAGCGACTCTGCCCCGCATCGAAGGCCAGACGCCTCTTCATGACATAATAAAAGAACATCAGCAAGTCGTCGTGCTAGGCGATCCGGGATCGGGGAAGACCACTTTCACTAAATGGATTGCGGAGACGCTTGCGAATAAGCATTTAGGCAATCGGCTGTCGGAGCGCCCGCTTGATGAAGAACTGCTAGAGCTGATCCCCATTCCCATCACTCTCCGCTATTACGCAGAGTTTAAATCGAAAGAAAAAGGGGCCAGCTTTGAATCTTTCCTTTCCGAAGCCGCTTGGACCCGCATCTTTGGACCCAACGCAAAGGAAGCTGGGGCTTTCGTTCTCCAAGCCTTGCAGGAAAATTCGGTTATTCTGCTCTTCGATGGTTTGGATGAAGCCATCAACGGATCGCTTCGTCGAGATATAGCCGACGACATAGCTTCGTTTTCTCGCGAGCATCGGGCGATCGTTACGTCACGCATTGTTGGATACGAGCTATCCGCGTTATCCGAGCCCTTCATTGAAGTAAAGGTCGATCCGTTTTCGCCCAAGCAGGTAGTCGCCTTTTTCAAGAAATGGTCTTGGGTGGCCGAAAACGATAGCGAGGATGGCTCTATCAATAGAGGGGACGAGCTCCTGGAAATCCGAGCTCAACGCTTGCAGAATTCCCTCTTCGAAAGTCTTAGGATCGAGGGCCATGAAGAAGAGGAGCCCTTCTTCCCTGCGGACGGCGAAACTGAAGCAAAGATTCTGCAACTAGCAACGACCCCAATCCTCGCCACTCTCATTGGCCTCATCTATCTTCAAGGCAATCGCCTGCCAGATGATCGCGTGGAGTTGTACGAGCTTTTTATCAAAGCGATGATCTACGACTGGGAGATTCAAAAACGATTATCCTCCGATGAACTGCCTGCCCTAGACGCCTATGAAAGCGGGGACGTCTTAGAGTGCATCGCCGAAGAACTACACTTGGGCGATTGCTTGGAGGGCGGTAATGAAAACGTTATCAGCTCGGATCGACTGGAGCAACTGATCATCCACTTTCTCGAAGAGGAAAAAGGAATGTCAGAAACCGAAGCCCAAAACCGAGCTAACAATCAGCTGCATATCATAAGAGACCGCTCCTCGCTCCTCATTCCCCGCGGAGAAAATGAATACGGATTTGCCCACTTGCAACTACAGGAATACCTTGCTGGCCGAGCTTTGGTAAGAAAGCGCAGAGCCATAGCCAAAAAATTGAGACAACGGCTCTGGCAGGCTCGCTGGCGTGAATCCATTATCCTCGCAGCTGGACATTTGAGCATGAAAAGCGAAGAGGCAGTCTCGGAATACATAGAAGGCATTCTAGCCATTCGCAATCCACCCGATATCGAAGTGAGTCCTGATTTAGAAAGTCTGCTTCATATCGGATTCGAAATCGCAGTCTACGCCATACATGAGGCGAAACGTATCCATTTTTCAATACGCAACTGCATTATTGAGCAACTGAAAACGATTTTCCGCGAGCGGTCGGATCACTGGCGATGGGTGCATTTCGCCCATTTGGCCAAGAACCTTAAATGCGAGCAGTCGATCTATGGACACCTTTCAAAAGCCCTGAAGAGCGACAAGGATTCGGCGGTGAGACGAAGCGCGGCTGGTGCGCTTGGACAGGTCAAGGGGCAGGAGGCCACTCAATCCCTCATACAGGCCATGAAGAGCGACAAGGATTCATGGGTGAGAGCAAACGCGGCTCGAGCGCTCGGACAGATCAAGGGGCAGGAGGCCGCTCAAACCCTCATACAGGCCATGAAGAGCGACGCGGACTCGGCGGTGAGACGAAGCGCGGCTGGTGTGCTCGGACAGATCAAGGGGCAGGAGGCCGCTCAACCCCTCATACAGGCCATGAAGAGCGACGAGCATTGGTCGGTGAGACACGCCGCGGCTGGTGCGCTCGGACAGATCAAGGGGCAGGAGGCCGCTCAATCCCTCATACAGGCCATGAAGAGCGACGCGGACTCATGGGTGAGAAACGTCGCGGCTGCCGCGCTCGGACAGACCAAGGGGCAGGAGGCCGCTCAATCCCTCATACAGGCCATGAAGAGCGACGAGAATGCGGCGGTGAGAGCAAACGCGGCTGGCGCGCTCGGGCAGATCAAGGGGCAGGAGGTCGCTCAATCCCTCATACAGGCCATGAAGAGCGACGAGAATGCGGCGGTGAGACGAAACGCGGCTGGCGCGCTCGGGCAGATCAAGGGGCAGGAGGCCGCTCAATCCCTCATACAGGCCATGAAGAGCGACGAGAATGCGGCGGTGAGA
>JANQRT010000051.1 GCA_028284385.1 Opitutaceae bacterium | reverse complement strand
CGGAAACTTCGACGCCTCAAACTCCGTCGAGACCATCTCGGCCAACGGAAAATCGGGCGTCACCGTCACCGGCGACAGCTCCAACCAGACCCTCGACTTCTCTGCAACCACCCTTGATGGCATCGACTCAATCTCCGGCGGCGCAGGCCATGACACGATTACCGGATCCAGTGGAGACGACACCATCGTCGGAGGAACCGGTGACGACGACCTATACGGAGGAGATGGCGACGACACCTTCCTGTACGGTGATGGAGAAGGAGCAGACGACTATTTCGGAGGGAGTGGAGACGACACCGTCAAAGCCACTGAAAACAACGTAAACATAAAGATTGATAGCAATTTCGACGCTTCAAACTCGATTGAGACGATCTCTGCTGACGGGCACTCCGGAGTCAATGTTGTAGGCGACAGCTCTAACCAGACCCTCGACTTTTCAGCCACCACCCTCGACGGCATCGAATCCATCTCTGGTGGATCTGGGCACGACACTATAATTGGCACTAGCGGCGATGACACCATCTCTGGTGGCACTGGCAGCGATGATCTCTATGGAGGGGATGGGGACGATACCTTTCTATACGGCGATGGAGACGGCGCGGACGACTTCTTCGGCGGAAGTGGAACCGACACCATCAAAGCCACTGGGGACGACGTCGCCATCAGCATCGACGGAAACTTCGACGCTTCAAACTCCGTCGAGAACATTTCCGCTGACGGAAACTCGGGCGTCACCGTCAAAGGTGACAGCTCCAACCAGACTCTCGATTTCTCCGCCACCAACTTGGATGGTATTGGCTCTATTGATGCAGGGGCCGGTCACGACAATGTCACTGGCTCTAGCGGAGACGACACCATTTCAGGAGGCACCGGCAGCGATACCATCAACTTCTCAGGAAATAGGGAGGACTACATTGTAACTGACAACGGAGACGGTACTTACACGATTGAAGATACCGTCGGAGGTCGTGACGGGACGGATACCGTTTCTCTATTCGAGACGTTCTCGTTCGCCGATGGAAATTTTAACGCAACCGAAGTTCTGGTACAGCCGGGAAACCCAACAGTCCTTGATTCGGCAATTGCCGATCAATCTGTGGACGAAGACTCGGCTTTCAGTCTGGATATTTCATCGAATTTTTCGGACGCGGATGGAGACAGCCTCACCTTTACTGCTCAGCTTACGAATGAGTCAGGAGATTTAATCGGAGATGGATCGCTTCCAACTTGGCTTTCTTTCGATACGAATACAGGCCAATTTTCGGGAACTCCGGAAAATGGAGACGTAGGCGATTTCTGCGTAAAGGTTACGGCTTCAGACGGTTCGTCAACGGCCAGCGATATCCTTAGTATCACCGTCCAAAATACAAACGACGGACCCACCGTTTCTACCAGTATTGTAGACCAAACTACAAACGAGGACGCAGCCTTCAGTCTCGACGTCTCAGGAAACTTCGCAGACGCCGACGTAGGCGACACCCTAACTTTCTCTGCCACTCTCGACAACGGAGATCCGCTCCCCTCATGGCTGTCTATAGACACGAATACAGGTGAACTTTCCGGCACACCAGAAAATGGCGATGTAGGAACCATCTCCGTCAAAGTCACGGCTTCCGACGGGACCGCTACCGTCGACGACACTTTCGATATCACCGTTTCCAATACCAATGATGGACCAACGGTGTTGATGGGCTCTAGCCAAACCATGTGGTCTGAAAACTTCTCTGATGAATCCTCAGGAGCTACCTCGGGCAACAACGGAGCCTGGACCACCGACGACTCAACAGCAACCGTCACTCCGCTTCACGGCGTTGAAAACGGAAGCTACGAACTCTCTCACTCCACCGAAAACGCATCAAGTGGGGATCACATAGCTTTCAGAACGGAGACAATCGATATCAGCAACGCCTCCAATCTGGATCTCACCTTCGACTTGAAGTCGCAAGGAGACATGGAGTCCAGCGGAACTCACCAGGATTCATTCACCGTATTCGCGATTGTCGATGGGACCAGTCATCAGATACACCAGCAGATTGACAGCCTCTCGCAGGGCAACGGAAGCTTTCATACCATAAGTCTGGAAAATCTTCCACAGGGAGACAGTCTAGTCATCGAATTTAGAGGCATAACTACGGGATCCAGTGAAAGCTACTTTATAGATAACATTTCCGTTGGCGGGCAAACCTTAGGTCTGGCCGACCAGACCGCCACCGAAGACAGCTCCTTCTCCTACGACGTGTCGAGCTACTTCTCCGACGAGGACGGAGACACGCTAACGTATTCAGCAACCTTAGACAACGGAGACCCGCTTCCAAGCTGGGTATCTATCGACTCCAACACAGGCCAGCTATCAGGCACCCCAGACGACGAAGACGCAGGAACCATCTCTGTCAAGGTCACCGCTTCAGACGGGACCGCAACGGTTTCCGGTACGTTTGATATAGACGTGAACGCTATAGCGGAAAATATAACCGGAACCAGTAATTCAGAAACGATTACAACAGGATCTGGAAATGATACCATCGATGGTAATGGTGGAAATGATACCATCAATTCTGGGGCAGGAGACGACAACATAGACGCCAAAGACGGCTACGACACGGTCAATGCAGGATCTGGAGACGATACGATTACAATCGATTACGGCACTGGTTCAGCAGGTAGTGGATCGGGCAGCGGGTCGGGATCGGGTTCAGGATCAAGCTTCGGAACGTTCGACGGAGCCGAGGGCGAGGACACTCTCGTTTTTGAAGGATCGAATCTGAATATCGATTTTACCAATCTCGACAACAACGCTGTCAAGAACATGGAGACTCTTGATATTGATGGCTCGGGCAGCAATTCGCTTAAGATTGGGGTCAATGACGTTCTAGACATGACGGACGACGATAACAAACTCTTCATAGATGGCGGATCAAACGACGAAGTGGATATCTCAAACGACTTTTCCAGTCAGGGTACTGAGACGATTGATGGAACTGAGTACGAGCACTACTACGACGCGAGCTCTGGGGCCCATTTGTATGTAAATACGGATATCACGAACGTGGATACATTCTAGATAAGCCATTATCTCAAACCTATGAAGGCTCAAGTCGCGCAAATCGGAGCTGTCCACTCAACCTTATGTCCCGAACTCCTAGGGAAGGCTATCTCGAAACAGTACGGTCTCTCCCCAAACCTAATCTGCAGTTTTTTTCTCAGGGGCACCAATGATATCTACAAGATTCAGACGAGCGAAAAGGCATACTTCCTACGACTTCACCGAATCAATGCTCGCAGCTTTGAAAGCATAAGCAAAGAGGCTGATTTCCTTAACCTCTGGCAGCAAAATGGAGTCAAGCTTGCCCAGCCCATTCCGGACCAGGAAGGAAACTTCGTTTGGCAGGTAGAGGCTCCCGAAGGAGTACGGAACGCTATCCTATTCGAGGAGGCTAGCGGGGATCCTAATCCGACACCTCAACCTGAGCTATTGGAAGAAGCAGGACGAACGTTAGCCCTAATCCACAAAGCGGGTCAACGTTTTCCTCTAGCAAAGGAATTTCCGTACTACGATACCGAGTACTGCATCAAAGAAAGCCTTCAAACTGTAACCGAGTTCCTCCAATTTCGTTCGAACATCAAGGAATTCGGGATTTTCTATCAGAATCTGGCCCTAAAACTGAACGGAGTTCTGGGAGAATTCGATTTGAAGGACTTCTCTTGGGGTCCCGTTCACGGTGACTTCATCAACTGCAACTTCATGTTGGGAGCCGACGGAAGGGCTACGGTTTTCGATTTCGATCGTATAGGCTATGGTTGGCATGTATTCGAAATAGCCAGTTACCTAGGACATTTATGCGTGCATAGAAATATCTCGGATTTCAAGCCACTGTATCAGAAAGTGTCCTACTTCTTTCTGAAAGGCTATGAGTCCATTCAATCGATTTCAGAACAGGAAAAGAATTTGATTCCCGCTTTCTATCTGATGCGTAGGCTTTGGATGCGAGCAGTATGCTGTCGTCAATACGTGGATTGGAGCAACCAGTTCCTTACGATTTCTAATTGGAAGCATGATATCCATAAAGGGAAACGCTGGGCTTCGGAAGTGTGCGGAAAAAAACTGTAAGCGGTTAGGATTTCAGTAAACGTCACGAAGATAGCGTTTTTGCGATTTCATGCTCTTAACATATTCCTGCGCTTCCGTTTCAGATAGTCTACCATGCTCTTTCACGACATCGTGCAGAGCCTTGTCCACATCTTTGGCCATCTTCGAAGCATCGCCGCAAACGTAGAAATACGCGCCATCTTCTAGCCAAGCGAAAAGTTCCTCGCCTTGTTCAAGCATTCGATTTTGCACGTATACTTTTTCATCCTGATCGCGAGAAAAGGCCGTATCGAACCGAGTCAAAATACCTTCGCTGAAAAACGTTTCAATTTCGTCTTTGTATAGAAAATCGCAGGACGCATGCTGGTCCCCAAAGAAAAGCCAATTCTTGCCAACAGCTCCCCTCGCTTTTCGCTCTTCTAGAAAAGCTCTGAAGGGAGCGATTCCCGTTCCAGGACCCACCATGATGATTGGAATAGAACCGTCTTCAGGCAAAACGAACGACTTTGTCGCGTGAAAGAAAATGCCGACTGTCGATTCCCCGTCATGATCAGCCAAATATGTCGAGCAAACGCCTTTTCGTGTCCTGTCGAAAGTCTCGTAGCGAACGGCTCCAACGGTCAGGTGAACCTCGTTTTCATGGGCGGCGGGACTGGATGAAATCGAATAGAGCCGAGGAGCGAGTTTTGGAAGTATGGATACGAAGGTCTGAGCGTCTTCAAACTTAACAGGAATCGTCTCAAGCAAGTCGATAAGCTGACGACCTTGAATATATTCCTTCCAAGCAGGCTTATCCTCAGCAAGCTTATCCAAGTTCTCGTTTTTAGCCAGTCCCCTGATACCCTTAACCACCTTTGATCCCAAACCGGTAATATCGCATTGAGTTAGCAAAGCCTCCCTCAAAGCCATGGAATCCCCATTGGGAGCCTGAACGCTTTCTTCGCCGGTTTTATCAGTGAGCCGTAGAAGCGTCTCCACATAATCAGGACAATTGTGAGGAACCACAGCTAGGGCATCTCCTGGCTTATAGGAAAATCCCGAGCCCTCGAGAGAAATTTCGATATGTCTCGTCTCTTTAGCCGAACCCCCTCCATTCAGGTTGCGATTTACTAGCATCCGCGCGGGAAAAGGATTCTTTTTTCCGTAAGGCTCCACTACTGAGCCGTTTTTAAATTCAGTACCGTTCGATTGAGGCTCAGCTTTAGGCAGATTCTTCTCAGATAGGCTGGATTCAATCGAAGCAAGCCACGCCTCGTAGGCTTCATCGAAATCCACGTCGCAATCAACCCGGTCCGCAATGGGCCTAGCCCCAAGGCTCCTTAAACGCGTATCGAATTCTATACCGCATTTACAAAAGTCTGGATAATTCGTATCACCTAGAGCGAGGACTGAAAATCGAGTTTTCTCCAGCTTTGGAGCTGACTCGCTAAGCAGCCACTTATGCAGTTCCGCTGCATTGTCTGGCGGCTCCCCATCACCATAGGTCGAAGTGATGATGAGCAAAAGCTCTTCGGTGGATAATTTGGAGGAGTCGTAATCGGCCATGTCAATCACCGATGGCTTGAAACCGGATTTGGCGAGCCGTTTGGAGGCCTGCTTAGCCAGGCTTTCGGCATTGCCCGTCTGGGATCCCCAAAGAATGGTTACAGGTTTTACATCCTCATCGGAATGGCTCGTCCCATTAAGACTATTTGTCGATTGATTGGAGTATATCCCCGCAATAAACCCATTAAGCCAAGCGATTTGCTCAGATGAAAACGGCGCCGTCGGAGGAATTTCAGGTAAATTCGTATTCATAAAAAGACTACAGCTTAGGAAGCGATCGCTTGAGCCCCGTAAATTTCCTGCAACGACTCCACCGAATGGCGGCGATTGAAGGCAATAAAGCTTTCGCTGGACTCTCGGTTTTCAAGATACGCTTCAAGCACCCGTTTCAAAAGTGGCTTTACCTCTTCGAAGGGAACGCCCTTGAAGACCTCTTGGGCGAGACCCTGCTCGTCGTCTACTCCTCCGCCCAAAACGATATTGTAGCCTTCGACCGATTCCTCTCCTACTTTGACCTTTACAGCCTGCAGGCCAATATCGCCTACGTAGTGCTGAGCGCAAGAATGCGGACAGCCAGTCAAATGAATGTTGATCGGCTGATCCAAGTGAACTCGTTCGCTCAGGTAATCGCCCAACTGGATGGCTTGGCCCTTCGTATTGCAAGCAGCGAATTTGCAGCCAGTATTACCTGTACAGGCAACCAGTCCTCCTCGAATGGAGTCGCTTTTACAATCCAGCCCAATCTCCAACAAACCTTCTCTAACCGCATCCAAATCTTCATTACGCACATGAGGAATGAGCAGATTCTGCCAGACGGTTAACCGTATCTCGCTCTGGCCATACAATCTCGAAAGCTCGGCCAATCCCTTCATTTGGTTCGGCAAAAGACGTCCAACAGGTACAGAAACCCCCGCATAGCTCAAACCCTCCTGTCGCTGGGCATGCATTCCCAGATAGCCGTGACGCTCAATGGGGGTTCTCTGCTCGCAATGGGATAACGGCATTCGAGTAAGAGCGAAATCCAGCTTTTTATCGGATTCCTGAATAAACCGTTCGATACCCCATTTATCGATAACATATTTGAGTCTGGCTTTCTTTCGATTGGTCCTATCTCCATTCTCAATAAAGACGCGTATCATAGCTACCGCTACGGAAAGACATTGGTCTGGGCGTAGCAAAATTCCGGAATCCTTGGCAAATTGCTTGTGTCCCGTGATACCCGCCAACTGGACCCGAAAGTAAACCCCTGGCTCGACCTTCTTCCCTTCGCCCACTCTAACCGCATAGAATCCAATATCATTCGTATCTGCGCAAACGCTAATGGCTCCACCTCCATCAAAGGAAATGTTAAACTTGCGAGGCAGTCCGTATAGCTCTCTCGTATTCAAAATCAGGTGATTCATCGCCTTTGCCAGAGCTCGCACGTCGTAAATCTCCTGGCGGTCGAATCCCGCGGTCGGCGAAGCGGTGATATTTCGCAAATTATCGGCCCCCGCTCCGCGAGAACTTAAACCCATATAGTTCAGCTTTTCCAATACATCGATTGCATACTTAGGCTGAATCTGGCGCAGCTGGATATTCGCACGTGTGGTCACGTCAGCATAGCCACCTGCCCAGTCCTCCGCTATTTCGGCTAGGCCTTCCAGCTGATGGGCCTGCAAAATGCCTGCCGGAATGCGGCACCGTAGCATAAAGCCGTCCTGAGCGGGATTCACGTTGAAAAGCCCATAGAACTTGAAGCGAAAGATGTCCCCACCTTCCGGCATTTCGTTTCTTTGCGAAGAAGCGATAATCCGATCGTAGCAATCGAGCCCGTTCAGCTCATGCTTGATTTTCTCCTCCTTGGAAAGATCCTCGATTGGCGTTCCATAAACCGTCTCGCCTTCAAGAAGATCCGTCTCCGCTCGCTCTGGATGCGATGTGTATTGTCCGGCTGCCGTCCGACCTACAAAAGGAAGATCCACCCTTTGATTCATGCCAGCGAAAAAACCCGCTAGATACTCTTTTTGTTCTAGAGTAAACGCTTTAGCTCCGCCTGGGATCTGTATTTCAGACATGGTGACACTATTGAATTAGATAGGCTGCAATTCGATCCCATACAACAAGCATTATGGATGCCAAAAGAGACGTATCCGAAATACGCTTATGTCTGCCTAGACATGGACATAAAGCTAGGAGCCCACACCCAAATCGAAAGGATCGAATTTAAGCGAAGAAGGATGCCAATGTCTCAGAAGATCAGGCAAGGCGCTTAAAAATGCATGATTGAAATTAATGATTTTCGATTTTTGAATGAAAAAGAATCATGCTATTTTCGGCTTTTAACCAAGCCTAGCTGACTCTTTCGACCGAAACAGCGCAATGCTTGTAGGATGGCTGGCGCGAATAGGAATCGAAAGACGGATTCGTCAGCAGGTTAGTCTCCTCGTAATGCATCGGCATGAACACCTGACCTGATTTTACGGTCGGGGTAATATAGGCAGCCGCCAAGATTTCGGCTCGGCGGGACATTACTTTCAATAGCTCGCCCTTCTTCACTCCCAAACGCTCAGCATCCGTTGGCGAAATCTCCACGTAAACGTTTTTCGGATACAATTTACGAAGGATTTCAGATTTTGCCGTACGCGTTTGCGTATGCCATTGGGACGAGGTCCCTCTACCAGTGAGCAATACATAAGGATAGGCTGAACAAGTGGGTTCAGGCAGTCGCCTCGGTTTCTCGAAAATCATTCTAGCACGACCATTCGGATGATAGAACCTGCCATCTTCGAACAAGCGTCGCTGCTGACGCTGATCGGGATTATCTTCTTGATAGGGCCATTGAACCCCTCCCCGCTCCTCTAGCATATCATAACCCGTAATCCCCGAAATATCGCAGGGACGCCCCTTTGTCAGGCGAGTTAATATTCTGAATACATTCTCGGGACTATCCCATTTCTTAAACATGTCACCACAACCCCAATACTCGGCTAGGATTCTGAAAATATTGAAGTCGGACAGCGCCTTGCCAGGCGCCTTTCGCACCTTTCGAGTGCGACCGATCCGGCGCTCGGAATTGATGAAGGTTCCCTCTCGCTCGCCCCATCCTG
Source organism: Opitutaceae bacterium (assembly GCA_028284385.1). Lineage (GTDB taxonomy): Bacteria > Verrucomicrobiota > Verrucomicrobiia > Opitutales > Opitutaceae > JANQRT01. Next base: position 50,883 of record JANQRT010000051.1, on the reverse strand, counting down.
CAGCTGGCAAAACCAGGTCCGCGAGCTGAGCTGTCTCGGTCGAATGATACATGTCCTGCACCACCAGAAAATCCAGCTTCTCTACCGCCGCCTTGAAACGCTTCTGTCCTATCCAGGAATGACCTGAATTGGTCGCGACAACCCAAAGTCCTTTGATCACACCATCTTCAATTCCCTGAATAATCTGATCATAGGCCCAACAGTTCTGGTCTGGAATACGATCCACATCGATCTCAAGCTCGGAGGCCACCTTATCGCGATGCTCGCGGTTTAGAAAATCATAGCCGCCGATCAATCCCGTTGTATTGGAGAACAGACGAGAGCCCATTGCGTTGCATTGACCGGTTATCGAGTTAGCTCCCGTTCCTGGTCGACCAATGTTGCCCGTCATCAAAGCCAAATTGATTATAGACTGGGCCAGCCGCACGCCTTCGTGACTCTGATTGACCCCCATCGTCCACCAGAAGGAGACGCGCCTCCCTTCAGCAATAGTACTTGCGAATCGCTTCAGCTGCTCGACTCCCAGTCCTGTCACTTCGCTCACGTATCCAAGTTCAAATGACTGAACAAACTCTGCGAATTCCTCAAAACCGTCGACGCTATTCCTTATAAAATTCTCGTCGATCGCCCCGTTTTCGATAAGCAATCGAGCCAATCCGTAAAACAAGACAAGATCCGACTTGGGCTCCAATGCGTAGTGCTGAGTCGCGGCCATCGCCGTCTCAGTCTTGCGTGGATCAACGACGATGATCTCCGGACGATTTCGGTTCCTCATGACTCGCTGCCACATGATTGGATGGGCAATACAGGGATTCGCTCCTACGAAAATCAAGACGTCGGAATCCTCGAAATCCTGATAAGTGTAGGGAGGCGCATCGAATCCGAAAGATTCCTTATAAGCGACCACAGCCGTCGCCATGCACTGTCGTGTATTGCCATCGCCATGACGAAATCCCATTCCGAATTTGCCTAGCGCCCCTAAAAACGCCAGGTCTTCCACCGTGATTTGACCCGTCCCAAGCCAAGCCATGGCTCCCGATCCGTACGTTTCTTTGATTTTTTTAAAGCGGTCGCAAAATACCGTCGCCGCTTCTTCCCAATCTACAGGTCTCAAGCGGCCATCGCTTCCTCTTAACAAGGGTTCTACCGCACGATCATTGGCCTCCAAAACGCGCAGAGATTCCCAGCCTTTGGGACACGCCATGCCGAGATTCACGGGATACTCTTTGGTGGCGCTCAAATTGACACCCTCTCCCTCCTGCAAGTGAACTTCCAAGGAACATCCAGTAGAGCAATAGCCACAGACCGATTGAGTCGTCGCTGTCGGACGATAACGCTCAGGGACCTTGCCAAGGCCGAATCCGCCGGGATTGAGAATCAGATCGCGAGTCTGCGGACCTGTCCATTCCCTCAACAGTGAATTCCCATTCGGTCTTTCAGGAATCAGCTTCTTCATATCGTGATCGATCCAGGCATCTTTGGCGCATTCACCGCTTTAAAATAAATCACACGCTCTACGATTTCGCTTAAACAGAGAAACACCAGCAATGCGAGGGAGAGGAAGACTGAAGGAAAGAGCGCGAACCAAACTGGAAGAACAATGCCAGTTATCGCCGCAACAATGAGACGTCCCTGCCAAACCGAAGCAAGAGGACCCAATGACATATCCAAAGAAACGACGTTCTCAGACCTTGCCGTCCATTCGAAGCCAAGCTTCAAAAGATAGACCATCAGGAATATCATTGCCAGAAACGCCCCCTCGCCCTGAAGCGACTGGACGAAAACGCCCATCGCCAAAGTCCCCAAAACGACCGACCCGTAGAATTTTGGGAGCGTCAGCTTCAAGTTCCAGAAACTCCGCTTTGTATCCACGTAGATGTATACGGAGGTCAAGACTCCAACAAGACCCATCAACGCGGTCGCGAGCAGCAATGGCTTTATCAAAGCGGTCACCTCAAATTGAGGTTCCGCCCAATACCCATAGGCAGACAAGCCAGAGACTATGGTTGCCAGCCCCGAAACGCTTCCCAAGGCAACCGCCTCGCGACTGAGCCAAGACTTGCGGAACCCCAGGAAAATTCTCCATGCTTTCAGTGGCCGACCCAGATGCAGAACGCTGCAAATCAAGCCGACATGCAGAATTGTCCACGAAATAGCTAGGCTCCAGAAAGCGGATACGCTTCCAAATCGCAAATCGCCGAAAGCGGCAAAGACGTATCCGCCAATGCCGATTTGGGACAAGGCCAACAGACCGACCAACGGCCAATGAGCTGGCTGAGGCCGCAACACATGCTTATCCGCAGCCTCCAAATTGGATGGTATTCCCTTTTCAGATACGTAACGCGTTGTTGGAATGGTGTAGGCAGGGTCTGGCGAATCCGGTAGAAAGCTCGCGGCGTCACAAGCAGCCTCGCGGCGTTCCTCTTTGTCGACAGTGACAATCCGGATCGCTTCATGCGGGCAGGCCTGTACGCAAGCCGGAGCCTCTCCCACCGAAAGTCGAGAATGACACATGTCGCACTTCCTGACAATGCCGCGCTCGGCACTATACTTTGGCACATCATAAGGACACTTGAGCACGCAATACTGACAGCCAATGCACTGGTCGTCCAAATGAAGCACCACGCCGCTAACAGGATCTTTTTCGTAAGCATTAACAGGACAGCCATTCAAACATCCTGGATCGACACAGTGATGACAGGCGGTCGTAACCGTTTGCTGAAAAGGACTCGATTCGCCACCTCCGACGAGCAGCCCCACATCGCGCCAAGTTTCATCTTCATCCAATCCATTCAGGCTATGACAGGCCGTCACGCAGGCTTTGCAACCGGAGCATCGATCGAGATCCACTTCGAAAGCGAATTGCTCGCCGGGCTTAGGCGCGCTGAGAGGAATTAAGCTCTGGGGAGAAGCGTCTCCGAACCTAGCGTACGCTTCTGCCTCCTCTGCAAATCGGCCCACTGGCGTATCGACTTGTCTCTGCTCGTCGAGAAGCAGGTCGATCAGGGTTTTTTCCTTAAACTCCAATAAATCGCTCATGGCGGAAACAGACTTCGATTCCAATAGCCAAGGACGCGCCACTCAGCCCATTAATGTCTGTATAATTTTAAACAAAATATATGAATTTTGTTCATACATCCAATGCACCCTCTTGACGGTTCAGGTTCAGCAACAGTATCTTTTTTCATAAATATCAGATAAACAACTACTAAGGAGTCAATACGATGACTTTGCTGCCCAAGAACAAATAGGCCTTCAAAGCAATCAATAGGCGCCAGCTAGGCCGCTTTTTCCTCAACATCGGATTCACCTCAGTAGGATAATGAGAAAATCTCCAAAATCAATTCGCTATCCTTGAGCAACGTTGGCTTTGAGATTTGCTTAAATTGTTGGCGAACCTTCCTTTCGCGGCCTAGGCCCAAGACCAAACGTCGGTAGAGAAAGGTCGGATCTGGATTAAGCAGCGAAAAAATAGCAGCCATCTCATGCGATGAGGGAATTGGATTGAGCTCCGCCACTCAACCTCCACTAATCTAGCTTATCCCAGCATGATCCCTGGTCATGCAGTTCTACATCGTGTCCAGATAAACGATACATGCACGTATTTTATAAATGGATCTCACCTGCTTTCATTCTGTTGGCCATGCCCCTAGCATCCCCATCCTCGGAGAATAACACCAAACCGAACGTCGTGCTTATCCTGGCCGACGACATGGGGTACACCGATCTCGGCGCTTACGCCGAACGCGCAACGGGCACCCCAATCGATCAACAGTTCTACGAAACGCCAAACTTGGACAAGCTGGTCGACGAGGGCATCGCCTTCTCGCAAGCCTACGTCTGCCCGCTTTGCTCACCTACTCGATCCAGCCTCATCACCGGACGCTACGCGGCTAAGATCGGCTTCATGACCGCGACCGGAGGAAGAGCCGAGAGCTGGTACAATCAAGGGCGAACCCCGCCATCTGGATACATGGCTCAGGACGTAATCTCCTGGAAAGACGACATCAAAGAGGAGAGAGCGCTGGAAAACGGATCCACCCTTCTCGCTCTCCCCGCAGGAACTCCCTACGATCAAGGTCGCGATGAAACGACGCTCGCCGAAGCGCTCAACGAACATGGCTACCGCTCGACCTTCATCGGAAAATGGCATCTCGGCGGACATGGCTCCAAAGGCTATGAACCCCATGACCAGGGCTTCGAGGAAATCGCCTACTACGATGCAGGCGGTTCGCATTATTTCAATTGGCAAAAAGCCTGGGATCGCAGGAATCGTATCCACGATACCATGCCGCAAGAGGAGCTGCTCATTGGAAAGTCAGGCGATCCGACAGATGAAGACTATCTCACCGACGATCTCACTGTCCAAGCCACACGCTTCATCGAAAACCATTCGGAAACTCAAAGCGAAAAGCCGTTCTTTCTCTATTTCTGCCACTTCGCCCTGCATGGGCCGCTTCAAGCCAAACAGGAAGATATCGCCCACTTCGATGCTAAACCCACCAAAGGATGGAACAGCCACACCAACGCGACCTACGCGGCCATGACCCGCTCGCTGGACGATTCAGTAGGCGCGCTCGTGAAAACCCTGGAGAAAGTAGGACAGCTGGAGAACACCTTGATTGTCTTTATGAGCGACAACGGAGGCGTCTCCTGGCCACTCAATCAAAAGACCAGGGACGATGCCACCCGTCCCACACATAACGCTCCGTTGAAGGGCGGAAAGGCCATGGTATTCGAAGGTGGGATACGCGTACCACTCGTTTTCTTCTGGAAAGGCCGCTTGACAAGCAATCAGTGGGTAGACCGAGCAGTCGATTGTAACGATATTTTTCCTACTATTCTCGAACTAGCTGGCATCAACCCCTCCAGCTACTACGAACAGAAGAACCAGCCAGCCATCGACGGAAGAAGCCTGGTTAGCCTCCTCCGGGACGAAAGCGAGGCCATCGCCTCCTATGATCGAGATACCTTCTACTGGCATTATCCGTACAATGTGATCGTCTACAATCCCGTCGACGACCTACCGCTCACGCCGCATTCCGCCATTCGCCAGGGTCCCTACAAACTCATTTACGACTGGTCCGGCCGAATTTGGCTCTACAACGTCGAAGAGGATATTTCCGAAACCCGCAACCTGGCGGAAGAACAGCCGGAACTTGCCCAGTCCCTTTTTCAAAGGCTCAACGACTGGCTCGACCAAAATGTATCCGAACGCTACCTACCGACCTTAAATCCGACCTACAATCCTGCCAAAGACAAGCGAGACCACCCGTTCGTTGATCTTCGCAAGGAGATTCTAGGAGCAGACCAAGCCATTAAACCCGCCCCCAAACTCTCAGCTCTCGACGAACTGAAGTAGTCCCGCCTCAAGTTTGCTAGCGACCACCCGATCCGCTAAAGCCCTACTAATTAGCTAAACATCCTTTTCTTTCCACTTGCCGCGAACAAAGAGGATGCCACCTACGACGGTCATGGAGATATCGGCGGCCACGATGGCCCAAAGAATGCCGGTCGGACTCTCAAGGGAATGAGCGAGAAGCCAGGCCAAGGGAATCTGGAAGAGCCAAAAGCAGAATACATTGATCCAGGTAGGCGTCATGGTGTCACCGGCTCCATTGAAGGCTTGTACCAGTATCATTCCCCAAGCGTAGAACGGATAGGCGATGCTGATGAGCCGCAGCGTGAGTACCCCCATTTCCACGACATCAGGATCGTCAATGAAGAACGCGACGATGGGCCGAGCGAAGAGAAGAAATACGAACATCACCAAAGTAAGAAAGACCATGTTGAACATGCCGGCGACACGCACAGAAGCGACCGCCCGATCTGGCGTTCGGGCTCCCAGATTCTGTCCTACTAAAGTGGCTACGGCATTCGACAGCCCCCAACTAGGAAGAATGGTGAAGATGATCACCCGGATCGCTATGGTGTATCCCGCCAGGGCCGCGCTCCCGAAAGGGGCCATGATTCGCATGAGGGCGATCCAGCTAGTGGTCGCGATGAGCATTTGCAGGACGCCGCCGAGGGAGATTCGGACCATCTTGACGATCGCTCTGTAGTCGAATGACCAGGACGGTCGGTCGAATCGGATAATGCTCTTTTGGCGATAGAAAGCCCAGAACTGGTAGAGTACAGCAGTGCCTCGCCCAATAACGGTCGCCACCGCAGCGCCGGTGAGCCCCATTTCGGGAAAGGGTCCCCATCCGTAAATCAGACACGGATCGAGCAGGATGTTGATGCCATTGCCTATCCAAAGCGCCCGCATGGCTAGGGCGGCATCGCCCGCGCCGCGGAAGACGGCGTTGTTCAGGAACAGGAAAATGATAACAATATTAGTGCCGAGCAGGATGGCGGTGTAGTCGGCACCCTCCTCGACGACGGCAGGTCCAGCCCCCATCAGAGTCAGAATATCACTACCAAAGTAGAAGGCCGGTAGACCGGTCAGCACCGCAATAGCCGCGCCCAGATAGAGACCCTGGGTAGCGGCTGCCGACGCGCCACGGGGATTCTTTTCTCCGATTCGGCGGGCAACAGTAGCAGTCAGAGCCATAGAGAGCCCCATGGCCAAGGCGTAGATCAAAGTCAGCACCGACTCGGTGAGACCGACGGCGGCAGTGGCTTCCTTCCCAAGCGATGAAACCCAGTAGATGTCGGTGATGGCGAAAAGCGACTCCATCGCCATCTCCAACATCATCGGAATAGCCAAGAGAACGACCGCTTTGCGAATATTGCCTGACGTAAAGTCGTGCGCTCTGCCGGAAAGCGAATCGCGGACAATTCTAAACCACGATTCGGCTTCGGGATCTGGTTTACTCGCGTTACTCATATTGGAAGGGTCATTCATACGTCTCTCCGAGCCTCAGTCTTCGCTAACTTACCTACGCCCGACGTGATGCAGGACTAAAAAAGAGGGTGAGTTGTGATTGATGAAAAGTTTTATTGTATGAACAGTGTCGCTACGCGACAGATGCTTACTCTGCAAGCACAAGGATGGCCTACGATCAATAGGATCTTTTGTATAAGATTAAAAAGACGTGTCGCTAGCGCTACAGAGTAACCGCGTTTTCACATTGGCCAGTATTTTCGAAATCGGCCACGTTTTGCAGGGTGGTTTGAGCGATGTTGCTGAGAGCGGTTCCGGTGAAGTAGGCCTGATGTCCGGTGATAAGGACATTGGGGAACGTGAGGAGGCGAGCGAAGATATCGTCTTGAATGACTTCGTCGGAAAGATCCTTGAAGAAGAGCTCCTCCTCTTCCTCATAAACGTCGAGCCCCAAGTATCCGATTTTTCCCGACTTGAGCCCCTTGATGACGGCTATCGTATCCACTAAACCCCCACGGGAAGTGTTGATGAGCGTCACCCCTTGTCTCATGAGCGAAAGAGCGTTGGCGTCGATGATATGACGCGTCTCGACGGTGAGCGGGCAATGCAGCGACACGATATCCGACCTTTGGAGAAGCTCGTCTTTCTCTACGTAGACGACACCCTCTTCCCGACAGGCTTGGCTCGGATATTTATCGTGGGCCAACAGTTCGCAGCCGAAGCCTTTCATGATGCGGGCGAAAATGGCTCCGATGCGGCCAGTCCCAATCACGCCGACCGTCTTGCCGTAAAGATCGAATCCCAGCAGGCCGTCCAAAGCGAAGTTACCCTCTCGCACGCGATTGTAGGCCCGATGAGTCTTACGGTTCATAGCCAACAGCAGAGCCACGGCATGCTCGGCAACCGCATGGGGGGAATAGGCCGGGACCCGGACTACGGTGATTCTCTTTGCAGCCGCGGCTTGCAAATCCACATTATTGAATCCCGAGCAGCGCAAGGCGATAAGTCGAGCCCCTCCAGCCGCAAGCTTTTCAAGCACGGAAGCATCGACTGGATCGTTGACGAAAACACAAACCCCGGGAAAGCCTTCAGCCAGGCGGACCGTGTCTTCATTTAATTGGGGCTCGAAAAAGGAAAGCTCGTGTCCGAAGCGTTCGTTTTCGCGAAGAAAGAAAGATTCGTCGTAGGGCTTGGAATTAAACAGAGCAATCTTCATGCGCGAATAAGAATAAGATCGGTCATCCGACACGTCTAGCTTTACCGGTCGAAACCCTGCGAATTAACAAAGCGCAAGATTGGGTCAACAATGATCCCAATTCCGTTTCGGCAAGTGCTAGGTGGTCGCTGTATCCAAATCTACAGTGCAAACAGGAAACGCGCATTCCTTACTGGAATGCGCGCCCTCAGTCCTATATTCACTATGTCGCTCTACGAGCGAGTGATTTCTATCTTAACGGGCACAGGCCTGGTTACCGTATCGAAAACGGGAGATCGACCCATGAACTCGCGAAGCTTGGATTCGTCTGCATCGGACTTCACGTTAAAGCGAACCCGGATCTCGTTGAAGCCAGGATTTACCTCGGGATCGAGCCCGAGAAATCCACGTAGATCCAAGTCGCCCTCTAAACTAGAACTAACCTCTCCGACATCGATGCCGTTGGCGGCAGCATGATAGGCTAGCGAGGTTGTGACGCAGCCGGCAAGTCCGGTGAGCACGTACTCGACAGGATTGGCGCCAGTATCAGACCCAAGCAGAACAGGAGGCTCGTCAGCTGTCAGCTCGAAGGGCTCGTCACGGGTGGTATGCTCCTGATGAGCCCCATAATAGTCCTGGATACGAGTGCGGTTGACCGATCCGCCTTGCCACTGGTTTTTAGCGCGGAACTTGAATTCGGCTAAGGAAGAGTCGGCCTGAACGGCTTCAATCACCTGATTGAGGGCATCGACATCGACGCCATTGCGTATATTCTTGGTGGTAGTTTCTTTCATGATTTTCTCCTTTGGCTATTAAATGTTGAGATATCTTTTATTTCAGAACGATAAGTGATAAATAAATCGGAAAGCCTCTTGGCAAGCTTTTTTCTGAACGATAAGTGATTTATTTTGCGTTTGGCTGATTTTTTCTTTTAAACAGCAGCTAATATGGGGCGAAAAAAGTCATACGATCGCGACGAGGTATTAAGTCGAGCCCTGGACTTGTTCTGGCGTAAGGGTTTCGAAGGCACTCACTTGCAGGAATTGGTAGAGGTCACGGGACTGAACCGCTTCGGCCTCTACAAAGAGTTCGGAGGGAAGGAAGGCTTGTTCGACGAAGCCATGGACCTCTACCTAAAGCAGCTCGCCGCAACGCAAACGCCGCTAAGCCGCGAACCTAAGGGCATGGAGAATATCAGAACCTATTTCCGCGAGCTGGAGATGGACTTTTTCCTTCACGGCTGCTTTCTGACGAATTCCCTTACGGAGAGAAACGTCATCAACAGCGAAACCTACGGAAAGATGGTCTTGGCTTTCGACGGATTCCAGCGACTCGTGAAAGAGAACCTAATCGCGGCAAAGGCTGACGGAGAAATAGGCGATCAGGACCACTTGGACAGCGTGGCGCATTTCCTCGCAGTCGTCGACCTCGGCATTCCGGTTCACTTCATTAACGCCGACCCGAAACACAAGGATCACATCGTCGAAATGCTAGAACGTTTTCTCGAAAGTCTAAAGTAATGGTTACGTATCTGTTTATCAGATACATAATAGAAGATTAAAGCTTGGGAAACAACAAGACCAGAGCTGTCTACTGTTTCTTGCATTCGAGTGGCTAATTCCTCAGGGTCATGCTTTCTAACCCCATTAAAATTCATGAAGAAACTACTCCTTGGCTCCTTTCTCGCAGCTCTAGCCCTCTTTTTCTGGGGCTTCATCTACTACGGTATCAGCGGCATTCCCTATAACTTCCTCGACGAACCTGCCGAAACCGCTCCCACCTCATTAAATGAGGCATTTCCTAAAGATGGAGTGTATCTTATTCCCAATCCACATGCAGAGGATCGAGGCGGATTGATGGCTGAGGGCCCTATTGCCCTGATTAACATAAAGCGAGATGGATTCACCAACCACGGTGGCATGATGGTTTCTGGTTTTCTACATGGATGGGGTTACTGCTTGCTTCTCGCTTTTCTACTCAAACAGATCTGCAAGAAAACCAGCTATGCGGGTAGAGTGGGATTCGTAACGCTAGTCGCTGTGAGCGGAGCCTTTCTGGCTAGATTCGGCGACGCTATCTGGTGGTTCTACGACTGGGGCTGGCAACTGTCTAGCTTCGCCTACCATGTAATCGGCGGACTGATTGTCGGTTTCGTGCTGGCCAAGTTTATACCCGAAAGAAGAGAGACCGACGGTAGCGAAGGGTGAAGCAATAGCTTAGTTCGTTTAATGGCGTTTCGCATTTTATTTCAACCAGCCCTGCCTTATTTAGTTGTATTCTACAACTTTTTATGAGACGTGCTTTTACGATAATGGAAAGCTCCTTTTCGAAATTGGATTTGATGAGCCTGCGGGCGGCTCAGCGACGTCTGGTAAGGGAGCTTGGCTTTCTCGATGGATACGTGGAGGAGCTGCAAGCCACGAACGCTCAATGCCATGCCCTTATCGAAATCGAGCAGCATCCCGATACAACTTCGGGAGAGCTAGGAGAAATTCTCCTCATTGAGAAATCAACTGCGAGCCGATTGGTCAATGGACTCAAATCCAAAGGTTGGATACGGCTAAAAGCGGATAAGGAAGATTCCAGACGGAAGTTGATCTCCCTAACAGCCAGAGGCAAGAGGCAAGTGAAAAGAGCCCACCAAAGGGCCAACCAGGAAGCGACAGGAGCAATGAACCTGCTGGACGCAAAGCAGCGAGAAAAGGTTATCAAAGGCATTTCCCTGTACGATAAAGCACTAAGAGAACATCGACTAAACAGAACAAGAATATGAACAAATCCTACTTTTTCGATCTGGGTGGCACCCTGCTCAAGCTGACCGAAGATGACCAGATCTACATGGACAGTCACGGAAAGACTGAACTCCTGCCAAACGTTCAATCGGTCCTAAGCGAATTGGAAGATGAAACGATCTTTGTCGTCACTAATCAGTCGGGAATCGAAAAGGGAATCGTCTCGCTTGACGATGTATTCAATTGGATGACACAAATTGAAGAAATCTGCGAAATCACGATCGAGGACTATTGGGCCTGCCCTGCTCTTGACTCCTCCTTTCGTAAGCCCAATCCAGGAATGATCACAGCATTAGCCGATAAGCATTTCATCTCCCTCGAAGATTCGATTTTCGTCGGCGATTCGGAATCCGATTTTGAGGCCGCAGGCCAAGCGGGGATCAAAGAGATCTATCATGCAAAGGATTTTTTTGGTTGGGAAACCGCATAACTGACAATGGCGAATATCAGAAATGCCAATCTAAGCGATGCCGCGCCAATCGCGGAGATCTACAACTATTATATTCTGAACGAAATCGCTACTTTCGAGGAAGAGCCACTCCAGGTTGTCGAAGTGGAAGATCGGATCAGGAATATCACGGAAAAGTATCCATGGATTGTATACGTAGATGAAAAGCGGGAAGAAGGTGAAGAAGAAGAGGTTTTGGGGTACGCATATGCGGGACCGTTTCATCCGCGGACCGCTTACCGACACACAGCGGAGTTTTCTATTTATCTGCGGAAAGGACAAGCTGGGAGAGGAATCGGATCCGCCTTGCTGGATGATCTGCTTGAGCGGTTGAAGAATTCGGATCTGCCGCTACATTCCTTAATTGGCGGAGTGGCTCTGCCGAATGATGCGAGTGTGCGGCTACACGAGAAATTCGGCTTCGAGAAAGTAAGCCATTATCGAGAGGCTGGATACAAATTCAGCCAATGGATCGACGTGGCCTATTGGCAGAAGATGCTGTGACAAGAATGAGCCTCGCGCTGCTTGACTGTCACCTTCAACATCATGACAGAGCTTCACTAAGGCAGAAACTCCTAGTCCTTTTCAAAAGGTCATGATACAGAGCTAAAAGGCTTGTCATTAGTAGCGTTTCTTATAGAATCAGCTCACGCCCATAGGGTAAAGTTATAGCTTGTTCTTTGTATGGATAACGTTTGAGAGAGGCTCGACGCCCCTTGGTCTCGAACCAGTCAGGGACATGATGGACAGCTCTCTCGAAGGGAATTTCAGAAAGGAGGATACACATCATGTTGAGAAGCATCAAAAACCTAATCGGCTATCCTATCGAAGCGATCGATGGAACGATCGGCAAGGTGAAGGATTGCCTTTTCGATGATCGCCACTGGCGACTTCGCTATATTGTAGCGGACACCGGGCATTGGCTAAGCAAGCGCAAGGTCCTCATTAGTCCGGATCATCTGGACAAGCCCGAGCTTGGATGGATTGGACAAAAATTCCCCATCGCTCTAACGAAGCAGGAAATCGAAGCCTGTCCGCCGCTCGACACGAATGCTCCAGTATCCAGACAGTACGAGCTCGAGTACGCTCGCTACTACAAGCATCATCTGTATTGGAATCGGCCCATGGTTGGGGACGGAATGGTAGGTCCCTACCATACTCCCAATGTGGAGACGCCCTTCGAACATTCAGAAGATGAAATCAAACGTCATGAGAAGCGCTTGAAAGACATCGCCAAATGCCACTTGAGGTCGGCACACGAAATCATTGGCTACCATATCAAAGCAGGCGATGGAGAGATCGGCCACATCGATGATATCATCATGGAAGATATGACATGGAGATTTCAATACGTGATTATCGACACACGCAACTGGCTGCCTAGCAAACATGTGCTGATCGATATCGGCTGGATTGAAAAGATCAGCTGGATTGACCGTCTCGCTGAAGTGGATCTGTCCAAAGAGCAGATTCGCATCGCTCCGGTCTTCGACCCCCACACGCCAATCAATCGAGATTACGAGAAAGCTATGTACGACTACTACGGCAAGCCCTGTTACTGGGAAGAGTCAGGCTTTCCAAGTTTCTAGAGCGCCTATGTGAACATCATCCATGTTTTTTGAATACACATGAAAGGATCGAAATGAAATAAGACGCTCGCCATCACCAGTCTCGGAAACCGAGGACTAGAGAATCTGCTACTTTGCTAGAGACCTGACGGAATTTTTTTTGGCCGTGGGAAAATCGTCGGGGATCGGAATAGTAACCGTACCGGTAGCGGCCCATTCGGTGCCTCTTTGATTGGACAGCATGAAACCAACGCAATCCAAGGCGGCGATCGGCTCAACATCCTTGGGTCCGGCGTGCCCAAGCGTATTGTGAAACACGCGACCCTCGCCATAAGCGATAGCCATAAAGACTGGCTCATGCTCTCCAGTGCCGTTTTTCAGATTCGGATCGGCGTAGGCAGTGGCTAGAATCGATACGTTCTTAGCCGGTCCACGCAGATCGCAGTAAATCTCGTCGTGGGGATGCATCCATGTTTCGGGCATGTCTTTAGTTATCGGATGATTGAAGTCGCGTACCGTGATGAGAAAGTCATGCTTCGGAGGATGCGTGGCTCCGCCTGGGTCGTTCTTATAAACGATACCTCCATCCTTCCAGGCAATGGCTGGACCGGAATTCTCGTCACGATTGCCCCAACCACCTACCGCAATCATCTCGTTGAATTCCTTCCAATCCGGAAAGCTGTTATCGGTACCGTGCTGAACGACCAGCCCACCACCCTCGCGAACAAACTTCTCCAAGCCGTCTTTCGTTTCCTGCGACCATTCGGATCTCTCTTCTTCGGGCAAGGCCCAGTTGCCGTCATCATAGACCATGTAGACCACGTCATAATCGGACCAATTGGGACTGAAAGCTTCCTTGCCTTCCTTGTCGGCCGGGCAAACGACTCTATCCACATCGAAAATTCCGGCATCATCGAGATGACGTTCGACAGCTGCGCTAGTGAGCTCCCAGCTGTGGTACTTGTTGGCGACTCCAGTAAGGAGCATGACTTTGATTTTCGATTCGTTTTCCATCTCTTTTTTTGAGCAGCTCGACGCAAAAAACCCTGCCAGGGAACACAGGACTAGAATGAGCATTCGAGAAAAATTCATACAGACATTCTAAGTATAAGGAATGGTCGACGTTGCCAGACAAAATCTCATGGGAACAAGATCCTCTAGAACATAAAATGCTGGCATTCGAATCTCGAATGACTGATAAGCGAAACTCATGGAGGGATTTGAAGGGGAATTGAGAGCGAAGGCCCTGGAGATCGACTTCTCGGGCGTTATTTCGATAAGGGAAAAGAATGGGAAATCGTTTGAAGAAGCCTTTGGATTCGCTGATCGAAGTAACCGAATTCCAAATACGATAAAGACTCGTTTCGCAACTGCTTCGGGTACCAAACTGTTTAACGCGATTGGAATCGGCAAGCTGATCGACGAGGGGAAGCTGTTGCTCGAAACGCGTTTGAAAGATTGCCTCGATATCGATCTGCCGGGAGTCTCAGATAGAGTAGAAATTCGTCACCTGCTCACCCACACCTCAGGCGTGTTCGACTACCTGGACGAGGATCTAATTGAAGATTTCGACAACCTTGATCTTGGAATTCCCGTTCAGAAGCTCAGAACGGCTCACGATTTTATTCCCATCCTGTACAAGGGTTCGCAAAAGTTCGCCCCCAGCACGAAGACATCGTATTGCAATGGCGGATATGTCATGCTTGGTCTTGTCATCGAAGCCCTGAGTGGCATGACTTTTGCCGATTTCCTTAATCAACGGGTCTTCCAGGAAATCGGCATGCTCGATTCGGGTTGTTTCTTCGCCGACCAGCTCCCCGAACGTACCGCACTTGGCTATGTGGATACGGGAAACGGCTCATGGAGAACCAATCTCTTCACCCTCCCGATCATCGCCTCACCTGATGGCGGAGCGTATACAACAATTGGTGACATGGAGATTCTTTGGAATAAGCTGTTAGACGAAAAGGTTCTATCGCCCCAACTCACTCGAGATTTTTTGGCAAAGGCAGGTCAATACTCTGATCACGAATATTCAGGTTGCGGAATGTATATTCACCCAGGAGCTGACGACACCTCGAATACCTACTATTCTATTGGCGGCGATGCAGGAGTGTCTTACTATTCCCTGCGTTTTCCAAAAGGAACTGTCGCAACGATAATCTCCAACACGAGCGACGGCGTGTGGCCCATTGCAGAGCTGGTCCGGTCTCAATTCGGATTGCCGTTCTAGTAGCTCAACCCATTTCCTCTGCTTGCTCCGCCAACTCTGCAATCAGCTTGTCAGCGAAATCGGGGGTGAGAAAATCCAGTCCGAATCCAGGATTTTCCAAAGGCTTCAAATAAGGGCCTTCGACCAATGCCATCGTTTCCTCGGGAGCGTACTCCCTCATCCATTGATGCACGTGATGATACTCGACTGAATCCAGATTTGGAATGGACGCGGCGAAATGGACACTGGCGGCTAGAAGAAGAATTCCGTTAGCGGCGTGCAAAGTACACTTCATCCCGTGAGCCTCGGCGATTCCCGCTATCTTGATGGCTGTCGTAACGCCGCCACAAACGCAAAGATCGAGGTGCACAAATTCCGTCGCTCGACGTTCGATCAAATCCATGTAGTCGACAACGCCATACAACGACTCATTGGCGCATACCGGAATGCCTCCCCGCGTATTCAAAATAGTATGGCCTTTCATGTCGTCGAGAGCCACTGGCGACTCGAACCAGTAGATGTCCAACGGCTTGATAGCGTCGGCTAGACGCAGGGCCTCAGGCACCGAGTAGGCATGGACCGCGTCCACCATCAAACGGCAATCGCGTCCAATCGCGTCGCGCGTAGCCGCGATACGTTCGACATCTTCGTTTTGCGGAACGCCGCCGATTTTGATTTTCACACCTTCGAAACCTTGAGCCACATAGCCACTCACCTCGTCTTTCAAATCCTGGACAGTCTTTCCCTTTCCGTAGAGACCTCCACTGGCATAGGTGTAAACATTATCCGAATACGCGCCCAGGAGTTTGTAAAGCGGAGTCTGGCAGAGCTTCCCTTTCAGATCCCAAAGAGCCATGTCCACTCCGCTCAAGGCGTTCATCATGATTCCCTCGATTGTGCCAATGGGCGCCAGGCCGGCAATGCGCTCCCGGATCTTATCTATGAAATGAGGATCCTGCCCTTCCACCAGAGGCGCGAAGTCCTCATTGATCAGATAGCATAAGGCTCCACAAGAGCCGTAGAACGACCAAATTTCCCCCACTCCAAACTCTCCCGTATCCGTTTCCACGAATACGAGGATGATCTCCTTCTTCTGAAACTTGAGAACCGGATTCCAGACCTTTCCTCCCATCGGGAAGTCTAACTGCTTGGCAATGAGGCGCTTGATTTTCATAAAGTTGCAGCGGCGAAACTATTGGCGCAGCCCTAATCGAGTAAAGGAGAGTTTTCGCGAAATGTCTGCCACGCTCGTAGATCAGCGATTCTCTGGATGGAAAATCATGCGTTAAAGCCTTGTGACCCAGCGTAGTTCCGCGCTTAGTTCGAAGCTCGTTCCAATTCGTTTTCAGATGTTTCACGCCTCAGATCGCCCTATGGAAGTCCCGAACTCGCTCCCGCCATGCCTAGTCACAAAGCCCAAACTTCGTGTCTTGTAAATGCAGACCTTAGGACTCCAAACTGACATGGGCTTTCGGTCCAATGAGGCGCTCGGATTTTCCTTTTTAGAGCTACGCTTCTGCAAACTAATCAGACCATTCTTCAAAACCGATCTATGAACAGACAACGCTTCGGATTCTTTCTCGGTGTAGGATTATTCCTGCTCATCTTATTGCTGCCCACCGCTGACGGGCTCAGTCGAGCTGGACAAAACGCAGCCGCAGTGACCGCTCTCATGGCCTGCTGGTGGGTGACCGAAGCCATCCCTATCTGCGCCACGGCATTCGTCCCACTGGCATTGTTCCCTCCGCTCGGCATACTCGACGCCAAAGGCACCGCTCTGAATTTCGGCCACTACTTTGTGGTAATGCTGCTTTGCGCTCTGATTATCGCCAAGGCCATTGAAAACAACGAGCTGCACAAGCGGATTGCTCTGAACATTATCAAACGCATTGGCGTGAGCCGAAGGCGCATGATGTTCAGCTGCATGTTGGCGACTGCCCTGCTCTCAATGTGGCTGTCAAATCTCGCCGTATCGCTCATGATGCTTCCCATCGGAGTGGCTCTACTGAATCGACTGCCAGAAGAAGAGAAAACGGCCAGCGACGGCTACCAAACCGCTCTCATGCTTTCCATCGCCTATGCTGCTAGTATTGGCGGAGTGGGTACATTGGTCGGAACACCTCCCAATCTAGTGTTCGCGGGTATATTGAGAAATCTATATCCTGAATCGCCGGAAATCAGTTTTCTGAAGTGGATGATGTTCGGCCTTCCTCTGGTAGCCATATTCCTGCCGATCTGCTGGTTCTACATGATTTCCTACTTCAAGGTCAAAGGCAGCCTGCCAGGGAGCCGCGAAACGGTGGCCCATGAGCTCCAAGCCCTCGGTCCAATGACGGACGCCGAAAAACGCACTGCTATCGTTTGCCTCATCACGATATTCGGCTGGGTGTTTCGCAAAGACCTGCCCATCGGCTCGGTCACTATTCCCGGCTGGGCTTCGCTGACCGGTCTAAACGACTCGGTAAACGACGCCACAGTGGCGGCCTTCGGCATGATTCTGCTTTTCATCATTCCCTCGGGAAAACCGAAAGCCTCTGGCAGCGCCTTCTCTCCTAAGCTCATGAACTGGGAGTCGGCCAGCACCGTTCCATGGGGAGTCATCATGATCATCGCCGGCGGCTATTGCATCGCCAGCGGATTCTCAGCGACAGGACTGACCGACTGGATCGGCGCGAAACTCGGATTCATCAACGGCTTCCCTGTATTGATAATCGTATTACTTATTGTGCTCGCCCTCAGCTTTTTAACCGAGGTCAATTCGAATACAGCCACTTCCAATATCTTCAATCCAGTACTCGCCAGCATGGCGGTTGCCGGGGCAATCAATCCCTTGCTGCTGATGATTCCAGGAACGGTGGCTTGCTCCTGCGCCTTTATGCTTCCATCCGGAACAGGGCCGAACAGCGTCGTTTTCGCGAGCGGAAAAATCGCTTTGCCCACCATGGCTCGCTGCGGTTTTCTGTTGAACCTCATTGGTGTGCTGTTAGTCACGACCATCATGTATCTCATTGCGATACCGGTTTTTGATATTGTTCGTGAGGTGCCCGATTGGGCAAAGTGAAGCCAACCAAAGTGGACCTTTTTGAGACCCGGACCAAGGCCTGGATAGGGGACGCCGTTCTAGCGTTGTATTCACGAGAATGGATACTTAGACAAAGTGAAGTCGCGACTGAACAGCGAAGCGATGTTTTTATCCATATGACCTCAAACGAGTTTCTGGCCTGCATTGGTCAACCGACACAGGTAGAAGCCGACATTGGAGAAATCTATCAAGACCAGGGACTTGAGGCGGCATTCGCGTTCATCGAGACGAACATTCTACCGACTTTCAAGAAGCAGCTCGCGAATCGTCGCAAAGGAGGAGAAGCGAGGAAGCGAAAGAAATAGGAGCTCGAAGATTCGATCTTGTTAATCAAGGAGCATCCCCTAAAAATGCTCTATCATGAACGAAGAAACTGAAGCTCCCGAAAATGCTGAAGCCGTAGAGGCCGCCGCCGAAGCGGATCCCTCGATAGAGATCCCGCAAAACCCCGAAGAAATTCTGGAGCTCGGAGAGAGAGCCACCCAATACCTGATTGATCACAGTCCTCAGATCATCTCGGCCGTGGTCATCGTTCTACTCGGCCTGCTGTTCGGAAAACTGATCTCCAAATTCATCCTCAAGATTTGCAACACTAAGGAAATCGACGTCACTCTATCCCGCTTCTTCGCGGGAGTCTCCAAGCTGATCATCGTTCTCCTTTTTCTCATCGTAGCGGTGGGCCAATTAGGAATATCGATTACGCCCATGGTCGCTTTGATGGGAGCGGGCACCCTCGGTCTCACCTTGGCCTTGCAGGGTCCCATTTCCAACTATGGAGCCGGTATTGCCATTATCATTACAAGGCCCTTCAAAGTCGAGGACACGCTTACTATTCACGGGCTCACAGGTATCGTATCAGCAGTAAACCTGGGCACGACACAGCTGCTAACCGAAGACGGTCAGATCATCACGATACCTAACGGAAAAATCTTGGGCGAGATCCTAACCAATTCTCAAGAACTGGCCATCGTCGAGGGCGTCGTAGGCATTGACTACGGAGCCGATCCGGAAAAAGCGATCGCCGCGATCGAGGAAGCGGTTTCAAAGATCGAAGACGTTTCAGACAAGGCGAAACCTCAAGTGGGGATCCAAGGCTTCGGCGATTCGTCCATCGATATTGGATACCGATTTTGGGTACCGACCGCTAAATACTACAGAATTCTCTACACCGCCAACCTAGCGGTATTCAAAGCGTTGAAGGCGGCAAACATTTCGATCCCATTCCCGCAAAGAGAAGTGAAGATCCTCAAGGACCACTAGTCTTTAGGCTTGGGCTCCTCCATCTCTTTCCCGTTAGCGTTGTCAAGATCCTCCGAGCTATGGATGATGCGAGCTCCGCGACGATAGGTGAAGTAGTGGTATATCCATTGAGCCAATACAAAAGCCTTGTTGCGAAAGCCCACCAGAAACAGGAGATGGATAAAAAGCCAGGCCAACCAGGCTGGAAATCCGGAAAAACGAAGTTTTCCGCTCTGAGCCACTGCCTTGCTCCTGCCAATCGTTGCCATCATACCCTTGTCCCAGTAAACGTATTCCGGTCGTTCCTCGAGCGTTTCCTTGATATCATCGTTATTGAATAGCTTGGCAGTGAATTGCCCCATTTGTATGGCTGCGGGAGATACGCCTGGCACTTTCTGCCCTTTCGGATCCACAAGCGACACGACATCGCCCAAGGCAAAAGCATTGGGAAAGCCAGGCAGGCTCAAGTCAGGTAGAACAGGGATGCGACCGCCCCGATCCACCTTGATCGACAGACTATTGGTAATCGGATTCGCAGCCACGCCCGCTCCCCAAATGATGTTTCCCGCCTTAATAGCCATATCCTTGAGTACCACTTCGTGATGGCGAATATCCTGAACCATTGTGTTCAGCCGAACGTCAACACCCATACCTTCTAGCTGTCGCAAGGCGGATTCGGAAAGCTTGGGATGCATATGCCCCAGGAGCTTAGGCCCGGCTTCGATCAGAATGACTTTCGCCTCGGCAGGATTGATTTCCGTATAGTCACGAGCCAGAACATGCTGAGCCAATTCGATAAAGGCGCCCGCTAGCTCGACACCGGTAGGCCCGCCGCCAATAACAACGGTAGTCATTAATTCTCTGCGCTTTTCAGGGTTCGTCTCGCCCTCTGCTTTTTCATAAGCATAGAGGATATTACGGCGAATGGTGGTAGCGTCCTTTATGGATTTCAGGCCCGGCGCATAGCGTTCCCATTCCGGGTGGCCAAAGTAGCTAGTCACCGCTCCAAGACCAATGACCAGATAATCGTATTCAATTTTCCGGTTCGAGAATTCAACCAAATTCTGGTCCAGATTGATGGACTTCGCTTCATCCATCAGAATCTTCAGGCCACGCTTTCGGCTCAGCATCATTCGGATAGGCTGGGCGATCTCTGGAACCGCCAAACCGCTGCTTGCCACTTGATACAAGAGGGGCTGGAACAGATGATGATTCTGTCGATCGACCAACGTGACATCGTATCGACTGGTGTCGATTTTCTTGCAAAACGTAGCTCCGGCAAAGCCGGCCCCTAAGACAAGAATATGCGGTTTAGCCATAGTGATAAAAATGGTTAAAGGATAATAAAAAGCCCCTGTTCGCAGGACAATCCGCAAACAGAGGCTAGAAAATCGGTATTGAAGCGATCCCTACGCAGTCTGCGGATTCAGTCCGGCAGCGGATAAAACGGAGGAAGCGTTAATTCCCAGCTCGTTCATGACGATTCCGCCATCCGCGCTGATGCCGAAGCGATCGATGCCGATTACCTTGCCCTCGGCACCAACATACTTGTACCAAAGTCCAGTAACACCGGCTTCGATGGCGATCCGCTTCGAGCAGGAAGACGGCAGCACCGACTCCTTGTAATCGTCGCTTTGGGAATCGAATCTCAGCATGGAAGGCATGGACACGACACGGGCTCCAGAGCCGATTTCCTCGGCTGCGGCAATGGCATGCTGCACTTCGGAACCGGTGGCAATGATGATCACATCCAGATCGCCCGCTTCCTTTTTAATCACGTATCCACCTTTGAGAACACCCTGGCGGCGTTCATCAGCAGTCGCCGTATTAATATTAGGGATACCTTGTCGGGTCAATGAAAGCAAGGTAGGCCCATCCTGGCGCTCCATAGCCGCCACGAAAGCTCCAGCCGTCTCTTCCGTATCGCAAGGGCGAATAACATCCAGATTAGGAATCACTCGGAGTCCCGATACAGTTTCAACCGGCTGGTGGGTTGGACCATCTTGTCCGACTCCAACTGAGTCATGCGTGAAAATGTAGATGACCGGCAATTCGGCAATGGCGGCCAGACGAATGGAAGGTCGTAGGTAATCAGCGAATACCATAAAGGTCGCGCCCGAGGCCCGGAAGATCCCGTCGTATGCGATGCCATTCAAGATCGCCCCCATGGCATGCTCGCGTATGCCGAAACGAAAATTGCGATTACCATAATTCCCAGCCTGAAAATCGCCGCTTTCCTTGATGTAGTTCTTCGTTGAACCATGGAGGTCGGCACTCCCGCTTATCAACTCCGGATGGGCGGCAGCGATTGGCTGGAGAACATTCGATCCTGATACTCGCGTGGCTAGCTTGGCGTCATCGGCATCGACTGGAATACGCGAAAAGAGATCGTCGCAATCGATAGGAGCACCGGCTCCTTTTTCCAGTTGAGAGGCTAATTCGCTATTCGCCGACTTCCAAGCGTCGTAAGTCGTTTTCCAAGTATTGTAAGCCTCGATACGCTGCGACTTAAGATCAGCCATGTAGGAACGAACGTCCTCTGAAACGAAAAACGTTTCCTCAGGCAGCCCAAGACCTGCCCGAGCGCTGTCCGCATGAGCTGCTCCCCCTTCGCCATGCCCCTTCCAGGTGCCGGCTACTTCCGGAATGCCACGAGCGATTTCCGTCTTGGCAATGATAAGCTGAGGCTTTCCTGTCGCAGCTTTAGCATCTTCAAACGCTTTGAGAACCGCATCGAGATCGTGTCCGTCTATTGTCACTACGTTCCAACCTAAGGCTTCGAAACGTTTGCCTGTATCTTCGCTTTGCGACTCCTCGCCTTGAGCGTCAAGCGTCACATCGTTGCTATCGTAGATAAGAATAAGATTATCCAGTTTCAGGTGACCTGCTAGCGAAACCGCCTCTTGCGAAACGCCTTCCTGGATACAACCGTCACCAGCCAGCGCCACCACGTGGTAGTCCAGAATCGTGTGCTCCGCCGTATTGAATTTCTCCTGAGCCATCTTTTGCGAAATGGCAAAGCCCACTGCATTGCCAACACCCTGCCCTAGTGGACCGGTCGTGCACTCCACACCTGGAGCCTCCTCGTATTCAGGATGTCCTGGCGTCTTGCTTCCCAGCACGCGAAAATTCTTCAATTCGTCGAGAGACAAGTCGAAACCGCTCAGGTGAAGCCAGCCGTAGAGAAACATGCTGCCATGCCCGGCCGAGAGAATGAACCGGTCGCGATTGATCCAACGAGGCTCGTCCGGATTGAGTTGAAGCGAGTGGCCGTAGAGAACAGCCCCAACTTCGGCAGCTCCAAGCGGAAGACCGAGATGGCCTGACTTGCAAGCTGCAACCGCATCGATGGCAAGACCACGTTCCTGATTCGCCGCTTTCTGAAGAATTTCTTTATTCATAGCATTGTAAATGGATTCTTTAGGAGGAGATTCCAAAAATAGGATAACCAATCACCTAAACCATAGGGCACAACAGTAAAGTAGACTGTTACAGCCTATTTACCTTCGCATGAATCGCTTGCTAACTAGATCTCAACAAGCCTGATCGAATCCAGAAGGATGGTAAAAGACCGTCATTTAGACGGTCTTTCAGATTACAGAGAGGATATTAAAGGTCTAGCAGCGACCCAAACACCATCTAGAAAGAGTATAGATTATTCTCTCTTAAAAAACATTAATGTTTTGGAATACAGATCTTCGAAACACTTTTTGGCAAAAGCGAAAAAAGTAATACTAACCAAAAAAAGCCAGATGGGCGTTGAAGTGTCCTGGAATAATTTGAAAATGGTTACACCCGTTAGGAAGGCACCCAAGACTAGGACACATAAACCTGTTATCGAAAGCCCAAGAAGCCTTAGATTGTAACTTTGAAGCGTTTGCTTATTGTTTTGTCCTTCTCCAGTAATTCGAAGATCAGGGACTTCTTTAATAGCAATCGATTTGAATAGGTTCGAATCAATTGAGAAATCCTCGATCATCTCAAACGAGAAAACCAATTCTCGGTTGGCCGACTTCCAGCTTTCGTAAATCACTTTCCATTCATTGTAGGATTCGACACGTCGGGCTTTGATATCAGCCATGTAAAGTCGCACCTCCTCTGAAATGAAAAAGATATCCTCCGGCAAACCAAGACTAGCACGAGCATTAGCAAAAGCCTCACTAATCCTAAAATGACCCTTCCAACTCCCATTTAATTCGAGAGAGATGTGATCGATTTGAGTCTTTGCGATAATCAGTTGAGGCTTTCCAGCCCTGGCTTTCGCATTTTTGAAAGCCATCAAAACGGCATCGAGATCGTGGCCATCTATCGTCACTACATCCCAACCCAGCAATTCAAATATCTTTTCCGTATCTCTCCTTTCCAAGAGGTCGTCCTGAGTATCGCAAGAGGCATCACTACTGCCATAAATCAGGATTAAGTTGTCTAGCCCCAAACGGCCAGCCAAAGAAAGAGCCTCTTGTGAAATACTTTCCCGAATACAATCTTCGTCTGTTAAAGCTACAATATGGTTATCGAGAATCGTATGATCAGCTGTATTGAATTTTTTCTGAGCGTTCTTTTGCGAGATGGCAAAGCCCACCGCATTGCCAACACCCTGCCCTAGCGGACCGGTCGTGCACTCCACACCTGGAGCCTCCTTGTATTCAGGATGTCCTGGCGTCTTGCTGCCCAGCACGCGAAAATTCTTCAATTCCTCGAGAGACAAGTCGAAACCGCTCAAGTGCAACCAGCCGTAGAGAAACATGCTTCCACGTCCGGCTGAAAGAATGAAGCGGTCGCGATTGATCCAACGAGGCATATCAGGATTGAGCTGAAGTGCCTCGCCGTAAAGCACGGCCCCGATCTCGGCTGCCCCAAGAGGTAAACCCAAATGTCCCGACTTGCAGGAAGCTACCGCATCGATAGCAAGACCCCGTGCCTGATTAGCCGCTTTTTGAAGAATTTCTTTATTCATATTGTGGGTATTTGTGGGTAGTTAATTACTAGGAATAATAACAATCATACAGTGGATATGGTACAACAGGCAAATGCGACCAATCACCTAAACCATGGGCACAACAGTAAAGTAGACTTTACCTTTCCCCAACCATAACAAGTATTGCGAAACCCGATCTGACGCGTAGTAGCGATTCGGGCACAAAAAAGGCCGCTTTTCTAAGCGGCCCAAAAAGCGATTCAACGACTGATTTCTAGTGGGAGCCTTTGGCGAGGCGTTTCTCCTTAACCTTCATGGCCTTCTTGCCAACCAGTCCACGGAGATAGAACATGCGAGCTCGCATGGTCTTAGACTCTTTGTCGATCTCGATCTTGTCGATCATGGGGCTGTGCACGGGAAAAACCTTTTCCACACCTTCGCCATAAGAGATGCGGCGCACCGTGAACGCTTCCTGGATACCTGAACCTTTACGTGAAATCACGATTCCCGCGAACACCTGAATACGCTCCTTACCGCCTTCGCGGACTTTGGTGTGCACCTTGACGCCATCGCCAACTTTGAAGGGAGGGAGGTCAGTCTTGAGCTGATGTTGAGTGATTTCGCTAATTACCTGGTTCATCTTGGGAATTCTCTATTAAATCTGGTCTTCGCTTACGCGTTCGCTCCTCTCGCTGCCGCTGCCGCCACGCTTCGATCTTCGCATGATTTCCTGAAAGAAGAACCTCGGGAATCGGCATATTTCGGAAGTCCGCCGGCCTCGTGAATTGAGGAAAGTCGAGCAAATTGTCCTGGAAGCTTTCGTTAGTCAATGATTTTTCCTCGCCTAAAAAACCGGGCAAAAAACGGCACAGACAATCGATCAAAACGGCCGCCGCAAGGGTGCCATTGGTGAGTACGTAATCGCCAATGCTGACCTCCTGATCGATCAGATTCTGGCGAGCCCGCTCGTCGATTCCCTCATAGTGTCCACTCAGGATAAGCAGATGCTTTTTTTGCGACAGGTCTTCGGCCAGTACCGGGGAAAGCGGCTCTCCATCGGGAGCCATGTAGACGCGATGGGTACCTTCCGCTTGAAGCTCCTCGATGGCTCCAAACAAAGGCTCGGGAGTGAGGACCATACCAGCCCCGCCGCCGAAAGGCCGATCATCAACCGTGTTGTGTTTGTTGGTCGACCAGTCCCGCAAGTTGTGAACGTGAAGATCGACTAGACCGCTCGAACGAGCCCGGCCCATCATGCTTTCGGAAAGAAAACCGTCGAGCATTTGGGGGAAGAGAGTGAGAACGTCGATCTTCATTTTTGGGCAAGATTCTGCTAACGGGAATTTATTGTCAGAGCCAGAGAAAATAAAAAAACCCGACAGCGACGGTCGGGTTTCGGAAAAGTTGGCTGAATGAAGTTTTACGCTTCGGCTGGCTCAGCAGTCGCGGCCTTTCTGGCCTGCTTGATCAGCGAGTTTGTCGTATCGGTCGGCTTAGCGCCCACTGAAAGCCAATGCTCGGCTCGCTCCACGTTCAACTCGAGCTGCTTGCCCTCCTTCTGCTTGGGCAGGTAGGTGCCCAGCTTTTCGACGAAGCGACCATCGCGACGTCCGCGAGCTTCCGCAACCACGATGCGATACACTGGGTTATGCGTTGCTCCTGCTCTCTGGAGTTTGATTTTAAGGGCCATAAATGAGTGTCCTGATTTTGGAAAAGCGTGAGAAGATTAATCAAAATTCAATCTTGTCAAGCAACATCGAATTCACGAATTTTCGCGCCTATGCTAAGAGCTGGTATCGTCGGTCTGCCTAATGTCGGCAAGTCTACACTGTTCAATGCCTTAACGCGAACGCGCAAGGCGGAGTCGGCAAATTATCCCTTTTGCACGATCGATCCAAACGTAGGAGTGGTCAATGTTCCAGACAATAGACTGGCAGTGCTGAAGGATATCGCCAAGACCTCGGTGGTGATCCCCGCCGCCGTCGAATTTGTGGATATTGCCGGTCTAGTCGCAGGAGCTAGCAAAGGGGAAGGCTTAGGCAATAAGTTCCTGGCTAATATTCGCGAGGTAGACGCCATCGTGCAGGTCGTCCGCTGTTTCGAGAACGACGATATCGTACACAGCATGGGCTCCGTCGATCCGATTAGAGATATCGAAATTATCAATACAGAGCTGGTCCTGTCCGACATGGAGTCCATCGAACGGCAACGCGAAAAGGCGATAAAAAAAGCCAGAGGGCAAGACAAGGAAGCACAGGCTCAAGTTGCTGTCATGGATAAGCTGATTCCCCACCTAAATGAAGGGAAGCCAGCCAAGACGCTCGATCTCAGTTCTGAGGAAACGGAAATAATGGACGGCCTCTTTCTCCTTTCCTCGAAGCCAGTAATCTACGCTGCCAATGTGATGGAAGACGATCTGGCGACCTCGGAAAACAACGAGATGGTAGGAAAAGTCCGAGCTTATGCGAAAGAAAGCCATCAAGCAGAGTGCGTCGTTATCAGCGCACAGATCGAATCCGAACTCATCGACTTAAGCGAAGAGGAGTCGAAGGAATTTCTGACCGACCTGGGAGTGGACGATTCCGGCATTTCCCTTTTAATCCAGGCCACCTATTCCCTGCTAGGCCTACTGACCTACTTTACTGCTGGAGAAAAAGAAGTGAGGGCGTGGACCATCACCAGAGGAATGCTCGCTCCGCAGGCAGCCGGAGTGATCCACACCGATTTCGAGAAGGGCTTCATCAAAGCCGAGGTGGTAACCTATGAAGACCTAGCCAATCTTGGCAGCGTGCAAGCCGCGCGAGAGGCGGGCAAGTACCGGTTCGAGGGAAAGGAATACGAGTTTCAAGACGGCGACGTGGCCCTCTTTCGGTTCAATAACTAGCCGAACACCGAATTCGGTTGAACAGAAGGGCAATTGCGAAGATTCGAATTGCAACCTTAGGCTGAACCACTTCGTTTAGTTTAGGTCAAGAGAGGTTGTTTTTGCGTGAATCAACTCACACGACTTTAGGGAGAAGAGAATATAGCGATTTATTACAAAGCACTTTCTTGTAATCTCGCCGAAATTTGCGATTTTAAAGGCCATAGATGATTTACGACCGCCCATACATGTCTACGAGCTATGATCAGCGCGCCAAGAATGTGCTTCTCTGGCTGATTGGCATCAATATTGGCGTGTTTATTCTGCAGTCGATCTTCGATGTATCCGGATTACGGGGAATGCTAGAGTCATGGTTCGCGATGTCTTCGAACTCGCTCGGAAGCGGCAAGCTCTGGACCCCGATCACTTACTCTTTCCTGCATGGCAACCTCATGCACGTGCTGCTTAACATGCTGGGGCTCTTTTTCTTGGGAAGAGCGGTTCTCTTCGACATGGGAACCAATCGCTTTCTGCAGGCCTATTTCGCGGCGGTTCTTCTAGGAGCGGTGGCCTGGTTTCTATCAAGCTTTATCGTAGCGGCCAGCAACCCTGGAATCACCGGCTACATGCTGGGGGCGTCAGCGGGCGTTTCCGGACTATTGGCCCTGTTTGCCAGCATGCATCCTAATCGGGAAATACAAGTGCTGCTCTTTCTTATCCTGCCTATCCGAGTAAAACCGAAAATCCTCGCCTGGATTGTGCTGGGGATTTCCGTCTTTGGATTTCTATTCACGGAATTGCAAGGCGGCTCCGGATCGGTGGCCCATTCGGCACACCTGGGAGGAATGCTCGGCGGCTGGCTTTATTTCAGGCAAATCTACAGCAAGAATGTCGAATTCGGAGGAGCCGGGGGCGTCTCGATCAAAATGCCGAAATGGCTCAAAACCAAGCCTTCTAAAAAGAAGCAGCCGAACTACAATTATAAGGTGAATATTTCGCAGCCCCGAGACTTGAAGGTCGAAGTCGATCGTATTCTGGATAAAATCAATAGCAAAGGTTTCGGGTCTTTGACTGACAAGGAGAAGGAAATACTAGACGAAGCAGGAGATTTGCTGAAACGCCGCTAGGTCGAAGAAAAGCCGAGATCAAGCTCCGAAGGAGGAAAAAGCGGCGCGGTATTCGCTTTGCAGACTACAAACTCGATTTCTTAAGAAACTTAGTTAACTATCGCCTTACTATCTAAACTACCAAACGACGGCTCAGGCTAGGATAGATTCAGCCTCCGAGCGAGCGTGCCAACGATACCAAATTCAAGATTCATGATTTTCAAGAAAGCTACCCTGTTCACTTTTCTATCGCTTCTCGTTGCGCCCTTTCTGGCCTATTCCGAAGAAACGGAAAATCTGTTCGATCGAGAGGACCTTCCGGTTCTGGAACCAACACCCCTGATGTCGCAGGAAACCATGCGGGTGATTGAAATGCTCGAAACCATTCACTTCAAAAGCGAAGAGATCACTGACGAGGCATTCGATAGGCTCATCGACGAATACGCCTCCAGGCTAGACTACAACAAATTGTATTTCCTCGATGAACACATCCAAAAGTTCCACAAGAAATACGCCCCCATGCTTTCCTTTCAGCTTCGCCACCATGGGAATCTGAAAACGGCTTTCGAGATTTATGAAGTGTATCGCGAGCTCGTTCTGAATCGGATCGAATGGACATTGGCCCAGCTGGAGAGCGAGTGGACGTTCGATGGCGATGAATCTTTCGTCTTCGATCGAACTGAAGAGCCATGGCCTAAGACCAAGGAAGAAGCGGACTCTCTGTGGATCAAGCGTCTGAAGCAGGAATTGCTGCAGGAAGTGCTGAATGAAAAGACTCTGGAGGACGCGAGGGACCACATCGTAAAGCGCTACAAGCGTCACTTGAGGAACATCAAGGAATTCGGTTCAAACGAAGTTCAGGAACTCTTTCTCACTAGCCTAACCCAGATGTTCGACCCTCACTCGACCTTTCTATCGTCAACGAACTTTGAGGATTTCAACATCGCAATGCGGCTCTCGCTGGTTGGCATCGGAGCGCTCTTGAGCGAAGAGGACGGCTATTGCGTAATCAAAGAGCTCATTGTCGGTGGTCCGGCTGAACGAACAACCAATCTGAAAGCGGAGGATCGCATCGTAGCGGTAGCTCAGGACGAAGGGGAACCGGTAGACATCGTTGGAATGAGCATTCGCAAGATCGTTGATCAAATCCGGGGCGAAAAAGGAACCATCGTCAAACTCACCATCATTCCAGCCGAAGCGAGCGACGAATCGGAGCGACGCATTGTAGCTATCGAACGCGACACGGTGAGAATCAATTCGAGTCGCACCACTGCCGAAGTACACGAAATTCCCCTCGATGATGGGAGTACGATGCCCATCGGAGTCATCGATATCCCCTCGTTTTATGGAGATACGGAAATCGACGAAAATGGAAACCGCGTCGTGACAAGCGTCACTAGCGATGTGGAGGAACTTGTGATCAAGATGCGGGAGCGAGGCGTGCAGGGCATCATTCTCGATCTTCGTCGCAATGGAGGCGGCCTGCTCGAGGAAGCCATCGAAATGACAGGGCTGTTCATTTCTCGAGGTCCCGTAGTACAAGTTAAAGACCCATACGGAAAAGTTTACCCTCATCAGGATCGGAATCCAAAAGTTGTATACAACGGACCTTTAGCGGTTCTGACATCCCGATACAGCGCATCGGCCTCCGAAATCGTCGCTGGAGCGCTACAGAATTACGGACGCGCTTTGGTTATCGGCAATGAAAGCACTCACGGCAAAGGCACCGTTCAGCAGGTGCTCATGCTAGACGACTACGTTCTGAAAAAATACCTTTCGAAAGAGAAGGCGGGAGCGGCAAAACTGACCGTTCGCAAGTTCTATTTGCCAAACGGCCATTCCACACAGCGTCACGGAGTAGCATCCGATATCTCTCTGCCATCTCTCGACCAGGTTCTGGCGGAAGGCGAATCGGAGCTGGAAAACGCTCTGGCCTGGGATCAGATTCAGGCCGCTCCTAGATTCGTGGAAAGGCGGATGAAGGACACCTTCATTGAAGATCTAACCAAAATCAGCCAATCGCGCCAGATTCAGCTCGAGGAATTCAACTTCCTGAACGAACGGATGGACTGGCAGCAAGCAAAGGAAGACTTGAGGACGATTTCTCTCAATCTGGAAGAGCGAAAGAAGATCCTCGAGGAGGACGAGGCTTTCATCGAGAAGATGAAAGACATCCAACGCGAACTCGCGAATCTCAATTACGAGTCCGAGGAAATAAAGCTGGATAGCGTTTTACGCGACGAAGAGCAGAACGAGGCGGAACCGGAAGTCGCCAGCGTCGAACCTGAAGTTGAGGCAACCGCCGATCCGAATGTCGAAAAGTCTCAGCCGATTGATCCTGAAGGCGAACTCGCTTTAAGCTCCCAAGATTCCGAGGCCCAAAGCTCGGAAGAAGAGGAGGAGGAAGAACCTGTACCCGCTTTCGACATACAGCTTCGTGAAAGTCTTCGCATCATGGTTGACGCGATTAGCGTGTCTCCAAATCCTGAAGACTGGCGTCAGCCGGCAACGCCAATCGCTTCTACTAACCGTTTCGAGAAGCTGATCAACTAAGATTCAGACCCGAGCCGACTGAGGAGACATTCACTTCATTGCGTGGATGAAGCGCTGCCTATCGCTCCAATCATCTAGCCCCTCGTAGTTTCGGTATCCAGATTTCTCGCATTGAAGGAGAAGCTGTTGACGCTGATCGATGCCCGTTTCCAGCCAAAGCTCTCCGGCGGCTCCCAAATAACCGATTGCCGATTCGATAATAGTATTCAGATCATCCAGGCCATCATTTGCCGAAACCAGAGCCGAATGAGGCTCGTGATCCTTCACTTCGGTCTCAGCTTCGTCGAGTTCACTTGAACTCAAGTAGGGAGGATTGGAAATAATGATGTCGAATTCCGAATCCGAGTTCAGTTCCGAAAACCAGTCTGAGCGAATAAACTCGATCCGGTTCTGCATCCCGTTCAGCAAGGCGTTCTCCTTGGCTAGCGCCAAAGCGCCATCGCTGCGATCGGTTGCTACTATTTTGGCTTTCGGGAAATGGACGGCCAAAGCGATGGCGATCGCCCCGCTTCCAGTACCCAAATCGAGAATACGAAAATCCCTGTCGATTTCAGGTTGGCTTTCCTTGACTAGCTCGACAAGCTGCTCGGTCTCAGGCCTGGGAATCAAAGCCCGACTATCGGTTTTCAAAAGAAGATCGTGAAACTGAGCTTGACCAAGAATGTACTGAAGCGGCTCCCGCCTGCCACGACGCGCAACCTGCTCCCGCATGACGGAAAGCTCTTTCTCGATCAGCGGTCGATCGTATTGCATGTACAACGACATTCGATCCAAGCCGATGGCATGGGCAATGAGCCACTCGGCATTGAGACGAGGATTATCAACGCCCTTTCGTTCAAGAAAATCGGCGCTCTTGCTTACCACATCCAGCACCGTTAAGGTTTCAGTCATTCTGACAAGGGACGGAGAGACGGATTTATCAACTTTCAGAAGACCTCTTCATCAAGGCCTCTATTTTCAACTTCTGATCCTCGCTTTGCAAGGCGTCGATAACTTCCTGAATGTCGCCATCCATCACTTGAGGAAGGCTGTGGATCGTTAATCCTATCCTATGATCGGTTAGCCGACTTTGCGGAAAATTATAAGTGCGAATCCGTTCACTTCGATCACCTGTACCCACTTGTTGGCGACGATTCGCAGCATACTTGGCCCTCTCCTCTTCCTCCTTAGCTTGCAGCAAACGGGACCTCAAAACGGTCATAGCTTTAGCGCGATTCTTGATTTGCGAGCGCTCGTCAGAACAATTAACGATGATTCCAGTAGGCTTATGGAGGATCTGGACAGCCGAATCCGTTGTATTCACTCCTTGACCACCAGGTCCGCTTGAACGAGTAACGGAAATCTCCAAATCCTGAGCATCGATCTCAATGTCAACCTCCTCCGCTTCGGGAAGCACCGCAACGGTAACCGTAGAAGTATGGATACGACCTTGCGATTCGGTCTCCGGAACGCGTTGCACCCGATGAACTCCGCTTTCGAATTTCATCAGCTTATAGGCGTCCTCACCACGAACGGTGAAGGCCACTTCCTTAAAGCCGTTGATGCCGCTTTCGCTCGAGCTCATCTGCTCGAGAGACCAGCCAGATCGCTCGGCATATCGCATGTACATACGATAAAGATCCCCCGCAAACAGAGAGGCTTCATCACCACCCGCTCCCGCGCGTATTTCGATGATAGTGTTTCTCGAATCGGACTCCTCGGGCGGGATCATGGCAACTAGAATCTTCCCTTCGAGGGACGATAAGCGTTCTTCGAGAATCGGCAATTCCTCCTCGGCCAGTTCCTTGAGCTCCTGATCTCCGCTCGAATCAGAGAGCAATGATTGGTGATCCCGGATCTCGTCCTTGGCGTTTTCCAAGGCTTCGTAGTCCTCCAAAAGCTGACGCAGTTTCGTCTGCTCGCGCGAAAGTGAAGCCGAGCGACGAGCATCGTTAAAGAAGTCGGGCTCGTTCATCATCGAATCGATTTCCTCGACGCGCTTTTTGAAGGGCGAGATATCCGGCAATTCCATAAAACCCCGAGCAATGGCTCGATGTTTTCCAGACTGCAAATTGAAAATACATTTTGCGGCAGAGGGGAAATGGCACCGAGAAGAACGAATCCAGGCAAATGAGCGAGATTTCGATCTTATCCGTTTTCTTATTTGCAATCGAGGATCTGAAAAGAGAGATACCGTCACAGCCTGTCATGCCAAAGGAACTCTTCACTCAAAATCGCATCGCCGTTATTTGGGATTTCGACAAGACCCTCATTCCCGGCTACATGCAGCAGCCCATTTTCGAGCGGTATGGCATCGACGAGACGAACTTCTGGATGGAAGTGAATACGATGGCGGAACGCTACAAGGAGCGTGGCTATCGCGTCTCGGGAGAGAGCGTTTATCTCAATCACATCATTACCCACGTTCGTAATGGCGAAATGAAAGGATTGAACAATGCGATCCTTCGTGAACTCGGGGCGGAAATCGAATTCTACGATGGACTGCCATTTTTCTTCGAGGAGCTGAGAGCCGAGGCCAGGGCGAAATCTGAATATCTGAAGCATGATATTCAACTGGAGCACTACATCGTCAGCACAGGGCTTGCGGAAATGGTTCGAGGCAGTCTAGTCGCTCAGCATGTGGATGGAATTTGGGGCTGCGAGTTTATCGAAAATCCATTGCTGCCCGGCTTTCTAAACCAGGACGAATTCTCGATCGAGACGGAAAAGGAAATCTGCCAAATCGGCACGATGATCGACAACACCACCAAAACCCGAGCTCTGTTCGAGATCAACAAGGGCTCGAACAAGAATGAGGCCATAGACGTGAATGCCAAGATGGCCCAGGACGATCGACGCATTCCTTTCCAGAATATGATCTACATTGCAGACGGCCCAAGCGATGTCCCCTCGTTTTCGGTTGTACGAAAGTTCGGCGGAAAAGCCTACGCTGTCTATAAACCAGGGAATGAAGAGGAATTCGAACAGAACGATCGTCTCCTGCAAACCGGCCGCATCCACGCTTATGGACCCGCTCGCTACCTGAGCGACAGCAACACTTCCATGTGGCTGCGAATGCACATTCACAAAATCTGCGACCGCATTGTGGCCGATCGAGAAGCGAATCTTGCCATTCGCGTAACCAAGCCTCCACAGCATCTCAAAGAAGAGAAAGCTGCCGAAGAGGCCGAGGAGGACGCTGTCGTAGAGCAGGATACCATGGAGCTTTAGGCTCTCGATCTTTTTCCAAATCTCGGACTTGATTTTGCTCAATCCAATCTCTAAACGAAATCGCCCTTTAGGGATTGAAGAAATACCCTAAATCCAGGCGGTTGCTCGGGAACTCATTCTCCCATCAACCGTCTATCTCACCCCTGAGTTAGAAACATCCTATGGTTACAGTAGACAATCTCATCAAAGATTATGGAGCGATTCGAGCCGTCGATGGCGTCTCGTTCAAAGTTAACAAGGGAGATATCCTTGGATTTCTAGGTCCAAACGGCGCTGGCAAATCCACTACCATGAAAGTGATCAGCGGCTACTTGGCTCCGACCTCCGGGACAGCCAGTGTTGACGGATTCGATGTCCAAGAACATCCCCTTGAAGTCAAGAAACGGATTGGCTATCTGCCCGAGAGCAACGCCGCCTATCCAGAGATGACCGTATTGGAATTCCTTACCTACGTCGCTGAAGCGCGAGGCTACCGTTCAAAGGAGAATATCAATGACAGGCTATCTGACGTCATCGTGAAATGTCACCTGAAGAAAGTTCAGAATCAGTCTATCGAGACCCTTTCCAAAGGCTACCGCCAGCGGGTTGGTCTAGCTCAAGCCATCTTGCACGATCCTCCAGTCCTGATCCTCGACGAGCCAACTGACGGACTTGATCCTAATCAGAAGCACGAGGTCCGCAAGCTCATCTCGAATATGGCTGAGGACAAGGCTATCGTTCTTTCCACTCACATTTTAGAGGAAGTTGAAGCGCTCTGCAACCGCGTCATCATCATCGACCAGGGCAAGAAGGTCATCGATGAAACGCCCGAAGAACTTAAGGCTCGCGATCCGAAACTCAAGATGGACGAGCTTTTCCGTGAACTTACCAACCGCAACGTCTACGCATGAAACAGATTTCTCCTGTATTCAAAAAGGAATTCTTCGGCTACTTCCGATCGCCAGTCGGATACGTTATTCTAGCCGTATTCACAATGCTGTTAACCGGACTCGCCTTTTTCACAGGCTATTACGAAAGCAACACGGCAAATCTGGATACGGTATGGAATTTCCTGCCATGGATCTTCATGGTATTCATTCCCGCCACCGGAATGCGGCTGTGGGCGGAAGAGAAACGCTCCGGAAGCATTGAATTGCTATTCACGCTTCCCGTCTCGATCGTCAGCGCGGTGGTCGGCAAGTTTCTGGCTGCCTGGCTCTTCATATCGATTGGCATCGCCCTTACTTTTCCGCTGGCCATGACAACGAGCTATCTGGGAAACCCGGACTGGGGAATCATTATGGCCGGTTATTTCGGAAGCGTTCTGATGGCAGGGAGCTATCTCGCCATCAGCTCGGTTTGCTCCGCCATGACTCAAAATCAGGTCATTTCCTTTGTTCTCTCCGTCCTCATCTGCTTCTGCGTAACGCTAGTGGGTTCGGATATCCTGCTTAGCGTACTTGGAGGACTGCCGACTGGATTGCTCGAGTTCATTGGGAACTTCAGTTTCTACATCCATTTCCAGACCATGACCCGCGGCCTTATTGAAATGAGCGCCATCTCGTTCTTCGGATTGCTGACCATCGCCTGCCTAGGAATCAACGTAGTGATTCTTGAAAGACAAAGTTAAGGAGACCGTAGACATGTCGAGAAGCAAAAGAACTCATATCGCCATAATCATACTCGTTAACTTTCTTCTACTCCACTATATCGTATCGTCTATTCCACTACGAATCGATGTAACGGAGGAGAATATGTTTTCGCTGTCGAAGAACAGCAAAACGATGATAAGCAAGATCGAGGAGCCCGTAACCCTTGATTTCTACTATTCGAAATCGGCCAAAGACCTGCCCATTCGGTTCAAGAATTTCGCTAACCGCGTCGAGCAGATGATCAAGCAATACGCGAATTCCTCAGCGGGAAAAATCAGGCTGAACATCATCGATCCGCAACCCGACACTCCTGAGGAGGAAAACGCCATAGCGGCAGGACTGCATGGCCAGAGCCTTCCGTCCGGGATCACAGTTTTTCTAGGTTTGGTAGCCACACAGGCGGATAACGAGAAATCGATCGCCTTCTTCGATTGGAACAAAGAGGGATTTCTTGAATACGACTTGTCCCGCCTGATTTTCGAAACCCAGTTGTTGGCAAAGCCACGTCTAGGCCTTTTAACGAGCCTGCCATTGAAAGCTCCTCCCTACCCGGCCATGCCAGGTCAACCGCCTCCACAAGATCAATACGTAGTGCAACAATGGGAAAGTAGCTTTGAAGTGGAAACCATCGAGGCGGCGGCCACCGAACTTCCCAACAGCCTGGACATTCTGGCTATTATTAATCCACCGGCTACGCTTACCGATTCGCTTCTGTACGAAATCGACCAACACATTTTGAAAGGCAAACCAGTCTTTCTTGCCGTAGATCCCTCCTCGCGAACCATGAAGGCCCAGTCCCAGCAGTCGCAAATGGCTATGATGGGAATGAATCAACCTAGTCCGGACGCCACCAGCGATTTTCCAAAACTATTCGAAGCCTGGGGCATTAGCTACGATTCGATGCAAGCCGTAGGCGATCCCAATTTGGCCTACGCTCAAGCGAACTTCATCCAACCGTCCTGGCTGGTCTTCAGAGAAGCCAATATCAATAAAAGCTTTATGCCCGCGTCCGATGTTGACGCTTCTCTCTTGTTAGAGACTGGGTCCATTAAACTTGAGGATAACTCCAGTCTGGAACTGCTGCCAGTGATGACAACCAGCGCCGATGCCGGTCAAGTTAGCAGCATGATTCTCGACTTCACCCAGCAAGGGGCGCTGCTTCGGCAAATCGAAGCCGGCAATGAAGAGCTGACCGTAGCGGGATTGCTTAGCGGAGAATTCAAAACGGCATTCCCCAATGGCAAACCGGCCGCTCCCAACCGGGAAGAGGATGCGGAAGAAAGCCCCGTCGAAGAGGATGTGGCGGAGCATCTTGAGTCAGGCGAGAGCAGTGTATTCATCATTGCCGATACGGACTGGCTTGTAGACCAATTCTCGATTCGCCGACTAAACTTCCTGGGGATGAACACGTATCAGCCATTGAATGACAATCAGACGCTGGCATCGAACGTGATGAACTATCTAGGCGGCAGCAGGGACCTCATTGGCCTTCAAGGAAAAGGCACGCAAGATCGATCTTTCGAAGTCGTGCAGCAGATGGAAGTCAAGGCTCAGCAAGCCTACCAGGCGAAGCTGCAGGAAGTGGAAGACCAGCTCTCGACCATTCAGCAGGAAATCCAGAAAATCGCCGGACAACAGGAAGGCTCAGGATTGATTGTAGCTACTCCGGAACTGTCGGAAGCTTTAAAGAAGCACCGCGAAGAAGAAGCCAAGCTTCGCGGCGAGAGACGAAATATTCGACGCGAGCTACGCAAGGACATCAACTCCCTCAAGTGGAAGCTAATCTTCGTAAACGTGGGCCTGCCACCCATCGCCCTTGTCGCCTTTGGCCTGTTTTTCTTTCGTTCTAGAAGACTGAGATCCTTTTAAACTTTCATCAGCGAAAATGAATCTGAAAAATTTATACATAAGCGCAGGGATACTAGCCATTCTTGCCGTCATCACCAGTTTCCTTAAAACCACCGACAGTGCCCCGCTTCAAGACGAACGCGAAAAAGGACCGCTGGTAGATGAATCAAAGCTTGCTGAAGCATTCCAAGTCCGAGTTACCGGTAGTGATGGCGTGGTTACAATCGAGAAAAACGATGCCGACAGCAATTGGATCGTAAAGGAACGCCACGACATGCCCGTTAGCTATTCGAAATTATCCAGCCAAGTTACATCCGTTGTAGATGCGAGTGTCCAAAGACTGGTTACAACTAATCCAGAACGCATCGAATCGCTGGGCTTCGATTCCAAGGAAAGCATCAGCTTTCTCGATAAGGATGGCAACAGCATCATGTCCATCGACCTGGGTCGGCAAACAGACAATGGCCGTCAGTTTTTCCGCTATCAAGGGGAAGAGAAGGCCTTTCTGGCTAGCTCGACATTTCGCATCGACGACGATGCGGATTCGTGGCTGGCAAAGAAGCTAGTAGAAGTAGCCCAGGATGATATTCGATCGATAAAAGCGACTCTTGAGAATGGAGAAACAATCGAACTGAATCGAGAAGACAAGGACTCGGATTGGACTTCGGAAACAGCCCTGGAAGGCAAAGTAGTCGACGACGCAGCCGTTGATCGAGCAGCGAATCGATTTTCCAACATGACCTTTACCAAGACCGCCGCGAAGGATGACGAACTGGTTGTTGCCGCCAAGGAAAACAGCAAGTCCTTCCTGCTTGGCTTAGCGGATGGCAAGACGTTAAACTTTACCATTGGTCAACGACCTGAAGTGAAAGTGATGAAGGAGGTCGAAGTCGAAGGAGACGACGGCGAAAAGAAAATGGAAATGCAGGAGGAAGTGGAAACCGAAGCAGGACCGGTCTACATTTTTATCGAATCGTCGGAAGCTGAAGATCATGTGAATGAATACATGGCCAAGGCCGCTTTTGAAGTAGGCTCCTACCAGTACACGAGTCTGCCAGAATCGATAGCCACGCTCTTCAAGGACGCTCCGGAACCTGACCCAGAGCCAAGCGAAACCACAACCAGTCAAGAAGCGGAGAGCGATTCCGGATCGACGCCGACTTCCGCTGAGAGCTCAAGTTAGTTTTGAGAGAGGCCCTCACCCGAGAGAGCTTCTTTTAACGCCCCCGTCACGGGATTGTCTTATTAAGAGCCTAAAAGGCCTTACGCATCAGACTAGCTGAATACTTGAACCTAAGCCCCGACAGATTTAGGACCACAACGCGACTGAGCCAAAAGGCCGGCTCTAAAAGGGAAAATCGTTGGGAGTCGCTTTGGCCTTTTCGTACTCGGCCATGGCATCATCAAGATAGCTATACAAAGCATCGAGACGATCCTGAGAGGATGGATGGGTGGAATTGTAGGTCTGCCCGCCTCCTCCGTCCAGTTGAGCCATGCGCTCCATAACGCGAATGGCGGCGTTTGGGTCGTAGCCCGCCCTGGCCATGTAGATGATTCCAATTCGATCGGCTTCCGCTTCCTTATCTCGATCCCAACTATTAACCGTATTGCTGGCCCCGACATTGTAGATATTGGAGATGCTTTGTCCCGCCACGGATCCAACCAGACTCCCTCCACCCAGGATAGCCGTACCAATGTTCAAAACGTTGCCCCCAGCGCTGACCAGCCCCATTTGAGAAAGACGTTCATGCGTATGGCGGGCGGTAACGTGGGCTATTTCGTGAGCGACAACAGAGGCCAATTCATCCTCTGTTCTTATGATTCGAAAAAGGCCTGTGAAAACGCCCACCTTCCCTCCGGGCATGGCGAAAGCGTTTATATCATTTGGCATCTCGAAGACGA
This sequence comes from Opitutaceae bacterium, assembly GCA_028284385.1. Lineage (GTDB taxonomy): Bacteria > Verrucomicrobiota > Verrucomicrobiia > Opitutales > Opitutaceae > JANQRT01. Next base: position 11,490 of record JANQRT010000051.1, on the reverse strand, counting down.
CAAACTCCCATTCGGCCAAAGGCATATCCCAAAAAACTTCCTGAGAAATCCGGTTGCCCACATTCTGCAGCATTTCGTTGTAAAGGGGATTCGTCGAAATAGGCATGGCCGCCTTCATTTTCTGGAATTCCGCAATGGTCATTTCAACGACCTTGGTATCGGAAACCGTGTTGATCTGGGTCCTACCTGTAACGGGAACAGTACTACAACCAGTCGATAGGAGAGAGATCGTCAAAACGACAATCACTCCAGTCAATATTCCCCATTTACTCATAAACGATAATTTATTCGCCATTTAATGAAAGTCGGATTCAATTATACCTAAGGATTGGCACCCAAATTGCAATAGGCATAACTTGCTCAACGTTGAGTTTTTAGGTAGGAAACAGATACTGAATCCATTTTAAGAAGGAATTCGTAATTTAGTAAGGTAAGCTTTGCAAAAGATGCTAATCTAGCGCAAAATTTGAACGTGTCCCATGAGTCTTGCAGACTAATAGTCAAAAGCCGTATTGTCTGAATTATAGGAGAGAGAAGAATTATGCCCGATCAGGATGAACCACCTCTAACGCCAAAGAAGCACAGAGTGATTCACTGGAATCCCGAGGACGACGAAAACCTCGAAAAAGCGAGTACCTCGACTTCAAAATACATAGCCCTCGGAATCGTCGCGCTGGTCGTGGTCGTTGGCTCGATGGTCGCATACAAGCTGGTATTAGGAGGTTCGGGTTCTGATTACGCTTCCGATGGAGAGGTTATCCTAAACCAGGATGGTGTGCCGCAACAGAACTTCCAGGAAGCCTTCGTAAGCCGCGCCAAAGCGGAGATGATGCTAGACTCGACCTCTAAGAAGATGAAGGAAGTCGAGCGTATGACTACCACTCACGGCGACTTGAGGGATATGCTGATTAATATCTCAATCGAGTTTGGCAAAGGCGAAGACCTCATGAGAAGGAACGCCTATAAGCGAGCTTTGGATCAATTGGCGCGGGTGAGCGCTCAAATTGACGATTTTACAAATCAGATTGAAACCGAACAGCTGGCCCAGGAGATGTACGACCAATTTCTGGTCAAAATCGACGAGCTGGAGCCCAATAAGCATTTGAATGAGATCGCCTTCGAGAAGGCGTTCGAGTCCGCCAGCAAAGGAAATCAGTTTCTGCAGGACGGCTCATTCTTCCCAGCCAAATCAGAGCTCGAAGAAGCCCACGATCACTTGGAGTCTCTCGCCAATTCCATTCTCGAATTCGTGCAGACCAATGCGGCCATGGGGCATCGCTACATCGCCCAAGGTCAGGGAGCCAAGGCCATTGAAGCCTTTACCAATGTGCTCACCGTGGATCCGCAAAACGAGGAGGCGGTAAGACACTTGGAACGAGCCAAATATGCCGATCAAGTGTTCGCCCTGCTCCAGCAAGCCGATCAGAAGGAGGCCAATGACGAGCTTGAGGCGGCTCTTGAAGATTTCCAGGAGGCTTTCGAAATAGACGGCGGTTCGGCTAAGGCTCAGCAGGGCATCTCACGGACCACCCGCAAAATCCAGAATCGCGATTTCGATTTCCACATCACAGCCGCTCGCGGCGCCGAATCGACCGGGCAATACGAAAAGGCTATCGAGCATTTCCAATCGGCTCTACAGATTTTCCCTGCTCGAACGGATTTAACGGACGCCATCATAAAAGCGCGGCAGGATAAGCGTAAGAACGACATCTACACGATGATCACCAGCGCCTACAAGCTGGAGGAGGAATACGACTGGCAGGGAGCGAGAGGCTACTATCAGCAGTTGCTCCAACTTGAACCTGATTTCGAGCAGGCTAAAGAGGGGATGATTCGCACTGGTAAAATGATTCGAGGACTCTTGCGGTACGACACTTATATCGACGTCGCCATGCAGGAAGCCCGTCGAGCCGATTTTCAGTTGGCGATTCGCTCCTTCGATAAGGCGATGCAGTCCAAGCCGGATTATCTAGAGCTGTCCGAGGACGCGGAGAAACTCCGTCGTTTCCTGCATCTTCAGAGCCAGCCGGTCGACATCATGTTTCTGTCGGACATGGCCACCTGGGTGAGCGTGCAAGGGCCAACAAAACTAAAGCCGAGCAAGCTGAAGGAGAAGAATCTAAGTCTGCTGCCAGGAAAATATCATGTGATTGGACGCAAAAAAGGCTATCAGGACATTCGCTTTCCATTGAATGTTAGAGCCGGTAGCCAGCAGGAACCGCTCACGGTAATTTGTAACGTCAAACGAGATTAGGGAGGGAATATCATGTCGCCAAATAAGAAGATTCAAACTCTGTTCGCCGGCACAGTCGGACTCGCTCTTTCAGGTTCCGTTCTAGGTCAATTCGATCCGGATCCCGACATTTTCGATGCCCAGAAAAACGTGGGCATCACACAGCCTCAACAAGGATCCTCGAGGCCAAGCATTACCATGGGAGGAGGAGGCATCCCTATTGGCGGAAACGTATCGGTGGTCGACGAAAGCCAGCTGCCCCCGCTTGGCAGCATTTCCGAAACCGCTGGCTTGCAAGGCAGAAATAATCCAATGAACAGCATCAGCCAACCATCGATGGGCGGTGGCCAAGGCGGAAGCAGTGGAGGCGGTTTCCCCATCCCGATGGGTGGAGGAGGCATGGGCGGTCAACAAAGCCAAAGCAGCATGGGCATGCCACCGATGGGTGGAAGTCAAGGAGGCCAACAGGGTCAACAAGGACAGATGGGGCAAATGGGCGGCCAGCAAGGTCAACAGGGCCAAATGGGGCAGCAAGGACAGATGGGGCAACAGCAGACACCTCTTATTCCCATGCCTCAGCAACAGGGCCAAATGGGTGGACAACAAGGCCAGCAAGGGCAAATGGGCCAACAGGGTCAGCAAGGCCAAATGGGTGAAGGACAGATGGCTGGCCAGATGCCAGAAGGGCAATATCCAGCTGGAGAAGGAGGCAACTCCCCATGGCCTGGAGGAGAATTGCCGCCACCACCACCTGAACCGTCGCTTGGAGATTCCTCCAAGGAAATTGGAAGCCAGGAAGTCGCCAGCAGCGGATCCGAAGGATCTTCCGGTCAGGGTGGCGAATCAAGCGATTCTCAAGGACGCCAAGGGAGCAAGGCTAGCGTTGGCGGCGATAGCGGCAAGCAGGTCACGGAATCTGACGGGCAGTCAATGCCAGGCAATATTGGAGGAAGCCAAGGCTCCAATCGTTCGCGCGGCGCCGAGCAGGGCGAAAAGATGTCTAGCAATCTGTAGTCTGTTTTCAGATACGATTTAGTTTTAAAATAGTAGATGTTTCGCGTATCGAGAATTTTGATAGCCTTTACAGCTATCTCGTCGATGGCTTGGGGGCAGGACCAAAATGCCGAGGTGGACAAGCTAATCGTGTACCCCATGGAGGCGATCGTCGATAGCGCAAAGATGTCGCACGACAGATTCAAGCAACGATACCCGGGCATTGATATCACCAGCTTCGGATTGACGGACGAGGGATGGTATATTCGGTATCGTCACGAAAATCTAATCTATCTCTTCGGTCCTAGCTCGGATCTAGACTACACGCGGCACTACAAAGCCATTCTAGAACAAGTACGGCTTTCAGTGGTCCTTAAGAACCCGAAACTCAGCTCGAGCAAGCTAGAGATTATTAGATTCGACTTCTATGGCTCTGGACCAACATCGGTCCCTGACGAAAATCCATACTTAATACCAGAGCTACAGGAAAAGAAGGATTCCTAACGGAAAAACCGCTCTGTAGTACTCTAAGAGGATCGCCCCTCTCCCGCGTACCCGCCACTCCACTTCAGCTTGTGGCGGATAACGTTGAAATGGGAATAATCCACACGCTGGACGATCGGGAGATTCTTTTCGGCTTTTCGGATTTCGATAGGACGATCCTTGAGAGTCGATAAATTCCGCTGCCCATCAACCGCTACGAGGAGGTTTTCATCCGGCACTGCATTTTCCACTCTTAAAGAGACGTCGTTTGGAAAGATAATCGAACGATTGCTCAAGGTATGCGGACAGATGGGAGTCAGGGAAATGACTCCCGAATTAGGGTGCACCAGAGGACCGCCAGCGGAGAGAGTGTAGGCTGTCGATCCCGTAGGCGTACTGAATATCAGACCGTCACACACATAGGTTGTGATAAATTCGTCATTGGCGAAAACGTTGACGTGCACGATACGACTCGTTTCGGCGGATTTTATCACGACATCGTTGAGCGCGTAGTCACAGTGATTCTCCTGAGTCTGGCACTCAAGCAGGGTTCGATAGGTGAGCTGAAAATCGCCTTTCAGAATAGATGGAAATATCGACTGGATCTCTTCGGACGAATAGGTGGTAAGGAATCCCAAGGTTCCTCGATTAACCCCAATAAGCGGCACTTGCCAACGGGTCGATTCAGCCGCAACGCTAAGAAAAGTGCCATCGCCTCCAATCACACAACAGGCGTCTTCCTTTTCGAGATAGCCGCGAGGTACGGGAAACTCGCTGGTAGCGCAAGTTTCAATACCGCTGTCTTGAGCCATCGATCGAAGGGAAGACTCCAATTCGGAGGCCCCGCTCTTCGTCTCGTTGACCACGAAAGCTAACCGCTTGATAGGCTTGGGTATCGACACGCTACTCATATTCGAAATTGACTCCGCTTTTTCAACTTAGAAACGTAGCCGGCTCAAAACGTGGAGCAGGATTCAATTTACAAGGAACTCGGACCCTTGGTTAAGCCGAGCAGGTACTCGACATTTCCATCCCCACCCTTAATGGGCGATTCCATCTCGCCAAACAACGTCGAATCATCAAGGCGATCCAATGCGAACCGCTTGATTTCGTCATAAGCTTGGTAGCGAGCTTCCGGATCCTTTATCACGCCTCTATACTTGTCGGCTATCTCCTTGCCTACTTCGAACTGCGGCTTCACCAAGGCGACAAGCAGCCCCTTTTCGGGCAGAAATGGCCAAACGACGGGCAACATGGTCTTGAGAGAAATGAAGGAGAGATCCACCACAATTCGGTCGTACGCTTCCAGAGGAAGGTCTCCTTTCTTCAAATGACGCGCGTTGAAGCCTTCGATGTTCACCACTCTACTATCGCCACGAATCTTAGCGTGTAGTTGTCCTTTACCTACATCGAGACAGGTAACACTCTTTGCCCCATTCTGCAACGAGCAGTCGGTAAAACCTCCTGTCGAGGCTCCGATATCAAGTACGGCGCATTCTTCAAAGGAAATGCCGAATCGTTCGATAAAACCCAATAGCTTCTCACCTCCGCGACCCACGAAACGCTTGCCAGCCTCCACGAATATCTCGATGTCTAGATCGACCTTAAGCCCGGGCTTATCCAAGCGACGATCTCCGCATCTCACTTTTCCAGACATCACCAAAGCCTTTGCTGCGCTTCTGCTTTCGGCCAAACCCTTTGCGACGACCAGCTCGTCAATCCTGATTTTGCCAGCCATCGGCTAGATCATTTCAAATCGCCTATTCGCGATTTGCACATCTTCGCGTATTCGATTTCTAAGTTCATCGACATTCGCAAACTCCCGTTCAGGGCGGATGAATTCCAACCATTCAACGCGGAGCCTAGCTCCATAACTGAAGCTGCATTCCTCCAGAAAGTGCGTTTCGAGCAGCGGCTTATCGCTTTTCTCAACCGTCGGTCTAACGCCAAAATTGGAAACCGACTTGTACTGGATATTCGATGACAGATCGGAAACAAGCGTGACATACACGCCATAGGCAGGTCGCAGGTCGCCTTCGAATGGCATATTCAAAGTCGGAGTTCCCATTTCGGAACCCAGTTGCTTCCCTTGTATAGCGGTACCGACTGAAAAATAGTTATAGCCTAGAAGCTCATTCACTTTTTCGACGGATCCTTCAGTTAACAAACTACGTATTCGAGTACTGCTGACACGCTCTCCCTCGGCGAGATGCACTTCCGCGCAATGCGCTTCAATTCCCTCCTCTTTAGCAAGCAGTTCAAGCATGGATGGATCCCCTCTCCCGCCCTTGCCAAACCTCCAGTTCAAACCTGTGTGTATCGACTTAAGACCAGGAATCCGACGAACAAGATGTTTAATGAAAGACTCCGCTTCGATGTTGGAAAAGTCTTCGGTGAAAGATTCCTCAATCACGAAACGCATATTCCTAAGAGCGAATTGAGACGCCTTAAGCTCCGGAGTCAAAATCATCCTAACTGGGGATTCTGGATTGAAGAGACGGCTCGGATGTGGCCAAAAAGTCAATACACCCGCCACCCCATCCTCCTCCGCAGATCTTTGTAGGGCCGATTCAAGCACTCTTTGGTGCCCGAGGTGCACGCCATCGAACATGCCAATCGCCAGATGCACGGATTTAGGCTCGTCGAATTGGAAAGCTTCAAGCGAATCGAACTGAACAATTCGATTCATATGAGAGAAGTCGGAGTCGCCTGATGACCAGGTATGAGGACTGAAGCCAGTTCGGAGCTAGACAGAGCCTCCAGTTCTTCAAGTGGAATGGCATCCTTGACGCTAAACTTGTCCGACGCGTCGCGCCTGAGGGCGGACAAATGAGCCCCGCATTCGATTTTCTCCCCCAAGTCATGCGCGATGGACCGAACATAGGTACCCTTGGTACAAGCCATTGTAAATTCGATGTTCGGAGACTTATAATCCGTAGCGTGAAATTTGGATACGCGTATGAAACGAGGCTCTCTCTCCACTTCTTGCCCTTTCCTGGCCAGCTTGTAGAGTGGCTGCCCCTTTATCTTTATAGCGGAATACATGGGAGGGGTTTGATACTGATCGCCTAGAAAATTGTTCAGGTAGTCCTGAACCTGACTTAAGGTCAATTCCGGGACTGGCTTATTGAAAGCCACTTCACCGTCCGCATCGTAAGTGTTCGTGCTTTCGCCTAGAGTAATCGTTCCGCTGTAAACCTTGTCCAGGCTCATCAAATACTGAGACAGCTTCGTCGCTTTGCCCACAAGCAGTATCAGCAATCCCGTGGCCATGGGATCCAGTGTACCCGCATGTCCAATACGCTTGATCTTGTACTTGCGACGAGCTCTGTCTACGACATCATGTGAGGTTATCCCCTTCGGTTTATCAATCAGGAGAATTCCCTCGAATTCCTTCAATTCATTCATGCTGAGATCAATTAAGTAGAAACGATTCCGTTCAAGCGCGACTCGACCGCTTTGATCAACCCATTTTTAAGTTCAGCTAGACTCAAAGCGCTGCTCAGCCCCGCTGCGCAGGCGTGACCGCCACCTCCAAAACTACCCGCTATTTGGTCAAGACGGAGAACCGGGTCCTTACCGCGGAGGCTGCCCTTGGTGGACGTTTTACGCTCTTCGATCAGCAATCCGACCTCAGCGGAGTCTACTGATCGAGCGTAGTCGACAAAACCTTCGGTATCAGCATAGGTTGCTCCTGTCTCGATGAAGTCTATTTGACGCAATTCCCCGACGCAGAGCCGTCCATCGAGTTCAAGCGTCAGCGACTTCAGAAATCGCTGCAGGAGCATCAGTCTTTCAATCGGTTGGCTTTCGTAGAGATGACGTGCTGAGGTTACGGGCGAAGCGCCTGATGCCACAAGGCGACTGCAAATTTCGAATACGCGACTAGTCGTAGCTCCATAGCCGAATCGTCCGGTATCCGTTAGGAGTCCAACGTATAGGGCGGAAGCAGTCAATTCATCGATTGGCAAGGCGAGGTCGAGAGCGATTCCGGCTAGAATTTCACAAGTAGCCGCGCTTTCGACATCTACCAAATTAATTCGAGCGAAATTCGTATTGGAAATGTGGTGATCGATGTTCGCGACTCTCTCATTACTTATCAAAGCTTGAGACGTTTTCGGACCAACTCTTCCCTCATCAGCGCAATCCACGTAAACAAGGGGCATGTCGCCTATATCGGGTATAGGCAATAATTGAATCGGCGTTTCCGTATTCAGAAAAGCAAGCGATTCAGGAACCTTGTCGGCATTGATAGCAACGGCATCGACACCAGCATTGAGCAACAAACGCGTCAGTCCAACCTGGGCGCCAATGCAGTCGCCGTCGGGACGAGCATGCCCGATTACGCCTACCCTACAACCTTTGAGCTCTTTCAGGAGGCTCGAGAACGTTTCGCTTAACTTTGGAAAGTAGGCGCTCAATCCTCGGGTTCGTCCTCCGTAAATTCGAGAGAGTCGAGTAGCGTTGTCATGCGCGCGCCCCGCTCGTTCGATTCGTCATAGAGAAACTCGAGAGCAGGCATTCTCTTCAAGATAATCCGCTTACCGAGCTCGTGGCGAATACGGCCAGCACTGGCTTGCAGAAAATTTTCAGCTTTAATTCGATCGTATCCATCGACTAGCGACGAATAGTAAACCCGAGCTCTGCTATGATCCGGCGAAACCTCTACATCCGTAATCGTTAGAGCCACCGATCTTTGCTGATAGCGAGTATGAAGAATATCACTGATCTCCCGCTTCAACAGCTCGCTAACCCTGACGTTGCGATTGCTCATAAATCGAATGGAATTCGAATTTTCTAGATGATAACTATTCCTGGAATAATATCCGATTCGTTTTCGAATTCTAAAAATGGATACACCCTAAAGAGAAGGTCGAATTTCGTGAACTTCGAACACTTCGATGGTATCGCCTTCCTTATAATCGTTGCAGTTCTTCAAACGAATACCGCATTCCGTGCCTGCTCGCACTTCCTTCACATCGTCTTTAACGCGGCGCAAAGTGTCGATCTTGCCTTCGAAAACAACGTCGTTTCGCCTGACGACGCGGGCGCTCGCATCGTGCTCTACGCGACCCTCCGTAACGAGACAACCCGCAACGGTACCATTGGAAATGGGAAACACCGCTCTTACCTCCGCAGCGCCGATCTTGTTTTCACGGTACTCGGGATCGAGCAGGTTGACCATGTCATCCCGAACCTGATCGATCAGTTCATAGATGATGGGATGATGAACGATTTTAACCTGATGATGCTTAGCTAAAGGCATCACGCCATTTTCGTTTTTAACGTTAAAGCCAATAATGGACGCATCGCCTGCGCTAGCCTTCTGAACATCGCTTTTGCTAACGGCTCCTACGTCTGCATGGATGATTTCAAGACTCACCTTATCGCTCTCGATCGCTTCCAGGGAATTGACGACCGCTTCCACCGACCCGAAAACATCGCCCTTGATAATCAGTCTAAGAATCTTGGATTGCGTCTTGGCAATAGCGGCGAACAGTTTCTCTTGGGAAGTAGGCATTTGGCCTTCCGCAACGACTTGAGCTTCATCACGCTCCTTCAGTCTGTTTTCCTCAGCTTCGCGCTTAGCAGTCTTCTCGTTTTTAACGGCGACGAAGGTTGCCCCGCAATCAGGCGTATCCGACCAGCCTATGACCCGAACGGGGGTTGAAGGAGGCGCGACTTTAAGTTGTTGGCCGTGCTCGTTGAACATCGCCTTCACCTTGGTGAATGTTGGACCGCAAACAAGCGAATCGCCGATTTTAAGGGTACCGCTCTGCACAATTACGGTGGCAGTAGGCCCTCGCCCGACTTCCATTTGGGCCTCGATGATGATACCTTCAGCCGCTTTTTTAGGATTCGCCTTGAGCTCGAGAATTTCCGCCTGGAGCTGAATCATCTCTAAAAGCTCTTCAACGCCATCTCCCTTAAGAGCCGATATCGGCGATGTGATAATCTCGCCGCCCCAGTCTTCGGAAGCGATACCCCGTTCCTGCATCTGTTGCTTGACCTTATCGATGTTGGCTCCTGCTGTATCGATTTTATTGATAGCAACGATGGGTTGCACGCCAGCCTCCTGCAAGAATTTCAAGGCTTCATCGGTCTGAGGCATGAAACCATCGTCGGCGGCTACGATAAGAATAGCGACATCAGTCACGTCCGCCCCGCGGGCTCTCATGGCATTAAACGCAGCGTGGCCAGGTGTATCCAGAAAAGTGATCTTTTTCTCCTTGTGTTCGACCTGATAAGCTCCGATGTGCTGGGTAATGCCCCCGGCTTCTCCGGACACGACATTGGCTTTTCGGATGTAATCAAGCAAAGAGGTCTTTCCATGATCCACATGTCCTAGAATACAAACTACAGCCGGACGCTCCTCGAGCAGTTTGCTTTCGTCGACTTCCGCGACAACCTTCTTTTTCTTTTGCTTGGGACCTTCACCGCGATGTCGGATCTCAAGGATGACGGAATGCTTTTCAGCAATCTTGCTGGCGACGTCTTCCTCCAGGCTTTGGTTGATCGAGGCGAAGATCCCCATCTCCATCAACTCGGAAATCAGCTTGAAGGGCTTGAGTCCTAGCTCGGTGGCAAGGTCTCGAACCACAATCGGCGGCTTGAGAGTGATAGTACGAATGCCATCGCCTGATTCTTCAGCGACCGCAACGCCACCTGTCTTCTTGGTGGAAGGAATAGAAACTCCAGCCGGCGATGCCGATGGAGGCTTTGGAACAGGAGGAGAAACAGGACCGCTTGGACTCGGAGGAGTGGCCGAAGAAGGGGTACCAGCGACTGCAGGTCGAGGCACCGAAGGAGCGGATTTGACAGGAGGAGCCGTCCTGGGCGCTGCTAATGGAGCCGCCTTGACCGGAGGCGGAGCTGCAGCTTTCTTTTCCTGCTCGACGTCCTTTTTGCTTCTAACGAAAACATTGGGCGATGGAGGAGCAACCGGCTTCTTTTCTTCCACTAGCGGCGCCGCTGCCTGTTTTTCAGCCTCGGCTGCAGGTTCGGTCTTCTTGGAAAACTCTTCTATAATGGAATCGGCCGAGATGTTGTCGATGGAGCTAGACGCGCTCTTGACTTGGAAGCCACGCTGGGAGAGCAGCTCGATCAGGTCGTTGTTCTCCATCCCGATCTTTTTAGACAACTGGTAGATTCTTACGCTCATTAGTGATGATTAAATAGCTCTGCGATGTTAACGGGCTTAACGGGATGACAATCGATTAGGACGAAATCTTCTGGGTCTGCAAGAAGGCGTTGACCTTGCCCATGATGTCCTGGGCTTGAGCTTCTTCAAAACCCATATCAACCAGGTCCTCCTGCTCGACGTCCAAGAAAAGCTCGGGGCTGATCAGACCATTCATGACCAAACGCTCCGCCACGTCGTCGTCAATACCTTCCACCTGGCTCAGACCAGCTGCAGCCTGCTGCTTTTTGGCCTCGATACTGACCTCTTTGACTTCCTCCTTTATGATATCGATTTTCCAACCCACTAGCTTGGAGGTAAGACGGGCGTTTTGCCCTTTTCGGCCGATGGCCACCGCGAGGTCGTCTTCAGAGACCTCAATGCGGATGCGCTTGTTGATGGAATCTATGTCCACGTCGCGAGGAATGGCTGGTTTCAAAGCTTCAAGCGCCATTTCCTTCGGATCCTCGAAATAGCGAATGATATCGATCTTCTCCCCGCCGAGCTCGCGAACGATGCTCTTCACGCGAGCCCCACGAGCCCCAACGCAGGCTCCAACCGGATCGACTTTCGGGTCTGTAGAAGATACCCCAATCTTAGT
>JANQRT010000049.1 GCA_028284385.1 Opitutaceae bacterium | reverse complement strand
ACAACTACTGGGGGCATTGGGGAACGGACGGCTACTGGATCGATGAGTTAGAACGGCTGAAAGCGGAAGGCAAGACTAGGCACATAGGCGTTTCCTTGCCCGATCACAGAGCCGATCTTGGTGTGGCATTGGCTTCCTCGGGGCGTATTGACTCCATTCAGACGCTCTTCCATATTTTCGAGCCACTTGCCTTGGATTGCCTAATCCCGGTATGCCAGGAGCATAACGTGGCCGTGATTGCCCGAGCCATCCTCGACGAAGGCGGCCTCACAGGTATGCTCGCTATGGATACCACATTTTCCGAAGAAGAATGGTTGTGGGGCTATTTCGATTGCTTGCCTAGAAATCTTTATATCGAAAAGGTCAAGTCCCTGGAGAAGTATGTTCCGGACTACGCTGATAGTTTGGCGGAACTGGCCATCAAATTTGCTTTGCAACCAGAAGGATTGACAGTAGCTTTGACATCCATGCATGTGCGCGAGTATGCGGAAGCTAATATTTCCGTTTTAGAAAAGCCGCCCCTGCCTGTGGAAATCTTCGATCTTCTGCGCTACAAGCATCGCTGGATTCGCAATTTCTATCAGGCTCGCAAGTATATCAATTGACCATGAGTGACGAAACATTACGGTTCGAACGTTGCCTGCCAGCCGATTTTCGCAGAGCCATGAAACGGAATCCCCTGGTGTTCCTCCCGCTTGGAGCTGTGGAATGGCATGGCGAACATCTGCCCGTAGGACTCGATAGCCTGACGGCTCATGGGCTTTGTCTGCGGGCTGCGTCGCGAGTCGGGGGGCTTGTGTACCCACCACTTTACTACGGAATGACGGGAAGCATCTGGCATCATCCGTGGACCATTCTTGTCGAGGAAGAGGAGATCTTGCTCAAGCTTTTAGAGCTGACGCTGTCCCGCTTACAGGATTGTGGCGTCAGGAAAGCGCTCGTCTTTACGGGGCATTTCGCGAAGAAGCAACTCGCCTTACTGGAGACTCTCGAGCGCCGATGGGCGGAGAGGGAGGGAAGTGGCTTGCGCCTGAGCACTCTTTCCATCAGCAGCATGCCGGATTCTCCAATGGCTCCCGACCACGGAGCGATCTTCGAAACCTCAGTCCTTTTCGCTCTGAAGCCTAATCTTGTAAACCTGGAGCGTTTGCCAAGCGTGGAGGAACAGCCAGCCGAAGATCCAAAGGGTAACAGCAAGGGAGCACATCGACGCGATCCGGAAAATGTCCTGTTCGGCATCCTTGGCGATGATCCTCGACTGTTGGATGCGACTCGGGCTCGGCAGTTGGCCGGGCAACTGGAGGATTGGCTATCAGCAGAAGCTCTAAAGCTGGATTAGCGTCCGACATTCCTGTATTCGAAAACTAATCAAGATTTCTCTAATCTAGCTTGGATTTATTCAAACTGAGAACTGTTTTGCGCATTGGCAGCACTCAATGAATGCTAATAAAGCAACGTATTGATCCCACCTCTCCTCCGAATTTGCTCGAAGCTCGAATCACTTTACGGATTGAGGATGATTTAGGGACAAGTTACTACTCTTTCCCCGAACTGCGGTCCAAATTTGTGTAATAGATTTGGATACGTATTTAAACGAGGAGGTGAATCAACCCTCACCCACTAGCCAAAGCATTGGAGCGATGCTCTTGAGGGCTAACTCCCCGAACACGTTTAAAGGCGGAGCTTAGGGCGTAGGGACTGCTGTAGCCGACGCGTTCGGCGACGGTGCCGACCGTTTCGTCAGGCTCGCAGAGCAAGTCTGCCGCCAGAGCCAGTCGCCATTGGGTGAGAAAGGCCATGGGCGGTTCGCCTACCACTTCATGGAAACGTCGAGCTAAGGCCGCTCGTGAAACGCCCACTTTGGCCGAAAGCCCAGCCAAGGTCCAGGGATGGGCAGGATCTTGATGCATCATTTTCAAGGCTCTACCAACGATACGGTCTCCCTTCGCCTGATACCAAGGAAGATCCTTCGATTCCTTTCGGTCGAACCAGGTTCGCAGGATGGCGATGAGAAGCATGTCGAGCAGACGGTCTAGCACCGCCGCTTGCCCTGGGGCGTCTCTAGCCATTTCGTCGCTGAGCAATTGAATGAGGGGCGATTCCCACTTCTCGTTTTTCACCCAAAGAAGCGGGGGCAAAGCATTACGCAGGCGATCACTCACATTCCCCATGGACTCGTAGGCGCCCACAAGCATCAGAGTAGAAGCGTCGGGATCATTCCCCCAAGTACGCACTCCCAACATCATTTCATCGTGAAGCGATCGGCCGTCGGGAGCACGGCAATCCTGTCCGGGGTAAATGAAGATGGTCGGTTCCGTGTCGGGATGATCGGCCACCGTATAGTGCCCGGGAGCTCGCGCTATGGCCACGTCCCCCGGCCCCAGCCAAACCGTTTCGCCATTATCATGCGCGATGTGGATCTCGCCCTTGACCATGGCGATTACGGTCAGTGGCGAATCCGCCTCGATCCGCAGGCTCCAGGGCGACGCCAGCAGTCCTCGCAAGGTGAAGGCCCCACGAGCCCGAGGCCCTTCGAGGAGCCCGCTGAATTCATCGATTTCCTTCATTTGAGACGATTGCTTATGACCTTGAGCATCCGGGCTATGGTGTGGTTGGGAGAAATCTTATAGACTGGTTGTGTTATGACCACGAATACAAAAACACCATCTAATCCCGATAAACATACAGTCCTTGTCATTGGAGCCAATGGCAAAACTGGCCGTCGCGTTGTTCAAAGATTGCGCGAAGCCGACTATCCGGTCAAGGCAGCCTCGCGTTCCAGCGAAACGCCTTTCGATTGGAATGATCAAGCCACCTGGGAGCCCGCCCTGGAAGGAGTCCAAGCAGCCTACATCACCTTTTACCCAGATCTGACTTTTCCGGGGGCAGCAGACAAAGTGGAAGCCTTCTCCAAGCTCGCTGTATCCATGGGAGCCAAGCGTCTGGTCTTGCTCTCGGGCAGAGGCGAAGAAGGAGCCCGCGACGCGGAAGTCCGCTTGGAAAACTCAGGAGCCGACTGGACCGTGGTTCGCTGCGCCGTCTTCAATCAGAACTTTAGCGAATCCTTCGCCGACGCCATACGCCACGGTCACTTGGCTATGCCAACAGGCGATATTCTGGAGCCCTTCGTCGATGCGGAAGACATCGCGGAAGTGGCTTTCGTGGCACTCACGGAAACAGGTCACGCAGGTGAGATCTACGAGCTCTCCGGCCCTCGCCTCCTTTCCCTGGATCAAGTGGCTCAGGAGCTTAGCAAAGCCATCGGACGCGAAGTGCAGTATCAACCTGTATCCATAGAAGCATACGCCAAGGAGCTAGTCATGGCTGGCTTTTCAGAAGAAGAATCCATGCCTATCGCGCAACTGATCGCCGATGTACTGGATGGTCGCAATGCCTACCTCACCGACGGCGTTAAAAGAGCTCTCGGCCGGGAACCGCGCGATTTCGCTGATTTCGCTCGTGAAGAGGCGGCAAATGGCGTCTGGGATATGCAGACCGCCGCAAACTGAACCCCTTAAATATCAAATCAATGGATACATTCAATATCACATTAGGTTTGGCGACCCTGCTATGCTCGCTGGTAGCAGGGTTCGTTCTCGCTTTTGCGGTCGTCGTCATGCCGGGCATCAAAACATTGGGCGACCGAGAGTTCCTCCGGGCTTTCAAGGTCATGGATAGCGTCATCCAGAAAGGCCAGCCTATCTTCGGTCTGGTTTGGCTGGGGTCAGTAGTAACACTGGGGCTGGCAGCAGGCATCGGCATCTTTCAGCTCGAAGGGGTCAATCGTATCCTGGTGGTCATCGCCACAATCGCCTACTTCGCGGGTGTGCAGTTCACCACTTTTACCAAGAACATCCCCTTGAACAACAAGCTGCAGACCCAAGATCTCGATACATCCAGCGAAGCAGCTCTAGCCGAAACTAGAGAAGCCTTCGAAACGCAATGGATACCTTGGAACTCGAGGAGAACGTTCTTTGCAACACTCACGGCTGCGCTCCTATTAACGCTTATTCTTAGAATCTAATCTACCCAGGAGACAGGGGACGGGACACAGGAGAAAGACACCGAACACCGAACACCGAACACCGAACACCGAACACCGAACACCGAACACCGAATCAAGATACCAAAATGAAAACAGATAGCAAAGAAACCGTAAGCCTTATTATAGACGAAGTATTCAACAAAGGAAACCTGTCCGTATTAGAAGAAATCGTACATCCTGATTATCGTTACGAATCTCCCACGGAAACGATGGAAGGCATTGCGGATTTGAGAGCCTTTGCCCAGGCTTTTCGCTCGGCCTTTCCTGATCTTCATATTGCCATCGACGACCAAGTTGCGGAAGAAGAAAAGGTTAGTACCCGCATCACCATGACAGGAACGCATGAAGGCGATTTCCTAGGTCTTCCGGCAACCGGCAAGAAAGTTAATCTGCAGGGAGTAGTCTTAAGCCAACTGGAAGACGGTCTCATCAAAAAGGAATGGGAGTTGCTCGACCAGCTGGCTCTTCTCCAGCAGCTGGGAATCGTCCAGAGCGAAAGCATATGAACACGGTCAGATTTTCATTCAGATATCTTCTGCTCATGAAGAACCTCAATTCTAACACCCTTAACTTTGTCATAGATCCAAATTATTCCAAAAACAATGAGCAATATGACAGGGAGGGTTGCCACAGCGCGAAATGATGACTGCGATGCGGTGATCAGGACCGATTCTAGTTCTGAATCCCGCAGCGAATTGAACGCATCAACACCTCCCGCAGCTCTAATTTTCGCGTTGTCATATACCCGGCCCATGATCGGCATAAACAGATAAACTGCAAGCATAGCCCCAAAACCCATCACACCGAGCCCAAATGCTCCAGACCGTGGATACCGATCATTTACGGTTGCTAACATAGTAGGCCACAAAAAGCATACGCCAGTACCCCAAAACGTGGCGGCGAGCATTCCTGAAACAGGATTATCGGCTGCGCTCAACCAAAATAATCCGATTGAAGACAAAAGACAGGAAATCCAAAGCAATCCGACGGGAGAAAATCTGCGAGCTAAAGTGCCGGCGAAATGCCGCATTACAAACATCAAGCCGCTGATATATATCAGTATCCATATTCCGCGAAACCCAACTGTGCGTGTGAGAGCCATATCAACCCACTGACCGGGAGCTAGTTCGACTGTCGCGGTTATCCAAATACAGAAAAACCAAATAAAGAACATTGGTCTTCGGAAAATTTCTCTGATCATCTCGGAAAAACTCACGCCAGCCGCTGCGCGTTCAGTAGGGGGAAAGTTTGCTTTAAAACAAAAGACAACTAATAGCAAGGCGGGCACCATGGACGTAACGACTTTAGTTTTCCATGTGGTTTCAATAGCTCCGAGCAAAAGCCCTGCCAGACCGCCGAATATTATGCCAGCTGGCCACCACGCATGTATTACATTCAATTTGTGTGTACGTTCCCTGGGATACAGTCCCGCAACAAGCGGATTGGTATTGGTATCAACCAATCCCCAACCCAAGCCGACCAGGAGCATTCCACTCCAGACAATGATATACGGGTTTTGAATTGAAGATGAATCCGCTAGTAAAGTCACAGCGCTCCCCAGAACAATCAAGATTCCAGAAAGCTTCATCAGCAAGCCCATGCCCAACGCATCAATCAAAGGACTGATCACCAAGATGGTTATGCCATAGCCAAGGAAGGCGATACCGAGCACACTGCCAACCATCTCTGCAGCATGGGCAGCGTCTAACGACAGAAATATAGTATTCAGATCTCCAGCTATGTTGCTTCGGATACTGAAGTGAAATCCTATCGTCGTGTAAGCGAGACAGCTAATATACAATAGCAACCTCCTATTGCTGTCACTGGAAACTGAATTTTCAGAAGCGGAATTCATTCTTATCCTCTATAGAATGACGCATAATGACTTTTGTAAATTTTGCTATAAGCCTATTTACACCTAGATTTGATATATATGACTTCTTTTCCACTATTCCAATGGCAATCAGAAGTCCTTTAAATCAAACGCATTAAATGAATTCAGAAGGAGAATTCGGTAGACAAAATAAATAATCGTGGCTGTTTGAAAGTGTATACCGCAACCGAGCCATCACTTCTGGATCTTTGAGGCACTATATCAGTATCGTTAAGGACATTTCTTATATTCAAACGAACAGTATATCTGATTTTATCGTTCATTAGCTTTCCGCGATATCCCGCAAAAACGTCAAAATCGTAACGATTTGGAGCTTCTACTGGATTATCCAGACTGGGAGCTTTAAACTCAGCCGGAGAACCAGGCCAGTCTGGGAAAGGCGAATCAGCTGGAAGCGATAAATAGCCAATCACAGGAGCCTGGCGATATCGGATGTGGGCACCTAAATGAGCGCCATTCAAGGGTCCTTCGGAAAAGTTATACTTTCCAGTGAGATTGACACGCCATCCCGCGTTCTGATTCACTTGAGTACCATCAGAATTGACGAGCGTCGTATAAGTCGCCGCAAGACTATTGAATCGATTGGTTACCGAACCAGCAGCTGTTGCGAGGCTGGTTTCGTTCCCAACGAGAAAGGTATTTTGCTCCCATTCGGCCCATGCCCTCCAGTAGGAATATCTGTCGCGTATCCACTGCCCCCATCCTTTTAAACTATCCTTATCCCTCGCTTCGTTGTCGGCCGCGGTCAGCCTGAAAGTCCAGTTTTCTGTCGGATTGGCCCATGCCTCGATTTCAACTCCTTTGGACTCCCGGTTTGCCACCATTTCAAAGTAGGCTGCACGCTCCTCGAGGGCAAAGGTGCTTGGGTCGAATGGTACGGGAGGGGTTGTAATCGGATTACCGAAGCTGTCTACATAATCGCCATCCGCCAAGCCGACGGCGTAGTTGTCCTCAACTTGCGACTGCCTTCCGGGGGCGCCAATTCCTTGCTCAATAAGCGTAACAGGTCCCCTTATGTCCCCGCACCACGTGCAATCGTTGGCATTTTCACTCTTGGTTTTGTACCAATTCAACCTCAGTCCAATCTTCGAATCAAACCTGGACCACATAATACCAAAATCATAACTCTCTCCGATTGCTGAAGGGATAGGAGATCCATCTGCAAAATGAGCAGACGAGGGAGAATTGAAAATGTCAGCCCAATTATAGAATGCGCTAATTTGCCCTAATTTGCTCTCCGGCTTGGTCAAATGCGCGACCGCTCCGTAGTTTATAGCATCTTCTTTGGTTTCTGGCTCCCACGTATCCAAGTCACGGTTGATATCCTTGCCATGTTGCCATCCCCACACGACGTCTTCGGTGTTAACGAGCAGTTCAGGATGAGCTTGACCTTGTGTAAACCAACCCTGGCGATATCCCAATGTGGTTACAACCCGGTCGTTCAGCCAAAAGCTCTGTACGGCGCCTGTCGCGCCTTCCGCTTCGGACAATGTAGTTCTTACATTCACTGCGGCTGGTGAATTATCCAAGGAATAAACAAACGTTCCATCCGGCTGTGGCCCTCCAGTGAGCGGATCAAATGGATTGATCATTTCGTAGGTAACGGGATCTATATACCAGCGATAGAATGTTTGCCCGTTATTTCTCCTGTTTCGTGCATCGAATTTATAATCATCAACCTGGTTGGCCGGAATGGTTCTTGTATTATTCCAGCTCCATAGATTATCCATCCTGTCTCTCGTCAGAAGCCCCATGAAGTTATGTCGACCCAGCCATTTCGATTTTTCTGTAAGGTCCAGATTATAACTAACGGTTGCTCGCATTCCATAGAGCTCGTAAAGATCATTTATACTAACTCCAAAATGCTCAGTATACATCATTCCTTTCCAAGGATTTGGAGTAACGCCATCTGGCAGATAAAGATTGGGGTCTACTCGAACCAAGGCTGCCCCTGGCTGCGCCATGTTGTAGAAGGCTGTGGGTGATTCTTCCTTGTTGAATCCAAGCTCAATGAATAGATTCGGCGTAATCTGCTGGTTGAAAACAGCTCCATAAATCTCCGCTTTCATATTCCTTCCTGTCGTTAGACCATGCACGTTATGTTCGGGAGACACTATTGGACTGTCTGGTGGAAGGCTCCATCGAAATTGATCGGATGGATCCGGCGCTTGAAGCCTAGGGTCGATTGTTCTCACCCAGTATCCATTTCTTCCATTCGTTAAGCCAATATCAACAGGCGTACCCTCTCCCTGCAATACCCAGAGATCGCGGGGTTGAGCAGACCTCTGAATAAGGCCTTCCCAACCTTCGACATTCGTAGTCTGAAGCGAGTTGTCGAAGTAAGGATCCCCACCATTCGCAACATGCTCAAGGTATGCGGTTACTCCACCATCATAGGCGACAACATTTCTAGGCAGAGACTTATCGATTTCCACATTTTCGTAGTAGGCTTGAAGATTCGCTCCCTTCCAAGGACGCGCGGAAACAGTCAGAAAGTAGCGTTCCTGCTCGCCATCGCTGGAGTTGCGATAGGTTTTAAAGTCATCCCATAACGAAATGAATCGAAATGAGAGCGTGTCCTTTATTACTTCCTGATTGACGTCCAGCGTGAACCGAACGGATTCTTCCGAATCTACTCTCGTCTCAAATGAGGCAAAAGAATCCGCGTACATAGCCTTCTTGAATGAGGCATTGATGACACCCCCGGTTCCTGCAAGCCCGTAAATCACTGCATTGGGACCGCTGGAAACAGTGAGTTGATCTAGGTTATAGGTGTCTCCCTGCACTACGGTCTGGAAGAAATCCCGCATACGCCCGGCAGAAGAAATGCCTCGGATACGGCCACTAAAATCCAGATCATTGATACCTCGCGCGAAATGTCCATTAGCGCCGCCTTCCGAGTATTCGGAAAGATTTTCGACATTCAGCGAATACAGCAAAGCGTCTTGTGGAGTAGTCGCAGCAATGTCATCAAGAAAGTCTTCGGTCATTGTCGAGATCTGCTGGGGAATGTTGGACAGTTCGGAATTCAACCGAGTCCCTGCCAATGAGCGCGTTTGCACGTAGCCAGTTCCGGATTTAACCTCGAAAGGACTCAATTCAAATATCTCTTCCGCCTCGTCGTCCTGGCCATACACGGTTGTCACACTTGAAATAAGGGGCAAAATAAGCGCACGCAAAACCGGTTTCATCTTAGTAGCTAATGACGTTTTCATCTTTAATCTTAGGTTTGGGTAGTAACTATTGTAGGATGTAAGTAGTAAGTGAGTATTAATAGCATAAGATCTTTTGCATAATCTTCCAAAATTTTATTCTGTTGTATTTTATACAAGCATGGACATGCCGACAGTTCTCTAAGAAGTGTCCAATAAATGCAGTAGGAGCGAGGTAGGGAGGCTTGTCCTCAAGCCTCCGTATACATGCATCCAAAGCGGAGGCTTGGGCTTCGGCCGTGAGCTCAGCCGAACGGGACAAGCCTCTCTACCACTGTGCAAAATCGCAGTAAATTTGACTTATTGGACAGTCTCTAAGGTTGAAATAGATCATATTTTAATACATTCAGCAAAACTCTGCTGTATTTGTTTTATACTGACAAACTGGCCAGGCGGCATCCCTTGAAGAGAGAGCAATCAACCTTG
This sequence comes from Opitutaceae bacterium, assembly GCA_028284385.1. Taxonomy (GTDB): domain Bacteria; phylum Verrucomicrobiota; class Verrucomicrobiia; order Opitutales; family Opitutaceae; genus JANQRT01. The sequence continues at coordinate 41,986 of JANQRT010000049.1, read as the reverse complement.
CCGCAAAATTTTCGAACAATTGCGTCCCCGAAGAAAACTGAGGAAAAGATTCAAAAAATTCTACCCGTCTCATTTCTAGCGCCTCTAAACTCTTTCTAGAGCGAACGATCTTGCAAGCGCTCGCTGCCATCTAAAACTCGATGTTGTCGCCATACCCGCGGCCTAGATCGATCAGATGCTTTTTCAGATCCGATGTTAGGGAATCGTAGTCCTTTCGACCATACAAGTTGACCATTTCATCCGGATCAGAACGAAGGTCGAACAACTCCCAGCGATCCAGGGCCGGATAGCGGATCAGTTTGGCGTTTCTGGTTCGAATTCCAAAATGCTCAGGCACCTCAAACTGCTCGTAGTAGTGGTAGTAGACCGATCCACGCCAGTCATTAGGAGTTTTTCCCTCCAGAAGAGGCAGGAAGGAGCGCCCTTGAAGATCACTAGGAACCCGCGCGCCAGCAACATCCAGCAAGGTGGGCGCGATATCGATCATGCTGACTAGATCGTCATTCAACGACCCGGATTTGACTTTTCCTGGCCAGCGAACCAGCAAGGGCAAATGGAGTGATGGCTCGTACATCCACATCTTGTTGAAAAAGCCATGCTCGCCGTTGAAGAAACCATTGTCGGAAGTGTAAATCACCACAGTGTTATCGCTTAGCCCAGACTCGTCCAGATGGTCCAAAAGGCGGCCTATATTTTCATCGAGAGCCGTAACCAACCGAAGGTAGCCTTTCATAAAAATCTGATACATGTAATGCGTCCCTTCGACACGTCCCATTTGCATGGCTTTCTCTACGTCTTCTCTATATTGCGGATACCGACAAATCAGCATCCGCGATGATTTGATTCTGCTGGCAATATTTCTCGGAACACGACCTTCGTAATCGTCTAGCAGGGTGTCAGGAACGGGAAGATCGATGTCCTTGAATAGATCCTTGTGGCGGGGCGCCGGGTCGTGTGGACTGTGAGGCGCCTTGTGATGTACCATGAGGCAAAAAGGCCTGTTTAGGTCACGATTCTTAAGCCATTCTATCGAAACATCCGTGATAACGTCGGTCATGTACCCAGAGCGCACGACGCCCCCTCGACTTCCATCCTTCCATGACTGGCCAATCTCCTTCAATCGGCCGTCGTAGAACTGTCCCTGTCCTGGCATGATATTGTAATAGTCGAATCCGGTCGGCTGACTTCTCAGATGCCATTTTCCAACTATCGCAGTTTCATAACCGGCTTGTTGCAGGAGTTTGGGGAATGTTTGCTGCGCCCCGTCGAAACTACTCCCGTTTTTCGTGAATCCGTTGCGATGGCTGTACTTGCCGGTCAAAAGAACGGCGCGAGAGGGACCGCACAGAGAAACGGTAGCAGTCATGTGATTGAAACGCATACCCTCAGCGGCCAAACGGTCAAGGTTCGGGGTCCTAATGGTTTCACTGCCGTAACAACTCATTGCGGCCTGATTGTGGTCGTCGGCCATGATGAAAATTATATTAAGCTGAGACGAAGCTGCAGCTCTTGCCTCGACGATCAGACACAGAAAAGCCATTATGAGTATGATGGAGGTTCTCATTTTGAAACTCCGACCGATAGAAATTTGCCCATGGTGTTGATGCTGCTCATAAAAATACGTTCGTATTCGAATATTGATTACTATTTACAAATTTCGGATAGCGATGAATTCAATCCATTCCGACAACTTCTGACAGGAAGCCGAATTCGAGCATAAAATGCTCAATCAGTCGCCAGATAATCCGCCAGCTCATTACGAAGAAAGGTTAAGCTGCGCTCTGCTTCCTCTATAGTGCCGCATTCCACGCTAAGAAAAATATCGCGATCAATCGGCTCGAGAATTTCGGCAACTCTGCGCCAATCGACAAGACCCTCGCCACAAGCGCAACCTACGGGTGTTCCCGTGACCTGACCGCGTTCACGTTCAGCATGCTCAATTGATATATCCTTGGCATGAATGTGGTAAACCCAGTCACGCACTTTCGCAAGGCCTTCATAAGGGTCTTCAACTCCAGCGAGGTAGCTATTTCCTGTATCCCAATTCACCTGTATCCAGGGCGAATCGACCAATTGAACAATCTGCATCAATCCATCTGAGGTTTTCGTGTAACAGCCATGGGGCTCTATGCAAATATACTTGCGATGCCGGGCAGCCACTTGAGCCGCCTTGCTAAGAGTATAGCGCATGGCTTCGTGAGTTCGCTCCTCGTCCATCCAGCCAGGCTTCACCATTTCATCGGTATTGAGATAGTCGCACCCAACAAATGAAGCCAGCACGGCAGCGCGGGTAAGGCGAGGGATTGCGGCCTCCGGTTTCATTAAAGGCGAATGAGCTGACAAACTCGAAATACCCACGCCATGGCGCTCGCAGATCTCTTTCATGAGCATTGGATCCTCCTCCATTGAGAAAGAATGGAAGTAGTGTACTTCGCTCAGAAGTTCCCAGCCAGTATGGACCATGGGTTCGATCCATTTGTAGCCAAGTTGAGCGGCGATTTCGACACCTGCTTCAAACGATTTATCGGCGGAGCGACAATACTCCATGTTTAAGGATATGTTAAAGCGAGCCATAGCGCACCAGTATAAATCATGGCGTATGGAAAATACTTGCGCTATTCAATAGTCAGGAATTTTATACATTTATGGCGCAAGGCAGGGCCGTTTATTTACTCGATGACGAGGTCATTCAGCCCGATGATTGCATGCCTTTAACCGCAGCAGCCAGGTCCGGCGAAGTTAAACTGCAGGCCTATGTAAACGGGCACTATCCTGGTCGAAGTCTACCGCCTAAGGTCCTTCAAGGCGTCTGCAGCGTGGGCTCATGGAACGCGCCGACCAATCAATCCTGGGGGCTGGACTGGCACTGTAACGAGGGCTTGGAACTGACCTATCTCGCTGCGGGCACCGTTGGCTTTGCAACCGAGTTGTTCAAAGGAGACTTAAAGAGCGGAAGCCTTACGGTTACTCGACCCTGGCAACCACATTGCGTAGGAAATCCAAACGTTAATGCCAGCAACTTGATTTGGCTCATTCTCGATGTCGGCGTAAGACAACCTCACCAGACTTGGCACTGGCCATCTTGGCTAAGCTTGACCAATTCCGACCTGCGCAGACTTACCCGAATTTTAAGACAAAATGAAACTCCGGTGTGGCAGGTAAATCATGAATTACGCGAAACCTGGCTGAAAATCGGTCGATTGGTGGAGATGAATTCCGAGACCCAGATTTATTCGCGTCTGCAAGTCTACATTTCCGAACTACTCATTGAATTGCTGGGGCTTCTTCAGGATAAAGCGCCAAAATTGGAGAAGTTTCTTTCGTCTTCCGAGCGATCCGTAGACTTGTTTTTAAAGCGTTTAGCCAACGACCCGGATCTGGCCGCCAACTGTCAAAGCGTAGGACATATGGCAAAGTATTGCAACTTCAGCGAGGCGCGTTTCAGCCAGCTTTGCCAACAGTTAGTAAACCAGACTCCTGGAAGGTACCTGAGTCATATAAAGATTAAACACGCTAAAGAACATCTGCGTCTTAGTCCGAATATGTCGATCACGGAGGTAGCCATGGCTTCCGGCTTCAACTCGAGCCAATACTTTGCCACCGTCTTTCGCCAATTGGTTGGTCTTTCTCCGCGACAATGGATTGCGAAGACCTTGAAGTGAGACAGAAACTCCATTCTGAAGTAGACTTTGTATAAAATCCGATACTTTTCATTTTTGGAAGTATTCACATGAGTGATAGTCTATAATCCACGAGATGCTTGCGAAACGCGCAATTTTCTTGTGGATAGCCCTAACGCTATGCCTTGGGGCAGTCAGTCCAGTATATGGGGACAAATCATACAGCTGGATCCGTGATGACGACGGAGTGGCACTGCAAGATGAAGGCAGGATTGTTTGGCAATTTAGAGTAGGTCCTGAAGATTCGAAACCTGCCTTTCATCCTTTAACGCTAAGCGACGGTCGTATCTTGACGGGATATCGTCCCGATGATCACGCCTGGCATCGGGCAAACTGGTTTTCGTGGAAATTCCTAAATGGGAAAAATTTCTGGGAAGAAAATGAGACGGGACGAGGACGCGAGGGAATTACTGAAGTCGTCGATTGGCAATTCCGCGCCCAGGAAGGTTTCTCTGCGGAACTGGATATCGCTCTTCGCTATATGACGCTCGAGGGAAATGAAGCGCTTCGAGAAGAAAGAAAAATCATCATTTCCTCTCCGCTGAAAGACGATTACCAAATCACAACAATATCCCGCTTTCAGGCAAAAGAGGATACAACCATAGACAAATGGCATTATGGTGGCTACGCGCTTCGCCTGTCTCCGGAACTAAGCGGCTGGAAGTTCATCGATGATCAGGGAAAGGTTTGGGATGGCCGCCGTGGAACGATGGAGCGAAAGCATCAGCAGATTCGATTGATAGCGCCTGCAACTTCATGGATGGCTTATGTAGAGCAGCCAACCGAATCGACAAATGGAATTGCGATTCTGGATCATCCTGAAAATCCACGCCATCCTGCGCATTGGCTCGCGCTGCCGCACATGCCCTATTTCAACCCGGTCTTCATGTACGACCAGGACTTCATATTGAATGCCAACGAGGAGCTTGTACTACGGTATCGCCTAGTCGTTTTTGAGGACAAGGCAGCCGTACCATTTTTAAGGAAAGAACAGAGTCTTTTCGCGACCGAATCCTCTTTTTATATAAAACAATGAAATACAAGGCGCTAAATCAATATTGCCCGAGTTACAATTCCAGCTGGCTCCTAATAAAATTAAGTCAGTTTATTTTAATAGGCGTTTTTCTCGGATCAGTCTGTCAGGCCGCCTCCGTACAGCAGAAGCCAAAGAACATTCTTTTTATTTCGGTTGACGATCTTCGACCTACAATTGGCGCTTATGGGGATACCATAGCGCAGACACCCTCATTGGATCGACTGGCCGAGAAGAGCAGGGTTTTTCTTCACCACTATGTGCAAGCAGCCGTGTGCTCGACTTCCCGCGCGGCATTGCTGAGCGGGCAAAGACTAAAAGATGGTTCTATCTGGTCCAAACTGCGTCGTCAGCCAGAGCCAGAGAATCCCGTTTCATGGGCTCATCATTTGCGGCGATTCGGATACGAGACCATTAGCATAGGCAAAGTAAGCCATCAGCCAGGCGGCGTCATTGATAAGCAGCAGAACGTCCACGAAATCCCATTCAGCTGGGATGAAGCCTTTGGCCCAGTTGGCATATGGCAACATCCTTGGGGCGCATTCTTTGGCTATGCGGATGGAAGTTTTCGTGAATATGGATACGGTAACAACAAAAACGATACAGTCGCTTATGAATACATCGATGTAGATGATAATGGATACGCTGACGGTTTGATCGCCGAAGAAGCAATCAAGAAGCTAGAGCAATTAGCAGGTTCGGCCTCGCAACCATTCTGCCTGGCGGTGGGCTTTTACAAGCCTCATCTTCCACACAACGCTCCTTCTCGCTATTGGGATCTTTACGATCCGGAAAAGATTCCGCAGCCTTCGAACAGTCGGCCCCCAGAAGGTGTGGATCCTGAATACTCTCTTCATCCGAGCTTTGAGTTAACCACCCATTACGACTGGCCTGGGGGCGAAGGCAACATCACTGAAGCGCAGGCGCGAAAACAGCGACACGCATACTATGCTTGTGTCAGCTACGTGGATACGCAAATCGGAAAGGTGCTGGACGCTCTTGACCGCCTGGGACTAGCGGAAACCACCATTGTTGCGCTATGGAGTGATCATGGTTGGCACTTAGGCGAAGGCGGTATTTTTGGAAAACAGACAAACTTCGAAGTAGCTACGCGAAGTCCGCTAATGATCAGTGTGCCCGGAATGAATCAACCGGGCGCGGCAACATCGGCAATTGTAGAGACGGTAGATCTTTTTCCGACTCTAGCTGAACTATCTGGGACACCTATCCCTGAAGATCTCGCTGGAAAATCCCTTCTGCCCTGGCTGGATGATCCGGAAAAGGATTCAGAGGATTCAGCGCATAGCTTCTTTATACGGCGTAAGGAAGGCTACTGGGGAGATACGGTACGTACTTCCAACTTTCGCCTCGTTCATTGGTGGGATGTAAACTCAGGGCAGTCCCTGCAGGTTGAACTTTATGATCTTCGATCGGATCCACAAGAAACCATCAACGTTGCGGACAGACCGAAGTATGCGTCTGTCGTAAGAAAGTTAATGACCGCTGTTAAAGACTACTCCGGACAAGTCAGGCAGTGATTAAACCACTAGCCTGTCATCATTTTTACCGCAATCAGCTATAAGCATTTAAATATAAAATTACCCAAAAATATCATGAAGAAATCAAATCACATTCAGATGAATGCAAAACCGCAAAACCGTCGCGAATTTCTGCGTAAATCGATTGGTACGGCGGCCATCTTATCTGCCCCTGGAATACTGAGCGCCCGAGCAAAAGGTTCGAACCAGAGGATTGGCATTGGCTTCATTGGAGCAGGCGGGCGATCAACCGGCCATATGCGCATGGTAAAACAATTGAAGGAAGCCGGTGAAGCCGTCGATCTGGTTGCGGTTTGCGATATTTACCGGCCACGGGGAGATGATAAGGCAAGCCGCTTTAAAATAGCCCGGATCTACGAGACCTGTGAGGAGCTTTTAGACGATCCAGACGTTGATGCTGTAGTCATTTCTACCCCGGACCATCACCACGCGCCCCAAGCCATTAAAGCGATCCGCGCTGGCAAGGATGTATATTGCGAAAAACCGGTTTCTCACTGGAGCCAATTCGCCGTTACCAAGAAACTGGCAGAAGTCGTCGCTTCTTCGGATCGAGTGTTCCAATTAGGCACCCAAGCGATGAGTGATCCGGTATGGAAACAGATGAAAAAACTCGTACAGGAGGGCTTGATTGGGCAACCTCTTCAGGCGGAGACCGGATACTTCAGAACAGGAGATTGGGGTGAGCGAGGGATGAGGATAGATGATCCCAATGCCCGCTCCGGACGCGATATCAACTGGGAAGCCTTTCTCGGAGATGCGCCTAAACGGGAGTTTTCCGTGGACCGTTTTTTCCGCTGGCGGCTTTTCAAGGACTATGCAGGGGGGCCGGTTACGGATCTATATCCTCACAGCGTAACTCAGGTTGTCGACATATTAGGACTCAGTCTTCCCGAACGAGTCGTTGGACTGGGGGCAATCGATCGCTATGACTACCATCTGCGTGAAGTTCCCGACAGCTTCAACCTCGTTGCTCACTATCCAGAGAAAGTTATGCTAACGGTTATGGGAACGCAGGGTAATAATGTGCAAGGAATAACCAAAAGAGGTTCGGGTTTTCGGACACCCGTGATTCGCGGATGGGATGGCACGCTTTCCATCCGACCCGATAATAAACATATTCTCTTCTACCCGACACAAGGGCGTGGAATCGACCACGGTAAACCGCCAAGGCAAATCCCGATTGAGGGAACTGAAAACTTTGAAAACTATTGGCGGACTTTTTTGACCGCTATTCGCGAGCGCAAGCCAGAGAATTCCGCAAGCTCGATGGATCTCGCATATCGCACGCAAACATTGCTGCAAATGGCAATGAAATCGCATATTGAAGGAACCGCTGTGACGAGGCCAGATGGGGCAATGGGGTAAACACTTGGCTGGCCCCTGCGAACTAGTCCGCTTTCAATGAGACGATTTTTGAGGAGACCTCGATGTAGTGGAAATGGAGATACTTAAGCTACGGCTTACGCGAAGCCCGAACTGTTGGTTCGGGCTTTTTCCTGCTCAGACCACTTTATGGATTGAGAACAAATCAGGGGAAGGCTATTAATCTTTCCCGAAATAGATATGGAGCAGAATTCCCCGTTTAAGCAAATCGGCGCAGGTCGAGCAACTCTCGTCTTCGCTTGCCTAATGGCGTTGATCGCTATGCTTGCTTCGATCGACACGACTATGGCAAGCGACAATCCGAGTTTATTGAAAGGCGTTTGGAAATTGGTGGAGACGCGTGATCTCGATACTGGGGACGTGGAGCCGGGAGAGAATTTCCACTACATGATTTCCGAGCGCTACATCATGGCGTTGGGCGGCAAGGACGAGCGGCCGATTGTGAAAAAGAATTTCGCTCAGATGACGCCTGACGAGATTCTGAGTCAATTGCCCGCCGGCGGGGGGTTATGGAGTACAAGATCGTCGACGGAAAAATCCATCGCGTGACCGTGTTTGCGCTTTCGGAATTCTTCGAAGGCAAGACCATCATTACCGAATTCGAAGTCGACGCCGAAACGCTCATCTTCCGCGACAATCACCATGCCGACGGCCATCTCCGCGAGTGGGTCATGCGCCGGGTGGAGTAAAGAGCGCTGCGCCTCATCACTTTAGCTGCCTGATTTTTTACTGAACATCGCTTCGTATCCAATAATTGGATCTTTTCCTATTTAAGGGCAGAGCGCTGCTCTTGGCGATAAACGTCGCATACCTGGGCAGCTACCTCGGCAATTGAACGGTGATCGGTATGCACAGCGTTGCCGGCTTGGCGAAAGATCTCCTCTCGCTCTTCCAACAACTCCGTAATTCGCCCCAATGGATCCTCAACGTTGAGCACCGGACGACTGTTACTGTCTTTCGTTCGCTCACGAATTGTCTCGGCCTTGGCGTGCAGGCAAACGACCACCCCTTTGCTTTTCACTAGATCGAGCATTCCTGGCGGGAGAATAAGTCCGCCTCCACAAGAAATAAGACACCCACCATCGGGATGACCCTCTTCGATAAACCAACGCTCCATCACGCGAAACGCTGCCACACCATCTTCTTCGAAGATAGCTCTGACCGATTTGCCGGCCCTCTGCTCTATGAAATGGTCGCTATCAATGAAGCGAAGGCATAGCTCCTGAGCTGAGGCTCGCCCAACGACACTTTTGCCCGTACCCAGAAAACCCACTAAGTAGAGATTGAGCTTCATGTCGCTAGGAAATAGAAATAGGGAAAGGCATTTGCAGGCCTTACACCAAATTCGGTCAGCAGCAGCAACACGATGTATTCACATATGAGATACTAGATGAAGACTAGAATCTGTTTTCACTTCCCGAATTTCCAAAGATGGTGCTGCGTTCGCAAAAAGATGGCGCCATCAAGGATAGCTGGAGAAGCGAGCGACTTTTCTTCGAACTCTACTCGCGAATGTATTTTCATGCCTTCTCGGGAAACGCCAATCGACAGGAAAATTCCTCCTTCGGAGATGCAATAGAGGGTCTCGCCAACCAAAACGGGCGATGCGGAAAAATTCGCTTTGAGCGATTCCATCCAGAGCAGCTCTCCGGTCTTGGCATCCAGACAGCTTAATCGCCCCGCATCTTCGATGGTGAAGACCATCCCCATGCCATACACTGGAGAGGGCGTCTTCGGCATGCTGCTATGAGTTGTCCATTCAACATGGCTATCCGTCAAATCGCCAGTAGCTCCATCAAGGCGAATAGCGTAAAAACTTGGGCGCATGAATCCTGTAGAAAAATACAGCATGTCGTCTACCACGATGGGACGTGGGGTGAGCGAAAATCCCGGCTCATACGTCACTCTCCACATCTCCTGTCCATCGCTGGGACGATAGCCGCCAATGATGCCACTGCCTGGGCTTACAATCTCGCGGCGTCCCCCATTATTCACCAGCAATGGCGTGGAAAAAGAGAACCTGCGTTTTACGTCACGATTTCGCGGCGTCTGCCACACCAGTTTCCCAGTCTTAGCATCGAGGGCCGTGACGAAGGGATGGTCTCGGGCGTCCTGGTTGTAGACCAGCAAGCCATCGACCAGAATGGGAGACCCTCCCGCTCCATGCAAAGGCCTGTAGTCGATCTTCTGCTTCCAGATGGTTTCGCCATCCGACAACCTCACAGCAACCGTCCCCATATGTCCAAAATGGGCATAGACAACATCGTCTTTAATCAGAGCCGTAGGACTGGCCAGAGAGTTTTTAAAGTGCATTTTATCGGCTTCCTCCTGGGTAGGTTCGATAACGGCCCTTTGCCACAGAAGCTCGCCACTTTCCGCATCCAAGACCAAAACGCTCAACTGGTAATGACCATTCTCAGACGTCTCGCTCCCGCTGGTCAGGGCTATCTTACCATCCACGATTACCGGCGAGGACCAGCCTAGGCCCGGTATCCTCGTTTTCCATACGACATCCCTCTCCAAATCCAAAATGACGGGAACATCGATCGCCTCGGAAATGCCTTGACCAGTGGGCCCACGGAATTCAGGCCAATCCAGCGTACCGCCTTCAACAGATACAACAGGCAGGAAAGACAGAGCCATTAGCCCGGAAATTTGGTAAAAGCGACGTTTCAAGAACATAGTGGCAATGATAGGGAAGCTGCTATCCCAGTTAAGAGCAAAAAATGGGATGGGAGTTCCAACTTTCCTACAGGCGGGAACACCTGATTTATGTTTAGCCTGGAAAGCAGGATTAAAAAAGGGCCATCCTCCATAATTCAAATCGGATTAACGACCTGCCTTGGGAACGGCCCCCAACCCTGGGGCGCACTTCTAACGATCTATCATGCCAGCCGTCTTAACACGGGCTCGGAGTTTCCTCAACAGACTGATCAGTCCGTAGTACGATCGCTCGAAATAGATGTAGTCTTTCGGGAACCCGCTCATCCGCTTCGATATGGACAGCCCATCGTGCAGGTTGCTCGTCGGGATAGGCGACATTCCGCCAAAGTCGAAGGTCGCTTCCTGATAGGGCTCCCCCAACCAATCCTTGTAGGGGCGGAACACGGGATGGATGTTTTCCAGGTATTCGTCCAGATCCAGATTCTTTCCAAAGAATCCAATTTCTCGATACGCTGCTACCAACTCGGGAAGCTTCGTTTCATCTTTGCTCGCAGCCACGGCTCGCAAGACACGCGTAATCTGTGGGGGAAAATCGGGATCTAGCTTTTTCACGCAACCGAAATCCAGAATAGCCAGGTCCCCGTTTTTCAATATAAGAAAATTGCCCGGATGAGGGTCGGCATGCATGCAGTTGAGGTCGTGGAGGCAATGGACCAGGAAATCGAACAAGAGTTGACCGACACGATCACGCTCGCCTTGGCTGGGATTCGAGGCGACCCAATCGTCGATATGGACGCCATCCAGTCTGACCATACTGAGAACGAAATCGCCTGAAGTCTCTTCGACAAATTCGGGAAATCGTATTCCAGGAATGGTTACGTTCTGGTTGAAGAACTCGATGTTCTTCGCTTCGTTCCGATAGTCGATCTCCTCATGCAGTCGTTCTTCAACTTCGTCCAGAACCTCGTCGATCAACGCTCGCTTCGGCAGGATTCCCGTACGCCCCGCCACGTCGCTCAACATGGTTCGCATCATTCGAACGTCGCTTTTGATGGTGGGTCCAATTCCTGGATACTGCACTTTCACGGCCAAGGCTCGCCCATCGCTTCCCACCGCTTCATGCACTTGTCCCAGGCTGGCCGCAGCGAAGGCTTGCGAATCGAACTCATTAAAGACTTTCTCCGGGCCCACTCCCCATTCCTTCAGGAATACCTTTCGGATCAAAGCCCGGTTCAGCGGGGCTACTTTATGGCAAGCCTTGGCTAGCTCTTTGCGCAGCGATTCGGGAAGCAAGTCGGCCTCCTGGCTAAGAGCCTGGGACAGCTTAATAGCGGTGCCGCGCAACATGCCCAGCGTTTTGAAGAGAAGTTTCCCCAGCTCCTCTTCGTGACGCTTCTGATCCTCCTCGGTGAAGGCCTTTCCCCTTAAAACCTTCTTTCCCACATGGGCCAGTTGCTTGGCCCCGAGCTTGGTGGCGGTCACTCCAGTGAGAGCAGCTCGCGAGAGCCGACCAGTCGGAATCTCGTTTTTCTTTCCCATCGCACTGATTAGCCAGTGATGAACGCGGTCTTCGCCTTGATCAGCTTCTTTATGATACTGCCATGATCGCCCATGGAACGGAAGAAATAGCTTTTGAAGAAGAAGGAAGCGGCGTCGAAAGTCTTGCTGATCAAACCGCTAGTGAGAACCAGGTGGCTCAACTCCAACGAAAGATCGATCATCTGGGTGGTATCGGCAAACTCTTCCGATTCGTCTTTGCTCCAATAAATCAATACGCCGACCATGTAGTGACAGAGCATTTCCGGAATGACTTCCTTGAACGGGATTTCATCGATCTCGCCTGAAGATTCTGCGTCATCCAGGAATTTACTGATGATCGCCTTGAACTCCTTTTTGATTGGAGTGGTGTCCTGGTAGGCGAGAGACGAAGAGTGAAGTATGATATCCAGGCTATTCAAGACGAACTCCCGGTCCGCCAACAGATGCTCGAGATAGCTCTCCAACAGAATCTGTAACTTCTCCTTCAGGTTGTACTCGCTGAAATCCCCAATGTCGTCGAGGTCCTCGATCGCGTCCCGAGCTTTCTGCACGTAGAAGCCGACAATCAGCTTCTCCTTGGAAGGGAAGTATTTATAGATCGTCGCAGGACCCACTCCAGCAGCTTTGGCGATCTTTTTCATAGTGGCCTTCTGGTGACCCTCCTCGACCATCAGCTCTACCGCAGCCTCGATCAGCTTGCGTCTTGTCTTCTCTTTCTGCTGCTTTGAAACCTTCATTATCGATAAAAACTATCTATTAAAATGAAAATATTGGTTATTTTTAGATAGTTAGTTTTATTTAACGTCAAGATTATTCCCAGCTCATAGAGGGACTTGACCGTGTAATATGTGATACGGACCGTATCACTCTGAGTCGCCCAGAGACGGTCGCTGCCGATGTTATCGATTGCGGTAAATCTTAAGACTGACAGGTCCGATCAAACCGTCTCGGAAGAGCGGGCTTTCAGGTTTGCGATCAGGATGGAAGACCCAGGTACGCCGCTCGGCACTGGCAGGGATCGACTCGCTAGCCAACACCCAATCCGGAATACCCTTGGCATGAGGAGCCAATCGACTATCGCCCACCAGACGGTTGTTCCAACTGTTAGTCACAGTAACTTCCAGGACATTTTGGCCGACACGTAGCGTATCCGAAATATCGAATACAAACGGAGCATGCCAAATGAGTGACTGGACATGCCAATTAATACGCACACGCGCCATAGCGCCGATCTCACCCAGATCCAAGACTACCCTGCCCTGCCATTTCGAATCTAAGTTAAAGGTCGTCGAATAGGTAGCTGTGCCCGAGAAATATCGGATGCTCTCGTCGGAATGCTCGTTCCAAGGAACCAGATTTTCAAAAGCGACTGGATCGCTAGGCCCCCATTCCGGATCGAACTGAACCGTCCACGGACCTTCGATCGCCTCTATCGAGTCGGGGTCTTCAGTTTCACCTGCGAATCCCTTTTCATCGGTCGTTTCACTGAAGACTACAAAACGGCTTCCTTCGGCAGGCATGGTCAAATCGACCCTAACGCGCCCATCTTCGAGAACTCTCCAGGAAGTAGCGGGCTCGGTGTGGCCGGTCATGGGATTCCAAATTTCAGGCAGCTTTCCAGATATGCGGAAGATCAGCGAATAGTCGCGTGTTTCTTTCGCTGCATTGACCACGAAATAGTAATCACCCTCTTCTATTCGTGTCCGGCAGAATTGGATACTAGAAGGGGCTTCGCAATCGTCGGTCAGTTTACCTAATTCAGCATCGAAAGCCGTTGAGTCCTTAATCAGTCCGCTATCCCAATACTCGTCCACAAGCGTCTCATACAGAGAATCGGCCTCCACTGCCCCGACCAAGCTTGGGCTACGTAGCGGTCGAGGTGCTACAATAACAGCGCCATCTTTCGCCAGGCTCCCAAGAAGTTGAATACTTTCGATAGTCATTAGATCGGCATGGATGAGCTGGATCAGCTTGTAGCGGTTCTCGAGCAGCTTCCCTTCATAGGACACGCGAATATCTCCATTCTCGTCGACCGAGAGATCTTTAAGCAGATTCGTGTTTCCAAGGTCATAATTGTGTCCCGGAAGAAAAACGTCCTCGAACTCCGCGCCTCCCAGGTTGTTCAAGCCTCTCTCGTCTCCATAGAGCTTCAATACGTCTGCAACGTAAATCCCGCTTTGAAAGATATACTGGCAACGCTGCATGTATTCGAAAAAGGCGGATCCCTCGATAAACCAGGTGTTGTTGCGATGGAAATTGGAACCGAAGCGATGCATGCTCATGCCTGGCTTTACCGATTCGTGTCCCGGCTGATGAGCGGAGGTATGGAAGACGTTTCGATTCACTCCCAAAGTATAAAACATGTCCATGACCGGTTTCATTTTAGCAGGCGTGCCCGTGTAGTCTCCATCCCATGACGTGAACGCTTCCGCGCCCACGATGCGTCGTCCGCTCAAGTGGGCGCCTGACGAGGCTATCTTCGTTGCCCATCGCTTCCACAATGGATTTCTGTCATCCGGATACCAATACTCGCCCATAGGGATCTCGGCCATGCGAGCAACCTCAGCAGCGTCGAAAGGTCCTGCGTTGTAGGGCTCGACCACAAAGGTAATTCCATGCTCCTGGCAGTGTTCCTTAAAGCGACCGTAGTAGTTGCGATGCATGAGATCGGCTAGAGTCGTTCGCAGATCCCACAGGACGCGCTCGGTCGTCTCAATGCTGTCAATCACGTATCCGGCGAACACAGGCATAAACCCAACCAAGTCGTATCCATTCCGTTCCCTGAAGTCTTTATCGAACCCCTGTGTCCAATTCTGATTTTTCGCTTCGTAGCTATCCACCAGGATTTCATGAATGTGTCCATGTTTTTTAACAGTGGATACGACTCGATTTAGAAAAGCCTCCCAATGCAAGTCCACTGCCGTCGGATCCAGCTTATCAATCTCCAGCCCAGCTCCGCCATGAGAAGGAACGACATTCATCCGTCCAATGCTGCAATAACCGAAACGAAGAACCGTCCAACGCCCGCTCTCCGGGCGCCAATCAAGCGTTCCATCCTTTCGCAAATAGGACGTGACATCGACAATCGAATCCTTCGCTACCACGCCATTTGCAGGAGCCGTTCGAAGATCCGGAACGAAATGCATCGTTCGCGATCCTCGATCATTCAGCATCGCCTTGTGTATCCAATTTTCAATCTCAAATTTCTCTTCTACCACTGGAAAAGCCAACACCACAATGTCGGCATAAAAACGATTCGCGCCATACGGATTGCGATATCGGTCAAGCCTCTGGCTATGCACGTTTTTCAGTGGCTGCGGCTCGAGAAGAACGACAGGCCCAGTCTGATCTGCATCGATTTCCGCCTCGCTCCAGACCACCCATTTCATGGACTTCTCTGGAGTCACCCAGGGACCGCCCGTGCTGGACCAGCCAGAACAGTTATGAAAACTGAATTGAATGCCATTTCGCTCGGCTTCCTTAACGGTATGCTCGACAAGCTCGAACCAGGAGTCAGACGCATAAGCATGCGGCCCTGCAGGCGTTTGCCAGTTCACGTCAAAGAGTTGAAAACCGGCGATTCCCGCCTCCTTGAATGCCTCCATGTCCTTGGAAATTCCATACATGGTCACATTTCCATTCATCCAATGGTACCAAGTGTGTGGCTTAGCGGATTCTGGCGGAGTCAGAAATGAATCCCGGATCGTTTCCGAACCACTGGACCTTTCGGATTGAGCGGCGAATAGCAGTAAGCCAGTAATCAGGATTCTCGATTTCATTTAGGTCGCAAAGGGGCTTCGCGAAAACCGATTTGTCCGAATATTCAGTGTCAAAGGCAAACGAAACAGCAAAAACAGTCTAAAAGAGTCAATAATCCTGAGAATGCGTTTTTCTGAGCTGGGACACTAGCCTCTTTACTTGATTCCCAGCCTCGCTCGAGCGCGAATGCATTGCTCGCTGCCGACTTCGAACTTACGGCAGACCTCGGGTCTGGTTTCGTAGATACGACAGAGTTTAGTCTCGGCCAGAAAGGGGCAGGCCTTCAAGAAGGGCAGCGGATACAAACGGTAGGCTTGCCGATCGGTCTTGAGGAAATTCTCGACCAGAATTCCTTCATCCTTGATTTTCGGCTCCCGATCCGCGTCGGACTCGCTAGCGAAAATCGGGTAGCAACCGCAACAAGCCCCGCAATCCAGGCAATTGTATTCCTGTACTGGAGACGGATCAATTGAACTCATTACGCGTTTTCGCCATAGTTTTCGCGGTACAGAAGCGTAGAGAATGCTCTCCCAATATTTGCATTGGCTATCTGCTATCTCTCTTCTAGAAAAAGGCTACTTTTGAAGACACACACCAGAATTCACAAAACATATTCCCAATTTTCGTAATGGAATTTATTAAAACGAATGAATGGAACGCAATATTCATGAGGAAATCGAGTTTCCTTTTTTCCTTCCTAGCCTACTCTTTCCTTTCCAATTTTTCGTCGTCTGTTCTCGCGGATGAGAGGCCCAATGTGCTTTTCTTCTTCATCGACGACATGGGCTATGCAGACCCAAGCTGCTTCGGCAACCCGCTCATCAAGACGCCCAACATCGATCGCATCGCAGAAGGCGGTTTGAAACTGACGAACTTCTATGTGAACTCGCCGATCTGCTCCGCATCGCGGACGGCCTTAAGCACGGGGCAATACCAGCAACGCTGGCGGATCAACTCCTTTCTGGCCACCCGTAAATCTCAAGAGCGTCGCAAGATGGCGAACTTCTTGGATCCCCAATCCATTCATACCGCCCAAGTATTTAAGAACGCCGGCTATGCAACGGCCCACTTCGGCAAATGGCACATGGGAGGCGGACGCGATGTGGGAGACGCTCCCCTCCCCACTGAATACGGTTTCGACGAAAGCTACGTGTCCTTCGAGGGTCTCGGCGACCGGGTTCTATTCGGCAACGGCAGAAACGGGGAGATGAGCGAAGAGCTGGGACGGGGAAACATCTCTCATGCTCCTAAGCACGATACCACCGAGATTTATATCGACAAGGCGATAGACTTCATCGAACGCTCGAACGATACCCCTTTCTATCTCGAGCTGTATCCGAATGATGTACACGACGCCTTTTTACCCAGGGAAGGCCGAGCCGAGGAGCATGCCCATCTCACCGACAATCCCGAAGAACAGAAATTCCTGGCCGTACTGGCCAACATGGATACGCAGATCGGACGTTTGCTGGACAAATTGGACGAAACGGGTCAAGCCGAGAACACGATCATTGTCTTTACCAGCGACAACGGCCCCACCGACTGGCCGCGCTACTACGACCAAGGGATCGATCCGCCAGGCTTCACTGGACCTTTTTTCGGACGCAAGTGGAGCTTATACGAAGGCGGTATCCGCATGCCTTTCATCATTCGTTGGCCTAGGAAAATTCCCGCAGGCGGAACGGATGAGACCAGCATCGTAGCGGCCATGGATTTACAACGCTCATTGGCTAAGCTAGCTGGTATCCAAACTCCCGATGCGAAAGAATACGACGGCGAGGATATGACCGCAGCCCTGCTGGGCCAAGGAGCCAAGCGAAAGAAACCGATCTTCTGGGAGTACGGAGCCTTCGGCACTCTTAAGCCGGGCAAGGAAGAGCATCGCAGCCCCTATCTTGCCATGCGTGACGAACGCTGGAAGTTTCTCGTCAATCCCGATGGCAGCGATGCCATGCTGTTCGATCTGCAAAAGGATCAGGGCGAATCAACCAACCTGGTGTCCAAAAAGGCTAAGAAGGCCAAGCAAATGGAATCCGAGTTGTTGGCCTGGTGGCAAGAGATGGCCGCCTATTTCGAATAGTCGCTAAAGAAAAAGTATCAATAATTTCGCGACTTCTTACGATATTTTGCAGGGGAAATGCCGTACGATCTCTGGAATGCTCGCGAGAGGGCGATGGAATCGGCGTAGCCAACTTCCTCTGCGATGTGATCGGAACTGTAATCGGTGTTGGCGAGCAATTCAGCCACATACCGCATGCGAAGAGCGCGAAGCCTATCCATGGGCGTCTGTCCGTAGTGCCGATGGCAAAGGCGTCGTAGGTGTTCCTTACTTACATTCGCTTCTTGAGCCATGGTTTCATAGCTCCAAGGGCGCGACAAACTGCGCTCGACATTTCTCCATAAGTCGTGAAGCCGATTGTCGATCTCGTTGCCGGTAAGAGCTCGAACAGCGTAGGCGTTGATGAGATCGATCCATCTTTCAATTAGGATGGGATCCCCGTTTCGATTTACTTCGTTGTACAATCCCTGCGTGGCATGGGAGAGCAAATCCGGATCGGCTTGCATGGTATAAGCAGCGTCCTTGTCGAAGGTATGAGAGAAAGGATGAGGGCCTCTGCCAATGAAAATAACCCAGGAAAAGACCCATGTCTTGCCAGCGGTGGCGAAATAGGCGTTCGTCGTATTAGCGGGCGAAATATAGACCGTGCCAGGTGGACAATCTTCCCACCGATTGTTTACCCAAATAGAACCCATTCCGCGGCATGAAACGAGAGCTTGGCTATTGGGACGCTTGTGACGAATGAACAGATTACCTCCTCGAGCCTCGGTGTGACCAACGGCCAGGATTCTATGATTCTCCATGAGGGCGGGACAATCGAGCGAAATGGTAGACCGGCGTGTCGTGTCTGGG
This sequence comes from Opitutaceae bacterium, assembly GCA_028284385.1. GTDB lineage: Bacteria > Verrucomicrobiota > Verrucomicrobiia > Opitutales > Opitutaceae > JANQRT01. The sequence continues at coordinate 23,458 of JANQRT010000049.1, read as the reverse complement.
CCAGGAAAGTGTGTTTCATCCTGATTTCTTGGATCTAAATCTCGGGTTGCGACCATCTTGGTTTATAAATGAAAAAACTCAATATTAACAGCTTTTGGCAGATGGAGTCAAAATGTGTTTTTAACACAATTATGAGTGTTGGCTTATCGTAGACGTTGCAAGCTGATTTGCGTATAATTCGAGCAGACGGATAGCGACTTCTCGCGAACCTCTTGGAAGAAGGGCGAACGCTATTGCTCCGCCCAAGACTACAATCCCAAATGAACAAACTACTCCTACCAAAACTCGTTGCGCTAGGCGGTTTATTGCCGGCTATTTTTCCCCTCTCGTTCGCTCAGGATCAAGAGGAAGAGGAAGTCTTCGAACTCTCGCCTTTCGTCGTCGATGCCAGCGGCGATCAGGGCTACCGGGCAGCTAACACGCTCGCGGGAAGTCGCTTGAATACGAGTCTGGCCGACGTTGCCAGCTCGGTGAGCGTATTCACCCGCGAATTCATCGACGACCTTGGGGCCGTTTCAGAGGAAGACCTGATGGCCTATTCTTCCGCCGCCGTTCCAGAGTTGACCGACCAGACAGGCGGCGTAGTCGGTCATAGAATTCTCAATACCAGTTTCGGTTTTCGCGTCCGTGGCGTACTGGCTTCACGCACTCGAAACTACTTCAGCACGGTAACCATTCCCGACACTTACAACACGGAGCGCTTCGACGAATCGCGCGGACCGAATTCGATTCTGTTCGGCCTAGGCGGAGGCGGCGGTATCCTTAATGCCACGACGAAACGAGCGACCTTAGGACGGAATTTCGGTTCTGTGGAATTCAAGACCGCGCTGGGGGATTTCGACCTATATCGCACGCAATTCGATTACAACAAGACCATCGGCGACAATCTGGCCATTCGATTGAATGCCCTTTACGAAGACGACGGCGGATGGCGACCCCATGAGTTCAAGGACAACCATCGCTTTCATATAGCCTCGACATGGCGCATATCGGAAAAGGCGATCATGCGAGTCGAACACGAGAGTGGCACCGTTGATGGTTCGCGAACCCGTAATTTCGCTCCTTTCGACGAAGTATCCCAGTGGCTCGCAAGTGGCCGACCGACCGTTGAGAATGCAGTGCAGAAAAAGAACGACGCATTGGGTATTGGACAACACAATACGAGGAATGCTCGCGTTGCCTATGTCGCGAACGACGGCTCCTTCCGTAACTTTCAAGGGACCGTGAGAAGCGTGCCAAGTCCCGCTACCGACAACTCTATTCTTCGGGATCATAGCATAGTGCCCTTTAATGCCAACCTGGCGGGACCGAGCGGCTTTCGCGAAATCGAATTGGAAAACACTTCTGCCTACCTCGAGGCGCAACCGTTCGAGAACTTCTTCATCGAGTTGTCAACCAACACCCAGCGTCAAGAACAGCTCATTAACGACGCCTCTCAACATGTGAACAACATCTATGGAGAACCAGCCGAGACGTTCCGCGATGGGGCGCCGAATCCTTACGCCGGGATGCTCTACATCGAGAATACCTGGACGCAACGCCGATTCGACGACGAACAGGACACCTTGCGCGCGGTAGCGAGCTATTCTTTCGAACTAGGCGAACGCCTAGGCCGCCACAGCTTTGCCGGACTTTGGTCGAGGAAGGAAACGGATGAGATTTTCATTGTATCCGACTTGGTGATGGAGGGAGCTCCATTCAATAGGAACGCGGAAAACGCTCGTAACCGAGTCTACTTTCGAACCTATATACCGAACGAAAATGATGCGAGCCAATGGGCCCAGGCTCCCCTAACGAGGTTGCCGGACACCGTTACGATAATCGTGAATGAAGGAGACGCTCCGCGAACGTTTAACACGGAATGGGTCTTCCGTAATCCAAACTTCGATACGCAAGAACTCGATTCCTATCAATTCTCAGGGCAAAGCTACTTTTTTAAAGACCGCCTGGTAGCTACTTACGGATGGCGGTCCGATGCAGTAGTGAATTTCAGCGCAGGCAGAGGACCCCGCGATAGTGGAGGACGCTATACGCTCGAGGAAGCCCAGACGCCTGGGGACGATATTACTGCCGATAGCTTTTCCTGGGGAGTCGTCGGGAAACCTACCAATTGGCTGAGCCTTCTCTACAACGATTCGGAAAACTTCAATCTCCCCGGCGGAGGATCGATCCTGCCCGACGATCGTCTCTTCCCAATAGTGAGAGGCCAAGGCAAGGACGTTGGCATGATGCTAAATCTGTTTCGAGACAAGGTGTACGCCCGTCTCACATATTTCGATACAACCATGGTCGACGAAGGTAAGGCTCTCGGCGCCGGAGGAGAGGTGGGCGATCGCAACGATCGCATTCTAGACGCTGTCGCTGCGGCAGGCGGGCTCACGGACGCCGAAGCCGATGCACGTCGCGTCTCCGGCAGTTCCTGGGACGTCTTGGACCGAGTCACGGATGGATACGAATTCATGATCGGGGCCAACCCGAGCGAGAATTGGCGTATTACTGCAAACTTCACGAAATCTCAGTCCGTGGAGTCGAACATCGCGAAAGCTTCGAAAGCCACTATGGAAGTTTTGCTACCTCAATGGCAAGGCTACGACCAGAATCTAGTGACCGAAAACGCAATCACTATCGCGGAAGAGCTTGTCGATTTTAACGATTGGCTGAATACGATCACGGCGGTGGAAGGAGTCGACTCTCTGGGCAGTCGCGATTTCCAAGCTCGTATTTTCACACGCTATACCTTTAATGATGGCCGCGCGAAAGGATTGTATATAGGAGGTGGATACAAATATTCCAGCTCTCCCATTATAGGAGCCTCCCTCGCTGGCGAGCTTTTCGAAGGCGAAACCCTACGCGAGCTAGACCTGCTGATCGGCTATCAGACAAAAGTGAATTGGTTTGGCAATGGCAAGCAGACGCTTGCGCTACAACTAAATGCTCAGGATCTCCTTCAGGAAAACGACTTCATAAGCATTCGCATCAACCCGGATGGACAGCTGTACCGGGCTCGGCCAGCATTCCCAACTCGATACACCCTCTCGGCCAAGCTTAGATTCTAGACCAGAACTGTTTTCAGTAGACGAACCTTTTTTATTGATCCGCAAGGGCGTCAAGGTATTGGCGCCCTTAGTTCTTGGACATAACAGGCTTGTGTTAAAATTCGGCCTGGCATTTCAGATCATATCGATTGGGTTTTTCACCCAAGGTTACCAGATTTTCCATACCGAAATTCAAATCTAGCATGGCATTGCGTTCTTCAAACCAAAGAAAGATACTTCCAAAAATCACAAAAGAATTTACCGAATATCCTATGGTATGCTCTATTAGGCTCAGCTAAGACAACAATTCATCTTTCATTTTCCCGGCACTTATGAAGACTCTTTCGTTCTTATTTTCCCTAACGATTTTTATGACTCAGATAACGACTCGAGGAGCCATGCCTCCTGAAGAAATCCGAGCCGGCTTGGAAAGCCATGATCGCGCTCTTCATATCAAAGACGGCTGGATGCGCGATCCCTACATCATCCTGCATGATGGCTATTTCTATCTTACCGGCACCACGCCCAATCGCGACGATCCGCGAGAAAAGACCGATTATTACAACGCTGGCCTCACCAACGCCATTAATCAGGAGAAAGCCCGCATCAGTATCGTCGGTCAACATATCCGTCTTTGGCGAAGCGCGGATCTCGTCGAATGGGAGTACCTCGGTGAACCTTTCAATCTCGAGATGGGCTACTGGACTGAAAAAGAGCCAGAGGCTTTCGAAGAAGAGGACACAACGCACTGGCATCTTTGGGCGCCCGAGCTTCACCGGGTTGACGGCAAATGGGTTTACGTCCACACCTCGCCGGGTCCCGTCAGGGGAGGCGCTAATTTCGCGATCGCCAATCGAGACACCCTTACCGGCCCCTTCAGCCATCCCATGAGCACGACCATGCAACGCAAGCACGATCCCTCTATCTTCACCGACGATGATGGAACGCATTACCTGCTTTGGGGAAACACCTTCGTTGCCCCGATAAAGCCCGACCTTTCTGGATTTTCAGCCGAACCAATTCGTATTGACCCGTCGGGTACACGCCCTGACCCGCGCAGGCCAGGCCAGATGACAAGTCGCATCGGCCACGAAGGCGCTACCATACGCAAGATAGGCGGCAAATACGTTCACTTCGGCACCGCCTGGTCTACGGATGGGATGAGGCAAGGAACTTATAACATGTACTATTGCGTGGCCGAGAAAATCACCGGTCCCTACGGCCCCCGAAAATTCGCCGGGCGCTTTCTTGGACACGGGACGCCGTTTCAAGATAAACAAGGCCGCTGGTGGTGCACTGCTTTCTACAATAGCAATGTAGAACCGATTTCTCGCGAAGACGCCCTACAGCCATGGGTGGGCGACAATGCCTACACTATTAATGAGCAAGGAGTGACCATTGTACCGCTAGACGTACGTGTTCTGGAGAATGGCGAGATCTACATTAGGGCCAAGGACCCTGCCTACGCCAATCCTGGCCCCGAGGAAGCCCAGAAGTTCTAAGGAAGATGGACTTTCGCGCGTCACGCCATGCACATGCAGGACGACAATGCCTGACGGCATCGGGCATGATTCAATACTGCGTCTCTCGTTTTTCACTACATTCCTGTTTTTCAACTCGGTTGTCGCCGAAGATTCGAAGCTCCTTCGACATTCTCAGGACCGACCAAAAATAGTCATCATTGTGGCGGACGACCTAGGATACGCGGACCTCGGTTTTCATGGAAGCGACGATCCCAATGAAGAGAGAGATGTATCAAACAAAAGAAATAAAAAATGGATACGCTTGTGACGGAAATCGAGGAATTTGCAGCCCTTAAGCTCGAAAACCAAGTCGTTCGTTTTCGAGAGGACAGAGAAGGCTTTGTCCCTCCCAATAAATGGAAGATCGAATGACGCCATTTTTGACTCAGGTTGTACGGTCGTATATTCTTTATTGCTTCTGCTCATTCTGGTTAGCAGCCGCTGACGCTAAGCCCAATATTCTACTCTTTCTCGCCGACGACCTTTCTTGGCATGATCTCGGTCCTTACGGGAACAATGCGGTAGAGACGCCCCATCTCGATCAGCTGGCGGCCGAGGGCATGACCTTCGAATACGCCTTCAATTCCGCGCCCATGTGCGCCCCGACGCGGATGAGTCTGTATTCGGGTATTCATCCAGTGCGCAATGGCGGGTATCCAAATCATGGACGCGCTTATGATTGGGTGAAAAGCCTGCCCGACTATCTCGGCGCAATGGGCTATCGCGTGGCCCAATTAGGCAAGTCGCACGAGGCGCCGTGGAAGAGTTTCAATTTCGAATGGCTTGGAGGACGGCATCACGATAATGGCAATGGGGTTGATCTCGAGCTCGAGAAAGTAGACACGTTCATGAAGGAGAGCAAAGACCGTCCTTGGTGCCTGGTCGTAGCCACAAACCAAAGTCACACGCCATGGAATCGCGGCGATGCCAGCAAGTACTCTCCGGAAGACATCTGGATTCCTCCTTATCTCGTCGATACGCCGGAAACGCGAAATTGGATGACTCATTATTATGCGGAAATCGAATACATGGACGATCAACTCGGTTATTGCTTGGAAGCTCTGCGAAAAAGCGGCGAAGCGGAAGAGACCATCGTTATCTACCTGAGCGAGCAAGGATCGCAGTTGCCTTTCTGCAAGTGGACTTGCAATGAAATGGGGCTTCGCTCGGCAGCGATCTTCCGATGGCCAGGTAGGATAAAATCGAATACACGAAATACAACTATGCTGCAGTATGTGGACATCGCGCCAACAGTGATTGCGGCAGCGAATGGCGATCCAAAGAGCTTCTTCGATTTCGACGGCAAAAACATGCTTCCAGAACTCACTGGCGAAGGCCATGTCGAAAGTCCCTACGTTTACGGCGTGCAAACCAGCGTCAAGACGCCACATGGAGCAGTGACTGGACCGATCGACATTCCCCGCCCAGATACTGGTCCCTATGGGACAAGGAGTGTGCGGGACAAGCGGTACCGGCTCATTTGGAATCTTCATCATGAAGAAACCTATTTCAATCGCACCGTCGAGCGAAACCCCGCATTCAAATCCTGGTTACACGCTGTCGAAAACGGAAACGCGTTTGCCGCATCCCGCATACAATCCTACCGGAATCGACCGGAATTCGAGCTTTACGACTATGAGAAGGATCCTTGGGAACTCGAAAACCTGGCCGGAAAGGCTGAGTTGGCAGAAGTTCAAGAACGCTTGTTCACAGAACTGCAAGGCTGGATGCAGCAGCAAGGAGACCTTGGCAAGGAAACGGAAGTTTTGGGAGTAACCCGTAACCCCAGTGAAGGAGAGCGCGGCGGGGAGTCTCGTAGCGATCTGAAGAGAAAGGAGGATGGACTTTAGTCCGTCCAAATAGAGAGATTGAGATCGGAGAGTTCTGAAAACTAACAAGAAGGTAGGACTAAAATCCAACCTCCGTAATTTTCATTGAGCTGACCCTGACTCGCATTACACGATATGACAAATTCATCTACCACCAACATGTCTCAGCCACTTCGACAAACTCAGGACAAGCCGAATATTCTACTGATCCTCGCGGACGACATGGGTTATTCCGACATTGGATGCTATGGAGGCGAAATCGAGACACCCAATCTGGATCGCCTGGCGAAGCATGGATTGCGATATACCCAGTTTTACAATACAGCTCGCTGCTGTCCTACCCGAGCGAGCTTACTCACCGGAATGCATCCGCACCAGGTCGACATGGGGCACATGGCTCATTTCGAGGACGACATCGACGGCTATCGAGGAGAGTTATCGAAAAAGTGCGTGACCATAGCGGAAGTCCTTCGAGAGGCAGGCTACCAGAGCTACCTTTCGGGGAAATGGCATGTGTGTAAGCAGCTTAAGGATACGGAGGGCGATTGCTCTAACTGGCCTTGCGGGCGCGGTTTCGATCGATTCTATGGCATAACTGCAGGAGCGGCGAACTTCTTCGACCCTCCCACCCTGACTCGAGACAACACGAGCATAGAGCCCCCTGCCGATCCTGACTACTACTTCACGGACGATATCTCGGATCGAGCCTGCGAGTTTATAAAGGAACACAGCGCTGACCGTAAGGAACAGCCTTTCTTCCTCTTCGCCTCCTATACCGCTCCGCATTGGCCTCTGCAAGCCCGCCCCAAGGATATCGAAAAATATCGTGGACGTTTTTCAGCTGGCTGGGACGAATTGAGAGAAACAAGACTGGAACGCATGAAGGAAATGGGTATTGTCTCTTCGGATACCCAGCTAACGAAACGCGACTCGACGCAGCCTCCTTGGGAAGAGCTTCCCAACAAGGCCTGGCAAGAACGCAGAATGGAAGTCTATGCGGCGCAAGTCGATTCGATGGATCAGGGGATCGGACGCATACTGGATACCATCGAAACGGCAGGCGAACTGGATAACACGCTCGTCATGTTTCTGTCGGACAATGGAGCCTGCGCTGAGGAACTGTTCGGAATTCTATACCCCTATGAAACGCCGGCTGGCGAGAATTTCATGAAGTCTCGAACATCCCGACAAGTCACTCGAGATGGAAGACCGATGTTGCATGGCAATGACCCAGACATCATGCCAGGCGACGAGACGACCTTTCAGAGTTATGGTGTAGGTTGGGCGAACCTATCGAACGCTCCATTTCGTGAATACAAGCACTTCGTACACGAAGGAGGCATCGCAACGCCGTTGATCCTCCATTGGCCAAAGGGCATTGCAGCGGCAGGAGAAATCCGCAGGCAGACAGGACAGCTGCCGGACATCATGGCGACGATCATTGATGTCGCAAAAGCGGAATGGCCGGAAGAGCGAGAAGGCATGCCCATCGCGCCGTACGAAGGGACCAGTCTTACTGAAACTTTCAAGTCAGAAACGGGAGGGCTTCCCCGTCCACCCCTGGTATGGGAACACGAAGGCAACTGCGCTTACCGTGAAGGGGACTGGAAGCTCGTCAAGCGCTGGGACCGGACCGAATGGGAGCTTTACCAGATCGATGAAGATCGAGCGGAGATGAATGATCTTTCAGAGTCGAAACGGGCAATTAGGGATGATCTGCTCTCCAAGTACCAAGCCTGGGCCAATCGAGTGGGAGCCGTTCCATGGAAGGAAATAGAGAATGCTCGTAAGGCTAAGGGAATTACATCCGACTGGATGCCGCATGAGCATGACTGAGAAGGAAGTTAGACTTTAATCCAACCAGCAACGTACTCTTGAAAGAGAAAACTTAATCAAACTAACTTTGGTCGGACTAAGATCCAACCTCCTTGAATTCCTAGTTATGACAACCACCCACGCTGCAACTGACTGGAAACCCGTCGACTCTCCTCTCAACACCGTTTGGGGCGAGGCCATCGATCCGGAAAATGTTCATCAAGAATATCCGCGACCACAGTTCCAACGTGAACAGTGGCTCAATCTCAATGGATTGTGGGATTACGCCATTATCGGCAAGGAAGGCCATTGGAAGAAGGGCCGGTTGCAAAACGCGATTGACGATCCGTTCTTGAAAGGCGATCCCGAACCGCCGGAATCTTGGGATGGGAAGATTCTGGTTCCCTTTTCTCCAGAAACAGGACTTTCAGGAGTCGGCAATACGCTTCGTCCCGGCCAGATTCTTTGGTATCGCCGAACGATCGAGAAGCCCTCCAATTGGAATGGGAGAGGAGTTCTTCTCAATTTCGAGGCTGTAGACTGGCATGCGATTGTATTCATCGACGGATTACGCGTAGGCGAGCACAAGGGAGGCTACGCTCCTTTCAGCATCGATGTCTCCGATGCGCTTAAGGAAGGCGCCGAGCGCGAGCTAACGGTAGCGGTTTGGGATCCTTGCAATATGGGAGACCAGTCGATCGGCAAGCAAGCTCTAGTCGAAAACCGGATAGGTTTTCGCTACACGCCGAACTCGGGTATCTACCAAACAGTCTGGATGGAATCTGTTTCGCCAGTCCGTATCGATAGCTTAAAGACTACTCCCGACTTATCCAATAATTCGCTCCTGTTCGATCCCATCGTTGAGGGCGAGCTTAAAGGCGACGCGATCGTAACGGTCGTCGTTTCAAGTGAAGGAAAGGAGATTGCAACGGCCTCGGGAGTGACTGGCGATTCGTTGAGCATCGCTATAGAAAACCCTCGGCTTTGGAGCCCAGAGGATCCTTTTCTCTACGACATTGAAGCGCGATTGATCCAAGGGAATGAAACATTGGATACCGTTCGCAGCTATGCCGGAATGCGAGAAATTTCTCGAGCCTCAGACGCTTTGGGCAACGAGCGAATTTTGCTAAACGGCAATCCAATTTTTCAATACGGTCCCCTAGATCAGGGCTATTGGCCGGATAGCGCCCTGACACCCCCGAGCGACGCTGCCACGGTCTACGATCTCGAGTACTTGAAGGAGATCGGCTGCAATATGGTGCGCGTGCACATCAAGACGCATCCGCGACGCTGGTACCATCACTGCGACCGTCTGGGTCTGTTGGTCTGGCAGGACTTCGTCTGCATGCGAAAGTTCGAACCGAATATCACGGAAGCGGCGGCGGCTCAATGGAAGCAAGAGCAGCGCGAGATGATGGATGCCTTGTTCAGCAGCCCATCCGTCGTCATGTGGATCGTTTTCAACGAGGCCTGGAGCCAGTTCGATACCCCCGAAAACGTGAAGTGGGTTGGTGAATACGATCCGACACGACTCGTAAGCAATGCCAGCGGCTGGACGGATTTCGGTGTGGGGGACATCCACGACATGCACGACTATCGCTTTTCCCCTACCGTTATGGTTGGCAAAGGCCTGAACGGCCGGGCGGCTTTGATCGGCGAACTAGGCGGCCACAACGTTTACCTTGATGGCCATCTCTGGCCGAGTGCCAAGCCTGAGACTATCAAGGACGAGCCGGTGAATGACAATCGGCGAGAGACTTATCGCGATGGAGCTCATTGGCTCGAACGCTATACACCTTTCATTAAGCAACTGTCGTTGCTCCAGAAATACGGATGCAATGGAGCGGTCTACACGCAGATCTCGGACGTCGAGCACGAATGTAATGGATGGCTGACATACGATCGCAAAGTGAAGAAGATCCCTTCCGAACAGCTAAAGACGTTGCATGATCGCCTCTATCGTAGTTTCGATGAGGATACGATATTCGATGATGAGCATTCGGGAATTCGATACGCTACCGGCAAGGCTCCGGTAGGATGGCTAGCCAGCGAATTCGATGACTCGGATTGGAAGTCCTTTGCAATGGGTAATGACATTTCAGCGAATGAAAGCCTGCTGGGAGAAGATGATGGGCGACGCGCTTTCCTTAGAGCTCGATTCGATCTAGCAGGCGATCTGAAAGAGGAAATTGCTCTTCGCCTCGTCGGCCATGGAGAGATAACGGTTTATCTAAACGGAAAACTCGTCAAGAAACTGTCCAATCAAGTATTCGGTGGACACGAAGAGCCGGAGGTGATTCCTGCGACCGCTTTCGTGCTTCATAAAGAAGCTAGAATGGCGCTTAAGGCGGAAAAAAATCTTCTGGCGATCGAAATAAATCCGATCGCGCCAAGACGTGGATACAGTGAACCCGACCAGAGCATTTTAAGAAAGTATACTTTGCTTGATCTTGAGCTCGTCACCTTTAATTGAGAACACCAGAAAAGAACGAAATTCGAATGAAAATGTTTGAGATAAAGAAGCTCGCCCACCTAGCCGCTGCCTTGGCAGTAGCTGTAGGCTCCTGTTTGTCTGCTACGGCTAAAGACAAACCTAATGTTCTCCTCATCCTAGTAGATGATCTGAAGCCGGCCTTAGGCTCTTACGGCGATGAGCACGCCATTTCTCCCAATATCGATCGCTTAGCCAGCAAGGGCATCCGCTTCGATCTAGCGTACTGTAATCAAGCGGTATGCATGGCCTCGCGCTACAACCTTATGCTCGGCGCCCGTTCCACGACTACAGGCTTCTACAGTTTTGGCACAGAGTTTCGCGAGGTCTATCCAGACGCGGTGACGCTTTCGCAGCACTTCATGAACCATGGCTACCACGCCGAGTCGATGGGCAAAGTTTATCATATTGGCCATGGCAATACCAATGATGAGGCCTCCTGGTCCATTCCGCATCGCAAAGCCAAAGTCATCGAATACATCGTTCCGGAAAGCACCGGTCGCGAGCTGACCCGAGAGGAGATTATGTTCCAGAATACTCGGATGCATTTGGAGGGCTTGTCGCCAATTAGAGAGTTTCCACGGGGCGCCATTGGCGAGGCGCCCGACGTGACAGATGAAGCTTATGCCGACGGACGTATCGCTGTCCACGCCATCAACAGGATGAGAAAATTGAAGAAAGAGTCGGCTAAACCTTTCTTCATGGCAGTTGGATTCGCACGGCCTCACCTGCCCTTTTCCGTTCCGAAACTGTATTGGGATATGTACGACAGAAGCAAACTCCCTTTGCCTGAATACGAGGAGCACCCCAAAGGAGCGCCGGCTTTCGCTGTGAAAGGAAGAGGAGAGATGGCCAACTACAAGCCGTTTCCCGAAGAAGGTCCCGTCTCCGAAGAGATGAAGCGCTACGTCATTCATGGCTACTACGCGTCCGTATCCTACGTCGATGCCCAGATCGGACGAGTCATCGATGAGTTCGAACGACTGGAACTCGACGACAACACCATCGTCGTTTTATGGGGCGATCATGGCTGGCACTTAGGCGACCACGGTTCCTGGACCAAGCACGACAACTATGAGCAAGCCAACCGCATTCCCTTCCTCTTCGTCGCGCCCGGCGTGGCTAAGCCGGGCAGCTCCACCAAGCAGCTCGCGGAAACGGTCGACATCTATCCGACCCTGGCAGAACTGGCAGGCTTGCCCTCTCCTGACGTTCCGCAGCCGATTGACGGCCTAAGCCTCGTACCTGTTCTTCGCGACCCCCAAAAACGGGTACGCGATCATGCTTACCATGCGTTTCCAAGAAATAACAATAAAGTTGGTCAGGCATTCCGCACCGAGCGTTATCGAATGGTTCGCTGGGTGGATATGGGAGGCGAAGAAGAGCCCATCTACGAGCTCTATGATTATAAGAAGGATCCGCTCGAGACGGTGAATATTGCCGACTCGAAACCAAAGGTTCTCGCTCAGATGATCGCCATCGCAGACAGTCACCCGTTCCCGTCGCAAAATGCGAGGAAGAACAGGCGATAAAAGAAGCTACAGTCCATAGTCCCGGGAAGCGTATCGCGTTTAATGGGTTAAGAGTGGGCATTGGGGCTATCATTGTAATTGAAAGGAATAAACGATAGCCTGAAGCTCCTGGCATTAAGGAATATGTGGATAATTTACAGGTGTTGTCTGCCGGTTGTTTTATTAGCGAGTATCGCCCAGTCTCAGCCTTTAAACGACCAGTTTGTGGCCAGGTACGGCGAGAACGATTCGCCTTATCCGCTCTACATGGGTGAGCAGGGTCCAGATCCCGTCTATTCGCAAGCGGACTTGGAGCTAATCGCTCGAAACTTCAATGCGTGCTATGGAAATCCAAATTGGACTGCCGAGCAAATGGCGACCATTCGAGCTATCAACCCGGATTTCGAACTGGTCCCCTATGTCGGAAATTGGCGGGTGAGGAATGTGAACTTTCTCGATCTCGAAGACCCTAACCGAGAGTTCAGCGACGAGGAGATCGAGCGACTCTTCAAAGACGAGTTTCTGTACTACCGCTACGCCAATCTGGCCGCAGGCATCTCCGCGAATGCAACAAGTATACAAGTTACGGATACGAACGGTAGTGTTTTCGCTAGCACTGCTCCGGCAGGCGCCGTATCAGGCAGCTTCTCGGGCAACACTTTCCTCCACGTCACCTGGGTAGTGATTGGTGGCGAGTTCATGCGGATCGAAAACGTGGCCGGCAATGCCTTAACCGTGACACGTGGATGGGATGGCACAACGGCAAAAGCGCATTCCGCTGGCTCAGCAGTGGCCGTTCCCGTCTACGGAACGGATCCACAACCGGGAGGAACCGTCCAGTTCGACTACCGGACGAATCCGACAACACGTATTCGCTGGATCGATATTCTGAATCGCCTTTTGCGAGAACATGACAGTCGCGGAAGAGGGGGCGTGTGGATCGATATTCTGGACGGGAATCTATCTTCCAACCGCATGGATGGCGGAGGCGTATCCACTTCGAGAAGGTGGGATATCATCGATGACACAGCTCTGACGGTTCAGGAATTTTCACTTGGAGCGAATGACGGCGTTCATTTCATGCAGACGGAGTTTCTGGCTCGTCGAGGGGTGTATCCCATTATCTGGGGCAACAACGTGCTCCACCCTACTGGCGAAAACAGCGATCGACTCGAACTACTAAAGCCGAACGCTCGCAAACCGCGCCCCGTGGACGGCTTCGCCCAGGAAAACCATGTAGGCGGCTATGGCTCGGGAGGAGAATCCGGCAAAGTCTTCAGCTGGACGGACTATGATAGCTGGATTGAACGAACGCAATCGACGATGTTCATGGGCGAACAACGCTATGCGGCGAGACCGCTGATACTGGACGGCGGGGTAGACAACCGGCAGTTCTCCGCAGAGTCTGAGGCGTTTCGACATCAAGTATTGCTTTTTGGATACGCAAGCTATCTTATCGCTGTGAGAGTCGAAGACGACGACAGCATCTATACCCAAGTCGGCTTTACTCCCCTAGTGGGACCAGATGGCTCCAAGAGTGTGGAACTTCCAGAATTCTTCCAATGGCAAATGGGCCGACCGGCAGAAACCCGAATTTCGAGCGACGTACTGGGATATCGACTACCGGATAGCCACATTTTTCAACGGCGCTTCGAGTATGGCGTTGTTCTCGTAAATCCACATGAGACCCAGCAATCGATCAACTTGGGCCAACGCTACCTAGACCCAATGGCGGAAGGAGCTATCATTAGCGAAATCACCATGCCGGCAAAAACCGCTCGACTGCTTTTCTACGAACCGAATAACGAGCTCGAAGTATTGGAAATCCAATTACTAAGGGACGAGGGAGCTCTTAGCGTGCAATGGTCAACGCATCCGGGAAACGAATATCAGCTTGAATTTAGCTCCGATCTCGCTCTCGAGTGGGATGCCTCGCAGAACCCATTTGAAGCCAAGGGGATTGTATCGACAACGAGCATTGGCCTTGATGAGAGTACTCGTTTTGTTCGTTTAAAGAAGATACTCCAGTGAAATCTCGTACGCTTGGCGCGCCACGAAGCTTCGGGAATTCTAGCGATAGCTGACCACATCATTGCCGGAGATTGCCTTTCTGGCCAGCCGCTTAGCGCTGTCGAGCTCGTCAGGTCCCGCGGCAATAGCCTCATACCAATCCATAGGGATGCTATCAACAGCATCGAGCAAACGAAGGATATTCAAGGCGTAGGCCAACACAGGATCGTCAGAGCTGGCCATCGCTTCTTTGGCAACGGTAGCGATTCCCTTTTCCTGGCCTGCTCTGGCTTGTATCCACCCAATCAGAACGCGATTGGCAGTCTCTGGATCAGGGCTAAGTGAAACGTTTTTAAGCGGATCTCTGATTCCATGATCCTGCAAATTAGCCAGGCCCATGAGGCCCCAATAGCGAATAATTGGGCTTTGATCATCCAACGCGCTGACAAAGACTCCTTGGCTAGCCTTTTTCGTCTCACCCGACTGGAAGGCCAATTCCACGACCGCTTCGTGATCGTAGTCCGAACTACGAGCGTATTCGAAAATCGGGGATCCGGGGCTGAGCGAACTCCACATGGGTTCGGGAATGAGTCCAAGATCATGCGTTTCTATCATCTTGCGTTTCAAAGCGGCTCTCATTTCCAGGAGTCGACTTTGATGGCGAGGTTCTTCAGCCAAATTGTTTAGCTCCCAAGGGTCAGCTTCCGTATCGTAGAGTTCTTCGATAGGCTGAGTGACTTTCCAGAGTCGCGCTTGGGCATCGTTTAGCTGATTCGACTCCGCCGCAGCTTTAAAGGCAAGCCATGAGGCAATGTTGTAAGGGTAGGCATTTTGCAGAGCCCCGGTCTGAAGAGGCATGAAGTTACGGATGTAGCGAAAACGGCCATCCGTAAGGGCTCGATTCAGTTTATAGGTTTCGTCAAAGCGATCTCCATACAGGAAGACGTAGGGATCCTCAGTTTCTTCACGCTCGAATCCAAACAAAACGCGACCCTGCATGTAATCCGGTTTCTGGATACCTGCCAATGCCAGTAACGTAGGCGCGAAATCGACGAAACTTACCACTTCCTCGATAGCCTCTCCCTGTTCGCCAGGAGCAAGGCTCCGCCATTTTTCAGGAAAATATACGATGAAGGGAACGTGAGTGCCCGTATCGTAAACGTAACGCTTGGAGCGAGGCAAAACGCCACCATGGTCACTGTAATAAAAGATGATTGTATCGTCGGCCAGTCCCTCACGTTCAAGCTCTTCCAGCACCGCACCGACCTGCTGATCCATGCTGGTCAGAGAATCGTAGTAGTTGGCAAGATCTTGCCGAGTGGCTTCATTATCTGGATACAGAGGCGGAACGGCGATTTCATTCGGATCGACCCTGTTTTCAGATGGCGCGAGACCGTTCTCCCTATGCATGGCGACTCTAGCTGGGAAAACCGAACTTTCGTGGGTTCGGTTGAAATTGAAGATGCTAAAGAAAGGCTGCCCTTCAGCCCGATTTCGATAGTGGGCGGTTCTCGAACAATCGTCCCAGAATCTTTTATCGTCGCCTTCGAAATTGTAGTCGGTCTTCCAGTTGTTAGAGCAATAGTAGCCAGCTTCGCGTAGAAAATCGACATACGTTCGAATGTGTTTGGGTATTGGATACCGACTTCGCATATGCTGCGTGCCCTGGGTGACCGCGTAGGCTCCTGTTATCAAAGTGCTGCGCGCAACCGCGCAAACCGGGGCATTGGAATAAGCGTGCAGAAACCGGTTTCCTTCTCGAGCGAGACGGTCGATGTTCGGCGTCATGGCCTGATCGTTCCCATAACAGCCAACATAATAGTAGCTATTGTCTTCGCTGGTTATCCAAAGAATGTTGGGTCGCTCGGAGGAAAAGAGGGAGCCAACCATAGAAAAAACAAAGGCGAGGGATAGCATCCGTTTCATATGAAATCCGATTAGAAGTTTCCTTCAGTTTCAGTCAGAAATCGGTTGATGTCCAGAAACGAATCCATCAGTCAGCCTCCTTCTTCCAGGACCTGACTTGACTTTATGAATATGAGCGATCCCAGCTCTCGATTTAAATCAAAAACATGCTATCCTGAAAATGAATACGAATTCAGGTAGAGGTTAGCATCTTGAAGAATCAGCCTCCGAGGACCCTGATGCCGTCAGGAATCGCATATCAGGCTATGACCAAAGCTACCAGAGTGCGTACCAGGGCCTTGAGCTCGCGAATGTTTTTCGCTTGAGCTTTGTAGCCTCGAAGCGAAACCGCTATAAAATGGGCTAGTTCAGCGTTGCTAACGGCCGGAGAGGGTTTGCCAGAGTTGAGAATGTCACGGACCAGAGCCTCGAACGCGACGTAGGCCTGGTCGACAGTCGCCTTGGCAAAGCCCAGCGTGGAATCTTGGAATTCCTCCGCTTTCGGAGAGCTTTGAATCAGCTTGTAGGGCTGGACCGTCCAGATGTCGATGGCATCGAGAAGCTGGTCCCCGATCGAAGCATCGGCGTTGCGACGCTTTTCAATGTTATCGATGGAGGTTTTATGGAATTTTTCGATGATCGCCTTGAAGATTTCCTCCTTGTTGGGAAAAGCCTGATACAAGGTCGGACGAGAGACCCCGACCTCGGACGCGATATCGGCCAAGGTCACCTTTTTGTAGCCATGATGGATGAAAAGATCCATGGCGATTTCCAGGATTTTCGATCTGCGATCAATTTCCATTACTTTACACTTGACGAAATATGTAAAGTTGTCAAGTTAGCTTACGATTTTACATAAAACGTAATTTTGTAAAATTTGAGGAGCAAGTTTAACAATCGAAAACAAGGAAAAAAGAAAATGAAAACAGTACTGATAACAGGATCGAGCACGGGCATCGGCAAAGCGACCGCCACGTTTTTCAGCGACAAGGGATGGAACGTCGTAGCTACTATGAGAACTCCCGAAAAGGAAACGGAGCTGACAGGAAAAGATAATATTCTCGTTACCAAGCTGGATGTGCTAGACCTAGATTCCATAAAGGCCGCCTTCCAAGCGGGAATCGAGAAGTTCGGTAAGATTGATGTCGTGGTAAACAATGCCGGCTACGGGGCTTATGGACCGTTGGAAACCTTTCCTCGCGAAAACATCGTTCGGCAATTCGATACTAATGTGATCGGTCTGATCGATGTAACCAGAGAAGCCCTACCCCATTTTCGTCAGAACCGGGATGGCGTGCTGATCAACATTTCATCTATCGGCGGCAAGGTAACCTTCCCTCTCGGAGCATTGTACCATGGAACTAAATTCGCGGTGGAAGGCATCAGCGAGTCCTTGAGCTACGAGTTTAGTCAAATCGGAGCCAAGATTAAGATTGTCGAACCCGGAGCCATCGAAACCGATTTCGCAGGCAGGTCCTTCGATTTCCGAAACGATGAATCGATTGCCGAATATCAGAAAATAACCGGGAACCTGATGTCGAGTTTTGGCCAGATCTTGGAAAACGCATCACCGGCTTCGCTAGTGGCTGAAGTAATTTACGAAGCAGCTACCGATAGTACGGATACGATCCGCTACTTGGCAGGAGAGGATGCCAAAACCATGCTGGCCAACCGAAAGCAGGTCACGGACGAAGAGTATGTCGAAGGCATCAAGGCCATGTTCAATTTATAGCCACAAGGAGGAGGAAAACAAAGCCAGCTCTGGGAAGGGAGCTGGCTTTTTGTTTTCAAGAGTCGGTATTGGCAGGAACGTTCGCGTTTGACCTCAAGACTGGGCTGACGTAGTTTGTTTTTTCCGAAGGTATGGGTATGAAGATGAGGAGTAGGCAAACGAGAATCGAAAACGCGAAATGGCCGACCTGGGTTTTCGTTCTAGTTATCTACTTTCTCGTCCAGGGCTGCACCACAACGGACTCTGGAACAACCCAGGTCACGGGGCAGCTACGGAACCCAGTAGATCCCTCCTCCGTGGATATCTATCAGAATCCTGCTGGGTTGATCGACTGGATTCCCGACATGGAGATCCCCACCGCTTTCGAGCAGATAGCCACCATGGAACTGAGCGACACGGCTTCCAACAACCAACGCCAGGCCATTGACAACATCACTTATAATCTCGTTTACAGTCTGCAGCGACGAGCAGCGAAAATGGGAGCGAATGGCATCGTCATCCGGGAAGTTAAAGTCAGCGAAGACGTGGTTGAAGAACAGTCCAGTCCCTACCGAACCGTTCGTTATCCCGATGGATCGATCGGCGAAGTGGAAGTTCCGGTCACAGTGAGCTACCGTAGGGTCTTAAAGGTTACGGTAGTTGCCGATTCGGTTTTCCTCGATTGGAACAACGCCTGAGATCAAAATCCAGGCTTCAGCAGCGAAAGCGTCCTAGAAGATTCGATACATCGATTCTGTGATATTCCACTTCAATTCGCCAAGGGGCATTTAGGATAACACGAACCGTTAAGCTTAGTCCGCTTGAAGCGGAGTAGAGAAGCGTTAAGGCTCTATTAAGATCCCTCGTCGTTCTTGATCTTCGGTCATGTCCTGGCATGCTAGCAGCCAGATTGCCGAGCGAGGACATGAAAATCGGACCAGCGATAGTTGGATGGCTAGCAGTGATAATGGTAATGCATCTCTGCGGATGCTCCTTGCATCGCGTTCAAGAGGAGGCTGCCGTTCCAGCCGTTACTATTCTGCCTCAATTCCAAGAATACGCTATGGATCGTCCTGTTTCGGAGCCATGGAACAATCAACCGTGGTGGGAAAGCTTTGAAGATCCTACGCTAAACCAGCTGATCGAGGAAGGCTTGGAGTCCAATTTCAGTCTGCAGAGCTTTGCGGCTAGGATTGAGCAGGCCCAAGCTCTGGCTCGTCAAGCGGGAGCTCGCCTGCTGCCAACATTGGACGCTAGCGGACGCTACGAGGCCGAATGGGACGATCAAACAATAAGCCCATCGACACGCGATCGTGAAGAGACCACCAATGCAGGCGGGTTGCTGAGCTGGGAAGTGGATCTGCTTGGCCGCTTGTCTTCCGCTCGAAAAGCCCGACTGTTTGAGCAAGAGGCTACGGTTCAAGATTGGCTAGATGCTCGGCTGCTCTTTTCCAGCGCCGTTGCCGAGCAGTACTTCGAAATAAAAGGCGAGCAGCGCCAACTCGAAGTGCTCAACGAGCAAATCGAGACCAATGAGTCCTTGCTCGAGCTCATGACGAGACGATTTGGCCAAGGACAAGCGTCGATAGTCGACGTGCTTCAACAACGAGAACAACTCGACGAAACCAAAGCTCGAGTTCCCGAAACCCAATCCCGAATCGGAGAACTGCGCTACACCTTGGAAGCTCTTTTAGGTAAAGCTCCAGGAACCGGTAGCTCGATTTTGGATTCGAGTTTTAGCCAGCTCCCACCGCTTCCCGAAGTCGGAATTCCAGCCGCTCTGCTTCAACGACGCCCGGATTTGCGGGCAGCTCAACAGCGTTTGCTGGCCTTGGACCATCGAGTTGCGGAAGCGGTAGCTCAACAATTCCCAACCCTACGCATTGGCGGAGGAATTGATTGGCAAGGCGATCCAGATTTTGGCGACAGCATCACTTCGGCATTCGCAAGCCTGGCTGCTCCGATTTTTGCGGCAGGAAGTCGTCGCGCCCAAGTTTCCCTTCGAAAGGCTCAACTTGACGAGGCGTTGGCAGACTATTCGAACCAGTTTCTGGCAGCGCTTACCGAAGTAGAGTCGACACTCCTTCGAGAACGCAAACTCGCGGAACGACTCACCTTGGTCGACGGCCAGTTGCAGACCGCAAGAAGGTTGCTGACCGAGGCTCGCAATCGATTCAGCCAAGGCCTGACCGACTACCTTCCGGTTTTCACAGCCTTGATTATCGTTCAGAATCTGGAACGAGACATTGTCGACGCCCAAAGGAATGTGCTGAGTACGCGCGTCAGCTTGCATCGAGCTCTTGGAGGACCCATCCTGCCTGCCGATCCGCCCCGTTTCCTTTCATCAACCTATGAATAGAAAGTCCACCATTGGCACCATCCTGCTTATCTTGCTGATCCTCGTTTTTGGAGGAGGGACGAGCTTGCTGCTTTTGTGGACCGGTCCGGAAACGTTGCCTGAAGAGGAATCCCGTTCGGCCAAAATAGTGCAGACCATTCCCTTGTCACCCCATACTCGATCGGTCTCGGTCAGCGCCTTTGGAAGCGTCATTCCGGCAAGGAAGGTCGAAATCAAACCGCAGGTATCAGGTCAAGTGATACAGCAGAACCAAGCTATCGCCATCGGCGGACACGTTAAAGAGGGCGAAGAATTGATTCGCATCGACCCCAAAGACTACCAACTAGCCCTATCCGAAGTTCAGTCGGATCTCGAGCAAGCCCGCTTCGAGCGAGAAGTGGAAAGCGGTCGGCAAGTGATCGCTCGACGCGAATGGGACCAGCTCCAGTCAGACTTGAATATGGAAGAGGTCAATCGCTCTCTAGTCCTACGCGAACCTCACTTGAGACGGGCGGAGGCCATGATGCAGAAGGCTACTAACGACATTGAAATCGCCAAGCTCCAGCTTTCACGAACCGTCATCCAAGCCCCATTCAACGCCATGGTCATCGAGGAGTCGGTGGAAATAGGCCAGCTGCTCAGTCCCAGCTCAACGATTTGCGAGCTAGTCGGAACCGATGAATTCTGGATACAGGTAACGGTTCCCTTTTCGGAACTGAAATGGATTAGCTTTCCGCAAGCCGGCAAGCCTGGGGCAAAGGCTCGTGTAATTCTGGATACAGGCGACAGTGAGCCAATAGTCTGGAATGGAAAGGTCATTCGCTTGTTAAGCGACTTAGACCCGCTCGGCAGAATGGCTCGATTGGTGATATCGGTTTCAGATCCGCTTGGCCTGGAAAAGGAGAACGCCTTTCCCCTACTTTTGGGCAGCTACGTGGAAGTGAAAATCGATGCCGGAAAACTGGAAAACGCATTGACCATTCCGAGAGAAGCGCTCCGTGAAGGAGACCAGATGTGGGTGGTCGGCTCCAATAATCTGCTGAAGATACTGCCGGCGAAGATTCTTTGGACCGAAAAGGACACGCTTCTCGTCTCCAATAACCTTTCCATTGGGGACGAACTCGTCGTGAGCGACTTGCGAGTAGCCCTGCCTGGAATGGAAGTGGAGCCTCAGCGCTCGACCGCCTATCCCGAATTCGCTCTCGCATCCCAGGAGGAGGAAGATGGATCGTAATCCCTTTAATGATACTTCCAATGCAACTGGGATTATCGCCTGGTTTGCTAGGAATCACGTCGCAGCTAATTTGCTAATGCTGGCAGTGGTTGTAGTGGGTATCGTTGTAGCCAGAAATATAAGACAGGAAATTTATCCAACGTACGAAATCGACACTGTTGAAGTCGAAATGCAGTATCGCGGAGCCAGTCCGGAAGAAGTGGAGCAATCCATTATTCTCCCTATCGAGTCAGAGTTGCGGGGGCTAGAGTTGACGCATCGCATCCTCTCCGAGGCTTCCGAGGGAAACGCGTCGGTATCGGTAGAAATCATGCCAGGCTTCGATCGCAATCGAGCCTTGCAGGAAGTGACAGCAGCGGTAGCTCGCATCAGTCTTTTTCCCGATGAAATCGAACCGCCGCGCGTGTCACTGGGGACTAGTAGACGGAGAGGCGTGGCCTTCCTGTCGGTTGGAGGCGATATGGATCAACGCACCCTGATGCAGTTCGCTCGCCAAGTTGAAGACGGCTTGCTAGCCCAACCGGAAATCGCTCTGGTAACATTTCGAGGACTACGTCGTCCGGAAATTCTCATCGAAGTCCCTCAGGCCCAATTGCGTTCGCTTGATCTGACTCTTGGCGAAATCGCCGAAGCCATCGATCGCTTCGCCCTGGATGTGCCTGCCGGGACTATGAAAACGTCTAGTGGAGATATTCTTTTGAAGACGACTGAACGGCGCTACTATGGCAGCGAATTCAGCGAGATTCCGATCAAAAGCAGTAACACCGGAGCGGAAATCAAGTTAGGAGATATCGCCTCGATCGAGGACGGCTTCGAGGAAACGCAACGCGAATCCTACTACAACGGACTTCCCGCAGTCTCCCTTTCGGTCTACGCATCGGAAAGCCAACCGCCGATAAAAGTGGCAGCGGCGGTCAAGCGTTATATCGAGCAAGTCAAGCCAACCCTTCCTGAAACCGCTTTCGTTGAAATTCGCTACGATCGGACCGAAGACTACCTAGAACGAATCAATCTGCTTCGCTTCAACGGCACCATTGGTTTGCTGCTTGTGCTCTTGTCGCTAGGGCTCCTGCTTGAATTGCGAGTAGCCTTTTGGACGGCGATCGGCATTCCCGTCTCGATACTCGGATCGCTCATCCTATTGCCCTTAATGGACGCAAGCGTGAACATGGTTTCCGTATTCGGTTTCATCGTAACGCTAGGCATTGTCGTGGATGACGCCGTAGTGGTCGGAGAAGATATTTTTCATAAGATCTCTCAAGGAATGTCTCGGATGGACGCGGCCGTAGCGGGAGTAAAGGAGATGACCGTGCCTGTGGTCTTCGCGGTGAGCACGAACGTCATAGCCTTCCTGCCTTTGTTCTTCGTGCCTGGGGAAAGCGGGCGTTTCCTGCATGTGCTTCCAGCGGTTATCATAGCCGTATTCACAGTTTCACTCGTCGAAGTGCTTCTGATACTGCCATCGCACTTGGCATTCTCTCGCAAGAATCCGCACAAGGAATCGATCTTCTCGCGTTTCGACCGGAGTCAAACCAGGCTTCGACTAAAACTCGATACAGCCATGGAGAACTTTTATAAACCTATCCTGGCCACAGTCATCCGCTTTCGATACATCACGATTGCCGTATTCGCCGCTTCACTACTGGTCATTGTTGGCTATACGATGAGCGGACGCGTAAACGTGACTTTCAACCCGACCATCGAAAACGACTATATTCAAGGGGAAATCGAAATGCCGACTGGCACTCCCGTAGATCGAACGCGTGAGGTGGCTTTCATTGTACAGGCGGCAGCCAGACGAGCGATCGAGGAATCGGGCGAGCAAGACATTCTGCGAAACATTAGCGTATCCGTAGCTTCGCGACGCAGTAATCTGGCGCAAGTGGCTTGCAAGCTGGTGCCGCAAAGCGGGCGAAAGGTGACTGGAGCGGGCTTCGTCGAACTTTGGAGAAAGGAGGTTCCGGATATTCCCGATCTAGAATCGCTCTTCTTCGACTATCTGGTTGGGCCTGGAGGAGAAGCTGCCATATTCGTCCAACTTTCGCATCCAGATGTG
>JANQRT010000020.1 GCA_028284385.1 Opitutaceae bacterium | reverse complement strand
AAGCCAACATCCTGGCTGTTTGAGCAACTCCACATCGTTTCCCACTTAGCACACACTTAGGGGCCTTAGCTGGCGATCTGGGCTGTTGCCCTCGCGACCGTGAAGCTCATCCCACACGGTCTGACTGCTGTGTTTGGCGTACTGAGATTCGGAGTTTGACTGAATTCGGTAAGCTTGTAGGCCCCCTAGTCCAATCAGTGCTCTACCCCCAGTACGGAAAATCACAACGCTATCCCTAAAGATATTTCGGGGAGAACCAGCTATCGCCGAGTTTGTTTGGCCTTTCACCCCTACCCACAGGTCATCCCCCAAGTTTTCAACCTTGGTGGGTTCGGGCCTCCACGAGGTCTTACCCTCGCTTCACCCTGCCCATGGGTAGCTCACTCGGCTTCGGGTCTACGACATGCGACTAGGCGCCCTATTAAGACTCGCTTTCGCTTCGACTACAGCTCACGCTTTAATCTCGCCACATATCCGTAACTCGCCGGCTCATTCTTCAAAAGGCAGGCGGTCAGAAGCCACAAGGACTTCCTCCCACTGCTTGTAAGCCATCGGTTTCAGGTACTATTTCACTCCCCTCGCCGGGGTGCTTTTCACCTTTCCCTCACGGTACTAGTTCACTATCGGTCACTAGGTAGTACTTAGCCTTACGAGGTGGTTCTCGCAGATTCACACGGAATATCCTCCGTGATACTTGGGAACACTGAATCTCGAGGTCGATCGGTTTTCGATTACGGGGCTCTTACCCTCTGTGGCCCAGCTTTCCAGCTGTGTTCATCTAACCGCCGACTTTGTAACTCGAGCTCTGCTCCGGTGAGCAGAGACATCAGGTCCCACGACCCCCATACAGCAACGCCACCGGGCTATCACGCTGCATAGGTTTAGGCTCAACCCCTTTCGCTCGCCGCTACTCCGGGTGTCGCTATTGCTTTCTTTTCCTCAGGGTACTGAGATGTTTCAATTCCCCTGGTTGTCTCAACCGGTCCTATGTGTTCAGACCGGAGTAACTGGGCATGACCCCAGTTGGGTTTCCCCATTCGGAAATCCTCGGTTCAACGCTTGCTTGACAACTTCCCGAGGCTTATCGCAGCCTGCCACGTCCTTCATCGACTCCTAGTGCCAAGGCATTCACCAATGGCCCTTAGTAGCTTGGATAGATACAAGAATCCAAGACAATATTTGTGCTCGCTATGCAGTTCTCAAAGAGCCGACTCTTGGATCTTGCCCAAGAGAATGGAGAATCCCGGAGGATTCTCCCGCTAGTGAAGGCCGAGATTCGATAGAAACTCGTTCGTGTCGGCGTAGCCGACGCGCAACTCCTTCACAACTGAACAATGTGGCGTCTCGCGAAGCGAGACGTTGGAGAATTCTACGAATTCTCCCGAACGTCCATCCGTGCGGATGGGAAGAGTTTTCGAAGAAAACTCCAACGGCTCGACCAAAGGTCGAGACGCAGCCAGCTACCAATTAAGAGCTAGAGATCAGGTAATCACTCCTGATTCTCATGAATGCTCCTTAGAAAGGAGGTGATCCAGCCGCACGTTCCCGTACGGCTACCTTGTTACGACTTAGTCCCAGTTACCGACCCCACCTTAGGCAGCTCC
>JANQRT010000007.1 GCA_028284385.1 Opitutaceae bacterium | reverse complement strand
CAGCAGCGCTGGCTCCGACTGACCTCGCGAACAAGATCAACGAGCTCGCAGCTTCCGCTCTTGAAAGCGATGCGAGCCTCACGCTGGGCAACTCGCTTTCGGGCTACGACTACGATAGCGCCTTCCCAGTTCTGGTGCGTAACTTGGTTAAGCCCTTCCCGCTGATCTCCTGGTTCGTATTGGCGGCGCTTTGTGGAGCGGTAATCAGCTCTTTAGCTTCCATGCTCAATTCGGCTTCAACCATAGCGACCATGGACCTTTACGCGAAGGCCACAGGTGAGAAGTCAGAGCAGAAGCTGGTACGTATCGGTCAGACTTTTGTTGTAATCTTCGTGCTGATTGCAGCCTTCGTGGCGCCGAGTTTGGACAGTTTCGACAGTATCTTTAAGTTCATCCAAGAGTTCCAGGGCTTCATCTCGCCAGGTATCTTGGGCGTATTCATTTTCGGCTTCTTCTCGCCTCGCACGCCTCGCTATTTTGGCTGGCTTGGCATCGTGGTAAACGCTGTCGCCTACGGTCTGCTCAAGTGGACTATTGGTCCGATACTCGTCTCCAATGGACTCTGGTATTCCGACATAGAGATGGCTTTTCTTGATCGCATGGCGATCTGCTTGGGGCTCGTGCTCTTGACTGGTTTCGTGGTTACCAAGCTGCATCCGTTGGAAAAAGCCGTCGAAATGCCTGTTAACGACAAGATCGATCTGACCAGTTCGCCACGAGCCAAGACTTACGGCATCCTGGTGGTGGTAGCCACTTTGATCCTCTATGTGATTTTCTGGTAGTTCGTTTTTCGACACTTCGCCTGGTTTAAATCGCCTTGCAAATTGATCCTTATGGAAAGACGCTGAGATCTCATGCCCCCTGAGAATCCAGAACAGGCAAACTGGTTTTCTACATATGTGCTGCCCCACGAACCTGCCCTTCGGGCCTGGTTGAATAGCCGGTTTCCCGATTCCGATAACGTCGACGACATTATTCAGGACGCCTATCTCCGGGTCCTGAAAATGCGTGAATCGAGCGTCATTCGATCTCCCAAGGCATTTCTTTTTCGTACGGCGCGCAATCTCTCGATCGATCATCTTAAGAGCCACAAGGTTTCTCGAAAAATTCCTTTCGAAGAATCGGAGGCTTCATCCGTCATAGATCTGGTAACGGAAATACCGGAAGCGGCTTCCCTGAATCAGGAGCTGGAAATCCTGAAGATGGCCATCCAGTCCCTTCCGGCTCGCTGTCGCCAAGTGATAACCTTGCATGAAGTTTACGGAATGTCTCAGAAAGAAGTAGCCCTGGAACTTGGAGTCTCGGCCAGTACGGTGTCCGATCAGGTCGCGATAGGGATTCGCAAGTGCACGGATTTTTTCCGTCGTTACAGACAGGAAGTGGAGTAGGGCCATGAGAGAAGATGAGGTTCCGGAATCCGACATAAGCCGACAAGCTGCCGAATGGCTTGCTCGTTCAAGCTCGGCTATGAGTTCGAGCGAGCGGATCGAATACGAATGTTGGCTAGCCAGCGACGAGCGGCATAGATATTGGACTGAGATCCATCAGCAGACGCGAGAAAAACTGGGGCGCCTCTCCGCGCTTATACCTGACGAGAATCCCGAACCAAATCCGGATCTCTTCGCTTCGCCTCGACCTGAATTCAAACGAAGAAAATGGTTAGCGTCTGCTTCCCTTGCCGGGCTTGCGGCTAGTATTCTTGTATTGTTTTTATTCATACAAAAGCCTCAAGACGGAAATTCCTTTTCTACCAAGACCTAT
Source organism: Opitutaceae bacterium (assembly GCA_028284385.1). GTDB lineage: Bacteria > Verrucomicrobiota > Verrucomicrobiia > Opitutales > Opitutaceae > JANQRT01. Next base: position 17,388 of record JANQRT010000007.1, on the reverse strand, counting down.
GAAGAATCCTTCGTAGCTGTCGAATTCGACCGACAGTTTCTTGCGGATGGAACGCTTGTCGAATCCAAGGAAGGCACTATTGTCGAGGCGCGTTTCAATTCGAAACGTAGGGAAATCTATCTGACGGAGGGAGAAGCTCATTTTAGCGTAAAGAAAGATCCGCTATGGCCTTTTGTGGTCCATGCTGGAGGCGCTTCCTTTAAAGCGATTGGTACCTCTTTCAATGTTCGGCTTTCCTCGGATGAAGTGGAATTGCTGGTGACTGAAGGGGTGGTGGGCATTGAAGAGAGTTCTGAAGAAGCGGCTCTAGAGCCTCAACCGTCTGTGCGAGAGCCTTTGGCCAATCGCTTTGAAGCCAATCAAAAGGCTATCTTCTCAAAGTCTTCTGGAGTGCCGTTGGCCAGCGTCCAAACGATCAGCAAAGCTGAGGTTGATTCGGCTCTCGAGTGGAAGCATGAGGTTCTCGAATTTGAAGCGACTCCATTGTCCGAAGCCGTTGAGGCTTTCAATCAGCGAAATAGAGATAAGATCGAGGTGGTGGACGCTACGTTGGGAAGGGAGTTGATCGACGGCTTCTTCCGCTCGGACAATTTGACTGGCTTTGTAAAAGCGCTTGAAATCTCGGCGAATATTAAGATCGACCGATCCAGTGACGGGCATTACCTTATCCGACTACACGAGGGCTAACATTCTACAAACCTGACTCCCTCGTTGTTTCGGCTTTGAAAAAAAGCCAATTTCTTTACGTATTCATTGATAACCCAGTCGTCATTAGGGGACGAACTTTCGCCCCTATGCCCTTAAATGCCCCTTCGGATATACGCTATTCGCTTCCCAGTGAAGAGATGCATTCGCTTGGCTCATGTCACGGTGTTGGGCGCGTTGTTCACCTGTCAGGCGTTCTCCGTTACGGAAGACGCTGTTCGACAGTACTACTCCGTTCCCGAGGGGAAGGCTCAGAAGACGCTCAAAATGGTCGCTCTGCAAGGCAAGGTGGACCTGGTCGCTATGCGAAAGCTTACTCGCAACGTCAGGACTCCTTCGCTCGACGGCCATTACGAGGTCATGGAAGCGTTTGGACGACTGCTGGAAGGTTCTCCGATTGAGGTAGTATATCGATCGGAAATCAATGCCTACACCGTCGTTCAACGTTCATCAGAGCTTTCCGTTTTGGAACGTGGTAGCCAACAAACTAAAACCAATACCACAGAAGACCAAGACATGATCGAACTAAGACGACTGTTTAAGCAGCTAAGTCTGACCGCTGCCGCAGCTGGCATTGCAACCAGCCCCCAAACTCTTGCTCAGGACGATGCCGAAGAGGATATCTTTGAGCTCAGTCCTTTCACTGTTGATGCTTCCGAGGACTCTGGCTACGTGGCCACTACCACTCTCGCTGGAACCCGATTGAAGACGAACTTGCGCGACGTCGGAGCCGCCGTTTCCGTGATGACGTCTGAGATGTTTGAAGATACTGGAGCGACCGACGCCCAGACTATCCTCTCTTACGGACTCGGCACTGAGGTGGCCGGCGTAAATGGCAATTTCGTAGGTGGCAGCGATATCGTCAACGCCCAGCAGGCCAATGAGGAAGAGACTCGAGTCAATCCTCAGCAAAGCCAACGCGTGCGTGGACTAGCCAGAGCCCAGCTAACGCGTAGCTATTTCGAAACCGATATCGGATTCGACAGTTACAATACCGAGCGTATCACCATTAACCGTGGACCGAATTCCCTTCTTTTCGGTATCGGCAGCGCTGGAGGAGTGATCGACAACAGTTTGGCCCAAGCCTCGCTAGGGAGTGATTTTGGCGAATTCACCATACGCTTCGGCGAACGAAGCAGCCATCGCGAAACCTTTGACTACAATAAAGTCCTTGTAGATGGCCGTTTGGCGGTTCGCGTAGCGGCAATGAATGAGAACACCGAATTCAAGCAACGCCCTGCGTTTGAGAAAGAGAACCGCTTTTACGTAGCCCTGAATGCGGTCCTCTTGGAGAATGAGAATTCAAACTTCTTCGACTCGACGACGTTGAGAGTGAATTTCGAGGATGGATCGGCCACTGCTAATCCGCCTGTCGTTACGCCTCCAGGGGATTCCATCTCCAGCTGGTTTTCGCTTCCCAGCTCGGCAACCCAAGCCGCTAGCGGATCTTCTCTGCCTTCTTGGATGAGCGACGGAACTTTTGTCCCTAAATTCACGGTGGATAGCCGCGGACTGGACGAGAATGGTGTCGCCCGTGGCATTACGGAAGGCGACATCAATGGCGCGACCTCAGCTCCTTACTTTATCCAGCTAGCCTTGCACTACCCCGATCACACATCTGGCGGCGGACCAAATATTCAAGGAACGCAATATGCAGGTGGCGTGGGCAGGACTCTTTATCACATCGCTTCTGGCGGCGAGCGGGGACGCTGGGACTATCAAGTCACATCGTCATACTTCCATGAGCCCTACTTCGCGGGATTTCGCACCCCTTCGATTCCCACCCACGTACTCGATAATCGCAATCTGCTGATTTCAGGCGATTCCGGTCGCGTGGAGCGAGACTTCGATGCCTCTAACTTCGTGCTCGAACAAACCCTTCTCGGTGGGCGCGCGGGTATCGAAATCGCGTTCGACAAGCAGACCTATGAAACTTGGCGAAACCTTCCTTTCGAGTCGGGAGGAGGCTCTCAGATTGGCCGCGGCGATATTTTCGTCGATGTGCAGGAACGCCTCTCCAATGACATACCGAATCCGAATGTCGGACGTCTAATGATGGTAGCCGACTCTCGGGATAGCGGCGGAAATCCAGCAGGCTTTAGAGAAGACAAGATCGAACGCGAGTCGACTCGGGCTACCGCTTTCTATGATCTGGATTTCACGGCGAACGATGGCTGGTCCAAGTGGCTCGGCCGACATGTCATTACCGGAGTACTCAGTACTCAAGAGCGGGATTCATTGTCCATGAACTACGGCGCCTATTGGGAATCTACCAACGGCGAAATCGACCTGACAAGTGGCCCATACCACTTCGGTGGCGTTGACGGAGTGAACCAGTTCCGCCTGCAATCGGTTACACAGGTCTATATTGGCGACAGCTTGCTCGATCCCTCCATTCAGTCTTTCGACGACATCCGCATCACCCAGCCAATCAACGTTGATCTGCCCGAGGCGGGTGACACCTATTATATGTTCACCTACAACCGAACGGAGGGCGAACACTACGAAGGCAACTTCACGCTTCGCAACAATCTGCAATATAGAGGCCAGGGCACTGATCGCAATCTTCGCGAGATCGATACCGAGGTGCTTAGCATCCAAAGTTATCTCTTTGGTGGCGACATCGTAGGTCTCCTTGGTTGGAGAACGGATGAGCAGACTACTACTCCAAGTGTGGGCCTGACAGACTTCACCCGTCTGCCGAATGGAGACAATGATGGAGCGACAAACCTGCAGCTCGGAGATCCGCTCGATCCGGAGTCAGGCAACACCTTCACCTGGAGTGTCGTCGCTCATTTGCCGCAACGATTCGAGCTTCCTGGCGGAATCGATTTGAGCGCCCACTACAACAGTTCTGAAAACTTCAATCCGGTTGGAGCGCGCTCCAGTTTGCTCGGCGAGCCTCTTCCATCGCCAAGCGGCCTCACAGAAGAGTATGGCTTCACGGTTGGGGCGCTCGAAGGCAAGTTCTCTGCTCGTTTCAATTGGTATAAGACGAGCATTGACCATGACACGGCCGATCTCTCTGGCGACGCTGCGGTTCCAACTCGCACGATTCATAACATGCTGGATCGCTGGGGTAAGACCCTGCAGTCGGGCTGGACCGTTGATGAGGCGCTAGCAGTTACTGGTCCAGAGGCTGTCGGATTGTATGACTCGCATGACCAGGTCATCGCCGAGATTATCTCGTTTGTACCGCCGGAATATCAAGCGGTGTACAATCTTCGACTCGACGAGAACTTCGATGCCGATGACGATTCCGAATTCCTGAATAACCCGACTCCGACGCGCTCCTTCAAATCCGAGGGATTCGAGGTAGATGTAGTTGGAAATCTGACACAAAATTGGCGTGTCTTCATGAACGCCGCTAAGCAGGAAACCGTAGAGTCCAACATCGGCAAGGAGCAGCTCGAGCTGGCTAACTATATCGGAGAGCAAGTCCGCTCCTCTCCTTTGCGCAACATTATCAATGACCCGATCCTTGATGATGGAGTCACACATGAAACGAAGTACGTCAATAGTTTGGCGGTTCCTTTGCTGGCCGGAACGCTCAAAGAAGGTACCACCTCTCTCGAGCTTCGCGAATGGCGCGTGAATGTTGGCACTAACTACAGCTTCACCGAAGGTCGTTTTAAGGGAGTAGGCATTGGTGGCGCTTTGCGTTGGCAAAGCAAGGCGGCCCTCGGGTATCCCAACGAGTTGGACGAAAACGGTGTGCCCATCCCTGTTCTCAGCCAGCCTTTCTTCGGGCCAGAGGAGTTTAATGGCGATATCTGGCTGAGCTACGGAAAAAAGCTTCGCAACGATAAGATCGATTGGAAGGCGCAGATCAACTTCCGCAATGCCTTCGGGGATAATGAAAATATCCCGGTCGCGGTCAATCCGGACGGTCAGGTGGCTATCTTCCGTAATCCATTGCCAAGAGAAGTGTTTTTGACGAACACCTTTAGATTCTAGTTCGCTCCTCCTACTTCTCCTATTTCAAAGCCAGGCTCTTCAGAGCCTGGCTTTTTATTTAAATGAAATGAGCAGTATTCAAGATCATCGCCGCCAGGAGGGAGTAGGGTCACCGTTTCTTAGTAAGTATCTGGGATGGTCGGACTCTGGCTTCCGCAAACCTCTCTTTCCCTCTCTGCTTTCGGCTAAACTATTAACTAGGCGATGTATTAAATATGAGCGGTAATTTTTGAAAAACTAGGGCTAGTTGCTGGTTTCTTTAAATTATACTCCTCTAGCCCTTGACGGGGAATAGAGGCTACCTACGTTTCCGTGCGTGTATTTGACGCTTTTGGATTATGTAGTCGTTTTTCTGTATCTAGCGGGCATCGGAGCGATTGGTTTAACGATTTCGCTCAAGGGACAGAAAACGACTTCCAAGTATTTCGTCGCTGACAAGCAAATCCCATCTTGGGCCGTCGCTTTCACGCTTATGGCGACGCTCATCAGCAGCAATACTTTGGTAGCCCATCCTGCTATTGTTTTCAAATCGAGTATGGTGTTGATGCCTGGTTTTCTGCTCGTTCCGTTTGTATTGGTTTTCGTGGCTTACATCGTCGTGCCCTTTTATCGTAGAGTGATTGGGATGAGCGCCTACGAATACATCGGCAAGCGCTTTGGTCTGGGAGGCAGGATCTTTACTTCCTCTGGCTTTATAATCGACCGCACATTCGACATTGGCGTTACCCTGGTCACGACTGGCATCGTCGTTTCCGTCATGACGGGATGGGACATCAAGTGGGTTCTCGTTGGCGTTGGTCTCTTTACCATCGTCTACACCTGTTTAGGTGGAATTCAAGCGGTTGTCTGGACGGACGTAGCTCAAGGTGTTGTCCTTATCGGAGGCGGACTTTTGATCCTGATCTTGTTGCTTTTCTCCTCCGAAGCAGGACCTCCAGGGGCGGTTCTGGGCGAAGCCTGGCGCGCTGGGAAATTCAGTTTCGGAAATCCGGAATTCTCTTGGCAAAGCTTATTCAACACGGAGGAACGAACGGTTTGGATGTTTCTCGCAGCCATGGCCATTCTCTGGACACGACGCTATGTTTGCGATCAGAACATGGTTCAGAGGTACCTGATTGCGAAAACGGATTCCGAAGCTCGAAAAGGGACCTTGATGGGAGCGGCTCTTTCCGTACCCATTCTGTTGGGTTTTAATCTCATAGGAGCCTGCCTTTATGGTTTTTACGCTTTGACCGATGCTCAACCGCCTGAGATCGTCGATCATCTGTTGCCTCACTTTGTCTTGGATTTTCTGCCAGCTGGCATTGTCGGGCTGTTGGTAGCCGCGATTTTGGCCGCCTCGATGTCCTCTCTCAGTTCCGATCTCAATAGCATCGCCACAGTACTTACTCGAGATTATTTCCAGCGGTTTTTGCCTAACCTGGCGGATAGCGTTCATCTTAAGATCGGCCGTTCGATGGTCTTTGTCTCGGGTTCCATTTCGATTATCATTGGCGTCCTCATTGCTCCTACGGAGGTAACCGAACCCCTAGCTACCAAGGCGTTGACGATCGCGACGATCATTACGACGGGAACGCTGGGCCTCTTCATGCTAGGCTTCCTATCCAAACGAGCTACGCGTCGAGGCTGCTACATTGGCATTGGCTGTACGCTGCTTTTTATGGCCTGGGCGTTGCTTACCTCCTCGGGGCATCCTTGGTTTGATTGGATGCCAATACGCTACACGATGAACACCATCCTAATAGGCATCTTCGGCCAGTTTGTCATGTTTGGGACCGGTTTGCTAGCTAGTGTATTGTTTGGTGGATACAGGCCTGAAGAGATTGATTCGCTTGTTTTTAAGCGGAGTTGAGCGATAGAGAAACGGTGTCTTTGCTTTCGAGTTACTCTAGGTCTCAAACCGACTGGCGTTCTCCTATCCTCATTACCCTTTAAGGTATTTGGGATTCTAAGACTAGAGTTAAAGCCTTAGTATATAAATCTGATAACCCTTAGGCGTTTCATTGGCAATAATGGCATTCGAAACGCTGGTAATCTCTGTTTCGATATCGATTTTCGTCTGATCTAGGCAAGCTCTTCGCGTGGTATTCGAGTCCGTGATATTCATCTATGGGCCTTAGAGCTTCACAGAAGCTCTAGATTGTTCATTCAGCTATTTTACAGACTGATGGGCTAAATGATAGCTCGGCGTTTATTCAAAAATGGTTCGTCGATTAAAACTATCTTTAATAAATGGAATATCGTTCTGGTGCTATTGCATTTCCCGCTGTTTTCTTAGACTAGGGTAAACACGGACTTCGTGTTTTTGAATCGCAACCCACTTAGTAATGGCCAAAAAAAGTCCAGAGCCGCCGGCCATTGTCGGCATCGGAGCTTCAGCAGGAGGTTTGAAGGCTCTTGAATCGTTTTTTCATGCTGTTCGAGACGATCTCGGTTTTTCCTATGTCGTCATTCAGCATTTGTCTCCAGATTTCAAAAGCTTGATGGGAGAATTGCTGGCTCGCCATACTAAGATGCTGATTTCCTCGGCTGAAGATGGAGAGACGATCTTTCCTAACCATGTTTACCTTATCCCTCCTCGCAAGGTCTTGAAGGTGGCTGATGGGAAATTGGAGCTCGGCGAAGCGAAGGGAACGCCTTCTCTACCGGTTGATGTATTCTTAGATTCGCTGGCAGAGCAATTCGGCGAACGTTCGGTTGGGATCATTCTTTCCGGAACCGGTTCGGACGGAATGAAGGGCTGCCAGAAAATCAAGGCCAAGGGAGGTCGCGTATTTGTGCAGGATCCCGAGTGCGCCGAGTTCGACGGTATGCCGCGCAGCGTTATTCTAAGCGGCGCCTATGACCATATACTTCGGCCAGAGCTGATGCCCGAGGCCTTGGCTCAGCCGGATTTCAAATCGCCCTCAAAGAATGAAAACGATATGCCTCAAGAGGATAGCCTCATGCGTATAGCGAACGCTCTGAAGCGTAGTTACGGACTGGATATTGAAAACTATAAGGACTCGACTGTGACTCGCCGCATTCAGCGTCGAATCGAGCTGACGAAAAGTCCTTCAATATCAGACTACAGCGAATCGCTTAAGGACAACGCCGATGAACTAGACGAGCTTTATCGTGATTTGCTCATCGGCGTGAGTTCCTTTTTTCGCGATGAATACCTCTGGGACTATCTGAAAAAGGACATTTTGCCGGACCTTTTTCGAAAAGCTAAACCTTCTGAATTTCGAGCTTGGGTTGCTGGCTGCGCGACTGGAGAAGAAGTGTATTCGCTGGCCATGCTCCTTTTAGAGGAAGCGGAGAAGATTGGCTACGAAGGCGAAATCAGTTTATTCGCTACCGATCTACACCACGGTTCGCTTACGCTGGCTTCGGAAGGGCGATTCTCCAGCCAATCGATGGAACTGGTGCCGGACGAGTTGCGCGATAAATACTTTTCCGCTGAGAGTGAGGGCAGTCGTGTATCCAGCTTCTTGAGATCGAAAGTCGTGTTCGCATCACACAACCTACTGGCCGATCCTCCCTTTACGCGGCTTGATATGGTTACTTGTCGCAATCTGCTCATCTATCTGGAGCCCAATGCCCAGGATCGTGCGATTTCTATGCTCCTTTATGGACTACGGGAAGGGGGCTGTCTCGCTTTGGGAGCGAGTGAGAATCCGGATATAAAGCGATTCGGATTGGACTCGCTGAGTTCCCATTCACGGGTCTTCCGGAAAGTGAAGCAAGTATCGGTCATCGACCTCCCTTCGAGCCCATCAAGCCATGCAGTCAGGCCGCTGATACGAAAGTGGAAGCAGGCAAAGGGAGTGTCGATTGATCCTCAGCTTTTAAGCGACTACGATACGATCATTTCCGGCCAGCTAGGCGACGGTTTCATAATCGACGAGCAACAGCAAGTGCTGCACTACGTCGGAGATCCGAACCCCTATTTAAAGCCGGTTTCCGGTCGCGCTCCAAAGTCGATTTTCAACCAGCTCACTGGAGACTTGCATCTGGCTTTGAGCACCTGTTTGCAGCGGGTCTCGTCAAGCGATTCGCCCTTTACCATGCGTGGAGTGCGAGCTAGCGACAGCGAAGAGCGGTCTCTGGTGGACTTGCATGTCGATCCTTTGGGATCGAGCGGGAAGGAAACGCATTATTTCGTTTCCATACGCAAAACGATTGAAGAAAGTCCTAGAGCGGGAAATCGTAACGAAAATACGGATGCTGAAGATGGAGAGTCCTATGATTCCAGCGAGGCTTTGAATCAACGTATTGTGGGGCTAGAGCTCGAACTTCAAGCGAATCGGGAAAATCTGCAAGCGGCTATCGAGCAGGCCCAGATGAGTAACGAAGAGCTTCAAGCCGCTAACGAGGAGCTGCTGGCTTCCAATGAAGAGCTGCAGAGCACGAACGAGGAACTACATTCCGTCAACGAGGAACTCTTTTCCGTCAATTCCGAGTTTGAGCTTAAGAACCACGAACTCCACGCTCTGAACGAAGACTATGATCGCCTGCTTTCGAGCTTAGTTAACATTGGTATCATCTATCTGGATGCAGATCTTAGAATTCGGAAGTTCAATAATGCCGTCACGTCCATTTTCAAGTTGCTGCCCGAGGACGTTGGGCGACCGCTAGACGATATCGCCTATTCGCTTGGCAACCACAAGAAATTCCTCAGGCGCGTCCACCGGGTTCTCAATCAGGAAGAACCTATCTCCTTCGAGGCCAAGACCCAGGACGACAAGTGGCTTATGGTACGCATCTTTCCGTATCACAAAGAAAAGCGCATTACGAGCGGCGTGATCATAACTTTTACTGATATTACCGACATCAAGGTTGCTCAAAGCAGGCTTGAAATGGCTGTTAGCGTGTCGCAACTCGTCTGGTGGGACTGGGATCTGGAGGAAGATCAGCTGCTTACTTACTCGGCCAGCGAGCGTGCGTTTGATTGCATTCTTGGATACGACGAGATTAGTATACCCAAGACCTTCAAGGGCTGGTTGGATGCTACTCATCCCGATGATGTGGAAAGGGTGCGAGCGAGTTTGCAGGATCATCTCGATGGCAAGACGACGAGATGGGTTTCAGAGCATCGCTATCGCGCCCACAATGACGAGTGGGTCTGGGTCAAGGATCTGGGAGAAGTCATCCTCCGGAATGCCGAGGGTCAGCCTCTTAAGATGGTCGGGACCACCCAGAATATACATAGCCAAAAACGTCTGGAGCTTAGCCTCCGAGAGAAATGCGCCGAAAACGAGGAGCTTCTGGCCAAAGCTAGCCGGGCTGCCAACGAGCTTCAGGAGCTCGCGGACAAAGCGAAAGCGGCAAGCAACGCTAAAAGTGAATTCCTCGCTATGATGTCCCATGAGATTCGTACGCCGCTAAACTCCATCATCGGCTATTCCGAGCTCCTTCTTAGCTCCGACATCGATGCGAAGACGCGGGAGAATCTGGAACCTATTCATTTGGCGGGCGAAAACCTCTTGGCCATCATCGGAGACATTCTCGACTTCTCAAAGCTCGAGGCTGCTTCAATGGAATTGGAGACCGAGCCTTTCTGCCTGCAGGATCTTCTAAAGCAGACCACGAGCTCGGTGCCTCCAAAGCCAGGGGTCGATTGCTTTGGGCTGATCGTGGACAGGGAAAAGAACCCGATTTCGGAGCAGATCTGGCTCGTGGGAGACTCCACCCGTATTAGGCAAGTCCTTTTGAATCTCACCGGCAATGCGATAAAGTTCACCGATTCAGGAAACGTTCGTGTATGTATCCGAATTTTGGATCAAAATGAAGCCAATTGCCGCTTGAAATTCGAAGTAATCGACGATGGCATTGGCATTGATCCCGAGGTGGCTCCGAGAATTTTCGAACCTTTTACTCAAAGCGACAGCTCGACTACGCGGAAGTTTGGAGGCACTGGCCTTGGATTGAGCATCTGCAAGCGTCTGGTCGAGGCCATGGGTGGCGAGATTGGCGTTGAAAGCGAGCTGGGCAAGGGATCCAATTTCTGGTTTGATTTAAGTCTGCCGCTCTATGATGAGCAAATGTCCGATTCGGATGCCGCCATTGAAAGCGATAAGCTTAGATCGAATCCGAAGGCTCTTATCGTCGAAGACAACTATCATAATCGCGAGATATTCTCTAAGATGCTTGCCCTGCTTGGCGTTGATTCGGATGAGGCTGAAAATGGATCTCAAGGAATCGAAATGATGTATTCAACTGACTATGACATCGTTTTCATGGATTTGAATATGGAGAAGCTGGATGGCTTGGATACAACGCGAACGGTCCGGGCATTAAGCGACGATAAGTTCAGGAAGCTTCCCATCATTGCCGTGACGGCGAATGTCACTCCGAATTGTCGCCAGGATTGCCAAAATGTAGGCATGGATGGATTCATTTCCAAGCCAGCTACGCTCAGCAGCATAAAGGAGTGTCTAGAGGAGTATTTTCCCGTAGCGAATGTCCCGACTTGATGGATCCAAGACTGGTTAGCGTCTAGTCTCCCATAGTTTTTCGATTTACGCGCGGCTTCCTTGGTAGAGTCGGCCGCGACCTTGCTTGGTGAAGTTCCAGGATGGGCCTTGAGAAAGGCTGGAAATAGCATCCTTAGTGGTCAGCGTATCGCGCTGGTTATCAGGAAAAACTCGCGAAATTCGCTTCCGTGAATCTTCTCCAGGATCGGAGGCGTACATCTAGGTATCCACGTTCCATACTGGAATTCTGCTGTTTTGCTCATCAAAGTTGCGATGCTTTCTAATGTACTTCGACAAAGGACGATTGTGACAAGTCTCCCCAGGAATCTGAGCCACTCTATTTTAAACGCTTTGGCTGTGATCTTTTCCGCTACTGCCTTCTCTGCGGAATCCCCATTATTTCTGCAGCCGAAACTGGCCGCGGAGCTATCATGGACAATGGATGACCAGGCTGCTACGGTTTCCGTTTCGTATGACGGAGAGTCTTGGGAGACGATTTCTCCAACCCGAAGCGATGGGCAAAAGGCCTACTGGCTAACTACCTTGGATAAGGAGCCCTTGCTTGCTCGAAAGACTCTTGCCGATGCAAATGCTTCAATTGGCGAAGAGCTCTTGGTGAATGTCGCCCAGGGTGTACGGCAACTTAAAATCGAGATTTACGATGAAAAAGCGCAAGTCTGGAAACCGCGCGTGTTGGCAAATCTTGAAGGTGGGGGAGGGGTCCTTCCGTTTTCGCTTAATGGAGAATACCGCCTCTCAGACATTCGCGTTTCGATCAGTCAGCAAGCGGTTTTCGATTTCGAGTTTACCTCCATTGCCTACGAGTTCCAAAACCAACTGGTTCAGAAAACGCAACTGCCAGGAGTCGGTCGGGATTCGCTGGACTTTACGGGCGTTTCCGATGAATCCAATCAATCCGTAGAGGAGTCGGATATCTGGCGAATTCAAGGGGACCGCCTCTTCTTTTTTAACCAGCTACGCGGGCTTCAGGTCATAGATCTAAGCGATCCCGACAATCCCGAGATCTCCCATTTTCTGAAGATGCCCGCCGTTGGGCAGCAGATGTACGCTCCCAGCGAAAGTCTCGCAATTCTGCTTGCCAGCAAAGGCTACAATCAAAGGTCTGAAGTACGAATGGTATCCGTTGAAGGCGAAACGATTCAGTCCATTGGCGTCGTTGAAATTCCAGGACATATCTTCGATAGTCGTTTGATTGGGGATCGTCTTTACACTGTTGCCTATAGCTATAGCCAAGTGGAGTCTGAGGACTATCGCTACTTCGTTTGGGAGGACGAGCTGCTGATCAACGCAATAGATCTAAGCGACCCGGCGAATCCTCAAAAAATCGGTGAGGTAATTCTGCCTGACGCGTCTGCTACCCTAACGGCTACACCAGAGTACCTGATTATCGCATCGAGAAACTGGAGACAGTATCGCAATCGGCATTCTGATGTTTTCCTCTTTTCGCTCACGGATCCGGAAACGCCTCTCAAGCCAATTCAAATGCTTCAGTCCGAAGGCGTTATTGCCGACAAATTCAAGATGAGTGTTGACGGTAATATTCTCACTTGTATTTCAGAAATAAATACGTTCGGTTCCGTTCGTCAGCTTTCTACCGTGCTTGAAACGTTCGCTATCTCTTCAGACGAAGAGATCGAACTTCCTGGCGAGAACGGGTTGCCGCCTTCCGTTCCGGAATCCGAAGAGGCGTTCGATCCAAATCGTCTTGGACGTCTTGTTCTGGGCGAAGACGAAAGGCTTTTCGCGACACGGATCGTTGGTGACCGGGCTTACATTGTCACCTTTTTTCAAATCGATCCGCTTTGGGTAGTGGACCTATCCAATCCCGAGAAGCCGACTATCACTGGAGAGTTGGAGATACCCGGCTGGTCGACTTACCTGCAGCCGCTCGGGGATCAACTTTTTGCTGTTGGGGTGGAGGATCGTAGAGTCAGCGTCTCGCTTTTCAATGTGGCGGATCCCTCGAATCCCTTTTTGAGCGATCGCGTTTATCTGGGGGAAGAGGGAAGCTACTCATGGAGCGAGGCCAACTACGATGAAAAAGCGATTTCCATTCTTCCCGAGCAGAATTTGTCTCTTGTTCCATTTATTGAATACAACTCGGATACTTTCGAGAATCTTGCTCGAATTCAATTAATAGACTTCGATTCCGGCGAGCTTGCTCTACGGGGCGTGATTGAAAGCGATTACGCATTTCGACGAGCGACTGTGGTTTCGGAAGAAATCGTTTCAATATCCAACCAGGAGCTTCTTGTCGTCGATGCTGCCAATCGCGACCAGCCAGCCTTGGTAAGTCGTCTCCTACTGGCTTGGAATGTCGATCGAGCAATCGAGGTGAACGGCAAGTTGCTTCAGTTAGACAATGGGGGTGGTTATTTTGGCAGTTCAAAAGCGGTTATTAGAATGACTTCGATTGACGATCCAACAACGATACTCGCTGAATACGAGATCGACGAAGGTCGAATCGCGGGCGCTGTGGCGAAGGGAAATCGTCTATACTGCATGATTGTTCAACAAGAACAGGCTGACGGATCCGATCCTTGGACTTTCGAGCAAGGCCTGGCGATGAAGACTTTCGAATTTTCAAGCTCGATTGAGGAATTGTCGACTCTCGATCTAACCGATTCGCAATATCCAAGTTTTGAATATAGTGCCGTATGGCTGGGTACTGATACCTTTGTTTGGCATGGAGAGCCCAACTTCTATTACCCATTTTGGCGGCATGATATTCTTTACCCTCCCTATTGGGGCGGGTCTTCAAGCTTCGAGTTTTTCGCTATTCGCGCTACCGGCGATAGTCTTCCAACACTGCTTTCCTATCTTGAAATCGATACTGTTCGCACGGGAGAAAATGAAGGTTCCTATTCCATTCTGCCCTATATTTCATCCAATGATGGTATCCTGAATTTGGATAGTCGATTCTATGTATCGTATCAGACGTTTAAGGATTTCGAGGAAGAAGTTGAAATCTCCCGTTTCATGAAGGAGGTTGATTTTGGAGATCCTGCCAACCCATTCGTATCAAATCCAATCCCTATACCTGGTGAGTTGAAGCATTTAAACAAGACTGATGCGGGAGGTATCCTAGTTTTTACTACCGTTACGGACTACGTTACATTGGAGGATGGCCAGGGTCAATCGGTTGCCTACTTGCAAGCCAGCGCTTTTGATGGAGAGGCCGTGTTTCTTCTAGACGAAATCGACATAACTTCTGGCTACTACCAGGAACTCGACTTCTTCGAAAATACTTCATTCGTGTTGCCATATCAAAGTGGATACGGCTGGCAGATTGGAGATCCGGATAGAAAACCTGTGTTGGAGCGGTACCTTTTCAATCAATCTGGAGCTTTCGAATCGCTGCCTGACATTCAAATTGAAAGCCCTGCTTTAGAGATCGAGGTGATCGATCAGACATTATACGCCATTGATAGGGAACAGGACACGCAGCAGCAAAGCCTACTGGCCTATGACGCTAGGGATATGTCGGCTAACCCTTCTTTATCTGAGGTCAGCCTTGATTCCGTCTTTCATTCTCTCCGCAATCTATCGATTGGCGAAGATTCTGTCTATTTTGCCAACGGAGTTTACGGCGTATCCTCTTATCTATTCAACAACGCCTTTCCTCAAGATTCGTCTTCTAAGGAAACTTCTAGGGAGGAAGTTGTTTGGTCGGTAGTTTCCTCACCCAATTCCGTTAAACTCGCTTCAAGTGAATCGACGCTTGCCGAATGGGCATTCGCCAAACGGCTTGCAGCCGAAGTTGTCTATGATCCTCAAGACTCAACTAACGGTACATCCCATCTTGTATCCGATTTCCAAGTGCAACCAGCTTTGGAAATTCCCCTAAACGCCGAGAATGGAGATCCCGTCTCGTTTCTTGAGTCTCACGACCTCGGTCATTGGATTCCCCATGAGCCCGTCTTTTCCGAGGATGGATCTCTTTTATTTCCTCTCGTCGAGGAAACGCCGCTGTTTATAAGAGCTGCCAATTAGTTTTGAAGAATATCTAGATTCCTGGCTCCTGATAAACGACTTTCGAAGGCTGGTTTGGCCAGCTATCGATTGTATTTAAAATGAGGGCCTCTCAGCTTGGACCACACCTCATCGCAAGTTGCCACGGTCGCTTCGTCGAGTCTTCCTTCGGCAGCCGCAATGTTCGTTTTTAAATGTTCCTGCCTGCTCACGCCTACCAGAATCGAATCCACATAGTCTTTCCCCATCAGCCACCGATAAGCAAGTTCCAGTGGCGTTAGGCCAGCCTGCTTCGCGATATCGAGTAGCGAATCTACCGCATCGAACATCGCTTCATGCCAGTAGCGCTTTATGTATTCTTGGCTCTGTGACAGCCGCGATCCTTCCTCGGCCTTTTCTCGCGTGTGCTTGCCTAAGAGCATCCCTGCGGCAACCGGATTGTAGATAACGATGCTACGTTGATGCGTCTGGGCGAATTCAACGCATTCCTCGTCAATGCTTCGGGTAATCAGGTTGTAGGGCAGCTGCAAGACGGCTGGCTTTGCCCAGCCATTGATATCGCACTTCCATAACGCTTCGCAGACTTGCCAGGACGCGAAATTCGACATGCCTACGTAAAGAATTTTTCCCTGTCGAACAAGATGGTCCATTGCGGCCAAGGATTCCTCGATAGGGGTGCTCCGATCGGGTCGATGCATGTAATAGAGATTTAGATAATCGGTTTTCAGACGCTTGAGCGAAGCTTCCACACCGCGTATGATATGTCCTCTATGCAATCCTCTATCCCGTATGGGGTCAGGGCCTACAGGGTTCGCCACCTTGCTTGCCAGGAAAACGTTGTCCCGCTTGCCTCCACTGAGAGCCTTGCCGGTGATTACTTCAGATTCGCCTTTCTGATAAACGTCTGCTGTGTCGAAAAAATTGATACCCGAATCGATGGCCTCATGTGCTACTTTAATGCTGGAAGCCTCGTCTAGCTGACCTCCAAATGTCATTGTTCCTAAGCACAATCTAGATACCTGAGCACCTGTTCCCTGCAATTTAGTTATTTCCATGGCCATTTAATTATTCCTAAGTTTGGATGTCCTTTTGGAGAGCGACATTTGAAAGTTCAGGGCTTGGGCTCGCTTGAAGTTCGTCTTCACGATTCGCCATAGTCTTAACCTCCTCCCAAACGATAAACGCAACGGGTACCAGAATCAGCACTACAACTGATGATGCGAGAGTGCCGACGCCCAGGGATATGGCCATGGGCACCAGAAAGAGGGCTTGCTCGTTGGTTTCGAAGATCATGGGTCCGAGTCCTAGGAAAGTGGTGACAGCGGTTAGAAAGATGGGGCGAAAGCGGCGTTTGGCCGACTGGACTGTGGCTTCGTTTGCCGTTAGTCCACGATCCATATAGCGGTTGCGAGTCATTGCCAGGACGAAGCCTCCATTTACCACCATTCCACAGAGGGCGATCATACCCAGTACGCTGTAGATGCTCAGATCGAACCCGAGGGCAATGTGTCCAAGAACCGAACCCGCTAGCCCCCAAGGGATGGCCAGCAGCACAATAGCCGATTGAGCGTAGCTTCGCAGAAAGGAGGCCATGATGGCGAAGATCGCGAACAAGGAAGCGGTTAAGCCTATGCTTAGACTGGCAGTCGCTTCTCGCTGATCCCTTTGTTCGCCTTCAAACGAGTAACGAAGTCCAGGAAACCGCGCGAGTAATTCGGGAAGCTCTTTCTTCTCTAGAGCGGCCAGCACTTTATTGCCGTTTGTAATGCCATGTACCACATTTGCGGTGACGTTTACTACACGTCCGCCATCGACACGGGTGATGCTGACTGGGGCGGTTGTTTCGATGATTTCCGCTGCTTGATTGATTGGGATTTCAGCTCCGTTGCGAGCTTTGATCAAGAGATTCTCCAGGCCGCTCATGGATCGACGATCCTCTTCCGGCATGCGAACCATTACCCGCAGCTCGTCTCGATCTCGTGGTTGCCTAAGCGCTTCCGCTCCGTAGAAGGCATGGCGGATCTGTTGTCCCAAATCTCGAGAAGTGAGTCCCAAGGCTTGCCCAGCCGGTTTGATCTCGAAGCTGAGTTGCGGCATTTCTCTCCCGAACCCCTTGCGAATATCAGTGACTCCTGGATACAAAGCTACCATGTTGCCCAGTTCTTCCGCCGCTCGGCGTAGCGTATCCACATCTGGATGCGAAAGTTGGACGAATATGGCAGCTTCTCCTCCAGGCCCAACCAGATAGTCGAAGAAGAGCGATTCTAGATCGGGA
>JANQRT010000060.1 GCA_028284385.1 Opitutaceae bacterium | reverse complement strand
CGTAAGCCCCGCCGACGACGCCGGTGGTCTTGCCGTGTCTATGAAGCTCTCGGCCGCTATCAAGCGTACCGACGCCGTGAATACCAACCTGCAGAACGCCCTTTCGTTCCTGCAGACCCAGGACGGCGGCTTCTCCACAGCCAGCAAGATTCTTGACCGCATGTCAGAGCTCAAGACATTGAGCACAGACGTGACCAAGAACACCAACGACGTCGCCAACTACAACACCGAGTTCAATCAGCTGCAGTCTCAGCTCAGCGCTTTGACCTCGGAAACGTTCAACGGCGTGTCTCTGTTCGCGGCTAGCGCTACGAACTTGAGCGTGGCTACTACGGAATCCGGCACGACTACGGTTAACATCACCAAGGCAGCTCTTGCCACTGGTGTTGGCACCGATCTCACCGGTTCTACCAACCTGACTGCTGTTGGTCTAACAGCTATCACCGACGCTATCCAGAACGTCGCTACGCTTCGCGCCACTAACGGCGCCCAGTCTAGCCGTCTGCAGTTCGCTTCGGACATGCTCACGGTCAACAAGACCAACCTCGAAGCTGCTAACAGCCGCATCATCGATGTGGATGTTGCTTCAGAATCGACTCAGCTCGCTCGTTTCAACATCCTGGTTCAGTCTGGCGCGTCCATGCTGTCTCAGGCCAACGCTGCAAGCCAGGTCGCTCTGCGTCTTCTCGGTTAATCAACAATACATCTCTTTTCGAGTGGCCTCTTATCAAGAGGCCACTTTTTTTTTGCCAACCGATAGCAATCGTAGGACTTTGGAGAATATGAACGAAAACACAAAGGGCGTCCTGTTGCTTTCATCAGGAAGCAAAGTTGCCATCACGAGGGCAGCCGTAAAATCGGCAACAGGACGGGGACTCGCTCTACATGGATCAGATCGTAGTGAAAATGTTCCTACATGCCATTTCGTTGATAGATTTACTTGTATGGATACATCGTCTGGTGACAGGTGGGTCGAAGATGTCCGGGCCTATTGCCAGGCAAACGCTATCGGCCTGATAATTCCGACGAGGGAAAGCGACCTCGAGCCTCTTGCCAAACTAAAGTCGTCATTCGCGAGCGAAGGAATTGCTATCGCCATTTCAGATTGGGAAACGATCTCCCTGTGCAGTGATAAATTGGCTACCGAAACCTTTTTCAAGCGAGTTAAAGCGCCAACTCCAAAGACTATAACACTGAAGGAATGCCGAGAGAGGGAAAACGAATTGGATTTCCCTCTCATAGCAAAGCCAAGGTATGGGTCCGCAAGCAAAGGGGTGCAAAAAATTCATGAGGCCGATGAATTGAAATCGCTTTCCGAAGACTACCTACTTCAAGAACAGGCTCCGGGTCATGAATACACGATTAACACCTACGTTTCTCTGTTCGGGGAGTGTATTTGTACGATTCCCCATCGCCGAATTCTAGTCGACGGAAGCGAGTCCGTGCAGGCTCGCACAGAGAAGATTCCCACTCTAATGGAATGGGGTAAACGTATTTCCGAAAGCCTGCCAGGAGCCTCGGGACCGCTCAACATTCAGTGCTTTTTCGATGCAAATAGCAACACCATCCAGTTCATCGAAATCAATCCAAGACTAGGCGGGGGGTTCCCGATAGCGAATGCGGCAAAAGGCAATTTCGTGGAATGGATATTCCAGGAGGTTTTCGAAAAGAGGCGGTTGGATACATTCCAAAACTGGACTGATAAACTGATGATGATGAAATACCGAGACGCGATTTTCGAAGTGGATTGATAATTCGTTGTAAATAAAGAGCGATTTTCGCTAAATAGCTTACCTCTTCCCTTTATAAGTCGATTCTGTCGATGGGTCTCCATGTCCCATTCCCACAATATGGAAAGCGAAACTAAACCGTCGACTATTGAAGGAACGAATGGCCTAGCCTCTCGTGGTCTTGAGCTGGAAGCGTTTTCATCAACTCTTTCGTTGGATGGATCGGACATTATGTCACGCCGTGTATTCAATGTTTGGGGAGAACCCGGCATTGGTAAAACCACTTTCATCAAAGCGTTTCGCGATTCCGAATTGATGGAAAACAAAAAGACTCTGCTTCTGTATCCAACCGAAGGCGAGTCAATCGAAACCATTGAAGAATTCATCGCGGCCTGCGCAGAAACCGTTCGTTACCCTTCGAACCCCGCAAAGGAAGAGATTATTCAGGAAAAATTGGAGAATGTACAGAGGGGCAAGGTGAACCCCATCCTATCTGATGATTCGATTCTGATAGCCAGATCAAGTATTGCCACGAACAAAAAGCCCTATGTGAACAAGGCGGCGGCCGCCTCTGTAGGGAGAACCGAATTCGAGCGCGAGGACTTGGAGGTGAATATCGGCCTAGGCGAAAACAAGGCCGATAATCATGCAGAAGGGTTTCTTGATGCACTGCCACTGCAATCCTTGGGAACCGACGTTATTTTCCTGATACTAGGCCGAATGGAGGACATCGCCATCGGCGTTAAAGACTGGCTCCGCGACTACGTTATTCCAGCGGCGAGCAAAGGACCCTATCGAAGAAATCTTTCCATCATCATAGAATCCGAATCTCCAATAAACCATCATCAGCTAGACGAATCGTGGGGAGAATGGGAAACGGCAACTCATGATTTCAGACTGTACCCACTCAGCGAAGACGCCGTATATGAGTTGGGCCTCGAGGCTAAAATCGATCCAGGTGTGGCTCGATTCGCATACACCCAGAGTCTCGGCTACCCTCAAATTGCTGTAGAAACGATCCAGCGGGCTCGTCGTGGAGAATTAAACGAGGACATCAAGAAGCAGAGCCTGGAGCTACTTGAAAACTTTGACGAAAGCGAACGTATCAAGATCGCTTCGTGCTGTTTGCCTCAAAATCTGTATCCAGAAGAAATGGACGCCATTTACGGGAAAGGAAATGGAAGCGCGGCATTTACTTGGCTACGCAGTCTGAAATCGCTACCAATTAGCGAAGTAGACAACGGAAAAACCTACCGCATCGACGATAATTTTAGATGGGTGATCTTGGAAAACTTCCGAGACAATCCAACTTTCAAATCAATAAGGACGCAATGGAGCCCATATGGACGGATAACAAGAAACGCTCCTTCAAAGACAGCCCGAGCGAAGTTAATCATGCTTTCCGGACTCAATTGGCTAAGCCAAACTCTATGTAGAGATTTGTTTGGCGACCAGGCTGCGAAAGTCGAAGAATTTATAGCGAACAAGAAGGGCTACTTCGTCACCAAAGACGAGCGCTATCGAATAAACGAATACCTAAGGAAAGACTTGGGAAAAGTAGCCGGAATACTTCATCCTGTAGGAAGCGATTCAATACACGAAAAAGCGGCTGGAATGTGGTCGAGACGGAAAAAAGAGATACAAGAGAAGATCGACGATACGGAACGGGCATCAAAAGTGGTGAACGAGGAGATTCATAAGCTCACCCGCAAACAGATTGAAACGAACGCCCATCTCCGCGTAATGAAAAAGAAATCCGCGAGCGCCAAAGTCCCAAACCCGGAATCAGGTCATAGAGGAACCTTAATTGCCCTTCTCTTTGTCCTGTCGTTTGCCGCCTTTGCAACTGGTATGCTATTCACTTATCCTGCGAATTTCATATCCGCCGTTGGCGGATTAATCGCCTTGCTGACCGCCCTAGGACTGATTCCTAGCTGGCGGAATAGTAAAACCTATGGCAAAATCGAGCTGTCTTCAACGACGGGCATCCCCATAACGGGGAATCTGGAGCTAACGCGCAAAATAAGAGATCGAGAGATCGCTCTCGAGGAGTTGAAGAACCAGCAGAACGACTTGCGTAAAGAGCTAAGCTACTCGTACGTGGAAGACACGGAAGTCTAGTTCCTCAACAGTAGGCGATAAACATTCTACTACTTGTGCCCGCAGGCCCAATCATCACATGGTAAGGCTTACCACATCGGGGACAGCTACCGACATAAGCTGTGTAATCATCATTCAGGTACAAGCGACCATAGCAATAGCAGTTAGCGAACCTGACTCCCAGAAAAGGCTTGAGCTTCCTTGTATTCTTGAACGACGGCCGAGTCTTCACGGCAAGAAAGAGTCATTTTAAACGGCTACCGGATCGTTTTCCTTGGCGGCGAATTCGTATTGGCTAGCTAAAGCTTGCATTCCGCCAATCAACGTGATCCAGGAACTCGCCATCCTTCTATGCGGCTCCCAGCACTCCACAACGGAAGCGTATCCATCTAACTGCCACATAAGCAGATAGTAATCCATACCTGGGCGGCCATCGCAAAAACTTGAGCAGCTCTTAAGGAGAGATGAACCAATGTATTCAAATACAGGATGCTCATTAGCGATTTCCGCTTGAAGCACATTTACTCGCGGAGATAGTTCAATCGAGCCTTCCTCGGACTTTGCCAAGTATTCCCAGACGGTTTCCTGAAATCGAGCCACCATTAGACTGGGCTCGAGTGAAGCAAAGGAGAGCGAAAACACTTCTTCAGGACCCTCCGGCGGAATGTGGATAAGGCTGATGTAGTCGTCCGATTCTCTTCTGCGCCCCTTCTCGCAATGAGCGAATGAAAGTAAAGTGGAAAGGTATTTATCTATGTTCGAATTCATATAAATCGAATTTAGCCCAGCAAACGAAGAACGCTTTGAGGCAGCGCATTCGCCTGCCCAAGCATTGCCGTTCCCGACTGAACAAGAATGTTATACTTGGAAAAATTCGTAGACTCCTCTGCCACATCCACATCTCTAATACGCGATGTTGCGGCCTCTAGATTCTGAAATTCCACTTGAAGTTGAGATTCAATGACATCCACTCGAGAAAGAACGGATCCCAATCTCGCTCTTTCTTGAGCGACTTGCTCCAAAGCGTTGTTGAGAAGGTCTACCACCCCAGAAGTATCCACACTCTGATTAGCCTGTCCTGCATCAACGGAGTTATCCCAAAGCAGATTGGACATGGCTGAGCCAATTTCACGAAGATTAATGGCTCCGATCGTCATGGAGTGGCCTCCACTCGATCCAGTCACTACTACCATGTCTGCCCGGGCTCCAAAAAGACTAATGCCATTAAAGGCTCCAGCAGGATCCGTGCTTGACGTATTCCAATTCGGATCGCTATCCGTACCATTCGGTCCATTACCGATGACATCACGCAGATGTTCTTTCAATTGCTCGAATTCAATGCCGTACAAGGCTACATCGCTTGCATTTTTAGTCGTATCCAAGGCAAGGATAGACAGCTCGCTCATGCGATTCAGTACATCGCTCATTTTAGTGAGAAATCCATCCGCAGTCTGCAAAAGCGAGACGGTGTTTTGCGCATTGACCCTAGCAGCCTGGATACGGGAGTTTTGAGCTTGGAGCTTCTCCGTAACCGCCAGACCGGCGGCGTCATCCGACGGATCGGTAATCTTCGTTCCCGAGCTGAGACGAGCAAGCGAGCGGTTTAGCGCTGCTTGGCTTCGTTGCAAGACACTCGCCGCGTCAACCGCATTTTGATTTGTATTTATAACCATGTTACGACCTCTTCCTTTAGGTTAGGAGAACCATGTTCCAATCGATTCTCATTGTCGCAGGAATCCAAACCTAGGATCCAGCAACCTGTTGTTCCTTTTTAAGTTTTTTGGATGCTAAACTCTTAGCCAGACCTGATAGCTGCGGCTTGGCGGGCGTAGCGGCAGCGGCACTACGAGATTGAGCCGTGACCGCTTCTCTATTCGTTTCCGTAATTTCCTCTATCAATTCCTTGCGAACGATGGGAATGGAGCGAGGCGCGTTAATACCTAGCTTCACAACATCGCCGTCGATTCTCGTGATGCAAATTTCTATGTTTTCCGCGATGACGATCGCTTCGTTAACCTTCCTTGAAAGTATAAGCATGACGGTCCTTCCTAGATTAGTTCTCGTCGACTCCCGCCATAATGGGATGACGCGCCGAAAACTTGTGATTATTGAGGATTACCACCTGCTTGCCCTCCATCGTATGACGATTGAGGACGACTGGGCCAATTAGATTAACCGTAGCGGAATCGATGGTCTCGCCGTCTTTTATGGTCACGATATTCAATACCAGGGTATCTTTTTCAGACTGAATACCAAGCGATTCGATATCGTCGTCCGGAATCTCCACCTCGTAACTGTCTAGAATCTCGGACGGTTCGATAACAACAAATGAAATCTCGCGATGCTCTACGGACCGAATCCACATGAATGGCAATTCATCAGTATTAGCGAGTAGTTCAAAATCGGTTACATCAGGAAAGCCGATAAGACCACCGGGGAGTTTGAATTCCGCTGGCTTTATCCACACCTCCTTGCTAGATTGAGCTTCTGTTGCGACTTTCATGATTATAAAGGGTTATAATTTGCCGAATGGCTTCTAAATAAACTGTAGAAGCGAGCTGTTCAGCACGCGACCAGCGCTTTGCAGCGACGCCTGGTATGCGTTCTGAACCTGGGTCAGTCGAACGATGGTCTGGGAAATATCGACGTCCGCTTCGGCGGAAATATTCTCTTCCAGATCCGTGTAGCGCTCCCTGTTAAGATTCGTATCGAATTCGATGCGCAGCTGAATGGAACCTTGACGGCTAAGAGTGAAAATCAGCTGATCTTCCGATGTTTCAAGATTATCCCGGATCGTAGATGTCACCGCATTCTGACTACCACTTTCCAGAGCATCGCGGAGCTCGACCATATTATTAATAAAGTCAGCGAATTGCTGATTGGTAGTTCCATCGGTAAACGGAGAAACTAGACCAGATTCGGATAAATGGAATTCGGGACCGGAAGCGGCTCCGTTGTAGGTAATGGCAACCCCAGGACCACCCGCATCCGGATCCACTACTTTCCCATTGGCATCAACATTCGCCGCAAACGGAGCAGTGCCGCTCGCTGTTCCGCCAAAAATGTATTCTCCACTAAACTTGGCGTTGGCGCCTTGCAGAGCATGCTCGATCAGCTCGTCCACTTCCTCAGCATAAGCCTGCAGCCCCTCCTGTCCCTTAAGATCATTGGCCAATGTCGCGATTTCACTAACGCGGTCCGAAATCTTTATAAAATTCTGAACCTGAGAAATAGTGGTGTTGTTAATATTTTCGGCTCTTGAAGCGTTCTTAGTAAATTGAGCGATCTTCTCCTTCTCCTCCTGCATGTCCAAGATGCGATTGGCAGCAGCCGAGTCATCAGACACGTTGGTGATCCGTTGACCGTTAGCCACTTGCTCCTGCAGCTTATTCATGTCAACGGTGATTCTTTCGAGATGTCTTAAGAGGGAATTCGGAAAAGTGTTATTCGTAACTCTCATGGCGCGTGGGATTGAGATCTGTATCCAGGTTCCTAGAACATTCTGTTGATGATGACATCCAGCATTTCGTCGATTGATCTTATTAGGCGACCGGTAGCTTCAAACGCTCTTTGAAACTTGATCATATCCGTCATTTCCTCGTCGATGGAAACTCCAGAAACCGCGTCCTGCTGTTCTTTCAACAGTTTAAAGACGATACTCTCGTCATCGAGGCGAGAGCTGATGGTCGAAGTGGTTTCGGCCAAGTCGGAAACCTGGGCTCTGTAGAAACTGGAAAAGGTCCGATTGCCGAGATTCGCGATGCTTGTCTCATCCAATTCGGCGATCGCCAGAGCGACAGTATTGTCTCCCTGCTCTTGAGCAACGGAATTAGTCGTGCGAAGCGTGGTGGCATTGACAGTAGCGTCGAGAGATATTCCTGCTGCGGTTAGCTCTGCTGCCACTCCGGTATCGGTAAAGAAATTCGTGTTTCCTGGAGCGGATCCAGAATTGTAGATACCGTTGACTTGAGTAACCAACTCCGAAGCCAACGTATCCAGACCACTGATATATTGCTGAATGGCTCCATCTCGTGCGAGAATGCCTCCTTGGATGCTTCCTCCCTTGATACTCACTTGAGTCGTTGTACCCTTGATCGTGAATATAGGCAAACCTGGTGTGGTGTCATCGAGCTCGATAGTCTCGGTCTGAGCGTAATTAACCAGATTCACGCTCGCTCCGCCGACCGTCTGCATCGAAACACGGACCTGACCTCCGCTTTTGTCGATATTCGAAACGTCGATTTGGATTAGCTTCGACAAATCCTCCAGCCTAGCCTGACGCGTGTCACGCAAACTCAAGGCCTGCCCGGCGAAACTCGCCTCGGAACGAGCGATTTCCGCATTCAATCGTCCGATTTCATCGATAAGTCGATTAGCCTCATCAAGATCAGTCTGCATTTGAAAACTAATGTCATCCTTGAGATCGTTGAATCGCTCGGCTGTCACATTCAGCTTCTGAACCAGAATCTCAGATTTCTGAATCAGCGATTCCTTCTCGGCATCGGATGCAGGATTTGCAGAAAGAGCATGCCAGGCATTATAAAAATCGTTGAGCACTTCAGCCAACCCGCCAGCTCCAGCTCCATCGTTAGCAGCTCCGTCGATGAACGGGGAGTCCCCACTACGATTGATCTCCTGGCCCATACTGGCTTCCGCCTTTGTAAGGGCACTAAGTTGAGCTTCAAGAGAGCTGTTGATGCTCGATTCGCGTAGGATCTCTCTATCGAGGACCTGATCACGCATGTGTTTGAAGCCCGTTACCTCAACGCCAAGCCCACGAGGACCAACGATTGTATTGATAATTCCCTTTTCTCCTAAGACGACTCGTTGCCTAGCGTATTCAGGATTATTGACATTGGCTAAATTTGTACCGGCGGTCGTAACGCCAAATCTATGAGCATTTAAGGCCTTAGTAGCGTTAGCAAGGTCTCCGATAATATTGGAACTCATAGTCAGTAATGGGTTTTAGGGTACAGTAAGGAAAAGTTTACACGAAGGTCTTGTATCGCGAGGGAGACTCGTTGGACATGCCGACGCGTCCTTTTTTCGAATACGTTTTGGTGTAGCGATCCGGCTGAAGCGCCCGAATGGTCTCTTGAGTGAGCTCCATCGTTCGAGAAAGCAGGAGAAAATTCTGTCTAGCCTTGCGACGGGTTTTATCGACCATGTGATTCACATCGTCAGCCAAGGCTTGCAGCAACGGCCGAGCATAATCGGGAAGCGCGGAAATCAAGTCCTTTAAAGACAGATCCTTGTCACGACCACAATTCTCCGCTAAATCGCTAACCATTTCCTCTCTTTTCTGACGTAGATCTCCCATATCAGCCATATACCGTTCGATCTCCTCGTTTGTCTCGATGACAGTGTCGGGCTCACGACGAAAAATCTCCTCCTGCTGTCGATCCAAGAGGTTAAATAGTCCACCGTATTCCTGTAGTTCTTCCCTTAATACCTCAACGAGAGGTTCCCATTCATGCTTTTCTAAAGCGCTATTCATTAGAATTCTTATCCGATTTATTGTTTACCCCATGAGTCTGTAGCTGGGCCTGCAGAACCGAAGAGAGTCCTAGAGAACTTCCCTTGGTAATGCTATTGGCCAGCGCGTCCTTAATCATCTGCTCTTGCATTGGACTTGACTCGGTACCGAAAAGGCCGCCTTCACCATCCATCGGCTTGAGAGCCTGATCTAGAAATTGTCTTATCAGAACACCTTCAAACTCCTTGGCAACCTGATCGATCTGCTGCTTTTTCTCGACATCGCCAGAAAGCAGCTTTTCCTTCCACTGGAGAGGATTCGAACCGGTTATAGCTGTAGGAATATTTTCCATACTTACATACTGATGAGTTCCGCCTGAAGCGCGCCGGCAGTCTTCATCGCTTGGAAAATCGACATCATTTCACGCGTCGAGACACCCAAGGAATTAAGAGCGGTGTTTACTTCACTGATGGTGGGAAATTCTTCAACGAGCTTGAATCCACCCATGACCTCTTCCACTTCAGCCGTGGTTGCCGGAGTAACGGCGGTTTCGCCTCCTTCGGCAAAAGCCCCTGGCTGCGAAACGTTTAAATTATTAGCAATAGTGATCGTCAGAGCCCCATGACTGACCGCAACAGTAGAAATTCGTACTTCAGAAGTGAATACAATAGTCCCCGTCTTCTCATTATAGACCACCCTAGCCGGAGTATCCGGAGAAAGATTGATAGTCCCCAATTCAGTAATGAAATCCACCTCTCTGCCATCATACATTTCCGGAATGGCGACTTGAATGGCAGCAGCATCCATAGCGACCGCGCTAGAGGGAAATTTTAGATTAATCGCCTCAGCCATGCGAGAAGCTGTAGCGAAATCAGGACTACGCAGCACCCAATGTAGAAAACCTTGATCCACGATGTCCATTGGAATCTCCTTTTCTACAATAGCCCCATTGGGGATCATGCCTACGGTTGGATGATTCTTTTGAATCGTCGCGCCCCCAGGACCTGCAGCTCCACCGAGAAATCCGCCGACGGAAATGGCGCCCTGAGCGACGGCGTAGACTTCGTTATCCGCGCCAACCAGAGGAGTCTGGATAAGAATGCCGCCTTGTAAGCTTTCCGCATCTCCCATGGATGCAACCGTAATATCGATACGCGTTCCCTTGCGAGCGAAGGGAGGGATGTCCGCCGTGACAATTACCGCAGCCACATTGTCGATGTTGCTCAGCAACTCAGGATCGATCGACATACCGAAACGCTTCATTGAGTTGACCACGCTTCTTACAGTGATCTCCGAAGAACTATCTCCGTCCCCGGCTAAACCCATGACAAGCGAGTATCCCACCAGCTGATTGTCACGACCTCCCTGAATAGAAGCCAAGTCCTTCAATCGAGCGGCATCGATGTGGCTTGCCAAAAAAAGCGTCACCAAGATTGTGGAAATCTTTTGTAATGTTTTCACGGATTCGGATTACCAGACGTTAAAGAAATCGAGCAGCTTAGTCAGCCATCCCTTCTTATGGGAATTGGCGATATCGCCTTTATTTAGGAATTCAACGTGAGCATTCGCGATTTGAGAAGAGCTCACCGTGTTGTCAAAAAGGATATCGTCGCGTCGTACGATACCGCGAAAAACAGCGTATTGGGTTTCTCCTGACGCCGCTACCTTGCGAGCTCCTTCGATGACCATATTTCCATTGGGAAGGACATCGGAGATAACTACAGTGACTCTCGAATTGATAGTGCTGGAGTTAGACACTGTACCAGCTCCTGAAAAGGACTCGTCAGAGGTAAGATTCGCGCTAGGCAAAACCCCATTGTGCCTCCCAAAACCACTTCCGGCGTAGACAAAGGACGTGATGACATCGTTGATAGCCGAACTACCGGCGGTCGTCTTTTGCGAGCTCTGATTAATACTCGTGGATTCGTCGACAACAACGGTAAGAATATCGCCTACGTGGCTAGCAACTCTGTCCGAGAACATGCTTGTCTGGTTGACACTGCGCTTGGTCCAAAGCGAAGTGGCATTAAGCTGCCCGCAGAGAATAAGTGTTGCTGTAGTCAAAATCAGGTTACGCATGGATCTACCTTTCATTAAAATGCAACCTCGACACGATTTGCGCCGGTAACGCGGCCTGAAAACTCCTTGTTGGATTCAAGATTCCTCAAGACTACGATATCGCCTTTGGCTCCACTGGATCGGGCTAAAGCTCTCATCGTAATGGCTAAGAGGCCTCGACTGGCGATGACATCGACATACTCTCCGTCTCTCACCAGAGAACGTTCTGTAAGATCCGCCCAAACAAGAGCTTTCCCAGGCCTAATATCGCGACTGTATTCATGTCTCAACAACGTCTCTAGATTTGCTGGAACGGCGTCAGGCTGATGAACGAGATCTACGCGTCTAATTTCAAAATCGGAAGGAGTAGCGACATCGCCTTTACTCAGGTGGGCATTGATGTACCAGACATCGCTAAAAACGCGAGCGCTGAAAGGAATGGCCCACTGCCCTAAAACGCCCTTTTCATTCTCGACGTTGAACGAGAGAAGGAAATTCTCGTTGCGCTTCAACATGCTGGGGATGGAAAGCAGCTTAACCTCGAAAGGCTTTGCGTACTTAGAAAGATCCGGCATTTCGCGCAGCGCGGAAAGCGTTAGCTCTCCAGAAGGCCTTAGTCGCTCATGCAAAGTGGATTCCAATCTGGCTATCAAATCTTCCGAAGTAATAGGAAAGAAGGTTTCAAGAGCTGCTTCGGTTTGAGGAACTTCTTTGGAAGCCGCCCTTTTGGATTTCTCTGCATCCGCTTTATCAACAGGCTCGGGTTCCGGCAAGGGAGCCAGAATTTCATCTAGATTTGCCTGAGCCCAGGAAATGGATACGGCGAGTAGAATTGCAGTCCAGATAGATTTCATTTCGCTAGTCGTTATCGTTTGAGTTGTCCAACCTGCTGCATCATTTGGTCGGAAGTCTGAATTGAACGTGAATTGATTTCGTAAGCTCGCTGAGCGAGAATCATATTAACCATCTCCTCTACGATATTCACATTGGATGTTTCCAAAAAGCCTTGCTGGATCACTCCATATCCTGGAGTGCCTGGAGTGCCATCTTGCACGGTACCGCTGGCCTCGGTTTCGCGGAAAAGATTGCCGCCTATCGCCTTGAGTCCCGCCTGGTTATTGAAGCGAGAAAGGGTGAGCACTCCTTGTCCGAGCTCGTCTACGCCATTTGAATACGTGATGCCACCGCTTTCATTGATAGTGATTTCCGTAGTGCCGTTTGGAACCGCAGGGAAACCGACAACCGTCAGACCCGAACTTGTAAGAACCTGTCCATCAGGGCCGACTTTAAGAGCTCCATCACGAGTGTATAGAAAATCTGAATTCGCATCCTGAACCTTGATCCAGCCATCGCCAATAATGGCGATATCCATATTCGCTCCAGTCTCCGTAACCTGACCTGGCGTAAAGACTTTGGCTGTAGAAACGACTTGGGTGCCACTACCAACCTGAATGCCGGTTGGCAGGAGATTTCCACCAGCGTCTGATCCCACCGTCTTTGGCACTTGGTAGAACATGTCCTGAAACTCCACCTTGCTCTTCTTGAAGCCATGTGTGCTAACGTTCGCGATATTGTTGGAGATGACGTTCAGGTTCGTCTGTTGAGCCTCCATGCCGCTCGCCGCCGAATATAGTGAGATACTCATAACTCTTTCGTATTAGAAAATTGATTACTAGAGATGACCGCCCAGGTGTCGAATGGCTCGCTCGATGAGCTGGTCCTGGTTTTGAATGACCTTCTGATTTATCTGGAAAGCTCGAGAAACGTTGATCAGATTGATCATCTCGTGAGTGGCCGAAACGTTACTGTCCTCTAGAGAACCGTGACGCAGAATCGTATTGGTATGGGGAGCCCCGATCTCTCCGCCATCAGGAACGATAAATCCACCGTGCGAACGAACCATGCGGCTGTAATCGTCAAGGTCGCGCAAGCCCATGTTGGCAATCTTCTGACCTCCTTGGCGAACCGTACCATCGATGTCCGCCGTTAGTTCACCGCCATCCGGAATCAATTGGATGATAGTACGATCGTCCGACATCACATGATAGCCCTGCTTGCTCACCAATTCGCCCTTATCGTTCGACTTGAACTCGCCATCTCGCGTATAGACGAATTCGCCCTCGGGGGTTCTCAGCTCGAAGAATCCTTTACCCTCGATGGCAAAATCGAATTGATCGTTAGTGACCCGAATGGGACCCGGCGAAAAATCGACGCTTCCTTTAGTACCAGCGGCAATCGACTGCCGATACATGACATCTTCAAAAGTATTCTTGTAGCCAACTAAACCCGTATCCGCTCCTTCGAAGGAAAGAATCGCCTTCTTGTATCCTGGAGCAGAGGACTGGGCGATATTCTGGGCAATCGCATCGTTCCAGTGCTGTAGACCGGACATGGAAGCCGCATTCTGATAAATACCTTCGAGCATTTGGGCATATGCTAAGCAGCCCATATGCCAGACTCATAAACTATTTTCTATCAGTAGGTTATCGACAAACGACATTCAGTAGGCAGGATTTACCCTCCTAGAGACGGCAGCAATTTCGCCTCAGGAAATGTCGTCGCTGTACTGACAGTCAATCTCAGTCACCTGACCGCAGTTGCAGGTAACAACAATCTTCGTAACCCGTCCATCTTCAGTAATGTACTGGACCTTGCTTCCTTCCGTACCGTCTTCTTCCTCGAGGCGAGCCTCAGGATTCTCGGGAGGCTCAAGCTTTTCCAAAGCTTGGGGAGGCAAGAGATTCGGCTCTTCCTTAGGCTTGGGCGTATCTCCCAAATTTTCTCTTCCTGACAGGTAGCTATCCATTAAGACTACTCTTCAACTAGACTGTCATAGATATTGAAGGTCTCGGATAAAACAAGGCTGATCGAAACGCGATCGTTTGAATCGGCTTCAGGATGGATAAAAGGCAGAGGCTTCTTGTCGCCATGCGAGGTAATGCTCTCGAACTGCTGGGCGCGAACTCCATAGTACTCAAGGTAACGCCGGGTCGCATTCGCTCGATCGCTTGAAAGTTCCCAAGCGGAATACTCTAGCCCATCGCCCTCGAAACCGTCGGAAACATAGCCATCGACTCGGATTTTAAAGGAATGTCGGCCAACCAGCCAGGACATGTTCTCGATCACGAATTTACCCCATTCAGTATACTCGGCCGTATTTTCAATAAAGAATGGATGCGCGTCACGATCGTACAGGGTGATACGAAGACCATCGTTGGTTACTTCTATGTCAACAGGCCTCTCGTCAGGATTGAGCTTGTCGATATTCAAGAGACGCATCAAATCCTTGGCCATTTCATAGAGCACTCCGATATCCGAAATATCGGTTTTCCCTCTTGCTTGGCCCTCGGTCGAATTGCCCTCTCCGTTGCCCTCGCTGTCGAGTAAGCCCATAGAGTTATCCAACGGCGTGTTATAAGGATCTTGGAAAAATTTTGCCATTGGTTCGGCTAGGTCAGGCCTCTGGGATACGAGCCAAAGCACCATGAAAAGAGCCATCATCGCAGTGACGAAATCCGCGTAAGCCACCTTCCAGGCCCCGCCGTGATGAGCTTTCATGCCAGCCATTTCAGTTTCCTTTCCTAGCCTCCGCTAGTGCTGGACTTTAAAATATTCTCAAGGTCGTCAGCGCCAGGGACCAGGCTGCTTTCAAGACTGCGACGAGCAAGTTCGACAGCCATGATCGGAGCAAGGCCGCGAGCGAACGCGCCAATGGCTCGAGACATGCAAATGTAATAAGCTTCCTCAGCCTCGTTGCCGAATTCGATCAGATTCGTAAGAGGATTAATAAAGCCGTAAGCAGCGAAAATTCCAAAGAAAGTACCGCTCAAAGCGGCAGCGACCTTTTGACCGATGACAGCAGGACCCTGATCGATGTAACTCATGGTCAAGATAATACCCATAACAGCCGCAACGATTCCAATACCAGGAAGCGAGTCGCCAAGAAGATGCAGCACATTGATGGGCCCGTGAGCCGAGTGTTTCTTAGCATCGATTTCCGCCTTCAACAAAGGCTCCAACTGGTCAGGCTTAATCTTGCCGTCAATGATCGGACGTAAAGCCGAGCAAAGGAAGGTTACTTTCTCTTCGTCTCCAAGAAATTTCGGATAGTTCTGAAAGATGGAACTCGATTCCGGAGCGCTTACATGTTCGTCAAGAGCGAGAAGTCCATTCCGACGTCCCAGCATGAATAGCTCGTAGAGAATCTTCATCAGGTCCAGATAATCGTCTTTGCTAGGACCGCTCCCCTTAAAAGCTCCCATCACTGCCTGGAATGTTTTCATCAAGACATCTTTTGGGGCGGAGACGAGAGCGACACCAAGCGTGATCCCGCCAATAGCAACGACTTCAGCCGGATGGTAGAGAAGAATTAGGCTTCCCCCAGCCATAGTGAAGGCCACGACCGTTGCGCCGAGAACGACAAGATATCCGATAATTACAAACATGGTGTACCGATGATTGTATCGGTCTACTTCCGGCGAACTTTACTCAGGAAAGCGCGGAATTTACTTATGCATCACGCTCGTGATGTAGCTGCGCAAACTTATGATGGCTTGGGAATGAATCTGACAGATTCGAGATTCGGTGAGGCTGAAGACCTCAGCGATTTCCGCCAAACGCATGTCCTGGAAATAATACATGGCTAGCACTTTCCTAGGAACTTCAGGCAGTTGATTGATTCTTTCCGCCACTAGCTGAGTCAGCTCGTCCTTCTCCATCTTGGAGGTGACTGGGACAAGGCCCTCGTCGGGGATTATCTCGTAAAGATCGGTCGATTCCGAGTCATCTGTATTAGCGGAAGCATTGTCGAGGGGAAGGAAGCTAACCGGACGGACCTCGGCCATGAGCTGCTCGTATTCCTTGTGGGAAAGCCCCATCTCTTCTCTTATTTCCTCTTCCTTGGCAGGGCGACCGAGCTTCTGTTCCAGCTCTTCAATCGTCTTGCGCAATTTCTTGAAATTCGTGCGGGCATTGCGCGGCATCCAGTCCATACGGCGCAGCTCGTCAAGGATAGCCCCGCGAATACGCATAGCGGCATAGGAGCCGAAAGACTTTTTCTGCACGGGATCGTACTTCTTTAAAGCGTTGATCAATCCAGTGATTCCGACGCTGTTGAGATCCTGCTCATCAATGTGAGGGGGAAGATTTATCTTAATGCGGGCGACTATCGATTTAACCAGGGGAAGATAGGTTTCGAAGAGCTCTTCCTGCTGCACCGGAGGCTTCGAGTCGCTTTTAGCGTAAACTTTAGCGACATTCGCTTTAGCCGCCTTCGATGGTTTTCTCCTGCTCTTAGTTATCGTCTCGTTCATTGCGTATTAGGTACCTATACGGGTTTTGTCACTTGCTCTTTAGCATCTTGCTGTTTTCGCTCTTCCGCTTCGGCCATCATTGCTACTGCAGCCTGCTGCTTCTCCATGAGCATTTGTTTGACATTCCTTATCCAAATTCTTCCCACCCAACGAAATAGCATTCCAAGGCCTACACTCCCAATGCAGGCTTGAATCAAAGCCGTCAAAAGATCCTTGCCGACCAGCAAAGCTATCACAAAGACGGCGATGAAGCCGATCAGGCCTCCCAATAGCAGCCCAAACTTCATAACTCGGCCAGCTCCTCTTCGCGCTTCGCGCTTTCAGTAAGACCCTCATTTTCAGTAGCCGCCTCAGGAAGCAGGCTGCCATGAGGAAATGTTCGCTGCAGCAAATAGCTGAAGCAATCGACAGTGTAGTCTCCAGCCGGGTTGGGCCCATGGCTCAAAAACAATGGTTTTACTCGATCCGATAAGACGTACTTCCAAAGCTTGCCAACTCGGCGAGTTTCATCGAGATGGGTAAAAACGAGGTGGGTGGCCCCTATTCGTTCGCCGACTGCCATCGATTCCAAGATGACTTCAGCTTCATAGGCCGCATTCAAAACCAGGATACGCTCAGTCGTTTCAAGGGCGTCGAGTTGGGCTTTCAATAGATCAATGGAACCCTGATTATCAAGATCCAAGCCAGGCGTATCGATAAACAAAGGACGCTGCTCGGAAATCTCGCCTAGCTCTTCAAACGAACGGCACATCGGAGAGCCTACTATTTCGCAAAAGGCCTCAAGGCCATCCGATGGATTGGGGAGACTCGAGTCGATCTTTAAAACGCTAGGAGAACGCTTGTTGATAAAGACTTCCGCGGAAAGCGATTTGCACAAAGCGGAGGTCTTGCCCGATCCACTCGTACCGATAAACGCTCTTCTGATACCAAGATTCTCCTCACGCGTATCCGGAACTTGCTTATGCAGCCAATCGCAAATGCGACTATACAGATCAACAGCAGGCATCTTGCCCAGGTTTTGAAAATCGAGCTCATAACGAATGCGCTCTATTAGGGAATCTTCAAGTCCCAGCGCTTTAAGCATGGATACAGCTCGCTTGACGACTTCGAGCGTCCCTCGCTTGACTGGATTCGCCGCGCTTCCTAAAGGTCCAGCGGATGTGGGTACCTCTTCCGATTCAGTTTGCCCATCGATACCTTCAAAATATCCTCTCGAACTCCGATCGCTTTTGGCGTACACGTTCGCGATAGGAGAGTCTTTGGTCTCGGATTCAAGTTGCGGCTCTTCGGCTGGCTTGGAAATCAGGTCGCCGGAATTTTTCTCACTTGAATCGCCTGGAGAAACCTCAACCGGCGGGGAGGGATTCTCGATTTTCTCAATCGTATCCGCAGAAATTATACTCGCACGAGTAGCTTGAACGACCACTTCCAATCTCGGCTTTTGGATAAGACGACGCAAACCCTCAGCTTCTACCTGCTTTACGGACAGCACCTTAGCATTGTCGCCGAATTTCTGCTTGATCGTTTTAACCGCTTCAGCGGCAGACCCTACTAAAAGCTTTATTTGGACTGTATCGCCATTTTCTGGAGGTGAGGATTGTTGGGAAGACATTGAGAGCGCGGGTTGAAAGAGTTTCAGTTATTTGTATTCACTGTATCCACATTCGCCATATCCATTTCAGGCGTCGCCATTGCGGTAGGCATTGCATTCCTACTGGCATCGGGAATTTGAGCGAATTCAGGGAGAACGATTATAGCATGATTCTGGATCTCTGTAGCTGCCGGAAGTTCTTGATAACTAAGGATATTCAACTTCGGCAATGAAGGTTCGAAAAACCGCTTGAAGGGCAGTCGTATTTCCGCAGCGGTTACAAGTACAGGGAGTAATCCATTTTCAATCATATCGTTCGCTTTGATAGCCAATTCGCGAAGCAGGTACTGGGCCAGCTGTGGATCCAGGGATAAAGTAAAGTCGGTTGAAGTCCTCTGAATTTTCGAAGTCAGCATCTGTTCAAGGCGTGGATCCATTGTCAGCGCTTTTAGGATACCTTTTTCCGATTCGTATTCAGGAACGAAAAACTCGCCTAGTCGACGTCGAACGAATTCGGAGAGATCATCGGGATTCTTGGATACATTCGCAAAATCGCCAATGGCCTCTAGAATCAGAGTGAAATTTCGAATGGAAATATTTTCCTTCAGCAAGTTTTGCAACACGCGATGGACGACACCTAACGTAACCATCTCGGGAAGGATCTCGGATACCAAGGCGGGATGATCTATTTCAACATGATCAACCAGAAGCTGGACATCCTGGCGGCTAAGCAAATGAGTCGCATTATTCTTCAGTATCTCGGACAAATGGGTGATCAGAACGGAGCTGGAATCCACGATGGAAAATCCATTGATTTCGGCATTCTTTTTCTCGTCTTCGTCGATCCAGACAGCCTCGATTCCGAATACGGGTTCCATGGTCGGCACTCCATTGAGCTGTATCTCGCTACCGGTTACATTCATCGCCATCCAACGGTTTGGAATGACTTCGCCACGAGCTACTTCCTTGTTCCGCAAAAGGAATCGGTATTCATTACTCTCAAGTTCGAGATTGTCACGAACCGCTATGGGTGGAACTACGATACCGAGTTCCCTAGCCAGCGTTTTCCGAACGCCAGTCACGCGTTCCAGCATATCGCCACCCTGAGTCTTGTCCGCAAGCGAAAGAAGGTTGTATCCAATTTCCAAAGCGAAAACGTCGGTATCGATGAGCTTTTCGAATTCCGCTGGAAGCTTCTTCTTTCCATCTTCTTCCACCTCTGCCGAGGGAGCGGTCTGCTGCGTTTCGGGAAGCTCCTCGGCCTCCGACTCATCAGGCGTCTTTGATTTTTTCTGTTTCATACGTTTCATTCCGTAAGCGATTCCGCCGAAAACTCCGGCCATCATGAAAAAGGGAATAGCAGGCATACCAGCGAAAGGGAAAATCGCTAGCATAACGGCAAGTAAGCCCAGGGCTTTTGGATACGCCGTTAATTGACCTCCAATATGAGTACCCAAATCTTCCGAAGCCTCGGACGTTCGTGTAACCAGCAAACCGGCCGAGATAGAAATAATCAGAGCTGGTATTTGCGAGACGAGACCATCTCCGATCGAAAGCAGAGTGAAAGTCTGGAGGGCGTCGACGAATGGCATATTCTGCTGCCACATCCCGATGGCGATTCCGCCTAATACATTGATAACGGTAATCAGAATGCCAGCCATGGCATCGCCCCGCACGAATTTGCTGGCACCATCCATCGCTCCATGAAAGTCGGCTTCCTTTTGAATCTTTTCTCGTCGCTGTGTAGCTTTAACCTCGTCGATTAGACCGGCATTCATTTCGGCATCGATGGCCATCTGTTTACCAGGCATCGCGTCCAAAGTGAAACGAGCGGCCACCTCCGCGATTCTTCCCGCGCCTCGCGTGATAACAGTAAAGTTAATCGCTACGAGAATAAGAAAGATAACGGTACCCACCAAATAATTACCCTGAACAACAAAATTGCCAAACGTATCGATTACATTTCCCGC
Source organism: Opitutaceae bacterium (assembly GCA_028284385.1). Classification (GTDB taxonomy): domain Bacteria; phylum Verrucomicrobiota; class Verrucomicrobiia; order Opitutales; family Opitutaceae; genus JANQRT01. Next base: position 476,677 of record JANQRT010000060.1, on the reverse strand, counting down.
ATATCCCTCAAGCAGTATCAATCGTGTGGATGCGACATTCAACCCAAGTCGAAAAAGAGTTAGGCCTAGAAGAATAGTCGGGAAACCAGTGAATTCCGAAGGCTCTTTGATGTAAACGATAAGAAGAAGGATCAGCAAAGCGGAACCAATGCTTCCAGCCAGGAGAAAATCCAATAACGAAGGATGAAGGGGCAGCACCAGGAGCATAATGGTGCCGAACAATCCCAATGTGAGAATCGTATCGCCGCCCTTTAAATGGGCTCCCAGCTTTGATAGGGAAAATGGAGACTCGTTAGCCATCAGCTTCGTCTCTTAGCGGCCCTCCGCGCCTTTAGCTTATGGAAATAGTAGCGATGAGTTCGATACACGAAGGCCAGGATCTCAGCTACGGATTGATACATTTCGACGGGAATGGAGGCTCCTACATGAGCCACCTTGTAAAGCATTCGAGCCACCATCTTATTCTCCACAATCGGAACGCTATTCTCCCTTGCGATTTGCTTGATGCGCTGAGCAAAGGCGTTTTCGCCTTTCGCCAGAACCATGGGGGCAGCATCGATTCCCCTTTCGTATTTCAAAGCAACGGCATAGTGAGTAGGATTGGTAACGACAACATCCGCGGTGGGCACCTCGCTTAGCATCTGCTGCTGGGCCATTTTCATAGCCATCTTCAGACGCGCGTTTCTCACCTCAGGATTCATATCCTGATCTTTCTTCTCCTGCTTGACCTCTTCCTTGGTCATCTTGAGGTCGTCTTTTGTCTTATAATTCTGATACAGATAGCTGATTATCGCTATAATCGCGATGGCAACGGTGAGTCGAATGAAGACGAAAATGAAAGTATCGGCTATGAATCGCGCGATATGAAATATATCTACCGGAGTGTAGAAGATCGGATCCCTGATGATCTTCATGACTGCTCCGTAAATGATAATCCCAACCGCTCCCATTTTAAGAAGGTCGATTCCGAAGCGGACTAGCACATCCTTCGAAATAACTCGCTTGAATCCAGAAATTGGATTCAACTTTGATATCTTGAAATTGAGAGCCTTAGGAGTGAGACGAAACTTCGTTTGCAATCCACCGGCAATGACGGCGGCAACAACCGATGCAACCAGGAAGGGGCCAGATAGCCTACCAAGGGCGATCATCGATTGAACGGCCCAGTACTGTATGCCGTTCGAGTCGATATGAATGGAATCCAGATTTCCAAAAACCGATACGCTGATCCGAAATACCGATTGAGCTAGATACTGTCCTGCGTAGAGCATCACCAGAAGACCAGCTAGCATGGTGAAGACTACGCCAATTTCCTGAGCCTGAGGAAAAGTTCCCTCCTTAAAGGACTTTGTAAGTTTTTTCCCAGTAGGCTTTTCAGTCCTGGAATCTTTGTCGGGTCCTGAAGGCATCTAGAAAATGGGGCGGAATAATATGAAACGCAGCATGGAGCCAGGGGCGCCCTCGATATAGTTACTAATATAGTGCACGATGAGAAAGGCTGAGAATGCAAGCACCGTAGTTCCAGCCATAATACGAATGGAGAAACTTAGGATGAATACATTCAGCTTGGGAACTACTTTGCCGAGCGCCGCGAATACGAGATTCACAAGGAAATTCACGGCGATAATTGGGGCAGCCATCAGTAAGCCGATTTTGAATACCCCCGCAGTCGTTCGTACGATGAAATCGATAGCTAGAGCGTTAACCTCGGTAAATCCGAGCGGAGCTACCTGGTAGCTTGCTACGAAGGCTCTAAGAATGTTGTATTCGCTACCGGAGAGAAGCACCATCAATCCCAGAAAGTAGATAACTGAGCCAAGCGGATTGGCAGACGCCTGAGCATTGGAAGGATCGAACTCCGGGCTCGGCCTCAAGCCGATTTCGATAGTCAAAACGTAGGAAGCGTAATCGAGGACGAAGAAGATCATGCGCACGGCAAAACCCATCGTCAGCCCGACAATCAACTCCTTGGTCAGCCATAGGATAATTTTGAATACGGAATCCGGATAGACGCTATCGAACTGAACCAGAGGAAAGATCATTAACGCGAATGCCGAAGCAAGGGCAACCTTGGCAATGACAGGAATCGATTTATGAGCGAGAAACGGAACGTAGAGAAACAGACCCGAGATACGAGCCAGTATCATTACGAAAAGAAAAATGTTCTCGAGCGACAGCATGCTGGGTTATCAGAAAGGAATGGTGGGAATTCTCTGGTAGACATTCACCGTGAACTCCATGAGCGTAGTCATGAGAAAGCCCGATGAAAGGACGAGCACCAGACCCACCGCGAAAAGCTTCGGAGCGAACGAGAGAGTCTGTTCCTGGATGCTTGTCACCGCCTGAATGAGACTGATAGCAAGACCGACTACAATGGTCGTAATCAGTATAGGACTCACAAGCGCCAAGGCGTTGAAAACGGCTTGTCTGAACAATTCAATCGCTGTTTCAAGATTCATATTTGAAAGCTCTGTACTAGAGATTTAATTACAAGAGTCCATCCATCCACTAAGACGAATAGAAGGAGTTTAAAGGGGAGCGAGATCACGATAGGAGGCATCATCATCATACCCATCGCCATAAGTGTCGTTCCCACGAGGAAGTCGATTAGGATGAAAGGAAGAAAGACGAGGAAACCCATTTGGAAAGCCGTCCTGATTTCGCTCATCACAAAAGCGGGTACAACGACTCTCATAGGAAGATCGCTAGTCGAAGTGGGACCAATATTGGCAAGATCCAGAAAGAATTCCACATCGCTTATCTTAGTCTGCTTAAGCATGAATTCGCGAATCGGTTCCGTCCCGATTTCGAGGGCCTTTTGAGTTGTGATCTCCTTGGCGAACATCGGCTGCAGCGCTTCTGTATGCACTTTATCGAATACAGGCTGCATGATGAAAAAGGTTATGACCAAACCAAGTCCCACAATCAACTGATTGGAAGGAGCCTGGTGCACGCCTAAGGCCGTACGGACGAAGCCGAGTACGATAATGATACGCGTGAAGCTCGTCATGAGGATTACCATTGAAGGACCAAGCGTCAAAAGCGTCATTAAGAGAAGAATCTTAATGGCGGCTCCAACATCCTGGCCTTCTTCTTCAGTCCCTCCCATGTTGATACTCAGCTGCACTCCGGAACCGGGAGCGGTCTGACCGCTGGCCTGTTCTGTTCCTAAAAAGAGTATACTGAATATCGTAATTGTGAATACAGCAATGGGTCTCATCTGTGCTCCGCTAGAATTTGTTCCTTATTAGAGAATTGAGGCTCAAGTGTCGGGAAGTCGCTCCGATAGCCATTCAATGAGGTTAGATAGTCGATTTTTCCAGGACCTACGCCCAGAAGAACCTTGTTATCCTCATATTCCACGACCATGAGAAACTGGCGATTTCCAAGCATCCGACTTTCCAATACATTGAGCTTGTTGCCCATGTTCTTGGAGCCTTTCCGAAGCAAGCCGCGCTTGAAACAAAACCAGATCGCTACCGCGAAACCTCCGAGCACCAGGAGGTATCCCATGGTACTGAGAACCATCCCGAAAACCGCGTCTCCATCGCCAAACAAACCGCTAAGCTTGTCGTCGGATTCGGACGCCTCCGGAGTAGCTTCGCCTCTCGGGTAAATGATTTGCCCATCTTCAGCCTTCTCCTCCGAGAAGACGGCTGGCAGAAAAAGCGAAAGGCAGATTGCCCATAGCAACAGAAGTCTCATGTCCTACCTTAGTTGCCTGACATTTCCGTAATCTTGATACCGAAGTTGTCCTCAACCACGACTACTTCGCCATAGGCGATCAGCTTGTCGTTAATATAAAGTCCAACCGGATCCTTCGCTTCCTGATTCAATTGTATCACGGATCCTGGCACAAGCTCCATAACGTCTCTCATAGCCATCCGACATGATCCCAGTCGAACGGTCAATTGGACTTTTACGTCCATAAGGAGATTCACATCTTTATCCTGTTCCATTAGCTCGCTCATTTCAGTCCTCCTTCTTCAGATTTCTCGTTTATTTTCACAGCTACTCGATTGTTATCCAAACCGACTTCTCCACTGAATTTGCATGTATCCGCTAGTCGAACACGCGTGTTTTTCAGAACGGACTTGGGAAAACGTAAAACGTCTCCGGGCTTTAAGTACAAAAGCTCTTTCGCGGTCAGCTTGTTGGCATCCCATTCGGCTACCATTTCCAAGCCGATGTTGTCGAAAGACCCCTGCCAGATTTTCTTGTTGCCGACGATCTCGTGTTGCAAGTCGCGTTCCTTGTTGTCGTGCATCTTCTTGATGATCGGCTCGAGCGTATAATAAGGAATACCTATTTGGATGGCTTCCGAACAATCGCCAACGCCAGCTTCCATAGTCAGGACAAGCATGATATGGTCAGGAGGCGAGGTTTCCAAAAAGCGGCCATTGCTTTCATGGCCGATAATAGACGCATCGAGATCCTGCTCTGATTTCCATTGGCGACACCATTCGTCGAGAGCGATATTCACGATATCGTCCACGAGATTCATCTCGATCTCAGTGAGATAGCGCTCGCCTTGAACAGAATGGCCCTTGCCGCCCAAAAGCCGGTCGACCATGGTCAGCGCTAGTCGCGGATTAATATCGATGACGCCAACGCCAAAGAGCTGTTCGATCTTGAAGAGAACGACATGGGCGGGATTCGGGATGGTCTCGGTAAACTTGCTATAGGTCAGCGTCGAGAGACGAGACATCTTCAGCGTGTATTCCAAACGAAGAAAAATGGACAATCGCGCCGCAAGGTAGCGTATGAATTCCTCATGGCGAATACGCACGCGGCGCAATTCCACCTCTGTAAGGAAAATGGGATTACGAAAATCGTAAGGCTCGATGCGAGTACCTTTCTGAGTCTTTACTTTATTTCCTTCTGGATCGTAAATGATCTCGTCAGGCTCGTCCATCGCCTCGGCGATGAGAGCATCGATATCAGTCTGATTTAGAAGCTCTCCGGGAACTTCCTCATCGCCTGGATTATTTTGTGGTTCGTCGGCCATAAGATGGAATAGGTTTTGACTATTGAACCGCCCATTCGGAGAAATAGATTTCCTCTACCATGGGGGCTTGCAGAACATGGTCGAATCCCTGGATAAGCTGATTGCGAACGATGTTCATAATCGACTCGCGCTCCATATCGGCTAGGGTAAGATTACCAAGAACGCCGATTGCCACGTTGCGCATGGCAGCTTCTCTTTGCTCGGCGACTGCCGCAAAATCCGGATTCGCGCTCATCATTGTGAATTCAGAACGAAGGAATCTCGCCTGACTTGCTCCTTTCAAATTCACTGTGACCGGCTTTTGAAATTTGTATTCATATTTCGGTTCGCCACCGTCGCCGTGTACTTCAATAGAGCTGGGATCCACTTGGGGGTGCATGCCTTCCTCGGGGATCTCGGCCTTGATCATCGGCATAAACAGGAATTTGAACATCGCGAAAGAGATCAAAGGCATCAGCACAATGACCAGCAGGGCGGGAAGCATCCCGCCACTGCCGCCACCTTTCGCGGACTGAGGGTTGGCTTCTGAGTTTTGAGTTTCTTCTGCCATATTTCAGCCTGATCTTAGTTGGTTATTGGTTAGTCCTACTTATGTAGAAAATTATCGTTTCAGATTCACGACCTCCTGCAAGATGTCGTCGGTCACGGTTATGATACGCGACCCGGCTTGGAAGCCTCTCTGGGTCGTGATCATTTGAGCAAACTCGTTGGTAAGATCTACATTCGACAACTCGAGAGCGCCTTGCTGGATACGACCCAAGCCTTCTCGACCAGCAGTAAGCAATCCACTTGGATTTTCCGCCAGGTCAGCTTTGATACCGGCCGCTCCAAAACCGCTGTACAAGTTCCTACCTTCGCGAATCAACGCAGAGGTGTCGTTGAAATCCATCAACATGATCTGACCCCTTTGGAAAGAGGCTCCATCGGATAGAAAGTATCGAACAACGCCTTCAGGATCGATTGAGAAGTTAGTGAGGTCAGGCGTTTCTTCAGCCCTTACATCATCGATTCTCTGCTGAGCAGCTGCCTGACTACCAGGGATGAGTCCCTGGATAGCAACGGCCGTACTGCCAGTACCCGAGAGGCCCAAGGTGACTAGAGCAGCTGTAATCTCGGCTCCTCCAAGACCATGCGCCCCACTAGGAGCAGCCGGATCATCTGGAAAGAGAGCGGCAAAGAAATCGTTACTCACTGCAGTGAGAATATCGGAATCCGGGAGAAGCGTTTCTCCGTTCGGCACTAGATTCCTCTGAGCCTGAATCGCTCGTACTGCATCAGCGGCAAAAGCCTGCCAACCAGCCGTAACGGTGCCGGCTGTTGTATCCACACTTCCAACATTATGAGCAGCTCCCCAGTCAGTTGGATCGTACAGGTTATTGGTGAAATAGACCGCGTTTCTAGCGGCTACCGTACCATCAGCTACATAAGGTGTGGTTTCTTCGGTCGCTTGGCTTTTATTATAGTCCAAACTGATATCTCCAATTCGAGTCGGGGCGATGGTTCCGCTCGTAGGATCTTCATTCTTGATGAAAGTCCATTGACCATCGGCGTCTACCGAAACCTCAAATCCAATCGCTCCATCAAAGGCTCCTTGGACACGGTAGCCTTCCGTCGTAACGAGAAATCCTCGGTCGTCGATACGGAAGTCGCCGCCTCGAGTAGCGAAAGCTCGATTGTTATTGAGAGTATCGTGCACGCGGAAAAAACCCTCGCCCGAAATTGCCAAATCCGTTTTCTGGTTGGTTGTAGTTAAACCTCCTTGACTGAATAAACCCTGGATAGTGTCCACTTGAACGCCCAGACCCACCTGCGACGCTGGAACGTTTGAGCCGTCATCGCCTCTTGGCGACGGGGCTGACTGCGTAATCACCTGATTGAAAGTCTCGGAATATTTGATACGAGACGCTTTAAAGGAGACCGTATTCACATTGGCAATATTGTTGCCGATGACTTCCATACCTTTGGAAAAGCTGCGCAAGGCGCTGATTCCACTGCTTAATGCTCCAAATGCCATAATTCTATCTTTCTAGTTTATTAAATTCGTGTTGAAGTAGTTAGTAATTCTATACGTTAAGGATTAGAGGTAGCCTCGACTTGCTTGGAAGTCGTCGTATTGCCTCCAGAACCTTCTTCGATTCGGAAAACGCTATCGATGTTATAGCCCGCTCCATCGACGAAGACGCGGATCGTTCCATCGATAAGCTCAAGCGATTCAGCAGTACCTGAAATTTCCCTACCATCGATTAGCATGGTGACTTGCTTGCCGATCATGCCTTGCGCGGAGAGAAAATCCTGGGATTTCGTGAAATTGCTAAAGTTGTCGTTCAGCTCGGAAATCATCTCCAGTTCGCTGAAATTCGCCATCTGGGCGATGAAAGCGGTATCTTCCATGGGCGCTAGCGGATCTTGGCTTGCTAGCTGAGTGGTCAGAAGCTTGAAAAAATCTTCCTGCCCCAAGGCCTGCTGTTCAACCCTTTCGTCGAGCGGTCTAGTATTTCCAATAATGCCGTCTAACGCTTGCGAAGGATTTGGTATTCCAGATGTTTCCATAACTTATGCGTAGGTTTGAAGTTCTTGTTCGTCGCCGGAACCGTTCGTTTCAGTCGATTGCTCGGAAGAAGAGGCTACTTCGCCTTCACTAGAAGCGTCCTGCCGCTTAGCTTCTCTTGTATTCGAAGATTGGCGACTTCCTTTTTGATCAGCATTTCCCGCATTCTGACTGCGACCCTCCTTCTGGTCGAATCGCTCAGTCGAATCGTTTGAAACATCTCCGTGGGAGAATTGGGGCAGATTCAATTTCAAACCTTTCTGACTCCAATCATTGGCAAGCTCTGACCAGTTTGATTTGATCATGCTTTCCAAACCAGGCAGATCGGTCTGCATGCTTGTATTCACCTGGCCATTATCCATGGAAAGCTTCAATGACAGCATCCCGCCTTGATCGAAACTGATCCGAATGGTCATGGTGTTCTGGCCAGCGCCGGTCATACGTTCCAAGCCCTTGCTAACCATTGAGAAGACTTCCTTTACCTCGCTCGCCGTCTTGCTGGCATAGGAGGTCATCTGAGCCTTGGCAGCCGCTTGAGACCTTTGGCTAGAAGTAGACTGGTTCGACTGTGTTTGAAATGCTTGAGCAGGCTCGCCTGCCGGTTTTTCAGCCCGTGTCGCTTGAGAAGCGGTTTTCAAAGTTTGAGAAGCCTCGTTCTTACTACTGGTATCAAAGCTCTGACTCTGCGATTGATTAGCAGGAGCCGCTTTCTGAGCGTTAAACGACTGGCTGTTGCTTATGGTAGAGACACTTAGATTAGATGCCGTTGATCTCCCTCGATTGGCGCTCGCCGCATTCGAAACAGGTCGACTGTCACGACTAGCAACGTTTTGTATCTCGACCGAATGATTGGACTGCTTAATCTGAGAGGAGGCAGTCGATCCCTCAGCTATTTGACTAGGCTGGATAACAGGTTTCGCCGCCTCTCCAATCCCGCGATTAGCTTGCTGAGCGCGGAGGTTGTTCACATTGGGATTTCGATTTTCAAGGCCATTCGTCTGGCCAAGCTTTGAAGAAGATTCCTTATTCGTATCGATAGATTCGGTACCACGAGTCTTCACGGTATCCGAATTAGCGGAAGCCTCCTGAAGAGCCGATTGAGGTACTGCGTTCTGGAGTCCAGTTGAAGAAGCGTTTTGAACGCCTCTCGAAGATCGACTGGCTCGCCTGAGCGCAGCTGAGATTTCACTCTTAGCCTTCTCCGAATCTATCAGCAAGGATTCATCGGAAATTCTTGAGATTCGCGTTCCAGGTTTTTCAGCCTTTTTATTGGAAGCTGAATTGCCTTCTGTCTCAGAAGTTTCGATACCCACACTTAACGGTTTTTCACTTACGTTATTACCGCTGCTGACCTGAGGACGTATTCGATTCGCATCCTGACCAACAGGTTTCTCTAGCGTCTTAGGGTCCTGCTTGATAGATGGCTCGCCTTTAGTTGTTTCAAGCGTTGATACCTGCTTTTTCAACTCCAGGGAGGCGACAACCTCTTTGCGTACTTGCGAGGCGATAGACTTTAATTCGCTCTTAAGCTCATTAGCTGAATCACCCATTAATCGGCTATTTAAAGCTCCACTATCCCCTTCCAAATTGGCGGTAGGATTGCCTTCAGACTTTGGCGAAACTGTCTTGGCTTCGGGAGCTGTAGGGAACGGAGACATGTGTTCTCCTTTCTTAGCAGCCTCGGTGCCAATCGATGTGTTTATATTTGTAAGACGTTTATTATCAGTATTTAATAAATGTAAATTTCCTTTTTCACCAGCCAATGGTGAAGTTCTTGAAGGACGTCGCTCGGCACTTTTTGCCTCTTCAGGATTCTCATCCTCATCGCCTGCGTCACCTGGATCCAGAGCGCTGCGGGCGGTCTCAGACGAAGCCATATCTTTAGACGAACTCTCACGGACGGGTTGAGGCGATCGATCATAGTCGAACTCCCTTTTTTGAAAGCTTCTATCCGTCGATCCAAACTCGGCGAGATCGCTCAAGGAAACGGTTTGAACATTCAACCGAGATCTCGAAAACGATGTGCTCGCAAAGCCAGGGGTGGATGACAAAGCGCGAGTCTTTTCCCTCAATCCGAGAGACTCGTTTTCTCGAGAAGACTCGTCAGAGTCCTCTTCCGTATTCTTGTTTTCTGTATCTAAAAGTTTTTGGGAACTGCTGACAGCATTATCCCAAAAACTGCTGAAATGACCATCCTTGAGACCGGAAGCGCTTCCTTGCGTGTTGATCCAGGGGATTTCCCTCGAGATCGATTCGTTGTCACGCATCACCGGTTTTGATGCGCTCGATGGTTCTATGGACATTTAAATGCTATTTGTCATTCATACGTTTTCTTCTGAAAAAAGTCTGAGCAGGTCGGACAATCGAGCTGCGCGCTGAATCTGTTCGGGATCGCCTCCATTCTGGACTGCCATTTCCTGGAGAATACCACCCACAGTCTCCTGCTTCATGTAGTATAGAATTTTAACTACAGTCGGATCATCCAGCTCTTTGAAAATGCTTACGGTCGCTGCCGGCTCTAGAAAGCCGTAGGTTTTAGCCAGCGTCTTGAGGTTCTTCTTCTCCGTCTCCTCAAGGCGAATGATATCTCCCAGGAGACCATCGCGCATGGTTTGGACATTTATCTTTATGTCGTCGATCTCTGCCCTATCGACCTTCAAACGGGCTTCGTATTCCTCAAGTTCCCGTTCCTTGGCTTCCAAATCGAGGAGACGGGTTTCGAGCTCCTCTTTCAATCTAAGGATCTCGTCGCTTGAAAATCCCCAATGAAGCGGAGCTGGCTCCTCGCGCTTGATCACAACGACTTTGTCGGCCGATGGAAAGAGTTCATGCCAATATAGTTTAAAGGCGGCAAATTGAGTTCCCAGCATGATCAGTAGAGCCATCACGGCTAGAAACCAAGGGGCTGAAAGTAGACGTGTCATGATTCCATCCTTCCTTTGTATCTGGAATTAAACAGGTCTTCGTTTTCCCGAATCTCCTGTCTGGAAAATTCCGCCTTGTATTCCTCAAGGCGCTTCTGCTTCAAATTCTCGACCACCTTCTTTCGTCTGGTCGCAAGGGCAAGCCTGTCCATCTCGACTTCCCGTTTTTCGAACGCCTCCTGCAAGGCCACGTGAGCCTTGGCCTTGGCAGACTCCAATTCGGCCAGTTGGGCGGAAAGGGCGTGACGATCCGTCGGCGAGAACGACTTGGAACTGTTTTCGTTCCACGCCGCGAAAGCCTCAGCTACCTGATTAGACAGATTAGCTAGGAGTCCATTAAGTCGTTCTATTTCTTTGAATACAAGCCCGAGCTCTTGACGCGACTGCTGTTCTTCCCATTCGCGCAAGGTAAGTAGGCCTTCTAAATTAAACTGAAATTTTTTCATTGCAGCAACTCGGCTAGCGTAGCGTAGCTTTCTTCTCGCGACGTCTTTTCATCATAGTCTTGTTTTAGAAAATTCATTACCTTTTCATGCGTCCTGATCGCCATATCGATGCGAGGGTTAGTACCCTGGACATAAGCCCCGAGATTAACGATGTCCTCATTTTTTCGATACACAGATAAAAGATCTCTGGCTGAGCCAGCCAAGGCTAGTTCCTCCTCCGAGGATATGTCGTTTCTTAATCGACTCACGCTTTCCAATACATCGATAGACGGATAATGATTGGCCGTAGCCAATTGACGCGAAAGAACGATATGACCATCCAGGATACCTCTGACGGAATCCGAAATCGGTTCGTTAAGATCATCGCCTTCCACCAGAACCGTATAGAACGCAGTAATGGTCCCCTTCTCGGAATTGCCAGAACGCTCCAACAATCTAGGGAGATTAGAGAAAACGGACGGAGTGTATCCACGACTTGCGGGCGGCTCTCCAACCGCCAATCCGACTTCTCGCTGAGCCATGGCGAAACGCGTAACGGAATCCATAAGAAAAAGCACGTTCTTGCCAGCCTCCCGGAAATTTTCCGCAATGGAAGTAGCCAAATCGGCAGCCCGCAATCGAAGTGGAGCGGACTGATCCGATGTTGCCACAACAACGACCGACTTCATCATGCCCTCCGGACCAAGATCCTTTTCTATGAACTCGCGCAATTCACGACCACGCTCGCCCACCAAGGCGATTACATTAACATCGGCATTCGAACCACGAGCGAGCATGCCAAGTATTGTCGATTTACCTACACCACTGCCTGCGAATATGCCAAGTCGTTGACCTATCCCAACGGGAGAAAACAAGTCGATTGCTCTCACCCCTGTTTCAAAAACCTGCTTCACGCGTCGGCGTTTCAAAGGATTCGGAGCATGCCTGGTATGATTCCGTTCACGACGATAGTGAATATGGCCCAAGCCATCAATAGGCTTTCCCATTCCATCGAGAACGCGTCCCAGCACTTCTTCCCCAACGGGAATCTTGCTCAGCCTCGAGCTCAACCGAACGTGGCTTCCCGGATGAATTCCCTCGAGATCTTCGAAGGGCATGAGCAAAAGCCTATGGTCTCGAAATCCGACGACTTCGGCATGGATGATCGCGGCATCCGAAGACGAAGAGTAAATTTCGCAGACATCGCCCAGGCTAGCCTGAGGGCCTTCCGATTCGATGATAAGCCCCGTCACCTGCACAACCTTGCCCAGTCTTGAAACGGTATCCAGAGAATCGACACGCTTGCCAATATCGGAGGCCCATTCTGGAAGTAGTCGGTTCATTCGGCTGGACGCAAGCTCTCCCTAAGCTTATCCAACTTGGTGGACATCAGTCCATCCACCTTCCCGAATCGACTGTTTAAAAGGCAGTCTCCCCTGTTCAAGGTATCGTCTTCGACGAAATCCAATCCGGGATGTTGCGACTTCATTTGCGGTTCAATGCCTGACAGAAGTTTTAGATCCAATGGATGAATACGCACTTCCATTTTCTCTTCGTCTAGACCTGACTCTTCGATAACTTTGTCAACGGTTGCCAAGATGGCCTCTTGCGTCATTTCAAATCCTCCCAAGGCTCTCGCAACGCTTTGGAACACCAGAGAGGCCAAGGCTTCTTTAGCCTCGACAAGAACAGCGGAAAACTTCTGCTCCAGTTGAGAGAAGGTATTCTCGCGCAAGGCACTAACTTCGGCTCTAAATTCGACAATCTGCTCAGTGTATTGAGCGCTCGCTTCGTCATATCCTTTTCGATACGCTTCATCTACCGCCTGATCATGAGCGGATGAATCGATCCTGGACTTTCCGTCGTAGCCGATCGACAGTCGGACCATCGGTTTATCAAGCCGAAGCTGATGCTTAAACTGTTGCGCCGCCACCATCCAGGCTGATCTCCTCTTGTTCTTCCAGGCGACGTACCACTTGGATAACACGCTCCTGAGCAGCTTCCACTTCCGTCAACTTGACTGGACCCATCATTTCCAATTCCTCCAGCAATGTCTCGGCAGCGCGCTTCGAAACCGCCTGCAAAATGCTGTCCCGCAAAGCGTCTGTGGCCGACTTCAAAGCAACGGTCAAATCGCCGGAATCCACCTCGCGCATGATGCGCTGCAGATCTGGAAGCTCGAGACGAACCAGGTCTTCGAAGCTGAACATCTTCTTCCGAATCTCGGTGCCGAGAGTCGGATTCCGTTCTTCGATGTTGGCTAGGATCGCCTTGCTGTCTTCCTTCTCCAAAGTATTGAGCAAGTCGGCGACCATGCGAACGCCGCCGCTTCGGTTCATGGTTGCCTTGTGTTTTGTATCCAAATTCTTACTCAAGGAATTCGCTACCTTGTTAATCAATTCGAGCGAGGTTGGCTCCATCATTCCAAGTCGCTCGATGACTTCCTCGCGAACTTCCTGATTGAACATACCTAAAATAGGGCCGGCCTTGTCCTTTTCGAGATAGGACAAGACAAAGGCGATAGTCTGAGCCTGTTCGGTCTTGATCATATTGAAGATCTGACGTGGCTCCATCTGTTCGATCTCTTTAATCACCTCCGCCGAATTGCTGGTGGGCGCTATCCTCTCGAGAATGCTGGTGGCTTTGAAATCGCCCTTCGCTATCTCAAGCGTCTTCCTCGTATAAAGAGGCCCGCCAAGCAAAGAACTATAGCTGGAAAGTATGACTGATGAAAACTCCTCGATCGCCTGTCTTTGCTCCTCTTCTTCGATCGCGGAAATCTTGGTCATTTCCTTACAGATCGCTTCGATGCTTTCATCTTCGAACTGCTTAAGTACATGCGCCGCGGCTTCCGGCCCAATCACTACGAGAAAAAGGGCTAGTTTCTGCGTGCGCGTATAATTCTGATACGAAGTTCCAAAGGGCATGACTATTTATTAGCTGTTTCCGGATCGCCTATCCATTCGCGAAGAGTCACTCCGATGTTCGCAGGCTTTTGGCGAATAAGCTCGTTCAGCATCTCTGGCGTCACCGCGCTGGTGTCGTCCAGCTTGCTCGCTTGGAGCATTTGCTCAGGTTTGAGGACCTCCACCGAGATCTGCTCAGGTTGATTGCTCTTCAGCATTTTGATAAAGAACATCATGACCCCGATACCCAGAAGAGCTCCGATCGACGTCTTAGCGATTCCAATCCATTGATCCATTCTCAGGGTACTTTGTACAAGATCCGCGTTCTGCTGTAACGGGCTTGGGGCGAAATCCATTTCCTTCACAGTGACATCATCAGGATTCTGGTTATCGATCCCCAAAGCGTTCACCACAATCTTGCGCAGCTCGTCGAGCTCCTCGGGACTCCTTGGCTCCGCTACTTTATTCTGGCCATCCATCTTGTACCGACGGGCAACGAGCAAAGACGCGGTTACACGCTTAATGTCACCAGGATTTTGGATACTAGTGCTTTGAGTAGAATTGATTTCGAACGTCTCTTCTTTCCGATCAGTGGTATCCGAGTTAGACACGACGGCGTTCGCGGCGGCAGGAGCATTGTTCGGCAAGTTAGCCTCCAGGCCAGTCACGCCACCACCATTACCGCCATTCTCGGTCTTCTCGGTTTTGGTCTTTTCCGAATTCGTAGTCCGGGCGACTTGGCTTTCAGGATCGAAAGTCGTCTGGGTAGTCGAAACCGAAGTCGTATCTACATCCACCGCTACAAGCACTTCGGACTGGCCAGGGCCTAAAACACGATCAAGGACGGTCTGAACCTTGTGAGTGAAATACGATTCGGTACTCTTCCTATACTTGATGAGAGCGGTAGAGAGTCCGCCACCTAATCCGTCATCTTGAAGTTCTTCGCTCAGCGTTTTGCCATAGCTATCGACGACCACAACGTTCTCGGCAACCAGACCTTGAACGGAATTAGCAACCAAGTGCCGTATTGAATTAACGGCCGGCAGGGCAAGCCCGCCCGAAGTCTCAACCATTACCGAAGCCGTTGGGTTGTCTTGATCATTCCTTGCGATAACAAGCTGGTTCGAAGGCATCACGACCATAACATGGGCCGAGCTGACCCCTTTAAAACGGCTAATGGTTCGTTCTAGCTCTCCCTTGACGGCTCGGTTGAAATTGACGCGTTGAGCAAAGTCGCTGATGCCGAAATTCCCCTTGTCGAATAATTCGAGACCAGGACCGGTACCGTTGGGCACGATACCCTCGTTACTCAAAGAAGCTCTTAAGTCGTAAACCTTGTCAGAGTTCACGTAGATGGAAGATCCCCCCCCTCGAATTTCGTAGGTCACGCCTTTACTATCCAGATTCGAGGCGATTTCTCCGGCTTCTTCCGTAGTCAGATTTCCATACAAAAGCTGCATTTCAGGCTGAGCGGCCCAGATCATCATGGCGATCATGGCTAGACTGACTAAGCCGGATGCCAGAATCAGAGAAATCTTCTGATTGGTACCAAGAGGCCCCCAGAGCTCTTTGAATTGATTTACAATATCATTCATATTCCGTCTCCATCAACCTGCTACACAGGCATTCTCATTAGTTCCTGATAGGACTGAACCAGCTTATTGCGAACTTCTACCAATAAAGTGAAGGCCAGACCAGCTTCCTGCGAAGCGATCATGGACTGGTGGATGTTATCGGACTCTCCAAGCAAGACCTTATTAGCTTCAGCCTTGGAAGCCTTCGTCTTGGCATCGACTTCCTTTACGAGGTCTCCGATCAGATTATCGAAAGTATCCGATCTTCCAGTACGACCAAGCCCTCCGGGCTCTGCCACTGGGATGGTAAACTCGGGATTAGACTGGATCTCTCGCAAGGCCTGGGCCTGCGTGTCTTTCAGCTTATTGACAAGCGATTGGTCCAGCCCTCCGATGGACGCGATTTGTGATGTGGGATCAATCATAGGAAATTCGTCATTAAAATACGGCTACAGTCTTATTGGCCTCCCATTTTCAAAGCCAAGGTCGCCATCTGTTTGGCAGTACGGACGACCTGAAGATTGGCCTCGTAGGCTCGAGAGGAGCTTATCAGGTCAACCATCTCATGAGTGATGTTCACATTGGGAAGACGGACCATACCCTTTTCGTCGGCGTCTGGATGACCTGGATTATAGACAAGAGGACCCTTGGTAGAATCGTTGACCACTTGCCGGACATTTACGCCATACCCAAGAGTGGGTTTGCCATCCTTAGTGCCCATTTCAACCAGCTTAGATTCGAAGGAAACGATTTGCCGGGAGTAAGGCTCTCCATTGGGTCCTTTTGTGGTCTGAGCGTTAGCGATATTCTGTCCGATAATATCCAGCCTCATCTTTTCCGCTTGAAGAGCGGAAGAGGTGGCATCGAGTCCTGGCATTATATTCATAGCGTGGCTTCCGTATTCAAATCGATTTAGGTGACCTGACCAGTGATGGCCGTTTTAAGCCTCTTGAGCGAATTGGCGGTATACTTAGTAAGATAATCGTATTGCACCGCGTTCTCGGTCATCTTCAGAAGCTCCTGATCGAGCTGGACGTTGTTGCCGTCGGACCTCACTGCCGGCGACTGGAGATCGGTGATCACCTGTGGATCGAGCTGACTGATATCCTTGAGATTGTCACTAGCGGCTAGTTTCTGCAGCTTGGCGGCGAAATCAGTCCGAATGTCCTGCCGCTTGTAGCCGGGTGTTTCGACATTCGAAATGTTGCTGGCAATCGCCTGGTGTTTCGAATGCGCAGCGTCGAGAAGCTTCTTCGCAATGACGTAGTTCTCGCGCTGTATTATCTCATCGATCATGCCTTGCGCTAAGCAAAGGCCATGCCTAGAGAATTTGATATCGTTTTAAGTCTTTATTAAACAATGACTTAAAAAATCATCTGGTACAGGAATCGCCCTCATGAAGAGGGGGAAGGAAGATATTGCCTAGGTCTTCAAAAGCGCCTCCCTTACGAAGGAGCCGTCATAAAGCGAAAGATCCTAAGGTAGACGGTTCTACTCCTCTTCGCCAGACTTGCGTTCAGAGGCGAATCGATCGAGAAGCAATATCGCCTCCGGGTTGTCCTGAGCCCGCTTGAGCTTATCAATCATATCTCCAACCGTTTTCTCTTCTTCAACCTGTTCGTCGATAAACCATTTGAGAAAAGAAACCGTCGCATAATCGCCTTCGTCTGAAGCGAGCTTATAGAGATGATAAATGCTCTTCGAGACCTCCTGTTCTTGCTGGAGACTAGCTTCGAAAACCTCTAGAGGAGAATTATATTCATAGCGAGGAGCCTCGATAGAGGGCAATTTAACCACCCCTCCCCGATCGAGCAAGTAGTTGTAGAATTTCATCGCATGTACCCGCTCTTCGCCGCTTTGCAAATGCATCCAAGCCGCAAAACCGTCGTAAGCGATTCGCTCGAAGTAAGAGGCCATCGAAAGATAGGAATGGGATGCTGAAAACTCATGCCCAATTTGCTGATTAATGGCGGCTTCTAATGATTCGCTTACATCCATAAGTCATTCGGTATAGCACAGAAATTTCAATGGTCTAGTGTGAAAGACTTTTCTTTTTCGGGCAAGACAACGGTCTTTTCCACGGAGCGCTTCGCCTTCCAGACGTAGGGGCACTGCTTTTCAAAAGGAGGAATGCTCGGCATCGAAATGCACTGTTCATCTGGACCCTCGGATTTAAGGAGCAAGGCCTGGCTTAGATCGCGACCTTTCATAGCATTTCCCTGCTGAGGCCACTCGACGCCCGAAGCTAATCCCAACAAAGTCGGGCCTAGATCCAAAAGAGAAATCAATATAGGGTCTCGTCGAGGAACATCGAATACACGAGGCCAGGAGAAAAGCATCGGCACTCGAACCGATTCCTCATGCGGCCAGCCTTTTCGAAAGAGGCCACACGATCCATGCATATCCCCATGCACCGACGTAAAGACAAAAAGCGTGTTCGACCAGTCGCGTGTTTTCAGAAAGCTGATCAAGCGACCGATCGCTGTATCCGTGGCTTCAATATGCCGATAATAGCCACTCATTTCGCGTCGAGCGGTCGTTCTGATATTCTCATTTTCAACAACCTCGTCATTAAGAAGAACCGACTTCGTATCAACTGACTGGGCTCCAGAAGCGGGAGCATCATAAGGAGGATGCGGGGCGTCAAAACTCAGAATGGAAAATCGAGGAGAAGTCGTTTCGGATTCTCGGCTGTATTCAATAAACCGATCAACAATGACATCAGACTGATAACCCTTGAAAATCGTAGGCTCCGCTATTCGCGTTCCATGGAAATAGCAATCGTTAAGGAGAAATCCTCCTTCAAATCCCTCCCAGAAATCGAATCCGCCTCGCCAAGATTCCATCACCCTCACACGGGCATGACCTTCGCCTACAACAGGCATGTTTGGGTCACGTTTGAACAGCTGCCATTTTCCAAAAAAAGACGTCTTGTATCCCAAGTTCGAAAAACGATGGGCAAGCGTGATAGCATCGGCCGGAAGAGGGTCATAATAGTCTGAAATTCCATTCTCCGGACATGGCTGTCCGGTAAAAAAAGCGGCTCGAGCGAAAACGCCAAAGGGATGGGGGGTCACGGCCTGGAAACAATCTATAGAGGCTTCAGCGAGCCTATCGAGATGAGGCGTTGTCGCATTAGGGTCTCCCGCATAACCCAAAGCCTGAGCTCTCCACTGGGTGGTTAGCGCAACGACAATGTCAGGTGGAGACTTAAATCGACGAACAAGACTCACGAATAAACAAACTCTATCAATGGAATGCTGGACATTGACAATGCGATTGTTGAAGAAGAAGCCATGGCAATCAAACAGGCGGAATCAAGCGACGTCCCTGCCATCATGGAGATGATAAAAGGCATCGCGGAATACGAGAATTTGACGCATCAGCTCGAGGTGACAGAAGAACGCCTGGAAGGCCAACTTTTTTGCGAAAACCCGGTTGCGCGAGCTTTGGTGGCTACCGAAAACGGAATCCATGTAGGCTATGCCATTTTCTTCTATAATTTTTCCACTTTTATCGGGAAGCCAGGCATCTACCTCGAAGACCTGTACGTAAAACCCGACTACAGAGGCAAAGGTCATGGAAAGGCGCTTTTTCTCGAGGTGGCGCGAATCGCACACGAGGAAGATTGCGGTCGGATGGAGTGGATGGCCCTGGATTGGAACGAGCCAGCTCTGGATTTCTACAAGCAACAGGGAGCCAACCTGATGGACGAATGGCGATTGCTAAGGTTCAATAGGGACGATCTCGAAAGAATAGCTAACCTCCCATAAGAGACCCGTTCAATAATTGGATTTATATTACAGAGAATCAGCGAATGGACGCCAAAAGGCGTTCATGGTTCAAAACAGTTATGCTTAAGAGGGTTTGGGGATAGGCTCCTAACCCAGCAGCTGCCGTTACTGATGATACGGTAACGTTGTATTTCAGTGGGTGCCGTTCATAAAGCGGATTTTTATTGCAAAGCGTTGCAGTGTTCTCGTTTCACTTTGAAGCGAGCTTTCCCCTAAGAAAGGATCATTTATATGAATCGGATCTCTCGCAATAGGATATTAATGGCTTGGATTTTCGCGACGGTTCCGTTTGCCCAAGCTGATCTTGTAATCGACAGGACCTCCTATCTAGAAAGCCTGCGGGCGCTTTGGCTGGCCGAGTGTATCGCGAATTGGACAGGCCTGATTACCGAGAACCAAATCAAGGAGTCTCCGTTTTTCACCGACGAGGCTTGGGGCACCAATTCCGGCAAAAGGGGTCAATTGATCGATTTCGTGATCCAGGACCCTTGGCGGTCAGACGATGACACGAATATCGAGTACGTCTACGTGCATTTGCTCCACCAGCACAAGACGACTACGTTGAGTCCGCAGCAAATTGCCGACGGTTGGATCAAGCATATCAATCGGAAAATTTGGGTATCCAATAAACGGGCTCGTACGCTGATGGACGAGGGCTACCTTCCTCCCGAGACTGGACAAAATCCTCCGAACCAGCATTCGCTGATGATCGACGCTCAGTTGACGACTGAAATCTTCGGCGCTTATGCCCCAGGTCTGCCAGGCAAGGCTCTGGAGATGGCGGACTTGCCTATTCGCACAGTAGCGGAGGGCGACGCCTACGATGCTGCGGCCTACCATGTGGTTCTCCACTCCTTGATTCCTAGGGTGGACGACTCGTTGCCTCTACGCGACCAGGTGCTGTGGCTTGCAACCGAAGCTCGGAAGTATATCCCCGACGGATCGAAAACAGCGGATATATTCGATTTCGTACTGAAGGATTATTTGGACAATCCCGACAAGGACGATTGGGAAGCAACCCGCGATCGCTATGCGGATCGTTATCAAGCCAACGCCGAAGCCAATGGTTTCCAGTACCTATCACACGTCGAGTCTTCGATCAATTTCGCGTCGTCGGTGCTGTGTCTATTGTATGGAGAAGGCAACTACAAGAAGACAGTCCAAATAGGAACGCTTAGCGGATGGGATTCCGATAACCCTGCCGCTTCGATCGGCGGGGTGATTGGGCAGCTGATCGGCTACGATGCATTGCTCGCTGAATTCGACGGGATGGAGTTTTCCGACCGGTATTGGGCGGCTCTTACGCGCGACGCATTGCCGGATTACCTACCGGACGATCCAGAAGCCGACGACACCTTTACGTTGATCGCCCAACGTATGGCCCCGATTATCGATATAGCAGTTAACGAAGCAGGAGGCAAAGTGCTCAAGGACCGATGGATCATACCGGACCGCAAACGTCTCTAGAGTCTTGTTGACAGGAAATTCAGTTGTTCCAGGGAGCAGGTTCTTCATCAGGCGGAATCGGCGAGTGGCAGTTCCGGCTTTTCCTCGGTGGCCATTCTAAGAGAACCCCTTCTCCATTATCTCGTGTCTCCAAAAAAAAGATATCTCTTCATTTCTCCGAAACGCCATAAACGATTCGCTACTTATTTATCGAACTTCAGCTGGAAGGACGTCGTACCGGCTTCTCAATGACGAAATCGCATTGACGAGCTCTCTGTTCTCGAATCGCTGATTCAGCGGTATCGATTCTTTCACGACAAGATTACTGACCAAGGCGCAGTTGCGACGGTCAACCATGATGCCGAGCATCTCTCCTGTCTTGGAGAAAACCAGATCCCCGGTCGAAGGAGAGAACTCGCCGAAAAGAGCGCTGAAAATCTTGGATTGCATCTTAACATAGCCAGGCGTGTCGGCATCGAGTTTGAACTCCACTTCCCCGTAATAATTTCCCCGAGCGTTGATCAATACCGCTTCTGAAAACTTGAAGGGCTCGATGGCAGTGTAATAGATAGAACCTCCAAGGGCTTCAACCCGATCCCGGGGAACGGGAACTGCAGCCACTCTAGGATCCAATGAAAGGAAGGAGAGAACGGATGGGTTGTAGGCCTGGCCATCCTGTTCCAAGGAGACGGCGACTCGGCGAAAGCCGGCTGGATTGCGCGATAGACCCAGCGGGGTGTAGTCCAAATGAGCAATGGCGTGAACACCCTGCCCGTCGGATACGAAAATGGTTGTCGTATCGTCCTTTTCCTCAGCCACCCTACCCCTCGAAAAAACCTCGGATGTAAACGTCGCTTGTACGCGGTTGGCCAGGTAGTCATTGAAAATCTGATTGGCGTTGATAGGCGTGTTCGAGCGGATTTCCTCTCTGATGTCCTCGGATTTTTCCGCCAATTGGGAAACGCTTTCCGCCATAAGCCCCGCTTGCTCCTGAGCTTTGATTCGATCCTGGCGCTCGGCCTGCACTTCGGTGCGCAGCATATCCACATTTTGCTGAAGAAATTTTGATTCCTCCTTAGCCACGCGCACATCAATATTCAGTTCCTGAATACGTTGTTGCGATTGGACTATCTTTTCCTCGGCCTCGCTTAGCTGCTTGGCCTTGGCGTCAATCTCTTTGAGCTTTTCCTGAAGCTCCTCTTGAAGCATGCGCGATTGGGCTTCGGTCTGGCGAGCCTCTACATTCAGCTTATCGTATTTGCTCTGCAGCTCGTCCACGCTCAACTGCGTCTTCTCGTTCTCCTTTTGCAATGCGGATCGCTCCTGTTTCAAAGCCTCTTCGCTATCTCGTGTCGTCTGAAGATTGGTTTGCAGGTCTCGAATAGCTTCTTCTCTTCTTGCCAACTCCGCTTCCCTTTCTCTCATTTGCTGGGCGAGCGCTTCCTGGGCGCCCTGCTCCTCCTGTAGACTGCTAGTCAATGTATCCAAAAGATCCTGCTCCATCACAGCCATGGTCGCTACGCTTGTATCCGTATCAACATCGGAAGAAGTGGACTCCGAGCGATCTTCATCCCACTTAGTAAGAGATAGAATGGTAAGAAGAAGAAAATCGACGAGGATGAGTAGCAAAGTCTTATTCATCGCTAAACTAGCCGGTGATAGCCGTCTTTTTGGTGAGCATCATCAGTTGATCCTGACTGGCGAGTATCAACTGATTCTTGTAGGGACGAACGATTCGTATTTTAACAATGGCGACACATAGGATTCCGAAAAGATTCGAGGCGTAAGCGGAAAGCAGGTTCGCCTCGATTAGCCCGAGCACTTGCAGGACTAGCGATATGCAGGTGCCGGCGATGCCGACGTAGAGCCCGGCATCAAACAGGTTTTCCTCGTTCTCCATCAGCTTCAATTTGACCAGGTCGTCGACTTCTTGACGATTTATTTCTCGGACCTTCAGCATGCAGATCAGAAAAACGAGGACCTGCAAAAGGAAAAAGAATCCGACAGACAGCATTGTGGTATGATCCATAGACGTAGTTGGTGTTGTTTCTATAACTACAGTTTCGCCTGCTTCTTGAGCGATTACAGGCACGACAAATTCGAAGGAATATCCTTCCCCAGAACTTCCAGCAAGATGCGGTTCGCTAATCACTATCAGCACCACCAGGGAAGCGAAGGAGGCGAACACTCGTTGCGTGTAAGCAAGGGCTGGAGACGCTCGCTCGTTGTAGAATCGAGTGAATTTACTCGAACCGAGAAAAGCGAAAAAGGCCCCCATAAAGAAAAGGGCGTATTTGGTTGATAAAGACAAGTAGGGTCTCTGTAAACTGAATCCAGCCAGCCAAGAGCTAAGCGCATTGCTTGGCTCGGAATGTTCAACCGCCATTTCCAAATCCTCCAATGGCAACTGCTCATTGACCAGCATCGCAACACTCCCGGATCCAAACGAAATAGCGGCTCCGAGCGTTTCAAGGCCCTGGTCGCCAAACTCGCCAAGATAGTCCAGAACGTCTTCAGGATCGCCGGAGAGAAGACAGGCCGCATAAACGATGGACTTAAAATCCGGCGATCGATGAAACGAATAACGCAATCGAGAAAACGTATCCATTTTCTGGACGCTTAAAATAAGCGTCTTTAATTGACCCCAATCGAGGCTGCGGGATAGCGAAAGCATATCCAAATAGAAATCTTCAAGAAAAGAAGCGTCTCCCGACGCCTTGGCTTGAAGGGCCCGATTACGCAGCTCGCGACGAACAGTCGGTGAAAATCTCTCCTCCTGGGCAAGCAGAGCCACAATGAGAAGAGTGGCTTCCAGTGGCCGCCCAGCAGAACTGTTTATAGGAAAAAGCCGACGGTAGGTGGAGAGTTCGCCTGTACTTAGAACTTCGGATACCAGTGGATTACGTGAATTTTCGAGCATCGATGCAGTCGACTCGCGACTGGCTCTGGATAGCAGGATTCCAAGAGCGCCTGGCTGATTCGAGTATTCCTCGAGAGGAATGCTTCCTAGAGCGGTGTCGAGAAACGGATCCCAAACACCCCAACGGTCGACAATAACATTCGCTGCCCTAGTCGCTTCGAGTCGCATTTCAAGACCCGCATCGTCCTCCAGATCGAGGGACTTCGCAGCTTCCAGAAGCAATGAGGCGACTCCAATGTTGTTTTCGGCGAGATAGGCATCGGCCACTTCGAAAATGCCATCCGTTTGAATTCCAGCCTCTCGCAATACATCAAGCGGGATCGACTTAAAGCGCGAGGGGATGAGCCAGGCCAGGACGACAAGACCAATACCTAGAATGAGTAGAAACCAGCCAGATAGAACGCGCGATGCTTCCTGATTTGATTGCCGAGCCATGGAAACGGAGACCCTGCCGCGCTGCGGAAGAGAAAGAATTTGATCTACACTTAACAGGCGTTATCGCTAGGTCAAAAACGAAGACCTATGGTTCTCGAAATAGTTCATTACGGGGATAAGACGCTACGCCAGAAAGGCGACCAAGTCACCGAGTTCGACCAGGAACTCGCGCAATTGTTCGAAGATATGGTGGAAACGATGCACGACGCGCCCGGTATCGGGTTAGCTGCCCAGCAGATTGGCAAAGCTCTCCAATTCTGCGTGGTCGATCTTAGAGGCATCGAATCGGAATACGAGTACACCTTGGACGGCTCCCAGCCACCCATTGAACTGTTTATGCCAATGGGCCTATGCAACCCTGTCATCGAGGTAATCAAAGAAGCAGAAACGACCTATGAAGAAGGCTGCCTGTCGTTTCCGGGCATCCAAGCCGACGTCGACCGGCCGGATTTCATCAAATGCTCGTTTCAGGACATTAAGGGCGTCCATCACACAATCGAGTGTAACGGCCTTCTCGGACGGTGCATTCAACATGAAGTGGACCATCTAAATGGCGTGCTTTTCGTCGACCGCATGAAGAAACGAGTTCTGAAAAAAATTCAGCCCTCGATCGATTCATTGAAGAACGACACGCTGAACAAATAGACTCGAGCTATCAGCAGCGATCCGACTGGAAACTCAGAGAAGATCCGCCGCTAGCTCCGCAAGAAGGGAGCGTTCGCCTTTGGTGAGTTTCACATGAGCGGCTATGGCTTGATCCTGCATGCGATTCGCGCAGTAAACCAGTCCGTTGCTGCGGGAATCGACGTAGGGATTATCTATTTGGTCCGGATCTCCGATAAGCACGATTTTGGAGCCTTCGGAAATCCTGGTAATCACGGTTTTCACCTCATGTGGCGTTAGCTGTTGAGCTTCATCAAGAATGAAAAAACGCCGCGGTATGGACCGACCGCGAATAAAGCACAGAGCCTCGATTTCCACTAGACCGCTCTCCAAAAGCTTTTCGTAAGGTCTGGTTCCCGCGTTTCCATTGAGAGAAGATACTTCTTCGCTCTTTTCTTTGGTCTTTTTTCTCTGTCTCTTCTTTTCGAATTGCGGATCTTTCGGAGCATTTGACGGGATCAGAATTTCCAGAGCGTCATAGTATGGCTGGAGCCAGGGATTCATTTTCTCCTCCAACGATCCGGGCAGAAATCCGATCTCCTTGCCAACCCCTATGACGGAACGCGTTATGGAAACGCCATCATACTGGCTAGCGCTGTGAACGGCTTGATGAATCGCGCAGACGGTAGACAGAAGCGTTTTCCCGGTACCCGCTTTGCCGTAGCAAGTGATGAGCGATATGGAATCGTCCAGCAGCGCATCCATGAAAAAGCGCTGTTCCAGATTGCGAGGCCGAATAGGAACGCCACCCGGAGCTTTGACGAACTCGGGTAAAACCAGTTTCCTAAGAACGCCGTCCCCATAGTGCCGAGCAGGCATGGTCTTGCCCTCTGCGGTCTGCAGCAGAAGATACTCGTTGGCGGATAAATGGGAATAATTCTCCTGGCAAATCTCGAATTCTCCCTCGGAAGCGAACCGCTGTATCTCGTATTTGGATACTTCGACAATTCGATAGGCTTGGGCGTCAGGCTCTTCAGGAGCCTTATCGTTTAGATAGTCTTCGGACTCCAAACCGACTGCTCTGGCCTTCAATTGAACGTTCACATCCTTGCTGACGAGGATGGTTGGCGGAGGAAAAGCGTCCTGAACGAAAAGGGCGGATGCAATGATGCGATTGTCCTTCTTATCGAGATCGAGAATGTCTCCAATTCCTTTAAGAGCAGCGGAGTTCCGCTTACCGCCTTGAATGTGCTTGTTTATGACCACTGAAAGCGTTCCTCCAGTTGCGAGTTCTACACCCTCGAGCATGGATCTAGAATCAGGCAGCAATTCCCGCAGCAGCCGATGCACTCTACGAGCATTTCGCCCCCGCTCGCTGGATTGCTCCACCTTGATGTTGTCCAGCTCTTCGAGGACCTCTATCGGAATGACGAGGTTGTTGTCGTCGAACTTGAATATGCAATGAGGATCATGCAGCAAGACATTCGTATCGAGAACATAGGTCTTCACCTTGCCCGCATCGATCAGCCGAATACTGCGCTTTGAAGCGCCGGTTGACGAGTCCATGTAACCGACAACTTAATACGAAAGGATAGGTTGTCTACAGATTTATGTGAGATTTGGGTAACAAAGCCTACCCGTTGACCGGGAATAAGGACGAAGTTTTAAAAATTCTGCTAGCAGGATGTTGGATCTAGCCTCCTAGAAAAAGAATGACGGACCGTCTACCCCTAAACGGTCCGCCTTCGTTTTCTTCTTTACCCCAAATTCCTGCTAAGCAGGAAATTTATACCCTATATTAATACGGCAGGATTTTTCAGAATCAAGTAAAGTTTAGTAAATTTTATAGGAAAAAATCCAACTTAACAGATTTGCTAATGATCAATATAACTGGGCTATGTACCCGACATGAGATTATGGACACAGCAGTCCATTCATTATGAACTCTCGATTCCGTAACGGTCAATCATGCGTGATACTAGCTCCTTCAGAGAGTGGGGCATGTGATTCTGGCTTCCATACTCGGCTGCGCAAGCGATGTATCCTAAAAGGCGTGAATAGCTCGAGGAACGGGATAACTGCTGTAATCTGGTCAAAAGAACATCCATCGCTTCAATCCATTGAGTGGGATCGTAATCAGACTCATTCGAATAAGAGAGAAGTTGCTCTCGTGGTGACTCAGTGGCAAGAGACGGATCATCCTGGCTAATGCTATCAGCCAGGGCCATTAGGCTTGAAGGGTTAGCTATTCGATTAGCTAGAAAAAATAGACTTTCATCATCTTTCAACGAGTCGCCCGAATAGCGAAAGGCGGTTTCCCAGGCAATCCGGAGCGACTCGATACCTCCAGCCTTTTGAGCTATGAGCTGGTCCACGTTCATGATCCTCAACAGGCCTGAGGCAAGGATCAAGGCTGTCAAATGCTAAAGCGTTCGGACGAGTCGTAGTGAAACGTCGTTGCTATCCCCTTCCAGACTGTGCCCATCGGTACGAAGATTAATACGGGTGACCGTGCCCGGATTGAAAAACTGTGGCAGAGCCTCGTAGCTTCGCTCGCCCTCGAAGGCCACAGTCGTAATCTTCAATAGACCTTCAATCTCCCCATTATCATGCTCGCGAAAGTCGAGAAAACCGGTGAAATGCTTCGAATAGTTGTCGGATTCATGAAGCTTGAAAATGCCTTTTATGAGCGACCCATTGTCACGCGTATCGGTTACAACCATGAAAACTTCGCGGGCATCTTCAGCTTGATCGCCGACGATCGCCATTCCTTTGAAATACGAGCCCTGAGCCAAGGCCCCAATCAATCGGTCCTCATTCTTTCTTTTAAGCTCCGCCATTCTCACGGCATTGCGCTGGGACTCGGAGCTCAACTCTCTGACCTTTTCAACATACCAATCGGAGTGCTCTTTATAGTCTCCAAATACGGGAGCGAATTTTGCCGATTCGACATCGTAAGCAAGGTCTCCAAAACTTTCCATCGGTTCGCCTTCAGGCCATTCCAGAGGGCCTTCCTCGCCTCTAATTCTCACTTCAGCCAGATCCCATTCCGCATTTTTCGACTCTCGATTTAGAAGGTAAGTGATTTTCAGCGGAACCGTCTTTCCTCTGGCTTCAGAAATTCGATACAACTGCTCCCAAGGTTTATGAGGAACGTTCAATACACCGGGAAAATCCTTCTCTTGAACCTTCTGCCATTCGTTAAGCTCCAATGGATCGAAATCGAATTTTTCCATAGCGACGTCATCGGATATCGGTAAATAGAGATTCTTTTTCAGCTGAGCTTCAACGGTCATATTGATCCGTATTTCATCACTGGATACACGTTTAATTCGAGAATGAACGCTACGCATTTCGTAGTAGCCCTCTTCATTTATTCCACTCAGAACTTCATTGGCCACTTCAGCGATGCGGTGGGACAATAACGACGCATCGAAATCCTTCCCGTAAAGGTATTCTACGACTTCAAGCTTGTACGAGCTTAGAATAATGCTTAGCCCCACGAAGAAAAGGCTGGCCGCAAGCGTAGTGGAACGAAGAATACGACTGACTAGCGAAGGCTTTTCGAATTTCACGACTTCGGCAGTCTCTTCAGCTTCGATCTGATCGATAGGAAGAAGATCTTCCAGCTCTTCCAACTCCTGCAGTTCGTCGATCGGGTCGGAAATTGAAAAGGCAGCCTCATCGCTGGACTCTTCGCCGTCGCCGCTTAAAGACTCGATTTGATCCGAATCAACATCGCCTGCCTCATCAGTATTAAAGCCATCGAGAGAGTCGTCGGCAAAAGGATCGCTTGCTCCTGATTCTGATTCATCGTTCTCCTCAACTTCAGGCTCTGGGATCTCGTCGTCATCATCAATAGCAACGGGAGCAGGAGGAGGAGGAGGCAATTCGCCACCACGATCAGCTACATTGGCAGCCTGTGGCTCAGGTTCATCGCCAGAATCGTCTATCGCTTTGGGCTCGGTTTCGGGTAGATCGACTTTCTCGCCAGTAGCGGCAGCGTTCATTAACGCCTGAGGATCTGGCATCGCCATTACTTCCTCATCAAGATCATCGTCATCTTCGGATGCTTTAGCGGGTTCCTGATTCGAATCGGAACTCGGGACCTCTTCAACTGAATCAGAAGCCTCTTGATCCGAGGATGTTTCTGAAACTTCGGTGTTGGAGCTGGCCTCGCTAATCAAACTGTCTGGAGAAGGCATAGCCGGAATGTCTTCTTCAAGATCAGATTCATCTTCGAGAGAAAGCGCATCCAAATCCACAGCATCATCGCCATTGAGAACCGAACTGGCTTGCTTAAGAAGATCATCCGAAGAGGGAAGACTAGGAGTTTCTGATGTCTCCGTCTCATCAGACTCCTCTTCATTTTCGCTAAATACAGCCGCTATTTCCGCCTCATTGTCAGTTTCGAGAGCCGCTTCATCAGCATTTTCGTCGGAGACCGTTTCAATTTCCGGCTCTTCCATTGGAGAAGCTCCGTCACTAGCAGAAGCCTCGGCCTCAAGTGCTCTCTCCGATGGGCTGGAAGTCGTTTCCTCAGCATTAGGAGACTCAGCAACTTCCTCGCTTTCGGCGCCAATTTCCTCTGAATCTTCAACCGCAACAGGATCAGCTGGAATTTCAAGATCGCTCAAATTTTCCTCCAAATCCGGGTCGTCAGACGGGGTCGGCACACTTTCGGATTCATCATCCTTTCCGAGATTTTCGAGGTTGGAATCCAGCTGGCCTAGCAAATTGCTAACATCCTTTTGGAACTCGACATCCGCAGGATCCTGATTCTCTGAGGGACTGGCCTTCGCCGGCTCAATAACTTCCTGAAGATCGCTTCCAGCAGCCTCGATACTTTCCTCAATCGATTGGCCATCAGAAGTTTCCACTGAATTTGTATCCGCAGAATCTTCTCCTGAAGCGGACTCGGAATCAATTTCGGCATCTGATGGGATCACACTTTCCTCGACGCCTTGCTTGTTCGCATGCGAGGCGTTTGGCGTTTCTTCCGTTTCCATTTCAGGAGCGTCGGAATCGCTTGAGTCAGGCTGAGCCATTTTTAGCGTCTGTAAATTACAGTTTGAAGATGAAACGTGGGATTGATTCCTATATCGGCAAAAGACCCTCAAAGCTTAATGATAACAGCTTGCAGCAGAGTCGAGCATTCATCACGCTAAGTTTTTTGAAATGAACGACTTAGAAAAAGACCAACTCGAGGCGAAGATTGCCTTCCTGGAAAGGCATGTCGAAGAGCAAGACAAAGTGATCCTAGCGATCCAAAACAGGATCGATGTTCTGCAGACAACGGTCTCCCAATTGGAGGACTCAATGAAGACTCAGAAGGAGAGCCAGGCGGAAACCTATGATTCCGAAAAACCGCCCCACTACTAGACTGCGCTTTCCCTTCCAAAACTCTACGCTTTAGAGCCAATCTTTATTTGAGGGAGAATTCGATAGACCCAAACAATCAACCCCTTTAGCCAGTACCGGTGAACATCCTTTTCGCGAATTACGGCGACTTTTCGACGAATAGCGTAAACCACATCGCTGGGTTCGCTAATCGCCTTTGCGAACAAGGAGTCAGCTGCATCGTGGCGGTACCGAGAAACAAGGGAACCGCAAGCGAACTTGAAACAGCCTATTTTCAGCCAGCAACTTTCAACGATTGCCTATCGATTCCGAATCATTTTCCAAACGCCTTGCCTGCGGATCTGATACATGCCTGGACGCCTCGAGAATGCGTACGCAAGTTTGTGGAAAACTACTGCTCGCGACATGCATGCAAGGTCATTGTCCATCTTGAAGACAACGAAGAGCATATTATATCCAGCTACTATCGAACCCCCATCAGCAAGCTGTCCCATGAATCGCCTCCTCCGGATTTCGAGAGATGGGAAGACAGCCTGTCACATCCCATCAACTACAAGGCCTTTCTGGCAATGGCTGACGGCACCACTACGGTGATCGACAAACTTAAGGATTTTACAGCAGACGATAGAACCTCAATGGAGCTCCTTCCGGGCTTGGATTTTTCTAAATACCAAAACGAATCACCAAACCGAAATCTTCGTGAATCGCTGGGAATCGAAGAAGAGACCTCTCTTATCGTTTATACGGGAGGAGTAACAAGCAGTAATCGAGAAGATATAAGGGCTCTCTATCTGGCCACCAAATTGCTAAATGACGACGGCTACCCATTCAAGCTAGTTAAGACAGGTCCAAACAATGATGATTTCAATTCCAGTTTCGCTTTCGACATCGATGACTATGTAGTTGATATTGGACTACGTCAAAAGGAAGAACTGCCTGATCTACTTTCCATAGCGGACATTCTCGTTCAACCAGGCAAGGTAAACGCTTTCAATCTATACCGTCTCCCAAGCAAGCTTCCCGAATTCCTTGCATCCGGGAAACCAGTCATCACATCGAATGCGAATCTGGCGCTAAGAATGAATGACAGCGAAGAGTGTCTCAAACTGATGATTGGAGCGCCTCGAGAGATCGCCGATCAGTGCATTCGTATCATTAAGGACCCCATACTGAGTAGGAATTTAAGCGCTGGAGGACAAGCTTTTGCACGCAGGCAATTTTCAATAGAAACCAATACGACCAAATTGCTCGAGTTTTACGAGTTGATTATTCGAGGCATCTCGAAGAATTGGACAAGATTATCCGATCCGAAGACAACGATGAAGAATATAGTCGAGGATCGTATCCGAGAATTAGATTCAACTGAAATTCCATCCGCAATCAGATCTCCAGAAAATGTATTTGATGGACCAGGACTGCTAGACTCATTGAAAATCTTTCGAGAAAACCTAGGTCTGGCGGAGCGGGAAGTTGCAGGGGAAGAAGAAACCAAGAACAGCTCGGAACAACCTCGAGCCCAACAACAGGACGAACTAATTCTGCAAGAGATTTCCGATCTGAAGGATGAAAACGAAAATCTAAAGGATCAGGTAAAGAGACTGAAGGAAACCGCTTCTTGGAAAGTGACAATGCCACTACGAGCCCTGAGAAGGAAATTCCTGGATCCCCTCGTGAGAAAAGAGAAAAGAGAGAGGGAAGTTGTAAATCCTGAAGAAAAAGAGGAAATCCAGCTCAAATCGAAGAGCCAAGCTGCACAACCAGAGCCACCGCCAGCATATAGAGACTACAATGAATTTTGTAGAAACCTGGAAACTAAGATTGGAGAGTACAGTGACAATTTTTTAAGGAGGTTAAATCAAATTGAAGAACCGCCTCTAATATCAATAATATTGCCCGTTTATAACACGGACGAAAAATGGCTATCCCGTTCTATAAATTCAGTCATAAGCCAAATATACCCGAATTGGCAACTCTGCATTGCCGACGACGCCTCAATAAAACCGCACGTCAGGAAATTGCTCAATGAATACAAGAGATTAGATGAAAGGATTGAGGTCGTCTTTCGAGAAAACAATGGTCATATCAGCGCCGCTTCCAATTCAGCTCTGGAAATAGCAGAGGGCGAGTTCATCGCTCTCCTAGATCATGACGATGAATTGGCTTCTCATGCGCTAGCGCGAGTGGTCGACAGTATCAGAGCTAACCCTTCCGCGAAACTGATCTACTCGGACGAGGATAAGATTGACGCCGACGGAACGCGTTCGCAACCACACTTTAAATCGGATTGGAATCCTGATTTAATATTAAGCCAAAACTACATTAGTCATCTTGGTGTTTATCGAACCTCATTGGTTAGGGACCTCGGGGGATTTATGGAAGGACTCGAAGGAGCCCAAGACTGGGATCTAGCTTTACGTGTTTCAGAAAAAGCTCAATCCAATCAAATTGTTCATATACCTGAAGTGCTGTACCACTGGCGCTCTATTCAAGGCTCAACGGCAAGCGATATTGATGAAAAAAACTATGCTCATGCCGCAGGAGGCAAGGCAGTGAAACGAGCCCTAGAAAGAAGGGGACTCTCCTCCACCATCGAGCCTGTGGAACGATATTATTGGAGAGTAAAATACGAGCTTCCAAATCGTTTTCCCAGAGTAACTATAATTATACCGACAAAGGATCGAATCGATTTATTAAAACCCTGCATCGAAAGCATTAAGGAGAAGACCGTCTACAATAACTATTATATCCAAATCTTGGATAACGAGTCTACGGACCAAGAGACGCTCGAATATCTAGAAGAAATCCAATCCTCCGATGTAGGTTTAGAAAAATGCAATGGACCATTCAATTTTGCCCGATTGAATAACCAAGCTATCGAGAAAGCGGATTCCGAAATAATCTGTATGTTGAACAACGACGTTACCATTATTTCCGAAGGATGGCTTGAAGAGCTGGTTAGTCATGTCTGTAGACTGGATATAGGCGTTGTAGGAGCAAAATTATTCTACCCTCACGACCATATGCAACATGCGGGCATCGTCCTTGGATTGGGAGGAGTCGCCAGCGAAGCCTTCAAGAAATTGCATAAGACGGATGATGGCTATATTCATAGAGCGTGCTTAATTGGCAACTACAGTGCGGTTACAGGAGCATGTATGGCTTTCAGGAAATCTGTTTGGGAAGATGTGGGGGGATTCAATGATAAAGAAGTTCCAAACGCCTTCGGAGATGTTGACTTTTGCTTAAAGGCGCTAAAAGCCGGGTTTAGAAATCTGTACACTCCCTTTGCAGAATTGTATCACCATGAGTCCGCCAGTAGAGGGCACGACTTGGATCCTGAAAAAGTAGAGGCATTCAGGGTGGCTGTCGAATACATGAAATCCCACTGGGCGGAATTGATAAAAAGAGATCCTTATTATAACCCGAACTTAACACTTGAGCGTGAAGACTTCACGCTAGCTCGTGAACCTAGATACTACAGTGTAGCATGAACGTATCGTTTATAATACCAGTATACGGTCATCTTGAACTGACACGACTATGTGTTGAGAGCCTACAGTCAACCGTGAGCGACAAGGCCTATGAAGTAATCATTGTCGATGATGGCAGCGACGAGATTACGAAAGAAGGCCTAAAGAAATTAGTTAGTGAGCGGATAAAAATCATAGAAAATCCAGAAAATCGTGGATATGCTTATGCAAACAATGCAGGAGCAAAGGAGGCAAAAGGGGAATACCTATTTCTAGTAAACAACGACCTTGAGTTTCTGCCGGGATGGTATGAGCCGATGCTCGAGGCATTCAATAAGATTTCCAACCTAGGGATAGTAGGAAATGTGCAGCTGAATGCCGATACAGGAGAAGTGGATCATTCTGGCTATTACGTAAATTGGGATGCAGAGCTCCTCCATAAGAAAAAACTTAACAAGGGCCTGATAAATACGCCAGCGTATTCAAAATTTTATCTTATCACAGGCGCTTGTTGCGCTATTAGACGAGAACTGTTTCTAGGATATGAAGGTTTTGACGAATCTTACGCAAATGGATGCGAAGATATCGATTTATGCCTGAAACTACGACGAGACAAATTAAGTGTAGTGGTAGCCAATAACAGTGTAGTTAAGCATAAGGTTAGCGCCACTAGGGGTGGAGCTAGTATAAAAGAGGAAGAAAATTTTCGTCTTCTCCAGTCTCGATGGAAAGACCAGATCGCTGTTATGGCAGCCTTGAAGTGGCCAGATCACTACATTGAGGGCTTGCGAGAAAATCCTCGTCGATTTAAGTATCGAGTCGCAAAGCAGGCCATATCTCGATGGCTTGGCATCAAAAAAGGGCCTGCTCCGATAGGCCTTCACATAGCCTACAGCCGATTGGCCAGAAATGAAAGGCACTGGAAATCCCTGCTAGACCACTACACGGATGAAATGATAAAGAAGGAGCAGCGAAAAGCCCACGCGAATTGGCTAGCAGAAAACTTTATTCACGATGGCCTTTATCCTAATCCTTTGGCTTCAGGAGTTTGGATCCGAGAGGAAGCTTATGTTTCCATACCCAAAGGTCTTGTTGTCGCGGAGATTGAGATAAGGGGTAGGCTCATTCGTCCAGCATCGGAAAGTTCGCCTGATTCTGGCCAGCTAGGCTTGAAAGTGACGATTAATGAGTCGGATACTCGTATATATTTCCCCCTTGAAGAGGGTAACTTTCACCTTAAGTTCGACAATCCTCCTGTCCTAGCTAGCGAGACCAATAATATCGAAGTTCAGATTCTCGGAGTAGCTTGGACAAACTTTTACGCCTACCTAGGAAGAAAACTGGAAAATTGGAACTTCGTACCAACGAGACTAAGGAATAAGTTAGGCCAATACCGAGCACAAAGTATCAACAAACGCCTTACACTAGACTCTTTGGAGATCAATCAAGAGACCGTTCTGGACTTCAAAGAGAATCCCACCTCGCCATTCAACTTCGACTATGCTCGAAAGTACGGAAATATTGGAATCAATCTTGTAGGATGGTTTAAAGCGGAGCTGGGTATTGGCGAATCAGCTCGCCTGGCTGCTAAAGCAATAAAAGCAACCCAAATAGATCACTGTCTCGTGCCTTTGAAGGTAAACTGCATGTCAGATCAAGGGGACACCACCTTTGATAACGAGCTAACGACTTCTAACCCGTATCCAATAAATGTCTTTCATATCGACGCTCCGCAAAGCGCGGATATCGATCATCATCATGGAACTCAGTTTCGTGAGGGCAGACGCAACATAGCCTATTGGGCATGGGAGCTTCCGGAATTCCCCGACGCTTGGATTAAGTACTTCAAATACTTCGACGAGGTTTGGACTCCTTCACATTTTGTAAGGGATGCTGTGATAATGAAGTCTCCGTTGCCTGTGATTACCGTTCCTCACTGTATTCAATTTTCCATTCCACAAAATATAGATCGCTCCAGATTCAATCTACCGTCAGACAAGTTTCTATTCCTGTTTGCTTACGACTTGAATAGCTATCAGGAAAGAAAAAACCCCAAAGCAGCAATTCGGGCCTTCAAAATGGCGTTTTCGGCTCACGAACAGAATGACGTGGGGCTTGTCATCAAGGTACATTCTACGAAAAACAACGAGGAAGCTCACAAGGAGCTAAAAGAATTGCTTCGGGGTGTTGAGAACTGCTATTTGATCGACGAAACGCTCCCAAGAGAAGATGTCTATCAGCTGATGGCCGCCGTCGATTGCTACGTGTCGCTTCATAGGTCAGAGGGATTCGGACTGACTATTGCGGAGTCCATGTATTTAGGGAAGCCCGTCATCTCCACAAGGTGGTCAGCAAATGCGGAGTTTATAAACGAGGAAAATAGCTGCCCAGTTAACTTTAAACTTATCGAATTGAAGAAATCCCACGGACCTTACTTGAAAGGCCAGATCTGGGCAGATCCAGACATCGAACATGCCGCTTATTATATGAAGAAGCTTGTGAACGATTCGGCATTCGCGAAAACCATCGCCAAGAATGCTCCCAACGTAATTCGAGAGAGGTTCTCCCCGGAAGCTGTAGGGAATCTTTATGAATATAGACTGCGTTCGATATCTCTGTGGTAGGAGATAGTTGCTAAAGGAAGCGAACCCCGTATTTAATAATCGTATACACAGCTTCTAGCCCATCCTTGAATCCAATTTTTTTCCCCTCTTCAAACGTCCGGCGATCATAGGAAACCGGCACTTCAGTCAATCGCAAACCTGAAGCAGCGGCCTTTGCAGTCATTTCGGGCTCAATGTTAAAGCCCGCCTCCTCTAAGGCTATGCTTTGAAGAAAAGAAGCCGGAAACATTTTGTAACAAGTCTCCATGTCAGTGAGACGATAGCCGGTAAACATATTGGAAAACCACGTAAGCCCAGCATTAATAAGCTGATGCCAAGGCGGACTAGCCTCTCCAAAGGGCTTACCTAAATAGCGCGATCCATAAACCACATCAGTATTCTCATCATCAATGATCTGGAGCATCAGAGGGAAGTTTATCGGATCGTATTCAAGATCTGCATCTTGAAAAACGATGTACTTTCCCGTCGCGTGCTGGATCCCAGATCTCAAGGCCGCGCCTTTGCCCTGATTCACTTCATGAGTGACCAGAACATCAATTTGTGGAGAGAGCTCGTTCCTGATTAGTTCAGTCGTACCGTCCGAAGAAGCATCATCTACTACGATGATTTGAAGTTCATCCACTCCAGAATTGCGAACAGCTTGTAGGATATCCGCAACGGTGGAAACCTCATTATAAACGGGGATGACAACCGAGAGGAGGCTCATTTGCGGCGGGAAGATGGTCAATTATCCCAGACTCTTCAAGCAGAGTCTTCAATAAATCAGAAACAAAAAGAGCCCTGATAAATTCAGAGCTCTTTGGTATTGAAATTTTTGTTATAAACTAGCGACTCACTGAGGCACTTCCCATATTTCCAACAGACTGAGCCCAGTAGCTCCGTTCACACCGGAAAGGAATACCGAATACGCTCCCGCTGACAAGTCCATCAGCAAGGCAGCATCCTTAGAGCCGTCAACCAATTGGGGAGTTGGAAGCAGTTGCGTTGCCGCTACGATATTAGCGCGGTCTGAATCCTCCCAGTCATCGTTGCTCCCAACGAAACCGCCTTGGGCGACACTGAAGAGTTGGAGCGTGGGATCCGTGAGGCGTTCATTTTCCGGGACCTCTGGAGGAAGTCCAGGGCCGATGCAGCGAATGAGAATCCGCATGCTTCCCTCTCCTCCAATTACAAGACCACCTATCATGATGAAATCTCCTGTTCCAACAAATCCGCGTGTAGCCAGATTGATAAGTCTAGCTGACCCCTTGCCCGCTCCGCCCTCGTTGGCATCGTAGATCTCCACGACAGCCATTTTGTCATTACTCACATTATCGCTTGTGATCACGGCATGAGCTCCCTGTCCAACAATAGCGGCAAAAGCGGAATCTAGAGAACCGGCGTCAAACGATGGTTGAGCGCCAACTTGAGTCGACAAAGTGGTTATCAACTGGGGATCCAAATCCTCCCAATTATCATTTGATGCGGATTGCGATGAGAAAAGAGTGCTATTTGGATCAGGTGAAGCTTGGCTCTGAGCAACACCAGCCTTGACGATGCTTGGTCCAACCGAGCGAGACAGAATCGTAAGATCACCCTCCCCCCCTACAATAAATCCGGAAATAAGGACATTGTTTCCGTCACCAAGGAGTCCACGCGTGGCAAGATTGATAATAGCGGCTGAAGGACCTTCAGGGGTATTTAGAGCAACGATTGAACTAACTTCCGAACCGTAGCTATTGAAAGCGGTGACTCTATATTCGTAGCTCTGATTGGGCTGGACAGAGGCGTCGACAAACGTGCTTTCATTTGGACCACCCACTCCTACAGTAGTAAAACTGCTCTGACCCGCCAAGCTACGTTCGATGAGATAACCGCCGCCAGGAGCAGAACCACCCTGCCAATCAACCGTCACGCTTGTCGCGGAATCAGCTTGGCCTGCTACACTTGTAGGAGACTGGGCATCAACCGATTGTCCGATTGTAAATCCTGCTTCGGCAACACCGCTTGGCGAGGGGCCGACTGCAACAAGCTCGTCTGCATCGGAAGTGAAAAGCTTGAGGCTATGCAAGAGTACTCCGTCTGTCGGCATTATCCAGTCGTCCCCGCTTTGGACGTTTGACGTGTCGGCAAAGAAGCCGAAATCCTCATCAGCAGAAGGGACCGGATTTCCGATTGTCAGATTAGGAAACCAATAAAGTCCCAATGGATCGCCTGCAGACCAGCCTGCTTCATAAGCAATCGACTTGGAGAGCAATGTGAAATCGTCATCTGGCAAGCTTTGCGTGGTCAGATCCCACATAGTGACGATCGCATCGTCACTACCCGCAGGAATGATAGAACCTGCTTGGGGCAATGAAAAGTTAGCATCATCCTGGCTGACAACCAGAACCAGGATCCCCGAACTTGCGTTTTGGGCCCCAGCAGCCTTTAGACTTTCGACATCGAGCGATACCGAGATGGAAGCCTGCGCGAGGGACGTTAATCCCGAAATAAAGAGTAAGGCGGCTAGTTTAATTCTTCTCATTGTGGCAACTCCCATTGATTGACCCAGGTTAATTGATCGGTTTGGACGGATTGAGCTTTTCGGATGGCGATGCCCGTACCAGCCGAGACTATATCGGCATCAAAGGCGGTATTGATATCGGCTCCGACTTTTCTCCAAGCGTTGTTAAAATAGAAATAGGAAGCGCTCGGCTGTTTGTTCTTTCCACCGGCGGATAAAGAGTAAAGGAGAAGCAGGTCGGTAGGATTATTAGAATCCGTAGTGGCCTCGAATACTCCACTGTCATGAAGCCCTAGTTCGATAAGACTTATATCCAAGGGCCGCTCTATACTCACGAAGTTATCGACCAAATTGCTGTCGGAACGTTGGAGAGGAACAGCTAAAGGAGCGGTTACGACCTCGCCGAAGAAATAGGACGTCTTGGCAGTCGCTCCATTATTTCTGACCACAAAGGCCGAAGAAGGCTCCAATACCTGAGAATTGAAGGACTCGGACTTTGATACTCCAACTTTTCGCCAAGCCCCATCATAGAAGTAGAACACGTCCTTAACTTGAAGACCGCCTCCAACAGCGGCCTGATTGGTAAGTATGACTTCGATTACCCGATCACCCGGAGCGGTCTCCGCATGGAATGCCACGCCTTCTGGAAAGGCGGATCCAAGTGTCCAAAAAGGCACGATAGCAATGGCGTCATCCGCCGCTAGACCAGAAAGGTCCGCGCTTCCAAGATTAATGGCTGAAGCGGTGTTAGAGACGATTGCAATACGCTGTCCCATTAGAGTCCCACTTTCGACTAGAATGTAATGCGTGGCGGCACCCCCTGACTCATTGAAGGCGCCAGCGGTAAGGGCATCTGAACTTAAATTGATTTGACTGCCGGAAGCGGAGGCAGCCACCCCTCGAAAACTAGCAGTTTGGTTAAAAGGCGTGGCAACGACAACATCGCTATTGCCAGGCAGCTCCATGGCGATGGCCCCCACGATTTGGGAATAAACTTCCTGCCCCGAAACAAATGGAGCCAGAGAGAGAAGTGAAGATGCGAAGGCTGCTCGAAATAGGAGTCTAAAATCAGTTCGTTTCATAGCTGTAAGATTAATTGGGCAACGAGAAAAAGTTTAGGTTGAAGATCCGATTCAGGACAAGACCCAAACAGTGAAATTTAGTCTGCGTTAAGGAAAACTCCATAGATTATACGGCGTAGAATAAGCCTTTGGATGAACTATCTTATACGAGTATACGTGAATGACGTAGAAAACACGTTACCGGTAGCAAAAATATTACCTGCCACAGCACTTTTTGTACTTTTTTCCACTTCCACAAGGGCATGGATCATTTCTGCCAACCTTGGGAGCAGTTCGTTTAACAGCGACTTTGGGAAGCTGGACCTCGGTTTTCTGACCACCCGAGGCAGAACGAAGCTCAGGAGCTGGTCCCGTCCCCGGACCATGGGCAATGGCCTGCTGAGCGAGCATGCTTTTAACATTCTCAATGGCCACTAGATTAGTCGCCGTTCGAAACAGCCGAGAGCAAATCTGAGTCCGAATGTTGCTTATCAATTCCTGAAAATAGGTGTACGCTTCATTTTTGTACTCGTTCAGCGGATCCTTCTGGCCATAGCTTCGCAGGCTCACGCTTCGTCTCAGGTCCTCCATTTCGGTTAAATGCTCCTGCCAACGGCCATCGATCGCGCTGAGCAGGACGAACCTTTCTAGATGGAGCAAAGCTTCCTTATTCTCAGCGGTCTTTTTTATTCGGTAAGCCTCCCTCACTCTGTTGAGAACTTCATCGAGCATGCTCTCCGATTCCTTGTCCTGAAGATCCTCTATCTTCAATCCAATCGGGAAATGCGAATTAGACCAAGTGACAAAGGCTTCAAGGGAAGCTTCCGAATTATCCAGATTTTCAATACGTTGAACAACTTCTTCCTCAATTAGCTCGAATATCGTTTCATGAGGCGTCTCGCTGTGGAGAGCGTCATTGCGAATTCCATATATTATCTCGCGCTGCTTGTTGAGGACGTCGTCATACTGAAGCAACCGTTTCCGAATCGAGTAGTTCTGCTGCTCAACCCTTTTCTGAGCCGTTTCGATCGAGCGATTCAACAATGGATGCTCCATCGGCTCCCCCTCTTCAACGGAACTCTGAAAGATTTTCGAGACCATCGTCGAGTTCGAGAAGAGTCGCATTAGATCGTCTTCCAAGGAAATGAAGAATTTAGTCCGGCCAGGATCGCCCTGTCTCGAACACCGACCACGAAGCTGACGGTCAATCCGTCGAGATTCATGTCGTTCCGTTCCCAATACGAGCAGGCCACCCGCATCCTTGACGCCATCACCTAATTTAATATCGGTACCACGACCAGCCATGTTGGTAGCGATTGTAACCGTTCCACGAATACCAGCTCGAGTTACGATTTCAGCTTCTTGCTGGTGGTATTTGGCATTCAGAACATTGTGAGGAATATTGCGACGGCGCAGCATTCGACTCAGGACTTCAGACGCATCCACGGAGACCGTACCGACGAGAACCGGCTGACCTTGCTTGTGAGCCTCTTCAATATCGTCTAAAGCCGCATTGTACTTTTCGCGACGGGTTTTGAAAATCACGTCGTTGTCGTCGACTCGGATATTAGGCTTATTGGTAGGAATTATGGCCACTCCTAAACCGTAGATATCCTTGAATTCCATCGCCTCGGTTTCAGCGGTTCCCGTCATGCCAGAGAGCTTTTCGTACATGCGGAAATAATTCTGAACCGTAATGGTGGCGTAAGTACGCGACTCCCTTTCGATCGTAACCGCTTCCTTCGCCTCTACTGCCTGATGGAGACCATCTCCCCATCTGCGACCAGGCATAATGCGGCCGGTATTTTCGTCGACGATCACAACCTTACCCTCTTGGACAACATACTCAACGTCGCGCTCGTAAAGGGCATAAGCTCTTAGGAGCTGACTAACGGCATGTATGTCCTCGCCAATGACCTCAGATTTCTCCTGTTCCTGAAGCTTGATAGCGTCTTTCTCCTCCTGGCTTAGGGAATCGTCCTTGTCGAGCTGACTAAATCGAGTAGCTAAATCGGGCAGCGTAAAACCATCTGGATCGTCAGGGCTAAGATCAGTGCGACCCTTCTCGGTGAGGTCAGCTTGGCGCTGCTTTTCATCGATGACGTAGAAAAGCTCTTCCTTTAACTGGAACAGCTTTTCCTTATTCATATCGCTGTGCATCTCCAAGTCTGCTTTGTCTAGAAGCTTTCTATATTCTCCATTTTCGATTAGACGAAGAAGTTGCTTGTTCTTGGGCATTCCAAGCTTCACCTGAAGCATCTTTAGACCGGCATCCCAAGTATCCGTGTCCTCACTATTCTCATCTAGATTCTTCTTCGCTTCGGAGATCAAACCATTGCACAGCTTATTCTGTTTTGAAACCAGTCTTTGGATACCTGGCTTCATTTTAGTGTAAGGCTGTTCCCGTTGTATGGGAGCGGGACCTGAAATGATAAGAGGGGTTCGCGCTTCATCGACGAGAATCGAATCCACCTCGTCGATTATGATGAAGAAATGATCGCGCTGGACCTGCTCCTCCTTGCTATGAGCCATTCCATTGTCGCGCAGATAATCGAATCCAAATTCTGAAGAAGTGCCATATGTAATATCGCAGCCATACATTTCCCGCTTCAAATCGGGAGGCTGCTGATTCTTGATACAGCCAACCGTCAATCCTAGAAACTTATAGATATGACCCATCCATTCCGAATCGCGCTGAGCCAAATACTCGTTAACTGTGACTAGTTGAGTATTTCTTGAGGCAAGCGAATTCAAATACAGAGGCAGCGTAGCAACCAATGTTTTACCTTCCCCTGTAGCCATTTCAGCAATACGACCTTGATGCAACGCCATCCCCCCAATGAGCTGGACGTCGTAGTGAACCATATCCCATTCGAGTTCCTGCCCCACAACGGAAACCGTGCTGCCAAGCAACCGTCGTGCGGCATTCTTGACCGTAGCAAACGCTTCAGGCAGCAGATCGTCGAGTGTTTCGCCATTTTGGAAACGCTCCCGAAATTTTTCGGTGTGGCTTTGCAGTTCGCTGTCGCTGAGAGCCTTGTAGGATTCGTCAAGCTCGTTGATCCTGGCGACTGTTGGCGTGCAAGACTTCAACCACTTGCGATTGGAGCGTCCTGCGAATTTCTTAAAGAAAAAGGAAAGCATATCAGCTATTATAAATAGAATCTGTCCGGCTAGCGGATTGCGGACAGGCTTGCAATGAAAAGGTTCTCAAACTGCCACGCAACTAAAAGAGAGACTGAGTAAAGGAACCCATTTAAAGGCCCAATTCTGACTTAAAGTAGCCAATGGTTTCCTTTAAGCCCTCCTCAAGAGGGACCTTGGGTTCCCAACCGAGCTTTTCTTTTGCTAGCGAAATGTCCGGCTTCCTTTGAGTAGGGTCGTCAGCTGGCAAAGGTTGATAAACAATCTTCGATTTAGATCCTGTAATCTTAAGAATCAAGTCAGCCAGCTCCTTCATAGAAAATTCCCCTGGATTGCCGATATTTACCGGACCCGTGATTTCATCCTGGTTCATGAGCCTTAGAAAGCCCTCGATCAGATCGGTATAAAAACAAAAGGACCGTGTCTGCTCTCCATCGCCATACATGGTGATGTCGGCCCCTTTAAGGGCTTGAACGATAAAATTGGATACCACTCTTCCGTCGTCAGCTAGCAT
The DNA here is from genome assembly GCA_028284385.1 of Opitutaceae bacterium. Taxonomy (GTDB): domain Bacteria; phylum Verrucomicrobiota; class Verrucomicrobiia; order Opitutales; family Opitutaceae; genus JANQRT01. The sequence continues at coordinate 433,435 of JANQRT010000060.1, read as the reverse complement.
CCTGGGGCCATAAGTGTTGAAGATACGGACAATGCGGATATCAACTCCATTTTGACGGTGATAGTCGAAGAACAGGGTTTCAGCGCAACGCTTGCCCTCGTCGTAGCAAGCCCTGAAACCGATAGGGTTTACGTGGCCTCGATAGTCTTCCCTCTGGGGATGCTCCAAAGGATCCCCATAAACTTCGGAGGTCGAAGCCTGGAAAATGCGAGCCTTCACACGCTTTGCCAAACCCAGGCAATTGATGGCTCCCATGACCGAGGTTTTCGTAGTCTTGATAGGATTAAACTGGTATTGAGGCGGAGAGGCAGGGCAGGCCAAATTGTAGATTTGGTCCACCTCGATTTTGAAAGGATCAATAACATCGTGACGGACGAATTCGAAGAAGGGATTATTAAACAGATGAGCTATGTTCTGCTTTCGCCCAGTGAAGAGATTATCGAGGCAAATCACCTCGTTGCCCTCTTCCAGCAGCCTATCGCATAAATGGCTTCCCAAAAATCCAGCTCCACCTGTAACGAGCACGCGCATATGAACTTACAAACAGTATCTTCTTTCGGATTGCACGATTAAATCTGGTGTAAGATTGAGGGAAATTTAAGATGTCTTCTCGTCGCCAGTTTCGTACCTTTCAATCCATTCCAGACTCCATCGATGAAAGTCGCCGGCTTCAATGCGCGAGCGAGCTTCCTTCATCAACTTGAGATAGAAGCTCAGATTGTGAATTGTGATGAGCGTGCAGCCGAGCATTTCCTTAGCAAGTGTGAGATGTCGTAGATAGGCCTTTGAGAAATGGCGATTAGTGTAGTTGTCCAAATCCTCAGCCAATGGAGAATGATCCCTCGCATACTGTGCGTTGCGAATGTTTTTCATTCCCGAGGAGGTGAAAAAAGCTCCATTGCGAGCGACACGCGACGGCAGGACGCAATCGAACATGTCTATCCCCAAACCGATCATTTTCAGCATTTGAGGAGGAGTTCCTAAACCCATCGTATAGCGGGGCTTATCATCTGGCAGGAAAGGACACGTTGCTGCCACTTGCCGCATCATTTCGGGTTCAGGTTCCCCAACACTGACCCCCCCAATGGCATAGCCAGGAAAGTCAAGTTCGACCAAAACTTCCGCGGAACGCTTTCGCAGATCCTCAAAGGACGAACCCTGAACGATAGCGAAAAGATGATGGCCAGATGAAAGAAATCCTACGCTTTCAGCATGCTCCTTGCAGGCAAGAGCCCAGGAAGAGGTACGGTCAACGGCCTTTTCACAGTCATCCCTCTCGCAAGGCCAAGGAGGACACTCGTCGATGACCATAGCGATGTCAGAGGCGAGATTCGACTGAATTTCGATCACCTCTTTTGGCCCAAGAAATACATTCGCCCCATCAAGATGCGACTGAAAGGCCACACCTTCATCCGTTATCTTGCTTAGCTTGGCCAAGCTGAAAGCTTGGAAACCCCCGCTATCAGTAAGGATTGGACCATCCCATCCCATAAAAGTGTGCAAGCCGCCTGCTTCGCGTATCAATTCAGACCCAGGTCGAAGGTTCAGGTGGTAGGTATTTCCAAGAATGATCTGAGCGTCGATTTCCTTTAAGTGTTGGGGAGTAAGACCTTTCACGGTGCCTTGCGTCCCGACCGGCATGAAAATTGGCGTTTCGATTTGGCCGTGCAAGGTTTGGAGACGACCTCGGCGAGCATCGGAATTGGGATCCTTGGAAAGTACTTGGAAATGATCGCTCATGAAGTGAGTCGCAAAGCTGAAAAGCTAGGTGTTTCAAGGCAAGCGACAATCCCATCAGCAAGAGGAGTTAGACACCCTAATCCTGGAAATCGATGCTCGACGATTGACGCTCTCGAACTTCAAGCCTTATCTGCCGCAAATCATGCTACTTGTCATCGATAACTATGATTCCTTCACCTTCAACCTCGTCCAATATTTCGGGGAACTTGGCGTTGAGCAAAAAGTAGTGCGAAACGATCAGATTACGGTCGAACAAGCAAGAGAAGCTAAGCCCCAAAAGATTCTCATATCTCCAGGTCCCTGCACCCCCAATGAAGCAGGTATAAGCCTGGCGATTATCAAGGCCTTTGCAGGGACAATACCTATCTTAGGCGTATGCCTCGGCCATCAATCAATTGGACAGCATTTTGGCGGAAAGATCGTTCGAGCGGAACGATTGATGCACGGCAAAATGTCGACCATCCAGAACAACGGTGAAGACCTATTCAAAGGTCTGCCCGGAGAATTTCAGGCTACTCGATATCATTCGCTAGTCATCGATCCGAAAAGCGTTCCCGCTTGCCTTGAAGTCACCGCAAAAACGCAAGAAGGAGAGATCATGGGCGTTCGTCACCGCGAACATCCCGTATGGGGCGTACAATTCCATCCAGAATCGATCGCCACGGAAAACGGGATGGAAATTCTAAAAAACTTTCTCTATCTTTAGAGCATAATGAGGTGCCCCAAGTGCGCATCAACGCTCGATAAAGTAATCGATTCGCGAATTAGTAAGGATGGAACCACGATTCGTCGACGTCGCGAGTGCATGAATTGTGCCCATCGTTTTTCTACCACGGAGCAAATCCTTCGCGACTGCCTTTATGTTACAAAGCGAGACGGTAGAAGAGAAGACTTCGACAAGGCGAAAATCTTCAACAGCCTGAGAAGAGCATGCCAGAAACGCCCGGTCGACGCCGAGCAAGTCAACATGCTGGTTGAAGACATGATTGATGAATTGGAAAATGAATACGGCATTGAGGTGCCCTCCACCGCAATTGGCGACATGCTTCTCAACAAGCTAAAGGACATTGACGCCATTGCCTACATCCGATTCGCCAGCGTCTATAAGGACTTCAGCAATCTGGACGAATTTCTAGACGAGATAGGAGCCCTCAATCAGCCGCACGTCTTATGATGAAATCGTCTTCAACGGCATCCGAGATCTCAAAGCTCCAAGTGGTTTGCTCCCTTTTCTCGAAAACCGTTGGGGAAGATCTCTATTACGCGAAGCAGATAAAGGAATCGATCGACGCGGCTATTCCGCAAAACCAAGACTCGAAAGCGGAAGCTTTCGTTAACAAGGCCCAGGAACTAAGCAGGATGCTTGAAGGGGAGATCGACTTGTCGAATGTCGAAGTCATCCAGGCCGCCCCCGAGAGAAAGCCGTATTCCATGCTGGATCTCCGAGCCCAGCTCCTGACCGCCGCCAAGGCCACCTGCCAATTCAATTCAGGGCTTGTTATTCTTACGGGGCTTAAAGAAGCGATATGTCCGCAAGGAAAACGCTGGTCTAAACGAAGGAAAAAGGAGTACGAGGAAGCAGTCCACTTCGCCCGCTCTTTCTTTCAAAGTCGAACGCGACCATCGACGAGAATCTCGCTCATCATTTTCTAAAACGACCAATACAAAACGAGATGTCTGAAGAGAAAACTATCTTTCAAAGGATTATCGATCGGGAAATTCCATCAACGATCGAACATGAAGACGACACTTGCATCGTGATTCGCGATATAGAGCCCCAAGCCCCGAATCATCTTCTAGCTATCCCCAAAAAACTGATACCTCGCATAGGAGAGGCCACCGAGGAAGACGAGCAGATTCTCGGGCATCTCATGATGGTGGTTGGAAAAGTGGCGAAAAAACTGGGTTTCAACAATGGCTTCCGCGTAGTCGTTAACAACGGACCGGAAGGCGGAGAGGCCGTTCCCCATCTTCATGTACACATCCTATCAGGCCGTCAAATGACATGGCCTCCAGGATGATACTAGAAAGCATGGGCTTTATTGTCGTAGACCGCTGAATACAGCTTCATAGCGACCATCGAGCTTCTTTGAGAGACATCCTTTAATTTCAAGCATCATCAATTGAGCGGATAATTCCGCGACTGGAATCTCGCACTGCTGGGAAAGCGCGTCCACATCGAAAGCCTGACCTCCTGCAAAATAAGCCATCAGTTCCGATTCCTTGTCAGAAAGATCCGTGCGATAGACACCCTGAAGACCTTCTCCGTCATGGAAGTCCGGCTTGGGTGATCTTTCTACAAAATCGAGTTCCTCCAATAGCTCGTCAACAGAAGTCACAAGGGTAGCCCCATCTCGAATCAAAGCGTTGCAACCACGACTGGTCGCCTGGTCAATGCGTCCTGGAATAGCGCATACAAGGCGACCTTGATCCCCGGCAAACTTGGCTGTGATTAAAGAACCTCCCTTGTCGTCCGATTCTACAACGAGAATCGCTTGCGAAATACCGCTAATAACTCGGTTCCTCATAGGAAAGGTTTGACGATCGGCCTTACGACCAAATGGAAATTCGGATACAATCCATCCGTAGTCTTGGATTTGCTTGTATAAATCTATGTTCTCAGGAGGATAGACGATGTCGATTCCATTCCCTAAAACGGCAATGGTCGAGCCATGGCTAGCTTCCAATGCGCCCCTATGAGCCATGGTGTCGATGCCCCTTGCCAAGCCGCTTACAACGCAAATCCCGCGGTTGGCTAACTCGCAAGCAAACTCTCGAGCCACCCCCTGTCCGTAAAGCGTGGTCTTCCGACTGCCGACTATAGCAACAGAAGGCTTGCGGCCATCGTAGTTTCCCAAGCAATACAATCCGATTGGAGGATCATGGATTTTTTTCAGGAGAGGCGGATAGTCGCCATGTTCGCGAGAAATGAAACGAACTCCAAGGGAGTCGGCCTTTTCCATCTCCTTTTCTAAATTGAAATGCCTACTCCAGCCATTGATAGTTCGGGCGATCTTATCACCCACTCCATCAGTCTTTGCCAACAGGGAGGAAGAGGCTGCAAGAATGTCCAGAGGGTTACCTGAAAAATCCTCCAAAAGACGATTTAAAGTGACCGGTCCTATGGCTGGCAAATCGTTGAGAACCCAAAATGCCTGCTCTCTTGTCAAGCTAGCTCCCACACTTCGCCTTTCTTTAGAGCGTTGGGAAATTCGTCCAAAAGCAAAGTCGCTTTAGAAGAATGCTGGCCTCTCGCAATAGCTAGCAAATCGGCGGCTTTGCCATGCCAGTAAGTAGCCATACAGGCAGCTTCAGCGGGACTATCAGGCATCAAGGAAAGCAACCCTGCAGTTAATCCGGCAAGGATATCTCCACTACCCCCTCTAGCGAGGATGGGGTTTCCGGTTGTATTGAAAAAAACATGATGACCGTCGCTAATACGGCTGTTAGGTCCCTTCAGGATTATGGTCGCCTTATGTGATTGAGCAAAGTCGGTAAGACTCGCTTCATCTATCTTGTCGAAAGACAAGCCGCTCAATCTACGAAACTCTCCTAAATGAGGCGTTGCGATCAAGGAGCCCGAGCTTTCAGCATCTCTTGATTCGAAAACCGCTCTGTTAAGAGCATCGGCATCAAGAACCAATCCGGTCCCCCATTGCTTCACTATTTCCTGGACCAGCGTCAATGTCTCAGGTTCGTTTCCCATTCCCGGACCCATGAGCAGAGCGCTTGCTTTTTGATCCCAGCCCTTAAGAAGCGAAATTCCTTCCAAGGCCAAGCCGCCCTCGGGAGTCTCCGGCCAGGAAACCCACATAGCCTCTGGACGAGAAGCCGCTAAGGCAGCGACTTGGCTTTCAGGAGCGAAAACCGTCACCAGGCCGACTCCACTGAGCAAAGCAGCATCAACCGACATAGCCAGGGCTCCGGGCATACCTCGCGACCCTGCAAGAATGGCCAAATGACCATAATTCCTTTTATCGTCAAATACCGAGCGTCGATCCCGCAAGGGATCGAGAATACCGTCCGTTAAAACTCTTTTCTGAGATGAGGGATTCTCTTCGAAAAATCCGATATCCAAATAGCGAATACTTCCCGCATTCTCTTTTTGGGTTGCCAAAGGCTTTTTGAAAACCCCGGTAGCTATGGAAAGGTCCGCTTGAAAAGCATTCGGATCAGATTCGTCGCCAACCCCGCTAGGCAGATCGACAGCGACACGTAGTCTTATATTCGAGGCCTCATTGAAGTACTCGATCGCCTCCATTGCATAGTCGCGAAAAGGCGGTTTGAACTGCATACCCAGGAGGCCATCTAATCCTATGTCGTATTCATTTTCTGAAACGAGATCGTGTACATCGCGCAGCCAATCGCTTCTCTCGTCTGAACGAGGAGCAAATAGAGTGATCGCATCATCAGGCAGCTTCTCTCTAAGCTGGTTTAGAGCTTGCAACGTGTTGGGCTTCAATTCGCCGATGGGACAAGCGATTGCTAGATCCACTTTCTCCAAAAAACCTGATACACTCATCTCGGCAATCGCAAGAAGCGCATCGCCTCCATTGTGCCCTTTGCCAATCAAAGCGAAAATCCGCAGAGCTTCTTGCTTGTAGCGATTCATTCGATACTCGGAGAGAATCGATCTGCCAAGCTCCTGGCCAACCATCTTCATGGCCGACCATACCGATTCATTGTCCGGAAGAAGCTTGGCTTCCCATTGATGCGATTCCTGGCAAGATAGAACGGGATGCGAGGCGGCAATCGCTGAGAATCCGGGCGGCAAGAGAAAACTGGATTTCGTCGACACAGTCTACCGAGTTCCCAAGATTGCCGCAAAGGCGATCGCCGTTGTATCCGTGTGCGAAAGACTGATCAGAACGGTAGAGCCACCCACCTTTTTGAGAAGGCGTTTCCCCTTATCGTCCAATTCTACCGTTGGCTGCCCTCTGTCTCCCCGCTCGATGGACATAGATGTCCAATTCAAATGCTCGCCAATCCCCGTTGAGAAGGCTTTCGAAATCGCTTCCTTTGCCGCGAATCTAGCGGCTAGATGCGTATCAGGAAATCGCATACCCAGACAATAGGCTTTTTCGGATTCCGTGTAGACCCGATCAATGAATCGATCTCCTTGACGTTCATGAAGATCCCTAATGCGGCTCACATCGACAATATCCACTCCAATGCCCAACGTAGGCCCAACATGCGGAAGCAATATTTCAAGAGACATAGGATGCAGTTAATTTATAGGGAAATTCCAGCAGCCTTCGCTACGCGGAACCGACATAGGTGGGGATTGACAGCAGGATCGCTATTGACGAGGTAAAGCATATTTGCGTTAGAGATAGAGTTGGGAGGGAAATGATTGGCTCAAGAATTCAGCCAGTATCCCGATAGGAAGACAACCATAGAAAGCTTATATGTCAGAACAGAAACCCAAGAGAGAGAGCTTGATTCTCAACCTCCTTTTCAACCTAGTTTTACCCATTCTAATTCTGACAAAGCTGAGCCCCATGATCGAAAAGCGATGGGGCGAATCGGCTATCGATCCCACGATTGTACTGATTGTCGCCTTGGGCTTTCCGCTTGGGTATGGAATCTACGACTACATAACGCGAAAGATCTTTAACATACTCTCGATCTTGGGATTTTCGCATGTCCTGGCGACAGGAGTCATTGGGGTCCTTGAGCTGGACGGAATATGGATAGCTGTCAAAGAAGCCGCTTTCCCAGCTCTGATCGGCATATGCATATTCGGCAGCATGAAGTCGTCCAATCCTCTAGTGAAGCTATTCCTTTATAACGACCAAGTATTGAATGTTTCTCTAATCGAAAAGGAACTTGCGGCTAGGAGTAATCGGGATGCCTTCGAAAAACTGCTGAACGTTTCGACCTATATTCTGGTGGCCTCCTTCGCTTTAAGCGCCGTTCTCAATTTCATATTGGCCAAAACGATCGTCACAAGTCCTGGAGGCACCCAGGAGTTCAACGAGCAGATTGGCAAGATGACCGGTCTTTCCTGGATCGTCATCGTCGTTCCCACAATGATTCTCATGGTCATCGCGCTTTGGCGATTGCTTAGCGGTACGATGAAGCTGACAGGCCTGGAGTTCGAAGCCCTGGTTCACGCTCCCGAACCAAAATCAAAAGACAGTTAGCGCCTTATGCGAGCTAGCCTCGCTGCTCTACGGGAACGTAATCGCGCAGCACCGATCCTTGATAAATCTGCCGAGGACGACTGATGCGAGTCTTCGGATTGCTGGCGACCTCCTTCCAATTGGCAAGCCAACCGGGCATCCTGCCAATGGCGAACATAACCGTAAACATGTTTAGCGGAATTCCAATGGCTCGCATCATGATACCACTATAGAAATCGACATTCGGATACAATTTTCGCTGGATAAAGTAGTCGTCGGCCAATGCCTCCTGCTCCAGCTTTCTGGCAATATCGAGACAGGGATCCGAAACTCCGAGCTTATCAAGCAGCTTCTCGCAAGCCGCTCCGATGATCTTAGCTCTCGGATCGAAATTCTTATAAACGCGATGGCCAAACCCCATCAAACGTTTGCCGCTCTTACCACTCTTCGCGTCCTCAATAAACCGGGAACCATCGTCCCCGTCGGCATGTATTTCCTCGAGCATTTGGATAACGGCCATGTTAGCGCCGCCATGCAAAGGTCCCCACAGGGCGGTGACTCCAGAGGAAATGGAAGCGAAAAGATTCGCCCCTCCCGAACAGACCATACGGACCGTGGAAGTGCTGCAATTCTGCTCGTGGTCGGCATGCAGCAGGAGCATCATGTTCAGGGCCTTCGTAACTTCGGGAATGGGCTCGAAATCTTCGTAAGGCTGGGAAAACATCATGTGCAGAAAGTTTTCCGCATAGGATAAATCCCGCTTTGGATAGATAACCGGCTGACCGGTGCTCATCCGATAGGAGGCAGCCGCAATGGTACGCACTTTGGATAAGGCCATGGCTGCCGCTTCGTCGAAATTGGCAAAGTCCTGTTCGCGGTTATTGGTAGCCAGATGAGGGTCGTAACAACCTAAGGAATTGATCATGGCAGACAGGATCGCCATGGGGTGAGCGTCACTTGGATATCCCTCGAAGATGAGATGCATGCGCTCGTCGATGAAAGCGTTGCTCCTGACTCTATCCGAAAACCTACTTCGCTGTTCAGCAGTCGGCAATTCTCCATGAATAAGTAAATAAGAGGCTTCAATGAAGTCAGATTTTTCGGCGAGTTGCTCGATGGGGATGCCTCGATAGCGGAGAATTCCCTGTTCGCCATCGATGAAGGTGATTTTGCTCTGACAGGAGCCCGTGTTGCCAAAGCCCTCGTCGTAGGTGATGAAGCCTGTATTGCTTCTAAGAGCGCGGACGTCGACCGCCTTCTCCTCGGCAGTTCCTTCGATTATCGGCAATGAAATCTCTTTTTCTCCAAGTTTAAGCGTAGCCTCTTTACTCATTTATTTTCTGGGTAGTCGTTCGAATAAGAACGAGCAGGAAAGGAATCAATTCAACGAAACCCTATGTTCTAGAATCGTGACCGCAACAAGTAAAGGTCGAGGATCCCAGATTGCAAATATTAGACCTACTTTAACTCTGCAATAGTCGCGCTTATCTGCAGATGTTCAGGAAGTTGGCGTACAATTGGAGGCCGTTGGCCTGGCTTTTTTCAGGGTGAAATTGGCAAGCCAGCAGGTTGCCCTTGGCTATCGAGCTAGTGAAGCAAATATCGTACTCCGTTGAAGTCAGAATTAAGGAAGGGTCCTCAGGCTCCGCATAGTAGCTATGCACGAAGTAGAATCGATTTTCATGAGGATCCAGCTCTTTCCAAAAGACAGAGTCCGACTGCAGTAAGGTGGCGTGATTCCAACCCATGTGAGGAATCTTTAGCCCAGGTTTTGATTCAAATCGCCTTACCGTTCCTGGGAAGACGCCCAGTCCTTTAACATCACGTTCCTCAGAAAAGTCGAATAACGCCTGCAAGCCTAGGCATACGCCCATGAAGGGACGACTCTCGCCAACCCAACCCTGAATGAAGTCTTCGAAACCGGCAGACCGCAACCCATCCACGCAATCCTGCAAAGCCCCCACTCCAGGCAATACCAAACCATCCGCTTCCTCGACCAATGAGGGCTGAGTAACGATCCGAGGAGACGCCCCCATTTTTCTCAAAGCATTTTCGACGCTTCGCAAATTCCCCATACCATAGTTGATGATAGCGATATCTGTCATTGGTTTTTGGTGTTAGGTGATGAGTCTTAGATCATGGGTAGTTAGCGAACTTAATAACTACAACCAGGAACCCAAGACCAAGAGAGGAGCTCTTAAAGCATTCCTTTGGTGGACGGCAAACGCCCCTTCAGTCTTTCATCGACCTGAGATGCGATATCAACGGCTCGAGCCAGACACTTGAAAATGGATTCAACGACGTGATGCGGCTCTTCTCCGTATTCGAGTTTCACATGCAAATTCGATCCAAGTGTATTGGAATAAGCGCGACAAAACTCTTTGATAAGAGTAATATTGAAGTCGCGCACATAGGAAGTTGGAGCATCGACATGATAGGCCAAGTAAGGTCGATTTCCGAGATCGATAGCTACGCGACAGAGACATTCGTCCATCGGGAGAATGAAAAAGCCGTATCGACGAATCCCTTTCTTGTCTCCGAGCGCTTCTTTGAAAAGGCTTCCCAATACGATACCGACATCCTCCACCGTATGGTGATAGTCTACCTCTACATCTCCCTCAGCTTTGACTTCAATGTCAAACAAGCCGTGACTCGCGAACAAAGTAAGCATGTGATCGAGAAACGGAACGCCTGTATCGATAGTAGAACTACCAACTCCATCGATGTTCAAGCTCGCCCGAATCTGCGTCTCTTTCGTATTGCGTTCTACCGATGCTATTCGTTCCTTAGCCATAGTTCTATAGATTCACTCAAAGCGAGCATTTGATCGTCGGTGCCCACACTGATACGCAAAAAGGTGTCAGTCAAGGCGTGTCCTCCAAAGTAGCGCACCAGGATTTTTCGAGACTTAAGGAACTCGAAGAGCGAGCAAGCCACTTTAGCACTGGAATTGCCACTCGAATCCTTTGGCTCGACGAACAGAAGATTGGCCTGACTATCGTAGACGAACCATCCGCGATCGCGAAACTCTTGCAAATAGCAATCGCGCGTGTGGTTTATTTTGCCAACAGTGGCCTTCATGTAGGCCTGATCATCAACTGCTGCCAATCCTGCAGCTTGGGCCAGACGGCTGACATTGTAACTATCACGCATCTTATCGAGAACCTCGATCACGTCTGGGTGAGCCAGCGCGTAGCCAATCCGCATTCCAGCCAACGAATAGGATTTGGAAAAGGATCGAGTGATCACTAGATTATCGAAATCCGAAAGCAGATCGGCTGCGGTTTCCAAGGCGAAATCGGCATAAGCTTCGTCAATCACTACCAGGCCTTCAAATCCGGCGATCAGCTGGCGGAGATCACTGTTTGGGAAAGCCACGCCAGTCGGGGCATTTGGCGAAGTGAAAAACAGAATACGCGCATTGCAGTCCAATAATTTCTCCAGCGGCAATCGCATAGATCGGTCAAAAGAGATCTCGACAATGTCTGAATCCTGGATGCCACACAAAACTGGATACAAGGAATAACTAGGAAAAGTATAGCCAGCTCGCTGATTCGAATTGGAAAACGCGCGAGTGAGAAGGTTCAGAACATCGTCCGAACCGTTGCCAATAAAAGCGCGAGAAGCATCCAATCCATTTAGTCGAGCAACCGCTTCCCTCAAGGCTTGGCTCGCAGGATCGGGATAGAGTCGCAAGGAAGGACCAATCGCTTCCTTAAGAGCGGCCTCCACCTTGGGACTCGGCGAATAAGGATTCTCGTTGGTGTTAAGCTTTATCCAATCCGGGTCCTTGGGCTGGAATCCAGGCGTATAAGCCTGCAAAGCCTGAATATGCGACATTGCGTATTCGGAAACTGGTTTGTTTGCCGACATCATTCCCCTCCTAATTTTCGAGACGCATCGAAACAGAGCGTCCATGACCGTCAAGCTTTTCCATCCGAGCAAACGCCTCGACGGTTGGCCCTGCCTTTCGCAAAGCGTTCTTCGAGTAGCGAATCAGGCTGGAACGACGTAGAAAGTCACTGACTTGAAGACCACTAAAATATCTACTCGATCTCCCAGTTGGCAGCTCATGGCTAGGTCCCGCTACAAAATCGCCGAGAGCAGTAGCCGTCCATCCTCCTTGCATGATGGCGCCCGCAGTACGAATACGACGCGTTAGCTGAGCAAACTGGGCGCTTTCCACTTCGAGCTCGAGATGCTCGGGAGCAACATAATTGGCCACCTCCGCCGCATCCACATAATTATCAACCTGAACACAGAGAAACCCTTCTTTCAAAACGGTATTGATCGCTTTCTTGCGACTAAGCGATTTTACCTGTCTTCTCATCTCGGCTTTGATCGTCTTAGTATGCTCCTTGGAGAGCGAAATGAGAAAAATCTTCTCGCGACCTGTCCCATGTTCAGCCTGAGCCAGAAGATCAGAAGCTACGAAACGAGGATCGGCCGACGTATCGGCGATCACCATCAGTTCGCTTGGACCAGGGAGTAGATCAACGCCTATCGTTCCATAGACTTGTCGTTTGGCCTCGACCGTATAGGCGCTACCCGGTCCGTAGGCTTTCAATACGGGGTTGATCGTTTCGGTTCCATAAGCCATAGCCCCGATCGCCGGAACTCCTGCGATTCGATAGCCCTCGGTTACTCCCGCCAGTTTCATAGCCGCTAGCGTACCCGGATTGACACTACCGTCTTTCGCGCAAGGAGTGAAAGCGACGATTTCGGAAACGCCGGCAAGCTTAGCGATTGCCGCCGTCATTACAACCGTGGATACGAGATCCTTCGGTATGTATAAGCCTACCCTTTCAATGGGATAGAATCGTTCTCCAATCGTCGCTCCGTGTCCGTTTTTAGCCGTCCAGGATTTGGGCAAGGCATGTCGATGGTAATCCGTTATCGATGCGATCGATTCCTTTATGGCAGCAAGGTTCTCTTTCGGCAGTCGCCGAATGGCTTCCTTCATTTCATCTTCCCCAATACGAAACTGAGAAGAGTCCAAATCAACGCCATCCAGGCGCTTGAGTGTATCCGAAATAGCCCTATCTCCCTTCGAACGCACATCGGCAAGAACCTTGGCTACCGAATCGATGACAGCCTGCGAAACGTTAGCCGATTCACAGAAGGCCCCGAGCTTTTGCCAAAAGCTCTTCGATCGATATGCCAAACTCAACATGGCGCCACTAATGGTGAAGCCCGTTGTGATGGCAAAGATAAAACGAAGGAGGCCGATTAAGGACCAGTCTGAATGAAATCTACCCTATTCTACCAAAGAAGGGATCTTGAACACCGATCGATTGTACTTCTTGTCCAGCGTGATTTTGGAATAGGTGAATTCCATCGTTTGCGGTCCCAGGGCCGTAGAAAACGTAGTGACGAGTTTTTTGGGAAAACGGACCCCTTCCACCATAATTTCTCCTTCCTCGAAGTATTCCACGCCTTTCGCGTCCACTGTCTTAATAAGCTTTCCCGTTGCCGCATCAAAGTAGCGGACGTATCCTAAACCTTCGCCGTGATGGTAGATCAGAACCACGCAATCCACATCCTTCACCGTCTCCCTTCCATCGTAAGTAACCCGGCCACCCCGATGGGTTGGCCGCTTATAGAATCCCAAAGCCTCTCGCACGGCAGCCTGCATCATGAGAACGCGAGTGGCATCGAAAATTTCCATGCCTAAAGACTGATCGATGCCGACTTTGTAGTAGCTAATCCAGCCTTCGGTATCGTCGAGAGCCGACACTTCCTTGTTGTCATTAATGACCGCAACCAGCTTTTGATGCATGGGTTTCTGGTAAATCATGTCGATGGTTCCCGAGTCGCCGGAGCTATAGAGAAGCGAACCTTCGAAAGTGATGCTCTTGATGGAATCAAGCCGCTCAACGTCTCCCAATTGCGACCTAGCGAGCTCAATAGTAGCATCGATAATGGCATCGTCCGTAGACTGGTCGCCGAAAACGTGACTTGCGGAAGACAAAAAAAGGAAGGCTACAAGGAGAGAGGAAACGTTACCGATTTTCATGATGTAGAACTGTTAATGCGAAAGCTATTCCCATTCAATTGTTCCAGGAGGCTTTGAACTGATATCGTAGACGACGCGATTCACTCCTTGAACTTCGTTTATGATGCGATTCGACACCCGCTGCAAGACCTCATAAGGAACCCGTACCCAATCAGCCGTCATCGCGTCTTTGCTTTCCACCACGCGCACGGCAATGACGTTCTCGTAAGTGCGTTCGTCTCCCATTACGCCCACGGTCTTGACCGGCAGGAAAACGCAAAAGGACTGCCAAACTTTGTAGTAGAGTTCGGAGGTCATCATCTCCTCGTGCAAAATCGCATCCGCCTTCCGCAGAACATCGAGTTTGGACTTTGAAATTTCCCCCATTACCCGAACGCCCAAGCCGGGACCTGGAAAGGGCTGGCGCCAGACCACCTCCTTAGGCAAACCGAGCTCGGCCCCCAGGGCTCTAACCTCGTCTTTGAAAAGCTGGCGCAATGGCTCGAGCAGCTCGAATTTCATGCTTTTGGGCAAGCCTCCCACATTGTGATGGCTCTTGATGGTCGCGGCAGGATTCCCGTCAATCGACACGCTTTCGATCACATCAGGATAAAGTGTCCCCTGAGCAAGAAACTTGGCATGCCCAATTCGTTTTAACGAATCCTGGAAGACTTCGACAAAGGTGTTTCCGATAATCTTGCGTTTTTTTTCCGGGTCGGAGACTCCCCTTAATCGCTTCAGAAACTTGGCTCCCGAACGGGCAACCCGAACGTCCATATTAAAATGGCGCTTATACAAGTCGACCACCAGTTCGCGTTCATTTAGGCGAAGCAATCCGTTGTCCACAAAGACGCAGGTCAATTGCTTGCCCACCGCTTTGTGTATCAAGGCCGCAGCTACAGAGGAGTCGACTCCGCCACTTAGTCCTAAGAGAACGCGATCGGATCCAACCGTTTTCCGTATCCAATCAATGGAATCACGAACAAAATCAGCCATAGACCAATCAGCTTTGCATCCGCAGATCTTCCTGAGAAAATTCTCCAAGATATTTATGCCGCCCTCGGTGTGATCCACCTCCGGATGAAACTGAATCCCGTAGATCCGCTTTTTCTCGCTAACGATTGCCGCAAAGTCGGAATTCTCCGTCGAAGCAATCGTCTTAAAACCGCCCGGCAATTTAGCCAGGCGATCTCCGTGCGAATTCCAGACTTGAAGTCGAGATGGCAATCCGCGAAACAGACTGCCTTTAGTCTTTATCTTCAACTGGCCATGCCCGTATTCACGCTCCGAACTCTTTTCGACTTTGCCGCCGAGCATAAAAGAGATCAGCTGCAAGCCGTAGCAAATCCCCAGCACAGGAACGCCCAGCTCGAATATCTTCGGATCTGGTCTAGGAGACCCTTTTTTCAAGACGCTTTCCGGACCGCCGGAAAGGATGATCCCTGCCACCCGGTCCTTCTTTAGCTGTTTAGCGGAAGTCTTGTAGTGGTAGATTTTCGAATAGACGGAACACTCGCGAATGCGGCGAGCGATCACCTGAGTATATTGGGATCCGAAATCAAGAACGGCTATAGTTTGGTGCTTCATTCAGAGAACGACGAAATTTATGACCGACAATTGGCTTATGTCACTGGCATTCTGGTGGAATTCGCTAACCTATTCGTTTCAATATCCGTCTTTAAAACGAAAGCTCATAATTTTTGTAGCCACATTCTGGGCACGCTTCTCCTTCCGAGACGTCGTGCTTGCGTAGCGAATAAAGCATGCCGCAACGCACGCAATGAAAGGCCTTCTGGCGCCGATGGATTTCAAAGGAAACCTTATCACGGCTATCATGCCATAGCCAAAGAACGATCGTCCCTACCAGCGCGGATCCAACATAAAGAAGGATAAACCAGGTAAACGGGTTCATGAACTTCTCCCTAAACGAAAAATGCGTTCTTCGTTGAAGAACGCATCGCGTACCAGCTTGTCAAACGTATGAAATCTACTCAGCGGATTCCGCTTTCTTGTTTTCGGGTTCTTCACTGGCATCTTCGGCCTTGGTATCAACGTCTTCAGCTTTGGCCTCGGCTTCATCGGCCTCAGGCTTGGCGGCAACTTTCTTGGCCGCTTTTTTCGCTGCCTTCTTCGCCGATTTCTTAGCCTTGGACTTTGGCTTTTTCTCATAGCCCTGATCATCGGCGTCGATCAACTCAATGAGGGCCATCTCGGCGGCATCACCACGCCGCGTTCCCAATTTATAGATACGCGTATAGCCGCCATTGCGTTCAGCGAACTGCTCGGCTTTCTCGTCGAACAGAAGATGAACGGCATCCGTATCGCGGACGCGAGCGATGGCCATGCGACGGCTATGCAGCGTTCCTTTCTTCGCCAAGGTAATCACCTTTTCTACGAAGGGGCGAAGGGCCTTTGCCTTTTTCAAGGTCGTTTGGATGCGGCCACGCGTAATAAGGGCGGTAGAGAGATTAGCTAGCAGCGCATCTCTGTGCTCCTTTTTTACGCCAAGCTGATTGCTGTGTTTTCTATGTCGCATGTTTCTAAAGCTGGGAGTTGGCAGAATGCAGTCTGCAGATGATCTGAACTACGCGCCTGAATCTGATAACTTCCAATTAAAGTTCCTTTTTAGTATCGAGGAGACGCTCGTCGAATTTCATTCCAAGCGATAGGCCCAGAGACTCCAGCTTGTCCTTGATTTCGTTGAGCGACTTCTTGCCGAAGTTGCGGTACTTGAGCATCTCCTGTTCGCTTTTCATCGCCAGCTCGCCGACCGTGGTGATGTTAGCGTTGTTCAAGCAGTTAGCAGCACGAACTGAAAGCTCGATTTCATTAACGCTCATGTTGAGAAGCTTGCGCAGCTTGTTTTGCTCTTCGCTGACCTCACCACCTTCGTCTTCGAACTCGTAATTTTCGTCGGATACGTTGTCGAATACATCGAGATGATGCTTAAGAATAGCTGCAGATTGCTTCAGAGCGTCATCAGGCGTGATGCGACCATCGGTCCAGATTTCGAGAAGCAGCTTGTCGTAGTCCGTGATCTGGCCAACACGCGTAGCTTCAACCGCATACTTCACGAGCTTGACTGGACTGAATAGAGAATCGATGGGAATGACACCGATCGGCTGCTCTTCGTCCTTGTTATCCTCGCCTGGGCAATAACCACGACCGACATTGATTTCGAGCTCCGCCGTGAACTGCATCTCGCGATCCAGAGTACAAATAACCTGCTCAGGATTAACGACTTCTACGTTCTGATCCGATTCAATGTCGGCAGCCGTGATTGAGCCAGACCGGTTGACATTGATCATGAGTCGCACGCCCTCGCGCTTGTGACAGATAAGCAGGATCTTCTTCAGATTGAGAACGATATCGGTTACGTCTTCAACAATACCGTCTACGCTTTGGAACTCATGGCTGACGCCTTCGATTTTAACTGAAGATATGGCAGCGCCTTCGATCGAGCTGAGAAGAACGCGTCTAAGTGAGTTGCCGATCGTGTGGCCATAGCCAGCTTCAAATGGCTCCGCTATGAACTTCGCGTAAGTGGGTGAAGCTCCTTCTTCCACTTTGACGAGACGGTTTGGCAATTCGAATTTTCCGATACGTTTTGGCATGCGCTATATGGTTTGGAACAGCTGTGGGCGGTTATAGAATAGTTGCGAAAGTTGGTACAAAAAGCCGTTTAGAAACGGCTGTAGAATTCGACGATCAACTGCTCGTTGATGCTAGGCTCGAGCTCGTCGCGATTAGGCAGGCGATTGACCACCCCACGAAAGGCCTCGTCATTGCGGGTCATCCATTCCGGAACGTTACGAAGACGCGTGGCTTCCATATTCCGAGTAGCCAATTGGCGCGAGGAAGTGGAGTTCTTCACTTCTATCTCGTCACCAGGCTTTACTTCAAAGCTTGGAATGTCGACTTTCTGTCCGTTCACACGGATATGCCCATGATTGACGAACTGTCGCGCAGCCTGACGAGACTTCGCGAATCCTAAAAGATATATAATGCTATCCAGTCGTGTCTCCAGAATTTGGAGAAAGATCGTACCTGTGACGCCACGCTGGTTCTTAGCTTTGGCGAAGGCTCGACGAAACTGCTTTTCCATCAAGCCATACATGAAACGCAGCTTCTGCTTTTCATCCAAGCCAATGGAGTATTCGGACTTTTTGCGACGCAATCTGGGGCCATGCTGGCCAGGAGGATAGCCACGCTTTTCAAAAGCCTTATTGGATCCGAATATTGGCTGTCCGAATCGTCTGCTGATCTTGGTGGTTGGACCGGTATAGCGAGCCATATCAAAAAATTGGTTACACTTAATTAAGCGATTAGACGCGTCTGCGTTTTGGTGGGCGGCAGCCGTTGTGGGGGATCGGCGTGGTATCTATAATAGAAAGGATTTCCAATCCGAGAGACTGGAAGGCTCTGACGGCGGAATCGCGTCCCATGCCAGGACCCTTCACATGGATGATGACTTCCTTAAGCCCATGGGCCATAGCAGCCTTGGCCGCATTCTGAGCGACGACTTGTGCCGCGTAGGCGGTCGACTTGCGAGAGCCACGAAAGTGCATTTTTCCTGCGCTAGCCCAAGAGATCGCGTTTCCTCTCTGATCAGTAATAGTAACGATCGTGTTGTTGAAAGTGGCGTTGATCTTAGCAATGCCAGTAGTGATGTTCTTACTACCCTTAGCCTTGCGGATCTTCAGTTCGCCAATTTCCTCCTTCAGCAAGTCCTGAGCGGTGGGCTGCTTCTTTACTCCACCAACAGCCTCTTCTTCTTCAGCTTCGGCTACAGGAGCGTTTGATTCTTCTTGTGGTTCTGCGTTTTCTTCAGCCATGGGTTAAGTCGATTTAGCGTTTTCCAACAGGCTTGCGATGGCCCTTCCGGGTACGAGCATTTGTCTTACTACGCTGGCCGCGCACCGGGAGTCCACGACGATGGCGAAGTCCACGGTAGCAATTGATGGCCTGCAAACGCTTCATGTTTGCGGTCAACTCCCGTCGCAGATCACCTTCAACCACGTAGTTCAGCTCGTTGATCTTAGCCATGAGCTTATTGATCTGCTCCTCGTTCACATCCTTGGCTCGCATATGAGGATCGAGCCCAGTTTCATCAAGGACGCGTTTCGCGCGATGGGGACCGATTCCATAGATGTACTGCAACGAGTACTCGAGCTTTTTGTTATTCGGAATATCTACGCCTAGAATACGTGGCATGATCGTTTAGCAAGTTATTGAAATAAAGTGAGTTAGAAAGTAGATTTACTACAGGTAAAAGCACGACCAGCTTTGGTTTCACCAAGTGAGTCGAGCGACGAGGAAGCGACCGCTTCGTGAAAGCGGTTTTGAATGAGAAAAAGGGTAACCGGATGGCGCTTCTGAATCATAAAGTAAAGGATTAATTTTTCTACTTTTGCAGGACGTAGGCAATCAGGCCAACGACGAATAATCCGAGCACCGCCGCATAGAGCGGACCGACGTTTTTAATCTCTGCAGCGCCGGCCAGGCCAGGATCCATTTTGCCGGTCTGACTACGACCCCGAATCTTACCCTTCTTGAGGAATCCATCGTAGTGACGCTGAAGCAAATGGGTCTCGATTTGCTTCATCGTATCAAGCATCACGCCAACGGTAATGAGCATTCCAGTACCGCCGAAGAAGATCGCGACACGCATGGGAATGTTGAAGTTGAAGAGAAGCATATCTGGAAACAAAGCGATCGCCGTCAGGAAGATGGCCCCAGCCAAAGTCAGACGCGTCATGATGAAGTCCAGGAACTGAGCGGTTGGCTGACCAGGACGAACGCCAGGCACATAGCCTCCATATTTCTTCAAGTCATCAGCTATCTGAATGGGCTTAAACATGACCGAAACCCAGAAATAGCTGAAGAAAAGGATCATAAGTCCAAAGAGCAGATAGTAGGTCTTGGAGCCATGGATCAGAAAGGTCGACATCTCGCTAAGCCAGGCCGCGTCCAGCCACGCTCCAATCTGGGAAATAATCTGCTGCGGGAACGCGATGATCGCCGAAGCGAAGATCACGGGCATAACGCCAGAGTAGTTGACTTTAAGCGGCATGAACGAGCTCTGCCCGCCGTAGACTTTTCTGCCGACCACTCGCTTAGCGTACTGAACGGGGATCTTTCGTACTGCCTGGATCACCATAATCAAGCAGGCAATCGTCACCAACAGAAGGGTGATCATCAGAATGGCGTGAGGGAATTCGAGACTGTTGCCGCCACCCACTGGACCACTAAATAGCCGCCAGGTATCTTGGGCCGCTCCGGGGAGGTCAGCTAAAATACCGACCGTAATGAGAAGCGAAATACCGTTGCCGATACCGTTTTTGGTAATCTGCTCTCCGAGCCACATGAGAAGCACGGTGCCCGCCGTCATGAAAACGGTCGAGGTGACTAAAAACCAGGCCTTATTGACGACCACGATTTCACCATACTGGTCAATCGAGTAGCCGCTAAAGAGGCGGCCAGGATTGCCCAGAGCGCTGATTAGCAACATCGCTTGAACCACGCAGATGGCTACCGTCGCATAGCGCGTGTATTGATTCAGCTTCTGTCTTCCCGTTTCACCTTCCTGCTGCAAACGAGCAAGCGCCGGGAACACCGAACCCATGATTTGAAAAATAATCGAAGCCGAAATGTAGGGCATGATGCCCAACGCGCAGACCGCTCCTTGAAGAAGCGCTCCACCAGTAAACATGTTGTAGAAACCAAGCAGACTACCGGCTCCCGCTGCCGTTTGATCAGCGAAGAACTGCTGCAAGGGATCCATGTTCAATCCAGGTAGCGGAATGATGGCACCAATCCGCGCAATAAAGAGAAGCGACAGCGTCAGGAAAATCTTGTGACGCAGATCGGGAATCTTAAGGCAATTGGTAAACGCGGATAACATGTTTCGTCGATTGGCAGTTTAAGTGATCTTAATCACTGGCTTCCGCTTTGTCGCCAGCGGGCTCCTCCTTCGAATCGGCTTCAGGGACGAGCGCTTCGCCACCGGCCTTTTCGATTTTCGTTTTTGCTGACGCGCTGAACTTGTCGGCAGTGATTTTAAGGGCCTTGCTTATCTCGCCATCTCCAAGAATCTTCAAAGGATTGGCATTGGAGCGAACCAGTCCTGCTCCAACAAGCACTTCCCGATTCACTTCATTAATGGAATCGTCAAGCTTCGAGAGCTCGCCCAGATTCACAGTCTCGTAGAGAATGTGGAAATTCTTATTGTTAAAACCACGGCGAGGAAGCTTGCGGAATAGCGGCATTTGCCCGCCTTCAAAGCCAACGCGAATACTTCCGCCGGAACGAGCGGTTTGGCCCTTATGGCCTTTGCCAGAAGTTTTCCCGTGACCGCCGCCTTCGCCGCAACCGATCCGTTTTGGACGATGAACGGCGCCTTTTACGTTTGAAAGATTATGCAGTCTCATTTTTAGAGTCCTTATCTAGTGAATACTTACCCACGTAGGCGTTTGTAGTCCTCGTAGGACTTCATTTTCCTTAAGCCCGCCAAAGTAGCATAGACCACGGCGTTGGGATTATTTGATCCAAGCGACTTGGTTAAAACGTTCTGGACGCCAGCAGCTTCAAGAACAGCGCGAACGCCTCCACCAGCAATAATCCCGGTTCCCGTCGTCGCGGGGCGGAGCAAAACCTTTCCACCGTCAAACTCGCCGATGACGCCATGCGGGATGGTATCTCCCTTGAGTTTCACGTCTTCCATTTGCTTGCGAGCCTGCTCGGATCCTTTGCGGATGGCTTCCGGAACTTCGTTCGCCTTGCCATAGCCGACGCCTACTTTTCCATTCTGATCGCCTGCCACTACCAGCGCTGAAAAGCTGAAACGGCGGCCGCCCTTCACGACTTTCGCGCAGCGATTGATGAATACCACCTTTTCAGAGATACCATCATCGGGCTCGTCCGACATGCGGCGATTATTGTCTCTTCCTCGTTGATTGCTTACCATGCTCATAGGGCAATTAGAATTCTAAGCCGGCCTCGCGAGCGGCATCGGCAAATGATTTTACACAGCCATGGTACTTGCGGCCATTACGGTCGAATACCACCTTGGAAATTCCAGAATCCTTGGCCTTCTCGCCAAAAGCCTTACCGAGAGCGGAAGCTCCAGCGACATTGGCCTTCAGTTTCTGGTCGCGCAGATCCTTGCCCACAGTTGATACGAAAACCAGCGTAGCTCCCTTGTCGTCGTCAATCGCTTGAGCATAGATGTGCTGGTTGCTGAAATGAACGCTGAGGCGTGGGCGCTCGGGAGTGCCCGCAACCTTTTTGCGGATACGCCAGCGGCGTTTTTGCCTGAGAACGTTTTTCGTTTTAATATTCATTCCAAAATTCCTTCCTATTATTAGGCAACGGTCTTGCCCTCCTTGCGACGGACATGCTCTCCGGCAATGCGAACGCCTTTGCCTTTGTAGGGTTCTACGGGATAGTATTGTTTGATGGACGCGGCAACTTCGCCGACAACCTGCTTGTCCGCTCCCTCGACCTTCAGTTTCGTACCGCCATCCGTAATGGTAATGTTGATACCGTCAGGTACCGGATGGCTAATATCGTGCGAATAGCCAAGCTTCAGGCTAAGATTCTTGCCTTGCAAATTCGCCTGAAAACCAACGCCGTTGATCTCCAGGTCCTTCGAATATCCATTTACAACGCCGTTCACCATGTTGTTGATAATGGAACGCGCGGTGCCATACATGGCGCGGGCAAATCGACTATCGTTCACGGGAGAGATCTTGATGCCCTCATCGCCCATCTCGATTTTGACGTCTTTGCAAAATTCCTTCTCCAGTTTTCCCTTGGGGCCTTCTACGGAAATCGAAGTGCCATCCAGGTTGACTTGAACCTTTTCCGGAATCGCTACGGGTAGTTTACCAATTCTGCTCATCGTATCCGTCCCTTTCCTACCAAACGTTGCAGACCAGTTCGCCACCGACCTTCTGGCGTCGAGCGTCGCGATCTTTCATTAGACCCTTTGGCGTCGTCAAAATGCTCATACCAAGACCATTCAGAACACGAGGGATTTCGTTGCTCTTGGTGTAGCGACGCAGACCAGGACGGCTAACGCGCTCCAACCCATTGATGGAAGGCTCACCATCGACGTACTTCAAAGTGACGATCAGCGTTTTATGACCTCGATCATCCTGACCATCCTTGTAGTCACTGATGAAACCTTCGTCCTTGAGAATACGAGCAATCCCCAACTTCAGCTTGGAATGGGGAGCAACGCATTCCTCCTTGCCAGCTCGAGAGCTGTTTCGAATGCGAGTTAGAAAATCGCTTATTGGATCAGTATGCATGTTTTGTATTTGGGTTGTTTAAAAGCCGGACGATATCCACACTCCCGGCACTTCGAAAAACTAATATAAATTAGGAGCAACCTACCATGAGGATTTGGTTACGCCCGGAATCTTTCCCTCCAGGGCAAGTTCGCGGAAGGTAAGTCGAGATAGGCCATAGCGGCGCAGAAAAGCGCGGGGACGACCCGTTACATTGCAGCGATTCCTAATGCGAATGGGCGAGGAATTGCGTGGCAGCTTAGAGAGCTTGCGCTGGGCGTTATAGAAGTCTTCGTCACTCGATTCCGGATTCGCCAGAATCGCTTTGAGCTCAGCTCGCTTCTCGGCGTGCTTCTCCACTAGACGGATGCGCTTTTTGTTACGCGCGACTGCTGATTTCTTGGCCATAGTTTATTTAGGCAGCGCTTTCTTCGCTGGAAGCGCCAGAGGACGCGTTTTCTTCTTGCTGTTCGCGTTTGCGGAAAGGCATTCCCAGAAGCTTTAGAAGCTCGGTGCCTTCCTTGTCGGTTTTCGCTGTAGTGACGATACAAATATCAAGGCCTGATTGGCGTTTGATAGAGTCGACTGAAATTTCCGGGAAAATCGTGATGTCGTGCACGCCCAAAGCGTAATTTCCCTGTCCGTCCAGCTTGGTCGGGATGCCACGGAAGTCGCGGATCGCCGGCAGAGCCACGGCAATAAGTCTGAAGAGAAAATCCCACATACGAGGTCCACGCAAAGTGACCTTGCAGCCGACAGGCATACCCTCGCGCAGCTTGAAGTTCGATATGCTCTTGGTCGCGAATGTCTTAACCGGTTGCTGACCGGCGATAAGTCCAAGATTCTTAACCGACTCCTCGAGTACCGATTTATCCAAAAGAGCGCTAACGCCAACGTTTAGCACCACTTTTTCGACACGCGGAATCTGGAAAATATTCTTGTAGCCGAGCGTTTTCTTCAACTCGGGAGCAACGACTTTTTCGTAATGTTCTTTTAGGTACGGTGTTTGTTGAGAGCTCATTTTTCTAGTCCGGATTTCCGACCCGGATTGTTGTTGATTCTCTTATATCCGTTGGGAATTCAGAATTTTCTACTTTGATTGACGAGCGTCCCACTTGGTGGCGCTCATGAGATTGGAAATATGGATCGAGCCTTCCCGCTCGACGATCTCGCCTTCGGGACGCTCCTCCGATTTACGCATGTGGCGTTTGACCATCATCAGTCCTTCAACCACCGCGCGATTCTTGGCAGGCAACATTTGCAGGACTTTGCCACGTTTGCCTTTTTCCTTGCCGGAGAGAACGACGACTTCATCGCCTCGTTTGATATGAGTCTTAGCCATTTTAGAGAACCTCCGGAGCGAGAGAGATGATTTTCATGAAGTTCTTCCGACGCAGCTCGCGAGCAACCGGACCAAAGATGCGAGTGCCGCGCGGATTGCCATTGGCGTCGATAAGGACGATCGCATTGGAGTCGAAACGAATGTAGCTGCCATCGGAACGGCGAATAGGCGCTTTGGTGCGCACGACAACCGCTTTCTCTACAGAGCCCTTCTTAACTGAAGCATCGACGCTGCTTTCCTTGACGTTGACGACAATGACGTCGCCTACGCTAGCGGTCTTTTTCAACTGACCCAAGCGACGAATCATGTGGGCTCTCTTAGCCCCCGTATTGTCAGCGATTTGAAGTTCTGAACGTAATTGAATCATGACTACCGGTCCTTATTCTTCAGCTGCCGCCTCAGCCTCGATCTTCTCGCCACCGATAATAGGAGCCCGATCGACAACACGGGTTAAACGCCAGCGTTTCAAGCGACTGACTGGGCGCGTCTCCATAATTTCTACACGGTCACCCAAATTGGAATCGTTCTGCTCGTCATGAACGTGAACAACCGTCTTGCGATTGATGACCTTGCCGTAGCGAGAGTGACGATTCTTGTAACTGGAGGTTACTTTGATGGACTTGTCGCCCATCTTGCTAGTGACAATTCCCGTCAGGGTTTTTCGGCTATTGCGCTCGTTTTCCATTTCGTGTGTGTAGGATGTGTTAGGCGGATTTCTTTTCGGCAAGAAGCTTTTGGTTATGAATGGTCTCCATTCGCGCGATATCCTTTCTGAGCGAGGTAAGCTCAGCCGTGTTTTCAACTTGGCCTGTCTGCTTACGAAGCTTCAACGTAAGCAATTCATCGCGCGTATCGCGAATCTTCTTCTCAAGCTCGGGAATAGAAAGTTCTCTAATTTCCTTGGATTTCATGGCGCCGAATTACTCGTGTTCACGCGTAATGAAACGCGTTTTGAATGGGATTTTGGTATCTGCCAGGCGCATAGCTTCCTTTGCCACGCCAAGAGGAACACCGGCTAGCTCGAACAGGATCGCGCCAGGCTTAACAACCGCGACGTAATGATCGACAGGGCCCTTGCCTTTACCCATGCGGGTTTCAAGCGGCTTCTTGGTGATGGGCTTGTGAGGAAAAACGCGGATCCAAAGCTTACCCTTACGTTTCATGTGACGCGTGATAGCGACACGAGCAGCTTCAATCTGGTTGCCGGTGAAGTATCCGCGTCCCAGGGCCTGGACTGCATAGTCTCCGAAGGAGATGGTCGATCCTCCCTTCGCATTGCCGCGCATGCGACCCTTGTGGGTTTTGCGATATTTGGTACGTGCTGGTGTAAGTGGAGGCATGTCTCAAAATAAGGGTTTTACGATTCTTCCTTGTTAAAAATCCAGCACTTGACGCCAATAATGCCGTAAACGGTAGCGGCTTCGGAAGTGCCGTAATCGATTTCTTCGCGAAGCGTATGAAGAGGCACACTACCCTGGCGCTGAACTTCAGTACGAGCAATGTCAGCTCCGCCGAGGCGACCGGATACTTGAATTTTTATTCCATCGGCGCCGAGACTCATAGCCATCTGCACGGCCTTCTTCATAGCGCGACGGAATGAGATGCGTCGCTCAAGTTGAAGGGCAACGTTGTCGGCGACTAGCTTGGCCTCGAGTTCGGGTTTCTTAACTTCATGGATGTCTAGCAAGACTTCCTTGCCAGTCATCTTGGAGAGCTCTTCTCTGATCTTCTCGATCTCCTGTCCTTTGCGACCAATGACGATGCCAGGACGCGCAGTGGAAATCCGGATACGCACGCGCTGAGAGGCTCGTTCGATGTAAATGCGAGGAACGCTGGCGAACTTGAGCTTCTCCATCAGCTTCTCGCGAATAACGTAGTCTTCGTGAAGCGTTTTACCGAAATCTTTTTTCGATGAAAACCAACGCGACTGCCAATTGCGGTTAACAGCGAGACGAAAGCCTATAGGATGCGTTTTTTGACCCATTGTATTGAAAATCTGGTTATTCGTTATCTTTAAGGACGATGCGGATGTGCGACATGCGCTTCTTGCGTCGCGCGACTCCTCCGCGAGCGGCAGCCTTGAAACGCTTAAGGACGGGACCTTGCTCGACAGTAGCTCGATCCACCGTAAGCGTGTCGCCTGAGAGATCGTGATTGTTCTCAGCGTTGGCGATCGCCGACTGCAAGGTTTTCGCGATGAGGGCGGCCGACTTGCGTGGGATGAACTTTAGCAGGTCCAAGGCGTCGTTGGCATTCTTGCCACGTATCACGCGAGCCACTTCATTCACCTTTTTAGGCGACATGCGGGCGTATTTCGTGAGGGCTTGCACTTCCATTTTCGATTCCTCTTCTAGTCGATTACTTCTTGCTTCCGCCGTGAGCCTTGAATGTCCGCGTTTGCGAGAATTCGCCTAGCTTGTGGCCTACCATGTTTTCCGTGACGAAGACCGGAACGAAGGCCTTGCCATTATGAACGTTGAAGTTGACGCCCACGAAGTCCGGGGTGATGGTCGAGCGGCGAGACCAGGTTTGGATCGGCTTGCGATCTCCTGAACTTTGAGCCTTTTCAACCTTGTCCATTAGACTGGGGTCAACGAAAAATCCTTTTTTTATCGAGCGAGCCATATCGTATCTACTCCACTAATACTAACTCTTGAGTTTGCGTCCGTTGCGACGGACCAGAATAAGACTGTTGCTTTCCTTCGACTTGCGACGCGTTGGAAATCCTTTGGCAAGCTGACCCCAAGGAGACACGAGCATCTGACGACCGCCGCCGCCTTTGCTCTTAGCTTCACCACCACCGTTCGGGTGATCCACCGGATTCATGACGACGCCACGGACACGCGGACGCTTGCCTTTCCAGCGACTGCGTCCCGCTTTTCCAATTACAATGTTCTGGTGTTCGCTATTGCCAACCACGCCAATCGTCGCACGACAATTCGAGCTAACCAGGCGCGTTTCCCCGCTAGGAAGCTTGATTTGGGCGTAGTCCCCATCGATCGCGATCAATTCCACGGCGTTCCCTGCAGACCTGCCCAGTTGGGCGCCTTTGCCGGGGAGCAATTCGACGGCATGGATTCTCGTCGCAGGCGGAATGAAACGAAGCGGCATCGAGTTGCCGGGATCAAAAGCGATTTCCTTTCCCGAAGAGAGAAGAGAGTCGCCTACCTTCACTCCTGAAGGAGCGAGAACGTACCTCTTTTCACCATCCGCATAAGCCAGTAGAGCGATGTTGGCCGAACGACCCGGATCGTACTCGATGGCTTGCACCTTGGCTGGGATATCGTCCTTGTTGCGCTTGAAATCGATAACGCGAAGAAGGCGCTTGTGTCCGCCTCCACGACGACGCGAAGTCACGCGACCATAGCAATTGCGACCGGCCGACTTGCTTTTGCTCGTAGTAAGCCTCTTTTCAGGACGCTTCTTGGAGACCTCCTTCTGCTGTATTTGAGCGAAACGAAGCGTGGGTGTAACGGGATTAAAACTCTTTATAGCCATTTTCTTGTATCCTCTTCAACTATACGACTTCGATGGTATCCCCTGTCTTAAGAGTAACGATAGCCTTTTTGAAGTCGGCCTTGTAGTTGGTGCGTCCCGTCTTGCGATTGCGGGAAGGCTTTCCACTTTGATTGATGATATTCACCCTGCGTACCGAGACATCGAATACCTTTTCCACAGCGGCTTTAATCGAATGCTTATTGGCATCCTTGAAAACTTCGAAAGTGTATTGTCCGATTTCCGCCGACTGGAGGTTGGATTTCTCCGTCAAGCGAATCGATTTGAGAATCTTGTCAGCCTGAATCATGATTCGCCTCCTTTCGCGCGATCGATGAGCTTCTCGAGCCCCTTGCGGGTTACGATGATCTTATCGAATTGGCTTAACTCGGAAACGCTAACCGTTGCCGCTTCCTCAGGGAAGACTCCGGCGAGATTCCTGATAGCAAGAAAAGTGGTGTCCGAAAATGTATCATCAATCAGCAGAATGCTGCCGCGATCCACCAACTTGCTCAG
The DNA here is from genome assembly GCA_028284385.1 of Opitutaceae bacterium. Taxonomy (GTDB): domain Bacteria; phylum Verrucomicrobiota; class Verrucomicrobiia; order Opitutales; family Opitutaceae; genus JANQRT01. The sequence goes on along the minus strand of JANQRT010000060.1, from coordinate 404,929 downwards.
TATTTCAACCGCAGCCTTGGTTTTGGCCGGAGCGATATCGAGCGACTCGATGACCTGGATTGAACCGTCGTTCGAACGCTCGAAAAGAGCGCGTTGAAAAGCCAGCTGCCTAACCTTCTTGTTGACCTTCTTAGAATAGTCGCGAGGACGCGGGCCGAATACGACGCCGCCACCTATCCAAAGAGGAGAACGAGAACTACCTGCCCGAGCACGACCGGTGCCCTTCTGCCGCCAAGGCTTCTTGCCACCACCACGTACTTCACCACGGGTTTTCGTATTGGCGCTGCCTTGACGCCGGTTTGCTGCCTGGGCAACAACTACTTCCTTCAAGGCCTGCAATCCTTTTGAGTCCTCGAAAACGGGGATTCCTTCGAAATCGGCTTCTCCGTTCGCGCTGCCATCGTTGTTGAAAACTTTCAGTTTCATGGTCGTCAGTCTCCTCGCAGATTACTTTCCTTTGATAGCGCTGCGGATGATCACCGTGTCGCCGTTCGCTCCCGGAATGCCGCCTTTGACGAGCAGGAGATTCTTCTCCGCATCGATCTTTACGATTTTCAAGTTCTGCACGGTACGCTGCTTCGTACCCATGTGGCCTGGCATCTTTTGGTTTTTGAATACATGGCCAGGGAACTGACAGAGACCGATCGAGCCGATTCGACGGTGAAACATCGAACCGTGAGAAGCAGGACCGCCTTTGACGTTGAAGCGCCTCATGACGCCCTGGAAACCGCGACCCTTGGTTGAACCGATTACATCGATCTTCTGGCCCTCTTCAAAAAGAGAGACATCCAGGACATCGCCCGACTTGAGTTCGTGACCTTCGTCGCAACGGACTTCGCGAATAGCGCGAGGAGCGGTTTCGAGTCCGGATTTCTTGGCATGGCCAAGAGCGGCTCTTGAAGAACGCTTCTCCTTTTTGGTTTCGTATCCAATCTGGACCGCATGGTAGCCATCGGTCTCGGCGGTTTTCACCTGCAGGACGGGGCAAGGGCCTGCTTGGATTACGGTTACGGGAACGACGCGATTATCGCTATCGTAAATCTGGGTCATGCCCAGCTTTTTGCCTAGGAGAGTATGATTCATTTTTCTAAGAGGCAGGTGGAAGCGAACTTCCTTTGATTAGACCCACATTAGCGCCAGACCATCGCCCGGCGAAATATTCTATGTATTAAATTATTCTATACGTTAATGGAAATATCCACGCCCGATGGAAGGTTTAGCTTCTTTAGTTCGTCGACGGTTTGAGCGGTTGGCTCGATAATATCGAGCAGTCGCTTGTGCGTGCGGATTTCGAATTGCTCCATAGATTTCTTATCTACGTGTGGAGAACGATTCACGGAAACTTTTTCGATTCGCGTCGGAAGGGGTACAGGACCCGAGACCCGAGCGCCAGATCGCTTCGCGGTATCCACAATCTCAGACGCAGACTGATCGATAACTCGATAGTCGAAACCTTGCAGTCGTATGCGTATTTTTTGTCCAGTCATGATAGTTCGGATACCGGTTTATTTCGTCTGACGGGCTCTGTCTTCGACGATAGTGGCCAGAGTGCTGGCAGGAACTTGCTCGAAATGGGAAGGCTCCATGGAGTAGCTCGCCCGACCCTTGGAGAGAGAGCGAACATCCGTAGCATAGCCAAACATGGTTTCAAGCGGAACGCCTGCGTTAACGATAGCGAGATCATTCTTGGACTCCATATTCTGGATTTGTCCACGACGCCGATTGAGGTCGCCGATGATGTCGCCCTGAAATTCATCTGGAGTGGAAACCTCCACCTTCATGATTGGCTCAAGCAGAATAGGGTTGGCCTTCTTCATCGCTTCTTTGAAAGCGAATATACCGGCCATCTTGAAGGCAGCCTCAGAAGAATCCACTTCGTGAAAAGAGCCGTCCACAATGCGAGCTTTCCAGTCCACAACAGGATAGCCTGCAACCGTACCGTTGTTGGCGGCTTCCATGATGCCATCGATGGTAGGCTTGATGTATTCCTTTGGAATTACACCGCCCACAATCTCGTTAAGGACTTCAATGCCCTTACCGGCTTCTTGTGGTTCAAGTTTAATAACCGCATGGCCGTATTGACCACGACCACCAGACTGACGAACGAACTTGCCTTCACCATCAGCGGCAGCGCTAACGGTTTCACGGTAAGCGATCTGCGGTTTGCCGGATTCGGCTTCAACTTTGAATTCGCGGAACAGACGGTCGCGAATAATTTCCAAGTGAAGCTCGCCCATACCGGAGATAATGGTCTGACCGGTTTCCTCGTTGGTCTTTACGACGAAAGTCGGATCCTCTTCAGACAAGCGGCCCAGTCCGAGTGAAAGCTTTTCCTGGTCAGCCTTCGTAGCAGGCTCGATTGACATCGAGATAACGGGATCTGGGAAAGTAGGTGGCTCAAGAGCGATATCGATATCCTTAGCCGCGAGGGTATCGCCTGTAACCACTCCTTTGATACCGATCGCCGCGCAAATGTCTCCCGAGCGAACGCAATCCACGTCTTCACGGCTATCCGCCTTCATGATCATGAGACGGCTCACACGCTCCGTCTTACGGGTACGCGGATTGACGAGAACATCGCCCTTCTTGATCGTTCCACTGTAAACGCGGATGAAAACCAATTTACCAACGTAGGGATCACTCCAAAGTTTGAAAGCCAAAGCGGTTGAAGGAGCAGCGTCGTCTGGCTCGATTTCAACCGGATCCTCATCGCTATTCTGACCCTTTACAGGCGGTAGATCCAATGGACTGGGCAAGTAGTCTACTACGGCATTAAGCACGCTTTGGACGCCTTTATTCTTGAAGGCGGAACCGGGTATGACCCCGACGAAATCGAGAGAAAGCGTCGCCTTGCGGATGCCAAGAATCAGTTCGTCAGTCGTGATCTCTTCGCCGCCTAGAAATTTTTCAGCTATATCGTCATCGTGATCAGCAACCGCTTCGATAAGCGATTCGCGAAGCGAAGCCGCTTCGTCCGCCAGCTCGGCTGGAATATCGCAATCGATGACGTTGACTCCCATGGCATCGCTCTCGTCGAACTTGAATGCCTTGTTTCGAACCAAATCGATCAAACCCGTAAAATCAGCTTCAGCCCCAATATTCAAATACAAGGGATGAGCATTGGCTCCGAGCTTGGTGCGCATATCATTGACTGCGCTCTGGAAGTCAGCCCCGGTGCGATCCATCTTATTAATGAAGGCGATACGCGGTACGTTATACTTGTCTGCCTGACGCCAAACGGTCTCGGATTGAGGTTGCACCCCAGCCACCGCGCAAAAAACGGCAACGGCTCCATCGAGTACGCGGAGGGAACGCTCTACCTCCGCGGTAAAATCGACGTGACCCGGAGTATCGATGATATTCACCCGGTGATTGATACCAGCAAAAGGGCCTTCTTTGTTTTCCCATTGGCAGGAAATGGCCGCGGAAGTGATGGTAATACCACGCTCACGCTCCTGCTCCATAAAATCGGTCACCGCATTTCCGTCGTGAACTTCGCCGATTTTATGAACAACACCGGTATAATAAAGAATGCGCTCGGTTGTGGTGGTCTTGCCCGCGTCGATATGAGCGGCAATGCCGATGTTGCGCGTCCACTCCATAGGGACTGGACGATCCGAAGCATTTCGAGATGAAAGATCTTTTGTAGAAACAGCCATTACAACGATTACCAGCGCAAGTGAGCAAAGGCGCGGTTAGACTGAGCCATCTTGTGAGTGTCTTCCTTCTTCTTCACAACGATGCCAGTATTATTATAAGCGTCGATAATTTCAGCGGCCAAGGCGTCACGCATGGGAATTCCCTTGCGAGAGTTTGCCGCTGAAACGATCCAGCGCATGGCCAAGGATTCTTGGCGCTCATATGGAATTTCAACAGGCACTTGATAAGTAGCGCCGCCAACACGACGACTTTTTACCTCCAAGCGAGGACGAGCGTTTTCCAATGCTCCAAGAAGGAGATCGACTGGGTCGCCCTTTTCCAGCTTTTCGCTTACCCGCTCGAAAGAGGCGTAAACAATTCTCTCCGCCAAAGTCTTCTTACCATCACGCATGACAGTATTGACGAGGTGGCCAACCAGGGTGCTTCCATAACGGGCATCTGGCTTGGCGGTTCGCTTTTGAGCTCTTCTACGACGTGACATTGCTAAAAATTCGAGTTCCCCTACTTTTTAGGTCGTTTTACTCCGTACTTCGAACGGCTGCGACGACGCTTATCTACGCCCATCGCATCCAAAGTGCCTCTAACTATGTGGTAGCGCACGCCGGGAAGGTCCTTCACACGACCCCCTCGCACCAATACGATGCTGTGCTCCTGAAGACTATGACCTTCATCAGGAATGTAGGCAATCACTTCTATACCGTTGGTGAGTCGTACCTTAGCTACTTTGCGAATGGCGGAATTCGGTTTCTTAGGAGTACGAGTCATCACCTGGACGCAAACGCCTCGCCTGAATGGATTGGAATCCAATGCTGGCGATTTGGACTTGGTCTTGGTGACCTTGCGACCTTTTCGAACGAGCTGGTTAATGGTTGGCATATCTGAGTGATTTTGAGAAAAGAGCGTGAAATTACCGGATGGCTGATACTCGGCAAGTATTTTCTACCAAAAAAAGAGTAAAAAGCATACCAAGCCATTAGCTGGCCTGAATATGCTCATTTTGAAGTGAGATGGGCGGGATTCGCTTGAGGCAAAACCTATGTATTGGGACAAGAAATTGAGAGTCTAGGGTTTTGCAACTCCTCGAATAAGACCGCAAGGCAAAAAGCGGAAAAGGAGGGCCATCCGCTGAGGGATTGAACCTCTTTAGTAGAGGCTTGCGTGACTTGGGAAGACCTTACTCTAATTTCGATGAGTATGCTATTCTTGGTTACAGCGCTGGATTGCGAAGCGAGACCACTCATCAGCCACTTTGAGCTGAAGCTGTCGGGAAGCCATGGCAGAGCCCAGTTTTTTCGTAACGCTAACACAGCCCTTGTCATAACAGGCACTGGATCGACCAAGAGCGCTATTGGGACCACCGCTTTAGGACTTTCAGAGGGAATCCAAGCCCCCTCTGCGTGGATCAACATCGGCATATGCGGCCATGCGGATCTTCCAGTCGGTACAGCGCTTCTGGCGAATAAAATTTCGAGCGACGCTAGCAAAGAGGGCTTCTACCCTCAATGCCCATGGGATCACAAGTGGAGAGGATGCGCGTTGCGAACGCTAAGCGAGCCTTCTTTCGAGTACGAAGAAAATGTAGCTTTCGACATGGAAGCCAACGGCTACTATCAAGCCGCCCTCCGCTTCGCTTCATCGGAGTGCATCCATTGTTTGAAGATCGTATCCGACAACAAGGAACATCCCGCGACCCGAAAAATGGACAAGGAAGCGATCTCGCAACTCGTCGAATCTCAGCTGGCAAACATCGAAAAATTTAGCTCAACGATTTTGGAGAGCGTTGTCGCTTATAAACAGCCCCCCTGGCTGGATGATCTTTTGCGAAACGCAAAGGACATCCTACGGTTAACAAGCACGGAATCTGTTAATCTAAAAAAGGCTCTAGGGCAATGGGAACGACTGTCGGACGATTTGAATGAATTGGCAGCCAAGGAGCTCATCGAAAATCAGCCGAAAAAAGAGGTGTTTCGATTACTTGAAGCGAACATCCAGAAGCTGGCATCGAACAGGCTGAAATGAAATTCGATCGCATATATGTTGAGCAAAGCATTCTCGACCATCCAAGAACCCAGACGATACTGGCGTCCAATCCGAAGGCGGAGATAATTCATTGCGAACGCTACGGCGAGGTTTTTAATCCAAAAAGCCAAAACTTCCGGTTTCAGAAACGAAAACCGGCTCTCATAATCGCCAGAAAAGAAGGTCAACGCATTCTACCAACACCTCCCGATTATGGGTTGGGAGCGGACATGCATTTCTACTTTTCTCACATGCTGAACTGCTTGTACGATTGCAGATACTGCTTTCTCCAAGGCATGTATCAATCGGCCAACTACGTCTTGTTTCCTAATTACGAGGACTTCATTCAGGATATCGACGCAACGAGAATAAAACACCCTGAGAAAGAGCTCTTTTTCTTTAGCGGGTACGATTGCGATAGTCTGGCCATGGAGAGCTTGACTGGATTTACCGACGTTTTCCTACCCTACTTCGAAGATCATCCAAAGGCGTGGCTAGAACTGCGTACCAAAAGCGTAAATATCAGTCATCTGCTTGATCGTTCGCCAATAGAAAATGTCGTGGTGGCTTTTAGCTTAAATCCGGATTCCATCGCCAAGTCTCTTGAGCTCAAGGCCCCTCCTCTCGCTGCTCGACTTAAAGCGGCGGAAAAACTCGCTCAGGCAGGATGGAAAATCGGCCTGAGAATAGATCCTATCGTTTGCGTTTCAGACGCCAAAGAACATTACAACCAATTTTTGGATACCGTCTGGCAACACTTGCCGTCACCCGCAATTCATTCAGCTACTCTTGGATCCTTCAGATCTCCAACGAGTGTTTTTCGGCGAATGGAAAACTTGTATCCCGAAGAGCCACTTTTCATGAAAGGCATGAAGAACCAAAACGGCATGGTCGCCTACGAACCGTCAGTCGAAACGGATCTCAGAAAAAGCGTCTGGGATGGCCTAGCGAGCAAGCTTCCTGAAAGTCGAATCTTCTCCTGCAGTTAAGGTATTCTGGCCTTGGAAAACAAAAAGCCACGGCTGACTGCCGTGGCTTCGAAATTTGAATACGTTGGCTTTAACTCAACTAGCTTCCGTGGTGGGAAGAATGGCTTCTTCTTCCTCTTCAGGAACGCCAACCGGCTCAAGCTCGCTGCCAAATGGAAGTGTAATGCGGAGATCACGGTAGTTCCGTAAACCAGTGCCAGCCGGAATAAGATGCCCCATGATAACGTTTTCCTTAAACCCATGCAGCTTATCTACCTTGCTAAGCGTAGAAGCGTCGGTAAGCACACGAGTCGTTTCCTGGAACGAGGCCGCGGAAATGAAGCTCTCAGTCTCGATCGAAGCTTTGGTGATCCCCAGAAGAACAGGTTCAGCTTCCGAAGGCTTGCCGCCCGCTTCGATGATTCGATTATTCTCCCGCATGAAGGTAGTCTTTTCCACCTGCTCGCCCCAGAAGAATTCCGTATCGCCTGGATCGGTGATCCGAACTTTGCGGAGCATCTGCCTAATGATGAGCTCGATGTGCTTATCGTTAATAGGCACGCCTTGCAAACGGTAGACTTCCTGAACTTCGTCGATCAGAAAATCGTAGAGCCTGCTGGGGCCTAGAATATCAAGGATTTCGTGCGGATCCGCAGAGCCCTCAGTAAGGTGCTGGCCTTTATGGACGACATCGCCGGCCTGGACAATGATCTGCTTGTTATGCGGGATAAGATGCTCTTCTTCGCTATCCGTCTCCTCGTTGGTAACAATCAGCTTGCGCTTGGATCGAACGGTTCCGCCAAAAGAAACAATACCGTCGATACGCGCCATTTCCGCAGCTTCCTTCGGTCGACGGGCTTCGAAAAGCTCGGCAACGCGAGGAAGACCACCCGTAATATCTTTGGTCTTGGAAGCCTGACGAGGCGTCTTGGCCAAAAGGGCGCCCTGAGCAATGATATCGCCTTCGCCAACCTGAACCAGAGCTCCCGTGGGGATGCCGTACATGGCCAAGGTCTTGCCAGCGTCGTCGCGAATCTCAACTGAAGGATTCAAATCCTCCTTATGCTCGATAACGACTGTAGTGATATTTCCGGTACTTTCGTCGAGTTCCTTTTTGATGGTTACACCAGGAATCATGTCGCGGAACTGAACCGTTCCCGCCTTTTCAGTCAAAACGGGAATGTTGTAGGGATCCCATTCCGCCAGTTTCTGACCCGCTTCAATCGTACCTCCATCAGGGATGCTGAGCATGGAGCCAACAACGATATCATAAGCCTCTAGCTCGCGATCGCTATCGTCGAGAATTTGGATAGAACCCGTCTTGTTGAGAACGATGCTGATGCCTTCAGCGATTTGCACAAGTCTCAGACCGCGGTACTTAAGACGTCCTGAATTACGAACCACAATGCGAGGATCAGTAACCACTGAACTGGCAATACCTCCGATATGGAAAGTACGCATAGTCAATTGAGTTCCTGGCTCGCCGATGGACTGGGCAGCAATAATTCCTACCGAATCCCCTAGCTTCGCTACATCATTCGTCGCCGGGTTGATACCGTAGGATTTCGCGTCAATTCCGTATTCAGAAGATGAGGTCAGTGGCGACATTACCTTTAGTCGCTCGATGCCGCACTCTTCGATACGGAAAGCGACCTGCTCGGTCATGAGCTCGCCAGAACCGACAAGAAGCTCCTCCGGGTTCGAGGGATTGAAGACGTCATCGCAAGAAAAACGACCTTCAATACGTTCACGCAAACTCACAATTTCGTCATCACCTTCGAAAATCGCGCGCTTCCAGATACCATCACGAGTTCCGCAATCCTCTTCAGTAATGATCACGTCCATGGCGACGTCGCAAAGCTTACGCGTCAAGTATCCCGCATCAGCAGTCTTGAGAGCTGTATCAGCAAGACCCTTACGAGCGCCGTGTGTCGAAATGAAGTACTCGAGAACCGTCAACCCTTCACGGAAGGAAGAAAGAATCGGCCTTTCGATAATTTCACCCGAAGGCTTAGCCATCAACCCGCGAGTTCCACAGAGCTGACGAACCTGGTTCGGATTGCCGCGAGCTTTGGAATCCATCATCACGTAGACAGGATTCACTCCTGGCTTGCCATCATTAGTCTGCAGCTTTTCGAATACGGCCTGCTTGATCTCGTCGGTAGCAACCGTCCAGATATCGATAATCTTGTTGTAACGTTCACCTGTAGTGATAACGCCCTGACGGAATTGATTTTCAACCGCCTCGATCTTGTCGTAGGCATTCTGAACAATCTGCGGCTTGTTTTCAGGAATAATCATATCGTCGATGCCGATAGAAATCCCCGCATGCGTAGCGACTTCGAAACCAAGTTCCTTCAGAGCATCAAGAGACTGAACGGTCTGTTCGGGTCCCGATACCTTGTAGGTATTGTTGATAACATCACCTAGCTGTCCGCCGCCAACTTGGAAGTTGATGAAGCCAAGGCTCGCTGGCCAAGTTTGGCTGAACCTTACGCGACCAATCGTGGTTGTAATGGTTTTGTGCTTACTATTGCCGAATACGGTTTCACGACCGTAGTCTGGATTAGGAATGCGAATCCAATCATGGGTGTGAAGCGCTCCGTCCATCTGGGCAAACAGAACCTCTTCTTTCGAAGCAGCCAACGGTATGCGTCCCATTTCCTCGGAAGGCACTGGAGGATCCATAGTCAAATAGTACGATCCGAGAATGACGTCCTGAGAAGGTGTCAGGATGGGCTTGCCACTGGAAGGCGAGAAAATGTTCCCCGTAGCCATCATGAGCATCTTGCACTCCATCGTGGCTTCCAAAGAGAGCGGAACGTGAACCGCCATCTGGTCGCCATCGAAGTCGGCATTATAGGCGGTACAGACCAGAGGATGTACGCGAATGGCTTCCCCTTCGATTAAAGTAGGCTCAAACGCCTGGATGGAAAGGCGGTGAAGCGTGGGAGCGCGATTGAGGAGAACCGGATGCCCCTTGGTGACTTCTTCGAGAATGTCCCAAACTTCTGGAGACTTTTTCTCGATCATGCGACGCGCGCCGCGAACCGTGTGCACGAAACCGAGCTCCTTGAGTCGACGAATGATGAATGGCTCGAAGAGAACCAATGCCATCTTCTTGGGCAATCCGCATTGGTGCAGACGTAGTTCCGGACCAATTACAATAACTGAACGACCCGAGTAGTCGACACGCTTGCCAAGCAGGTTCTGACGAAAACGGCCTTGCTTACCCTTAAGCATATCGCTCAAAGACTTCAAAGGACGATTGCCAGCGCCCGTCACCGGACGACCATGGCGACCATTGTCGAACAAGGCGTCGACCGCTTCCTGGAGCATACGCTTTTCGTTATGAATGATAACGTCAGGCGTCTTTAGCTGCATCAAGTTCTTGAGGCGGTTGTTCCGATTGATGACGCGACGATAAAGATCATTCAGATCCGAAGTCGCGAAACGGCCACCTTCCAAAGGAACCAACGGGCGTAGGTCTGGAGGAATTACAGGAAGCACTTCAAGTACCATCCATTCAGGACGCGAGCTAGACTTGATGAAGCCCTGGATGACTTTCAAACGCTTCGCCAGCTTCTTCTTGATCTGCTTGGACTTAGTGCTGCGCATCGCTTCCTGCAGCTCCATGACAGTCCCAGGCATATCCATCTGGGTGAGAACTTCGCGAATCGCTTCGGCGCCCATCTTGGCCACAAACGAATCATCGCCGTACTCCTCCATAGCCTGGATGTACTCCTGGTCGGTGAGAAGCTGTTTCTCTTCAAGCGGCGTGCGACCGGGATCGGTCACCATGTAGGCTTCATAATAAATAACCCGCTCGAGACTCCGAGCAGTCATATCAAGCAGCAGGCCAAGACGAGACGGCATGCTCTTCAGAAACCAGATGTGAGTGACCGGAACGGCCAGCTCGATGTGGCCCATACGTGAGCGACGTACCCGCGACACGGTAACCTCTACGCCACAGCGATCACAGATCACTCCTTTGTATTTGATTCTCTTATACTTGCCACAGGCGCACTCGTAATCGCGGACCGGACCAAAGATGCGTTGACAGAACAGTCCTCCAGGCTCGGGCTTGAAGGTGCGGTAGTTGATCGTTTCGGGGTTCTTAACTTCGCCGCGCGACCACGAGCGGATGGTTTCGGGCGAAGCGACATTGATGGTGACGCAGTCGAAATTCGACTCGCGTTCCACTCCTAGAGTTTCTTGGGCTTCTTGTGTAGACGACATGGCTTTAAAATTCCTATTCTAATCGATTACTTGTATTCCAGCTCGCTCTGACGTCCTAAACGCACGTCCAGACCAAGGCTTTGTATTTCCTTAATCAATACATTGAAAGATTCCGGCGTACCTGCTTGGAGCGTTGAGTCTCCCTTAACCAGAGACTCGTAAATCTTGGTGCGGCCCTGAACGTCATCCGACTTGACGGTTAGCAATTCCTGGAGGGTGTAAGCCGCTCCGTATGCCTCGAGAGCCCAAACCTCCATTTCTCCGAAACGCTGACCGCCATATTGGGCCTTGCCGCCCAGTGGCTGCTGCGTAACCAGAGAATAAGGACCAACGGCTCGAGCATGGATCTTGTGCGATACCAGGTGATTGAGCTTCATCATGTAAACCCAGCCAACGACCACTTCCTGGTCGAGTTTCTCGCCGGTACGGCCATCGTATAAAACGCTTTTGCCGGAAGTCGGAAGACCCGCGTCTCGCAAATGCTGGCGAACGATCTTTTCGGGTATCCCATCGAATACTGGCGTCGAGACTTTCATGCCCAGCATCTTACAGGCCCAACCCATATGAGTTTCCAGAACCTGACCAACATTCATTCGGGACGGAACGCCTAGAGGATTGAGACAGATCTGAATCGGAGTGCCGTCAGGAAGATAGGGCATATCTTCTTCCGGAACGATCTTAGCGACAACGCCCTTATTACCATGGCGGCCGGCCATCTTATCACCGACTTTCAGCTTTTCCTTGGTAGCGACGTAAACCTTTACCTGCTTGATGACGCCCTGAGCGACATCTTCGCCCGACTCGATATTTGCCGTCTTGCGCTCGCGATCCCCCTCCAGTTCGTCGAACTTGCTCTGGTAGGAATTGATGATCTCCATAATCTTGATACGAACAGGAGACGGATCGATTTCCACGTGCTTGGAAACCGCGGCTAGCTTGCGCAGCAAGGTCTTGGTAATCTTGCGATTAGCTGGAATGATGATCTCGCCAGTCTGGCCATTCACAACGTCGAGAGGAATCTTTTCACCGAGCAGAATGTTAGACAAGGCTTCGGTAAGACCCTCACGCAGCTTGTCCATCTGAGTCTTGTACTCTTCGTTGATCTGCTTTACCTGGCGACGACGATCAGAGGGACTGAGACGTTCACGCTCGTAATCAACACGACTCGAAACCTTCACGTCCATGATGATGCCCTCGACGCCGGAGGGAACTACGAGCGAAGTGTCCTTAACATCGGCCGCCTTTTCACCGAAGATCGCCCGAAGCAGCTTTTCTTCTGGGGCAAGCTCGGTCTCGCTTTTCGGCGTGATCTTGCCAACGAGAATGTCGCCCGGATGGACTTCCGCCCCAACCCGGATAACGCCGTCGTGATTGAGATTCTTTAAGGCCTCTTCACCCACATTCGGAATGTCTCGGGTGATTTCTTCAGGACCCAGCTTGGTATCCCGAGCGGTAACCTCGAATTCCTGAATGTGAATCGACGTATAAATATCATCCTTCAACACCTTTTCCGAAATCAGAATGGCATCCTCGAAGTTGTAACCGTTCCAAGGCATGAACGCTACTAGGATATTTCGTCCAAGGGCGAGCTCGCCATCCTGGGTACAGGGTCCGTCCGCAATGATATCGCCCGTTTTTACTGGCTGTCCCTTGTTGACGATTGGCTTTTGGTTAAAACAGGTGCCAGCGTTGGAGCGCATGAATTTACGAAGCTCGTAAACATGTACGCCGTTAGCATGATCCGAATACGGCTTGCTAAAGAAATGATCGGGCAGTTCTCCCGTATCCGTGATAACGATACGCTTTGCGTCCACAGAAGCCACGATTCCATCATGGTCGCTCACGCAAACGGTTTTCGAATCGCGAGCGACGCGTTCTTCAATGCCCGTTCCCACGAATGGAGAGTCGTTTCTCAGAAGCGGAACGCCCTGGCGTTGCATGTTTGATCCCATGAGAGCGCGATTAGCGTCATCGTGTTCAAGGAAAGGAATCAGTCCTGCCGCAACGGATACAAGCTGCTTGGGCGAAACGTCCATGAAATCGACTTGGTCCGGATCGACTTCCAGGAATTCTCCGCTTTGTCGAACCGTCACATGACCAACGAAATTACCATTTTCATCCACTTCGCAATTCGCCTGAGCAATGATCTTGCCCTCTTCCTGATCGGCATTCAGGTAGCGAATTTCGTCGAGAACCCGACCATTATCGACCACGCGATAAGGCGTTTCGATAAAACCGAATTCGTTGACGCGAGAAAAGGTTGAAAGCGAATTGATCAGACCAATGTTAGGTCCTTCAGGCGTCTCGATAGGACAAATACGACCATAGTGGGAAGGATGGACGTCACGAACTTCGAAGCCTGCTCGCTCCCGATTCAAACCACCTGGACCAAGCGCGGAAAGCCGACGCTTGTGGGTGAGTTCGGCCAGCGGATTGATTTGGTCCATGAACTGGGAAAGCTGACTACGAGCAAAGAAATCGCGAATGACCGTCGTAAGCGCCTTCGGATTGATGAGCTTTTGAGGAGTGATCGAATCGACGCTTTGATCGTAAAGCGTCATACGCTCGCGAACCAGACGCTCGGTACGAGCCAAGCCAAGACGGCACTGGTTAGCAAGAAGTTCACCAACCGTACGAACTCGTCGACTACCCAGGTGATCGATATCGTCGAGGTAGCCGTCCCCATTGGTTCTGAAATTTATCAGGTACTTGGTGGCGTAGACAATGTCTTCCGCTTGCAACGTACGCTGCTCGACATCTACGTCCATCTCAAGCTTCTGGTTAAGCTTGTAACGACCCACACGCCCGAGATCATAGCGCTTCGGGTCGAAGAACAAACGCTTTAGCAAGGCTTTGGCATTGGCCGTTGTGGGCGGTTCGCCAGGACGGAGTCTCTTGTAGATCTCCTTAAGGGCTTCCTCTTCGTTTTGCGTTGTATCCTTTTTCAGGGCACGCACGATCGCTCCATCGTCAATAGCGGTGTCGATAACCTTGAGAACGGAGATGCCATGTTCTTCGAACTGACGCACAATCGCCTTGGTCAGCGGCTCGAAGGCGCGAGCAAGCACAACTCCCTTCTCCGCATCAATGGCGTCCTCGACTAGGACGTACTGACTGACGTTGTCCTTAGCCAGGGCATCGGCCGTGGGCAGTTCATCGATTTCGTAAAAAAGCTTCAGTATATCGATATCGGAGCTGTATCCGACCGCGCGAAGCAGTGTCGTAATGAGAAACTTGCGACGACGACGGCGGCGATCAAGATACACGTAGAGCAAGTCATTATTGTCGAACTGAACTTCCAGCCAGGTGCCACGATCAGGAATGATGCGGAAAGAGAGCAACTGCTTGCCATTAGTGTGCTGGGTCTCCTCGTAGCAAATGCCGGGAGAGCGATGGAGCTGACTGACCACGACGCGTTCGGCTCCGTTTATAATAAACGAACCGCGACTGGTAACCATGGGTACTTCACCCATGTAGATTTCCTCATCCTTGATGTTCTCCTCTTCGCGAAGACGAAGCTTCACGTACAAGGGAACTGAATAGGTAATGCCTTCCTTGATACATTCGATTTCCGTCGCCTTCGGATCTCCTACGACATAGGAAACGAATTCCAGGACCAGGCGCCCATCATAGCTTTCAATTGGAAAGACCTCCCTGAAAACCGCTTCAAGACCATCGTTCTTTCGCTCTGTGATGGGCGTTTCCTTCTGCAGGAAATCGAGATAGGAATTGATCTGAATTTCGATCAGGTTGGGGGGAGTGATAACTTCCTTGAGTTTTCCGAAGTTAATGCGGTCGGCCATTGATGGATCCTTACTTGGTTAAGCAGATTAGCGATTTTGCGGCGAGAAACGGATACTCGTCAGATAACTTATATCCGGGAAATGAAGTTGGCAATATAGACAGGAAAGACAGGCGCGCGAAAACGCGCCTGTCTTGAGATAAAAAGCTGTAGAGAAAAGCTATCGGCAATGTTATTTGAGCTCCACCTTGGCGCCAGCAGCTTCGAGCTTGGATTTGATTTCTTCAGCTTCTTCCTTGGATGCCGCTTCTTTGACGGGTTTGGGAGCGCCTTCGACCAGATCCTTCGCGTCCTTAAGGCCGAGTCCCGTAATAGCGCGAACTTCCTTAATCACGTTGATCTTCTTAGCGCCAGCTTCAGCGAGGATGACGTCGAATTCAGTCTTTTCCTCAGCTGCGGCTCCGCCTCCAGCGTCTCCACCTCCAGCAGGAGCTGCGGCCACGGCTACGGGTGCTGCTGCGCTAACGCCCCATTTTTCTTCAAGGTCTTTCACAAGACCTGCGATATCCAATACGGATTGATTGCTGAGCCAATCAATTACGTCGTCTTTACTTATGTCTGCCATTTTGTTTTCGATCGGCTAGTTCAGGAAAGCTTTCCTTCGTTTAAGGCCGAAGCATCGGCCCTAGCCTGAATCTTTTTGTTTTGTTGTTGTGACGAAGGCATCCAAGCCCTCGAAAATTGAAAAGTGTGGGTTACGAATTTCCGTCTTGATCGGCTTTCGCCTGAAGGAGGTTGAGCATGCCTTGCGGAACGGCATTGAGTACGAAAACCATTTGCTGGGCAGGTTGACTGAGAAGTCCCAACAGTTGAGCGCGCAGAGCCTCGATAGAAGGCAGCTTGGCAAGTTGCTTAACACCGTCGCTTTCGATCCGCTGGCTGCTAAGCACACCAACCTTAACCTCCATCTTCTCGTTCTTATCGAAAAACTTGGTGATGATCTTGGCTACGCCAGAAGGATTGCGACCTCCGATCACGATAGCGTTCTGCCCCTTCAAATGATCGTCTAGCTCTGGAAACCCACGTTCGCGGGCGGCAACCTTTAGTATGTTATTCTTAATTACATGAAACTCGGCCTCCTCTTTGGAAAGCTCGTCTCTCAGCTCGGCAATGTCGACTACCGTGGCTTTTTCGTAATTAGCGAGAAACATGTAGTCCGACTTCTCGAGATGCGAGTTTACTTCGTCTACTAGAAATTTCTTTTCCGGTCTCATTTCGTAAAGCTGTCTTGAAATTATAAGTTGGAATAGACAGAGCCGGCCAATCTGATTCCCGGGCTCATTGTAGCCGTTAGATGGATACTTGCTATATACTTGCCTTTGAATACCGAAGGTCGAGCCTTGCCAATAGCGTCGATTAAAGCATTGGCGTTCTCTACAATCTGCTCGTTGGAAAAGGAACGTTTTCCTATGCCAACGCCAACAGTGGCAGTCTTGTCCAGCTTGAATTCGACACGACCGGCCATAACTTCCTTGATGGCTTTGGAAATATCAGGAGCAACGGTACCTGCCTTGGGATTCGGCATGAGACCTTTAGGACCCAAAACGCGAGCTATCTTGCGAACCTCCTTCATCGCATCCGGCGTAGCTACGGCAACGTCGAAATCCAGCCAACCTCCCTGGATCTTCTCGATAAGATCTTCTAGTCCGGCATGCGTGGCGCCCGCTTCCTTAGCGGCGTCTGCATCGGAAGTAAACGCCAGAACGGTAACCGATTTTCCACTACCATGAGGCAGTATCACGGTACCACGAACCATCTCATCGCCCTTGCGAGGATCTACACCCAGCTTTAAAGAAAGTTCTACGGTTTCGTCGAATTTGGCTTTGGGAAGCTTAGCGAGAACTTCAACCGCTTCCGCGACCGGGTATTCTTTATTGAGATCGGCAGCTTCGTGAGCCGCTCGAAATCGTTTAGACAGTTTTACCATTTATGACTCCTTGCAGTGCAAACGCCTTTCGGCTCCTGCGTTGAGGTTTATGTTTTTCGTTCGTTAAATTAATCTTCTACTTCGATACCCATCGAGCGAGCAGTACCAGCGATGATACGAGACGCCATTTCAGGATCCTTCGCATTAAGATCGTTCTTTTTGGTTTCAACAATCTCCAAAATCTGCTTCTTGGTTACCTTGCCCACCTTATCGCGATTCGGCACGCCCGATCCTTTAGCGAGTCCAGCCGCTTTCTTAAGCAAAACCGCGGCAGGAGGCGATTTGAGAATGAATGAAAAAGACCGGTCTTGATAGACGGAAATAACCGTAGGCAGGATCATGCCTGCTTGATCTTTGGTCTTGGCGTTAAACTCCTTGCAGAAGGCCATGATGTTCACCCCTGCAGCGCCCAAAGCGGGACCTACGGGAGGAGCGGGATTGGCGCCTCCAGCAGGGAGTTGTAGACGAATGGTTCCTGTAATTTTCTTTGCCATCTAGTTTAGCCAGTTAAGCGTTCTACCTGCCAATACTCCAACTCGACGGGAGTAAAGCGTCCAAAAATGGATACGGATACCTTGAGCTTGCCCTTCTCTGGATCGATTTCATCGATACGACCATTAAGGTTGAGAAAGGGACCGTCATTGATCTTCACCTCCTCGCCAACTTCAAACTGAACCTTCGGCACTTCCTTGCCCGAGGCAGCTTCAACTTGGCTGAGTATGGTATCTATTTCCGATTTTTTCAGAGCCGTGGGCCGATCGCCTCCCACGAAATTAATAACACCTGCGGTCTCGCGCACGAAATACCAAGGCTTGTTGAGCAGCTTCCCATCGTCATCGTAAAGCCGCATGTGAAGGAAGGCGTAGCCGGGATAGAATTTGCGGACAATTTGAGTCTTCTTTCCCGCTTTAACTTCAACGACGGTCTCTGTGGGAACGAGCACCTCGAAGACGTAATCCTCCATTTCGTCTTCCTTGATGAACTTATCGAGGTACTTCTTAACTTTCCCTTCCTGACCAGAAAGAGTTTGTACAACGTACCAGGCGGCGCCCGTTTTGGTGGTAGAGTCGGCCATTTCTACGTGAATCAACGTACCCAGCTCGTGAAAAGATTCACGACATTCGCGAGAGAAAAATCAGCAACGGCCACAAAGATACCCAAAATCGCGATGGCGACAAGGACAACGACAGTAGAATCGCGCAATTCAAGCATAGTAGGCCACGAGGCTTTTTTAAGTTCGCCTATGGTCTCGCCAGTAAAGATGCGAATGCTTCGAAACGGATTTTTCATTTAGGAAATTATTGGCAGGGCAGGAGGGACTCGAACCCCCAACCCTCGGTTTTGGAGACCGATGCTCTACCAATTGAGCTACTACCCTATACTATTTTCGATTAAATAGAATTGCCGAAACCCGGGATATTCGGGTTTCGGCAAGCAAAAAGCCTGTGTATCGTGTCTCCTTATTCGATGATGTCGGTGATACGACCTGCTCCGATGGTTCGGCCGCCTTCTCGAATCGCGAATCGCTGCAGCTTTTCCATAGCGATTGCTTTAGTGAGTGAAACTTCGATTGCGATGTTGTCGCCTGGCATAACCATTTCAACGCCATCAGGAAGTTCGCAGACACCGGTTACGTCCGTAGTACGGAAGTAGAATTGAGGGCGGTATCCATTAAAGAATGGCGTGTGACGCCCGCCTTCGTCCTTGGAAAGTACGTAGATCTCGGCCTTGGCCTTGGTGTGAGGAGTGATGGATCCAGGGGCCGCGAGAACTTGGCCGCGCTCGATTGCATCCTTTTCAACACCGCGAAGCAGAACGCCCACGTTATCGCCAGCCTGGCCTTGATCGAGCATCTTGCGGAACATTTCAACACCGGTAACAACCGTGCTTTCGGTATCCTTAAGACCAACGATTTCAATCGTGTCGCCAACCTTAACGATGCCACGCTCGATACGGCCAGTGGCAACGGTACCACGACCAGTGATCGAGAAAACGTCTTCGACGGACATCAGGAACGGCTTATCGATTTCGCGCTCCGGCTCTGGAATGTCGTTATCGATCGCATCCATCAATTCCTGGATGCATTTCTTGCCATCATCGGTTCCTTCCAGAGCCTGCATAGCGGACCCACGAATAATAGTGGTGTCGTCTCCAGGAAATTCATACTTGTCGAGAAGCTCGCGCACTTCCATTTCAACAAGCTCCAAAAGCTCTTCGTCGTCGATCAGGTCACACTTGTTGAGGAAGACCACGATTTTAGGAACACCAACCTGGCGAGCGAGAAGGATGTGCTCACGAGTCTGAGGCATTGGGCCATCGGAAGCGCTAACAACTAGGATAGCTCCATCCATTTGAGCCGCTCCAGTGATCATGTTCTTAACGAAGTCGGCGTGACCTGGGCAGTCGACGTGAGCGTAGTGACGATTGTCTGACTCGTACTCGACGTGAGCAACCGAGATGGTGACAATCTTAGACGCGTCGCGAACCGTACCACCTTTTGCAATGTCGGCATAGCTTTTCAATTCAGCTAGGCCTTTGCCGGCCTGCACTGCCAGGATAGACGTGGTCAGCGTTGTTTTACCATGGTCAACGTGACCGATAGTGCCGACATTGACGTGTGGTTTCGTTCTTTCGAAGGTTCCTTTTGCCATTTACAGTTGTTAGTTGATTGATTTCTGAAAGTAGAGCTTTCGCTTCAACATCCTCCTCATGAACGGCCTGGGTCTGGTTGGAGCCCTCGAGCGGACTTGAACCGCCGACCTCATCCTTACCAAGGATGTGCTCTACCGACTGAGCTACAAGGGCGCATTCGTTCGGTGGATGTAGAAAAAAAGAAGCAAGAAGATGCAGAACGCGTATTTGCCCGTCAACTGAAATTTAAAGAAAAATTCCGCCTGAATTAGGGGCCGATTTCGACGAAATAAACCCCATCCGGAGCCTGGGCTCCACTCAGCAAGCCATGGGCAATCAGATCCCCAAGCTTCTTGTCCACGTCGTCAAAGCCCGAGCTTTCAACAATGGAAATTTGCGAAAGGAGAAAAGAGTCAAGGACCGTGACCAGGAAAGTCACTGGGCTCCAGGAAGGCCATTGCCTCGAAATCTCGAGCGCAGCATTATTATATAAGGAACTCGATTCGGAATGTAGCACTCTACCAGAGATAGGATCCTTTAGAGAAACGTGCAGACCGAGCTCCCCGTGTTCGGATCGAGCCCTCTCCTTTTGACGCAGCTGAGCAAAGCGATTTACTTCGAAGGAAGAGAGAGATTCACGCGAGTCGTCGCGAATAGACCAAGGGTTGCCATACCGAAATACGAAATTTCCGTCTTCGGCAGCAAACATAGGATCGTAATCCTCGAAAATAGGCTCTTCGTCTTCGAAGATTTTTAGATCATCGAGAGGACCGATACTGGCAAAGTTCCAATTGGTCGGTAAAAGAAGAGGTCGAGGATCGAAAAGCGTCATTTGCTCCTCAACGCGCTCCACCTGAACGTATTCGATCTTAGCTTTCTCTTCGGTCCAATCGCCAGAAGGTTCGAGGACGTAATTGATTAAAGCAACGCCCCAGAAAAGAGCGATGTGAATAATAGCGGCTATGCATACGGCGAGAATCCACCTGGAAGTACGCAGCTTCATGGAAGATCGACGTTTTGAAATTCGGTGGGCAGCTCCGCCCTTCTCTCAGTGGCGATTTTAATATCCCGGTAGCCGGCGCTCGAGGCGATTTCCCACAATGGCGCAAGGGTCTTCATCGATACTGAAGAATCGAGCAGAGCAAGCAAAGTTACACCGGGAGGAATTGATCTGTCCGAAGATTCCAAGCGTCGCTTGAATGACTCCAAATCTAGAATACTATCTTGAAAGATGATCATTTCCTTCCCGTCCACTTCGCCGATGGTTAGCATATGATATTCCGTAGCCACGTCGGTTGCAGGAGAATCGATCTCAGGCAAAGCGATGGCCAATCCAGGGGCGACGACGAACTTGGAACCGAAAAGGCCGGCAAATACCAGTATGGCCAGAACATCGGCAATAGGCCAGAAACTCAACTTCGCCGGTTGAGGGACCTCTTTCTCAAGCTCTAGCTTCCGTAGCTTCATCGATCGTTTCGACTTTAATCTCCGCGTTGGCCTTAACGTTAGTGAAACAGCTAAGCAATTCCTGACCCAGCCACTCCATTTCATGAACGATGGAACGAATACGTCCTAGTAAATAGTGGTGGGCCATGAGGGCGGTAGCCGCCAGAGCCAGTCCCATCGCGGTAGAGATAAGAGCCTGCCACATTCCACCCGATAAGTGCCCAGCATTTACATACACTCCCATTTTTTCGTATTCGGCAAACGTGTCGATTAGACCAATCACAGTGCCAAGCAGTCCAAAAATCGGTCCGACCTGAGCAATCGTAGCCAGGACTCCTACGCGACGATTCAAAGGTCCGATCTCGACGACGGCCGCCTCGCGCACCGACTCCCGAATCTCCGCATCGGATTTGCGAAACATCAGCAAGCCGGCTTTTACCATTGCAGAAGCGGGTCCCGGCGTTTCCTGGCAAACCGTGAGCGCTTCGATAAGCCTTCCCTTGTTAAGAGAATTCTCAATACCAGTGAGAAATTCCTTCGAGCGGATCTGATTGCGGTGGAAAAATAGTATTCGTTCAATAAATACGATCAACGTAAGTAGACTTAATATAAACAACGGCCACATGACATAGCCGCCCTGCTGGAACTTATCGAAAAGCTCGATGTGTATTTTATCAATGGATGCAATCAACATGAAAGAGCCTATGCCTAATTTATGGCGGGAGCTTTGATTCGCTCGATACGGGTGCGAGCCGTTTCAGTTCCGGGGAGCCTGTACAAGACTATAGCCTCGTAGAGCTCCGCGGCTTTGTCGAGATCGCGTTGTTCCTGATAGATCTCCGCCAAACCGAAAAAGGCTTTGGAAAGCCAGTATCTTCCTTTGGCTCCCAAAAAACGGATGCGATTTTCCTCTCCAATAAAAAGATCCTGAAGGGTCCAAAATGCCTGCTTAGCGTTGTTCAGCTCGTTTCGGTCTCTCCAAAGGAGACCTAGTTTGCTTCCGGCTTCAGTTCTAAGATCGAGTTCGACGTCCGGCAAATCCATCAAGCGCTCAAGCCGAGAGATCGCCAAGTCGTACTTGGTAGGATCGTCACCAGCCTTGGCCCGCAAGGTATCCGCCATCGACATTTGGGCCAGATTGAAATCTTTCTTGGATCCGAACTCGTTTTCCAGAAGAGCGTAAATCTGCTGGGCGAGCCCGAACTCATTACGCTTCCTCAGAAGGTCGGCCTGCTTAAGCCGAGCATAGAAAACCATTTCGGATTCGGGATGGTTGGTGGCGATTCTTTCCAGCAACTGATTGGCTTGCTGGATATTCGCCTCCTGTCCGCGTCTTTCGGCATTCAAAGCCGCTTCGTATAGGGCGATCGGCGCTAATCGACTTTCGGGATGATCGTCCGCCAGTCTGCCTAAAAGCTGCTGCGCCTCTACGATGCGATTCTGGCTAGAGAGATAGCGCGCTTCGATGATGTAGGAAAACAGTACGGACTCATGCTTGTCTCCACTATAATCGCTTCTCAGCTCTTCCAATACGGCGAGTGCCTCCTCCTCTTCCTCGATTCCGAAAAACGCGTCGGCCAGCGTAACAAGAGCGCTCGCCTTAACCTTCGAGATAAGATCGGAGTCCAACTCGCCAGAAGGCGCTTCATCGACGAAGGCATTCAATCGGTCGACCCAGGTTTCGGTATCATCCGACTGGCCAGCCTCGATAGATAGCTTCGTTGCCAACCATAAAAAACGCAGGGTCAAATCGGGATCTAGACTTTCTTGCGACTCAGGTGTATTCAAAATGTCGTAGATACGATCATAGGCATCAATTCGAGCTCCAGTACGGCGCATTTCCTTCAAAAGCATCCATTCCGAGCGCCAAATCATTAAGGGCTGGGTTTTGGCTCGATAGGAAGAAGTCTCAATGGCCGTCTGAGCTTTGGCGATATCCCCATATTTTAAATACGATAAAACAAGCTGGAATAGAATGTCGTTCAGCGGTTCCGCTTCTTCCAGTTCGTCTAAGGCGGTTTTGTATTCAGTTGCAGCCAAAAGATAGTCGTCGCTCGATCCCGCTTGCTCGCCAGCCCGATAAAGACTATCGGCAATAAGGATCGACAAAGGAATTCCATCGCTGGAATCCGCATATTCGTTTCTCAACGTGGAAAGATGTCTGGCAGCAGTACGATATCTGTCTTGCTGCCACGCGGAAGAAGCCCTTATCGCGAGCATTCCCTTTTTGTATGTAGAAGAATGGTACGTTCTTTCCAAGAGTTCGGCATCGGCTTCAGCGCCCCGGTAATCGCGGTTCAGAAATTTGGATACAGCTCGATAGTATAGAGCTTCCGCTCTCAGAGGATGAGGTTGAGTCGAGAGGACGATCAGATTAAGAACTTCGTCCAGATAAAGCTGCTTTTCTTCGCTTCGCTCGAGGCAATTGAATACAACGTATTGCAGAGCGTAACGGGCTAAATTCGTTTGCTTGCCTCTTGCCGCCAAATCCAGCGCAGCCTGCCTGCCCTCAGCCAAGTCCATTCCAGAAAGAGTCATCTGCAAGAGAAGAAATTCTTCACGCAGGGAGTCCAGCTCGACGGGAAGCGTCTCAAAATGCTGGTTCACGACTTGAATAGCTTCGTCGCGCTGGCCCAATTCATCAAGTTGCAAAGCTAGCAGTTGGGCGTAACGATAGCCGACATCAGAACCACGATTCTGCTCGGCTAGTCGCCGAAGCTGTTCGACGGAAGAAGGATTGCTTGGAACCTGACCTTCTATCCGTATCCGAAACATCAAATAACCGAAGTGAGCCTGCAATCCAGGATCTAGTTCCGTTGCCAATTCCATAGCTCGAGCGAAAGCTTCAAAAGCGTCTAGCCTTTCCCCGGCGCTAAAATCGATCCAACCTTTTATCAGCCACCTCCAGGCGTCATCAGCCTTGTCGAGCGAGTCCACGCTTAAGGTTCTAAGAAGCGAGGCCGCCGTTTGAGAATCGTCTCTGGCGAAGGCAACCATCAGTCGCCTCAAAATCAATCTATTGGAGTCGACCAACCCGTCTGAATCATCGATCAACTGCTCGGCTTCATCTGGTTTGTCGAGCGCTAGAAGAGAATCGATCGCTATCAGTTTGAGATGGCTGAGCTGTTCGCGTCTCAAGCCGATTGGATCGTCTAAAATCTCCTCCGCAAGGACTTGAGCCAAATCATAGAGCCCAATCTCCAAGGCTCTATTAGCGCTTTGGAATTTCCAAAAGTTCTGCTTCCTCTCGGAGAGGAAATTATCGACGTTATCCGAAAAAGGGATCTCTTGAGCCGAAGTCTTGACGGCAAGAAAACTTCCAAATCCCAGCAGAATTACAAAAAAACGGCTCCGCAAAATCGAGATTCCTGATCGGAAAACAGACATAAATACCTGTGCTTAGTACGAAAATCGCCTGCAAAGTTCGACCGAATTCAGAAAAGAGAGCGACCGGCAATTCGAATCAGATGTGCCTGGAGTCGGACTCATCCTTCTGCGAATAGCCGCTTTCCTGCCGTTGGTGATTAACTTTGTTCTTAGCGATGTAGGCGTCGAAAACGTCGTCCGCGGTCATACCGAGGGTTTGAGCCAGAGATACCAGAAAATGGAAAAGGTCCACCACTTCGACTCTCGCATTCTGCTTATCGAATTCCTGGTACTTGGCCCACCATTTCCAAGGAACGGAATCCGTGAGCTCCGCCAACTCCTGCTGCATTGCCCGCGTGTAGTTGAGCACCCACTTGGTTTGCTCCTCTTGATCGATTCCCTTGAGATTCACGCCGATCCGCGAATTCAAATCCTCCTGCATGGCGAATATCTGCTCGAGCTTATCCATGGATTTCACCGCTTATAGGCCTTTCAATTTTCAAGCAAGCCTTACTCCCTCCGAATCCGTCATTTTAGTTGATCTTTCGTAAAGATTCATAAAGTAACTTGCCCAGCGGCCGGCAAAGCCCTCGCGCCGCAGACTGTCAAGCAGGCTGCTTGCAGGATCTAAAACGACTGGCTAGTCGCCGAAAGACTTGGCCACGAACATGATAAACATGTCTCAAATATAAGAAAATAGAGAGAAAGCTGGATACTCCAATAGACGGCGAAGCGTCTCAGGACCATTACGTCTTAGAAGCTCTAACTGTGATCAACACAAACGTTCGCTTCTACTCCAGCTCCAATCAAAAGAACCAAGATGTACGGAACAAGAAAACGAAAGCCAGGCGCCAACGAAGCGTCGGCTGCAAAATCACTAGAAGAAATACGCCCCTTCTCCGATGATGAAGAGATAGAAATGGACGACTTACCCGTCCGAGCAACCGCTCCTCAACACCTGATATCAGAAGAAAAGGAACCCACGCCCAGGGAGACCACTAATGGTCAATCCGAGCGTCGGTCAAGAAGGCCTAGAAAAAGCAATCGCTCGACGGAGTCGAATGAACGCACTTGGGAAATCAAGGAAGACGACAGCGACGTTCAAGAAACTGAAGAGTCCAGCGAAGATA
The DNA here is from genome assembly GCA_028284385.1 of Opitutaceae bacterium. Taxonomy (GTDB): domain Bacteria; phylum Verrucomicrobiota; class Verrucomicrobiia; order Opitutales; family Opitutaceae; genus JANQRT01. The sequence continues at coordinate 379,741 of JANQRT010000060.1, read as the reverse complement.
CGGAGCGTCCCGAGCGCTTCGCGATGGTGGAAAAAAAGGAACGCAACGTTCAGGAATTCCGCCCTTCGCGTGACGCGGCGAAGAGTTCCAAACCCAAAACGCAACGCCCAAGGCAGAATGCGGGGAGGACCAAGCCTTCTGAGCCAAAAAAGAAAGGCATTCTTTCTTCCATTCTTTCCTTCTTCACAGGCGATGAGCCGGAGAAGAAGGTTGAGGAAGCTCCAAGAAGAGGCCGCAACAACAATCGCAGACGAAGAGGCGGAAGGCGATCGGGTAGAAACGGCGAGCAACGCGACAATCGTCAAAATGGCGAAAGAAGCAACCATCGTCGTGGTCCAAATAACCGAGGAAGGCGATCGAACTCGAATAATCGGAGACGTAGACAATCGGGTCCTCGCAGAACCGATAGCCGCGTATCATCGGACTAAATCGCCCCATTTCTTGAATTGAATCTCGAAACCCGCGCTGCTTGCAGCGCGGGTTTTTTTGTATCCAGTTAATTCGGACCAATAGAAATTGGGGCTAGTAAGTTCCGGTAAAGTAGCTCAAAGCTCTTCGCGCTCGATGATCGCATTGAGCCTCGAGAGCGAATTGCTATGAAGATTTTGTTTGTCCTCTCATAGCAGGCGCCAAACTATCGACGGAGAATGGACGAGCCGAGTGAAAAAGGGGTGGATTTCTTTTCGGCAGCATTGAACACGTCGCTTTCTTCACAAACCGAGTCCGCCTTAAGGCCGCCTTCCTTCAAGGAATTCGTAGGCCAGGAAAAAACCGTCGAGCGGCTAAAAATAATGGCCGGAGCCTCCAAGAAACGAGGCGAAGCGCTGAATCACATTCTGTTAAGCGGCCCTCCCGGTCTCGGTAAAACCAGTCTTTCCTTTATCCTGGGAATGGAAATGGAGTGCACGGTGAGGATCACCTCCGGTCCAGTCATCGAAAAAGCGGGAGACCTGGCCGGCATGCTCACCAGTCTCGAAGAAGGAGACATTCTTTTTATAGACGAAATCCACCGCATACCCAAGGCAGTGGAGGAGTATTTGTATTCGGCAATGGAGGACTATCGGATCGACATCATGATAGACCAAGGACCCAATGCCAGGTCGGTGCGGCTGAACATACCCCGCTTCACCCTTGTAGGAGCCACCACTCGCAGCGGTTTGTTGACCGCTCCCCTCAGAAGTCGGTTCACATTGCAAACGCGACTAGATTACTACTCGCCAGAGGATCTGCTTCAAATCGTTAAGCGTACCTGTGGCATTCTGGAAATCGAAGTGGAGGATGCTGGCGGAATTGAAATCGCTCGGCGTTCTCGCGGCACTCCCCGGATCGCCAATAATCTAGTTCACTTCATTCGAGATTATGCTCAGGAACGAGGTGATGGCTCCATCACGAGAAAAACGGCTCGAGAAGGCCTGGAAATGCTGGAAATCGACCAAAATGGACTGGACGAAATGGATAAGCGCATCCTTCGCTCCATTGCAGGTCCACACAAAGGAGGCCCAGTCGGCTTAAATACGCTAGCCGTTGCGGTGGGAGAGGAGAGCGACACTCTCGAAGAAGTCCATGAGCCTTTCTTAATTCAAAGCGGGTTCCTGCAACGTACGCCACAGGGTCGAGTAATTAGCGCCAAAGGCATTGAAGCGATTGGCTTCAAAAGTCTTGCAGAGGAAGATCAGAAGGAGCTCTTTGAATAGAAAAGGTCCGAAAAGAGCCTTCCTTCGGTAGAAAACCGCAACTCAGCCTTGCTAATCACCACAGGAAGCGTATGCGTACCTTTTGTTTAATTGCATGGAGAGAAGGGAAACCGGCTTTTCATGCGGCAGAATCTGATAGCCGCGCCATTATATCGAATCTGCATTTTTCAAAAATGGCGTCTAAAAAACGGTTATATGGATATATATGTAGGCAACCTGTCGTTCGACGCAGCGGATAGCGATGTTTCGGAGGCATTTCAACAATACGGAGCGGTTGACTCCGTAAAAATCGTTCTCGATCGCGACACGGGACGCTCTCGTGGCTTCGCGTTCGTTACAATGCCAAACAATGACGAAGCAACGGCAGCTATTGAGAGCTTGAACGGCACAGATCTACTGGGCCGAGAATTAAAGGTAAGGGAGGCCACTCCAAGACCCGAAAGACCTCGACATGGTGGAGGCGGCGGTAGAGGAGGTTTCCAAAAAGGTCCTCCTCGCCATGACCGCGGTCGTAACTTCCGTCGCGACCGATAACAGCTAATACAGCACGAATTTCTTCGATCCGCTCTTTAAACAGAGCGGATTTTTTTATTGTCCAAGGACTGAGGTCGGAGTCTAGGCTTTAGCTGTAAGGGCGTGGTTAATACGCTTCATAGCCTCGTCGATATTAGATCGGCTATTAAAAGCGCTGATGCGAATATGATTTTCGCCGCATCTGCCGAAACCAGCGCCAGGAGTAGTTACCACACCCGCTTCGTTGAGCAAAACGTCAAAGAAATCCCATGACGGACGATTCGCGTTGACCCAGATATACGGAGAATTGTCCCCGCCGACGCAGCTGAATCCCAGCGCTTCCACCGCAGATCGAACCACTTTAGCGTTTTCCAAGTAAAAATCGGTGAGACTTCGAATTTCCTTTTTCCCCTCTTGGCTATAGATAGCTTCAGCCGCTTTCTGTACAGGATAGGAAACGCCATTGAACTTGGTACAATGGCGGCGGTTCCAAAGGGCATGAACGGAATGTTCGGTACCCGACTCGTCAACCGCCTTTAAGTCCTTGGGAACAACCGTATAAGCGCAGCGAGTGCCAGTAAACCCAGCATTCTTGGAAAAACTTCGAAACTCGATAGCTACTTCCTTAGCCCCTTCAATTTCGTAGATGCTCCTCGGCAGAGACTCGTCTCGAATAAAGGCCACATAGGCCGCGTCGAACAAAATCAGGGCATCGCAATCCTTGGCATAGTCCACCCACATCTTTAACTGCTCTTTGGTTGCCGTCGCGCCAGTCGGATTATTCGGGAAGCATAGGTAGATTAAATCCACTTTTTCTTCAGGAATCGCAGGGATGTATCCGTTTTCCGGAGTCGCTTCGAGATAGACGAAGCCTTCGTATCGATCATCGATATTCGCGCCCGTTCTTCCTGCCATCACATTTGTATCCACGTAAACTGGATACACGGGGTCTGGAATCGCTATTTTAATGTCATCGGCAAAGATTTCCTGAAAATTTCCGCTATCGCATTTAGCGCCATCGCTAACGAAAATCTCGTCGGGATCAATATCCGCTCCGCGAGCCTGAAAATCGTTTAGGGCGATCGCTTTGCGCAGAAATTCATAGCCCTGCTCAGGACCATAGCCGTGAAACCCTTCACGCGTGCCCATCTCGTCGATCGCATTGTGGAAGGCCTCTCGACATGCAGCCGGAAGAGGTTCCGTCACATCGCCAATTCCTAGCTTTATAATCGATTTCTCAGGATTCGCTTCCTGGAAAGCAGTCACTCTCTTGGCGATATCGGAGAAAAGATAGCTAGCTTTTAACTTTAGATAGTTTTCGTTAATTCGAGTCATGCTTATGGTCGCTTTGGAATGATATTAAAGCCGTCAAAGTGTCAAGCTGAGATACAATAGCCTCCTAAAAGTCCTCATTTATCGGATTGAATATCAAAAGCCATCCATTTTCCGGATACAGATGACTCGTAGGCCGCTTCCATGATCGTGACGGCATCGATACAGCACTCTAGATCGTGATTCAATTCCTCTTCGTCGAGCTTGCCCTCAATGGCGGCTATCAAGCGCTCAATACGAACCGGCGAACCCTCTAGTGGCTCGACCCTTGTGGGCTCCCCTTTGGGCTCCCCCATCACGTATCCATCCCGGGTATTCCACAAGCTTTGCTTTGAACCCGTTACTTCGATTCCTCCTACCCCGCCAGTTTGAGTCCAGCCTGCTTCAATAGCTCCTAGAACCCCGGATTTAAACCGAAGCATAGCAATACCAAAGTCGTCAACTTCTGGATACTCATTGGAATAATTTCGAATCTCGGCGGAAATGGCGATCACCGGTCCGAAAAGCATGCGGACGCAATGAATCGCATGCGTTCCCATGTCCATGAAGCCGCCCCCACCCGAGAGATCAGGGTTGGTGAACCATTGCAATTCCGGCTTATCGAACCACCTTCCATAGGCGGCGTTGTGCGCATTACGATAGCGAATACGAGTCACTTCTCCTAAGAGGCCGGACTCCACGATTTCCGAGACCCGCTTTATCGGACCCGAGAAAGGCTGGAAATAGCCGCAAATCACAGGAGCGGAACGCTTCTCAAGAACAAGTTTAGCCGCATCCAAATCGCGGGTCGAAGTAACCAGCGGCTTCTCGCAAAAAACGGGCTTACCCAAGGGAACGGTCTTTTCCAAAAGTGGCAGATGGCGGGTGTTCTCCGAGCAAATCGCAAAACCATCAACTGCTTCATCGGCAAGCATATCATCTAAGGCCGAATAAAATTTCGCTCCATATTGCTCGGCGAATTCGGCACCGCGACTCTGGTCTAGATCCCAAATAGCATAGGCGGACTTCCCATCCAACAACTCAGCCAGGCGATCAAGAAACATTTTCGTGTGTATGTGGGCGGTCGATACAAAAGCGATGTTCATTGAGTCATCAATAGGTTTCCCGATTAGCTTCCAGCGACCGAGAATTCGTCCGCAAAATAGAAACGTAGAGGAGGAAGATTTGGAGTTTGGTAAAGGTCAGGAGAGAGATAAAGCCATAAACCTATTTGGGAACCGACTTTCCAGCAATGACTACGTTTCTTCCCGTTTTCTGCGAAGCGTAAATGCCTTCGAGAATGGCAATGACCTTTATCGTTTCGGTCCATGGGACAGGTGATGGCGTATCGTTGAGAATACAATCGACGAAGTCCCTAATTTCCGCGTGGTGAGGAACGTCACTCGAAGCGGGAATCTTCAATTTTCCATTCATGAAGGATCCATTGGAAGTGGCGCAAAACTCAGTCGAAGGCCAACGTACCCCGCCTTTCATGCCAAGGAGTTCGCAACTGAAGCTTTCCTCTTCCAAGTGGTGTCCCAGCCAGGACGTCTCGATACTAAGCGTAGCTCCATTACGGAACTTGATAAAGCCGGCCGCGAAATCCTCGACGGAGAAAAGATTGCGATCCCACTCCCCCCAGGCTCCGGGAATCTTATAGCCGCGAGCGAAATTCACTTTAGAGGTGCCCATGACACGGCTAGGGGTTGGAAAATCCATGAGCCACATGGCCATATCAAGGGCGTGCACTCCAATGTCCATGCAAGGACCCCCACCCGAAAGCTCCGAGTTTATAAATCCGGGCGAGATCGGCAAGCGAGCCTGACGAGTGGCGAAGACCTTGGCGTGATACACTTTTCCTAAACGATTGTCTTCAACCCAATTCCGTATCGCCATCGCGCTAGAGGTGTAGCGCATGTGCTGAGCCGTCATCAGTTTAAGACCTTTGGCATCGGCCGACTTGCCGATGCGTCGCACATCGTCGGTAGATACAGCCAGCGGTTTTTCACACAGTACATGGCACCCTGCTTCCAGAGCAGCCAAAGCAGCCGGCGGATGGATTTTGTTGGGAGCGCAAATGTCGACCGCATCGAGGTTCTCATTGGCCAGCATTTCCGTGAAATCGTGATACGTTTTCGTGATACCAAAACCGTTTTTGACCGCATCGAGCTGCTTCTGCGAAACGTCGGCTACCGCGACAACTTCGGCTTCGTCAATTTTGCTCCAGCCAGGCAGGTGCATTGCCGATGCAATGCCTCCAGCTCCAATCATGCCTATCCTCAATTGTTTTTTCTCGGCCATCTCGTTTCCTATCTCACGCTAATACTTAACCATTAGCACATTACGTTCCGATAAAATGCATTCGAGAAAAAAGAAGCGCATTCTCTGACTGGTAATGGAAAACTTAGCTTCGCTCGAACCTACTTGAGCAGCTCTTCCGATTCCGGTTCGGGCATATCGATCTCCTCATCCTCGAATGCCACATAATGACATCCCTTGCTGGTCGGATTCAAACTAGCGGCATAGACGACGAGCAAGGCCGTCTTGACAGCATTCCGCAGATTCAGGAGCGAACTGGTCAGATGGTTTCCCGCATAGAATTCGGATATCTCATCGTCCAGCTCCATTAGAATTCGTCGCGCCCGATGGAGACGTTTCGAGGATCGAATGAGGCCAACGTAGTTCCACATCGTACTCTTGATGAGCTTCATGTCCTGCCGAATCAAAACTTCGTCCGGGCTTTCGTCAGGACTACGCCACTCTCTTACCTCGGGCAGATGAAACGCCTGACTGGCGACATCCAAGGAGTCGGCTTCGGCAGTCAGCTTAGCCGACACCAGACATTCCAACAGGGAGGTGGAGGCCAGTCTATTGGCTCCATGCAATCCGGTGCAGGCCGTTTCTCCAATCGCATTCAAATTGGAGATGGAGCTTCTTCCATTTATATCGGTATAGACGCCGCCACAACTGTAGTGAGCAGCAGGAGCAACAGGTATTGGCTCCTTGGATATGTCGACTCCACATTCTAGACATCGCTGGTAGATCGAAGGGAAACGATCCTTGATGAAATCAGGCGATCGCGAAGAAATATCTAGGTATACGCAATTATCCCCACTTGATATGAGCTCTCGATGGATCGCTCGAGCGACAATGTCACGCGGAGCCAGCGATTTCATTGGATGTTGCGTATCCATAAATTCCTGTCCAGCGGCGTTAACAAGGACTCCGCCCTCGCCTCGGACTGCCTCGGAAACCAGGAACAATGGGCAATTCTTTTTTAGAAAGACCGTAGGATGAAATTGGATATACTCGAGATCAATGACGCGAGCTCCCACACGATGGGCCATCGATACGCCATGGCCCACTACGCCCAGCTGATTGGTCGTGTTTTGAAAGATCTGCCCCAGCCCTCCCGTTGCCAAAATCGTCTTCTTAGCGATAATGGCTTTTATCTCGCCTGAATTCGTATCCAAGGCATAAGTACCGATACACGTGATCGGCTCGTACTTGTCCTTGGGATTAACCGAATTGTGCGACAGGGTGAGCAAGTCCACGGCCACCATTCCGGTTTGCACGGCGACGTTAGGCAAGGAAAGGACATGCTCATGCAGATTCGAGAGAATCGCTCGACCCGTCACGTCTTTGGAAAAGATGATGCGATTGTTCGAGTGCCCTCCTTCGCGAGTGTATTTGAGCTCGCCACCAGGATCGCGATCGAAAGGCACATCGAGTTCGTCGAGCAACAAAGCCTGAACCGCATCCTGGCCATGCTGAACCAAGGAGTCTACAGCCGTCTCGTTGGAAGTGAAATCCGATGCTTCAATGATATCCTTTTTGAGCTGTTCGGGATGGTACGACGTATCGAAAATGATGCCTCCTTGAGCCCATTGGCTGTTGGCTCCAGAAGATAATTCGTCCGAACAAATGAGGACGACCGACAAGCCCAGCTTGCTAGCGTAGTGAGCGTACGCGCAACCAGCTAGACCAGCTCCGATAACCAGACAATCTGTTCTGATCGTTTCCAAAGATTAGAGTAAAAAGGCTGAAACAGGATTTAAGAAGTTAAAAATGGTGGTATCGCTTCCCTTTAAACTCCCGTTCAGCAGCCTTTGTTTGGCTGATGTGGCTCGCCTTCGGCAATCTCGAACATGCGATCAATCGATCTTAAAGCTCTCAAGCGCAAATCCTCTTCCAGTTCGACAATCTGTTCTTGTCGTGGATCGACCAATACATCCCTTATCTTTTCGAGAGAATTCATTTTCATGAAAGGACAGAGCTTGCATCCGGAAATGAAACGTTTTTCCGGACTTTCCACTTCAATACGCTCAACTAGTCCGCATTCGGTTAGCATCATGAAATAGGGAGCGTCAGTGTTTTTCACATACTGCATCATCCCTCCAGTGCTACCGACATAATCGCTCTTTCCTGTAATATTCAACGTGCATTCGGGATGCGATACTACTTTCAATCCAGGAAAGTTTTCCCGAGCTTCCGAAATAAGATTCGGATCGAACTGATCGTGCACGATGCAAGTGCCATCGGAAGAAATGATCTCCTTTTCTATGCCCAGCTTTTTCATCTCGATGCGAATGTTCTCGGCCATCAATCGATCGGGAACGAAAAGAATTCGCTTCTGCGGCAGAGACGCTACGATTTTATAGACATTGCTCGACGTTACGCAGACATCGCACTCTGCCTTCACTTCAGCAGTGCTATTAATGTAGCAGACGACAGCCGCATCTGGATACATGGACTTCATCTTGCGGAGATCGGAACCCGTGAGCGAGTCGGCCAACGAACAACCCGAATTGCGATCCGGGACGACTACTTCCGCTTCGGGAGATAGAATTTTGGCCGTTTCCGCCATGAACACGACGCCGGAGAAAACGATGCGCTTCGCATTGGCCTGCTTGGCTTTCATGCTGAGCATGTAGGAATCGCCGGAGAAATCGGCCACGCCATAGACAATCTCGGGCTCTACATACGAATGAGCAAGGATGACAGCATCCTTCTCAGCTTTGAGCTGATTGATTTCCAGTGTCAGCGGAGCAATTTCGCGGCAAGTATCAATATTCCAAGAACGCCGCGAGTCGCACTCGATATGCATCAATCGATTTAGGAGACGCTCCGCCTCATTCTCGATTTCCTGTTGAGAAAAGGGTGATATTTCTGTCGCGATGGCCATATTACAGTGCCCTCCTTTCCGCCTGTGTGTAGCGTATGCGCAAATATAAGCAAAGACAAAGCAGTGAAGTTACGAGTTTCCAGCAAAGGTGACGAAAAGCGTTATTTCAGCAAATCAGATCGTCGAAATCCATGAAGTCCGCCCTAAAGCCGCCGGGGACCCCTTTGCAGATTACGGAAACCGCGTCGTGGGAATGAAGAGACTCCAAATGAGAACAGGCTACCTGGAAGTCGACAATGCGATCGTCTCCGTCCAGTTCTTTATAGATGAGGCGCGCCGCATCCTCCACGAATTTGATGTATACGCCGTTAAGCTCGGCAAAAGCCTGCTCGTCTTCGCGCTTCACCATCACCTGAGTCTCGGTTTTCAACGCGTTCAAGCAGTGGAGTTGCAGATCTTCGATAGCTAGACTGGAATCGGAAGCCAACTTAACCGAGACCCGAGCTTTGCTGCGTTGCGAATGGGGTATCGAGTAAGCGTTCCGAGTGTCGCGAGCGTGTTCAGCCAGTTCAGCTGAGCAAGGACAGGATGATGAGTAAACGTAGTCGAAATGAACGTATTTCTCGAAAACGCCGGATTTCAAAAGCTTCCCCTCAATCGAAGCCCGATAATACTGATAGCCCTCGAGTCCACTACGTAGGCTCGTCTGCATAATCGGATAGTTGAAATTGAGGCGAATCCGAGCGTCGAAGCTCTCAACGTTGTCGCGAAAGGAGTCGAGGACCGTTTTCAGCGTGTCAGGAGTAAAAACCTCATCCTTCAGATCGTAAAACGACCGGATGATCCGCGACATGTTGATGCCTTTTAAATTAGCGTCGAGGGAAACGGTTCCTACTACACTGGCCTCCAGGGTAATGATCTCTCCCGAGGCCTTGCGAAACTTGAGAGGCAATCGAAAATTGGAAACCCCCACCTGCTGGATAGGCACCGACGAACCTTGAAGGGAGTCACTCGCTTCCATAACGTCTGGCATCGTCTCCCGATACTCGTCGGAAGGCAGAAATTCCGCATCGTAAGACCGGGTAATCGGAGCCGCTTCTCCTTTACCGGCTTTATGTAGATACATTTTCGACTTGTTTTTCGTAGACATGATGTGTGAAGCCCCGCTTAGCGGACGAGGATACTATAATCGATCCTTCCCGTCTAGCGAACGAAATCGCTCGCACGTTCAACGGTCAAACGTCCAATGAAAGGCTCCGATTTCAGCAACCAGCCACTAGAGAGGGCTCGGAGAAAAAGGCAAGCCAATCGAACGCCAGCTGGGGTTCTCAAACATTTCGTCAAACACTCATTTAATAATGAATCTCCTTGCGGGCGATCTGGAGACGGCGCTTGTTTTTAACATCGATGACCATGCAGTTTTCTATTCTCGGAACGAGTAGCTCAGGCAACAGCGCCCTGGTCGTGACGGAGAACTGCAAGGCCCTGATTGACGCTGGCTTTAGCTGTAAACGGCTCTGTGAGATGCTGGAGGAACGAGGCGTGAGACCAGAGGAGATCGACGCTATTTTCGTGACTCACGAGCACGGCGATCATACCGCCGGAATTTCCACCTTCTGCAAGCGATTCAATCCTCATATCTACGCTAACCCTCTTACTGCGAAGGCATTACAGCCAAAATTGAAACATCGCCCCAATTGGAAGCTCTTTACCACGGGCTCCACCTTCCAGTTTCGAGACCTTACTGTAGAGAGCTTTTCGCTGCCCCACGATGCTCACGATCCGGTTGGCTTTACCTTTACTAGTGGTCGAGACGACCTATTTTCGCCTATCCGCAGCGTAGCCTGGCTTACCGACCTTGGGTTCGCCCCGAGACATGTGATGGAGCGGATCCGAGCAGTAGACTTGCTGGTAGTGGAAGCGAATCACGATCTAGAACTGCTGCAAAACGACACGAAACGACCTTGGTCAGTCAAACAGCGGATAAGCGGTCGCCATGGACACCTTTCGAACCAAGCCGCAAACGATCTTCTTAATTCCATTTCCAAACCGCAGTGGAGTCAGGTTTTCCTAGCCCATCTGAGTCGCGATTGTAACAGTTCTGACGCTGTTCACAACGCCTTCTCGGACCTGAAGGAGTCTTCTCCTTATCGTATCGATACGATTATGGCTGGCGGCGGTTCATCGTTGCAGAACGTGTAGATAGTGCCAGAAATCTGGATTCACGGCAGCCGCGCAGGACCTCTTGCTTTTTGCTGGGCAATGCTTTTGAGTCACGCATCCCTCCTCGATCCATGGAACTAGACCAGCACCGCCGTCCGCGTCGGACGAAAATCATCTTCACCATCGGTCCTGCTACCGATAGCGAAGAAATCCTAGAGCGATTGATGTCCGAATTTTTCGTCGACATCTGTCGCATCAATATGGCGCATGCAGATCATGAATACGTTCGAACCGTAGTGCGACGTATACGAAGTATTGGCGATCGCATCGGGCGTCAGATCGCTATCATGATGGACGTCAAGGGACCGGAAATTCGCACCGGAGACGTGGAGGCTCCCATTCAGTTGCAGCCAGGAGAGATTTTCGACTTCACTATAAAGCCAGCCGGGCAGGGAGATAGCGGAGAAGAAGTTCGGTCAGTAGATGTCAACTACGCAAATTTGGTAAACGACGTGGAGGTCGGAAGCGTAGTGTTGGTCGACAATGGCCTGATACGATTGGAAGTTCTGGAAAAGAATAACGCCCGCATTCGCTGCAAGGTTATCATTCCAGGCGATCTGGCGAGCAGAAGGCACATCAACTTGCCTGGAGTGAAAGTAAACCTACCGTCATTGACGGACAAAGACAAAAGGGACACTCAAGTCGGCATTGAAGAAGGCATCGATATTTTCGCGTTGTCGTTCGTGAGAGAAAGCGAAGATCTCAGAATACTCCGCAAATATTTGGACGAGAATGGCGCGCCCGGAGCCGGAATAACCGCTAAGATCGAGGATCAGGAAGCCATTTCAAACCTCTACGAAATCATTCAGCTATGCGACGGCCTGATGGTAGCTCGGGGCGATCTTGGTATTGAATGCCCCTTCGAGCAACTGCCCATCATTCAACGCAAGGCGGTCAAGGCCTGCATCACCTTGGGGAAGCCGGTCATCATCGCGACTCATATGCTGGAGTCCATGATCCACAACCCCATGCCTACGCGAGCGGAAGTCTCAGACGTTGCCAATGCGGTCTTGGAAGAGGCAGACTGCGTGATGCTGTCCGGAGAAACCACCATCGGCTCTTACCCAATCCAATGTGTGGATACGCTTAATAAGATAGCTAGAAATATCGACCTGCACGGCCAGAAGGCCGGCTTCGCGGCTAACTTGGCTCTGACCACGGACAAGGCCAGGATTCAGCATTCCGCAGTCGTCATGTCGAACGAATTGAATGCGATCGCCATCATCTGTTTCACCCGCAGCGGATCCATGGCTCGCGGCGTTTCCGCGTTACGTCCGAGAACATCGCCTATTTTCGCTTTTTCCAATTCTCCAGAAACGGTAAAACAGCTCCGTATCCATCATGGTGTGACGCCTTTTCAGATGATTTTCTGCACTGAACCTGAGGCAACGGTTGGAAGAGCGATGGACCACCTAAAGCAGCGAGGCTATTTAAAGACTGGTGACAAGGTGGTCGTGGTATCCGATATTCTAGCAAGCGACCGCGTAATCGATAGCGTACAGCTTCGTACGGTAGATTAATCTTGTACTCAATTTTCGACTACGAATCTAAGGCTAGTTCCTGCCAAAGATCCTGACAAAAAAACCTCTTTTGCGAGAGAAGCGACTCCCAATCGTCCACGTCGCAAAGTTCAGGAAGCATAGCTACCGAAAGTCTTTGATTTTCAGCTTTTTCCAAGGTTCTTTGCAAAACGTCGCCCTCTCCCCATGGGATGTTTTGGAAGAGTTCAGGCCGAGGCCTTTTCATGCCAATCAGGTAGTAGCCTCCATCAGTCGCCGGACCCACAACAATGTCGTTATCGTTTAGGCATCGGGAGGCCATCGTAAGCAATTCGGTGGTAATGGCAGGACAATCTCCACCAAGAAAAAGATAACACGTAGATGTAGCACTTTTTCGGTTACTAAACACCTCGCTCATGCGCAGACCCAAATCTCCTTCCCCTTGAGGAAAATAGTCCCCTTCTCGCTGTAGCCAGCTCCGAACTTGGCCTTCGCGGTGAGCAGGAATAAATCTTACTTCGATTTCCCAGTCCTTAGGAATCGCTTTCACAGTCTTACTTCCCATCCAGCGATAAAGCTCCAAGGCTTTTTCCTCGCCAATCGTTTTCGCCAATCGCGTCTTAACAAAGCCCTTAACGGGAGCCTTCAGCATGAGAACAGCCCTACACGCGAATACCGGCGACAATGTATTATTTTCGTTGCTATCGCCAGCGGCCATCGTTAGCTGTTGAAATGTAAAGACTTATGCAAAATTGCAAACTTACATGAAAATGCCCTGAGGCATGATAAATGTTAAGATGTCGTTTGATTTTGGTGACGAGTTGCCATATATCCTGGGCGCGTCAAAATTCAAATCATTCCAATACTCGTTTGATAACATAGATAAACTCCATGAAGGAATACCCCAAAACGTTGATAGATCGTCTCGAGAAGCGAAACAATTCGCAACCTCTTTTCATCCAGGCCGTGAACGAGGTGTTCGAATCTTTGGAACCGATTATCGGGGAAAATCCAGATATTGAAACGTATTCGATTCTTGAGCGCATCTCGGAGCCCGAGCGGCAAATCATGTTTCGCGTTTGCTGGATGGATGACAATGGAAAGATCCAGGTCAACCGAGGCTACCGAGTCGGATTCAGTAGCGTGCTAGGTCCTTACAAAGGAGGCCTACGCTTTCATCCCACGGTTCGACTCGATGTAATTAAATTTCTAGCCTTTGAACAGATCTTCAAAAACAGCCTCACCGGTTTGGCAATCGGAGGTGGAAAGGGAGGGTCGGATTTTAATCCGAAAGGGAAGTCGGACAACGAGATAATGCGATTCTGCCAGGCCTTTATGACTGAGCTCTACCATTTCCTTGGCGAGAATACGGATGTGCCGGCAGGAGACATAGGCGTCGGATCGCGAGAGATCGGGTATTTGTTCGGCCAATACAAACGACTGACGAAACGTTTTGAACAGGGAGTGCTTACGGGCAAGCAAGTTGGGCTTGGCGGGTCATTGGTTCGCAAGGAAGCTACGGGATTCGGAGCGGTCTATTTCGCGGAGGAAATGCTTAAGCGGAAAAAGGACAGCGTGAAAGGGAAGACCTGCGTTGTCTCGGGATCAGGCAATGTCGCCCTTTATTGCGCCAGAAAACTGGAAGACTTGGGAGCGACGGTGGTCGCAATGTCGGATTCCAGCGGCAGTATCCATGATCCTAACGGCGTCGATTTGGATTTAGTCAGATCCATCAAAGAGGTCGATCGCGCCCGAATCGATACCTATGCTCCTCACAAGCCTGGGTCGAAGTTCTTTCCTGATAAAAAGGTTTGGCAGTTCAAGTGCGACCTCGCCTTCCCATGCGCCACGCAAAACGAACTGGACGGCGACGAAGTTAAAACGCTGATAGACAATGGCTGTTTAGGGGTGATTGAAGGAGCGAACATGCCGACTACGCCAGAGGCGGTAGGCGTTCTTCAAGAAAAGGGCCTTCTGTTTGCGCCCGGCAAGGCCGCTAATGCGGGAGGTGTCGCGGTGTCTGCTCTGGAAATGCAGCAAAACGCTTCACTGCAAAGCTGGAGTTTTAAAGAAGTCGACAGTCGTCTGCAGGAAATCATGGCCGCCATCCACCACGATTGCGTACACTGGGCCGAGAAATATCGACGCCCCAACGACTACGTTTTCGGGGCGAATGTGGCAGGTTTCCTCAGAATTGCCGATGGGGTTAAAGCCTACGGCGTCATCTAGCGGAAACGTCCCGAATCAAACGCCGCCGCGAATCGGGTAAACCAAGGGCTGACGTTTCCTCGGCTCGTAGGGATTGTTTAGGCTGGCAACGAATCTGGGCAATTGATGTCAATAGATTCCGTTAAGCATAACGATGCGACCAACCTTTCCACAATCGATACTTTTAGCAGGCGTTTTGATAACGATATCTTCGGCTGCCAAAACCGACGAGACTATGAACCCGCCCAATCGACTCATCGACGAGCAATCACCCTACTTGCAGCAACATGCGTACAATCCAGTCGACTGGTTTCCTTGGGGAGATGAGGCTTTTGCCAAAGCCAAGTCCGAAGGAAAACTCGTGCTCCTATCGGTTGGCTACTCGACTTGCCACTGGTGCCATGTAATGAATCGAGAGTCTTTCTCGAATCCCGAAATCGCGGCGTATCTCAATGAGCACTACGTATGCATTAAAGTGGACCGCGAGGAACGTCCGGACGTTGATGGCGTGTACATGAATTTCGTCCAACAACTCACCGGGAGTGGGGGCTGGCCCATGAACGTGTGGCTGACTTCAGACCGGAACCCCTTCTATGGTGGCACCTATTATCCTCCTGAACGTCGTTTTGGAACAAGCAATCCGGCATTTCCGGATATCCTTGAGCGCATCCAGAAAATGTGGGAGACTGAACCCGAAAGCATTACTTCCCGAAGCGCCGAAATCGT
Source organism: Opitutaceae bacterium (assembly GCA_028284385.1). GTDB lineage: Bacteria > Verrucomicrobiota > Verrucomicrobiia > Opitutales > Opitutaceae > JANQRT01. Next base: position 364,442 of record JANQRT010000060.1, on the reverse strand, counting down.
GAAGACGCTCAATGACAATGCTCAGAGGGATATCGAAGGTAGTGATGAAATCGGCTTCGACGTATACGAGAAGGCAATACAATCTTTTTCGAGTAATTTCGACCCAACCAATGGAGGCTTTGGATTAGCTCCTAAATTTCCAAGTCCTGCGAACCTTTCTTTTCTCCTCAGATGCGTATCCATCAAAGAACTGCCAAGCGATAAAAGGGATCAAGCGAAACGAATGGCTTTCCTAACGCTCGACGCCATTGCCAGAGGCGGCATTCGGGATCATGTCGGCGGCGGCTTCCACCGCTATTCAGTAGACGGCGAGTGGAGGCTCCCACACTTCGAAAAGATGCTCTACGATCAAGCTCTTCTTGCCATTTCCTACATTGAGGCCTGGCAATTAGAGGGAAAAAACGAATACAAGGAAGCGGCGACGACAACACTGGACTACGTTCTTCGCGACATGCAAAATGCCGATGGCGGATTTTACAGCGCGGAGGATGCGGAGAGTCTGGCTCCTGAAAATCCAGATCGGAAACGCGAAGGCGCATTCTATGTTTGGAGACACGAAGAATTCACTACATTGTTCGGCGAAGAAAAAGGAAAGCGGTTGGCCAGTTACTTTGGAGCTTACCCTTCAGGAAACGCTCCAAGCGGTCCGTACCACACGGAAGAGCTGCATGGATACAACACGTTGCGACTAGCTGCCAGCCTCGAGGAACTGGCGAAGAACAGCGAATCGTCAATCGAACAAACTGAATCATGGATACACGAAGCCACGAAAACTCTTTTTGCAGAACGTTCGAAACGCAAACGCCCTCACTTGGACGACAAGATAATCGTTTCGTGGAATGGCATGATTCTTTCGGCTCTTAGCAAAGCCAGCATGGTTTTCAATGAGGAGCGCTACCGGCAAGCAGCCATCTCTGCCGCCAATTTTATAAAAGAGAACCTATACGATAACGCCTCCGGAAAACTGATACGCCTGTTTCGCCAGAACCCATCCGATGTTTTCGGATTCGCCGAAGATTACGCTTATCTAATCCAGGGCCTATTGGACCTCTATGAGGCAACCGGCAACCCTAAATGGATCGAATGGTCCCAAAGGCTGCAGTTAAAACAGAACGACTTATTCTACGATCCGGAAGAAGGTGCCTACTTCGATTTCGAGAAATCGGAGGAAATCGTGTTTGCTCCGATGAAAGAGGATTTCGACGGAGCGATACCCACGGCTTCGTCCATTAGCACCAAGAACTTGGCTCGACTCGGACAGATCCTGGACGACCCCGCTCTTTCTTCGATGTCTCAGCAGACTGCCCAGCACTTTCTTCCCGCAATACGACAACAGCCCCAACGCCTGCCAGCGCTATTAGATGCGATGACTTATGTCGTTAAAAAACCGATACAAATCGTTATCGCAGGAGATCTTTCGAAAAATGAAACCCAAGCTTTGGTGAGAGAGGCTAATACCACTTCGCTGCCCAATCGAATTCTCCTTTTCGCGGACGGAGCGGCAAGCCAGGATTATCTCAAGCAAAAACTAGCCTTCTTTGACGGGATAGAACCCATCGATGGGAAGCCTACGGCGTTTGTTTGCGAGAATTTCGTGTGTCAGTTGCCAGTGAATACGGTTGAAGGCCTAAAAGGACAACTGGCTGATCTCACCCCCTAATTTTCCGGGGGCGGCGGAATGTCCATCCTGCGCCCTTGAGCGATCGTCAGTGGGAGACTGCCCTTTTGTTCTCCATCGACAAAAAGATTGATTTCGTATTCACCAAATCGATTGAACTGAATCCTCGCAATGTTCAGGACGAGATTCAAAGCCATCGACTCTCGTCCTGGAGGCATTTTCACGGGGAAGTTGGCATTCATTTCCGGAATTACGGCCGCTCCATCTTGATCGATGAATCTTACGGAAATAGAATGCTCTCCTTCCTCGGCAGAACTGAATCGCATCCTGGTTGCAACCGAGCAGCGTTCGCCAATCACAGGCTCCTGCGGGGAGGCGATGCCCTCAAATGCTCCTAGAATATTCAAACGCCCTCCGTAGTCCGTAGCGGCATCGCAGATGGCGAAAATTTCTATCTTCATGGCGGCTAAGGTGATTAGCCCCTAACGGGTTTACAACTTCAATTAAAGTACAAGATCCATTGCGTAATTGCCATCTAGCGATCATATGGAAGAGTATATCCTTACATTGCTCCTCTTTATTTTACCTGCTGGATAGAGCCTTTTTCTAAATGAGTTTCCCCTTCGGCAAAGCGCCTACCGCGATACTGGCATTAGCGATTGTCAGTGGAATTATCGTAGTCGCAATGGATGTCTTTCGTCACGAGTCCGACCCTCCCGATCTGACGATGACGGTCTTTTCAGGAGAACACTTCAGGGCCTATTTGAAAGCCCTCCCGAAATTCGAAAAGCAGCATGGCGTAAAAGTACAGCTTCGAAGAACGGATTCACGAGCCCTTCAAAGTCGACTGCAAGCCGCCATGCAAGCGGGTATCGACGATGTGCCAGACCTGGTGGAAATCGAAAGGGACTCCATTGGCTTCTGGCTGCGAGGTCGACTCGAAGACATGAAATTCGTCGATCTAACCGATCGTATTGCAGAAGAAGGCTTGGACAAAAGCATGGTCGCCTCGCGATTCACCATGTGGTCCAAAGACGGTCGCAAATTCGGTCTGCCTCATGATGTTCATCCTGTCGGACTCATCTACCGTCGGGATCTGATAGAGCAATGGGGCATAGACGTAAGCCAGATCGAGACTTGGGACGATTTTATCGAAATGGCGAAGTTGATTCCCAAATACAAGGATGACAAAGACAAGGTCCGAGATCACTACGCTCTCCAAATGGACATTCAAAACGGCCAGATACTTGAACTTCTGATGCTGCAGAAAGGTATCGATATTTTCGATAAGGAAGGAAACCCGAAATTCGCTGGCGAAGAAACGGTCGATCTTATCGAGTGGTACATCACGAACAGCTTCGGCGCAGACAGCATAGGCTACGCGACAGGAGGAGTGCGCCGCGGCCAGGACCTGGTGAAGTCGCTCCAAGAGGGTTTGGTCCTCTTTTTCTTTGCGGCCGACTGGTTTACCAAGAAACTCACTTACGACGCTCCCAGCATGCACGGCAAGCTGGCCATTATGCCCCTTCCAGCTTGGGAAAAAGGAGGCAGGCGGACTTCGGTGCAAGGAGGAACGGGGCTCTTCATAACCAAACACTGTGAAAATCGTGGCAAGCTGGACCTGGCCTGGGAACTAGCGAAGTACCTGTACACCAACGAGGAATCACTGACCGAGTTATTCGTGGACTCCAATATTCTGCCACCTTTCAAGGACATCTGGGACCATCCGGCCTATCAACAGCCCAATCCCTACTACAGTAATCAAAAACTGGGCGCATTTCTTGTGGCCCTAGCTCCGCAAACGCCGCCAAATCACCTGAACGCCTTCTATGCAGGGGCCAAAACGCAAATCCAAGGCGTCTTGGCCAATGCCGCCCTCTACTACTCGAATCGCGGCCAAGCGGGTTTTCGCGACTACATTCGCGATCAATTGAAAAGGCAAACCGAACTGCTTCAGAGAGAAATCGACCATAACGTTTTTCTTAAGCGTCCTCCTCCAGAAAGCTGATACAAGAAATGGCTACTACATACGGAAGACGACTCGCGCCAAATCCGCTTATCTTTCTTTGGCCCTATTTGCTAGTAAGCGTCGTGTTTTTCGTGTATCCATTAATCAACGCATTCCTGCTTGCCTTTCAGCAAACCAATGACCCTGTCACCAAAGAATGGATAGGCCTCAAGAATTTCAGTTTCATCCTGACCGATCCTGTATTCTACAAAGCTCTTAAGAACACGGCGGTTTTCGCCTTCTTTTCGATCTTTCTACAGCTACCGATTTCGTTGGGACTGGCCATGCTTCTCAATGTTTCCAAAAGCAAATCCAAGGGATTCTTTCGTTTGCTGATCTTCTCCCCTCAATTAGTGGGACCGATCTTCGTGGGAATCATGTTTAGCGTCATGTTCACCAAGCGGTACGGAGTGGTGAATAAATTCGTCCAGGAACTCTCAGGCTGGGGCTTGGACGTAGATTGGCTTTCGAATCCGCATCTCTCCATGCCAGCGCTGGTGCTCATAGCCCTCTGGCTGTTTGTCGGGTTCAACATGGTCTACTTCCTGGCAGCCTTGCAAAATGTAGACGAAAGCCTCAAAGAGGCAGCGGCCATAGATGGGGCCGGCAAATGGCAGATTTTTCGAAATGTAACGCTTCCCGCCATCAAACCCGTGGCGACATTTGTTGTTATCATGAGTACCATTGGCTCATTTCAGCTATTCGAGCTGCCCTATAATCTTTTCCCGAATCAGAACTTCGGGCCAGACAACTCGGGTCTGACTATCGTGGGCTATCTCTACATCAAAGCCTTCCGCAATAGCGACATCGGGATGGGCGCGGCGGTTGGCTGGATACTTACATTCATTATAATGATCATCAGCCTCATACAGGTTCGTATCAGCGGAACGGCGAGAGAGAGCTAGCAAGAGAAGGAAAATGGCAATCTCTCCACTGCATATCACGCTTATCCTAGCCTTGCTGGTTTTCATTGTATTGAAAATCCTAGCGCCAGCTAACAACAGTTTGCCTTCAACCTATCTCCGATGGGCAATTCTAAGCGGCGTATGCGCCCTTGTCCTTACTCCTTTCGCTTGGCTGATTTGCGCCGCCTTCAAGCATCCTTCAGTATTTAACGACTACACGTTTCTGCCGCCTTTAGGTAAAATGCTGGAAGGCGAAGTCACGTTAGGAAATTTCGGTCGTCTGCTTACCAATCCAAAGCAAACGATTTCAGGAGAAATCTATTTCGTACAATATCTATTCAATTCCATATTCCTCGCCTGCGCTACCACGATTGTCCAGCTCCTGTTCTGCTCCATGGGAGGCTACGCGTTGGCTAAGCTGGATTTCGCAGGCAAGAAAGCGCTCATGTTCTTCATGCTCGGGACCATGATGCTGCCTGGCATGATTCTGCTTGCCCCACTTTACGAAATGCTAGTTCGTATCGATTTGATAGATACGTACTGGGGGCTTATTATTCCAGGTTCGGCTAACGCGTTTGGAATGTTTCTCTTTCGGCAAGCGACCATTGGAATCCCCAACGACCTCATTGAAGCTGGACGCATGGATGGCTGTAGCGAATTCAAGATTTACTGGAGCCTGATCATGCCGCTGGTCCGCCCTATGAGCGGGGCTTTCTGCCTAATCTGCTTCCTAGGTTCGTGGAATAATTTTCTGGGACCCCAGATTTTCATTCAATCGCCTGAAAAGCTAACCGTTCCCGTAATACTCTCCCAGTACCTCGACGTCTATAAACAGGAATACGGCGTCTTCCTAGCCGGAACCCTCATCGCCATCATTCCGCCAGCCATCCTGTTCTTTACACTGCAGAAGGAATTCATCGCAGGCCTGACCAGCGGCGCCGTAAAGGGCTAAGCTCCTTGTGGTCTTCTTAATCTAATTCCAGCAGGAGACAAGAGAAGTAGAAGAGGAAGGGGATTAGGAGGATTGGCGTAAACCGACAGGCGTATCCAGAATTTCCTTAAGCAAAATCGCTTTGCGAATGGAATTCGGATCGCGAAGATCCTCTCTCAAGCGACTGTTGAATGAAGCAGTCAAGTCGCCATAAAACACAGGCGAATTACTGGCCTTTGTCGAGGCAGGGGTTCCCGCTTGCCGACGAAGCTCCCTGGATTTCTCGAGTTCAGCCTCGATCTTACGACGTTGCTGTTCGTAGATATCCGCCGCAGAAGAGGTCGATTCGACAGATTCCAATCGAACGGGAGGTCTGGGCGATGGGACGGTCTGGCGAGCGCTTTTCGGTTCTGCGGGACGTAATTCGGGCGCAGGTTGCGTTTCACGAAGAGTAGGAGATTCGGGTTGCGAAGCGGGTCTCGAGGAAGGTTGCGACTTCTGCTGACGCTCGAGAATCTTGCGGCGAATCTCTTCCTGGATTTTTCGAGCCCTTTCGGCCGCCTCCGGATCGTCTTCAGCTTCCTCCACCTTTCCTCGACCCTTGACCGAGCCGAGGAAATAGAGAACGGCAATGATGATCGGGAGAAGCTTAACAACGAAATCTATAATCCCGTCCATGATCTCAAGCCCATTTAGTCATTGCGAGGCGAGGAAGAGCCACCTCCGCTTTGAGGTTCGGCTATGGATTGTCTCATCTGAGTATCGGAATCGATATTCTTCATTCGATAGTAATCCATGATCCCCAAATTTCCACTACGAAAAGCCTCGGCCATTGCCAACGGTACCTGCGCTTCAGCCTCAACAACCTTAGCCTGCATTTCTTCGACCTTGGCCTTCATCTCCTGTTCGAGAGCGACCGCCGCAGCGCGACGGATTTCGGCTTGGGCTTGAGCCATGTTCTTGTTGGCCTCGGCTTGCGCTTCCTGTAGGGCTGCTCCCACGTTGCTGCCAACGTCCACGTCCGCAATATCAATCGAGAGAATTTCAAAAGCCGTTCCCTTATCAAGCCCGCGTTCAAGAACCACTTTAGAGATAGTGTCGGGACTTTCCAAAACCACTTTGTAGGAATCCGCCGAACCAATGGTAGTGACGATACCCTCGCCCACACGAGCGATGATAGTTTCCTCCTTCGCGCCACCCACAAATCGATCCAGATTGGTCCTCACGGTTACGCGAGCTTTGGCCTTCACTTGGATACCATCTTTGGCAACCCCATCAATGGTTCGCTTGGAACCTTCCTGATGCGGACAATCGATCACCTTCGGATCAACCGACGTCCTAACGGCTTCGACTACCGACTTTTCCGAGCCCTTGGTCGCCAGATCGATGGCGCAAGCGCGATCCCAATTAAGATCCAGGCCGGCTTTCTTAGCAGCGATGATAGCCTGCACCGTTGGGATCAGGTTTCCTCCGGCCAGAAAGTGCGCTTCCAGTTCGTCAACCGTTAGCTCGATGCCGGCCTTAACAGCCGTTATTCGCGCATCGACTACCAATCCATAGGGTACGCCACGCAAACGCATAGCCACTAGATTGGGAATCCCTACATAAGCCCCAGCCAACCATGCCTTCAACCAAACATTGAAGAAGGATAGTAATATGAAAAACAATACGAGGCCTACGAGAGCGGCCGCAATCAACAGAATGGTATACAGATTCATGAGTAGTTATTTAGATACAATGATTCGGAAATTGTCTTTGCCAACGACTTTTAAAGTTTCGTTCTTGGAAATAAAGCCAGACTTGGAAGCGGCTTCCACTTTTTTCCCATCGAGGAGCACCGTACCAGTGGGCGATAGCGTCGTGAGCGTCACGCATTCCTTGCCAATATCATCGTCCCCAGCCAAAGGCGGCTGGCTGGTCCCTTCAACAGCCTTTCTTAAAAACAGACGTCCTCCTAGCTTCGTTTTGGGCAACACGAGAAACTCGAAGAGGAGAACCGCAATCATAAGCAGAAGCGCGACACTACCTGAAATCCAGACTCCATTGACCCCAAATTCCGAATACGAAACGAATACACCGGCAATAATGGAGAGAATACCCATGATGCCAATGATCCCGCCTGGAACGAAGACTTCGATCGCTATCAAAGCAACCCCGAGTACAAATAGTCCCACTACAAGACTCATCCTTTCATCTCCTCCACAAGAAAACCGAAATTGCCTTTACCGGTAATGCGCACTTGATCTCCTTTCTCCGCCGATCCCACTTCGATGTGGGCCTCGTATCGCTGACCCTTTATTTCAATCTCTCCGCTTGGATAAAGGTCCGTGACCACCGTGGCTATGTCGCCTGCCTGAGGTTCGTCTTGATCAGGCGCTCCACCAACATTCGTCTCATCGTCTTGAGTGTTAGCTTGTATCGATTTATTCAGTACGAGTCTATCGAGAACGAAGGAGCGAGGCATGAATTTAAGGAAGGCGAAGAGCAGGAAGAGGGCGAAGACGGCCGCCAAAAAGAGGTTTAGAAGCGGATTGAAAAAGAGATCCAACGTGAACTCGAAATTAGGCGATTCCGCCGGCCATATATCGGCCATGCCCCACAAGAGACTGCCGATCATGAGCAGAATCCCGGGAATAGCCAAGACGAGTATCCCCGGCATGAATAGCATTTCGATCAGGACCATCGCCGCCCCAGCGACGAAAATCAATAGCTCCTCGTGTCCTGAAAGGCCTGCTACATGATGACCGAAGAAGACGATCGCAACCAATCCGATGGCGATCCCGAAATAGAGCCCGAAGCCCTGTGTTTGAAATTCGGCAAACAGAAGCCATCCCGCAATGCCAAGCAGAATTGGATTCAGCAGCATCAGCCACTCGGCCAGTTTTAGCGACCAGGTAATCTCATAATCTACGCGTTTTACGGTTTCCGAACCTCCCAATTCCTTGACCAAGTCCTCGATCGTATCGTGGATGCCGGAACCAAGCAGCGGCACTGGCGGATCTCCATATTCCTTGTGGGCCTCGGATGCCGTTAGATTAAGCAGTTCGCCCTTTGCCTTAATAACCTCTTCTCCAATCTTCAGTTCGGACTCGGGGTCGACCATGGCATTGAGAACGTCGCCACGATAAGGATACTGTTCCGTATAGGCTCGTATCTTGGCCTTCATGTAGGAGATGACCTTCCGCTTCATCGATTCGTCAATGTCCTGACCTTGCCCGGTCACCGGCTCGGCGCTTCCCATGGTCGCCTTTGGGGCAAAGCGAATCTCCTTGGTGACGGAAGCGATGATGGCGCCCGCCGAAGTTGCTTCTTCATTAATATAGGTAATCGTCCTCCCTGGAAACTTGTCCAAAGCTTTCATGATTTCCAGCGTTACGCCAAGCTCTCCGCCAGGCGTATCCATATCCAGAATCACCGCGTCGGCGCCCAATTCAATGGCCTCTTTTAGGCCGCCACGAATCGAGAATAGCGTAGGCTTCCCGATAGCGGACTTAACCGGGATGACATATATGGATACCGAGTCGCCAACTGCCTCCTCTTTCGAAACCGCTTTATCGATTTCATCGCTGGCTTTGCTGATCGCTTCCTTTACGGCATCGGTGGCCTGATCGGTCAAATCGTCCGTAACCTGTTCATCGGCCAAACAGATAGACAGCGATATCGCGGAGAGAAAAAAAGAGTGGAAAAGCGCTTTAAGCATTTTCTCCATTAGTATTCCATCATTTGCCATGGCTTGTTAAAAAGCAAGATGTCTATTCGACCGCTTCGATGGCGAACGCATCTATCCCTCATTGTTAGTTATATACCTCCATTAATGACCCCGAACGTAAGCAAATGATTCGATGCGAGTTCACTATGGCGCCTTCGTAGAGCAAAGAAAGGAATTCATTTGGCGCTCAGCGAAAAACGCTTTTTGATTCAGCTGTCTAGCAAATGGAAGAAGTCGAGTATTTAGATGGCGTGATACGTCGCTGGCAAATCGGAGGTTCCTCATTCCTTGCCTGGCCAGAACGTGGAGCTCGGCTAATGAACTGGAATATCGCCTATGCTGACGGAACTTTCAGAGACATCATCCGTTGGCCGGAACTCGACGACTCTTCTCAATTTATAAAAGCTAGAGGCGGCAACCCCATTCTGTTTCCGTTTTCGGCCAGGACTTTCGACAGCGGAGTCATTCATTATTGGAAAGATCCGTCCGGCACTTCCCGGCCCATGCCTATGCATGGGGTGGCAAGGCAGGGCTCTTTCGAGCTCGGTCGCATCGATGCGACTGGTTTCATGGCAAGGTTTCTGCCTGACCTCAAAGCAAAGCAATCCTTTCCTTTTGAATACGACTTCGATGTCGTATATCGCTTCGAGGAAAAAGAGCTTATCGTCGAGCTTCGTCTAACGAATCGGGACAAGCAACCCATTCCCTGGTCGCCGGGGCATCATTTTTATTTCGCTCTGCCTTGGATTGATGGAACTAGCCGCAAGGATTATAAAATCGTCCTCCCAGCCCAAAAGGCCTGCCGTCATGCGGCGGATGGAAGTCTTTACCATGTAACGAGTTTCCGAAACGAGGACTCTCTGGCCAATCCGGAGCTTGTAGACCGAATCCACTACGAGCTAAGCGCTTCAATCGTAACGTGCGAGTGCCTAGCGGACGCCTCGAAAGTGGAAATCGAAGTGGGAACGAATTTGAGCCCAGATCCTGGATACGCAGTCGTCACTTGGACCGAAGCCGATGATTCGCCATTTTTCTGTATCGAGCCCTGGATGGGACCGCCGAATAGTCCGGAGAATAAAGTGGGGCTGCACTTCGTCCATCCAGGTGAGACTAAAGCGTTCTCAGTGGCGGTAAGGATTTAGCTTTAGTCAAAAGTAACCGAAAATTGGATACAATTTTGCTAAATCTAAAGCCGATCGAACTACCAAATCCAGAGGATAGTCTCCTCGGAATCCGATCGGAACGCTTGCGATACAGTCAGGCGAGAAAATGAGTCGCGAGCGATTGCCATTCCTCTTCCAGAGATCCTTCAAATTCAGGTTTGCCAGCTCGACGATACCAGTAGGCTGCATTGGAGAGGTCGCCCTCTTTTCGATGCAGGTAGGCGTGCACCCAATCCAAGTCGCTCCCAGAACTCTGGCAAAACGAATGAGCCTTATCCCAATCGCCTTTGGCGTCATGCCATAAAGCTAATAGAGGCGGCGCAAGCGAAGCGTCTGGATCCGCCTCATTATCGATGGATTGTTTGAATTCCTCAAAAGTCATGATCGATTTTTCCTTTGTAATAATCTATGAAGGCTTTCTGCTTATAACGAAATGACGCCGACTCGAACCAAAGCGACAGTCGATCAATGTTGCCAGCAAATACGTTGGAACGATCTCGATATCGCTCCAATAAGAAGGCTTATTGCAGCAGCGAAAGACGAGGACTTGCAAGGTGTCGGTCTCAGGAACCCGCCAGCAGCTCGAGGCGATCATTCGTCAAATCTAGTCCCAGATACAGAATTGACAAACGTCATCCTAAGAGCTCGCGAACCAATGACTCTCTGCGGTCTGGAATTGGCGAAAGAACTTCTCAAGCAATACCATGAAGAGCTACATTTGACCGCCTTTAAATCCGATACCGATCAGATTGAAGCAGGACAGGAAATCGCTTCCATTCAAGGCCCTCTTCGTTCCGTTCTGTCCGCTGAACGACCCCTGCTTAATTTCCTGCAACGCCTAAGTGGAATCTCGACTACGACCAGCCAATACGTTGCGGCTTTGAAAGATTCGTCTACCCGACTTTTGGATACGCGTAAAACGACGCCCGGCTACCGGTTTCTCGAAAAGTACGCGGTGGCTTGCGGCGGCGGGTGGAATCATCGTATGGGACTGTTCGATCGGATCATGCTTAAGGACAATCACCTTGCCGCGCTGGGAGAGAATATTGAAAAGGCGGCCGCCGAGGCGATATCCGTTTCACGATCTCGCCATCCGAATCTGCTGATCGAGATCGAAGTCGATTGTATTGAACAAATTGATATCGCTCTTAAAGCGGAGGCTGATATCGTGTTGCTCGACAACTTCTCGGTAGAGCAGCTGAAAGAGGCGCGAACTTTGACTAAGGACCGAATCATCACGGAAATCAGTGGAGAGGTTACCCTGGAGAATTTGGGAACCCTAGGAGATATCGGCCACGATTTCATTTCATCGGGCGCCACGGTTCATCACAGCAATTGGGTCGACATTGGGCTGGACTGGGACTAGGGTACAACGCATTCGAAAATAAGTTTTGTGGATACCGACAACTTACCGCCACCCGTTACAGATAGCAGCGAAAAGGATGTGATCATCCTTAGAGAGATGCTGGGTATCGGCGACGATTACGTTTCAGGAAGCCGATTGGCCGAACTGCTTGGCATTTCACGAGTCGCCGTCTGGTCCTACATGGAGAAAATGCGATCCCAGGGTTTCGATTTCGAAGCGATCCGGAGCAAAGGATACCGCCTCACGCGGCAACCCAGCCTCCTCAATGAAGCTCTCGTCAAGGCTTCGTTGCCTAGATCGGCCAACGGCCTGCGCATCATCGTCTTGGAGGAAACGGACAGCACTAATTCCGAAGCGGAAAGACTCCTAGCCATGAGCGAAGACGCTCCGTTTGCGGTTTTTAGCCACAAGCAGACTGAAGGAAGAGGTCGACTGGGACGCTCTTGGCACAGTCCCCCCAATGGCAACCTCTACATGTCGTTCGGATTCCGTCCGAATGTATCCCCTTCCCGACTCGCTTCGTTTACCTTATGGATGGGAATCAACCTATGCGAGTGCATCAACGCTTTCTGCCAAGTGGCCTCAAAACTAAAATGGCCGAACGACCTGCAGATCGAAGGGAAAAAAGTGGCCGGAATCCTCACTGAAGCTCGGATGGACGCCGATCAGACCAGAGAGCTGGTCCTCGGGGTCGGCTTGAATGTGAATGGGAAGGCGGAAGACTGGCCGGAAGCCCTGAAAGAGAGCGCCACCTCGATCTTTCAGGAGACAGATCAACAGACCAATCTTAACCGCCTTTGCGCCGCGCTTTGCGGGCGAATCACGCTGGCCTACGAGCAGTTTCTAGAAGACAAGCATCGTTCGGAACTCATAAATCGCTGGCCGCAATACGATTCGCTGAAGGACCAATCCGTGAGTCTTTTGCAAGGAGAGGCTCGCATTTCCGGCATCGCAAGAGGCATTGATAGCCAGGGTGCCCTGATTGTCGAAGGGGAAGATGGATCCAAATTTCACGTGCGCGCGGGAGAGGTTACCCTTGAAAAATGAACACAAGGTCTACTTTACCCGTCTTAAGAGAAATCGATTAAAACCGCCCCCTTGGCATAGACCGTACTATTTATTGGAAATTGTGACTCGCGCGCGCGGCGTTTTCATCGCCACAATGGTCTGAAATCCGTTTTATACATCGCAAAGCTTGTGGAACCTCCGGAATACACAATCGAAGTAGAAAATCTTCATAAGCGTTACGGCAAGCTCCAGGCTGTAAACGGCATATCCTTCCAAGTCTCCAAAGGAGAGATCGTCGGATTTCTGGGTCCTAATGGAGCCGGCAAGAGTACCACCATGCGCATTCTCACGGGCTACTCGCAGGCTACCTCAGGCATCGCGAGAATCTGCGGCATACCCGTCGCCTGTCATCCGCACGACATCAAACGCCGCATTGGCTACATGCCGGAGAACAATCCCCTGCCCCAAGAGCTGAGGGTGAAGGAGTACCTCAAATGGAGAGCCAAGCTGAAGGAGATTCCAGCCAAGGACCGAAATAAAAGGATAGACCAGGTTCTTCAACGCTGCGATCTGGAACGAGCCAAGAGTAGAATCATAGGAAAGCTCTCCAAAGGCTATCGTCAGCGGGTAGGCATAGCGGACGCCATTCTGGCGAATCCGGAAGTCATCATCATGGACGAACCCACTATTGGGCTCGATCCGCATCAAGTCATTCTTATCCGAGATTTGATCGCTAGGCTTCGTGGCAAAATGAGCGTCATTATCTCGAGCCACATACTTCCGGAAATCGAAATGTCATGCGATCAGATTATCATTATCAACCACGGCAAAATCGTCGGCAAAGGATCCCCCAGGGAGCTACGCAAGACCTTCATTAATTTTACATCCTACGAGCTGGAGATGAATGGAAAGCCGGTCGATCTTAGCGACGCCCTACTGAAGGTGGCTCCAGACATGAAGATAGAAAATTTTGGCGAACCCGATGAGAAAGGCTTCTCCAACGTGGAGATCCGCATACAAGGAAAACGCGACTATGGAGAAATCCTTTTCGATCGACTGGCGAATAATCCCCTCCTTCGCGTCAGATCTTTCAAACGAAAGAAGGCTCCACTGGAAGAAGTCTTTCTTGCGGCCACTCGAAGAAGCTGGGAGACGGTGGAAACGGATCTGGCTCACGAATCCTCGGAAGAGAATGAAATGAAGATCGAGGAAAACGCCGATAAGCGGGACACCGTTAAGGCAGTCGGATAGTTGTAAGTGAAAACATGAGACACTTCTTTACGCTGCTTCGTAACGAGTTGTGGAAACTTCTCATCAATCCCGGCACCTACATCGCCGCGTTTCTCTTTCTCCTCATTATCGGTTTCTTCTTTCAAGCCATCCTAGACGAGTTCGCCAAGAACCCTCAGGACGAAAGCCCTTCGATAACCTTTTTCAGGCTATGGTTCGTACCGGTCTTTTTCATGGTTCCTCTACTGACGATGAAAAGCATTGCCGAGGAGCGAAACAGCGGAACGATAGAGACGTTGATGACGACTCCCGTGACGGCAACGGAAGTCGTCCTTTCTAAATTCTTTGCAGGCTACCTATACTACTTGATGCTGTGGATTTTGACAGGAAGCTTTCATGCCCTCTTCTACGTCTTCGCTCGAGATCCAAAGCTATTCGATCCGTATCCAATTATTGGAGGCTACCTGTACTTGGCTGTCAGCGGCACCCTTTTTCTCAGTTTAGGCATATTCGCCAGCTCGCTTACGCGAAGCCAATTGATCGCGGGCATTGTCAGCTTCTCTCTCGTATTCGCTTTTATCGTACTAGGCAGTAATCTTAATGAAATGGCCATCATACTGCCGGATCCGCCAGCTTGGATCGAGACGCTTGCCGAACATGCCAACGTGATGGAGCACATGCTGGATTTCTCGTCCGGAGTGATTGACACTCGAGCGTTCTTCCTATTCGGAAGCTGCGCCACTGCCTTTCTCTTCATCAGCATTCTTGTTCTGGAATACAGAGAGGGGGCTTGCTAATGGCCGAAGACCTCGTTCAGTCCTACCAGTCCAATAGATGGATAGATCGCCTGCATGCGGCGATTCAATTCGTACTCGTTTTCTTGATACTCGCTGCTGTCAACTACATTGCGATGATCCACTATAAACGAGTGGATCTGACCAGGGATCGCACCTTCACCCTTTCGGCCGTGACCCTCGCCTATCTGGAAAAGCTTGATCGGCCGGTAGACGTGATCGTAACGCTGCCCGAGGGCTCCAACGACCCCTTTCACAAGGAGATGCTCAAAGACATTAAAGCTCTTCTGCGCGAATTCGAATTCGCCACTAGAAACAAGGGGTCGAATAAAATCGACGTGGAATATCTGGATGTCTATCGGCAGACGCGAAGAGCGAAGGATCTTGGCATCGAGCAGGAGAATATCATCGTCTTTCGTTCGGGAACGGCAACCCCGCGGAGGGTATTTCTCAACGAGTTGTATTCGAGTCGCGATCGCGAATCCAGGGAGTTTCTAGGCGAGAACGTATTCACGAGATCGATACTAGAACTTTCCGAGTCGGATCACCCCGCAATCTATTTTACTACCGGTCACGGAGAGATGAGCCTAACCGACTTCTCGGCAGGTCGTGGAGCGTCCCAGTTGTTCGACGAGCTGGACCTCCATTTCGACATTAGAACCATCGACTTGACGAGCCCCGAGCCCATTCCTGACGACGCGGCCATGATCGTGATGGCAGGTCCGCAAACACGCTGTCTACCCCAGGAACAAGAGGCTCTGAAATCCTATTTGAACAAAAAATCAGGGAGGGTTATGATCCTATTGGAACCCGAGGTGGACCACGGCTTGGAAGACCTGTTTTTCGATTGGGGGATTTTGGCGGATGACGTGGTGGTGATCGAAAACGATCGGAATCGCAGAACCCAAGGTGGGGACCTGATGATCAAAAGTTTCCATGCTAGCCATGCGGTCACCAAGGAGTTGTCCAAGCACTACTTGCCATTGGTGTCCGACCGGGCCCTTTCGGTAAGAGCCGACCCAGGAAGACCTATTGACGATTCGCTGAAAGTCACGGAGCTGATGAGAACCTCGAAGGACAGCTGGGGAGAAAAGTCCTACCGGGAATCCTATCGTCTCAATGCCGCTCCCCCGTCACTGGACGAGAATATTGATTTGCTGGCTCCCATTATGATCGCGACTATTGCAGAAAGGAACGTCGACTCCTCGCTTGGCATCAGTATCCCGGGTGGCAAGCTTCTCGTGACGGGAACCGCTAATTTCGTATCGAATAATCACATACACTCTCTAGGAAATCTGCCTTTCTTCGTCAACGCGGCCAACTATATGATCGACCGCATGGCGAGTTTGAATATTCCATCCCGGCAAATCGAGAAATCCAAACTGGATCTAAGCCTTGAACAGCTGCTGATTTCGCGACATCTGATTTGGCTAGGCCCGCCAATGCTGATTGGCCTGCTCGGACTTTCGGTCTATCTCGCGCGACGCAACTAGAACCTCCATGAGACTCAAAATCACCCTTACGCTTCTCGTCATCCTTCTGGGGTTGCTGGTCTACATTTTCTACATCGACCCGTGGAGCAACATGGAGGAAGGGCCCGAAGACAATACGAACGTTCTCGGCCCCCTGGCAGCGGAGATAAATTATCTGCGTATCGTAAAAACGGGGACAGGCGAAGAGATCGTTCTATCCAAGGACGACAAGAGATGGATGCTTGAAGCGCCTCATCAGTGGCCGGCCAACGACTTTGCCATCGAGCGGATTCTTTCCCAAATCAGGTTTCTCAAGGAGGAGGTAAGCTTCAAGGTCAGCCAACTCGAGCAAGCCGGCTCCTCCCTCAAGGACTATGGGCTCGATCCGCCGGATTTGACCATGGAATTTGGAACGGCAGGCACAGGAGACGAACGATTCGCTTTAGGGATAGGAAAAGCGACGGCAACCGGCAACAACCTCTATCTGCTCTCGGTCGACGGACAAGAGATCCAGGTCGTCAACCGCAACTTGCTAGACAGTCTCCTCATCGAGGAGAAAATACTGCGCGATTCCAAGGTATTCGAAGCGGGCATATTCGAGGTGGATCTATGGAATGTGCATATGCGCAACGCCAGCCGAACCCGCCTAGCCAAACGTGACGATGCCTGGGAGTTCGAAACTCCGATCAGCACCCGAGCGGACTCAGCAGCAGTGAGGGCCTTTCTCAATCGCGTTTTGGCTCTTGAAGTCAGCCGCATCGAGCAGACCGAATCGGCCGACCTCTCTCCCTTCGGGCTGCAGAATCCGATTGCTCGCATCGTCATCGAAACGGACCAAAGCCGCGAAGTTCTCGATATCGGAGATGCAGTAGCCGAATCGAATCCAAGAATCAGATTTGCCAAGAGAGAGGATCGATCCGCCATTTTTCAAATCGGTATCGATTTTCTAGATACCTTGGAAACCGCTCAAACGAAACTTCGCGACCGCAGAATTCTAGCCATCGATCCGAAAACGGCTTCATCGGTTTCCTTCCTGCGAGGAGAGTCGGTTTATCTTTCGCTGCTCAAACTGGAGAACGGAGAATGGCAGGTACAGCGACATGACACGGATCAAGGTCTTGAAAGCCACACCGGAGACAGCCAGGCAATCGCCGAGGCCTTGGAGTGGCTAGGAGAGTTGAAAGCCATTCCGGATACGGGATTCGTCAACGACGCTCCAGCCGCCATCGAGCTAGAAGAATACGGATTGAATGTCAGACAGTCGGCTATTAGGATAACGACCCTAGGCCAACCCAACCTGCCGGGAGAAAAGCCGCTTCCGGTGACGAAAACGATTCGCATCGGAGACAGAACCAGCGATAGAGAAACTTATATAAAACTGGAAGACAGCGAATTCGTGTATCGAGTTTATGATGACGCCTTATCTCGCATCGGCGACGAGATGCACCTGTATCGAGACAGATCGATCTACCAGACGCCGCCGGGGATGGCCGTAACCCGGCTGGCCATAGCTAAACTTCCGGAGGGGGTCGAAATTTTCAGCGCCAGCGGCGATCAATTTGGAAACTCGTCGGCGGCCGTCATCGCCACGCTGCTCCAGGACCTGAGGGCTAGAAATTTTCGTCCAAGAGGCTATGCGGAGCAAGTGGACATTATGGGGCAGTCGAGTCCCTGGGCCTACAAGCTCGTCGCCGAAATACAGCCCAAGGACGGTCAAGCGGCAACGCCGTTGACCAAGGATTTCGAGATCTCACAGCTAACGGGAGGTCCTTTGCTTCTGGGCGGGTCTGCCCAGGACGACATCGTTTTCGAATTCGAGCAGATCTTTATCGATGCCTTCACCTCAATCGTTTTCGATCGCGTGAAGAGGGAGTTGCCTGCGACGCCTTTCGACGACACGGCAGGCGAAATTTCCGAGTCTAGCGGAAGCGAAATCGCCGAAAGCGAAACTGAGGCTGCCGCAATTCCGTAGTAGAAATAGATTATGGGCGAAGAGATGACTGCAGGGAGGTTCGCCTGGCTTGGCGCTCGCCTTTGCTGCAAAGCTGTATTGGATTTTCTGTATACAGTCTTTGTTGTAGTCCTCGCTATAATCACCTGCTTGACGGCCTATGTTTCTACCCTAGACGAGCTTCCGGTACCGCAATTTCTCATCAAGGAGCTAGAAGGCAATCTCACCGCCCAAAACATGGCGTTGAAAATGGATGGCATCCGGCTTCGCCCCAACGGTCGCATAACCATCGATTCCCCGAAAATCGAATCCAAGGACTTCGAGGCCGTCATCGGAGAAGCTCAACGAATGAGTTTCAAGATCGACATGGCTCTAGCCCTCGTCGGCCATATTAAGCTGGACGAAGCTTCTATAACGGGTGGCGTTTTAAAGGCACCACCTGTCCTATCGCCTACCGGTCTACCTGAAGTGGTTTTCAAGGACATCGATCTTCACGCCGAGCGTGGAAGAGGACATTGGAAGCTCTCTTTCGGCAGACTCAGATTTGGCAACGCCAAACTGTTCGCCTCTGGAGAAATCGGTTCGGAAATCTATAAGTCCCGAAGGGGCCAGGAAGCCCCGGCCATCACACCCAATGACCTTTTCAAGAAACTGCCACAGGTTTGGAAAGTCAGAGACCAATTGGGAATGGCTACCAATCCATTCGCATCCATTTCGTTGATACATTCTAGAAGCGAAGGGCAAACTGCCGTTGTCGACGCCTTCGCCGAAAAAATGGTTCATCAGAGTGGAATAGACGCCAGATGGCTGTCAGCTCGAGTGGAAACAGCTCCAAACCCCGGACTAACCGCTCGCCTGCGAGCAGAGCGACTGAATTTAAAAAATGGATACGCAGCGAGAAGCGTCTTTTCACTTGCCCATTGGAAGGAAACGCCGAACAAAGCGAACCCGTATCCCGCAGAAATGCTTATCGCTGCGGGGAACCTCTTGGCCAGAAAAACGGATCTTGGCAGTTTTATCGGGAATGCTGCCTTCATTGAAGACGGAGACATCGATCTAAACGCAGTCGCGTCTATCGGCAATCAAGCCTGGAGTGGCTATTTTAAAGGCGACTTGAGCAAGCTCCAAGGAGTCGCCGAATTAGAAGGAATGCTAGATCAATCGACTATCGATCTGGTCAACGATGCTACGGACTTAAGCTTGGGCAGCGTGACGATTCCCGGACGCCCTGCAGAGGTGGCAATTCAAGCTGTATTCGACGAATCGGTACAACCAAGCGAAGCTCGAGTGAATCTGGTCTCAGACGTGATCATCGCTTCCGAGGCTCGGTTCGAAAACGCCATCGCTCGAGCGAAAATAGAAGGGAACGATATACTGGTCGAAGACCTCTGGGTAAGAAGCGGTCCTCAGCACGGCTGGATGTCCATCGGTTTCAATCCCGAAACGAAAAAGCGACGCTTCCTCATCGACGGCCATTTCAACCCGAAGACCATCAATGGATGGTTTCCAGATTGGTGGGACAACTACTGGGATAATTTCATTTTTCCCGAAAACGGCTTTCGGGCTTTGATGGATACCAGCGCCATCCACCTCCAGCCGCAAACTTTCCAGCTGACGGGTTTATTCGAAGGCGAAAACGTAACGATTCGCGGCCACGAAATGGAGTCCATCCGAACCAAATTCTTCAACAAGATTTACTATTTCGATCTCTACGACATGGAGATACAGCGAAAGGAGGGCTACTTGGAGGGAGAAGCCCAAATCGCCATGGCCAGAGATCCTCGTGACGGCATTGAGAAGCTCGCTGGTCTATGGGTCGATGTTGAATCGACCATCGACGTCATGATCGGACCGGATGTCATCAACGAAGTCCGCGAGGAGACGGCCGACATCCTGGAGCCCTACCAGTACGAAATCCCTCCCAAAATCCAGGCGCGCGCCTCCAACGTACGAATACGCGACGATTACGAATACGACATCGATCTACGGCTCGATACCGATTCGCCTCTGATCTTCTTCGACTTTCCTTTCGAGAGCGTGAAGGCCGACGTCCACATCGATAACGACATCATCACGGTGGATAATGGACTGGGTGGCGTTGGAGGAGGCATCCTTAAAGCCAAAGCGGTAATCGTAGACGACGTGATCGATCTGGAAACCACCTTGGAAGAGGCCAACTTCGGCAAGAGTCTCGTCGCCGCGGTCGATTACTTCGAAGCCAGCGAGCCCGACGACCTCGAGGAGCCGATCGATAGAGAAGAGCTCATCGCCTACGACGGCATCCTCAACGCCTCGTTTGCCGGCAAGGGAATTGTAGGGGATTCCCAGTCCTATGTAGGAAAAGGTGAATACGAAATCGAAAACGCGAACCTCTACCAATTCCAGCTCTTCGGCGCCCTTTCCAAAGCCATGGAAGTCACCCCGTTTCGCTTTACCACCCTGAAGTTCGATAAGGCCCACGGAGCCTTCGAGGCTCGCAAACGCTACCTTGATTTTCCCGATCTGCGAATCACCGGACCAATCGCTCAAATCAACAGCGATGGCAATTACGACCTCGAAGAAGAGTCGCTCGACTTCAAGGCGAAGCTCTTCCCGTTTCGCAACAGCCAAATGCCCATCGTCCCATTGCTGGCCATCGTGCTCGATCCCGTGTCGCGTTTTATGGAGGTTCGCGTGACAGGCAGTCTTTCCGAACCGAAAATACGATTATTTAGTCCTAGCGAGACGAATACGGAGCCTTTGGAAGTCGAAAATCAGCCGGAAATTTCGGCCGAGAATTCTCTCTAAATTTTGGACAATTTTTTCGTGACGATAGCGTTTCATGGGCAAGCGCTTGATAACGAAATTCTTAGCTGAAAAATCGCCACTCCAGGCCGCTTTTTTTAGCAATTTTTTTCGTACAAACTCGTTGACGAGCTCGTTTTAACCGCAATATCTTGTGGTCCCTTTTGAAAATGCCACTCCATATTGTGGTTAGCAAGAAGTGGATAACTTAAAATAACTTACATTCGCCAGACCTCGGCGATTGTGTTCCCTTTCCCTCCTTCTTCGGAAATCCTCACCATCATCTCACTAAGAATCACTGTCTGAAAATCACTTTTTTTGTCCATGGATAAAGCTTATACAGTTGGCAACAAGACCTTCGTACTCGACCAGGAAAAAGCGGAAAAGGCGTTTGCGGAAAAACGCGTCATCAATGGTCGTCAATCCATGTGTTTCAACCTGCTTCCCCTCAAGTACCATTGGGCCTACGACCTGTACAAGACCATGAAAGCCAACCACTGGGAGCCTGAGGATGTCATCATGAATCGGGACATCGAGCAGTGGAAAGACCAGACCATCGTCAACGAAGTCGAGCGTTGGATCATCATGATGGGCATTGGCTATTTCTCGGCCGCCGAAGGCATTGTAGGGGATAATATCCTACACGTCGTGCGCGAGCAGGTCACCGCTCCGGAGCTCAAGCTGGTACTGGGCCGCCATGCTCATGAAGAGAATGTGCATGCCGACTCCCTGCTCTACATGATCAGCTCATTGGGCATCAATCCGCACGAATGCGAAGCCATGTTCGAGGACGTCGAGACCATCGTTAAGAAGAACGCGTTCGTTACCGAAGCTTCTCATGCCTTGCGCGGCGACACCGATCTCAGTCTCACCGAGAACAAGCAGAAGCTGGCCAAGAACATCTTCATTTTCGGCCAGTGCATGGAAGGCACCCAGTTCTACGGCCTCTTCGGCATGGTGCTCTCCTTGTATCGGCAAAACAAATTCCGCGGCATCGGCGAAATGTTCCGCTATACCCTCCGCGACGAATCCAACCATATCGAGCTCTTCCGCAATCTCTTCATGGACCTCATCGAAGAGAATCCCGACGTTTGGACCGAGGAATTCCAGGAAGAGCTGCGCGCCACCATGGCCGAAGCGGTCAAACTGGAGAAGGAATTCATCGAAGACTGCCTGCCAGTCGACTCCATCGGCCTGCGCAAACAAGATTTCGTACATTATATAGACTACATCGCCGATCGGCGTCTCGAAGGCTGCGGCCTCGATCCGCTCGTCGGCAACGTCCAAAATCCGCTGCCTTGGCTAGCCGAGATGATGGACATCAAGAAGGAGCAGAACTTCTTCGAAGGTCGCGTCACCGAATACCAGAAAGCCTCGTCGCTCGAGATCGAGGACGACGACGATCTTTAATTCCTCCCGACCAGGTCTATCTCGTAGCCAAATTATAGCTACATCGAAACGTAAACGTTAGTCCAATCCATCTTCGCTGCCAATTGCCTACATGTCACGCCGTAGTCCCAATAGACGAAGGCGGACCCGCATCGTAATAAACCAACAACCTGTCACCTAAGACCCACTACCTAGAATCATGATCAATCCCAATCTCGAAGAAGATCTCGCCCTGAAGCGTTTCGTCTCCATTGCTCGCGAAAAGAAGCCGGAGTTCGATTGGCGTCAGGGTCTTGAACCCCAGGAGTCCAGCGCAGCGGTTATTCACGTTGTGACCCATGAGGGAGAATCTACCTTCGATAAGAGCGAGATCATGGATACCATCGGCAGCGCCTTGACCAATGTGTTGCTGTCCAAAAACGAGAAGAACATTTTCACCGAACAGAATCGCGATTGGGTCAAGTCCGTCGCCAATCAGGTCTGCGACAAACTGGAAAGCAAATCCCAGGCAACCCGCGAGTCCCGTTTCGGTCTAAGCGAAGTCTACGACATTATCGAACGCACCTTGGTCGACAACGACGCCTACGACGTGGCCAAGAGCATGCTCATGAACCGCCAACGCAAACTCGCCGCCGACCACAATCTCGGTCTCAAATCGCTCCGACTCATTCGGCGCAATGGCCAAGTCGTGCCCTGGAAGGCGGAAAAGGTCGAGATCGCCGTGAGAAAAGCTTTCCTCACCCTGGAGATGAACTCCGATCCGGCCCTCAACATCGCCAAGGCCATCACCGAGCAACTCCTCGCTTCCGGCCAAGCCTTCGTGCAGATCGAGGAAGTGCAGGACATGGTGCAGGAGGAACTCATGCGTCAAGGCCACTTCAAGGTGGCCGAGCACTACATTCTATATAGAGCCCAGCGTCGCGCTCGTCGCGAACTCGAGGCTCAGGAGTCCGAGGACACGCCTGAACAGAACTCCATGATCGTCGTCAAGAACCCTGACGGCTCCACCTTCTTCTGGGACGGCATCGACCTCAAAAAGCGTATCAATTTCGCTATGATCGGCCTCGATCTCTGCCTCGACGCCGAGGAGATCGAAACCGAACTGCGCCGCTCCATCTTCGACGACATCACCGAGGAGGGTCTCCAAAAGACCATTACGCTCAACGCCCGCACCCTCATCGAGCAGGATGCCGACTTCGCTAAATTCGCCGCTCGTATCCAGCTTTCCTATATTTATGAAGAAGTCCTTGGCTGGGACATCGTCAAGGACGGCGTTCGAGCTCTCAAGCAGTTCCACATCAAGAAATTCAAGGAGTACGTCCGCCACGGCATCATGATCGGGCGACTCAATCCCAAGCTCAAGGACTACGACATCACGGCTCTGGCCAAGGAGATCGATCCAACCGCCGACCTCGATTTCGACTACCTCGGCATCCAGACTCTCTACGACCGCTACCTGATCATCGACAAAACCAACCCCAAGCAGCAGCGTCGCATCGAGACTCCACAATTCTTCTGGATGCGCGTCTCCATGGGCCTTTTCCACTCCGAAGAGGAACGCGAAACAAAGGCCAAAGGCCTCTACAAGCTCTACAAGAGCCGGCGCTTCTGCTCTTCCACCCCCACCCTTTTCAACTCCGGTACCTGCCACTCGCAGCTCTCGTCCTGCTATCTCTACTACGTGGACGATTCCATCGAAGGCATCATGCAGCGCGGCATCGCCGAAAACGCCTACCTTTCCAAGTGGGCTGGTGGCCTAGGCGGCAGCTGGACCTCCGTGCGCGGCACTGGCAGCTACATCAACGGCACCAACGGCGAGAGCCAGGGCATTATCCCCTTCCTCAAGCTGCACAACGATCTGCTCATCGCCGTCAACCAAGGCGGCAAGCGTCGCGGCTCCGGTTGCGCGTATTTGGAATCCTGGCACAACGATCTCTACGACTTTCTCGAGCTGCGTAAGAACACCGGCGACGACCGTCGTCGTTGCCACGACATGAACACGGCCAACTGGATTCCTGACCTGTTCATGAAGCGCATGGAAGCTCGCCAAGGCTGGACCTTTTTCCGTTCCAGCGAAGTCCCCGAGCTGCACGACACCTACGGCAAGGAATTCGAGGAAAAATACGTCGAGTACGAAGCCAAAGCCGCTAAAGGCGAGATCTTCGGCAACGAAGTGCCCGCCATCGAAGTGTGGAAAAGCATGCTTCGCATGATCTTCGAAACCGGCCACCCTTGGATCACTTTTAAGGATCCCTGCAACCTCCGCTCGCCGCAGGACCACGTCGGCGTTATCCACTCCTCCAATCTCTGCACCGAGATCACGCTCAACACCAGCAAGGAGGAGACCGCCGTCTGCAATCTCGGCTCGGTCATCATCGATCAGCACATCGACAAGGACGGCGAGATCGATCACAAGAAGCTTCGCGAAACCATTTACATGGCTATTCGAGCGCTCGATAACGTGATCGACATCAATTACTATCCTACCGAAGCCGCTCGCCGCTCCAATCAGGCCCACCGTCCCATCGGCCTCGGCTGCATGGGCTTGCAAAACGCGCTCTACATGAAGGGCATCCCCTTCGCTTCACAGGAAGCCGTCGAATTCAACGACGAGATCATGGAAGCCATCGCCTACTACGCCATCGAAGCCTCCAGCGACCTGGCGGCTGAGCGTGGCGCCTACAGCAGCTACAAAGGCTCCAAGTGGGATCGCGGCCTTCTGCCTCAAGACACTTTAGACCTTCTCGAAGAGCATCGCGGCGAAGTCGTCGATGTGCCTCGTGGCGGCAAATTAGACTGGTCCCCGATTCGCAAGAAGATCGCCAAGCACGGCATGCGTAATTCCAACGTCATGGCCATCGCCCCCACCGCGACGATCTCCAACATCACCGGCACAAGCCCCTGCATCGAGCCCGCCTACAAGAATCTCTTCGTCAAGAGCAACCTCTCCGGCGAGTTCATCATCCTCAACCAGCACCTAGTGCGCGACCTCAAGGCTCGCGGCCTCTGGGGCAAGGAGATGCTCGACAACCTCAAGTACTTCGACGGCGAACTCGACGAGATCGAAACCGTTCCCGAAGACCTCAAGCTCAAGTACAAGACCGCCTTCGCCGTCGACTACAGCTGGCTTGTATTGGCCGCGGCAAGACGCCAGAAGTGGATCGATCAATCCCAGTCCGTCAACCTCTTCCTCGCCAGCCCCGACATGAAGACCCTGTCCCACATGTACCGCGCCGCCTGGCGTCATGGCTTGAAGACTACCTACTACCTCAGAACTCTAGGAGCCTCCAACATCGAAAAAGCTACCGTAGGAGCCAAAAAAGAGTTAAGAGGCATCGTAGCAAAAAAAGTAGCGACCGCGGAAGAGCCTGAGGTGTGTGAGAGCTGCCAATGATTTTTTAACAATTGACTCTCCTGAGTTAGACGAAGGAGCAGATAAGCTACTAAGCTCAGAACGAGAGTCCTAAGCTTTGCTTTTTATGAATTCTGTCCAACTCTCAATAAAGAATTACAAAACAATCTCTCTTCAAACCAAATAAAATTGGAGATCAATGAAGATTAACTACCTTTCTAAAAATCCCAACATTCTTTTAGTATTTGAATAAGACGTCTGGAACGTAAATTGTTAGAAATCTCCCAAAATGTCTTTGTCATAACTACTTTCCTGAGAATAACATTGCCGGTTTCTTGAGTGTCCGCGACGAAAAACGCGTTTTTTCTCTTATCTAGAAGCAGTTTCGAGTATCTATCGCCACTCTTGAATTCTATATCTCCCGTCTTTGGATTTCTTGGGATGAAGATTTCACTATTTTTCCTGTCTAGCATCTCTTTGCTGTATACTGACTTTAGATGACCAAAAAGCAGCCTTCTGACGATATAGAAGGAATCTACATAGGAATCTCTGGCATTCTTTTCAGGAGTTCTTTCGCTTAGGCACCGGATAATTGGACGTCCTTTCTCAAGGCATTCTTCAATTATTTTATCGTAGCGGTCTTTTTCGCCTTTGTCTGGATCGAGTTTTTTGGCAAAATAATTGTCGACAGTATCTACTATGACTTCCGACATACTTATGCAGATTCCGAATATATCACTATAGAGTTTCTTGAACAAGACTTCATATTCTCCTTTCAGGTCATGATTATTCCAAAGATCGTCGAAATCCAAGTGGCAAGGCGGAGTTGAATTCATTTTAAGGCAGAATTCATTCCATGCATCCTGCGGATGACAGGTGGCTTTTTCGAAGTTGCGATCACCGATAAAATGCACAACACAGAAAGCTCGAAATAGGGTGTCCATTAGGAGCGTCTTACTCTCGTCAGGATCTTCTTGATTGCTAGAAGGGTCTAGCCAATATGACGAAGTAAAGTATTGCAAATACAAGTCGCAGTCATTTTGAAAAACGGAATAGAATACGAACATTTCTGCGAAGATTTCCTCTGATCTTTCCAGGGCGATTATCTTTTTTTCTGGACTGCTTTCAGAGTAGCATTCCGAAATGTATTCGATCGCATCCTTTTCCATGAATTCGCGAAAAATGAGATGGGCTACTTCATGGAGATAAAAACAAAAAGTGCTTGGACGTATCAAATGCTCTACGCTCATTGATATGTCACAAGCATAGAATTTTTCCGAATAGAGGGAGGGGAGGTGGTGGACGATTGGACCAGGGTTGATAGATATGGAGGCTATTCCTCCGACTGACCCATCAGGGGGGCCTTCTCTTAGTATAAAAAGAGGACATTTCAACGTGATATCAGCCGCGGAAAGGAGTTGGTTTAGTCCACCTCGCAAATCGATGTTTGAATCGGGGAATTCCACACTCTCGGCCGTGTGGAGAGTCCTTTGAGTGAGAGCATTTTGAATACTAGTTATGTATTTTGAAAGCTCGTTCGATTCTTTGTTGGTGATGCATCCGTAGTGCCCATTCCCGAAGGATTGCGATTGCTTGGAGGATAGATGGCTATCATTGATTTTCAGCCATTTGACTATAGTCAAAAAAACATCGTATAGATCAAGAACGTTGGCGAATAGTTGAGGGTCGTTGAGAGCTTTGTAGTAGTTATTGAATAAGTATATTATAGCTCTTTCGATTGAGGCATGAACGCCAATATTCTTCAGCATTCGTTCAATTTCATTTATGTCTAAAGGAGCTGTAGGCTTCGCGAATCTATTTACGCCGAAAAGTCGCCCGACTGTCTCTCTCAAGGCGTGCTCGAATTCAAGATGGCATTTCCCCGCTTGGGTGTGGATGAACGTCGGAATTGGGATGCTTAGCGAAACCTTGGAGTCCAGGATGTGTTTGCCGTTCTTTATATTTTCGCTCGAATAGAATTGATGGATTGCGTTGTGATAGAGCAGTATGTAGTCGGAAGTCGAACTGAGTTCTTGCGAGGGAAAAGGCGAATCTAGTTCTACACCTTGAATTGACAGGTCGTGAGCTCCGAGATCCAGATAGTGGAAGGAGGCATTTGGAGTTGGTTTAGGCCTCTCGCTCCTAAAGATTGTATCCTTTTTTATTTTCGAAAGTTCTGAGAGAGCTTCTAATGTGTGGCCAGGGCAAATTCTGAGGTTTAGATTCGGCTTGATGAAACCGTTGAACGCGTCATTGCGAGTGCCTTTCTCTAGTGCCAGATGATAGCTATCTATGCAGATACCAGTTGTAGAGTAAGCGGTTAGAAGGGCATGATTATCGCCGAAGAATACCGTGTCGGATTCCTGCTTTTCAGAGTTGGCACGATTGTCTTGGAGCTTGATCGCGATTTCATGGATTTTCGAAAGCGAGGATAGTTTGTCATCGCAAATGAGTTCTTTGAGCGGTGTGCGTTTCTCCTGCTCCGCGATCTCCATGTCTGATTCACAGAGATCATGTATCGAGATCGAATTAAAGACCGCTAACAGCGATGCGGTTATAGTGAGGTTCTTGCTTAGTATGAGCGTGCTGACATCTGCCCAATCTAAGGAATCAAGTATGCAGCATGCGAGCGATTCAAGGTCCGATTTTTCGTAAAGGTTGCCGCAATTTTCGAGTTCGGCACGAAGCTTGGAAAGGGTTTCGGTAGACTTCTTGACCAGGCATCGGAAAAACGCCTGCTGAAATAGCATTCCTGCTCCTATGTTCACTAATCCACTCAGCTTGAATTTCGTTTCGACAATGAATGGCGTTTTGAGAAGCGAAGAATTATGCTTGTTTTCATCGATAATTTCGTGGAGCTCTCGAAAAGGGTGGTCGAGTTCTTGTTCATGTATTATCGAATCAAGCTTTGGGACAAATGATAAGGTTAGATGCTTGGCTGAAAGTTCGAAGTTGGATGCCGCGAATTTAGAAATAGCCTCGTAGGTATCTACGCATACGATTGAGAGGGAGTCTCCCGAACCAAATACGTTGGCTGATAGCGGCTCGTATAGAAAGCTTCGCTTCTTCTGGCTGTGCGGATCCGAATCGGTCTTAAGCGTGGAAGTGGCCCAAGCTTGGCTTAGCGATTGAGCATCGTCTTTGAAATCCTTGCAGCATTTCTTGAATTTTTCGACCAGGCCAATGCTTGGCGGTTCAAGGTGGTCGGGTATTTTTCCAGCTCTAAGCTCGGTGGTGCTGTCGTGAAATATGCTTACGCAGATGTAGTCGTGGTACTTGATTTCGCTGAGCATGGCTCATTTGAATTCTCTGCAGAGAACACTCGCCAATCTTGAGCTCCTTTGCCGGAACCGAAAATTTCAGCTGATGGACTACGATTCAATGCCCACGCTGTGTCTAGGATGCCCTTTGAATCGGGGGAGAGCTCTCTACGAGTGTTGGATTGGGGTTGTTGAGGATGCAAAGCACCTCCGGCACTTCTGGCAGGAGTTTCGGTAAGGGAAATCGCTTCTTGTTCGTTTCGTCTGTGAAACCAGAAACAGAGTGTGAAATGCGTCGCGGCGATAACCCAAATGCCTGCTTTCAGGCCAAAAGGCACCGATTCCGCTAGAAGAAAGGTGGCTATAATAACGGCAAGCAGCAAAGGCAGAGAAGATTTGATGGACCGGATAATCGTCTTCATTGATATTTCTCTTAGGATTGCCAAAAAATCCATGAAATAAAAGCCGCTGCAACGATAAGACCAATACCTTCAAGAACACTACTTTCACTAATAGAACGGGAATGGTTCGTCAAAACATCGATTTCTTCTTCTGTGTAACTTCTCGGCTGCGAGCTGATATTCATTTGTTTTTGAAGTTTATCGTACTCAATTGCGACTCTCATTCCCGCGAACATTACGATGGCGATTACGCATGCCCACAATAGCTTATTTTTTATCGACCCGCCTGTATCAAGGTTAAACGGATCGGAAGCGAAAATCAGGCTCAGAGAAAAGGCTGCATAAGGAGCGTTAAGCATGATCAGAACCATTCGATCCCTGAAATGCGAAAAAATAGAACTGCGATTCTGGCTGTTGTTGCTTCTGGGGGTATGTCCCTCCAATTTGTGGACGAAATAGGCTCCCATAATCGCTGCAATGACATAGATGAATGACGGCAATATTTCCAAAGTAGCCCATTCAACAGGATCATAACGGGTTGATGTGCTTGGGGCCATGTCTGATTGGAAAAGAGCTGATTTGGAGTGAAGAGGAGAGGCAGCCAGTGAAAATAGCCATTAACTTGAGTTGGGTTGAAAGCAATCGTCAATGGCAAATTCCGAGAAAGTACTTACGATTGCTAAGGGGATGCAAGTGCCTTTCCGGGGTGGCCTGCGTCAAGCTCTAGGGGGAAGCTTGCATTGGTTGTGGGGCTTTTGAGGATGGATGTCACACTCTAGCCTAGACCTTGACTAGCTTACCGCCGAAAATTGAGAGGATGCCCTCGTCGTCGAGCGGATGAAACTGTGATGAAATTTCAAGAGTCCCGTAGTAATGTGTGAAATAGAATAGGTTGCGTTTCGGCAATTTCGGGGAATCAAGCATGCACTTTTGTCGCACAAACATGTAGAGAATTGAGCTAAAATAACTCATCTGTTCAATTTCTCTCGGTTCCTAATTGGGTCCACGTATGCAGACTTTCAGCGGGAAGGCAACTGAAGGGGCAAACGTTCAGTTTTCAGTTTCATGAAGACTCAAGAGGACACCTCTCATACTAGCTTCGATTGTCATTCAAAAAACATGTCTTGCGAAGGAGCTGGATAAAGCGACACGGCTTGAGGCGAAATTTTCCCCTCTGAGTTTGCAGAGAAACTCTCAAAAAATCATAGGGAGTTGAAGAAGAGGTCAGTGTTCAGATCTCAGTTTTCTAAATGACCTCATAATTTGGGATGGGGTCAATCGGGGTCAGGAATCAATTTTCAAATTTCCACAAATCCGCTTGAGAAATCCAGAAATGCGACACCCTGGCAGTCGCACTCTAAAAGTCATAAATTATTGAATACGAAAAGCGATCGAGGCAGAAGCAACAACTTGGAGCTACCGCACTAGCTCTGCGCGATTCAACGCACCTAAGTAACCGATCATACAATCGCTTACTTGAAAAGTATGTTTTCGAGGTTTTGCTTTTCGAGCGGTTCGAAGTCGGAGAGCGACTCGGCTTTTTTCCCTTCGATTACCACGTTATCAAATACAAAATCTCTCACGGTGATCTTGCCGCTTAAAACATTGGAAATCCCGCCTGCGTATTCAGGCGCTTTCTCGAACCAGATGTCTTTGAGGAGGAAGTCTTCGTAGCTGACTTCCCTGCTGCGGGAACCGAAATAGAAGAGTCGGTTTACCTGGGCATCCACCCGGATGTCTTCAAAGTATTTGTGTTTTACATACAGTTCTTCGGCACCGCGGAAAGTGCCTGCGAATACCGCGCGGTTGGCTGCCTGATTGGGGCCCTCGGGGCGTTTCGTATATTGCGCGGGAGAGCCCACGCCATCTGCGCCTGGATTGGGAAGATTGTCCCACTCGCCTCTCAAGACGTCGCAGCGACGCACATAAACGGGAGTATCTCTATCGCTGCTGCCGCCCCAGCCTAGCTGAAAGCAAGCACCGTTGACCATGCCCCAGTAAACGCAGTCTTCGATCGAACCTTTATCGGCGTAAGTGGCGTCGTCATTGACACGCATGAAGGAGCCCCGCTTGTGCCCTCCGTGAATGCCGTCGCTAGAGAAGCGCCAGCCGAAGGTTTTCAGATTCTCGTTCATCTCCGCGGAACCTACGCAAAAATGGTAGGGGTGAGCGACGAGGACACCTTCGAAATGACCCGAGTATCCATTTTCTGGAGCATTCGCTTTGTAGTTGAGAAGCGGCTTCACGATTTCGCCATCGGGACTGATCCAAGATGGGTAGCCCTCACGCCAGTTGGGATGGGCTTTAACAAAAGGCCAACGCGAGCCGATGATCATTCCTCGACCGAAGACGCGAAAGCCCGATTTTCTGATATCGATCCGCCCATCGATGATGGTGTTTTGCGGAATGTAGAGCGCGTCGTAAGGACTTTCTTCGGTGATCAACAATCGGTTTAGGTCATCTAAATACGGAGAAGATTCATCGACGACTCCGGCCGGAAGCACGAGGGTGTTGCCTTCGGGAATTCTCGAGGGCGGATTAAGAAAGAACATCAAACCGTCCTGCAGGGTATCGGTGTCACGATCGGGGGCATTGATTTCGACTAATATGCTTCGGGTAAATTTGTAGGGATCGACCTCGAATTCGATCCAAGACGAACCGGAGCGTTGCGTCTCGGCGAGTTCGCTCAGCCTTGTCGGTTTGAGGCGGAGTTTCTCTATGGATCGGCCATCGATAAGTTCGACGCGAACGCGTACACGCTCGTCGCTGTCGACTTGCGCAATGTGCACCGCAGTCTGGCTGTGCTTCTGAGGAAGGTACTGCGGATCGAGGTAGTCCGGCCAGAGCTTGTATGTAGCGGTGGAGTGGACAATTGAATCCCATGCGGAAGCGTCTTTCGCGGGTTTGACGAAAACTCGATAGTTTTCTGAGACCTGGATACCTCTAGGGTAGTCATCGGCATCGGTGACGGGATTGAAACGATCCAAACCAGCGGCAAGGGAAGCAAGTCCTGCTAAATTCAATAAGGCAAAAAAAGCGGTCAGTTTCATGGCGATTCGCGTTCGTGCAAGTCACCGAGAAGTCTCTACGAACAATATTAAAGCAGGAAGATCATACTTCGGGCACCATCGCTGTGATCGCCCAGTCGGTGAGCCCTTGTTGAAGCTCCGCAAGAAGGAGAAGCATGACCTAACTTCAGTGTCTCTCCTCACCCTACTTCGCAATGGCCGATAGAGCGGTACGAACCCGAACACACGCTATTTCTGTAATCAGCAGACGGCTAAAAACTACGCTGATTTTCATTTTACGAAGCACGGCACCTTCTTCAGCCAATCCAACCGATCCGTAGCCAGCTACGCCTGCTAGCTTTCCGAAGGCCGCCATGCTCACCTAGGAGCAAGAACTCACAATCTAGAAACCGTTCGGAGAAAAAGTCCACGACCGGAAGATTTTCAATGACCTTCTTTTTTCAGCAATTCGGGGAACTTCTCTTGGAATCGGTTTAAGCGGGGGATGGAGACATTTCGAATGTATCCACTATTTGGATTTAATCGTTCGTAATTCTGGTGATAGGCCTCCGCCAACCAGAACTTTTCGAAGGGCTTCACCTCCACGGCTATCTTGCCATTGTACACCTCTCGATTCAGTCGCTCTATCGCATTCTCGATTATCCGTTTCTCCTCATCGTTCTGATAGAAAGCGATCGAGCGGTACTGCGAACCTCGGTCCGGCCCCTGACCGTTCACTTGCGTCGGGTCCATCGAGCCAAAATAGGCATCAACCAGCTGAGAAAAGCTCACAACATCTGGATCGTAGAAAATCTCCACTGCTTCCGCATGCCCCGTTCTCCCCGTATTCGTCGATTGGTAAGTGGGATTCTCCGAATGCCCACCTGAATACCCCGAGATAACCTCCCTAACTCCGTTCACGCTCTCGAATACCGCCTCTACACACCAGAAACATCCTGAAGCGAAATAGGCTCGCGAAAAACCCAAGGCATCCCGTTTCGGATCAAATTCGCTGACCTTTTTTGCCTCAGACGCAGCAGAGCAGGCCGAAATTCCCAAAGCCCCCACCATCAAGAAAAAGCTACTTTTAAATAAACGCATATCCAGTTCAACGCTCCCAACCCGATTCCGATTTCCAAGAAACTTCTACCTTCAAGCGACAAAACATCCTCTCAACAAAAGGTACAGCAAAGTCAATAGGTAGCTAAAGGGGTCAGTGATCATAAATCAATTTTCCCTCCTCATATTTGCCAGTTGGATTTACTAATCAAAAACCCAGCGAGCGTATTCAAAAACTAGTTTCAATAAAAAGGACATCGGCTATTACTCAAATAAGCTCGCCCCAGAAACGCTTCGCCACTGTGCGGAATCCCGCAAGATCATAGATGGAAACGTGGACTTGATTTGCGCAATCCCGGTGGTCTTTTCCGTATTCGAGGACTGGGGAGATTACTGCGTGAATATCAACGTCTTGGCCCTCGGCAAGCTCAACGACCAGATGAACCTCTACGGCTGCCGCATCATCTCCGCCCTAGAAGCAATGGAAACCCAGGAAGCAGAAACTGAGCAGAGAGGCCAACCCAACGACGACTAGAACCCCTTCCATGATAATC
Source organism: Opitutaceae bacterium (assembly GCA_028284385.1). GTDB lineage: Bacteria > Verrucomicrobiota > Verrucomicrobiia > Opitutales > Opitutaceae > JANQRT01. The sequence goes on along the minus strand of JANQRT010000060.1, from coordinate 330,480 downwards.
CGTGTCTTCCGTGGTTCTCCAAAATCGTCTTAACAACCACGGAAGACACGGAAAGATGAAACTTTCGAGAGAGCCCTAAATGGTAAATCGCAAAAGTTAGCCCTAGCTGAGGAAACAACACTGAAAGGCGTTATCATGAATATGAAATGCGAGCGATGATCATTTTCGAATCCCTCGAAACTCGATTGACCACAGTAGGGCTAGTTCAACTGCACGAATCGATATCTGCACCCTTAAATTTCGTCTGGAATACACTACTATTCTGTGCTGGACTTTCCATATTCAGAAATTTGATGCCTCTGTAGCGAATCAAAAAAGTGTGTGAAGAATGGGATCAGCGAAGTACTGTCTTCGATTTAAAAGGGTAAGGATTGCCACCATTGTCGTGAAGCTTCTCTCAAGAGATTGTCGTCTATATGGATTGCTCGGATTTGTGATCTATGGATTCATCACACAGGCAGGATATGGTGCTCAGTTTGGTAATTTCACATATACTGAAAGTCCTGATCACGTCGTAATCATAGATTTTCCAACAAACTTTTCAGGAGCGGTGGTCATTCCGGATTCAATTGTGGGGAAGCCGGTAAAGATTATTGGAGCCCATGCATTCTGGAGATGCAGCTTGATTACAAGTATTTCGATTCCCAACAGTGTCACCACTATAGGAGGGTGGGCATTTAGCGAATGTACTAGCCTTGAATCCATCAACATCCCAAGTAGCGTTGCCTCTATCGGACGGAGCGCTTTCCAGGTCTGCACGAGCCTTGAGTCAATCGGCATTCCAAGCAGTGTGAATTATTTAGAAGATGGTATATTCGAAGGCTGTTCGAATCTCACCTCTGTCATCATCTCGGGCAACATATCATCCATTGGAGACCGGATGTTCAGAGGTTGCTCAAGCCTTGGATCATTCAGCATACCAAATAGCGTTACTTCAATTGAATACCAAGCGTTTAATAACTGCACGAGTCTTGTTTCCATTAATATACCTGATGGAGTCGCTTCAATTGAATATGACGCGTTTAAAGGCTGTTCGAGCCTTACCTCGATCAGCATACCAAGTAGCGTCACGTCCATAGATTATGGAGCATTCAGCTTTTGCACTAGCCTTGCCTCTATCAGCATCCCGAATGGCATAGATTCTATTAGCAATCTGACGTTCATTGGCTGCTCAAGTCTTTTTTCAATCAGTATTCCAAGCAGTGTTTCTTCTATAGGTAGTTTAGCTTTCAAGGGATGCCTTAGCCTTTCCTCCATTAATATTCCAGAAGATGTAACTTCTATCGGATACGACGCCTTTAACGGTTGCTCGAGTCTTACTTCGATCGAGATTCCAAGTGGCGTCACGTCAATTGGAGAAGGAACATTTGGCGGCTGTACAAGCCTAGCCTCAATTAATATACCCGTTGGCATCACTTCAATTGAGGAGGAAATGTTCATCGACTGTTCAAGCTTGGTATCGCTCAGCCTGCCTGATGGTGTCACTTCAATAGGCAAAGAGGCTTTTAAAAATTGCACTAGCCTTGTTTCAATAGTCATTCCTAATAGTATTTCATCTATAGGGATATCGGCTTTCAATCACTGTTCGAGTCTTGGACCCATCAACATCCCAGATAATATCACTTCAATTGGAGAGTCGGCTTTCAGCAATTGCACAAGCCTTAACTCTATAAATATACCAAGCAATCTAAAGAAAATAGCTAAACAAACTTTCTTTAACTGCACGAATCTTAGCTCAATCAGCGTTTCGAATGGAATATCGGCTATTGATAAAGAAGCATTCTATAATTGCACAAGCCTCAGCTCAATTAACATACCAAGTAGCGTCGCTACCATTGGAGACCAAGCCTTCCGTCGTTGTACGAACCTTGGATCAGTAAATATTTCTAGTGGTATGGTTAACATTGGATTTGAGTCTTTCAAAGATTGCCTAAAACTTGGATCTATTAGCATACCAAGTAGCGTCACTTCGATCGGACGATCTGCATTCAAAGGCTGTGCTAGCCTTTATTCTGTCAATATAGTGGATGGTGTTTCCTACATTGGAGACGGGGCATTCAACGGTTGCTCAAGCCTTAAATCATTTAACATCCCAAGCAGTATATCCAAAATTGAAAGCGGAGTGTTTGGCGGTTGTTCAAGCCTTGAATCTATCACTATACCAAATAGTGTTTCGTCGATTGGACGATATTCGTTCAGCGGCTGTTCGAGCCTTGAATCCATCAACATTCCAAGTAGCGTTGCATCGATAGGAGACGGGGCATTCAGTAGCTGCACGAGCCTTATTGGCACAAGTATCCCAAATACAATTAGCAGTCTAGGAGACTATTTATTCAAGGGATGCTCTAGTCTTGTGTCCTTTGACATTCCTAATAGCATTAGCTCTATTGGGCTAGGAACATTTGAGGGCTGTACGAGTCTCCGCTCTATTAATATACCAAGTACAGTATCTTCAATAGGAAACTCTGCATTCAGTGATTGCGCGAGCCTCGCATCTGTGAGTATTCCGAACAGCATCACATCCCTTGGATTCCGAGTTTTTTATGGTTGCACTGATCTCGTCTCCATCGACGTTCCAGAAAGTGTGACCTCAATTGGCAACTCTGCGTTTGGAGACTGCATAGGACTTGAAACCGTTACTATTCCAACCAGTGTTACTTACATCGGATTCAATGCCTTTAACGGCTGCACAAGTCTTGGCTCTATCAGCATTCCAAGTAGCGTCACTTATTTAGGTGCCTCAGCATTCAGTAACTGCACGAGTCTTGCTGTAATAAGTATTCCAAACAGTATTACGTCGATAAGAACTTGGACGTTCAGCGGCTGTACAAGTCTCAGTTCTATCACCATCCCTAACAGCGTTGAATCAATTGAAACCGCAGCTTTTAGCGGCTGCACGAGCCTTGAATCTGTCTATATTCCTGATAGCGTCAACTCTATTGGAGACCATGCGTTCGGCAGTTGTACGAACCTCAATAAAATCACATTCTTGGGAGATGCTCCGACAGTATCAGGAAATCCATTCTTTGATACAACAATTACCGTTTATTATTATGCGAACAAAGCAGGTTTCACGACGCCGACATGGCAAGGTCAGACTACAGTAATATTGCATCTTACTCCGACCTTTCAAAAGCATCCTTCATCTGCCACTGTGAAGGAGGGACAGATTGTAAGTTTCACAATTGAGGTTGCTGGAAACCCTTCTCCGGATTTAAGTTGGCAGCGCAAGATTGTCGGAAGCGAAATCTGGGAGGATATAAATGAAGATTCTCTCTTCAGGGGAACCACATCAATCGAGCTGTTGATTACTTCAACTTCTTTTGGAATGACTGGCGATGAATTTCGATGCCGTGCGATAAATCTGGAAGGCGTAGCTATATCGAACCCAGCCACCCTTACTGTAAATCCAGCAATCGTTTTGCCAGTTATCATAGAGCATCCCAATTCAAATGTAGTAAAGCATGGAACATCAATCTTGCTGCAAGTACTTGTTTCAGGAGAGTCTTCCGTTATTTATAATTGGCAACTACAAGAAGTAGGCACCGATATTTGGATAGATCTGTCCAATGACGAAACCTACAAAAATGTGGATACGAATACGTTAGAAGTTTCCTCGGCCACATATGATATGTCAGGAGCGAGGTTTCGCAACGTCGTATCTAATTCGGACGGAACGGTTTATTCAAACGCTGCTTTACTCACGGTAATTCCCTTATTTCCTATAGCTGATTTTAAAATCAATACAACAGATCACATCATTTCAACCCCATCGCTTCCTGGGTGGTTGTTCCAATTGCAATACAAGACGGATCTCAGCAGCGACACGTGGATTGATATTGGAGATCCTGTCGTAGGTGATGGAAACTTGCTGCCAATTACTCACTGCGATTGCTCGACTATGGGAAATTTGTTCTACAGAATCATGGCAATTGAAATATCAGGAGGCAAATAAAAGGGTGAACGTTCAATTCTCAGTTTTACCTAGCCCAGGAAGGGAATTGAAAGGGGCCAGTAAAAACAATCAATAGATTAATAATCGATTGTTGACCCTTTGCCTCTCCTGTAATGTCACGAGAAAACGGATGCGTAATGATCAGCGTTACAGAAGATGGAAGCCTGAAGGCCGTACCAAAAAGAAACGGCTCATGCTGGAGAAGCTAGTTCGTCTTCCTCATGGGCCTCGTCTTCGTGTGCTTTTCTCTCGATGTTGTAGAGCTTGCAGAAGGCTGTTTTGACGTCGTCGGTGACTAGCACAAAGACCGGTATCAAGATCAGCGTGACGAAGACAATGCCCTAGCCTAGAGAGATGGCCATGGGGATCAGAAAGGATGAGGTCGGGTGCTTGTCGAACATCAAAGGAGCCAGGCCGAAAAAGGTGGTGAGCGAGGTAAGCAAAATGGGGCGGAAGCACCTCACACCGGCCAACCGAACGGCCTCATTCACAAGGCAGCAAAAAGGGTCAATGTTCAAATCTCAAATTTTTGCGAGCGTATCCAGAAACAAAGACATGCCTTGCGAAGCAAGATCTTGCCTAGACGAAGCCTAGATGTAGCGCCCTGCCACGCCGTAGCGAAGCGAAAGAGGGTGCGCAATGTTCTATCGAATAGTTTAACAAGATCCCCGCGAGGCGGTGGCAGGGTCGATCTTTCTTTTTTCATCCACTACCTCGGAGCTTGCCCGACGAGTCTGGCATTCTCATTCTCGACTCTGTTATGCAGCACTCCATCCATTTCTTTCCAACCACGATTCGCGCTTCAATCTTGGCCGTTCTTCTCTTGAGTTTTGGCCTAGCTGCCAAGGCCGATGAGTTTGATCCGGAGGGCAGGCTCGCCGAGCTGGAAATCGAACTTCCCACTCCGGCCAAATCGATTGCCAATTACGTCCGCGCCACCCGTATCGGAAACACGCTCTATCTTTCCGGACATCTGCCGAAGCAGGCCGATGGATCTTTTGTATTGGGAAAGCTTGGCGAGGCACTGTCCGTGGAAGAAGGCTATGAGGCAGCTCGCTTGTCAGCAATCGCGCTGATGGCCAGCCTCAAAGCGGAGGTAGGCGATCTCTCGAAAGTGAAACGGATTGCCAAGGTGTTTGGCATGGTCAATGCCACCGAAAACTTCAAAGACCATTCCAAAGTGATCAACGGGTGCTCCGACCTCCTGGTCGAGGTATTCGGAGAGCGTGGAAGGCATGCCCGGGCAGCCTGTGGATTCAGTTCGCTTCCTCTCGGCGCGGCCGTGGAGGTAGAGATGATCGTCGAGGTCGAAGAGTAGGTTAGACGGTTTTCAGAATCGCAGCGACCGCTTGAGCGACGCGGTCACAGTCTTCTTTAGAGTTAAAGATATGCGTGGAAACGCGAACGGCATTCAGGCCGCGCTCCGATACCGGGCGACAACGTAAGCGGTGTTCTCGCATCAGCCGACTGGTCATCTCGTTAAAAGCGATTTTAGGAGTCCGGAACGTGGTGATCGACCGCCGCATAGCCGGATCGCTCGGCGTTAATACCTCGATACTGGGAAGGTCGCGGAGTTGTTGCTGCAGATAGGTCGCCAGTCCCGATCCGTAGGCCTCAATGCGATCTTTTCCGATGGCATTTTGAAACTCAATGGCCTTCTGCAGACCGTGCACCAGCTCCGTGTTTCGAGTCCCATATTCATGCCTGCGGGCGCCCTCCACGAAATGGAATTGGTCAGGCAGCTCGTAGTTTGTCGAGGAATGGGCCCCTGCGTGTAGGCATGCCACGTCATCGATTCGATCTTTCCGAATGTATATTATCCCAGTTCCTCGTGGACCGCCCATCCATTTGTGGCCACTGGTGGAATAGGAATTGCAGCCCATGTCATGAACATCGACGGAAATCATGCCCGCCGTCTGGGCTCCATCGACATGAAACCAGAGACCGTATTCGGCGGCCAAGGCGGCGATCGCCTTTACGTCAAAGAGGATGCCCGTCGGAGCCGTGAGATGACTAACCTGAATGACTTTGGTTCGCGGCGTGATGAGGCTTCGGATCTTCTCCACCGAGGCGCTCATGGTCTCGGGATCAGGATCGAAGATTTTGACGCGGATCCCCTCGCGTTTCTGGCGACTGAGCCAAGGAAAGGACCCGCCTGGGTGGGCGTGCGACTCGAAAATAACCTCGTCTCCAGCCTGCAAATTTAGTCCAGCAGCGATAATGGAGTTGGATTCAGTCGCATTGCGGGTGAAGCAAATTTCTTCCTGGTCGGCTCCTAAAAATGCGGCGGCGACCGGCCTTGCTTCGTCCATAACGGCGTAACCCGTTTCAGAAATAGATTGCAGCTCTGCTGTTTTCGCCTGGACCGCATCAAGAACGCAATTCGGAGCGGGCCCCAGGCCTCCACTATTTAAATAGGTCCGGTCTGTTCCAAGGGGAAATTGCTGACGAACAGCCCGCCAGAATGCATCATCCGATACGGAACCATAGTCTGGCAAGGTGTCCACAGAGTCCGCTGAACGCCCTCCCTTCGCGAATATAGCCGATGCTCCGAATCCGAGCGTGCCCATGAATTCCTTTCGATTCATCCAGGCAGCTTAGAGCAGAGAACGTGACGATCAAGATTGCCCTTTGCTTTACTAAAAACTTAGCCTCAACTTAAATCTAAAAAGCTAGCGACTGTATCCAAAAATAAAGACATGCCTTACAAAGCAAAATCTTGCCTAGGCGAAGTCCAGATCCAGCTACCTCCCACGCCATAGAAAAGCGAAGCACGGAGCTATGTTAGTCTAATAGTTTAACAAGATCCCCACGATGCGAGGGCAGGATCGATCCTCTCAGTCTTGATTCCTAAATGGGACTACGCCGCTACAAGTCGGATTGGCAGGATACAAACACAAAGTGAAAGAGGTGTCGCTCATATTTCATATTCAGAGAATATGGAGGAAACTAATACTTAATTTGCCATCTTATTCATATCTTTTGAATCTCGCTCTAGTCCCTACACTTCGCTCACTTCCTTAAACTAAAAAGAAGAAGATTGTTTTTGATAGCTGGAGGTGCAAGGCACTTCTCAATCATTCTATCGAGGCACTAAACACCAATTGACGGCTCTCCGCCCAGGGAGGGTCTCTTCAAATATCGAAAACGAGTCAAAGTCCGGCTATATGATATATATCGTTTGGGGAAAGCAATGTGAATCTCAACTTCTTATCCATTCGTCTCACTTTTTCAGGTCATAGGCCAATATAAAACATTACATACCTATCCGGTCTATCTGCTATCGAAATTCGGTTTAGTATCAATCTCAAAGTCGTCTATTAGTAATAATTTAAAAGGTATAGCAAAAATTAAATCAATCGTTCTCTAGAATTCACAGTCACACTAAAGGGCTAGATTCAATAAAAAGAATACTACCTGATTTTTTTCTACTATCAAATTCTTATGCAAGGTTATCCATTTTGTATTTTGATATGCAAAATTGTATTGCTCCTCCAATACTCACAATTCTTTGCAGGTACAACTGAGATTTTTTTGCAAGAAATCTCACAATTTGTGAAGTGGCTAAATAGCTCTTGTTGGGTAGAGGCAGACATATGAGATGAATGATCCGAGAAAAAAGTAAATATTCCCGATTTTGCGAGAATTCTTGCTGCGAAAGGAAAGAAAGGGTAATGATTTCTACGCAATTCATGCTTATTCAGTGGAAATCCGTCAAAAACAATCCCTTGGAAACTTGCTCTCCTCGTCCAACGTTCATCATTTTCCAAATCCTCCCAAAAATTTGAATAGACTTCCACTAATCCATTATTGATTTCTTTTTCAAATTTCTTCTTAGCCCTGCTCGCCAAAAATGCATTCGGCTCCAGTATTACATGGTATTTTGGTTTTCTTCTTCTTAAGTATCCAGAACAGATACCCAATCCATATCCGACCTCCAAAACAGATTCACAATTTTCTGGAATTGCATTAGCCATTTCCATCATCAAGCCATCTTCCCAATCCTGCATAACCTGAAATTGATGCAAGAACAAAGTCTTCCCTGTCTTATCTTCTACAATATTTAGCTTCCCGTTTTCCGGGGCCGCATCAATCCATTCTTTTTGACTAGGGAAATATCGTTCTCTTCGGTAGCCGATAACACCCTCCGAAATTCTTTCTACAAAAGGTTTCTCATAATAAGGACTTGCTATCTCCCAAGCTAGGAACGCAAGAGGGTCATTATCAAAAAAATTTCCAAGCCAAGACTCCCAACGTGCCCAATCTTTTATTTTACTTCCATATAAGGCGAATGAATACTCGCAAAGACTAAAAAGCTGATCATAAATAATAAGAGATTTTTCTGTTCCACCATTATTGCGAAATCTCTCCACTTCATCAGCTGGAAATCCGGTAGACATTTTTGAATCTCTCTCCCTCACCAGGAGTTGAGTGAATTCTTTATATCTTTCGTTCGCTTCGTTATAATTCGCCTTTTTCTGATCAAAATATCCACACAAGAATGCAAAAATTCCCAGAATTACTCCAATCGATTGCCATACTGTGAACAATGATGGTTGATCAAATTTTAGCACTCCCCGCAAAGACGCATCACCATGAGCATACCAAACAACAATATAGGAAAACAACAAAGAAGCAACTCCCGTCAACAATGCATATAAAGGAATTCTTCTTATTTTTTTGAATAGTTTCGCTTTTGCTCTCACCCTAAAACAAACGCCGACTTCCAAATAATTTTCAAGTATTCACGTAGTGACACTGTTGTTTCACCCAAACGGGCCGATGGGTGATCTGGTTCATGTTCAACTTGTACATCTATCATCGTATAACCTTTATCAATCATCTCTAATACCAATTTTAGAAGGCAGAACTTTGACGCATTATTTTCTACTGAAAACATAGTCTCTGCCAAAAAGATACCTTCAAAGTCCAAACCCAAAAGTGCTCCGGCCATACCTTTTTGCGACCAAGCTTCCACTGTTTTCAATAAACCTGAATCCGACATTTCGAGGTATACGTTTTTAACCATACCCACCACCCATGACTTTTCTTTTGTAACGGACAGCATTTCCAATACTTCAAGAACATTGCCGTTCTGTTTAAACACGTATGATTCATGTATTCCAGTGAGCATGGATTTTGCTTTTTTCCTAATTTTTTCATCTGTTAGATCTAAGTAAGTCCTACTGGACGCTCGGGTCCAATAAAACGCATTCAAGTTATTATTGAAATACGGATAATAGCCAGCCATGAACAAACTGGTATAATCAATACCATCCTTCACATTAATTTGTTGTAATTCCATCTTTGCACTCTGATAAACCAATGCTTCTTCGTAATTTAAATATTATCAATTCCAAAAGATTAAGAATGGATACATCGATACCAGACCAACCAGGAGGAGTAAGAGAGGGCATTGTTCATATTTCGTATCAATCGATTTTCACCTAGGAAACATGCCTTGCGGAACAAGATCTTGCCTGGACGAGGCCCTAATCTAGCTCTCCCGCTATGGCGGGAGGGCGATGTTAACCTAATAGCTAGCAAAATCGCCGCTAAGCAGAGCCGGATCGATCTTTCAAATTTCATCCACTAAAAGGAACCACACCGTGACAAGTCAGATCTGCAAAGATCGAAAAGGAGGCTGCTTGCTCAAGCACCTCCGTTTCAGGAACGCATCAAGCAGATTTTGGGGCCTTTCGATGGAATCAACTCGAATCTCAATTCGGAAGATCTTTTCCTATATAGAAACATTATGCGATTAAGCTTTTTTCGTTTTCTCTCGGCATGTTAAACAGTAGTTACTCTTCAGGTATAATTTTTCGAAAATAGATACCTTGGCGTTGTCTGGGCGAGTCGTTCGGATAGTTCACTTCGAGGAAGATGGAATCCGTTTCGCGAGGCGTTAAATGAAGTTTCGACAACGAAGGAAAGCTAAAGGCTAAACTACGTTCGGATGGAGTTGAGGAGCTAGCTAGGAAATTGTATCTCTTTCCATCGATTTTCGCCACAAGACGCCCCTCAATCTTCAAAGCGTCCGCACCTTTTGGATACTGAAAGGTCGTTGAAATCGCATTTCCATCGTCTTCGAATATAACTGTTTCGCTCCCTGCAAGTGATGTTGGAGGGTTCTTTTTCTTCGGCTTTCTGAACTCTATCTTATCGGAAATGTACTTCCCCCCTAACCACACGCGCATTAGGTCAACCCACATAGTATCCAAGTTGTGCAAATCTTTTAAGATTGTGTATGCTTCTTTATAATTCGAGCTAATTGCTCGGTTATGAATTTTAGATATAAAGTTCGCGTATTCACCTTGAGCAGCAAGATCGAGTATCTCTTTTTCAAATTTGGTGATGGAAGACGAGCGGGGTTTCGATTTCAGATCATCAAACTTTTTATCGCTACCTAAATAATAGTCGATGTCGCTCCTTAATCGATCATAGGCCTCGCTTCTATCAGGCAATATAGTCCCAGTGAAAGTATTCCTTAGATCAACGACTCCCTTCAAGTCGACTAGAGCGGTCTTGTTTCCCCTGAATGCTTCATCGGGAATAAGAACCAACATGGAAAGATCATGAGTTCTGGGCACCATGGCAAAGTGATCCTTTCCTTGGCTAATAGCCCCCAGACGAGCTTGAAATGTTTCAGGAGCCAAACGACCAACAGTAATCAGAGAATTATATTGTTCGCTCAACGAGCGCTCCAAATCTTGACTTAACTTGTCGAAATTAGGCAGAATTGAAACATTACCCAAGAGCCCTGCCAAGCCAAAGCCAAATTGGCGCAGCTTATTTGAAGAATCCGAGAGCCCTGCAGCTTCTAAATTATCCGTAACAATTAGGGGAACGATTACTGGTGTCTTTGGAATCGGATTCGTTTTCGTATCAGACTCAAAGATGCTTAAAGTAAGATAGGCATCGTAGGGTGACATACGAGCATACGGAATTAAGCTGACTTGTATAGTAACAACATAAGCTTCATAGTTTTCGCGAATTGGGGCGCTTTCGATACGATTATTAATCAGCTGAATTGCCTGGTATAGGGTTTGAGCATTTCGATGTAACAGCAATGAATCTCTTCCCAAATCAGTAGCTGCGATTTTTTCTGTTGGCACAGCTTTCTCAGGTATAGTCGATACTTGATGAGCGGGGGCCGTCGAAGCATCCCCAGAAGCTTCGGTTTCCGTTCTAGTAGTATTCGTCGTTGGAGACTGCTCGCCTTCTTGTGTAGTAGTCTTTGTTTGACTGAAAGTTTTAGTGGGAAGACCAATTTTTAAAGCTGCAGAAAAAGCGTCTACTATCTCTTGTTCACCGCGTTGCGTAATTGGAATGGCCATTTCCAGGGCCGTGGCAGCGTCAATAGGAAAGGAGACTTCGAGTTGTTTCTTTGCCATTTCCCAATTCTGTACGGCAATCACAGATACAAGTATGGAGCCTGCTTCGTCGTGATAATCGAAAAAAACCTGGCCAGGGTAGTAGCGATCTTTCTTCATCGCCGCACCTGCGAATTGCGCAAAGGTCAATACGACCCATAGGCATAGTAGAGTAGGGTTTATATTTTTAATCATACAGGTAGTTGGTTTAAAGAGATTTATTTAGCTAGGGAGCTTTCAGTATTCTTTGTATTGTAGTATCAACTACTTCCCTGTCGTCGTCGAACGATCCGTGCGCGAGGGGTATGCTGGATCCATCGCGTGTCGCTACTTGGGCTCTGTCCTTAGTGTGGAGCGTGTAGCTTCCAAGCTTTTTTCCCTTCCTTCCGAAAACCTTCCAAAGTAATTTTAGATCGTCTTCAAAAGTCTGATATTCAATACCTGACTTCCCCTTGAGAAGAGTAGGATTCCAGGCATTTTCCATACCCAATAGAGGCGTCTTGCGGTGTTCTTCAAGGGCGAAACTGACCAAGTAAAGAAGAGAACGTCCGTAAATGGGAACACCGCCTATGGCTCCGGTAGTATCGGCTCGCTCGCGTTCGTCGTCCATCAAATCAATGTGAAATTGCGATAGATCTAAGGCACCCTCACTTGTCGCAGGAACGTATTTATCAATAGCAAAGGGAACCGTGCAGGCTGGAGCGTAGAGATGGCAGCTTGCGGCTTTCAGTTTCAACTCTAGAAACTTCTCTAGTAAGGAGCCAATAATAATGGAGCCCGCTGAATGGCCTATCAAATGAATGGATACCTCTTCTTGGCATAATTCTGCTAAGCGATCCACTGCTAAATCCATGCCATGCCCGTCTAGAGTAGAGCGTTGCGCATTCTCTTTCATTTCTGACCATAGGCCACGAACGGCAAAGCCTCGGCACGTAGATTCTATGGTACGATCAATACGCTCGCGAATTTTTCGTTTCCGTTCTGCAAACCAATCTCCAATGCCCTCGTCCGGAAAACGTTTCCCAAACAGACCTGCAAAATGATCTGTAAGCTGATGCCGGATTGTTTCCAAAGGCCCAGTCTGCCATGCTATGAATATTGGATAGATATTCTTCCGCAAAAATATAGGCACCATATTAGCCGCCCGCAAGGCGGCCGCATTTTCGCTGTTTAGCCCGCCATGGAAATAAAATACAATTCTCTTCTTCTTCAGCTTCTTTTGACTAAACCATTTCCTTGGATTCGAGAGTAGGACAATGTTAGCCGCGTTCTCCACGTCGAAGGCTTCTATATGGCGATTTTGTAAAGCTCCTCCATCATTTCCCAACAATAGCATGTGTTGATAAGGATCTATGGGTTGAATTTTCTTGCTGTCTTTAACAATCGTATCCAGCGAAGGAATACTCTCCCGATAAGTGGCAGGAGCGAGCGCTACAGGTTTTTTGGAAGCCTGATTAAAGCCAGAACTTGTGAGGCAAGGAGCTCCCAGGGTAGCTACCCAAGCATCCGCACCATGACTGACCCATTCATCGTATGTTAAAATGGCAAAGCCGCCTTTACCCCAGCTCGGACCCCAGGAATTTTGAACAAGAAATCCTTCAGGTCGATAGCCCACAATGCAGAAAGCGTGTCCTCCCCCCTCGCCACCGTTGCCATTGTCGGCTATGATGGGCAAACCGTCTTTGGTTCTTGGCTTAGAATTTTTATCCACACCCCAATAATCGAAGACGTCGCAGGATACATAGATAGCACCTGTCTCGAAAATAGCTGATTGCATGTCGCTAATCGAATCCTTGTTGATCCGATAATAGGCACCGAGTGGAATAAAAGGAGCCTCTTCACGCCAGCTCGGCTTAATTTCAACTTCACCGTTTCGCTTCTGCCAACTTTCATAGCTGCAAACGCCGTGCTTGTGCCAGCCCTTCATGGCTCCGCGGCAGCTAGAGCCTTCATAGTCCTCTCCAGGCCATTCATCATACAATTGAGCCAGCCGGTAGAGCATCTGCGGGCTCACCAGAGAAAACTTCGAGTTGAATTCACTACCGGTCGCTTGGAGGCGAAAGATGAGATAATTGATCATGGCGGCTAAACCGTAACCCGTGCAGGCTCCTTCCAGGCCTTGGTCTAAAATGAGCTTACGATACTTTGGTATCCCTTTTCCCATTTCAGATGGAGTGGGACTCGAGGGAGGTAGAGAGCGAAGTCGAGGTAGATAGACACGATCTCTAAGATCAATACGATCAGGGCGAGCATCCAGGGTTAGCTGAAGACCGCCTATTTGAGTTTGGCGAGCAGGCATAGGAGGGAAAACTAGGGATTTTAGGGTGAGAAAAAAGGCTTAACACTTATAAATATGCTAAATTTTCCCTTCTATACAACTATATTTTTACTATTTTTTGAAAACTAAGGTGAGGATACACGGGAAGGGCAACAGATATGCCAATCTGCAATAGCACCAGGAATCAATGTTTAAACCTAGACGGTCCAGATGGATCACTTGAACTCACGCTTGCGAGGCAAGCTCTTGTTCCTCTTCCTCTTCGTGAGGTTTTCTCTCGATGTTGTAGAGCTTGCAGAAGGCTGTTTTGACGTCGTCGGTGACCAGCACGAAGACCGGTATGAGTACCAGCGTAATCATGGTGGCGAATACAATTCCCCAGCCTAGAGAGATCGCCATTGGAATGAGAAAGGACGAGGTCGGATGCTTGTCGAACATCAAGGGAGCCAGGCCGAAAAAGGTGGTGAGCGAGGTAAGCAGAATGGGGCGGAAGCGTCTTACGCCTGCTAGCCTAACGGCCTCATTCAAGGAAAGCCCCTCCCGCACCTTCGTATTCATAAAATGGACCATAATGAGACTATCGTTCACGACCACGCCCGACAAAGCCATCATCCCGAAGATTGAGGATTGATACAGATTCGGGCTTCCCCCATTCCAATTGAAGATCAGGGCCATGAGCCAGTGGCCCATGATCGCTCCGACCACTCCGAAAGGTATAGCCGACATGACGATAATGGGCTGGAAATAGCTCCTGAAGGGTATTGCTAACAGAGCGTAGATCACCGCTAGCACAAAGTAGATCCCCGTAATCATCTCCCGATTGTTGTCACGCGCCTCGGCGGCTCGTCCGCGCACGTCGTATTCCATACCTGGATACTTTGCCTCGATCAATTGAGGCAGAAATTCCTCCAGGATCTCGACCTCTATCGATTCGATGTCCATCTTATCAGTATCGCCATCCGCGCTCACTTGGATGATGCGTTTGCGGTCGACGCGCCGAATGGAGGGCATGCTCTTTCCGGGCACCACTTCTGCCACCGTTTCGAAAGGAACTTCCGTCCCGTCGGCCGTACGAATCATCATGCTCTGCAACGATGCCAGCGAGCGGCGATCCTCTTTAGGATAGCGAACCATTACGCGGACTTCGTCGCGACCTCTCTGGATGCGCTGGGCTTCTGTACCGAAAAAAGCAGTACGCACCTGTTGAGCGAGATTGGAAGCGGTAATCCCCAGATACTCCGCCTCCGGCTTCAGATCCAAGCCGAATTCGTCGCTCGCATTCTCATAGGAATCGCCGATATCAAACAAGCCTTCGTAGGAAGCCAGCTTCTTCTGCAAGTCCGCCGAGGCGGCTTTGAGCATGTCGATATCCGGATGTATGAGCTCGAAGTTCATGGCTCCATCGCTTCCGCCTCTCTCAAATGAAAAGCTCAGCTGTTCGGCCTCCGGGATGGGAGGAACCAGTTTTCTCAGCTCGCCCACCAGCTGGCGACTGCTATAACCCGCCGAGCTGCTCTCCGATGGGGCTATTTCGATGATCACCTCGCCGATCTCATCCACTCCCGACGCTTCAGCAGCGGCGAAAGGCGAGCCGCCGAAGGGCTGTCCACCCGCCGTCGCGAAGATGTTTCGAATCACCGTTTCGCCAAAACGCTGGTTCACTTTCTCCTTCAAGCCCAAGGCAGCCGTCTCGATCAGCCCGACCTTCGCTAGAGTCGTCTCGAAGGTAGTGCCAGCAGGCATACGCAGCGTAATCGTCGTCGTATCCCGCGGAACGCTTGGTCTCTGTCGATAGCCGATTCGCTCTCCCAACACCAGGGCCAGGAATATAAGGAGAAAGCCAACGAAGAGCGACATCGAAAGGTAGCGGTTCACCAAAGCCCAATTCAGCATTGGGCGATAATACTTCATGACCACTCGCTCCAGCCCATCAGAGAAGAACCTCTGAAAACGAGTGAACGGATTCCGGCTCGCCTTCGTATCCACCAAATGGGAACAGTGCTTCAAGTGGGCCGGCAAAATCAGTTTCGATTCGATAAGCGAAAAGAAAAGCACGGGCACTACAATCAAGGGGATGTTGGTGAAAAAGGCTCCAAATCGCCCCGACATCAAGGACAAGGGAACAAAGGCGACCATGGTGGTGGCCACGCCGAAGAACACCGGAATCGAGACCTCCTGAGTGCCCCTGATGGCGGCGGTCAAAGGCTTCGCTCCTCGCTGCATGTGCTGGAACACATTCTCGCCCGTCACGATGGCATCGTCCACCACTATACCAAGAGTGGTTATGAAGGCGAGCAGGACGACCACGTTGATCGTCACCCCCATGTAGGGCAGCAGGAAAAAGGCGCCGGAAAATGCGATAGGAATTCCCAGAGCCACCCAAAACGCCAGCGTCGGCCGGAGGAAAAGCGACAATACTATCAACACCAGTATAAAGCCCTGGATAGCGCTGCTGGCCAGGGTGCTGATGCGCGCCTTGACCCGTTCAGCACTGTCGCTCCAGTAAGTCAGCGTGATGCCCTCCGGAAGCCGTTCCTGCTTCCATGCGACGAACTCTTTGACCGTGTTGCCGACCTCGATGACGCTTTGCGTCCCGGTCCGGAAAATATCGATCGCTATGGCGCGATCGCCATTGAAGTTCGCCACGATCGGCGTCTCATCGAATCCATCGATCACTTGGGCGATATCGCCGAGTGATATCCGAGTGCCATTAGCTCGAGTCAGGACGGTGATGTCGGCAAAATCATCGTAGTCGTAGGCCTGCTGATTAGTACGAAGAAGGATGCGGCCGGTCTCGGTCTTGACGCTTCCCGCAGAGAGATCGACCGAAGACGTTCGTATGGCGCGGGTGACTTGATCAAAGGTGAGCCCGTACTGACGCAATGTCTGCTCGGAAACTTCGATGGCGATTTCATAGGGCCGCGTCGCCTTCAAGGTGGCCACCGTGATCTCAGGCAGATTCGCTACTTCATCACGTATTTGCTCTCCCAATACCTTAAGCTCCTTTTCGCTCAAATCGCCGGAAAGCACCATGGTGATGACGCGTTCGGAACGAGCTCGCAGACTAATTTGAGGACGCTCAGCATCGGGCGGAAAAGTACGGATAGCGGAAATGCGATTGGTCACCTCATTGAGCTTCTCGCTCAAATCGTAGCCCTCTTCGATTTCAATGGTGACGCGTCCCGTATTCGCATTTGCGGTCGCATCCATTTCCTCGATACCTTCGATATCGTAGAGCGCTTCTTCCACACGAGTCAGGATGGACTGCTCGATCTCGCCGGGAGTCGATCCGCGATAGGAAACCGATACCGTAATGGTACGATCCGGCACATCCGGAAAGTCTTGCAGGATTATCCGGTTCGAAAGCGACCACATGCCAGACCCGACGATGGCGACCATCAGCAAATTGGCCGCGACTCCATTTCGGGCAAACCAGGCAATTACACTATGCATATCTCGAAGGGGTAATGGGGTGGTGAGGTTGTCAGGCGTTAGCTGCTCGGATCATTGGTCTGAGCCTTGCGCCTAGGTTTCCGTTCTGGTTCCGCGCTACCGGGCGCGCCTCTAATCGCGACGGGAAGCCCTTCCACCGCGAAAGGCACATCGGTAAGGCAAATTCGCTCTCCCTTCTTCAAGCCCTCGTCCACGATGATCGACTCGTCGTTCTGCCAGACGATGTTCACCGTTTTGCGGCGAAGCCGATTTTCGCGATCGACGGTCAGGAGAAAGGAATTCTCCCGTAGCAGTTTTCTTGGAATTTCGAAAACATTCTCGAGCGTCTTACCTCGGATCTTCGCCCGAACAAAGGAGCCCGACTTCAAAGGCGGCCGGTCGTCATGGCTGCGTTGATACGGATTCCGCACTTGAGCGATGACGAACAGCTGCCGCGTCAAGGGATCAAAGCTTCCCGCCGCTCGAACAACACGCCCGCTCCATTCGTAAGTCTTGCCGGCGATGGTAGACGAGAAAACAACATTGGGACCATCGCTGATGTTAGACGGTTCGCCCTGGTAGATTTCAGGGAGATCGAGGAACGACAGCTGCGTCTCCGTTAGCGGCATCCGCACTTCCGCGAAATCCACCGCATAGATGCGAGCCAATTGCGTCCCCGGGGTCACGTACTGCCCCACGTCTACATTTTGGGAAAGCACGCGCCCCTCGTACGGAGCGATGATCTTAGTCAGCTTGAGATTCCGTTCAGCGGTCTCGAGGCGCGCCTTGGCCGAGTCAACAAAGGCCTGGGCCCGCTTCAACTGAGGATTTCGCAGTACCAGGTCGTTCGGAACATCGCCGTTTTCGAGCCGTTTCCAATCGAGAACCGCTTGCTCGGCGCGAGCCTCCTCTTCCGCCAGATCCAATTCCATCTGAGCCAGGTTCGCCTTCGCTATCACAACTTCCGTCCGGTACTCGTGCGGATCGATCTGCAGGAGCATATCGCCCTTTTCAAACCAGCCTCCTTCGCGGAATTTCGGGGAGATCTCCAGCACTCGGCCTCTTACCTCGGGAATCAAATTGCTCGAAGTCCGGGCTCGCACCGTTCCCTGCGAATCGAGGACCACCTGATAGTCGGTAGGCACAAGGTTCAAAACCTCTACCTTAGGCAGCTGAGCTTTAAACTCCCGCTGGCGTGGTTCCGGCTTAGAGGCGATAATCCACCAGGATACAGCGACAGCAACGATGAACACGACAAGGGGCAGCAAGATTCTCAGCGCTTTCATGAAAACGAATTTTGCCATGCCCCGCCATGCAATAGGAACTTCACCCTCGAGGCAATCTCTTAGAACGGATAATCATTCTTCGAAAACGGAGGGATGCGAAGAAATAATATTCGGTTTTCACATCCTAGCGAATGTATCCAAAGACCGAATTCAAATAGGGACAGACCTCTACTTTCCACACAGCCTCGCAAAGAAGACTGGTTCCGTCCAAAGAGGAGTAGATGTATTTTCTTTTTCCACAACAACTCCGGGCTCAATTATGGCAATTCAAGGCCTCCCGACAGCTCCATATCGCCTTCCAACTTAATACTCAAAGCTCAAAACCTTTTGCCAATTAATGATTTCGACATGAGCTCCATTTTTCTTTGATGTGGGCGGATGCAATCGTTTCGTGCCCTGTTTCTCCTCTTTGCCGCTTTCTTAGCCAACTCGGCTTTTGCCGCCACCTATATCCAGTCTGGTAGGCTTTTCGACTCAGTTTCTGGCGAGCTTCTTGAAGACGTTACGGTTGTCGTCAAGGGCAGCAAGATCCAGTCGATCGAAAGGGGTTTTATCAGCGGGAGTAAAGGCGAAGACCAGGTTATCGATTTGCGCGAAAAGACGGTACTGCCTGGCTTGTTCGATCTACACGTGCATCTGAGCAAGGAGTATTCGAAAAGGACCTACGCCGAAAAATTTTTCCTCAACCCAGCAGACTACGCCTTTAGAGCCGTTCGCAACGCGAAAATAACCCTCCTGTCGGGATTCACATCGGTGCGCGATCTGGGAGACCAGCACCGCGTATGCATCTCCTTACGCAAAGCAATCAAAGCAGGCCTGGTCGATGGGCCAAGAGTTTACGCGGCTGGCAAATCGATTGCTACTACCGGCGGGCATGCCGATCCTACCAACGGAATCACCTACGACATCATGGGCAGCCCTGATCCGGTCGATGGCGTGGCAAATGGCCCCTACGAAGCCCGAGAAGCCGTTCGCCAGCGCTACAAAGACGGATCGGACGTGATAAAAATCACGGCCACGGGAGGCGTCCTGAGCTTGGCCAAAAGCGGGCAGAATCCGCAATTCATGGATGACGAGTTGAAGGCTATTGTGGAAACGGCCAAAGACTACAACCTAACCGTTGCGGTTCACGCTCATGGCGACGAAGGCATGCGACGCGCCATACTGGCGGGCGTCGACACCATCGAGCATGGCACTTTGATGAGCGACGACACGATGAAGCTGATGGCAGAACGCGGCACCTATTTCGTGCCGACGATCACTACCGGTTGGTGGGTCGCCGAAAAGGCTAAGGAGCCGGGCTTCTTTCCTGCCGTAGTGCGACCCAAGGCCGCTTCCATCGGTCCCCAAATTCAGGGTACATTCGAAAAGGCTTATCGGGCAGGGGTTAAAATCGCGTTTGGAACCGACACTGGAGTTCCAGCACACGGCGAAAATGCCAAGGAGTTCATTTATATGGTAAATGGCGGCATGCCCGAAGCCGAAGCTCTGCAGGCTGCCACTCTGACTGCGGCAAAAGCGCTTAAAGTGGACGACGAGTTCGGCTCGATCGAGGCTGGCAAGTTCGCCGATATCATCGCCGTGGACGGAAACCCTCTAGAGGACATCAGTCTAATGCAGGACGTGACCTTCGTCATGAAAGACGGGAAAATCTACAAGTAGGACCAGGAGAAAACGGAAAGGTTAACGTTCAAATAAAGAACAGGAATTCGGCGAAACTAAATACTTTCGCCCCTCATTCTTCATCGCTCCATAATAATTTCCATTCTTGTATTTTCCAAACGCCGTTAAATCGAACAAGCTCGACTTTATCCTCTCTACCTTTCGAACCATAGTCATATTCAATTGTCAGAAAACAACTCGCTCTATTTTTACTGATATCGCTAAATTCCATGCTAAGCTTCGCCATATTTTCAAGCGGCTCCACGATAGAATCGGAGGCCACCAAAAGCTCCCCATCAATAAGCGGATCCTTGCTCAATTCTTTGTTTAATCGGGCAACCGTTTCTTTATCTCCTTCGAATATCCAAGATTTACCGATATATTGTCTCGCTAGCCTTCTAAGCAATAGAGCTTCCCTTGTCCACCTGTTTGATTCTGATACGAATTGGTAGAATTTTCCACCTGTCAAAGCGGCCATATATCGCCCGTATCGCTCGAAGCTTAACCAAGATTCGGTTAAACTTAAGAGACCAACAGCCATCAAGCGTTCATGGGCTCTTACAACATTAACGGGAACTGAAGAAGCATATTTCTCGAATTCGCGGAAAGTCCTCCAAAAACCAGATGAAGATTCATCTCCAAAAACGAATATCTCTACTTTCTCGCTTGCTTCAAAATCGTCAATCAGACGCCTAGACTTCAAAAGGCCATTAAACCAGTCTGAATCCGTCTCATATGGATAATTTCCAATTGTTAGGCCGATTTCCCTAGCAGGTACAATACTCTCCTGCTCTACTGCATAGAGTCCTGTATCGGCTTCCCACTTTAAGATTCTATGTCCGTCTGCGTCCAATATCGTCAAATGATAAATGTTCGGCATGGCTTCTAGAAAAACGACGACACGTTTCTGAACGCCGTCAAGAATCCGACCAGTAATCGAATCTCGCATGCTGCCTGATGTATCCAAAATCATGATTGCAACATCCACATCTAGCAATGGCACAAAGATAGAACCGTTTTCGGATAACGAAATCTCTGCATCAGGAAAATCTCCATTAAGCAGACGTCGCTCCAATTTTTCTTGCTGATCCAGAAACCTTTTGGGAGCGGGCTTATTCCGCTTTTCCCATGCCTTATTTCGAGCAAACACTTCCTCAATCGTTGTCCTTGCTTCCAATAAGTTAGCGAAAAAATCGGTGCCTAGAAATAGAATTACACACACTACCAAAGGGAAGGAGCACTTCTTCATCTCTTCAAAATGATAGTAGTAATAGTTTCTAGCAATAAAACTTGCGAAGAAAAATTTCGCTCTAGAGACTGATCGATAAATTGGCATAATAACTAACCGGATGCCTTCACGATTACCAATTCATTTCATAGGCTCTCTGAGCTGCGTCTTAATCTTCTCGGTCGCCATTCAAGCGACTCCAAGAAATTTTAAGGAGGTTCCGGAACTCGTTTACCAATCAGAAACAGATGGGAAATATAAAATCCTAGGAATTGTGACTGAATCCAGGAAAAGTAAGCCGTACTACCGAAATGAAAAAGGAGAGCCGGTTTCGCTTTCATCGCTAAACGGGGTCTCAATTTCTTCAGACCTGATTGAAGTTATGCCATTCGCTATTTTGCTTGATAGCTACAGAATAGATCAGAGCAAATATCATCGAGGCAACTCGCTCTTCATTCATAGCATTGACGTACCCAAAAGTCTATTGAGAAAGCAGAACGAGACCAATCTTGAAAATATTTTATATACTATTTTTTGGATACAAGAGGAAAAAATTTTCCCGATATATCTAAATAACACTCTCGAAAATCTCGTATCGCTTCAAATACCACCAATCGAGAATTACTTCACAGGCGGGGATGTCACTGGCTATATGGTAATCTTAGCATTTGAAGGCGGTAAAGCGATTCGTCTGAAAAACAGTGAAATCACTGCAGCTGATTTTCTATTGACCCATAACGAAAGCCTTAAACTGGCGGATGCGGTTCAAAACGGATTTTCCACCTACCTTAATAACCGACTCACAAAGACTCTTCCTCATAGTGCAGATCACTTCGCAGAGCTTTTAAGTTCCGCAGCTGGAAATGGACGTTCATCTACATTGAGCGTATTACTTGATGCGGTTTACCAATCAAAAGGCAAAAGAACTTACTCCACGAAAAAGAAGCTCTCTTCACCCCACCCATTCTTAGCGAAAACCATTTCTCATGGCCACATAGACAGCGCTATTGTTATTTCCCAACATCCGTATTTTTTAGAGAAAGGAAAAAATAAAAAAGGCATTATCTCCGAGGCTATCCTATTAGGTCAATTTGACATCGCCGATGCCCTCATAAGAGCAGGTTATCTGTTTGAGCCAAACAAGAAGAGTCGCTCAGCCGTCCTAGCGGCTTGTCTCATAAATAATCGCTTTGATCTCATTGAACGCATTAATGCTAAAAATGCGGTAAGCAAAGCCGATCTTAAGTTCGCAAAAAAAACGACTATTTATCATAAAGTTGCTCCATTCGCTGATATCGAAACTCTCGAATATCTAAGCCAGTTCGAAATACCTATAGATACCGAAGACGAGAATCAATTCACACCATTAATCTTCGCCGCCGGATACGGAAATATTCCTGCTGTTTGCTGGTTCCTTGATCGAGGCGCCCGTATTGACCATCGAAACCGTTATGGCCATACCGCTTTGCAATATTCCATAATCAGCCAGCAGAAAGAAGCCACTGCATGCCTTTTAGACAAAGGGTCGGATATCAACTTAACAGGACCCAAGGGCGTCACTCCGCTCATGCAAGCTGCACTCTTCCGAGATACCGACGGAGCAAAAGCAATCGCTAAAGCGGGAGGGATTTGGAATCTGGATTCATCCTACATAAATCCCTGCCTCGATCTAGCGATTCAACAAGATATGGTCGATCTTATCGATTTGGCTCTTAGACAAGGGCTGGAAAAGAATCACTCAATATACGGCCGCTGGCCTTTAGCTTGGCTTGCAGCGTACCACGGCTCAGAAAAATGTCTCGAACGAATTGATCCTGACTACACGCTAAAGGCCAAACCAGCCGCTGTAAGCAAAAAAAACTTACAAATTCAATGGCACGACCCTATTCAGTTTTCATTTCGCAAAAAGAAAGAACCTCTTCCAGATCAAATCGTGTTTACATGCATTGTAGATAGACACGGGAAAGCAGAGATTCCAAACATCTCCGGCTTGGAAGATCGTTTCACCGAAAATGAACTTAGATCGTATCTATCTACATTCGTATTCAAAGGAGAAATACTAGACACTTTACCTGATCAGAGTTTTATCAAAGTAGCATTCAAATTGAATTCGACGAGAAGTCGAATGCACATTGAAGATAGACTCGATCTCCTAAAAGCAGAATACATCCAAACTCCTTGAATCCGGAATGCGTCATTGCTCATTAGCCATATCATTACACACTACCGAGAAAAGACTACATGCGTTTAGAATCTAGCGCTTTAGTGACTGCCGGCTAGTGTCGCAGATCCAGTGACCTCGGCGACTACTCTTCAGACGTCTGATCCGTTTTGAAAAGCGAATCGTACTTGCTGAAATCGATATCGGCGCTCTCTCGCTTCTTCTTGTTCTTGCGAAGTCCGAAAGGGTCGTCATCCACGAGTGCCGAGGCAGAAGGAGTAGCGGAAGTAGCTTGTTGCTCTTCGCTCTGCTGCTGCTCGATCTCCTTGTTGGTGTAGGTGCCAACGAAGGAGCCACCCACGTAGCCGAGCAAGGAGGGGGAGCCTCCACTTGCGCCGCATTGGGATTTGGAATCAGGCTCCGAGACCTTGGGAAAGGAATCGTCTTTCCTAGGCTTGCTGCTCCAGAAAGATTGGGCAACGCAACGCATCCCTTTCGCGGACTCGTCGTCTACTTTAACCTTCTTTCTGATTCCCAAGTTCATTCTCACGATTGAGGCCTTTGATGGCTTTTCGCGCCATCTCTACCTACTCGATATCGGCTAAAAACCCTAGTTTCTTTAATCTCAGAGCAACCGAAGGGATCGTGGCGTAGAACATGCGCTGCTTTACCAGCCTCACGCTAAACTCCCCCAAAGTATGCAGAGCCTATTTTTTAAGACCCGCCAAAATGGAAGCTCGGCTATCAACTTTTTCCGTTTTGCGAGGGCATGAAGTGGTTGTAATCAAATGCGAATCCAATAGCTTGGACCCTTCCCCCTATCCCATTTTCACTAACGTACCCTATTTCCCGTATGAAGAAACTTATCGCTCTGTTCGGATTGATCACCAGCAGCTTGGCTGGGACTGCGGACCAAAAACTGCCGCACATTGTGGTATTGCTATCGGACGACTTGGGGCGACTCGAAACATCGATTCACGGCTCGAAGGATGTGAGGACGCCAACGCTGGACGCCTTGGCCGATCGCGGCATGGTTTTCGACAACGCCTACATCGCCTCCCCTGCTTGCTGCCCGAACCGGGCATCGCTACTGACCGGCTTGATGCCGGCTCGCCATGGGGCTCATCCGAACCACAGCCAAATGAAACCAGGGACCAATGAACTGACCGGTACTCTGAAAGAGATGGGTTACCAGATCGCTTCCTTTGGCAAAGTGCAGCATGGGCGCAGGACCTTTGAGGGCTGCGATCATCTCTATCGCGATCCGGAAAACATGTCTCGCGATTTGAAGGCTCTTTTCGAATCAGGAAAGCTTTCCGAAGGTCCATTATGCTTGATGGTGGGAGATCGCCGACCCCATGTCCCATGGATCGAGGAATCGATCTACGATCCGGATGAAATAACGCTTCCCTCCACTTTTATTGACACGAAGGAAACGCGAGAACACTGGGCCCGCTATCTATCCGATATCACGCATATGGATACAGAAATGGGTAGAGTGCTTGAGCTAGTCAGAGAAAACATTGGCGACGACTTCATTTGCGTCTTCACCAGTGATCACGGCGGGCAATGGCCCTTTGGAAAATGGAATCTGTACGATAGCGGCACTCGCGTTCCTCTTATAGTTTCCTGGCCAGGACAAATATCAGGAGGCTTGCGAACCGATGCCATGGTCAACTGGGTTGATATCATCCCCACCCTAATCGATCTAGCAGGCGGCGACCTTCCAGAAGATCTCGATGGCAAGTCCTTCGCAGACGTGCTGCATGGAAAAACGGATACGCATCGAGACAAGATCTTCACCACCCACACGGGCGATACGCAGTATAACATCTA
This sequence comes from Opitutaceae bacterium, assembly GCA_028284385.1. GTDB lineage: Bacteria > Verrucomicrobiota > Verrucomicrobiia > Opitutales > Opitutaceae > JANQRT01. Next base: position 305,269 of record JANQRT010000060.1, on the reverse strand, counting down.
CCCAATGCGCAGCGTGCGAATCGGCTCGTATAAATACATTCATAATCTACTTCCCGAGGCGATCCACACCAATCACTCCGATATTCTGCGTAACGATGGTAGAGGCGCGTACTGGGATTCCTGGGACAAAGCAGCTAGAAAAGATTCTAGAGCGGCAGCTATTGTCGCATCCTACTTCACTCGGCCGGAATTCGAGCTGTTCGATCTGGAAGACGATCCGCACGAACGAAGCAATCTCGCCTATAAGGCAGAATACCAATCCAAGTTGAAAGAGCTTCAAGCCGAACTATCCAGTTGGACGAAAACGCAAGGCGACGAGCTTAAGTCTCACAGAGAACCTTATCTAAAGACGGATTCGTATCAGAAAATCAGAGACCAAGTCATCGCCAGCCGAAATCAGCGGTTAAAAGCGAATAGCCAGAAGAAGTAGTCGCAGATCTAAATCGGCTAGGAATCCCGATGAGTCCATCGAAAGTTCTACCCGAAGTCGAAACTTAGCAGCGACTGCGGCTCGGTGTTAGATCTTTCTTAGATAGCGAATCGCGCCTACTGAAATCGACTTTAGCTCCGCTAGAGTAAATCGCAGCCTTTCCTTTGAGGCAGACGGCAACCCTTACGCGTTTCAAAAGAAAAAGCATGTCTCTTTTTTTTGGCTTTCTTCTCTTTCATTCGCGTTACAAATTCGCGAGAAGCACGGTTCACGCTTGAGTCGCAAACCTAGTTCAGGGAAACTGCTCTTGGAAGTCTTTAAAGTTAAGCCCCAGACGGCTATGCAATTGGAAACCATCGGCAAGTTGGCTCTATCCTGGCTAGCAACAGCCAGCCTCGTGTTCTTTTATGGTTTTGTAGGAGAAAAGTCCTCTTCTGAACAAACAGAGGCAGATAAAGATTTAGAAACGGAGAATAGTAACTAACAGAATATCCTAATCATGAATACACAATCTCGTCGCCAATTCGTCAAAGACTCGCTCTTTTCCGCAGGCTTTGTTGGTCTAGGCCTTTGCTCGTTGAATCACACCCTCGCGGCTAAGTCGAAAGGCAAGACCGGCCATCTCAGCGCCAAGGGCTACGGTCCGCTCATGAACGATCCCAATGGCAAGCTGCGACTGCCCAAAGGCTTCAGCTACAAAACGATTTCCCAAAGAGGAGAGCTCATGGATGACGGCCTCATGGTTCCGCCGGCTCATGATGGAATGGCTGCCTTTCCGGGTCCTAATGGGCTCACCCTCCTGGTTAGGAATCACGAAGCGAGCTCCATGCACGAGAATGACGTTTCTTATTTCAAATCGGATGCTTGGAAATCCATCGAGAAATCCAAGCTTTACGACTCTGGGGCCAATGGAACCCATTGTCCTGGAGGAACCACTACGCTAGTTTTCGATACGCGCTCCCAGACACTAAAACGGCACTATCTTTCACTTATCGGCACCCTTCGTAACTGTTCTGGAGGCCCAACTCCATGGGGTTCATGGATAACTTGTGAAGAGACTATAGAACGCGCTGGCGACAAGCTGGCAAAAGATCACGGCTATAATTTCGAAGTGCCCGCCAATGCCGATATCGGAATCGTCGATCCCATACCGCTAATCGAAATGGGCCGATTCAATCATGAGGCGGTGGCGATTGATCCGGCCAGCGGCATCGTGTACCAAACCGAAGACCGGCATGATGGGCTGATTTTCAGGTTCGTACCCAACAAACGGGGACAGTTAGCAAAAGGCGGCAAGCTCCAAGCTCTGGCTATAAAAGGAGCTCCCGCCACAGACACGCGAAATTGGGAGGAAACGGGCGAACCTACGTTTCCGGAAAAATCGTCCTTCGATGTTGAATGGATTGATATCGTTGAACCTACCGCCCCTGAAGACGACTTGCGTTACCAAGGATTTGAGAAGGGAGCTGCCCGCTTCGCTCGCGGCGAAGGAATGCACTACGGCAACGGGGAAATCTACTTCGCCTGCACAAATGGAGGAGCAAAACAGTTCGGTCAGGTCTTTCGTTACAAGCCCAGCGCTTTCGAGGGCATGAAGGGCGAATTGAACGAGCCCGGTAAACTCGAACTATTCATCGAGAGTCGCGATATGGAGCTTATGAAAGCGTGTGACAATCTAACCGTCGCGCCTTGGGGCGATATCGTAATCTGCGAGGATGACGGAGGCAGCAGCGCCCTGGTAGGTATCACTCAGGAAGGATCCATGTATTCGATTGGACACGTGGACATGGATAGCGAATTAGCAGGAGCCTGCTTTTCGCCAGACGGGACTACGCTCTTCGTAAACATTCAGAGAAATCCCGGACAAACCCTGGCCATCACCGGCCCCTGGCGTAGTCGTATTGGATAGTTGCTTACGGAAAATATTCGATTACAACTGTAGAGAGATCGAAGCCCTGCCAATTACTCCAAACCTAGAGCTTGCTTAACCTCTTGCCAAGAGAAGGCCGCGACGTTGCCGTCGTTGTGCACGGCGTAGAAAAGGCCTTCGGGATAACGCGGATCGATGGCAGTAGGATTGAAACAAATACCGTCTGTATTCAAAGTATAACGACCGTAAAAAGATCCTCGATATTCCAGACTTTTCCTGTCGTAGACATGAAAACGATTCTCTCGCTTTCCTTGATCCGTGAGAATCCAGTAGCCGTTTTCGTCACCATGAACTACCAAGGCTATGCCTTCGGCTTGTCCGCTTATCATGCCTTTAGCTAGCACCTGGCCCTGATAGGCTCCTGAAAAGTCGTACACCTTGAAACCGCTGGTGGAGTGTTCATTATCCTCTTCCGCGATGAGCAGTCGGTCGTAAAGCGGGTCGCCATAGATCGACTCGACAATACGCAAGGCGCCATCGCCAGACGTTTCTCCAATGTAGCGAGCGAGTTCCGCATCCATCGTTCCTTCAGTTGTACCCTCTACCTCGAGCTCGAAAACAGCGATTCGTTCGCCTAGCTTCGCATCAGGCGGCACTTCCTCGTTGGCAGTTTCGTAATTGTCGCTCACATACGCATGAAACTCAGCCTCTCCCGTTTTTTGCACATAAAGGCCGTAGGGATTGGTGAGAACGTCAGAACCAAAGTGCCCGATCGCAGCGAGACTTGGTAAAGCAAAGACTTGCACTCGCCGATTGTCTCTCTCCACAACAAAGAGGTAGTCCTCAATCACCACAATCCCATTGGGTCGATTGAATTGACCTAGTTGACTTCCAAGACCCCCAAGGCGTCGTATAAACGCTCCGTTTGTGGCGTCCTCGATCAAAACGCTATGAGTGGCCTTCGTCGTGCTAAGAAGCCAACGTTCGCCATCGGGTCCATGCCAGGATGCTGGAGAATCCACGTTTTCCGCATGGTTGCGGGACGTGAAAAAGGCTTCGTTAACGACAACGGTATTCGGCTTAGGTCGAGCAACCGCATCTTGGATACAGACCAGTAAAGCCGTCAATAAAAGGATCTGAAGGAAGTTCTTAAGCATTTTAGTACTCAATGGGTTCGAAATAAGACATGGGCGCCTGGTTTAATACCGAAGCGCCCAAAGAAAAGTTTCGCTTAAACTATCGCTTCCAAGTGAAACCGAGTTTGGCAGACCAGGAATACTCTTCGTTCTGTCTCATACGCGTGGGGACTCCATAGTAGGCATGGAAAGGCTCCTCGTTGAGATTGATCAGATCGAGAAAGATCGATGAGTGCGGATTGATATTATAGACGGCCTTGGCATCCAACTGGAAATGACCATCGACGTATTCATCTTCTGCTGCTTCACCTGCAATCGCGTCGAGATACTCGCTACGGAAAGTTCCCGCCAGGCGGAAGAAGACTTTCTCATTTTCGTAAGTCAGCGCGATATTGGCGATGGTATCCGACTGCTTGAGGAAAGGCAGCTCCTCGCCAGGACGGGTGTCGGTCGTAGATTCGCTATCAGTGAAAGTGAGATTAGTATAAACGCCAAATCCTTCCAGACCAGGAGCAAAGCTGCCAAGATCCTGCTGCCAGCCAAGCTCAAGGCCAGTGATCGACGCGCTGTCGCCATTCAGAGGCCGGAAGAAATCGAATTCCTCGCCATCAATCGTAATCTCACTCTCTTCGACGAATATAAAGGAATCGATTTCCTTGTGGAAAACGGAGGCGGAGACCTGGCCAAGCCCGTCAAGGTAATGCTCCAATGAAAGGTCAAGGTTCATCGATTCGTACGGATCCAGATCCGGATTGCCGCTGATCACCTCTTCGTCCTCGATGTTACGTTCGCGACGAAACGCGGAATCACCGAACTTTGGACGAGCAATGGTATTGGTCCAGGACATACGGAGAACCGTCTGGTCCGAAATGTCGCGACGCCCTGAAAGCATGGCCAAGAGATTGTCGTAGTTTCGGTCGAAGGTCAGAGAATTGAAACCAGCAAGATCGCCTTCGACATCGAAAACGGTCTCGTTCCCTCGCGAAGAGAAATCGGTATCTTCGAAACGAGCGCCGCCAACAATCGTCCACTGATCGATATTAACCTCAGCCATACCATAAAGAGCGAGTATGTCTTCGCTGGATACATAGTCCGCAACATTGGAATCTTCATCCGAATCTTCGCTCTCGAACTCGAATTCGCTCATCGAACTGCTGAAGAACTGGCGAACTTGAGACGGATCAGCCTTCAAGTAGTTGCCGCCTCCACGGAAAAAGGGGAAACGCGAGTTGGGATCCAGCACATCAGCCAATGTTGTCTCGGAGGTGTCGTTACTGTAGACCTCGACTTCGCTGTCGACCGTCTTTTCCTTCTCACGCAATTTGGCGCCGAATTTCACATAACCAGGATGATCACCAAAGAGCATGTTGTAACGAGCGTCCACCTGGAAGGCGCTCTCCTCTTCTTCCGTCAGATTATTCTCCACTACGGCTTCGTCGAAGAGAAAATTCGATGCGTCGAAAACGCTCGAGTCATTGGATACATTCAGATTCGGCTGGAAGGGATCGGAGAAGTCATAATTCACATCGTAGAGCTCCTCGCTACGAAAATCCACATCCAAACGGTTAGGCTCGTTCTCTTCCGCGTGGGCAAAGGAAGCTTTGTATCCAAAATTCCAGTTATCCATTTGAGTTTCACCACCAATCGAAATAGTGTAGATTTCCTGCTCTTCGAACCGATCCTTCAGATCCCGGTCAGCCTCTTCGATTTCCGTGACTACGGCGGCGCTATCCGTGATCGACTGGAGAGTGCCGTCTTCGGTTTTAATTTCCGTGCGAGAGCGGAACTCCTGATCGCTAAAGTAATTGTATGCTGTGCGAATGAAAAACGAGGAGGTGTCGTCGAACTGTCTTTCGAAGTTGGCGCTGAACGCCTTGCGCTCACGCGTGACTTCGTATTGGCGAAATTCGATTTCCGGAGCGAAGAAAGCGCTGGTACCGTCTTCGGCATCCTCCTCGCCCCAAGGACCATCAACCTCAATGTTGTCCGATCCGAATTCACGCTCCTGGTAGCTAGCCGCAATCATGAAACCCATATCGCCACGTTCACCAAAAGTATCTCCATAGGCAAAGCTCACCATGGGCGTATAGGCATCCGCTAGGTCGTTATAAAGCATCTGAGCCTTTAGCGAAGCGTAATCGCCGCCCTTGTCTAGGACGCTGATGGTCTTAAGGTTAATGCTCGCGCCGATCGCGTCGGCATCCATGTCAGGCGTAATGGTTTTCCGCACTTCGAGGCGTTCGAGTATTTCCGTTGGCACTACATCAAGAGCGACCTTCCTCGTGTCGCTTTCCGGAGCCGCTAAGGCCACCCCATCCATGGATATATTGTTCAAATCAGGATCAATGCCGCGCACTACAACGTAACGTCCCTCGCCTTGGTCGCGCTCAATCGATACGCCAGAGATTCGTTGCAATGCTTCAGCGGCATTCTCGTCTGGAAAGTTCCCAAAGGCGTCAGAGGCAACGATGTTGGTGAGCCCGCTCGCAGCGCGTTGAATATTCAAGGCCTTGGCTTGACCGATTTTTGCTCCCTGCACTAGAAGCGGATCCAGTGTAACCACTTCTTCACCAAGAATGAAATTGACGCGTCCATCGGCTTCCTGGACGAGATTCACCGTCTGCGAACTTTCGCCAAGTCCGATGTACGACGCGGAAATAGTCACGCTATTCCCATCAACATTGGCTAAATGAAATCTACCTTGATCGTCGGTAACCGTCTGTTGAGAAGAGCCTTCAACTTTGATAATAGCTCCACTCAGCGGAGTCTCATCGCCGTATGATCTGACGGTACCATGGATCGACTGCATTGCCTGAACCGGAAGGCTAAGCGTGACAGCGAGAATTGCAGTAGCTGCAAGTTTAAGTGCGTTTTTCATTATGGTTTGATTAAGATTTTATGAAGTACGCGCGAACGCGGAACCTGGGCCTTATCAAGGCCCAAATCAAACCATGTCAAACGCATCGACACCTGTCACCGGAATGCAACGTAGCCGACATCCTTCTGTAACAATTCTAGGGTGAAAACTGCAGAAACCAGCCTTGGCTTGCTAGTCCGGTGTCCGTAAAAACTCGGTACGGATTAGCAAAACGAAAGTCTTCAAGGATCTAGTCTAGCATCACCTCAAAATTACTCTCCAAAGGAAATCACGATCGATCCTAATCTCTGCTCGGTTTCGACAAGTCGATGGGCTTCGGCAGCTTGCTCGATGGGAAAAATTCGGTCTACCACTGGCCTAATTTTTCCTTCCTCGATCATTTCCTTAACGGCGAGAAGCTCTTCCTCCTTTTCGCCAGCGAAAGCAAAAGTGGCTGACCTTTTAGTGAAGACCGACGTAAGGTAGGATCGAAACATAGTTGATACGCGAGGATTCGCCGTAAGGTACCGTCCTTGAGGCTTCAGGGATGTCATACATTTTGAATACGAACTCCTCGCAACCATGTCGAAGATCACATCGTAGGTCTGACCGCTTTCTGAAAAGTCCTCCTTCGTGTAGTCGATGAAGTGATCAATTCCAATACCTCGAAGCATTTCTTCTTTAATCCCACTGTCGACTGCAATCACCTCCGCTCCCATCGATTTCGCGATCTGCGCCCCGAAAATGCCGATACTTCCCCCAGCCCCATTTATCAAAACACGCTCGTTTGGACGTATCTTTGCTTTTCGCATAAAGTGAAGTGCATTGAGTCCACCTAGAAGCACAGCAGCAGCCTCCTCGAAGCTAGCATTGCTTGGCATGGGCGCAATGGTGTAGTTGGAAGGGAGAGACAGATATTCGCCGTAGGCTCCCAAACGCATCTGAGCGCACCCAAAAACCGAGTCGCCTGGCTTGAAGCGAGAAACATCCTTTCCGCAGGCATTGACGACACCTGAAAAGTAGCTGCCCAGAATTTGTCGCTTGGGTCTTTTGATGCCCATCGCGATTCGCAAAGGCAGCCAAAACCATTTAACCGGGAAACGAAAGCTTCGCAGCTCGCAATCCGCCTTTGTGGACTCCACAGCTCGCACTCTGATAAGGACTTCATCGTCCTTGGGTATCGGCTTTGCGACTTCCTCCACGCGAAGAACGTCCGGTGTTCCGTATTCTGAATACACAATCGCTCTCATTTCACAATCTCATGACATATAAAGATATTAGCCTTTTCAAAGATGCAATTGATACCAATGGGAATTATCGAAACAATGAATACAAGATAGCTTTATAAAGACCTGCTAAGAAAAACTCTCCATTGCCTGTCGATTGCCCGGTCGGACAAGCCACCTAGGAATTGAATTCGCCATTTGTAGTTTTGGCCGAGGCTCCCTCTAGCGTAGAGACCGACGAGATGGTTTTGCGAATCAAAGGATCCTAAGTCATCCAAAGCCCCTAAACTACTGTAGACCTCAAGGCCCAGATTTAGATCGTCCGTCGCCTTGTAATCGGCCTGCCAACGGATATCGCCGGTCACATCGCCATCGCGACCGGATCCAATCTCCGTTCGACTAAGAATGTTGGTGCGAAAGCGAACCGTGTCGGATACATCGAATTGAGTCCCCCAAGCGAGCCGAACAAACCCAGGAGAATTATCGCCATCGGCAATATGCAAATCAAACCGAGCGGCAGATTCGAAACTATTTCCCGCGTCTTCAACGAGTTGATACAGAGCTTCAAAGCGAAGAGCTTGAAAGTCGAAGTCTTCGCCATGCAGCTTGCGATGGAAAACAACGCCGCGTATTTGCAGCTGATCCGAGACAGCTCGCTGGTAATGCAAGCGCTGAGCGAAGCCGCCTACTCCATTTCCACGGTCATTCGTGTATCCAAAACGGTATTCCGCAGCCTCCGAACCATCATTGACGCTACTGCCAAAGACGCCTTTGAGCGTTTGGGCTCGAAGATCAAAGCATGCAAAGACAACTAATGAGCCAAGCAAGGCGAATTGAGCAAATTTCATGAGGAGAAAAAGTTTAGCCACTGCTTCTAGAGCAGTGGCTTGAAACTTGCGAGAAAAGTATCGGAAACGCGAAACGTTACATCTGGTAACCCGGAGTCGAGAGGGACAAGGCCTTCTCATCTTCGTTCATATCTTCCTCGATACCTTCGAAAAGCGGTGACGAAAGGTAGCGCTCGCCAGTATCGGGCAACATGCAGAGAATAACGGAACCAGGTTCCGCCTTTTCAGCGATTTGCATGGCCACGCCAAAGGTGGCGCCACCAGAGACACCCGTGAAGATGCCCTCTTTCTGAGCGAGTTGATTGGACCATTTGATGGCCTCGGGTCCAGGGATGGGGATCAACTCATCATAGAAATTCTTGTCGAGGGCCTCTTGTAAGACGTAGGGAATAAAGTCAGGCGTCCAGCCTTGGACAGGATGCGGTTGAAAAGCCGAGTGACTGACGGCAGGGGCATTCCTATCGTCGCGATCCTGAGCCACGCCACTACTGACCAAAGCAGCGTTCGCCGGTTCGCTCAAAATGATTTTCGTATCCGGACGTTCCTTACGCAAGACTCTGCCAACTCCAGATATTGTACCGCCCGTTCCATAACCCGTCACCCAGTAGTCGAGCTTCTCGCCTTCGAAGTCAGCCAGGATCTCGCGAGCAGTCGTGTTTTCATGCACTTTAGCATTGTCGGCAGTCTCGAACTGACGAGCCAGGAACCAGCCATTCGCCTCGGCAAGCTCCACCGCCTTTTGATACATGCCGAAGCCTTTTTGAGCGCGGGGCGTGAGAACGACTTTCGCACCTAGAAAACGCATCAGTTTTCGACGCTCGATGGAGAAACTATCAGCCATGGTTACGACCAGCGGATAGCCTTTGGCGGCGCAGACCATGGCAAGACCGATCCCCGTATTACCACTCGTAGCTTCGACCACGGTTTGTCCAGGCTTAAGATCGCCTCGACGTTCGGCCTCTTCAATAATGCTGATAGCTAGACGATCCTTAACGGAAGCGGCCGGATTGAAAAACTCGGCCTTCGTATAGAGACGGACATGGTCGGGAGCCAAACGATTGACACGGATACAGGGAGTGTTGCCGATCGTATCGACGACACTTTCATAGAGCCGCCCGCGGCCTTCAGTGGAACGGGAGTCTTCGGAAGTCAAAATGCTCATAGGTACTAGTTGTTAACGGTTTAACGACAATAAGATGTCCTAAGAACGCATCAATAGGAAAGGGAAGTCAACCTTAGGTACATATCCGTCACAGTGGCAGGCAGATATGGGCATGTTAAATCCAGAGATCCCGCTGGAAAGGCCAAGCCTCGAAATAATTCGGCAGACCTGAAGTATCGTATTCTAAAATTGGGTACGAATTCCAAGAAACAAGCCAGGAGACTACTTTTTCTTTTTTCCGCCCTTCTTTCCCTTTTTCGATTTCCCCTTTTTCGAAGACTTTTTGCCTTTCTTGTCGGACTTAGACTTGCTCTTTGGTTTAGTCTTAGCTTTCGCCTTCTTCTTTGGCTTGGGCTTGGGTTTCGCGGCCTTCTTTTTAGGCTTACCCTTTGATTTAGGCGAAGTCGATCCAGATACGATCTTAGAGGCTGCCTTTTTGGTCCGACCTGCTCGGATCGGTCCGAATCCTGGAACCGCACACAAGGAAGCCACGTCACTTGAGGCGATATCTTCTGCGGATTTAAAACCTTTGGCGGAAAGCGCCTTTGCGGTAGAGGGGCCAATTCCCGGGATGGCAGTAGTGGGTGTTTTCATAATCTTCGAGCAGGTAGGAATGATTGTTGGTAAACGAGACGGAAAAGCAATTATCCTGAAACCTTCCCAAGTCAATGTTACGAAAGGGTCACAGGCAAATTGTAACATTGCTACATCGGTCGCTGCTTCGGCCTATGGATTCCGATATCTTGAATAAGCTTCAAGCGCAGACCGGAGAAGCCGAAAGCCTGAACTCATTTTAGCTTGTATAGACCGCGAAGGACTTTCTGTAGCAGCGGACTGAGACGCGTTTCCTGATAGTCGACAATCGCCATCTGATTCACTCGCGACGCTGTAGGATAAGGATAGATCTTGTTGAAGATTTCGCTCACCGATAAACCGCTACTGTTGGCGAGGATCAGCTCCTGGACAAGCTCGCCAGCTCCAGGGGCAATCATGGTTCCGCCGAGAATCTTTTGCCCGCTACCGAAAATATTTCCCTTCGATAAATAGAGGAAGAGCTTTCCATACTGATAGCCATCCGTAGTGGCTCGGTCGTCATGCTCGAAATCATGCTCCAACGAAATGAAGGGGACGCCTTCCTTCTCTAGGTCATCAGCCTGCCTGCCGAACGTCGCCACTTCTGGAGTCGTGAACGTAACCCAGGAGAAATGGGATGTATCCAATTTTTTGGTGAGAGGGGAAAACAGATTGTTCAGAAGCAGTCTCACATGGAGTTCGGCCGCATGAGAAAACATAAGACCCCCCGCCACATCTCCACAGACGAAGACATTCTTGTTGGTCGTTCGTAGTTTCTGGTCCAGGACAATCTTGCCTCCACGCGTTTCAATGCCGGCTCTCTCGAGCTGTAATGGCTCCAAAACAATTTCACGACCTATGGCAGCCAAAACCGCATCGCATTTCACCGTCGTTTCGCCGCCGTCGTTCTGCAAGATGGCAGAACCATCCGAATCGAATCTCGTAACTCGCGAACCAAGATGAACATCAATTCCGCCAGCGTCGAACTGCTGAAGCAATATATCCGAAATTTCAGGACGTTCGCTATGCAGAAGTCGCGAAGCGGATTGCGCAATGGTCACTTTCGAACCAAGCATCTGAAAAGCCTGACCTAACTCGCATCCGATAGGACCGCCACCCACCACCAGCAAATTCTCGGGAAGCTGCTCGAGACTGAAAATAGTCTCGTTCGTATACACGGAAACATTTTCAGCACCAGGCGTATCGAGTTTCCGAGGACGCGATCCCGTGGCGAGAACTATTTTCTTCGCTCTATAAACATTGTCGCCGACACGCACCGAGTCACGGCTTTCGAAGCTCGCCACCCCAAGGGCTATATCCATGCCGATGGCCTCGAAAAACGCCTTGTTTTCATGTCTTCGGACTGAAGCCTGACTTTGCTGCACATGTTCCAGGGCCTTTTTGATATCCGCAACACCAGTGACGGAGAGCCCGTAACGAGAACTCTCCCTGGCGGCTGCCACCTGCCTCGCGGCATGGATTAAAGCCTTGCTCGGCACACAACCGAAATTCAGGCAATCTCCTCCAATCGAATCTTCCGACTTGTCGATGAGCAAGGTTTTCAAACCCACCTTCGCCGCGAAAACGGATGTACCGATACCCGCAGAACCCGCTCCAATTACAATGATGTCGTACGTTTTCGCCATACCGTGGTGAACATACGAATCAAGACGCGAGTAAATAGAAAATCAACTCACTCATTTGACGAGAGTCCTATCTCGGAAATAGCGTTCAAAGCATCTTGGGCCTGCGTCTTGGTCGAAGCGCTTTCATCTTTCCAAACCAGCTTCCCATCCCGAAATAGGAAAGCCTGACGCTTCGCGAAACCTAAAAAGGATGGCACTTCAAAGGCTTCCATGACTTTTCCATCAGCGTCGGAAATAAGCGGATACGGAAGCTCGCGCTTTTCCTTGAAACGCTGTTGAGCAGAGACCTTATCCCCACTCACGCCTAGCACCCGGGCATCGACTTCGAGCAACGACTCATAAGCGTCGCGTAGACTGCAAGCTTGGGCCGTACAACCGGGAGTTTCCGCCTTCGGGTAGAAAAAGATAAACAGAAACTCAGCCTCGTCGTAGGTCTTTAACAAAGCCGAGTCGCCTTGAGCATTGACAATTTCTATTTCGGGCAAGGGATCTCCTAGATTCATAGCTGATAGTTTCGAAATTGATAACAACGTCAGAATAACGGCACTGCGATTCAAGAATCTTGATGTACGTTTCATAATGCTGGCTAACTCCTCTTTTCAGGAAACTCGTTTAGCAAGGAGAAGATTGCGACCAATTTATAACAGCATTTCGCATTGACCCTTTGCAATATTAGAGGTTTGGATGCCATTTGCCATGAGACGGTGCCGATTGATTTATAAAAGCATCGCCAATCCAGAGATTCTGGAGTCCGGCGCTATCGAAGACCTGATGAAACTCGCATCAGAGAGGAACAGTGAATCTGGAATAACGGGCATCCTTCTGTTGTCCGGAGATCGCTTTCTCCAAGCCCTCGAGGGTCCTGTCCGTTTCGTCAACCAACTCTTCATCAAAATCGCAAACGACGGACGCCATCACGATATCGAGCTCGTAGACTACGAGGATATTAACCACACCTGCTTCCATGATTGGTCGATGCGGTTGCTTAACCTGAAGAACCTAGATCAAAATCAGAGCGAACTGCTTAGGCAAAAGTATTCACATAGCGGCGACGCTATAAACTATCCTAACGATAAGATGCTTCTTTTCTCGCTGCTCATGGATGCCAAGAACATTCTGCTTGAGAGCGACTAAACCGGTTCAGAGAAATCCTGGATATTCGTTAGCTGTATCCGATTATTGAATATAGGTACTTTTTGAAGGGCTCTAAGAGGAAAGTGTAGTCTAGGAAACACCATTCTTCCAAAATCAGAAAGAGACCACTGGAAGTGATCGTTACAGATAGTCTTCTTTGTCCATTGACTTGAAAAACAATCGGTTCTTAAAGTCACGCCTCAACCCAAAACTGATTCCTAAATCGGGGTGAAACCAACTAGAAAAATTTATTTAACTTCCGACATAAAAGACTCATGAGAATCGAAACGAAATGCCTTCACTCAGGCCAAGAACCTGATCCCACAACTAAAGCTAGAGCGGTTCCTATTTACCGCACCTCATCGTACGTCTTCGATAACACGGAGCATGCCGCGAACCTCTTCGCCCTAAAAGAGTTGGGCAACATCTACTCGCGTATCATGAACCCGACTCAGGACGTGCTCGAAAAGCGAGTAGCCGATCTCGAAGGCGGAGCGGCCGCTCTCGCATTGGCATCGGGCACGAGCGGGGTATTCTACTCCATCATCAATCTAGCGAGGACGGGCGATAACATCGTCTCGGCCAACAATCTTTACGGCGGTACGTATACGCAATTCAATGACATCCTACCGGATCTGGGCATTAACGTAAAATTCGTCGATCCGAACACGCCAAGCAATTTTGCGGAAGCCATCGACGAGAACACCAAAGCCCTGTTTTGCGAAACGGTAGGCAATCCCGCTCTGGACGTAGCGGATCTCGAAGCAATCGCGAGTATCGCTCATGAAAACGGGATTCCGCTTATCGTGGACAGCACCTTTTCTACACCTTACCTAACGCGACCGATCGAACACGGAGCAGACATTGTTGTGCATTCTTTGACGAAGTGGTTCGGCGGACATGGAGCCGGCATAGGTGGCGTGGTCGTCGACTCAGGAAAGTTCAACTGGGCAAGCGAGAAATTCCCCCTGTATAACAATCCGGATACGTCCTATCATGGACTAAGATGGGGTCACGATTTGCCAGAGCCCCTGAGTCCTCTCGCCTTCATACTGCGAATGCGGACGGTTCCTCTGCGCAATCTGGGGGCTTGCATCTCGCCCGACAATGCCTGGATTTTCCTACAGGGGATCGAAACGCTACATTTGAGGATGGAGCGACATTGCGAAAATGCTCTCAAAGTCGCCGAATACCTAAAAGGTAGCGACGCAGTCGAATGGGTGAAGTATCCAGGAATGGACGACGAAGACTCAAAGGCGCTTGTCGACAAATACCTTTCCGGCAAGGGCGGATCGATGGTAGTGTTTGGAATCAAAGGCGGCTCGGAAGCTGGCTCCAAGTTCATTGATAATCTCAACCTCTTTAGCCACTTAGCTAATGTCGGGGATGCGAAGAGTCTGGCGATTCATCCTGCCACGACGACCCACAGTCAATTGAGCGAAGAACAACAAAAGGCCGGTGGCATAACACCAGAACTGGTACGGCTTTCCGTTGGCATCGAAAACATCGACGACATCGTGGCGGACATCGAACAAGCCCTAGGCAGCATTTAGTTTTTTCGTAAAAACCGATTATAGCTTTGGTAATGTATTTTCAGATACAGATTGCCGAAGAATAGAATGATCTTTTGGACGATTCAGACAGAGGGGGCATGGCGGCAGCTTAACGAAAGCGGAATTTTAGTAGGATCCGAGAAATTCATTTCCGATCAGACATTCCTTCCATCTTATCGATGGATGAGACGCGAGATGGAGACGAAGCTTTTCCAATCTTCGTCTCCAAACGCTTTTCCGATTTGGGCATGGCGGCAATGGGAGAATGCCCAGAAAAAGCACCCTGACCTGCGAATGAAAGGTCACCTACCAGCGGGAACCAAAGGAATCCGTATCGAATTTGAATGCGAGAAAAACGAAGTCCTGCTCTCGGATTTCGAACTTTGGCACTATGTATTGAATAACTGGTTTCTGGCTCGATCCGAGAAAGAGAGGGAGGCTTTCGACTTAAGTCCAAACAACGATGGAATACAGAAAAGCTGGAAGCGAATCTTCGATCTCGACTGGTCGACTCCTGACTATGCAGCTCCTAAAAACCAAAAATCCATTCAAGGGACTTTGTGGCAACTGAGGATGGAGACCGTTAAGCGGTTTGATCCTTTCACTGCGCGCTGATGGATTTCGTCAGACTGTGTGGTTTTTCAATTACACGCTAAAGGTAAGAAGGGGTGATGGCGGGTCCCTTTATCCCAAAATCCTACTGTACACCCTAACAGACTAAGTCGAGAGCAAGTTCTCCCCAAACTTACTCATTGACTCGGACAGAAGGAAAAGAGCCCTCCAACCCATCACCGAATCGAGGTATTTACTACACGTGTAGTAGAGTCAAGGGCTAATTTCAAAACGATTCAGAAAGCCGGCTTTTCCAAAGGCTAGTTACAGCAGGTAAGCTGAAGTGAGTGTAGCAAAAGAACGAATACTCGCCGAATGAAAAGCGAAAGACATTTGTCGATCAACTACTTTTCCAACAGCTGCAGAATACCTTCAACCATCAAGTCAGGCTGCTTCCAGGGAATGAAATGACTTAGTTCCTCGTGATACCAAACCTCGAGGCGCTCTTCGGGAAGCATTCGCGAAACGAATGCGGCGTTTCCAGGATCAACCAAAGGATCCTTGCCACCCTGAAGGACAATCGTTTCCGCATCGATTTTCTCCCATAAAGGCAACATGTCCCGAAGCTCCCCTCTTAAATTTTTCAGCTCCTTATTCGCCTTAGAAAGGCCCTTGGGGACCATCCAGCGAATCAACGTCATTCTGCCCAAAGCCTGATACCATTTTGTCCGCTCCAACTCCGGATCCAGTGTGGGAGCCACCAGAAAGATGCCATCCACCTGAGAAGGATAATCCATAGCTACACGTGCGGCAATCGGCCCCCCTAGCGAATGCCCCACCAAGACAGTCTTTCTATTGGATTCATTGAGCTTGAGCAACGGCTCGATCGCAGCCGCCTGCTCCTCCAAAGTGAGGACCAATTCGCCTGCATTGGATTTTCCGAATCCAGGACGGTCCAGAGAAACCATTCTAGCAACCTGCCTCAAGGAGGGATACTGCATGAAGTGTCGGAAATTTCCCCACGACCCGGGAGTTCCATGAATGAAGATGACCAACGGCAAATCGGCCTCGCCAGTATCCATGTAATGGATATAGCTTTCTCCAAAGCTGACGGTTGCGCTTTGCAAGCTCGAACGAGCGTCAGGTATGGCCTTGAGTTCGTCCTGAGCAGAAGCGTCGCTAAACGGGAAACCCATGCTTGAACCCAATGCGAGAAGGATAAGCCAAAAGCACTTTCGACCCATAGTCCGCTTCATAGACATAAACGCAACGCGATGCCTATTGTTCGAGTTTAATTCGGGCTAGTCTCAAGCGATAGGTATAGCCGCTACAGAAGAAAACACTGATGATCGCGCCAGGCATCATAGTCATCCAGATCTCAGGAGTGCCCGCTACAAAGTGAGCGCAGAAGACAGACCCGTTGATGATGGCCAGGCCAAGTGGGACCGTAAGAGCTCCATTTGCACCAACACGCTTGAGCGCGAAATACATGCGTCGCAGGACTTCGGCTGAAACGAAGGTCGAAATAAAACTGATGAGGCCTTGGGTTATCCCGACCTGAATGACGGCGCCAAACCCGTAAGCCCAGTTAACATAAACCCCCCAAGCGATGAAGAAGAGGGAGGCAGCAGTGGCCATCAAAATGGATTCCCCAACACTTTTCTTGGGTTCATCTTCAAAAGGAGCGTCCACTACGTCCTCTTCAAATGAATTTGCCATGACTAATTAGGAGATTGATTAATCCGAATCGTTCCACTCAAGTCGACTGCATTAGAGTTTCGTCTGGAAACGTCTTCAGAGTCGACGTTATTTTCTACTTTAACTACTCGCCAACGGATTTTGCTGCAATAAATCAAACGAAATAGCCAAGCCACCCCTAATCCCTCAAAAATTGGCCCCTTTTTCAAAGTCCTGCAATGAATAGCCCATCAACAAAGCTCGTGGACCTGGAGCAATCGATCCAAAGCGGGCCCATGCGTTCTTTGTACAGATTGATCCGCTATCCAGTGGAGAAGGGTCTAGCCGTGGATCGACTGAATCAGAAAAACCATGAGTTTTTGCAGGAAAGAGAGACCCGCTTCGCCAACGACAACTTCTTTGATGCCGCTCTTAAAAAGCTGGAGATAAAATACGAGGTATCTGAAAAGGATTTAGGCAGAATACCAAGGGAAGGACCGATCGTCTGCGTGGCCAATCATCCCTATGGCGGCGTGGATGGACTGATAATGGGGTCGATTCTGACGTCGGCGCGAGAAGACACACGGCTGCTGGTGAACTACCTGCTAGGAGCTTTTAAGGAACTCAGATCCTGGACTATCGAAGTAAATCCCTTCCAGACCCGGAAGGCCACAGCCATGAATCTGGGGCCCATGCGCGCCACCCTCAAATGGCTCAAGGAGGGACATTGCCTGGGCACTTTTCCTGCTGGAGTCGTTTCACACTATCACTTCGATAAACGCGTCGTCACCGACCCGGAGTGGAATCCTAATTCGGGAATCATCGTGCAGCGAAGCGGGGCTACGATTGTTCCCATGTATTTCGAAGGGCGCAACACCACTCTCTTCCAGATCTTGGGACTGATTCATCCGCGACTCCGGACCATTATGCTTCCGAGGCAAATGCTCAACAAGGAGGGCATGACGCTCAAGGTTCGTATTGGAAAACCCATTTCACCCCAAAGAGCAGCGCGATTCGACTCGCCAGCCGCCCTCACGCAATTCATGCGAGCCAGCTCCTATATCCTGGATGAACAAAAGGAAGAGGCGAACCAGAGCAATTCAACGGATCGAAAAATCGCGGATATAAAGGCGAAACAAGAGCCGATTGCCAAGCGCCAGCCCATCGAAAATCTGCTGCAGGACATCCACAATCTGCCCGAGGAAGCTCTGCTCTTTAAAAAAGGTTCGTATTCAATTTATGGAGCAAGCGCAGATCAAATTCCTCACATTCTTGAAGAGATCGGCAGAACGCGAGAGGAAACCTTCCGTCCAGTCGATGAAGGCACTGGCAAGCCTCTAGACATTGATCGCTTCGACAAGATCTACCATCATCTCTTTATGTGGGACGAGGAGTCGCGGGAGATCGCCGGAGCCTATCGCTACTGTTTCGTCGATAAAGTGCTAGAATCGCATGGAGTCAAGGGATTGTATTGCAATACTCTATACGATTTCAAATCAGAACTCCTGGCCGCTCTCAATCCAGCCATTGAGGTGGGAAGGTCGTATGTAACGCCTAAATACCAAAAGAAATCGGCCTCGCTCGCTCTAATCTGGAGAGGGATAGGCGAGTTAGTATCCCGAAATCCTGAATACAAAACCCTTTTCGGGGCGGTCAGTATGACCGATAGCTATCGAAGCTTGTCCAAGTCTCTCATGGTGGAGTATCTGAAGAACCATAAGCTTCATCCTACGCTCAAAAACCTGATCAGCGCTCGGGTGAAACCGCGACTCTCGAAAATCAAACGATTCGCCAATATCGCTTTTCGCTCTGCGCTTCCAGAGCTTGACGACGTTTCTTCATTAGTGTCCGAGGTCGAAAAGGACAACAAAGGCGTCCCCATCTTGCTGAAGCACTACCTGAAACTAAATGGAGTCATTTTATGCTTCGGGATCGACCAGGCATTCAGCGACGCTTTGGACGGTTTTATCGTGGTAGACTTGCTCAAGACGGAAGGAAGGTATCTGCGAAAGTACATGGGGAACCAAGGCTACGAAAAATTTCTAGCCCACCACAGCAAGAAAGATTCGCAACATCCCGTGGCAGTTTAACTGACTCCAAATTTTGGATACAATCTATTGATGGCTTTTAGCCGTTATTAGAAAAATCTGTCAACAGTTGTCGTAGCTCGCTGATAGTCGAAGGCTTGAAGCCATTGCTTCGATTCGCTGACCCGATTTGAAAGATCTCTCGCCAAAGAGAGAACATTGTCGAGTAGGCATAGGTTAAGCCATGCTTTGGATCGTACATGTGAGTCGGTTCGGAAACCACGCCATTCAACTCTACCACCTTGAAACGCTCTCCCCGCTGGATGGAATCTCGAGAGTCCACCCTTACATCATAGCGCCCCAGGAAAAAGCCTTCGAAGGAACGACTTAGCTCGTCAAAAGCGTCTTCGAGTTCTGGTGACCAAAGTTCCTCAGCATCGAGGAAAAGAGACCCTCTCGAATGAGTGCCAAGTTCAGCTAGGACGAAACGCTCTCCCGCTTCAACTACCCGGCCCAGATCATTTTGGAATTTATCGAGAAAGAAACGAGCCATGCAAACCGCTCTGGAATCGTCTAGGATAAGCTGCTCCAAGGTTCGTCGGCCATCACCGACGACAACAGTGGGCACCTTCGCCGTGAGTGATGTGACGCGACCCTTTTCCTCTCCAGGGCGGCGAGTATAGAAAACGCCGAATTCCAAACCCGGGACGTATTCTTGGACGATGATCTTTTCCGAGCTTTCCTGCAAATAGGTCAAAGCGTTTTCGCGATTTCGAATGATGCCCACACCCTTCCCTCGCTCGCCAAAATCCGGTTTCAAGACGATAGGAAAATCGAAGCCGTTTGAATCCATAAAGTCCTGCAAAGCTTGCCGTTTTTCATCAACCGAGAGCTCTGCCGGAAGAACCGTAAACGAAGCCACACGATCCGGCTCATTCCTTAAGCCATGCAGGATATCGCTTTTAGACATCATCGCCACTCCGCCGTGTGGAATGCCAGGATTCGCAGCAGTAAAGAGGGTAAACCCCTTGTATCGAATTCCTAAGTACAAAATGTATATTACGACGGGAATATAGAAAACGGACATCGGCCAAAACTCCCAGCGAACAAGTCTGCGCCAGGAAGAATAAAGCAGCCTTCGACGATAGTAGTTGGACAGCTGGTAGGATAAATAGCCGAGGATGAAAAGACCGCCTAGGAGTAACCAAAGCATCGTGAGTCGTTATCCATTTGTTTTTGGGCTAATCCAGCAAAAACGCAAAAGATAGGGGAAAGCTTAATTTCTCCCAAGCCTATCGTAATATCGAGAAGATGGGGAGAATGGGCCGCAGACACGCGGACCTTTTATCATACAAACGACGCAATATCGTATTACCTTGCTTAGATTGAAGAATAGTTAGAATTTAAAATTTTCTGACTCCAAATGAAAACACTGCATGCTTTTTTTGTCGCTCTCAGTTGCCCCGCCATAACATGCACTGTAGGAGCGGATGTCTTTTCTAGTACTGCCGGGACATGGGCGTTAAAGGAAATCGAGATTCCAGTAGCAGTGAATGCGAGCATCCCGACCGACGACTTCACCTTGACCGATACTTCCACGGTAATCACAGCGGAGGCGACCTATGATGCCACCATCAACGATCCCATTCCTGAAAACCAATCTGGCCAAATCCTTCTGGTCGGTCCGGCTCTGCAGGAAATAGGATTCCTGCCAAACGGAGCTACTATGGCTTCAACTTTCTTTCTCGCCGAGGAGAACAGCATATTCGCCCACATTTTCTCCGATGCCACCAGCCATATCATGGCTTTCGCTGTGAAAGAACCTAGCCAAATCCTCCTGCCGGATTTGGAAGGAAACTGGGTCAGTCACTTCATCGAGGTTCCACGGACCGTTATCGGAGGCCAATTGAGCTTGCCCTTCGATACAGCTGCCGAATCGGTAAGCGTTGACGCTTCAGGTGGAACAGGCGGAGCGGGAACCTTCAGTATTGTGGACGGCAATCGCGTGAATTTCTTCAGTGAAGGCGAGAACGAACTTTTCTTATCAAACAGCTCCAAAGACGTTCTGATCACCTCCAATACTTTCACGGAGGGGCTCAGCCTGGCTATCCTAACCAAGTCTCCCGAAACACTGAGCTTGTCGGATCTCGAGGGCGAGTGGCAAGTGCTCTCGATTTCCGTTCCAAATGTACCCAATTTCTCAGGATCGAATGCCAACAACAGCGACTTCGAGGGCGAATCCGGGAAGATCGTTATCGATTCTCAGGGAATTATCCAAGGACCGGATCCCGATGTCGTCAGTATTAACCCAGACAATACGATAACCTTTACAGATGTAGACAATTTCGAAGCTACATTCAGCATCAACGAGTCTAAGGACGTGATGGTGGCCTCCTTTTTCGAAGCGACCCAAATTACTTTTCAAGTCGCTCTTAGGCTAAAGGAAACGGTAACGACCAGGGCAAACACGCTCGTCGTGAAGCCGCTACCAGGGGGCGGGCATGCGGTGGAAGCGCTCGGTTCCGGAGCCTTGGAATTGCTAAAGTCGAATGATTTGAGAAACTGGTCCTTGATTCCAGTCGAAGTCGACGGTCCGTTTCAAAGAGAAATAGATCCAGACGAGACAGCCGTATTCTACCAATCGATACAATAGTTGCCTTGCCCTAAATCACTTGACGGCATTTCTCGCTGCTATTCGCTCCAGCAATTTCAATCTTACTTCGTTTGGAGAATAGATTAGCAACGGCTCTTTTCTAATCTCGAGCTCCTCGCCATTTCTCTCCATCAAGCCCCAGCCTAGCGGCAGTTCTTTCTCAGATTTAACCACTCCGATTTCGACTGCCAGGAAACAGAAATTCGCGCAACCGTAACGGGCGATCTTCGAAAACTTGACTCCGCATCGCAGTCGTCTCTCGAGAAATTGGAGTCTGGAAAGCAGGCGATGCCAGGTGTCGTGACGAAAGCTCGAAAAATCATAAGTATCGTATTCGTTAAATAATGACCGATGCAGGCGACACTCAGGCAGATGTGTCGAAAGCAATTCCCTGAGGTTCGCAATCCGTTTAATCAACTCGCCCCTCTCCGATCGGCAAGAGGATTCGTCGCTAGCATCCTTGAGGAAATCGGATCGGGATTGCTTGCATTCGACAACGAAAGAAGCTCCAGGCTCGCTGGAATACTTCGCCAAAGGCTGATAGCCAGCGACATCGACACGATAATTCGAAAGCGGAAGCCGCGTCTCCGTAGATACAATACACCGATGCCTTTCCCTTAGCCAGATTGAAGAGAGAGTCTTCAAACGTCGATGATCCTTGCTCTCGCCAGATCGATGTTTTCGATCAACTAATGACACCGGCCAATTTTAGCGAAGCATTGCGACATCCGTTGTCTTACGCTTCAAGGGAAGGAGCGACTTGACGGAACCTTGACCTCAACTAGCCTCGCGACCATGAATCTCGGTTTCTTCGCTTCCCATGGCGGCAGCAACATGCAGGCAATCATCGATGGTTGCCAAAACGGAGCCATCCAGGCCAAACCCGTCCTGCTCATCTGCAATAATCGAAACGCTCAGGCTATCGAACGAGCGAATACTGCCGGTTTTCGTAGCGAAGTCATTAACGGAAAAACCCATCCCGAGGAATCCGAGAGAGATCAAGCAATGCTTTCGGCCCTAGAATCTGCGGAAGTGGATTTGATCATCCTAGCTGGATATATGAAAAAAATCGGCTCAGCCGTTCTATCGGCATTCAGCAATCGCATTCTAAACATTCATCCCGCTTTGTTGCCCAAGTTTGGAGGACAAGGCATGTACGGAATGCACGTGCATGAAGCCGTTATCGCCGCGAGTGAAACGGAGTCGGGAGCCACCGTTCATCTCATTAACGAAGTATACGACGAGGGTCCAATTCTCCAACAACTGAAAGTTCCCGTACTCCAGGACGACACCCCCGAAACACTACAAAAACGAGTACTGGAAAAGGAGCATATCCTCTATCCGGATACGGTGGCCAAGATTGCGCGAGGAGAGATTGAGTTGCCGTAAGTTATTAGGCCTTAAAGTCATGGCTTGCCAAGCCGCAGACTCGCATTGGCTTCCCCAAAAAACGGTCCGCCTTCGACTCTCCACTTCGTTGCGAGCGAAGGCTGGTAGGGCCACCGGGAATCGAACCCAGATCTAAAGTTTAGGAAACTCTTGTTCTATCCGTTGAACTATGGCCCCAATTTGCCTTCGAGGATCGACCGAATGACCACGCTTAATGCCTCAGTCTAAAGGAACTGTAAAGCTCTAGTTCGGTTGGAAATTCGCCTTTTTCCGCTATTGACAAGCGAGCCCCAAGTTCTACTGTTCGCCCTCTTCTTATGACTACTGAAGAGAAAAAGAGCCAAAGTTTGACGCCCCAGGGCCTTGACTTCACCCATGCTCACATCCTAAGCCGCTACGTGACGGAAACCGGCAAGATTCTTCCGCGCAAACTCACGCGTCTTTCGGCTAAGCAGCAACGCAAAATCAAAAAGACCATCAAGCAAGCTCGCAATCTGCTTCTGATGAAGTAGTAGCCGCTCTCGATGGTTTTGCCGCAGGCTTAGGTTGACCTGCTAACCGCCAAACAAGTGGCTCGAATATTACAACCTAACGAGGAAAACTTGCTCCAGATGAGCAAGTTTTTGCTTTCTGGAGGACTCGTAGGCATTCCGACGGAAACAGTCTATGGCCTCGGGGCCAATGCTTTGGATAAAGACGCCTGCTCAAGGATTTTCGAAGTTAAAGGACGCCCGGCAACGGATCCATTGATTTGCCATGTAGCGTCGGAAGAAGCAATGAGGAGCGTCGCCCAGCCAACCGAACTGGCTCAAGAATTGGCACAGACGTTTTGGCCAGGACCTCTCACGATCATACTTACTAAGAAACCAGTTGTATCAAATCTCGTCACGGCAGGACTGGACTCGGTAGCCGTACGCTGCTCAAGCCACGAAGTGATGCAGAAGCTTACGCGACTCTGCGAATTTCCCATCGCAGCTCCCAGCGCTAATCCCTTTGCCTACATAAGTCCAACTCGCGCAGACCACGTACAGGCGAGCCTTGGTCAAGAAATTGAATACATCATTGACGGCGGTCCGTGTAGACTCGGATTGGAATCCACCATCATCGACGCGCGAAACGACGAGGAGCCAAGAGTTCTCAGATATGGCAGCCTCGAAGTTGAGAAAATCGAACAGGCCATAGGTCGACAAATTTCGAAACCTAGTCGCACCTCAAGGGAAGATGGACCACAAATCGCTCCAGGAACCTTGCCCAAGCACTATAGCCCTGGTTGCGAGCTGTTGATTGCGGAGAACGGATTGACTCAAGAGGATATTAACCAGGGTCCGGCATCAGTGGCTTATCTGCTTTTAAAGCGGCCGGACTTTCCTGTCGGCCAAAACGTATTCTGGCTCTCCGAATCGGGTCGAATAAACGAGATTGCCGCTAACCTTTTTCACATCCTGCGAAAAATGGACACAATGGGATTCGAGCGAATCGTCGCTGAAGAGGCCAAAGAACTAGGTATGGGGATTTCAGTTAACGATCGCCTCAGAAGAGCAGCAAACGACTAGAGGCTATCCCTTTTGATCAGTCGCATTCGGAAGGACATATTCGTTCCGCTACAAAAGCAAAGTAGCGGAATGTCTAGGACGTTCCGACAGAATCCCAAGCACCTACCTAAACGAAAAACGCTCTAGACTTCCAGAATATTTGTCCTGGAAACCCTAATACGAAATGGTTGCGGAAAATCGGATGATGCGTTCGACCTCTTCTTCATCCAATTGCTTGAGGCTGCCGCTACGAAAGATGTAGCCGCCCGAAAAGCTTACCGAATCGGATGGTGCGAAATTGATGGCCGCCTCGCTGCTGAAAAGCTCTTTACTTGGTCGAAAATCGAAATCGGCTAGCGTACGCGCCACTCCAAAATAAGCGGACCATTCATCAGAAAGCGTGTAATCGCCTGCGAAGGAAATCGTTTCGCTTCCGATGATTTCGTTGGCCACAAGCGATGGGCGGGTTGATTGATTGAGCGAAAGGATATACTGGGCATTCGTATCCGCATTCCAAATAAGCGATGCGTCCAACTCGAAGGCTGGCTGGCTCTCGAAACTGTTCAATGAGAAGACGCGCGTACCCACTGTTGCTTGTCCGTAGAGATTTTCAGAAATTTCCGCCCCGAAGCCGGCCTTTACTGCGGCCTCATCGGATTGGCGAATTCCGTCTTCTCCAAAGTAGGTAGTCGTGGTCAATTCCGCTCCCGCCAGAAAGTCGGCATTTCTTCCAATCTCAGTGCGGACCTCTATGGGGACGATAGCTTGTTCAAGCTCGCCCAAGCCCTCCCCGGAAAGGATGGAATTCGAATGCTGCAAAGCGGCCGTTACCTGATAGGTCCTACCCTCGCCAAATTCGCGAGTGAACAAAGCCTGATAATTCGTCCCATCGAGAAGACGCGCTCTCATCATTCGTTCGGGATCCGACCAAGGCGAACGACGCAGGCGATACTCCACTTCGCCAACAAAAGGAAAATCGGAAGCGCTCCAGTCATAGGCCGTATATCGTGTAGCCCCAGACCAAATGGCATCGACTCGATGATGGAGGGCCAACGGAAGTCCCGAAGCCTTTACCGATCGGTACTCGCGAGGAGACACGTAGTCCACTTTCTCTTTCAAGCTATACTCCAGGACTGGATAAGCCGCATTGGAAGGATCGCTAGAAACTCCCAATTTTATTCCTTCGGGCTTCGAATAGCCTACAAAAAGCCCGCCTAGGCTGATGAAGCCCAAAATCTTTAGAGCGAGCCCAAAGGGAACTCCATATGCTCGCATGAATGACATTAGGAGAGAGCGGTATCTTATTCTAGTTTGATCGGTTTTTGGCACTGGTGAATTGAGCAATAACCAGACCAAGAACGATATTAAGAAGCATTTTTAGCCAAGAGACAAGCTTGGATAACGCACTGCACTATCACGCAAATGGATGACGCTGACTCGTCAGCTCTCGTCTAAATAGGGTCGGAAGGCGTTTCCTCGTCAGAATCCTTTGAATCAACCTCTTCTTGCTCAGCAACTTTCACAGTTGCCGAAATCACACGCCGCTCGTCAATCTTCGCCGCGGTAACTTCGAGAGAGCCGACTTGAAAGTTCTCTCCCTGCCTGGGCATGCGACCCAGTTCATAAGTGACCAGCCCGCCGAATGTGGAAACCTCTTCCGCTTCCAGCTCAAACCCAATCACCTCGCCCAAATCGTGAAGCGGCGTCAGTCCATTCACGTGAAATCGGCCATCTCCGAGATCGCGAATCATGGCTTCCTCCTTATCGAACTCGTCCTGAATTTCTCCAACCACCTCTTCTAAAACGTCTTCTAGCGTGATGGCGCCCACCGTCCCTCCAAAGTCGTCCGTCAGCAGAGCGAAATGCTTTTTCTGCTTTAGGAAAACCTGCATGACGCGCTCGAGCGGCTCATCCATCGAGAAACGCATCATAGGCCGAGTGATAGCGTTTAGATGAATGTCCTCCATCTCTTCGCCGACATGGAAAACGTCTTTAATGTGGATGATCCCAATGCAGTGATCCAGATCCCCTTCGCAAAGCGGGAATCGAGTGTGGCCAGTTTCCCGAGCGATTTCCAGATTCTTAGAAATAGGGTTCTCGGTATCCAGATAACGAAGCTGGTTGCGAGGGATCATAATATCGTGAGCAACCAGTTTCCGCAAATCGAGCGTGTTGCTCACAATGTGCTCAGCCAATTCAGGCAGCTCGTCCCCTTCGCTGACCAAAGAACGAATCTGAGCCTCCACATCCAATACGTTAAGGTCTAAGGTAGGATCCAGTCGAAGCGCTCGAAGCATCAATCCGGACGCGGCGTTAAGAAAAGCCGCATACGGTTTCGAAAGGACCCGAAAAACGTGAACCACCGGCAAGGAGACTTTCAAAGACTGGACGGGATACTGAAGGGCAATGGCGCGCGGCGTTAGCTCCCCTAAGATAAAATGAATTCCAACTCCCAGCACCCCAGCTCCGACGATGGCCCAACGGAATGATGAAATTCCGAAATTGGCGGAGAGAGCTAGCACAATCGGCACCAGCAAAAAGCCCAAAGCAATGGTGCTGGAAGTTATTCCAAGACGAACCACTTTAATGCTGTCGCTTATATTTTCCAAAAGCGAGGAAACGGATTTGGATTGTTTGGCTTCCTCCATCTTCTCGCTCTCGAATCGAGTGAAACGCAATTTCACCAGGCTGAATTCGGTAGCTACGAAAACCGCGTTGAGCAGGAGCAAAACGACTACGGAGACTGAAAGAAAAACGAATTCGATCGTGGAAAATTCTATCACTGGAGTGAACGAAAAATAAAGATCCCTCTGATGTCCTAGGAATTCAAGAACGAATTCAGGCAAGCAAGGGCCCTTTCGTTTTCTTCAGGCCGACCAATCGAAATGCGAATCCATTCGGCCATGCCGTAGGGCGCGAGTGGACGAACAATGACTCCCTCCTTCTGCAAGGCCTCGAACGCTGCTCCTCCACCTCCGATCTTGGCCGTCACAAAGTTAGCATGACTTTCAATGTATTCAATATTTAGTGACTGAAGTCCGGACTGAAGCTGGGCCAAACCTGCTTGATTGGCAGAACGACACTCTTCGACGAACGATTCGTCTTGCAGAGCCGCGATGGCGGCAGCCTGGGCCACTGAGTTGGCATTGAAAGGTTCACGGGCCCGATTAAGCAGTTGGATCAGTTCAGCATCCGCATAGCCGTAGCCGATTCGCAATCCAGCGAGCCCATAGATTTTGGAGAAGGTTCGCGTGCAGACGATTTTTCGGCCGTTTCGGATTAATGGACGAAGATCAATCGGCTTGTCCTGGTATTCCGCATACGCCTCATCGAAAACGAAAATGACATGATCTGGCAGAGAATCGATGAAGGCCAGCGTTTCGGATTCCGTATTGGCCGTTCCGCTAGGATTGTCGGGACAAGGAAGAAAAACGATTTTAGTACGATCCGTAATGGCCGCTACCATCGCCTTTAGGTCATGGCGAAAGTCAGCCATGGGAATCTCGATGGGCACGCCGCCAAAAAGAAGCGTCACCAACTTGTAAACGATAAAAGCCCCCTTCCCCATGACCGCTTCATCTCCCTTATCGATAAAAGCATGCCCGAGCAATTCAAGAACCTCGTTGGATCCGTTTCCGACAATGAACTGCTCCGCTGCCAGATCGAATTTCAAAGCCAAGATCTGTTTTAAGGCATAGCATCCACCATCTGGATACAATTGCACTTGATCGATGGCGGCCTTGGCGGCGGCTGTAGCCTTTGGCGAGGCTCCCAACGGGTTCTCGTTGGAAGCGAGCTTCAGAATGCCATCAGGATCCAATCCCAACTCTCTGGCCACATCATCGATCGGCTTCCCTGGCTGATAGACAGGCTGAGTCAATAATTCCGGTTTAACGAGGTCGGCGTACTGCGGCATAGGCGGTTTGAGGGAAAGTATGGCTAGGCCTCGTCGATATCATGACAAGAAAAAACCCGGGCGAATCCCCATTCGCCCGGGCCCTCCTCTAGTTTTCTGGGTTCCTCAAATCCACACCAGAAAATTTCGTTTCCACATGGATCACTATGGAGAACGATCAACTGCTATAATTGAATGAGACCTGAGAGGGATTACCTGGTTTCCAATAAATTCACTTCAAGATACTTTGATTGAAAGCTGCTGATCCTCATAGGCTTAAGGTCCAAAATTCCTTCGAAGGGAGATTTTTCTTACTGGAATTCGTCGGCGGAGCGCTTCAGCATGGCGAACCTTCTTGCCATGACTCCTCAATCCATGAGCCCCATTTTTCGAGCATTCCTTTGGCTAGCGATCACCATCTTGTCGTTCTACGTATTATACATTGGACAGGATCTGATCATACCATTCGTCCTAGCCATCTTCATCTGGTATTTGATCAACGTGTTGTCCTTCGCTATCATGAAGCTCAACATCCGAGGGCATAGCCTTCCCGCATCGCTACGCTACCTTGCATCGGTCCTCGTCATCGTGGCTGGATTGGGCTTCCTCTTTAACTTCATCACCCAAGAAGTTGGGCAGGTAATCGAAGTCGCCCCGACTTATCAGGAAAAAGTGATGCCGATCTTCGACAAGCTCAACGCTTGGCTGCCGATAGAACTGCCCAGCGCCAAGGAATTCGTTAGCCAATTTGATTTCAGCGGCATAATAGGCAAACTCGCGGGAGCGTTAACTGGCCTAGCAGGCAATGCGGGCATCATCAGCATTTACGTGATTTTCCTTTTCCTGGAGCAGCGAAGTTTTGGTCCTAAAATCAAGGGAATGGCAAAGGGCTCCATCGAGGAAAACGATGTATTCAAAATCATAACGCAAATCGATAAAGACGTTCGTACCTATATCGGTATAAAGACATTGGCCAGCGCCTTGACTGGAGGGTTGAGCTACGGCATCATGGCGGCCGTGGGATTGGATTTCGCAGCCTTCTGGGGCATGCTCATCTTCTTCCTCAATTTTATCCCCACCGTCGGTTCGATACTTGCTACTTTCTTTCCCTCCCTACTCGCCCTGATTGCCTTTGAGAATCCAGTTCATGTCGGAGTCGTGATTGGCGGCATCATCGGGGTCCAGCTATTGATCGGCAGCTTTCTCGAGCCGAAGCTCATGGGTAATTCCCTAAACTTGAGTCCGCTGGTCATACTTCTATCACTGAGTCTGTGGGGTTCTCTCTGGGGCGTTCCTGGCATGTTCCTTTGCGTCCCGATCACCGTTATCGCCATGATTGTTTGCTCGCACTTCGAACAGACTCGGCCCATTGCCGTTCTTCTCTCTGGAAACGGAAAGATAAAGCAGATTTCATAGAAAGATGCCCCTCAAGCTCTTTCTATGACAAGGGTCTTGTCCGTTCCCTTGAAAAACTCGTGGTCGACTTGAATCACTTCGCTTTTGTATCCAGTTTTCTCCAACTCCTTTCTCGCCTGAGCTAAGTCCGGATGCATCTCCCCCTTGTTATTTACAACCGGGTGGATACGAACTTCCTTTTTCGCGATACGACAGAGCTCGACGAGCGAGTCTAAAAGAAATGGGAAGCTGTTTTCATAAACGAACAGAAAGTGGGCGCAAAGAACGCGATCGAAGGACGCGTCTTCAAACGGAAGAGAGGGCAGCTTGCCTGGCACATAGCGTCCGACGGCGAAGTATCTCCGATAGTCTTTGAGAAAGACTTCGAGAGCCGAGTATCTATCTGTTTCAGCATCTTCAACCGTAGAGAAAGTGTGTTTAGAAATGAGTTCAGGGGTCTCCCGGACTTTTTGAAACACCTCTTCATAGTCGGATGAAGCCAAGCTTTCAAGAGCCTCTGGAGTGCGATAGTAGCGAGGATCAGTAGCTGTAACGGATATTCCGATACGATTAGCTTCGGCCGCGAAAGAAGAAGGACCAGCCGAGCAATCGAGAATCGACTCGCCTAGGAGCTCATCCTTATCGAGGCCATAGCATTGAAGGAGTTCCGCAAAGGAACGCCCGAAGAAAGAAATATGATGATGTGGAAAGAAAGTAGCCATCTGTCATGATAAAGTTGGGATTTTGAAAAAACAAAAAAAACCTGACGCTCAGATGAGTGTCAGGCTCGACCGAATACAAAAAGCGATGCTAGTTCAGCAACGCCATCGTCGAGCCTTCACTTGCCACCACCATGAAGCCAAGAAGCCGGAAACGTTGCTCGCTTGATCAACGTCTAGACAAGGGAAAACTGTCGCTTCGAACTTCATTATTGGACTGCGGTGATAGAACGAATCCTCTAAAGGTCGAGCTTAAATCTTCAGGCAGAGACCGTTTCGGCGGAGAGACCGAGACTCTTTTCGGCTGATTCCACCGTCTGCTGGATAAGGGTGACGATGGTCATGGGCCCGACGCCTCCTGGAACCGGCGTGTAGGCAAGAGCCTTGTCATCAAGACCTTCGAGCTCGCAGTCGCCGATGTATTCTCCCTCGATTTTATTATAGCCAGCGTCAACCACTACCGCCCCTTCTTTGATCCAATCGCGTTTAATGAAAGCCGGCCGGCCAACCGCTCCCACCACGATGTCCGCTTGAGCTATTTGACCAGCTAGATCGACGGTCCGCGAATGGCATATCGTCACCGTGCAGTTCGCATTCAGCAGCATAGCTGCCATGGGCTTTCCAAGTATGGCGCTCCGACCGACAACAACCGCATGTTTTCCGGAAAGCTCGATGTTGTAGTGACGCAATAGTGACATAATTCCAGCCGGGGTGGCTGAGCCAAAGGCATCCTCTCCCATAGACATGCGTCCAAAACCTAAACTCGTTACGCCATCCACATCTTTTCGGGCGTCGATGGCATCAAACAATTCCCGCTCGACATCCTCCAGTCCGGCCACCGGATGCTGTATCAGGATTCCGTGGACATTCGAATCTTTATTCAATTCATCGATTCTAGCGAGAAGCTGCTCTTTAGTGGTTCCTTCCGGCAAATCTATCTTTAGCGACTCCATGCCAACCCGGCGACAAGCCCTGCCCTTCATGTTTACATAGACTTCGGAAGCGGGATCGGAACCGACCAAAATGGTTGCTAGTACGGGAGGCTGATCGCCAGTGGCTTCTCGAATCCGCTTAACGCGTTCCTTTAGATCCTTGCGAATCTCTTTAGCCAATGCGGTCCCATCAAGAATGATAGCGGTCATAGTTCGCTGCTTAGTGAAACGTTTCTTCGACTTCAATCGCAATAAGCGGCCATGTCGTATAAATTTGGATCACGCTGAGGCCCCATCATCTTTTTACGCAAGCGCTTGAGTTTCGAAGCGGCATCCTCGCCTTCGGCCCCAAAGTCGTCTCCCATATCGTCAATCGCGTCGCCAAACTCCTCCTCAAGGGCCTCGGGATCTTCTCCTGATTCCAGTCGACGCATCATCTCCTCCATTTCTCCCGGCAGCTTTTGTCCCGTCAAATCGGACATCTTACGCATAAGATGAGCCATCTGTTTTGGGTCGGGATTGTTTTCATCAAAACCCGCCATGTCACGCTCGAGTTCCGCCAGCACTCGCTCCATCTTAGCATCATCCACATCATCGAAAGGATCCTCCTCGGAAGGGCCTTTGGCTTTACCAATAAAGGCGAAACCGGTGACGCGCTTTTCCATCTTGAACTCGCTGTTGTCCGGACACTTCGGCGTCTTTTCCTGATAGGAAAGCGATTTGGCTAGAAACGAATATATCTTATTGTTGTCGGGGCAATAGAACTCGTAGATGGGCATGGCTTTTCTCGAATAAAAAGCGGGGAAGATTGCAACCGAAAACTCGAAAAGAAGACCTCCTACAAGTCTTGAACTGATTCCCCGACTTTCAAGTCTTCAAGCTTCTCGAGAAAAGAAGCCATCACTGAACTACCCGGCTTTTCCTCAGGAGCCCATTCAGCAAAATCAGCAGGATGACTTGGATCGTAAGGCCCAGGTTTCGTCTCGAAGAACACCACATCCCCGGACATGGGAACGAGCGTATGCCATGTGTTATTCGGTATCTCGACAATCACTACGTTCTTCGAAGAGGAAGTTGAAATACGCTCTTTCAGCGCTCCGTTATCATCAAAGATCAAGGCATCCATCTCCCCTCTCAGAACAAGAAGCGTTTCGAATTTCTCAACATGCTTGTGAGGCCGAAAGTAAGACCCACTTTTAACGGCGATCAACAATCTCTGAATCGGATCGCCGAGTGAACGATGCACGTTAAGGTGGCTGCGGAGTCTCGGGCTCGCGGCGGCTTTCTCCAACATTTCATCAAGCTCTTTCGACGTAACCTGTTTCAACGATTCCTTCATCACTAGTGTATTGGCAATTCCACTTCAAAGCAAGCTCCTCCCAAGTCGGCCGATCGATCGGCCCGAATGGTTCCTCCATGCTTTTTTATGATGTCACGAGAAATAGAGAGACCCAGTCCCAGACCAAAAGAACCGCTCTGGTTCTTGGTCGTGTAGTTCGGTTGAAAAACCGTCTTCAGCCTGGCTTCATCAATCCCCGGCCCAGCATCTTCAATTCGGACGAAAATCGATTCCTTTTGAACGCTACTCGAAATGCGTATGCTATCTCCCTCGGAAGTAGCATCCATGGCGTTTACCAGCAAATTCGTCCACACCTGATTCATTTCCCCTAAGTTACACGACATGGCTGGAGTTTCCTTGAGATCCAGAATCAGGTCATACCGTTTCAAACGATTATTCAAGACGGTTAAAGTATCGCGAATACCGTCGACAATGCTAGCGTCTACCCAATTAGTGGATACGCTTCGACCATAGTTCTTAAGTCCGGAAACGATTCCTTCAATCCGGTTGGCGGCAATTCCCGCGCCCCGGAAGCAGACTCCTAGGTCGAAAATAGCCAACAGCCGATCACAATCGGACTGGTCCTTCAGAAACGGCATCAACAGCGCCATAGCCTTGTCAGTGAGCTGAGCCAGTTGGCGTAGAAGACTTCGGGGAGCGTCCGGCAGCTCTCCACTCAGCTGCGCTATGCGTTCTCTCTTGTCCTCCGAACTCCAGAAAGGGCACGCTAAACCTTCCCGAATCATGATACGCTCGGTTTCTCCCATGTTGGAATCGATCAGCTGGAGGAGCGTTTCCTCAGCGGTTTCAACACTCCGTAGAAGCGCTCCCACAGGATTGTTAATCTCATGAGCGATTCCAGCTAAGAGCTGTCCCATCGTGGCTAGCTTTTCCTGATTGATCAGGCGGTTGGTCGTCTGCTCGAGCTGCTGCAATGTATCCCGAAGCTGATTACGCTCCTCTTTTAGCTGGCGCTCCAATCGAGACATGTCGACAAGAAGTCGAACTAGGTGATGATAGCGTCGAGAGAGATTGTTTACAAAGAGACCTTGGATCAATTCTCTAAATTCAGGATGATCTCGTACCAATTTATCAAATACAGGCCTTGTGATTGCAATGCATTTCGACTCTGCTACCGAAACAACGGTGGCGAAAACGTGTTGGCGTGTCCAAAACGACGTAAGACCAAGGATAGAGCCAGGTCCAAAAGCATCCGCTTCGACCAAAAAACCATCCTGATCACGCTTGCACAGCTGGGCTTCGCCCTCGGAAAGAATAAGCAGTCGATCATTGGATTGACCTTCTTCTACAATGGTTTCACCGGCTTTGAAAACGAGCTTGGCGCGTCCGATTTCCGGCAACTCTTCCAGCAGCTTGCCAATGATCTCGATTCTCGGGTCGGACTGCAAATCGCTCATCACTCGTCGGAAATTAGACCTCCCTCATGCATGGCCTTGGCCACTTCTTCCGCATTGAGCATAGTCATGTAGGGAAGTGGATTCCTGCCACTCTCGAGCACGTATTGCGTCAACAAGTCGCGAGCTATTGAGAGTAGCGAGTCCTTTGTCCAAGGTTTTTGGATATAGAAATCGAGGCTTGCTCGATTAACGGCTTGAATCGTGGCGTCCAATCCAGCCTGCCCGGTCAACAATGCCTTCCTGGTGTTTTTAAACGTATCCGTCTGCTCCATCCACTCGAGCAGTTCCACGCCGGTTTCGCCTGGCATCACATGATCGCAAAAGATAACAGCGAGCTCGTCACCCTTTGACTCAATCTGTTGCAAAACGGATCTCGCCTCCTCAGCCGAGGAAGCGGCTTCTAGAGGAAACACGTCTTCGAATGAAGAGAGGTCCCGCTCGACAGCCTCAAGCACGTCAGGTTCGTCATCGACGCACATTATATAGATTTCACTCATGAGATTCTGGGGTTAAGGGTTTAAGACCACGAATGAAGGTTAATGAACACGGATTTGAATTACCATGGAGAATAGAGAAGATTGATAATTTAAATTTTCCATCGATCTCGTTTAGTTTAAAAATCAGCGTGAATTCGCGTTCATTAGCAGTTTTGTGTTACCTAAGTCAGCATTGGCCAATAGAGTAGATGCATCAGGATAGCCAATACAATGCCGATAAGGCCCACTAGCAGTCCTGAACGAGCAAGGTCTTTAGTATCGATAATACCGCAACTCATGGCAATGGCATTGGGCGGAGTGGAGATAGCGAGGATCATCGAGCAGCTGACCATTACCGTTATCGCAACGATTGCCGATACGAGATTAAACCCTCCTTGGGAACTGAGGGCAACGCCAACCGTAATGGCAAGAGGCGTGATGATAGTAGCGGTAACCGTATTGGAAATGAGATTCGACAGAATATAGCCGCAGAGCCCAAAAGCGATCACCACGCCCAGACCACCAAAGCTATGCCAGGATACCTGTCCGATGAGCCAACTAGCCAATCCTGTGTCTTTCATAGAAAGACCAAGCGAAATGCCGCCGGCGACCAGCCACAAAACCTCCCAGGAAAAGCCTCGAATATCTTTTTTGTCCAGAACGCCAAAGGCTGGAAGCAGCGCGACAGGAATAAACGCCACCATGCTGGTCGAGATGCCATGCAGTTTTTCGGTCAGCCATAAGAGTATCGTCCCTGCGAATACAAGATAGGCGATGATCGCCTTAGGACTGGTTTGAAATTTGCCCTTAATGTTTATTTCAAATCGATCGGTCTCCGGCTTGAATAGCCAGAGCACCAAACGCCAAGCGACGATCAGCAGAATCACGGCAAAGGGCGTAGCCATCGCCATCCAGGAAGCGAACGAGATGGAAATGCCACTGTCTCGCAAAGCGGCTAGAGCCACCGCGTTGGGCGGAGTGCCGATAGGCGTCGCAATCCCTCCAATATTGGCGGCGACAGGAATGGCCAGGGCCACTCCTTTTCGAAAAGGGTCCGCCTTCGGTAGACTTCCAACGATGGGCAAGGCGACCGTCATCATCATGGCAGTAGTCGCCGTATTGCTCATGAAGGCGGAAAGAGCTCCCGTGCATAACATCAAACCAAGACAGACGGAAGAGGGCTGGCTGCCAAAAGGCTTGAGAAGGACGCGAGTCAGATTTTTATCCAGTCCGAATTTCACGGCAGAGGCAGCCAAAGCGAATCCACCCAGAAACAGCATGATGATCGGACTAGCCAAAGTGGCATAGAATTTCGAATACGAATAAGCGCCTCCCGTAATCGCACGATGATTAGCATCCTGAATAAGCGGTAGAGACGGATCGATGGTCTCCGATCGAATGGTAATCCACTCCGCATTGGCAATGTTCAGTTGCTCAACCGCAATTTGACGCAAGGCATTGTCCGCATCCTTCTGATACACGAACCCCTCGCCGCTTATCGCCGAGGCAGGGGCCAGAAAATCGAACTCTCCAGTCGTTTCTCTCAACACGACGGTGGGAACGTTTCGCACCGAAAAAATCAATCCTTGGCTACTTAGCAGCATGACCTGCAAAAGAATCACCAACATCGACGTGGCATAGATCGGGATAGGCTCCAAAATCCAAAAAACGGCAGCCATCAGGAAAATGCCCAAAGCGATACTTCCAGCCAAAGAAAGCCCGGGAAGAGGATTTAGGATGGCCATTAAGAAAGCAGCCAGGCCAAGAACGAGACCGATCAGCGTTTTGGCTTTCATGGAGACATGTTCATAGCAGGATTATAATTAGAGTATCTAATTTTTATTTTTAAAATCTTAAGCAAATTTAATCCGTCTTCGGGTAATCTCAATCCTATTCTCAAAGAAGCTCTGGTTACCAGGTCTTCTTGGATTAAGCAGCACAGTACAATGGAGGTGATGGTAAAAACAGGCGAAAAACTGGCTGATCGCGCAGATCCTGTTAAACAAGCTGGCTACCTTGACACTGGAGACCAGTTGCGATAGAAAGAGGACCATCCCATGGCCCAAGCGTCTGGACTCTACTGCGAGATACCTTCCAGGCTCTGCAAACCAATCTTTTCATGACTGAATCCAATAGTAGAAACTCACTATATAGGCTTATCTATGCTAGTAGCGTCGCGCCCGGCCTAGACTTTTCTATCGTCAAATCGATCCTGGAAAACTCGGAAAAGAATAATACAAGAGACGGCCTTACCGGGGCGCTAGTCTTCGAAGAGGGCTTCTTTATGCAGGTCCTAGAAGGTGGACGGGAGCAGTTAACCAAAACCTTCGGTCGCATACTGCGAGACGAGCGACACTCGCAAGTATGCCTGATCGAGTTCGCAAGCTGCCTGGAAAGGCGGTTCTCCGGTTGGGGCATGCGGTATCTTGGACGTCAAGAGGATGTATTCGAAAAAGTCACCGGCTCAGGAACGTTTAAACCAAAGGATTGGACGGCAGAGCGCTGCAACGATTTTTTCGTTCGATTCATCGCATTGGCAGGCTAGGCGCGGCAACGAACCGCCTTCGCGCAACGCGGATGCCACCGGCTGTCAAACTATGAGAGCTCCGCAAGTACCGCATCCATACTGCGGATTCCTCGAGAATCGAAGAAGCCGTTAATCTTGGCTATGATTTGCTGCAGTATGCCGTCAGGGCAAGAGGCGCCTCCAGTAATCAGAATTCGAATACCATTCTTTTTCGAGAGGAAGGCTCGTTCTTCCATGCGGCCTTGTTTGGGATCTTTAGGATCGTAGGGAAAGATGAAATGGCTTATCCTGTTCTTCGACAGAATGTTAGCTTCCGATTGAATGTAGAAAGCGCGTTCTCCAAAGGCTTCCTGACAAAGTCGAAAAAGCTGAAATGTATTCGAACTATTCTTACCTCCGACTACAAGGGCGACATCGATTTCCTCTTGAAGCGCCTTCGATAAAGCGTCCTGATTGACTTGGGTAGCATAGCAAAGGGTATCTCCCTTGCTGCTCATGGCCATGTGCTCTTCAACATGGCTCTCGCCGTATTTCTCGACTAACGCGGCCTGCACGAAATCGATGATCTTGAGGGTCTCGTTGCGCAGGAGTGTTGTCTGATTGACGAAGGCAAGCCGCTCAAGGTGCTTGCCTGGATCGAAATCCGGGGAAGCCTTTGTCGCAAGCGATTCAAAAAGGCGTCGCTGCTCCTTGCCGTTTTCTTCGAGGATGACGTTGCGGAGTATCTCCGCCTCTCGCAAATCGCGTATCACCAAAGAAGGAGCATAGATGGCGCTGTTGGAGAAAGTTGCCTTCGTTTCTTCGTGTTCGGCTTTTCCATGAATAACGACCGTGTATCCTTGTTGTCCATACCGTTTGGCAGCCTTCCAGACTTTTTCAACCAGCATGCAAGTCGCATCGTATTGATTAATGGGAAGTCCTCGCTCGATAAGCTTAACCTTATCTTCATCGCGAGCTCCAAAGGCTGGAATGATCACGATATCGTCATCTTTTAACGTATCCCAATAGAGACTACCGGAATTTGGATCACGTAACGGAACGCCTTTGTCGCTTTGGAGATAGTTGAGCCCTCGAGCTTTGAGATCTTCATTCACGAAGGGATTATGGATGAGCTCGCTAAGCATGAAAACACGCTTGCCAGGATTTTCAGCGATGGTTTCGTAGGCCCGCTCAATGGCGTTCTGGACGCCAAGGCAAAAGCCGAAATGGCTGGGCAACAAGTATTGGGTTGCTCCAAAATCGAGAATAGCAGGGGAAGTTGCAGAACGTTCTTTGGTACGTTTGAGGGCCTTTATGGCGTCACATAACTTGCTGTGATAAAGAGCGACCGACGTTTCATCGGTCTGATAGACGTGGCGATTTCGCTGTCTCTCCGTTCGAAAGCGATAAATATAATCCGTCTCCTCAAAATAAAGATAGGGAATGCGAATCGCGTTTTGCCGGATGATTGGAAGATCGGAAGCGAGTTCCGGACTAAGCGAGGCCTCCTCATATAGTTCGATGAGCGGAAAGGCGCAAGATTGGCCAGCCAGGCTTCCCAGATCAGTTTCCGAAGTGGCTGCGAAGAAAATCGCATTCCCCTCTGTTTCGTGGATCAGAACCGGTTTGGCGTTTGAGAAGGCGTATTTTGTTAATGCCTGATTCCATTCTTTATCTCCCAAGCCATAGAAAGGCGTCGCCAAGCAGCCATCGGGAGTTTGATTCAGAACGATCTTGTTATTCCCCAAAAAGAGGTAGAGCCGTCGTGAGCTGGCTTGCTCGGAAGCGAGCGGCCGATCTTTCTGAATCTGTTCAGGCTTCATCAATGTGACAATTCTGAGCGGCGAATCCCGTTTCCTGCAATGAAGAAGCGTTTCGTGAAGATCTTCACATTTTGCTGGCCTTATTTTTCGGCGCATCAAAAACGTTTTCCCTCCTCATGGCCGATACTGCAAATAAAGGCGAAAACTCCTCTCCAAAACTCGTTTCCCTTGGTCAAGGACTGGATTTTTTCCCACTGCTTAAAACGACGAGAGGCTACAATGGAAACGCTTTCGCAACAGATGCAATGGCCGCTCTAAACGTAGCATTGCTGGCCTTTCCCCAAGGTATGGCATACGCGGTGATTGCCGGCTTGCCATTGTCTTATGGCATTTTCGGTTCAGCGGTTGCCTCCATCATCGGCATGGCTTTTGCCGGTTCGAAGTTCATAGTACTCGGACCAACCAACGCGACCTCGGCCATGGTTTTCGCATCCTTTGCCACGCTCGGCCTGGCAGGCGATCAAGCAGTGATTCACCTCTCTCTACTGCTGCTACTAGTGGGGGTCGTTTTGATTCTGGGAGCCTACCTCCGAGTCGCCAGTCTGATCCAGTATATATCCAGGACCGTCATAACCGGATACATTACAGCCGCAGCCGTCCTGATCATCGTAAACCAGCTGCGGAAAACCTTGGGCTTCGATCTGCTGCCGGACGAACGAAAGGACGCCTCGATTTTCATCTACGCGTTCTACTACACGGCCAAGCATCTTGTGGAAACCCAATGGCCATCGCTAGTCCTGAGCATCATAACCTTTCTCATTTTCTACGCCCTCAATCGCTATTTGAAAAAGCTTCCGAACGTGGCGATAACTCTGATGGCCTCATCCATTGTTGCGTATCTCGGAATGAACTACATTCCTGGATTCGAGGTGGAACTTCTCAAGGGAATCAACGCATCGGATTGGGGATTTTCATATCCGTTAATCAACTACGATTCGATTGATGCTCTTTTGAAACCCGCCATAGCCATCGCTCTGCTTTGCGTCCTGGAAGGCAATTCCATTGGGAAGTCTCTAGCCGCTAGAGAGGGGGCTCGCCTGAACAGCAATCAGGAAATGCTGAGCGTAGGCATGGCCAATATCGGTTGCGGCCTGTTGTCAGGGATGGCAGCTTCCGGATCGCTGACACGCTCTCAGCTAAACGCGAACAGTGGAGCGCAAACGCCGCTCTCGAGCCTATACTCGGGTCTTATCGTTCTGGTAGGAGCCTTTCTACTCGGAAGCTACATTAAATACATCCCCAGCGCTGCTCTGGGAGTGGTGGTCATCACCATCGGCATTTCGTTGTTGAACAAGCACCAATTGCGAATGGTGACTAAGACCACAATGTCGGATCGTATCACCTTTTTTGTGACATTCATTACGGGTCTTGTTCGCCCGCTAGACGAAGCCATTTACATCGGAGTAGCCTGCTCGATAGCGCTGTTTTTGAAGAAAGTAGCGGCACCCGAAATCGTTGAGTACGCCTTCGACAAGCAAGGCCAGCTAGGAATGCTGGACGATAAAAAGAAGCGAAGCGATCCGGAGGTTTCTATAGTACACGTGGAGGGAGAGCTTTTCTTCGGAGCTGCTGAACTGTTTCGCGACCAGATGCGTCGCGTTTGCGACGATCCCAATTTGAAGGTAGTGGTGATGAAACTACGAAACGCCCACAATCTTGACGCAACCAGTTGCATGGCTCTCGAGGAACTGATTCGGTACATGAAAGAGCAGGATCGCACGCTGCTGGTTAGCGAAGTGCGGCCTGACACTATGCGGATTCTGGCCAACGCCGATCTGAATCGCGTGATCGGCAGCGAGAATATCTTTCCCGACGAAAGCAGCAACCCTACCTTATCAACCGCCCGAGCGCTCAAGCGAGCCAAGGAAATCATTGGCGATCGCGAAGCCAGGGTTTCCATCTACGCAAAAGAAAAGCGTAGTTAAATATTGGTTACAATTCTAACCACGTAGGCAAGATAGGCCTAGAAAAGTTCGACATCGCCAGTCGCGGCTGCCTGAACCAGTTGATCCTCTTCGAAAATCATGTCATCGCCAGCAGCTGGCGGACTGTTGAAGCCAACGCGAAGCGACGTATGTTTAGCGGTTTCGCAGGCCTCCAGGCGAGGGCCTAATTCCTCTTTGAGAGACTCGATTCGATCTGGCGAAGCGCGATCCAGCTCAGCCTGCTGGCGAATATTTCGCGCAATGGCTTTCAAGTCGGTCGCAACGTTCGGCAAGGTATGAAGACCACCGCGACCTTGGTCGATTATCTCACGCACCGAGTCCATTGTTTCTCCGATGACTTGAAGAGATTCTAGGGTCTGATTGCGCATGCTATGCAGCTGTTCAGAAAGAGATTCGCCCTCTTCCCCCAATATACTGGATTGCTCTTCGTTGGCGCTACGGCTCGATGAAATAAGCTCCATCAGTTGCTGAACGGCATGGCTAAGAGAGACGATTTCCCTGGAGGTCTCATCGCCTAGACTTCGTAGCGACGATGATACATCCGCCGTTTGGGCGGCAAGCACTTCGAGGGCGCTTCCCTCTCCCACTTGGATTGAACGGACTTGGGCATTCAAGGCGATAAACTGAATCTTGGTGGAGACTTCGAGAACGACCACGGAAAGACCTTCAGAGAGAGCTTGAATAGGCTTAATGGTGTCGTGCGAGACCCTAGACAGCTGATCGGTTTCACCGAGGGTTGATCTGATCGACTCGAAGGCCTCCAAAAGCACTTGAACCATACCATCAGAAGACGCGGTTATATGCTCGAACTGATTCATAGTCGTGGAAATTTCATCGAGTTCCACTGCTAGGCTGAGAATGGCCTCCAATCCGTCAGATACCTCGCGGGAGGCCATTTCCAACTCTGTAGCAGCCGTTTCAATACGCATAGCTTGAAGCAAAGCTAAAGCTTGAGACGATACATCAGATGGCAGCTGCTGAAAGTCTTCCAGAATGCTCTCGCAACGCTGTCTAAAAATGTCTTCGTACTGGAGAGCCCCAACGAGGCGGCCCATATGCTGGTTGAAGCTTTCAGCCGAAACATTAAGATCGGTGTCTTTCAACTCGTTTTCCTTGAGCTGAGTATCGAGAGTATCGAGGGCTTTGGAAATCTCGCTACGCTTTTGAATCACCTCGCGCGAGTGCATTTGATGATCCCTTTCAATACGGGTCATGGCGCTGGCGATCGATTCTCGAGCGACGTTTAGCTGATCGATATTCTGATGAAAGGTATTGCTGACCATTTCATGAAGTCGTAGTATTTCATCGGATACAGTAAGAAAAGTGCTCTGGTGTTCCGATTCGAGTTTGGCAGCTTCGATCTTGAAGAACATCAGCATGAACTGCAACGGCTCTAGGACGGTAATCATCTCCACTTGGCGAGCGAGAAGCGTCTTGGCCCTACGCTCGCATTCTCTCATAAGCTGAATGATCTTCTCATACTCGGCAGAAGAATCAGTGACATACTGTATTGGTCCTTTCAGGATAGCGGCGCCCTTGTTCAGGAGATCAGCTCCGTGTTTGTGCCCAGCGGCAAGAGAGACCAAATCATGGCAATCGGCGCTCAGCGTTTTAGTCTTCTCGTCTAGAGCCGAAAGGCTTGAGCCGATATGGCCGAATGCGGATTCCATTTCCCTGATGGCCAAGCTTAACTCATCCTCAGCGCTACTGTAGACAATCGGTTTCCTCCGAGAAAAAGCGCTCCAGCGAAGCGCTTTTCGGATTCTTGAAATCGATAGTTTGCGAAAGAACTCCATGTATCGACTAGGGGCCTACAATTTCCGCTCGTTCATTAAGTCGCGTGAAGAGAAAGATCTTCTTCACGCTTTTATTGCCGACGATGATTCTAACGGTTCCACCCTCTTGACTTGTCTGCTTGATGGTCCTGACGATCACGTTCAGACCTACCGAATCGACCATCAGGGCAGCTCTCAAATCCAATTCGAGAACGCCGGAAGGCTTGAGGCTCTCGAGCTTAGAGGAGATGCCTCTCCAAACGTCCTCGGCATTGGTGCTGATGACATCACCGAGAGCGGTATAAGTTGTGGGAGAGATGTTCATAATCGTTTTAAAGGAAGCGTTTTTTCTATAGCTAAATGGACCGATTTAATTCTGAGCAGGATCGAGACAGAACTGCATATTGACGCGAGATCCACGCTCGACGACCTCGGAGACTTGCGGGATAGTGTCTATCATGAATAGCCCTCCGTAGTGCGGCGATAACTGCTGCGAAGCTTTTTCATTATAGCTAGAAGGATTGAAAGAATGACCCTCGCCTGAGTCTTTAATGGTGGCATGCAGTTCTCGACGATCGGGAGACAGGGAAATTTGAACGAGGACCTTCTCTTCGCTTAGGCCTTGGCATCCATGCTTGAGAGCGTTGATCACTCCTTCGCGTAGACAAAGCAGGATTTCCGATAGCGTCTCGATACCGATTTCCTCCAAAACGATACGAAGACTGTTTTCGAAATATTCTTGCCACTGATCGATTTCACTAACCGTGTCGCCGGGAATCTCGAGCGAGACAATCGGCACCCGAGGCTTCTCTTTTTCATTGGCTAAACAAAGACGGACTACAGCCACATCATCCGTCGCCCTGACGATGATGAAATCGGATGATCGATCCTTATCCAGTAGGCGACACGCCAAAGCCAGGGGGTCTAAATTCAGTGATTGGGCAAGATGGCCCAGGCCATCCGTCCAAAGATAGAGATAGCCATCTGGCATGCTGCAGCTTTCGGCATCATAGGAATCAGCAAACCAGCCAAGTGGAAACGTGGCGAGCGGGCTTCCTAGAATATCAGCGAAGCCGTTGATTCCTGCTGCCATAGGTTGGGGGAATCCAGCGTTCAGATATGAAATAGTCCGATTTTCAAAATCGAAATTCAAAGCGCAGGCTGCCAAAGAAGATCCAATGTCATCATCGTTCCAGTTGTGGAGCATCAGCTCGTTAAAATATTCCAACAGCTCTTCAAGGCTTCCTCCTTTGCGAATC
This sequence comes from Opitutaceae bacterium, assembly GCA_028284385.1. Taxonomy (GTDB): domain Bacteria; phylum Verrucomicrobiota; class Verrucomicrobiia; order Opitutales; family Opitutaceae; genus JANQRT01. The sequence continues at coordinate 261,521 of JANQRT010000060.1, read as the reverse complement.
ATGCCGCGAGCCAAACCATGGAAGTAATTCGATTGAAAGGCGGATGACAGGTCATGCCCAGATCCATCAGAAGCGAGCAGAACCCGACTATTCTCTTCAATCTTGAAAGCCGATAGAAAATCGCCACTCGCTTGCGACTTCGAACTGTAGAAGAATTCGATATCAGGCCAGGCGCGCCTCAGGTGCCGTTCTAGAAAAAGTCTCTGGCTTTCGCCAAGGGCGCTCGCTTCGGAAGCCGTTGTCTGTAGAGCCCGTAGGCGATGGGTACGATCCGCCGCAACTCTCACCCGAGGACCAAAGGCTTTCATGTCGATCGGCTTGCGCAGAAAATCGCAGCCGCCGCTTCTAAGCAAACCCTCGACAATGGCGCGTTCCTCATCGGCCGTCATTAGTATGACAGACAGTGTCGGATCTTCGGCTGCAATTCGCTTCACCAGCTCAAGCCCGTTTTTCCCTGGCATCCAGTAATCGCTTATCACTAGATCAAAAGATTCAAAACCCTGATCTCTCAAGATCTCGAAAGCGACTTCAAAGGAGTCAGCTTGGGACACGACGTAACCTTCCTTGCTCAAAGCGGCGCTGAGCAAATCTAAAGTGGCTATATCGTCGTCGACAAGAAGCAGGCTTATCTCGTCAGCGGGTGGGAACATGCCGCTGATAATCGGTTATGTTCCAGTCCATCTTTATAGAGAGCCAAGGGGTTGCATCGCTTATCATGTTTTTTTATTAAAGAGCTGGCTCGCCTAGCTTCATCGAAAAAAGGAGCTTAAAAAAAATTTACCCAAAGCGCCGCTGCAGGATTCCTCATTCGAAATTATCTGTGAAAAGAAATCCGCAAGTTGAGGAATCAATTAAAAGTATTTCCTGTTAAAACCGAAGCGGATCTGAGCCTCTTCTAGGTAAAAGGAATTCTCCCTATTTGGAGAATTTTTTGTATCCAATAATGGATGTACTTACCTAGACCTCAATTCGTTTTCTAATCTTTTCTCAATGAAATTATTAACAAATAAATGAAGACGATTATAACGGTAGACGACGCCTCCACCATGCGAAAGATGGTGGGATTTACCCTCAAATCCGCTGGGCACGAAGTCCTCGAGGCGGCAGATGGCGTCGAGGCGATCAATAAGCTGAAGCAGAGGCCAGTCGATCTCGTCATCACGGACGTCAACATGCCGAACATGGATGGCATCGAACTAACGCGCCAACTACGCGCCCTGCCGAATTTTCGAGCGACGCCGATCATTTTGCTAACCACGGAATCCGATCCGAACAAGAAAAGTCAGGGCAAGGCAGCCGGGGCTACCGGCTGGATCGTCAAGCCGTTCAACCAAGACCAGCTACTGGCAATCGTGGCAAAGGTACTTCCCAACTAACTCGTTCCTATCATGAGTAGCAACAAGGATTTTCAAAACGATCTGATAAAGGACTTCATACTCGAGAGCCTTGAAGGTTTGGAGAGTTACGATCGCGATTTACTGGCGATAGAAAAAGGCGAAGGCGGTTCGGAAATACTCAATAACCTTTTTCGAGTGATGCACTCCATAAAAGGCACGGCCGGCTGCCTAGGCCTCTCTAATATAGAGGGCGCCAGCCATCGGGGAGAGGATATCATGAGCCTCCTGCGAGAAGGCGAGATCGAAGCCAGCGAAGAACTGATTTCAACGCTGCTTTCCCTTTCCGACGTGCTCCGCAGCATGCTAGAGAATCTAGAACAGACGGGGGACGAAGGAGAGATAGACAATACGGAGCTCTTCGCGAAATTGGAAAACCTTGGTAAAGCGGCTACTTCCTCCGAAACGCCAAAAGCGGACGAACCAGAACCCGAGACTTTGGATACAGAAACCTCGGAGACAGCGAACCCAAATCAGGATGAAGGAGAAGGCGTCGCCTTCGGGCTCTTTGATGAGGGGAGCGAGCTGGAAGAAAGCCAAGCTAGCCCCCCCGATCAAGAGGATGACGGAGAGGGAAAGGCTTTCGGACTCTTTGATGAGGAGGCTAAAGCGGAGCCAAAGGAAACCAAGCCCATTGAAAAGAAGCCCAAGGAAGAGCCCGCCGATACCCGCGGCAGTGAAACGACACCGACGGCAAGACAGTCGATCGCCGACAGCGCCATTCGCGTGGATGTGTCCCATTTGGACAAGGTTATGAACATAGTGGGAGAACTGGTTCTCGCTAGAAATCAGATTCTGCTGAACACGACCAATTTCGATCAAGCCGCTCTGCTGACCTCTTCCCAGCGCCTCAATATTATCACTACAGAGCTGCAGGAAAGTGTAATGAAAACGCGGATGCAGCCTATCCGCAACATCTGGTCGAGGTTCCCGCGCATAACCAGAGATCTAGCTCACGAGTTGGATAAGCGCATTAAGCTCATCATGGATGGGCAGGACACCGAACTCGACCGAACGCTTCTCGAAGCGATAAAGGATCCCCTCACTCATATTATTCGCAATTCCATCGATCACGGCATCGAAAAGCCCGATGAACGAAAGGCGGCCGGCAAGCCTGAAGAGGGTCTGATATCCTTGCGAGCCTACCATGAAGGCGGCCAAGTGAATATCGAAATCATGGATGACGGAGCGGGGATAAACGTCGAAGCCGTTAAAGCGAAAGCCATTGCCAAGAACCTGATCAATCCCGCTCAAGCGGAACGACTTTCCGACCGAGAAGCCGTACAGCTAATATTCGCCCCAGGATTCTCCACGGCCGAAAGGATATCCAATGTTTCAGGACGCGGAGTCGGCATGGATGTAGTGAAGACCAACATCGAGAAGATCGGCGGCTCGGTCGATCTTCAGACCGAAAAAGGGCAAGGGGCCATCATCAAAATCAAAATCCCGCTTACCCTAGCCATCATCCCAGCTCTCATCGTCACTAGCGGAGGAGACAGCTATGCTATACCTCAGGTAAGTCTTCTAGAGCTGGTTCGACTAGAGCTTGATCAAGGAGAGAAAATCGAGGTGCTATCAGGGGCTCCGGTCTATCGGCTACGCGGACAGCTGCTCCCAATCGTGCGCTTGAATGACCAGCTGCAAGTTGAGACTCCTGAGGCTACCAACGATGACGGTGTAATTAATATCGTAGTACTGCAGGCGGATGGGCGCCAATTCGGATTGGTCGTCGACGAAATAAACGATACGGAGGAAATCGTGGTCAAGCCGTTGGGTAAGCAACTTAAAGGTCTCTCCTGTTTCTCAGGAGCGACCATCATGGGGGATGGCAAAGTGGCGCTCATTCTCGATGTCCTTGGCCTGGCTCAATACGCTCACGTCATCTCCGAATCGAAAGACCAGCGTCTGGCCCAAAATGAATTGCTCGAAAAGGATGCTACTTCGGAAAAGCAAACGCTGCTGCTATTCGAAGTAGGCCAAGATCGTAGCATGGCCATTCCTCTCTCGCTAGCAGCAAGGCTAGAAGAATTCCCAATGGATAGAGTCGAGAAAGCGGGCTCGCAAAGCGTCATTCAATACAGGGATCAAATCCTTCCATTGGTGGACGTCGAAAACCATCTGGCCATCGCTTCCAGCCACGACGCGACAAGCGATGAAGCCTCTCTACTGCAAGTGATCGTCTATTCCCATAACGGGAACCAAGTAGGTCTCATCGTCAGTCGGATAAAGGATATCCTAGAGACGGAGGTCGTTCTGCAAAAGAGCGCCGCCGAAGATGGAATCCTCGGCTCGGCCATCATCCAGGACAAGGTAACGGATTTACTCGACGTAAAGGCCATCGTGCAACGAGCAGTGCCTAATTTCGGAGAACTAGCAGCCTCCGCATGAAGAGGAATCAGGAAATCCAGCAATGAGCGTAACTACCATCAATCAGTTTTGCACCTTCTTCATCGACGATCTCTTTTTCGGCGTCGATGTGCTCCAAGTTCAAGAGGTCCTCCGTTTCCAGGATATGACGCGGGTCCCCTTATCTCCGGCAGAGATTAGCGGTCTGATCAACCTGCGTGGAGAAACGGTGACCGCCATCGATCTGCGTCAGCGCCTGGGACTGCCCAATCGCGAATCCGAAACCCAAGCTCCTTTCAATGTTGTCATTCGATCCGAAGACGGGGCCGTGAGCCTGCTTGTAGACGAAATCGGCGACGTCATCGAAACCAATGAGGATGCCTTCGAAAAGCCACCTGAGACTTTGAGGGGTGTATCTAAAGATTTAATACTCGGTGTCTATAAACTCGAAGAGCGGTTGCTGATCATTCTCGACATCGAACGGACCGTCGACACCGAAGCCCGACTGACTCGATAGCTCTTACCCACTAAAAGCGGAAAATCGCGCAAATCTAAATCAAATGCCGACTACTAAATCCAAATCGCTGTATGAACGCCTCGGAGGAGAAGCTTCCATCGATGCCGCCGTAGAAGAGTTCTACGAACGCGTCCTGGCCGACGAGGAACTCGAATCCTTTTTCACCAAAACGAATATAACGCGTCTCAAGCGTAGGCAAAAAGACTTCTTCACCACCGCCCTAGGAGGCCCTGACATCTACAAGGGCCGGGATATGAAGAAGGCTCATGCTCACTTGCCGATCGAAGAGCGGCATTTCGCCAAGGTCGCGAATCACCTGGTGGAAACGTTGCAATCCCTAGACGTGCCCGACGCGATCATTGAAGAGGTCGTCGCAGCCGTCGCCCCTTTAGCAGACGATATCGTCAATACTGAAACTTCAAAAAAAACAAGAAAATCAAGAATGAACACCGCCACCTCAAATCGCCGCGCAAGCAAGACTAGAAACAATGGCAAAGCAGCCGTAAGCTCCGCCTCCAGAGAGGAGGAAGTGCTCGAATTGCAAAGCAAGATCGAAGCTATTAGCAAGACTCAGGCAGTCATCGAGTTCAATCTGGACGGGACGATACTCGACGCCAACGAGAACTTTCTAAACGCTATGGGATACACGCTGGAAGAAATCCAGGGCGAACATCATAGCATGTTCGTGGAGGCCGCCTACGCCGGTGGCAACGAATACAAGCAATTCTGGATACAATTGAAAAACGGCCAGCGCAATTCAGGCCGATACAAGCATGTCAGGAACGACGGGAAGGAAATTTGGATCGAAGCCTCCTACAATCCTATTCTCGATTTGGATGGCAACCCGGTCAAGGTAGTCAACTACGCGACCGACATCACAGAGTCCGTTCGTCAGGAATCGATCAATCAGCGTTACGCCTCGATGTCGAACAACTCGCCTATAAATATCATGTTCGCCGATCCGGACCTAGTCGTCCAGTATCTCAACCCGGCCTCGATAAAGACGCTGAAAGAATTGGAGGAGCACCTTCCGGTAAAAGTAGACGAGATGGTAGGCCAGTGTATTGACATTTTCCATAAGGATCCCAGCTTCCAGCGAGGCATCCTTGCCGATCCGAACAACCTTCCAAGAAGCGCCCATATCAACGTCGGTCCAGAGACTCTAGATCTGCTGGTCAGCCCGATTTACGACCAGAACGGCGGCTTCCTCGGATCAATGGTGACCTGGGAAGTCATTACCAAAAAGCTGCAGCTTGAAACGGAGATGGCTCGCATCCAGTCGATGATGGAGCAGGCCCCGGTCAACGTCATGTTCGCCGACACCGATTTGGTCGTCCAGTACATCAATCCCGCCTCCGAGAAAACGCTGAAGACTCTTGAACAGCATCTTCCGGTGAGAGCGGACGAGTTGGTAGGTCAGTGTATCGATATTTTCCATAAGGATCCCAGCTACCAACGAGGTATCCTAGCCGATTCTAAGAACCTTCCCAGAAGCGCCCATATCTCCGTCGGACCGGAGACTCTGGATCTGCTGGTCAGCCCAATCTACGATCAGAATAACAACTACCTTGGGGCTATGGTCACTTGGCAAGTGATCACGGAACAACTAGCCGCCGAGGAGAGAGACAAGGAGATGACGGCCAATCTCAAGACCACTCTAGATACCGTCAACACCAACGCCCAAGCCCTCTCGTCATCTTCAGAAGAGCTTTCGTCCATTGCCCAGTCGATGAGCTCGAATTCCGAGGAAACCTCGGCCCAATCGGACGTCGTCGCCTCCGCTTCTGAAGAGGTCACCAAGAACGTGGAGTCCGTTGCTACCAGCGCCGAGGAACTTAGCGCCTCTATCAAGGAAATCGCCAACAACGCTAACGAAGCTGCTCGAATTGCTTCCAAAGCAGTTGACGTGGCAAGCGAGACCAACACCACCGTGGCCAAGCTAGGAGAAAGCTCGGACGAGATTGGAAAGGTCATCAAAGTCATCACCTCGATCGCGCAGCAAACCAATCTGCTGGCCTTGAACGCGACGATCGAAGCCGCTCGAGCAGGCGAAGCAGGCAAGGGATTCGCCGTAGTAGCCAACGAAGTCAAGGAGCTGGCCAAGCAGACCGCTACGGCAACGGAAGATATCAGTCAGAAAATCGAAGCCATCCAACAGGATACCACCGGTTCGGTGGAAGCCATTGGCGAGATCAGCAACATCATCGATCAGATAAACGATATTCAAAACAATATCGCCAGCGCGGTTGAGGAACAATCGGCTACTACCAACGAGATCGCTCGCAATGCGACCGAAGCCTCCAAGGGAAGTGGTGAAATCTCCAAGAACATCGTCGGCGTATCCGAAGCCGCTCGGAGCACTAATGAAGGCGCAGACAACACGCTTCAGTCTGCCAAGGAGCTCGCAAGACTCTCTAGCGACCTTAAGGCCGTAGTCGATAGCGCAAACATTTAAACTGAATCGAATTCACTGATCGTTAGAAGTACTAAGTAATCGAATTATGAATACTGATACGCTATCGTTAGCGCTTGATCGCGATTCAATCCAGCCGTCCGAGCTGTCCATGGCAGCTCTGATGCGGGAAATCAACTTGCAAAAGCGGCCAAACTGGCTGCTACGCAAGCTGATGAACGCCCTTGAAAAGAAACGGCAAGAAAAGGGAATGGGTTGGTCTCGAGCCTGGAACAAATACGATCTCAACGTATTTCGGACGCATAAGCACGATATGGAATCGGATCGAGATTATGTAAAATCAGTGCCGTCGTTTGTTTCTCGATACATAAAAAGCGCTCCCAGTCTCTACAATACCTTCGCGACCGATCTGCTAGACGATCCTGCGTGCATGGCATTCACCTTCTATCATAATCATGACGATAGAGAAGCTCAGCACGAAGGACTAACGTTGTCTTTCGGACGTAAGGTTCTCGAAGACAAGACGAAACGCGATCGCCTCGACATCATTCTAGAGGACTTGCGAGTGGGCGGACGCGTGGACGGCCTAGTGGATCGACTACGTATCTATGCATGCCCATGGAATGAATACAAAAATGGAAAGCATTGCTTCTCTCTTGTGGAGAATCGCATTGAGCCATCCGAACAGGACCGAATCCAATCGCTTTACGACCATTGTATCCAGGTCTACCACGATTGGAAAAACCATGAGAATCGCCAGTGGAGCCATTGGTCAGCCCGCTATATCGACTATTTCGGCCCTCGTTCGTTCATCCCCCAAAATACGTCCTTTAATTAGACGATCCACAAGGCTTCCAAGACCATGCCATCTCAGCAACGAGATTCAGTTGGAAAGACGCTCTGTTTCTCGTGACGATCCTATCGAAAATCCGGCGAACGACTCAGCTGAGCCTGGCCACGAAGGATTTCGCGGCCGCGAGATCCTCCAAATCTCAAGAAACTCTAGAGCGTATTAAACAACGCCTAGTCCAAAGGCTGGGCCTGATGCACGGTCTTCCGCAAAAGATAGGTCAGCTACTTGCCTTCAGCGAGATAGAATCCTCTAGTCCGGTCTTCACTCTACTTACGGAAAATGAACCCAGTTTGAGTAAAGACGAAGCCTTTTCCGCCATAGAAACAGCTCTAGGGAAGCCGATTAACGAGGTCTTCTCTTGGATCCATCCCATTGGTATAGCAGCATCGATTGGTCAAGCCCATAGAGCCCGGCTCCTTGACGGACGGGAAGTGGCCATAAAAATACAGTATCCAGGAATTGCGGACGCTATAGAATACGATCTCAAGGCCTTGCACTGGCTGGCTACGCCACTGGGGAGCTTCAAGTCGGGATTCGACATGGCGAGCTTCCGTCAGGAAATTGGCGAAACCTTGAGAGCCGAACTTGACTACCAATACGAAGCTGAGGCTCTCCATGAATTCAACGCGCTCCTGAAAGCCGCTCCAAACTCGCTGCAAGAGAAACTTGAGCTTCCTTCCGTCATAGATTTTTTGGTACGAAAAGATCTTCTAGTCACGACTTGGCAGGAAGGCTATGGACTATCGGAAGCGAAGGGCTGGGAAGCCTCCGATCGGCATGAAATTTCCTCGATTCTGGTAGAGCTGTTTATGCGCAGCCTCTTCGATTGGGGGCGCATTCACGCGGACCCACATCCGGGAAACTATCGATTCCTGAAAAAAGCGCGCAATTCAGCCGTTGGACTGATAGACTTTGGATGCGTAAAAAAAATGGATACGGATCTGCAATCGGGTATTCGTCGTCTTATAAAACAGGGAGTACAACACCAGCGAAGCCAGACCAAGGTCTACGACGCCTTCCTGGAAATGGGATTTAATCCCGACTTGCTCCATCCTCTTAAAGAAACCTTGCCCGGGGTTGCTCAGATTGTGGCATTACCATTTGGAGAGAAAGGAACATTCGATGTGGCTGATTGGCGTCTAGGAGAAAGGCTACGCTCCGTACTGGGATCGAATCGGATGTCGTTTCGTATGGCAGGTCCTCCCTCCCTCCTTTTCTTGCTGAGATCGTTCCAAGGACTGGTCCACTACCTTCGCTCTCTAGACTCTCCGCTTAATTGGAGTTCCATTTATCAGAACATTATAGAAGAGCTTCCACTAACAGAAAGGAAGCCAGCTTCTCAAACATTAGACGATCAACCATCCATGCTCTCGGAAACGCTCAAAATACGCGTGGTGGACGATGGCTCAGTGAAAGTCGATCTAAGCTTCTTAGCAGGAGCCGTCGACAACCTGAACACGCTCGTCCCCACTGAACTTAAACCGAAGATCGAAGAGAGAGGCATCGATCTGAAATCGGTTTCGCAGAATGCCCAACGAAGCGATTACGCTCCAGGTCCGCTTTTTTCGATCGAGGAGGAAAGGAAGTCCGTCCAAGTCTGGCTCGAGTAAGAAGCTCAACGATAGAGAAATTTCTGAAGAAGGTGTAAAGTCTCCATTCGAACGCTGGACCATCTTAAGAAGGTCATGGTTTAGACGATTACCGAAACTCCTGCCACCCCAATCCCACCACGACTGATACCCTACCTTTCTAAACCAATGAAGGCATTAATTGTAGACGATAGCCGCAGCTTCCGAAACCTAATGAGGAGCTACGTACAAGAACTTGAAATAGAGACCGTAGAGGCCGAGGACGGTTGCGACGCCCTTGTACGCCTGGGAGAAGACGGAGCAGGCGAATTCGACATCGCGTTCGTCGACTGGGATATGCCGCGCATGAATGGGATCGAGTTCGTTAAGGAATTAAGAGCCTGCAAGGAATTCGACAAAATGAAGATCATGATGGTGACTTCTCACAACCAGACAGAGGATCTGATGGAAGCCATGCAAGAAGGCGTGAACGAGTTTCTCATGAAGCCCTTTGACCAGGATATGGTCAGTGACAAACTGAGAATCCTTGGATTGCTTAACTAGGAGTCATTATGCCAAAGATCCGTGTACTCATTGTTGATGATACGATTGTGATTCGCCGTCTGGTCTCTCAGATAATCGAGCAAGACCCGGATCTCGAAGTCGCCGGCGTAGCAGCCAACGGGAATATCGCCCTGCAGAAGCTGACTCAGGTGAATCCTGACGTCGTGACTCTTGATGTGGAAATGCCGGAAATGGATGGCATTGAGACAGTCAAAGAGATACGCAAGACGCATCCCAACCTGCCCATCATTATGTTTAGCTCCCTCACTTCTCGTGGAGCGGAGGCGACGCTTGAGTGTCTTGACGCAGGAGCAACGGATTACGTAACCAAACCGCAAAACGTAGCTGGATTTGCGCAATCGATGGACGTTCTGAAGGAGGACCTGCTACCAAGAATCAAAAGCTGCTGCGCCAATAAACTCGTTTCCCAAAGGCCACCCAAAACGAATGAAGCCGCGGCCTTGAGAAAGCCCATCAAGCCAGCCGATAAAGGAAGCCATCCTGTAGGGATCCTGAGCATCGGAACGTCTACCGGCGGTCCCAACGCGTTAGCAAAACTATTTCAAGGAATAACCGACCCCCTGCCAGTGCCGATCGTCATTGTGCAACATATGCCCCCTCTCTTCACCAAATCGCTGGCTCAACGACTCGATCGGAATTCGTCGACAAATTTTTTCGAAGGAGAGGAGAACCAGGAAATCGAGCCTGGATGCGCTTACATCGCTCCCGGTGGAAAACATATGGAGCTCCGCCGAGATAATGCCAAGATCCGCATTCGACTCCATGAGGGTCCATTAGAGAATTCATGTCGACCAGCAGTCGATCCCCTTTTCAGATCCGTTGCCAAATGCTACGGTCCGACAGCGCTGGCTTTGATTTTAACGGGCATGGGACAAGACGGTCTACGCGGCTGCGAAGCCATTTGCCAAAGTGGAGGCGTAGCTCTTGCTCAGGACGAGGCCACCAGCGTGGTGTGGGGAATGCCCGGATACATTGCCGAAAAAGGACTCGCCGAGGAAGTATTGCCCTTGGATAAAATCGCAGCGTCGCTTCAACGGAGGATCGAGGCCTCTAAAACCAGAATCACCATAGCCTAACCGTTACCCACCATGCCTATTTCGCCATCAGATTTTGAATACATACGCGAATTCGCTAGAGAAGAAGCCGCCATCGTGCTCGAGCCAGGTAAGGAATACCTCGTGCAGACGCGACTGGAGCCAATCGTAAAGGAGGAGGGCTATGACTCGATAGCGTCCTATCTTAGCAAAATGCGGAGCGAACGCGGCTTTTCGAGCATGCATTCCAAAGTGATTGACGCTCTCACTACCAATGAGACGCTTTTCTTTCGGGATTTCCATCCATTCGAGACATTGAAGAGCGAAATTCTACCCGAGATAATCAAGCGGAGATCGCAAGAGAAAAAGTTTGCCATATGGTCGGCGGCCAGCTCCACGGGTCAAGAAGCCTATAGCATAGCTATGCTTATTCTGGAAAACTTTCCCCAAGTAGCCAACTGGGAAGTGGAAATCGTGGGAACGGACCTTTGCTCGAAAGCGGTCAACAAAGCCCAAGAAGGATTGTATTCGCAATTGGAGGTCAATCGCGGTCTTCCTCTTCCACTGCTAGCGAAGTATTTCAAGCAGGAAGAGAAGCAATGGCGCATAAAGGAAGACCTGAAACGCATGGTCTCTTTCCGGCAGATGAATCTTATTCAGAACTGGGGATCACTTCCCACCTTCGATATCGTGCTCATACGCAACGTCATGATCTACTTCGAAGTTGAAGTTAAAAGACGAATACTAGGAGAAATCCGCAAAGTGCTCCACCCTGAGGGATATCTATTTTTAGGCGCGTCGGAAACGACTATGAATATCGATTCGGATTGGCAGCCTGTCAGTGTAGGGCAGTCAGTTCTTTATCAAAGCAAGCTTTTGGCCGATCAGAATCCGACGGATTTGATGAGGAACTAATCCTCAAGCCTGGTCAGCATTGGGAGAGATCTCCGACCTTATCTAGCTCCTAAGCGAGCTAAGGGGACATATCGGCATACGAGAAACGCGCGTCCCGATTTTAGAGAACTGGGACAGGTCTTTCAATCTTGGCTCGGCTCAAAGCCTAAAATCGATTCTCTTGCCTGCCTAAGAGGAGAAGGAAAACTGTGCGGAATTGGCAAAGGATTCCTTAGAATAAATTGAATCATTTATGAATCGTATATTGCGATTTATTTTCGATTCAAAATGAAACTATCGGTGCTATTGAGGTCGTATTGGTGCGTATTCTAACCAATCAATCCACAAATGGATAACTTCAAAACCTAAACAAAGCACACGATGAACAAACTTAAATCCACATATATTGCTCTCGCAACCAGTATTGCGCTAACCGGTCTTCAAGCTGACATAGCCAATATTTCAACCCGAGCTTTGATCGATCCGGCAAACGGAGGAGACTCGTTTATTCTTTCAGGTATTGTAATCACTGATACTCCGCAAAGAGTGTTGGTACGGGCAGCCGGACCCAGTCTCCAGGGAGTTAATGGAGTGAGCGATCCAGGATTGCTATTAGTCGACGTCGAAGGGAACATCCTGGGCGAGTTAGACGACTGGCAATCGGCACCCAATTCGTTTGCCGCCGCCCTGACCGGGTTCGCTCCCAGCGATCCAGCGGAAGCCGCCTATCTCACAACCCTTGATCCTGGAGCCTATGCCGTTCAGGCAAATGCTAATGAAGCAGGATTCGTTTTACTAGAGGTATACGACACTCCACTACAAACGATAGCCCAAGGCGTGGGTAACGCGGCTGACTCGGGAGCCGACTTTACGATATTGAATACAGCTCTAACCGCCACTGGTTTAGATGCCGCTCTTGCGGGAGAAGGACCATTCACACTGTTCGCCCCGACGGATGCGGCCTTCGCGGCCCTACCCGAAGGAACGCTGGACACTTTGCTGGGAGAACCGGGACTCGCAACCCTAACCGACATTCTTCTTTTGCATGTGATTGGCTCGCAAATCGCATCAACCGACTTGGTAGCGGGAGACAATGTGGCTCCTTCTTTATTGGATGGGAGCGATTTAACCGTTAACGTTGGCGACGGTGTAACCGTAAATGGCTCGAACGTCATTGAAACAGACGCGTTTGGCACCAACGGCGTTATCCACATTATCGATACAGTGATTTTACCATAAGCAACACACAACACCGACACAATGAGCCAGCATCCCAAGGATGTTGGCTCATTTATTTAAAAAAAACCAGTTCCGACTTGATAGATAAGAATAGAAGCTATCCAGGCCAGGAGTGTCATGAAAGCGAAAGAGATAACAGCCCAACGCCAACTGGTCTCCTGAGCGATAATCGCCAAAGTCGCACCACACTGCTGACATAGCGCGAAAAAGACCATAATGCCGACCACCACGGGAATAGTGAAGATCGGCTGGCCTGCTTTAGGACCGCTGGTCCAGGTCTGATTTACCAGACTATCGCGAAGGCTGCCGGTTTCCTCATCAACGTCGCCACCGAGACTATAGATGATGCCAAGCGTTGAAATAATGACTTCGCGAGCGGGAAAACTGGCAATCACGCCAACTGTGATTTTCCAATCGAATCCAGCGGCATCGAAAACGGGTTGGATCGCCTTGCCCATGCGGCCCATCCAACTTTGTTCAATGTAGGCCGAAGAAATAGCATGGTCGAGTTCAGCTTGAAGCTCCTCGCTTCCCTCGATCAGTTCAAACGCAACCCCAACACTAGTGCCATTCGAGGTGGCAAGCTCGCTAACGAATTGGGTCTGCGCAGCTTCCGCAACCGACTCGTCGCGAGGAAAATAAAGCAAGCCCCAGATGATGATCGTGATGAAGAAAATGACCGTTCCGGCATTTACCACGAATTCCTTGCCCTGATTATACATCCGCATGAATACGTCGCGTACTTTAGGCACTTGATAGCTAGGCAATTCGAGCAAAAATGGTTGAGGAGGCGTCTTTAGAATGTATTTATTCATCAGATACGCAAACGGCATAGCCACAAGAAGTCCCACAAAGTGCATGCCGAATAGAACCGCTCCAGCAGTAGCGGCTCCATACTTCGGTTCGATAAAGGCCCCAATCATCAGCACATAAACCGGGAGCCGAGCCGAACAGCTCATGAAGGGAGCTACCAGAATAGTAACGAGTCTGGCCTTGGGATCCTGGATAGTGCGTGTAGCCATTACTCCAGGAATAGCGCAAGCGTAGCTAGACAAGAGAGGCACAAAGCTTTTCCCGGAAAGTCCACACCAGCTGAAGAGCTTGTCCATTAGAAAGGCGGCTCTCGACATGTATCCAGTATCTTCCAACAGAGCGATGAAAAAGAACAAAATCAAAATCTGTGGCAGAAAAATGACGACTGCTCCAACCCCCTCGATCATCCCATCAGTAGCCAAGCTCTGCAGCATCGGCCAAGATTCTAGGAAAACCGACACCTTGTCTTGAATCATGCTCTTTCCGGCATCAATGAGATCCATAAACGGACCAGCCCAGCTGTAGACGGATTGAAAAACCAGATACATCAACGCGAGAAAGGCGATCAGACCCCAAAACTTATGCGTCAGAAGACCGTCTATCGATTCGCTGCCAGCCGGTAGACCTGCATTACCCGGATCGACACAAGGGTCGACGGTGTCTTTGATATGCCGATACAACAGGACAGCCTCCGCATTAGCCGGATTCAATCCTCCTTTGTACAAGGTCTTTTTTGATAGTGAAAAGGCCTCTTTAATCTCAGTATGATCTGCTCCGGCCTTGAGAAATGGTTGCGTATCGCCATCGAAAATACCCCTGAGGACAGTTGAGTCAGAGAGCAGCTGGTTCGACTTTTCGGACAACGCGGAGCGTGCCTTGGCAACGGATTCGGAGACGGCGTCGGGATAGTCGGGAGTTTGCAGCTTGGGCTGAGTTTCTAGGGCGTTTCGAATCGCTTCCTTTAGCTCAGTAACGCCTTCAGCGCGAGACGCGGATATAGGAACGATTGGTATGCCGAGACGGTTTTGCAATTCCTCTAGGTCGACTTTAATCCGCTTTCTTTTGGCAGAGTCCCAATAGTTTAGAGCCAAGACCATGGGAAGCCCCAGTTGGCCCACCTGATAAGCGAGAAAAAGATTTCGCTGGAGATTAGTGGCGTCCACAATGCAGAGTGCTAGATCAGGACGATCGAGATTTTCAATCTCGCCCTGAAGAGAATCGATGACCACTCGCTCGTCCGGCGAGGTAGCGGCAAGGCTGTAGGTGCCAGGCAAGTCGATGATCTCAACTTCGTCAGAACCTATATGAGTACGACCTATCTTTCGCTGAACGGTAACGCCCGGATAGTTTCCGACTCGCTGACGAAGACCGGTTAGGCAATTGAAGAGGGTGCTTTTGCCAGTATTGGGATTCCCGATAAGAGCTATGCTCTTAAGACTCTGAGCGTTTTCAGTCGGGCTTTTGAGAATCGATGACACGTGGACGGTAAATCCAAATGCCAGCTAAGCCGATTGGATAAGGATCTGGGCAGCGTCGGAACGACGCAGACTAAGTTGACGGCCTCCCACATCGACTGCTATGGGGTCACCCAACGGAGCCGATTTTATAAAGCGAATCTTAGTCCCCGGCATCAATCCAAGCTCCATCAGCCGACGAGCAGCCGCCAGAGTCGGCTTATAGGAGCCGATTCTCGCTGTTTGTCCCTTATCTAGATCGTTAAGTGTTTTCAAAACAGATGGATCGTTACAAATATTCGCTTGTTGAGATCGAGTTTCAGTCTAAATTAGCCAAAGTCAAATCGGATTTCTAGAAAATGGATCAATATTTCGAATTAGTGATAGTTTTGTCTTTAATTTTACTGGCAAGCCTATTTCTCGTAAAACGATTTATACTTCCAGGACGTAGGAAGAACGCACGGGGTTGCGCCAGCACAGGAAAATGTGGGTGCCAAAAGCCTGCTACAACCTCGAAAAAGCAAGACATATCGGTGGACTTCAAAGGTTGAAATTGGGTGTAGGATGCAGAGACAAGGCCCTCGTTGGTGGGAACTACAAGATTTCCATTAGCGCTTAAAATGGCAGCCTACTTCGATTGAACCATCCCTCCATTCACTACCAACAGTCAAAAATCCTGGGTTGTAGACGGATTTAAGTCCGCCATTCCGGCGATACTCGTGTTGGCGTTCAGTGAAAAGCTCAAAGGCAAAGGAATCCTTCCAGCCCAACCGATCCCATAATCCACATGGAAGGCTACTGGAATGACCTCTTTCCAAAAAAGAGGACCCTCATCAAAGGCGTTCAAACATTTCTCCGCAAGAGGACAGCCTCTGGCAGCCTTGGGAAGTAAAAGCTCCAATAGTGCATTTTGGCAGTACCACTCTCGAACGCAGTCTCCGTAGCTAATTTTTTTAACTATACAGAATAGCCGCTACCAAAATAAAACTGAACATATCAATTCAAATGCTTAAATTCACCTATATACTACATTACGAAAGTGAAATGGTTCGGATTATCGGCTAAGCAGATACTATCATAGCATCCGATAAGGTGCGTCCCCTTACCGTTAAAAATAATTCAGCGGCGTTTAGTAAATTTTTTCTGCGAGTAATGCAGTTCTCATAAGGAGAAAACGAATAATCCCAATCGCTAAGGTGGCCAAGATAATTGCCAAATCCGCAACTACATTTAAATAGTAAAATGCAACAGAGAAAATACAATAGTCGATTATTTTAATAAATACTACCGCTTTAAAATATTTAAAGATATTTTTGGTACTGAAATTCGTTTTAAAAGTGATCATCGTATGCAAAAAATAGGCGACAAAAAATATAATTATATGTACGAATAAATACAGTAGCCATTCAGGACCTGTTGACCTCATCAACCACATAAGGCCAATTTTTGTCGACAGAACAACGACACCAGAGAGTACGAATCTCACTATCTGCCAGGCCGTTTTACGGTTAATAGTCATCCCGTTCATAGTGCGTCAATCCCTTGAATAAATAAAGATAAGCGCGAATGAGAAACCTTGGCATTCGAAATACCATTTTTAATGCCGCTTCATTCTTCGATATCCTATGGTTAAATAAAACGATTAGAGCAGCCAAGAAATCTCGCCATTTGACCCGAGTATTTGTACGATCTCTTATTTTAAAACCAAGGATTTTGCCGATCTTCGATCGGGCGGACAAATTATAATGATAATTTATAGAACGCTTTTGTGAAAGGTATACTTCTTTTCTGGAAACCTCATTGGCAGCAAGTTCCTTTTCCTGAATCATTCGAAGTATAACATTTTCAGCAACTTGGCTCCTAGCTATGAATACTGAATGCTTTTGAGCATGGCTTTTCATCTCCTGCCGCCAAACATCTCCAGTTGAAAGGTCAGCATTGTATCCCATATGGTCACAACAGTTTAGACACCTATCCAGAGATAGAATGTGAAGATTCTGATAGTCGCTAAATTCCTGAAAGGGGAACTCCAATACACGTCCATCTTTTATTTCGACGACCATATTCCCTCGCCACCAGCCTTTTCTGTAATAAAATCTTTTTATAGAGTTACGAGAGATTCCTTTTTTTTCAAGAACTCTATACAGAAGAACATCTTGGGAATTGTGTCCACAGAAAATGGCAATCTTAAAAACTACCTTCGAAGCAAGGTCGGCGTTCCTCTCGCAGCGTTTTGCAATTGAGGTTACTTGAGACGGTAAACCTACGAATGCGACCTTCCCTTGGAAATTCTTGATCAATTCGATCCCGTTTTGCATTGGGATGTCAAAGTACTTGCTTGTTTGAGACAGTAAAAGTTCATCTAGACTTTTAGCCAGATAGATTTCGTGCTTCATCTTCCCGTCAAGAAACTGGCTACGACAAACTAAAGCGGCGTCCACAACACCACTCTTAATTATATAATTGAGTGTAGAGGTTACAATCCCGCCTGAGGCCGCATTCTGGGCAATGGCCTTATTTAAGGAGTATCCGTACCAAGCTCTTCTATACTTCCCAACGGGAGATACGGGATTGATAATCACCTCACTCATCTTATCAATTTGCAATATGAAATTCTACGTACAAGCTATCCCACTGTAGGTACCGAATTTCTTTCTACGAGGAAATCTTGAAGCCAGCTAAATTGACGCCGCGAGGCCTCCCTTACTTTTTCCAGATGGGAATGCATCCGAGATTGCAAATCACTGCAATCCCGATAACTATGGCGTATTCTATCAAGGAGCTGATCCTTGGTCAGGCCATTTCTATTGATAGAGCAATCACCAATGCCGAATTGATCTAAAACTTCAACATACTTGTGACTCCAACCTAAAACAAGCACAGGAGTTTCAGTATCAATTGCGCCAATCATTCCATGGAAGCGACTTGAGAGACAGAGCTTGTAACGCGAGATTTCCTCTTTGAGTTGAACTGCACACAGTCCTGGCCCTATGACAGATATGGGTTTTCCGGATTGCTTTTCTACTTCTTCGGCAATTAGCAAGCAAAGCGGAACATCATTATTTCTAATAATATTGGGATTGGTTCGCCACGAATGGGCTATCAAGCTAATTCGCCATCCTCCGCTAAGTAATTCGCAAATCGTTTCAACAAGGATTGCCCGATAGCTTAGATCGGATGAATCGACCAAAGAGCTCGGGATGATACAGAGGTCCCTCTCTCTGCTTCGAACGTCTAAATTATTTAATTTAGCTCGAAGACAAAAACTTGTATCCGGGACATTATAAATAATATTAGATGCAATGCCACATTCCTTTAAGTAACACTCCGTACTATCTCCTCTTGCTCCGATAAACTTTAGTTGCGGCAAAACAAATCTGGCAGCAAATCGAGTTATCCATCTTTTCATTGGACCCATCGCCTGAGAAAGTTTCACCACAGGAATTTCGTGCAAAAGAAATGGCCATAGAGTTAATACATTGAAAGGAAGAAACTTAGCTCTACCATCCATGAATGATACCCCAGCAAGGTCTATCACAAGATCCAAACTAAGCAGTTTGAAGATGCCGAAACCGCTATGGCTTGGGAGTGGACGCTTAAGAAAAGGGGAAAACCTCCCAAGGATCGCAAGTGGAAGCCAGTTGAAGACTAAAGTCATTGGCCTAGCAGAATGTAAGTATAAATTTTTTATAGTATGCTTTTCGATCCACTTAGAATCTTCATGATAGGCATAACTTAGCACATGTATTTCAATATCCAAATCGAAGCCTTGAAGTTGTTCTATTACCGCTGAAAGCATCGCCTCAGCTCCTCGATTACCAGTAAAAGTCGCCGCCACTATGCCAATGCTCTTCCTAGCCGGTCTATCGCTCATAATATATCGATTTCAGAAAATTCACTATCTTCGCTTCTGAAGCTCGGCTACCTTTTCATCTAACTCGTATAGCTTACATTGAAGTTTTTCTAGAAGTTTTCGGTTTACAGCAACGAGATCAGCCAGAAGGGCGACCATAAAAAGCAATATTGCCGATCCCATAAGCGTTGATGATAATATAAGGGACTGAACCATTCCCGAACCTTCACCAATTATATAGTAATACAAGAATCTACAGGAAATAAGGAAACCAATACAAAAAACAAATGCGGATATGACTGCGAAGAACCGTAAAGGCCGGTAAACTACAAAAATTCTTAACATTGTAAGTATAGAGCGTTTAATGTAAGAGGGAACACTCCTAACTAATCGAGATTCTCTTGTTTGTCGATTTACATTAACTGGCACAGATTTGATTGAAATTCCATTCTGACCAGCTTGGATTATAGTTTCCAAGGTATAGGTGTAATTACTAAATACATTCAACCTGATGGCAGCAGCCCTAGATAGTGCCCTAAATCCGCTTGGGGCGTCCACGGTAGGAGTACCGCTGATAGATCGTACGACAGCGCTTCCTACTTTCTGGAGCAGCTTCTTAATGAAGGAGAATTCGTTTATATTACTAATTGGTCTACTACCAATAACAAAGTCCGCTTCGTTATTTAAAATGGGCTCAATAAGCTTTGGAATATCAGCGGCAGAATATTGATTATCGGCGTCGGTGTTGACTATGATGTCGGCACCAATAGATAGACAGGATTCTAGTCCAACCTTAAAAGCATTTGCTAAGCCCAAGTTTTGTGGCAGCTTTATAACATGATTAGCTCCATTCTCATAGGCAACCTTTTCAGTATTATCTGTACTCCCATCATCAATGACAAGCCATTCCACTTCATCAACACCCTTAACCTCCTTCGGAAGGTCTCCTAGAGTTATCGGTAACGTGTTTTCCTCATTATAGCAAGGTATTTGGATTACGAGTTTCATTCTCTCAGTCCCGTAGAATATCGGTATTCATTATATTAAATAAAATATTAAAACAGTCTTATCTAATTAGAACCTTCACCATTTAGCCTTTCGAGATCTAGACCTTGTTTACTTACATTCAATCTCCAAAAAGTTCTTTTGGGATAATAGTCGATCAGTTCATGATTCATTTCACCTAAGTCATGCGCCCAAACAACCTTTTGCTGATCGATTCTAGAAGAATTATAAACCCATTCCATATGGTGCATACCCGGATTTTTGTATTTAACAAAAATGCACGCGTATTCGCTTTTCTCTGCAACATTTTTTTGTATTTGAATCCGATTTTTTGCAAATTCCCAATATGCAATATTCACGTATGTAGGAACAGTTATTCTCTGTATAGCGATAACCAAAAAAACGGCAATCAGAATGCTTGCAAATATAGACAGATTGAGACGATATTTAGGCAATCTAAGAAAAAGAGCCCTAAAACAAAGGCACTGGAGAAGAACAATGCAGCCTGTGAGAGGCGCCATATAATGCGGATGAAATGGAACGAGAAAAGCTTCGGTAATCCATACCGAAAGGAGAGGGATTAAAATGAATAATGTTTTCCAATTCAAATAAAGTGGCAGCCCTGCCAAGAGCAATAGGCCTACTTTATGAAAAAAGAAAAAACTCAAGATCCTATCGGATTTCTGGATAAGGCCTTCGTAAAATCGATAACCATTAATATAGGGATACAAATATAAATCATAAAAAGAGCGAAACTGACCGATTGGAAGAATTTCGAAGCCTTCCTTTCCATCCGCTCCGAAGGGTGAAGTGTGGAAGTACTGCCCGGAGTATTCGCTATGAGGGAATCGAAATGGGGATTCGGTTAAATTATAATTATATAGTAAAACAACGGTAAGTCCAATTAAGACAAGAACGCCCGAGGCCCAGAATCTTGAAAAGAGCTCTTTAATGGTCTGGGTTCTGGTTTTAAGGCACCGAAAGATCATAAGAGGAAAGGCAATTCCAGTCATAATAAATCCTTCAAAAGGACGCGTTGTCATGAGAAGAATGAGACCAAGTCCGCAAACAACACTATTCCAGATTGAGGATTTTCCATTTGGAAAAAGCGTTCGCCAAAATCCTCCCATTGCCAAACAGCCGGCAATAGCAGCTGTAAGGCCGCCCCAGTAGCTGACTGTCCAGTAATTAGCGAAACAGAATTGGACTAGTCCTGCAATAGAGGCCCACAGAGCCCATCTCCTTGGCAGGAAAGTCGAGGTGAACCAAAGCATGACATTCGCGAACAATATTGCTTGTATCCAAATTCCAAAGTACGGATGACCGAGCCAAAATCCGATAGCGAGAAAGACGAAAGACCCCGGTGGGTATTTGGAAACGTAGGTCGGGGATTGAAGAACATGGAAGGTATGGAAGAATTCCTTTTTCGGGTGCTCAGGATTGGAGATGCGTCCATTAGCAAACGTATCCCCACCCAACAAATAGGAGAATTCGTCATGGATGCCTGGTTGTGGAACGCCAAAAAGATAGAGGTTCACGAACAGGCATACGATAACTACGATATTAATCCAAAGGTAGCAGCGTGTATTCCAATATCTATGATTAGTTGAAGCCACAAAAATTCCTTACATGGGAAATAATTCAGGCAAAGCAAATAAGTACCATAGATATCTAGCTGTCTCGGAGGATTAGTAGAAATTTTACAGTATTTGTTCTCCAGTTACAGAGTCTCCTTAATGGGAGTGCCATCAATCGAATTGATCAAAAGCTTCCATCAATACTCATCTATTGGAATCAAGAAAAGAAAGAGACTTTCTCCAAGCTGGTGCCTAGAACGAGATTGATTCGGTACGCGCCTAGCGACAAACCCTCTTATCGGACTAAAGTCCTCCGTCGGAAACGATATCGTCTAGCAGTTCAAAATAGCTTTGGTATCCGTTGAGCTTTTGTATCGCGGCGCTGGCAATGGATTCGGAGGCAAGACCAGTGGTCTCGGCGAGGAAAATGATGTAGCTAGCGACTCGCTTAGAGTAAGCAAGCCGAGCCTCGTCGCTTATTGAATAGAAGCGGCTCCGCTGCTGGTAGCCATCAGGTCCATGATCCCCCAAAGCACTTTTATCCGCCGAACCTTGAGCCGCCAAGACGTAAAGAAAGTTGTATTCGAAGAAGAGCATGTGGTCCGGCGAAGGATCCAGCGTATCTAGAATACTTTTACAAAAAGCAGCGTTTTCAAAGACGCGATGACTTTCTGATTCGTCCGACAAACTAGCCAGGATGAACTCTCGGGCAGCATTTCGCTCGGTTTCGTCCTCGGCAAACGCCCCTTGGATAGCAAGTTCCTTGGTAAATGCGTACCAATCTTGCCAGAGAGCTTGATCGTTCGGATCGCTTGATTGAGCGAGAGCGACGCCCATTTCGTAGGTATAGCGCCCGCTGGTCTTAATTTCCAGATGCGAATCAGTCGACTGGCCCATGATTCGATAGTTCGTTTCGGATTTGCCGGATCCCGAATGAAAGCCAATAGAAACGCCGCAACGACTGCAAATCTCCCACTGAGCGCCGATGAGCTGACGAAGTTTCTGGTTGTCCGGATAGGGAGCGTTTTTCTGGAAGCCGAAGGCGGGGGCCACGAAGTCGACGGGCATTTCCATGGCCTCGCAAAAAGCGAGCATGACCGCCGTCGTTTCGGGAGTGGTGAGACCAGGCAGCTCGTCGATCGACAGTTCTCGGAGATAGGCTCGGCCTTCAGGCGTAGTGAAATTTTTATTACGAATAGCCGTGTACTTTTCGTCACGGCTCTTCATCTTGCGGATGGCAGGCCAAACTAGGCAAGCCAGGCTCTCGAATGCTTCTCGTTCGAGACCGAGCCCCAAGCCGTCCACTCTGGAGCGTACCGAAGATAGAATTTCCGCAGGAACTTCGCGACCGAGGTATTCAGATCTAGCGGACGAGGACTCAGGAACGATGGTGATGGCGAGCTCGGGCGATAGGTCGAACGTTATGTAGCTCGCGAAGAGGCAGCCCTCCACGAGTCGATCTTCTCGTTCGTCGAACTTGCCTCCAATAGGCTGATGATCGGCATTGAAGCTCCAAGGGATTCGGTTGAGATGAAAACCGGTCTTCAGCTTACTTAGGATCGCTCCGTGGCTCATTCCTTCGATGCTTTGGCCTTGGTGTCCTTCAGGAACGTCGGTTCCGATGAAAGGGAAAGGGACGCTCTCGAGTTGGCCCTTAAGCATGGCATCGACATCGTAAACGAGCTCGCGAGGAACGCTGTTTTGATTTGCGGTGATACCAATGCCAAGCTTGCTCATGGCCCATTCCACAGCCGGCCAATGCAGCGTGGTGAACCGCGCTCCGATGCCCAAGGTCTTACGGCCAAGTTCGCCGGAAGCGCCAGGGAACACCGTGCAGGAAGGATCGGCTTCGAGAATTCGGTTTTTAAGCTGCACGAGGTTGCGATAAGACGCGGGGAAGTAGAGCGCTCCATCGATAGTCACTCCATTTTCGAGAAATTCAGGATTGGGTTCGCCCGACAGCTTCCAGGCATGATCGCCGTAATCGTCCTCGATGAGAACGAGGCGATTGTCCGCGCTTAAATCGATTCGACTCTTGGCAAATTCTATAAGCGACCCCCGCCGAACGCTTTCCTGACAGCGGTTCCAATCCAGACAGAAGTCGGGACTAACACATGGGTTGGTTTTGAGGTCGAAACCGTTCTCAAGTAGGAATTGGTTTATATTAAGACTCATAAAGGAAACATGTACAATCGAGAACGAAAATTTCTAGAGACTCGATTGGACAAGGCGAGCGTATTTACAGCCTGCAGGGACACTACGGAGGTGTTCCCACTTAAGATGCGATCATTGATCAAGGTGAGCTTGAGAGGCGAGGTTAGGCCAGATTCTCCATCCACCTTTCTTATTACGGAAATCGATCGCCCAAAAGCCGCTCAACTGACAAGTCCGATATCATTGAAGGGCTGCGGAGCGATTCGCTGTTAGCGATATTCGCATCGTCCAAATCAATCTTCCCTCAACTAGGCGAAAAGTAACAAAATTATGGATACCAAAGCGAGAATAGGCAGGTCCAATCAAATTCAATGCTAAAGATTCCGAAAAGCGGTCCTTCAACTGGGGAATGGCAAAAATTCTCATGACGCGATCGCATTCGGACCATGCCAAGCTCGGGTTACGGTAACCTCGAAGGGCTCTCGCTAGGAACGCGCGACCTAGAGCATTTTCATCTTAAGAGCACATTCGATCATATTGAATTTCAAGCAATTGTGAAAGACGCGATAGCTATAGAAGGATTATCGGCCGAAACCATTGATATCTCCGAGATCGTCGTCAGAGAGTCCGATCCCATACCCAACCAAAGAGCCTTTTACGATGCGACCGCGGGGCCTTTCGAAGGCTACGCGATTAAATCGATCACGCTTGTGGATTCGGAAGGGATGACCGGAGAGTCCCCTATGGATTCTGCATTGCATCCTGACATTATGGAAAAGATCATCGTCCCGATCCTCCTCAATCGAAAGGCGACTTACACGGAACTTTATGACACTCTCTATTGGTCGATAAGGAACTTCGGATTTCGCAGCCCAGCCGTAGGGCTGATCGGAGCTATCGATATTGCTCTGCATGACATAGCCGCGAAACGAGCGAACACTAGCTTGAGCGCATTCCTGGGCGCGACGCGAAATTGGAGTAAATGCTACATGAGCGGAGGAAGCGTCCATCTTTCCGACGCAGAGCTGATCGAAGAGCTAAATTCGTATTTAGAATCTGGTCACACGATCATCAAAGTAAAGGCTGGAGACCGAGGTGAAGCCGGAGTGGACAAGGCGCTCGAACGAGTGAAGGCGATTCGCGAAAATCTTGGCTACGATTTCGAGTTGGCCATCGATTTCAACCAGGCCCTGAGCGTCGATGGCGCGACAAGGTTCGCCAACGAAGCAGCCATATACGACGTTCTTTGGATCGAGGAACCCGTTCACACCTCCGACTTGACTCACATTCATGAGGTTTGCATGCAGTCCTCCATTGCCATTTCGTACGGCGAGTCGGAGTTTTGTTCACGCAGCTTCAAGAATTTGCTCAACATGGGCGTACGTCATTTTCAGCCGATACCCATGAAGTTCGCCGGAATCGCTGAATATCAAGCCGTGCAAGGCGCCGCTGCGAAGAACGAACTTCAATTCTCCTCAGGCGGCTACTCGTGGCTTAGCGCGGAATTCATTTCCGCAGGAAGGGACTCGGACATCGTGGAGTTTCTCGCCCCGGTCATGTCTTGCGCCGAGCCTTACTTGAAACAGTTTGCGACAATCGAGAATGGAAGGTTTCATATACCCGAAAGCATTGGAATGGCTTTTTCCATCAACTGGGAGAAAATCGAGGGCGACGGTTTTCTGCGCTCTGCGAAACGTTTCCATAAATAGGGCTCTCTAAGGCTTGTCGCAACCTAGCCAGCCGATCATTTTTGTATCCATGAAAGCCATTATGGTCATGTTCGATTCGCTAAACAGGCATATGCTGCCTCCATATGGATGCGACTGGGTGCGGGCTCCCAATTTTCAGCGCCTCGCCGAAAGGGCTGTGACTTTCGACACCTCTTACGTTTGCTCCATGCCATGCATGCCCGCCCGGCGCGATATGCATACTGGCAGACCGGGCTTCCTTCATCGCTCGTGGGGACCTCTAGAACCGTTTGACGATTCAGTTCCTGAAATCCTGAAAAAAGCGAGAGTCCATACTCACTTGGCCACCGATCATTATCACTACTTCGAAGAAGGCGGAACCAACTATCATACCAAGTACACGACTTGGGAATTCTTCCGAGGACAGGAAGGCGATCCTTGGATTGGCCAGGTCGAGCCAATTCCAATACCGGGAAACGCGACCGGCCGACATGCTAAAGACGATTTCTATCCAATCCAGGATATGAAAAACCGTTCGGCGATGCAAGACGAGGAGCAGCACATGCAAAGCCAAACCTTCCGCGCGGGGCTCGATTTCATCGAACGCAATGTGGAGGCCGACAATTGGTTTTTGCAAATAGAGACATTCGATCCTCACGAACCCTATTTCAGCTACCAGAAATACAAAGACCTGTATCCAGATCACTACGACAATTATAAGGGATCTCATTTCGATTGGCCTCTGTACAAATCGGTAGAAAATACGCGCGAGGAAATCGAGCACCTGGTTCACGAAAATGCTGCTCTCATCAGCATGTGCGACGCCAAGCTAGGCGAAGTTCTCGACGCCATGGACAAGCATGACCTATGGGATGACACGCTTCTCATCGTTTGGACGGATCATGGATTCCTTCTCGGCGAGCACGACTCTACTGGAAAGTGCTGGTGTCCCTTTTACGAGGAGATAGCCAGAACGCCCTTCTTCATCTGGGATCCGCGCAGTTGTATTCGTGGAGAGCGAAGGCAGTCTCTCGTCCAGCCTTCCATCGACCTGGGGCCCACCTTGCTTGATTTTTTCGGAATGCAGCCCGCCAAGGACATGCTGGGCAGAAACCTCGCTCCCGTCATTAAGGATGACGCGGAGGTCCGCAATGCCGCTATTTTCGGCATGCACGGTCACCAGGTGAACATCACCGATGGTCGCTATGTATATATGCGCGGCCCAAAAGATGAGAGCAATCAACCACTTTTTGAATACACCCTCAGTCCGAGCCATATGCGCAATGTATTTAGCCCTGAGGAGCTTCGACGCGCAGTCGGGCTGGCTGAATCAAGATCTTTCACCAAGGGGTGTCAGACGCTTAAGATCCCTTCGGTGGGAAGCATGCCAGGCAATGAGAAAGTGCCCATGCAAAGAGACACCGCTCTATATGACCTCGAAGCGGATCCCAAGCAGATAGCCCCGATCAAGAACAAAGACGTCGAAAACCGTCTAACGGCGCAGCTGATCGAGCTCATGAAGGAGTGCGACGCTCCTGACGAGCAGTTCGAACGCATGGGCTTGCCACGCCCCTAGCCGCTTCCCCGTTTACTTCATATTCCGAAAGGTATTATATCCTATCTCCAAACCGATTCGATCAAATCGCGGCTAGCGCTTTATCTAACTGCTATTGACTGAAAAAAGCGATTATCGCTCGAATACCTAATCCTAGTAAGACAAATCCAGATACGACCAAAGCGAGTCTTAGCGCAAGACCCATTTGCAGAGCCTTGGGCACTCGATAGTGGTCGGACCAAAGCATGGCGAAACACCAAATGCCGCAACCACTCGCTCCGGAGAATAGGCCGGCAAATGTAAGTCTATCAACAATACTGCCCGTTATTCCGACGGGGAGCCAAATCAATACGATTCCGCCAATAAAACAGTAAGCGTAGACCCACTTCCGCAATCCCGGAGCAGTCGCCGAAGGCGCCCTGTTTCCAAATATTCCAGCCAAGCCTGCCGCGATTGTGTAACGATAGAGAACAAAGGCTCCGAATAGAGTCCCGATAAATGCCAGGAACACGCTGAAGCGATATAAAATCGACAAGCTAGGATGAAGCAGCGTCAGATAGCGTTCTTGCAGATTCAATAATTCGCTGCCATCAGGAATCAAACGTTCCGGATGAAGCACCACGGTTCCCAATATAGCGAAAAGAAGCGTCACCAAGATGACGAAGAAAAAGGAGATGCCGGCATCCAACAGAGGAGCTCGCGTCCAAAGCCTGGCTCTTTCAAGCTGTATCGGATTTTCAATCGCGGCTTCCAGCGTCTCTTTGCTGATGCCTTTACGATCGGCCAACCCCCACCCCTTCTCTCGTATCGTATCGACATAGCCCAAATAGCTCGTCGTTCCACCCCCGACGGCCGCCAAATAAATCGAAACTTCCAGCCACGGACTCCGCTGAGCAATCGACTGGTACTTTGGGTCGCTGGTAATCCATGCCTCGTAATCGGGAATTCGCGGCAGGGCCATGCCCTTAACGATTTCCATAAGATCGAAGCCCAGCGTGAAAACCGAAACGACAATACAGAATACCATCATTCCCAGCATGATCGTTGAAATCCGTTCCACCCAATCGAACGAAGCCCATATGGCCAAAGCCAGGCAGGCCACCAAAGTCAGACTTCCCCAGATGTTTAGCCATAATTCCTCGTATCCATAAATCAGTACATGCGGTCCAGAACTGGACAGACCCGATAAACGATGAATGAAGGTGCCCAACATCTCTGGCAAAGCGGAAAAAACGATGGGGATCAAAAGCAAGGTAGGCGCCGCTATCATGATAGGGAACCAGAGAGGCGGTCCAGGAAGCGTACGCCAGCTCACGATCGGATGCTCTCCCGTCAGCGTGATATGTCGATTGGAAGCATATACCTGAACCGCCTTAAAAACCCCTGAATACACGAAACACCACAGCATCGCGTATCCAAAAATAGCCCCGCTCCTTGAAGCCATCACCAGTTCTCCGCTCCCAATCGTTACTGAAGCGATTAAGGCGCCCGGGCCCAAATAGCTCAGGGCGTTCTTGAATCGAAAATTCCGTATCGAATCAGGAGGCTCGCGAAACAGTTCCTGAGGATCGGGATTCATAAGCCGCTTGTGTCTATCGTTGCGTCAACAGAGCGTAAAACACAAGTATAGACTAAATAAGTGATATTCAATTCGGCTAAAGATCGATCCTCATTCCGAATCGATGGAAGGCTATTGATATCCATATCCGCGGCGCGAATATGGATATCGTAGCGAATTTCCTGATACGATAGAGTGATGTTGCGACAACCTGTGGAACTAGAGATTGAGACGATCCGCGAAGATCCAGCCTATTCGAATTGCCAATAATTCTCAGCCTTCCAAACAAACCTCATATTAAAACTCGAATATCGATGAGAGGATAAAGGTTTCAGGCTGGGTTACTCGAACCTGAGCTATATCCGTATAGGGACTGTCTGGCTGACCTTTAATCGGAATGAGAGTCTCGTCGCGAAGGGCGTTACGGATATTCAGCTGCAGTTTCCAATCCACGTTTTCGAATAGCTTAGGGCGATAGCTGAACCAAACATCCCCCTGGAGCGTGCTTGGTCCCATGATAGGCTGATTCAGGTCAGCCGTGCGAATGCTTTCGCCTAAAGCGTTGGTGAATACATCGGACTGGTATCCGATAACCACGTCGTCTTGCCACCGCAAAGCGCCACCAATGCCCCAACCACTGAATTTGCTATCATCGGCAAATTGGTAGTTGGTGAACAGATTCCAGCGCCATTCGCGAATCTCGTCGTTAGATAAGCCTTCGGAGCGGCGGACCTGCTCAATAAGGCTAGCGCGTTCATCCCATCGGTCTTTCAGGGTGGTGAAGCCCGTAATCCCATTGAGGATAAAGTCCGCGTAGGCTCCCCCATTGGCAGGTAGATCGAATAAAGGCTGCCACTGCGGAGTCAGTTGTTCGAAAAGGGCGACAAAACGTCGAGCCACATTGGTTTGCTTCACATCCTGCCTTGAAAGGTTGAAACCGACGTTCCAGCCCTCGCTCGGCTGCGCGAATAATTCCAACTCGAATCCCTCGCTAGCAACGTCCGCTGTCTGGTTAGAGTTTGCCGGATCCGAAAAGTTGATGGAAAACGGACCCGTTCTACTAAATCCATAAACATCCGCTAAAGAAGACGGAGCGATATTGATGAACTGCTCGGCAATTCCCACCATGTCATTGGAGAGCGAAACGTTGCCAAGGATATCCTGCTCTTCAGCGGCGCCGAGATAGCTGGAAGCGATGCTGAATAGCATCTGCTCGCCTATAGCTTCGTTGTTTCCAATCGCCGTATTGACGGAAGCATTGGTCAAAGCTGTTTCGTACCAGTTCAGCTTCAGATTCACCTTTCGATCCAGGAAAGCGACACTGAATCCGTACTCCTTGGTTTCCCCGCCAGGAGCCGCCAAAGGCAAGCCCGCAGCATCGGTCCGGCCAGCTTCGGGAGCGAAGTTCTCAGAATCGCTGTAGTGGAAACTTAAGTCCATGCCCTCGGGCAAGGCTATCCAGTTTTCCGGCCAATGAAACACCGCTCCAAAGGAGAAGATGTCTTCCTTTTGAGTTCCCACCGGAGTCAAGGTGTCGGTCGAGCCAATTGCCACAAGATTGAATTCATCGCGTTGGGTTATGTAGGCATTGAGATCCACTTCGTCTTCACGCCAACCGAGCGTGGTGACCAAGTTGCCGCCTAGCCAATGGCTATGAAGAATAGTCGCCAGCGACTGAACCTCATTCAGGGACACATTAGCCTTCCGAGGGCGGCCTGGACCAATTACATTGCCTGCGACATCTCGAAACTGTTGGGTATCCTGATCCCAAATACGGAAGGTATACGTATCGCCTTCTTGAGATATAGTGGAATTGGAATGGCCAGTAATCCTAATCTGATCGTAGCTGCTCGCTCCTAAAACCGAGGGCCCAATATAAGACAGGTTGGCGGGATGCGGATTGAAACTGCCAATATGGCCGACGTTCTGAACGAAGGCTCTGGCTTCATCGGCATTTCTCGTGGCCGGAGACAGATTGAAAGGCGCCTCATGATGATAGCTGTAAGAGTCTTGTTCGCTAATCAGAGCCGTAATGGTATGCTTACCCAACCAATTAGCTGAGTCGCCACTGGCAAAGTCGACTTCATAAAAGCCAATCGCTCTCAATGTTTCCTGCCGGAATAAATCAAGCTGCTCCTGCGGATTGACGTTGAAGGTGAAAGGCCGCCCCATATTGGGATTGGGCGAACCGTCCGCAAGGTAGGGATTAACATCGATCCAAATGCCGCTGCTGATGCCGTCCCATTGGCCGTCGAATAGCTGGTCATCGTAGTTTTCCTTATGATACGTGAGCTCGATACCGGCGTTTTGATTCACGGATTCTCTCAGAAACAGCTGCTCTAGCGTAACATCGTAGGCCGAGAAATCCTCGTTTACGAGCTCGGCAGCCATAAGCTTGATCTTCTCGAAATTGAAGTTGTTCAAGTCGAGAAAACCCTGCTCCTGGCTTCGCTCGTGAATACCGGCCGGATCGTTTCTGGCTGATCCGCCAGACAGGTTTTGGCCACGATAGGTTGGAGAAGCCAGAAAGCGCCATTGTCCAACGGGATCGTTAGCGAGGTCGTCGATAACGCTGGCAGTTCGTCGTCTCTTCTGACCCACGCCTCCAAACTGGGTGTTAGGTTCCGTGACGCCTGTACCCGGCCAGACATTCATGATTCCACTGCCAGCATTGCCCAGGAAAGGACCATTGCCGAGGGGCCATACCTGGTCGCCCGTCGCATAGATCTCAGCAGTAGCCAGTGGCATACCGAGATTGAACCATTGCTCGCTTATGCCATTGATAGGGCTTACAGTATCCGGCCGACTCGAAGTGATTTCGCCAGCTTCGACGTTCGCTTTTATCGTCGTGTTTTCAAAAGGCTTATAGGTAATGGCCGCGAAAATACGGCGATCCTCTTCGAAAGTTGGCTCTTGGGCGAATTCCTGATCTTCGTACAGGGCCGCAATGCGAACGGCTAGCTTGTCGTCTTGCAAGACGCGGTTCACATCCAGCACGGCGCGAATCGTTCCATAGTCGTCGGTTCGCAGTTCGATCTTATTGGTGTCCGCAAAGCGAGGTTGAATAAGCTGGCCGTTAATCAATCCGGCCGGACTACCCAGACCAAACAGCATAGCATTCGCTCCCCGTTGGACAGCCATGCGATCAATAATGTATCCATCCAATGGAACATCCGTCAAATTGTAATTGCGCGTAAGATCCGCGCTAGAGAGTCCTCGAACGCGCGTAGCTCCTTGAGGTCGTTGTCGAGCGAGGGTGGTCGGGGTGCCTTGGCCAAACATATTGACTGACCGCTCCGAGGTGAAGTTTCCAAACATGCCCCCAACTTCCGCATTGCCAACATATGGCAAAAGTTCCTGCAGGTTGGTCGCGGCGATATCGTTCATCATTTCCTCGGTAAAAAGGGAGATGGACGCTCCCAAGTCGCGAAGATTCGTTTTAAGACGCGTTCCAGCAAGCGTTTCGGTGGCGCCATAGCCTTCGTCTTGCGAGGCGTCGACTAAAAAGGGGGACAATTCAAAGACATCATCCTCATTCGGATCGTCCTGCCCGTAAAGAAGCATAGACGATAGGAGCGCGGGAAGAGCAATCACTCCCAGGTATCTTATAAACTTAATGGCGGTTGTTCTGTTCATTGCTTTGTAGTGTGTTAGTTGATTTGCATGCTCCAGCACTAGCTATTTGAGATGGACCATAAACAATGGAGGGATCATCCCATGATTAGGGCTAAGAAGGCGTTTTTGAGAGGCAAGGGGTTGTAGTATATGAGAATATTAAAGGGATACCATAAACCCGGCGATAAAGTCTATTAGCCCATTAGATTATCGTAACCCTGTTCTGCGGAAAATAATATAGAGTTGCATGGGAAATGACTATCGACACGTCGGCTAGTGTATCTATAATACTATTACTTGGAAAAGCGCATCCTCCAAAACGCGATTCTCCTTTTGGCTTTCGCCTACGGATCCGGCCATCAGCGAAGAGAAGAGCTTGAAACTCGTCTTTCCTCTCGAAATATTTATATATCAAGTTTATGGATACATTCTAAGAGCTTACGGAAATCGAGCTCTCCTCCTTTTCCAGATAATTCATTTCATCGGTCATTTTCCAGCGTAGGATTTCAGAGGGCGACGCGTTTCGAGCCCAATCATAAAGAACGGCATCGCGTCTTCGCTTCAGAGCCATTTGCAGTCTGATCTCATCCGGATTCCAGTCGCGCATGACTTCTTCAATCAAAGCCGTTCGGATCTCTGCGCAATCCGGATCCTCCGATAAATCGTCAACTTCATCGGGATCCTCTTTAAGGTTGAATAGCTGGCATGGCTGTTCGTGGTAGAAACATAGCTTCCAGTCATCCTTGCGTATCATCCGATGTCGACACCCCCCTTCGGGCGAAAACGCCTCATCGTTGCAATACTCGCTAAATGCTACATTCCGCCAATCCTTCAGCGGCTTCTCTCCCGTCAGAAATGGCACAAAGCTGCGGCCTGGCGAGTATGGGAGAGGAGGAGCCTTCATAGCGTCCAGCAAGGTGGCCGTAACATCGATCGCTCCTATTACCTCACTAATTTCAATACCCTGCGAGAAGCGCTTCGGCCACGATATGATGAGCGGCACTTTAACCGAGGATTCATAAAAAGCGTGCTTCCAAAATAGGTCATGCTCGCCAGCCATCTCGCCATGGTCGGATGTATAGATAATCAATGTGTCCTCCAACACCCCTGCCTCTTCAATCCGTCTCAAGATGCGCCCAATTTGAGCATCCAATCGCTCAACCAAGGCCCAGTACGCCGCGCGGCAGCGGAGAATCTCTTCGTCTCCAAGTTTCTCGATTTCAGCACGCTTGCGCCACCAGCGAAGGAACGGGTGCTTCACCTGCTCCATTTTCTCTCGTATCCGCGGCATGGTTACAACATTCGCATATCGCTCGAAATCGTCTTTTCGGGCTAGAAAGGGAGCATGCGGCAGCATATATCCGACAGAAAGGCAAAATGGCTGGCGAACCCCATTCGATGCCTTGATCTTGAAATGCCGATCCAAAAAATCGAGAGATGCGTCAGTGACCGCTTCGTCGCGCAATTCGTATCCGCTCTGACCTATACCCGACTTGACGATAGAATTGTAATGCGGCCCAGCAGCCCCGCCTAGCTGGCCGCGACCGGATTCTCTGCCGCCAATGTAGTTGGAATTATGATCTCCGACATAGCGCTCCACGTATCCATGATATTGATCAGGACCAATGGCATGCATTCGACCAGACAAGATGGGCCTCAGTCCTGTCGCTCCAAGCGAATGAGCGAGAGTGGGTATAGCGGAGTCTAGACCGTGGTTATTAGACCAAACCTGTGTTTGATGAGGGTGTAGCCCCGTCAGCATCGCCGCTCTAGACGCAACGCAAATGGGCGACGCGCAATAAACGTTTCGAAACAGGGTGCCGGTCTGAGCAAGCCTGTCGAGGTGCGGCGTATTAACCACATCATCGCCATATGCCCCCAAGACGTAAGGACTATGCTGATCGGAATGTATATAGAGCAGATTTGGTTGTGGCGATTCCTTTATCACAAAGCTTCGGGTCAAGATTTTGCAGGAGAGGGAGATTGCTTTGATCTAAAATGACACCGCTCGCTGCTCCAAAGAGCCAAACATACTATCGCTCCGGAGCCCTTCTTCACTATATATATTAGATTATAGTAATCTTGATCAGCATCAGGATAAAGCGAGCATCGCATACATAGAATTTTTCGAAACGCGCGGAACCCAAGTCGCCATCAAGTCGCTCTTAAGCGGCCGCTATCCCCTCATTTCGCCGCTCCCTTTTTCTTGCCGCGATTTCGAATTACATTCTTTGCGCTGAGGCCATCATACCATTCGCCTTCGACCAGCACTTTTTTGGGAAATGGGGGCAGTCCCTTTTCGTTATAGGCAAGCTGGCGAGCGACGACGTCGACCACAGACATTCCAACATTCACCGAGTTTTGATTGACGCCTGCGCATTCAGGATAACGCGACATCCACTCGACCGTTACGACGCCTATGTCTTCGGGAACGCGAATGCCCTGGTCAATCAGCATCCGCATTATATCCACCGCAGGCATGTGCGACACGATCGCCTCAGGCTGATAGGTTCCTATCCAGGGCATAATGGTATCCAGGCGCAAAACCGGGCTCACGCATATCGACTGCGGCTCGAATTCCGTGTAACGAGAAATCCGGTACATGAAGGAGGCTTTCCAAATATCGGCCGCCCAGTCCTTCACTCGCTCTAGAAGATAGAATCCGATACGGCGATAGCCCTTCTCCCAAAGTTTCTCGACTGCCAAAGACATCCCCTGGAAGTGGTCTGTATGAACGTGATGCAGAAGAGGAATGGTGGCATCCATATTGGCCGCCGCAAAATACGGATAGAACTCCTCGATGCCCTCTGGAAGAGAGCCGCGCACCTGCAACACAGCCCCACGGACTCCGCGAGCTCGGAGAATCCGAACCATCCTCTTGACCGACATCTTGCTCGGCAGCCAT
This sequence comes from Opitutaceae bacterium, assembly GCA_028284385.1. Classification (GTDB taxonomy): domain Bacteria; phylum Verrucomicrobiota; class Verrucomicrobiia; order Opitutales; family Opitutaceae; genus JANQRT01. The sequence continues at coordinate 226,501 of JANQRT010000060.1, read as the reverse complement.
TCGAACTCGTCAATCCTCAAGCCTAGCTGCTTAGCTCGTTCGTAACAGCCGACGATCTGCCGTTTCTCGGTCAGAAAGGGCGCCCCCGTTTCGCGCTCAGGCACGACCTTAATCAAAGCGATCGTCTCTACGGATCGCTTGTTACGAGAGCGTCGCAAATGGATCATTAATTCTGAAAGCCGAGGATCGGGATGATAGCCCAACCGATCGCAGATCTGATGAATTCTTTCTTTGGTAGATTGAGAAATCTTAGGATCGTTGCGGAGAGCCCGCGACACGGTCATGCTGGACACGCCAGCTTCCGTCGCGATGTCTTTCATTGAGGGGCGTCCTGAAAGCATAGTTTACGATAACAAATAGACAGGAGTTTAACAAAAGATGCGTAGGATTATCGTAACCCTGAGAAACCGTCTTTTCAACCAGCTTTTGGAACTCCCACGCAAAGGCTTTACGAGGCGGTCTTAATACCTTCAATTCGTTACAAACGTAGGGTGGTGCCCAGGGCGGGACTTGAACCCGCACGACCATTACTGGTCAGCGGATTTTAAGTTCATTCTTGGATGGCTACGATTGTCTACGTATGTCGTTGCATAAAAAGCTTTTAATCAGGTTTTTATGCGATATTCTAACATCGTGAAAAGTCAAAAAACGACAGGTTTAGACACGAAAAGTGGCCAAAAAATGGCCAAATTCTCGAAGGATTCTGTTCACTATTGGGCTCAAAAACTGATCTTCAAAAATAACGGAACGTTCCATATTCGCGTTCAACATGCGGGAAAAAGAGAGTGGTTTAACTGCAACACAGCCAACAAGCAGGCAGCAGCCAATAAGGCTAGGGACATCTACCGCACAGTCGTTGGCAATGGATGGGAAAAGGCAAAAGAGCAGTTCAAACCCAAACCAGTCAAACAGACTGAAAATCCAACCGTCGGAGAATTCTTCAAAACTGTTGATGCAATCCGCAATACTTCCCACCGCTCACACTATGACTCATGTGCAAAATTCAGACGTATCATAGCCGAGATCAAAGGGATTGCCCGCGAAGGAGGAGGGGCAAAGCCGGCTGAGAAGTGGAGGAAAAAGGTTGAATCGGTCAAACTCTCTGAAATTACACCATTCGACGTTGAGAAATGGAAAATTGCCAGACTCGCAAAGGCACAGACTCAAATTGAAAAGGAGAAAGCGGAATCCACAGCAGATTCGGCCATTCGATGTGCCAAATCTTTGTTCAAGAAACGCAACCTAAAGCTTCTCAAAGATTTTCAACTTCCAGACCCGTTGCCCTTTGAACAGGTCGAAACCAAACAACACTTGAACAAATATGTCTCGACGTTCGATAAAAATGACCTCTTTGCAAAAGCGAAAGCCGAACTGAAAGACGATCTTCTCAAAATTTTCATGCTCTCATTTGGAGCAGGATTACGAAGAGGCGAAATCGATCATCTTAAGTGGTCGATGATCAACCCGGAGGATGGGATTGTTATGCTTGGAGCAACAGAACATTGGAAGCCCAAAACTAAAGAGTCACAACACCCCTTTCCTGTCAGTTGGGAAGTGATTGAAGCACTTGGAAAACCTAGTGACGGATTTGTCATCGCCCCATTAAAAAAGAAAGAACACGAACAATCACCTGATTCATTCTATCCGCAACAGCACAGATGCAGTGCAGAATTCAAGAAACTGAACACCTGGCTTCGAGAGAAAGGAGTGCAAGTTGATTGTCCGACTCACACTATGAGAAAAGAGTTCGGGTCAATGGTGAACGATGAACACGGTATTGAAGTAGCCGCTAAACAACTTCGACATAAAACAATTGGTCTCACGTTTGCAGTGTATCAAGATTATAATTCAAAACAACGACTCACTCTTTCAAAAACTGCAAATAATGCTTAAGTTCAAAGCTTTACGTGCTTGATTGAATAAATTGATTAAGTTCTGCAAGGCTCAACCTAACAGATCCTCGAATGTAATATTTTGTGAATTTGTCAGATTCCGCAAGAATTCTGTCTAATGTGCGAGTGGAAACACAAAGAAGTTTTGCAGCGTCTTTTCTAGTGACAAGTTGCATTGAATCTAATTCTTCTGTTTTGAGATTAGACATTGTTTACAGCCTACCTCGAAAAAATCGGATGAGAAGCCCCACCAAGGCTCCGATAAAAACAGCATAGAAAATAATATACAAACTATCACTCATATCAAAGTAACCAACTTTGAAATCGTTTATCATGTGAGTCATAGAAAAAGGATGTTCGATAGAAAAATTTTTATTAAACCGCATTGCGACCAAAGAAAATATAATAATAAGTATCCCGATTAGTGTCTTCTGTTTCATATCGAGAGAATTTGACGAATGTTGGTCATTTTCAGATCTGAAAAGAGACAAGTTACGATTTCTGGAGACGAACAATTGACTGTCACCCAATCCAAAATTATTGAATCGTCAGAAACGATTAGAAGCTTATCAAAAGATAACTTAACGTTGCGATGAACATTCTTGAATATATTCGCAGTACTTAATTCGATTTCGACAGCAACCGACAAAAGTGTTTCGGACTCAATCAAAGCAACATCGCACCATCGCCATTCAACATGTGTGTAAAAGCCCTCTGCGATTGCTTTGGTCATTACATATTTTTTCATGGATAGGTGCTTTTGGCTTTCTTTTCCTCTTCTAACGAGATCTCTCATATCTATCCAAATACTCTTTACCTTTTTTAGTCAGTCGCATTGCTTCGATCGGTCTTCTTTTGGAAGGGGAAGGCACGCGATACGTTTCTATGAGTTGATTCTGGATAAGCGTTTCTTTTAATTTTTGTCCTGTTCTTCTTGATACATTTGCTGCTGCATACGTCTTAACAGCCCCATTCACGCCTTCTTTGCTCACTACTAACAGGAATCGAACCCATTCTTCGACAATAGCTGTTGCGTGTTCTTCTTTTCTACCAACGGGTTTTGAAGAAGTCTTCGAACGAGAACTTTGTTTGCCAAAGGATTTTATCGGGGTTTGCACCCCAAACAATTCATTGAAATTAATGGGTTTTATTTCTCTTTGGTGTTTTGATAGCGTAACCTCACTATGCAAAGTGTTGAATATTGGTTTTTGAATCGTCTCAATTTCAGATAACGAGAGATATTTTCCGATACTGACATACGGTATCTTTACCAAAACTGGTGAATTGTAAGCAGGTGTTTTGAGAAATGCTTGTCCAACTTGCAAATTCATCAATGCTTGAGAACTTTCATCATCTAAACCGAGCAATTTGGCACAGACTTTACACTCTACTACGCTTTGTTGTCTAAGCACTAAAATCGAAGCAGAGTTAGCAGCAACTGTATCCAGAATATCAGTGATAGATTGAGTCGCAATGATTGCTCCAATTTTGTATGACCTCGCTTGAGCCATCAGTTTTACCTGAAAAGGAGTGCTGTTTCCCTGTACGCATTCCTTTCCAAAGACAAATCGTCCCTCATCAAAAATTAACGCACGCCCAATTAATTCGTCTGTACCCGCAGTTTCCAGTGAAGTCCGTGTAATCAGTCGAAATAAGAAAATGGAAGCAACGCACTGCTGCTCGTAAACAGTCAGTTCGGACCAGTTTCGAATAACGAGCGGAAATTTGTCTTCAAGTTCTGGACCTCTGCGTATCTCGCTTCTTTCTCCAAAAAGCTGGGAAACTGTTGTCATTAGATGATTCGCTGACCCAAGCGATACGCCATAATTAGTCTGGTACTTTTCACACGCAGAACGAAATTCATTAAGTGAAATAAACGGAGCAGATTTATCTTCGTGCCCAAGATAAATTCGATGAAGCAAATCTACTAGCTTACTTCTAGTTTCAATTCGAGTGTTATTAAGAAAGCCTAGGCTGTTTAGAAGTTGGGTAAAATAGGAGTGAACGTTTGTTGGTGACACGGGCTCACAAATGTTACTGATCTCATCTGATGGAGTTGCAACTGGTATATCCAAGTTCTTATTACACAATCTACCAAGTTCATTTCCTTTGTTATCAAACATTGAAATGGGAATCGAATGTCTTTTCAGTTCATTAACAATATGAAAATTTGTATTTGATTTTCCAACACCTGAACCACCGATAATGAGCAAGTGACGAGGCAAGTCTGAAAGACGAATGTAGATTGGAGTTTCCGATTGCGGATGTGTCCCAAGCAGTATGGATGTATTCGAATCTACTTTTTCAGTTTTTGGACTATCGTTTCTTTCTCGTTGGAGCACATCGTATTTAGCAAGGCGTTGAAATAGTGTTTTTGAATGCTTACGAGCGACCCGACCATTATCTAAATTTGAGTGTGCAAGATTAAACAAGAGACGAGTACCAGGTTGTTCAGCACCCTTTGTCTTGTGCATCTTTGAAACTAAATCCTGTCTCTTACTTTTACTGTGGCTGTTTTCGCTTGTCATCAAACGCTTCCCACTCGTTGAAGTTTCTATCCAACTCTTGTTCTTCACTTGGGCTGACAATCAAAGTCTTACCTGAAGGATTCTTGAATTTTCTTTGGCAGACTCGACAAAGCAAAATATCGGAAATGTCTGATCTACCCGTTTCACTATCAGCTTTATTACATACTGAGCAAATCGAAGTTATGTCTTTTGGTTTTACGACGTTACCACTTGCAGTTATAATTCTGGTTTCGATTTCTTCCCCGATAATTGTCGAAGCATCCTTTTCGGTCCAACGCTCCAACTTTTCCGACGTTTCTCCAGTTTTATCAAAATTAACGATTTTAATGATTTTGTGTAGTAACTCGCTCGGTAATTTCATTTTTTATTCTCCGAAGAAAATTTGTATCAAAAACAAGACACCCATTAGTACGTATGTACTTACTCTAAATATTATTTGATGGAATCTAATTGGAGAAATATAAAAACTAACGTATAGCGGGAGAAAAATGAGCAGCAGAATGAGAAGTGGAAATAGCCACGATCTAATAAGAAATCCATCGTAAAGCGTGGGATTGATTTCTATTTGTACAGCAACCAGCGTGCTAATCACAAACGCAATAAGTTGCAACAGGACATTCCGATTGCGGTATTTCTGAAATAGTGTGGACGTTGTCATAAACGGAAAAAAGTGGACTATGACAAGTTTTGTAAGAAGCACAAAGACCGATGCAGGTATAGCGTACAGAGTCTCTTTGTACCAATTAAAAATTACAGTTACAAGATCTGCACTCATGGTAATCTGTCTTCAATTTTTTGAGGCTATTTTTAGCGAATGTTTCTCGTCTGCTTTTTTGGCGTATCAATCAGTTAATCCCGCCTGAATTAATTAGGAATACTTGAGAATAAATTTAATCTCGGGATTAATGAAACACTTGCACTTCTTCAAAACTGCTTAAGGTATTTGCGAAGTGCCATTACCGACCATGGGCAGGGAACCGTTTTCACTGGTACAGCATGGGGAGCCATTGTGAAAGAAACCTCGTGACGAAATCTCTCTGGATGCATCGTGCTTCTCAAGACAGATTCGTAAACCCTAGTGTCATCTGTGAGTATGGCCCCAAGTTCTCCCAAGAATGTCTTTCCTGGACCAAAAGAAAGTACAATTGCATCAGATCCGTAAGAAGCTAAATTTTCACCATATTGAACGCTAAAGGACTTTGATGCATCAACGATGAGAGTGGCATTTGAGTTAGAGCAAACTTCTTGAAGCTTTTCCGCATCGTGTGGAATTCCTTCATAATCTACTGCGAGAACAATTGGAGGAACAAACCCATCAATCTCCCTAGCCACAGAGTTAGGATCAATGTTACCATCTGAAAGCGTATCAGCAAACACTAGGTTTGCGTTCAAAAATTTAAAACTGGCTATCGTCCAAGGAGAATTCGAAACAGTTATCACTCTTCTACCGGACACTTCATAGGCAAGCCCGAGCGCGAATAGAGCATTTGTAGCACAGTTTGTCAGGATACAATACTCGTGCCCACAGAGTTTGCCCAACATCTTTTCAGTTTCCTTTGTTATACCTTCCCCAATCGCATGCGACCACATGTCTTTTTCGGAAACTTCCGTTGAGAATTGCACCTTCATCTTAGCTATACATTTGCTACTACCGAAAGTTCTTTGATCTTTGCTTGGATTTCCGACGTTCTCAAGGAACCATCATTATTCACAAAGGAACTTATCTTGGGGTGAAACGGAAAATTCGGATCATCTTTCCATGGGAAAGTTGCTCTTGTGTCGGCTGCAAGCAAAGCGGTTAGTTCAGCATACAATGCACTTGCCTTAAACTGTTCTGATGTTTCGTTGGCATCTAGTGCAGTTCGCAAAATGAGGTCTTCAGTTAAGCGGGTCGCATCATAGTGAACCTTTGAAAGATGAAGCTTGTTAATAATAGAGCGGGGTGAAATTTCCTTTTCAAAAAAAACATGTACCGCTTCTTTGAATTTTGAGTCAGTTGGATCTAATGTCAGTTCATGATCAATACGTCTGACAAAGAAAGTGATAATTTCCGATAGATCACTTTCATTTGGACGAAGTACTGGGATGAACAACGCTCTATCTCCAAACGCCCCTGAAATAGCTTCTGCAACATTCGTGCATCCTATGTAAATGAAGCGTCCTCGATATTTTTCATCAGACAAAAGGTCATACAATACAGATGCTTCTTCTGCACTTGCTCCGCCATCTAAACTCCCCATTGCCCTCTTTCTGTTCGCACCGGGAAGACTTAAATCAATTTCATCCTTTTGATAGATACCGGGATTTGCCCGAATTAGTTCAGTGACCAATTTCGCCTTGCGAGCAGTTGCACCAACTAATGGATCTTTTGCGGAACCATGCTCAAAAAGATTTAGTCCATACTTTGCAGCCCCACATTTCACCATCATTGTTTTTCCGATACCAGGAGGTCCGCACAAAACAATGAACAGTTGCGTTGAAGGGTTTCCATCTGCAAGCTGTTCAATCTGCTGATAAAGTACTTCTGCCGATGCTTTTGCAGTACGACCTACTATCTCGATTTTCTTCGCATGATTTGTATCCACAAATGTAAGCACGCCCTCTGACTGCCTCTTTACTTCATCAATCTTTTTCTCGACAATATCCACGACTGCGATCGGTTCCTTTGAGCGTGCCGAAGAGAATACTAACTCTTCCACCGCACGATTGCTCATGTTCATAGTAAGGTTTGCAAATCGCTTTTTCGTGATGCCTGTCGCCAGCTTAAACTCTGCGTGTGCCTTTGTCTTGTCGAATGTATCAATTAACTCTGTTCTTTCTTCAAAATTTGGTGGTAAGGCATGAAACACCCGAATTGCTCTTGTTATCTGTGGGTCAACAAGAGTGTCATCCCCTTGAAACAGAAAATACACCTTCTGGCTTCTAAAAGAATAACTTGCGATGAGATGCTCTACAGTTTGAAGCATAGAAACAACTGCTTCATTCGCGCCGCTTCGTTCAAGAATAGGTATGATGTATTGAAAATCTCGAACTATAACCAAGAGAGGAGGAATTTCTTTTCCTTGTTCTGCTGCTTCCACAAATTTGGAAAAGATTACTTGGATGTTCTCGTATCGAGATATTTGATTCCCATTGGAGATTGTGTTTTGAATACCAAGGTCCCTTAACAGTTTGAGAATCTTGTCAGCTTCTTTTGAATCCAGAACATGAGTAAGTACCTGAAGACCACGATTAAGTGTAATCTGAATACAATCCATGCCTAACTCACGTTTAAATGTCTCGCATACGACATGCTCCAAAGTTCGAAGCTTGTTATTGTGTTTTGTTAACTCGTTAAGATTTATTCGATTGAATAAATCACAGTGGCTTCCGGCTTTAAACCTACCAGTCAAGACTGAGTTAAAGCTTTTGGGAGTCATTTTGGTATCCAATCTTTTGTACCAGATTGTTTCTGGCATTCGTTATTGAAACTTGCTTAGGCGGCATTGTTTTGTCACTCGGAGAACCTACCGCCAGTGAAACGCCTCGCCTGGATAGGGACTTTTGAAGCTGTCGTATTTTCTTCTTACATGTTCCATCTTTGTATCTTGCTCCAATGTTCACACTCACTTCACCCATTTCCAATGGTCTTACTTCAAAAATGATGCGATCATTCGCTTCGTTGCTTCCAATAATCTGATTACCATTATCATTTAGTCTAACTTCGGGAATCTTTAAGTCTTCCGTAAGTGAATTTTGAATATGGTGAGTTAGTGATTGAACAAGTACACGTTGATTTGATTCTTCCAATGTGTTTGTAATCTGGGTTCCAATCTCCTTTGCATCTTGGAGTGATTTAGCTTCGGTCAATTTTTTTGCAGTGACTTTAATTTCAGATGTCGCTTTGTCATCAATCGCGAAACTTGATTCTGCGAGCAGATAACCGACTATTTCAGTCTTGGATTTCGCAGAAAGAATTTTTCGTTTAACTGAGTCTGATTTTTTAGTGACTATCGTATCAATATTTTGCTTATGAAGCGTTGTATGCGATTTTTGAATCTTCGCCATTGTTTGCGAAACTTGGGAAGAGATTTTTTTTGAGGTCTTAACTACCTTTTGCCCGCCTTGGTTGAGCATGTTCGCAACCTTGATAGCGTTCTGGTTTAGACCTTTCCCAGTGGCTTTGACAGCTTTCGCCACTGCCACAACGATAAGTGGTATTTCTAATGCTCCCATTTTAATCTAAATTGTTAGTGGTTGTTGAATGATCTTCTAGATCAGTTGCAGCATCAGACCAATCCGATCCTTCTTCTGGATGTGTCGGCGATGGATCAACGCTTATGGGAAAGAAAGAATCACCTCTCACCCTGTTTGCTTCGTAGCGAATCGATCTAGGGACCAGTGCTAGCATCATTTTTTGTTGGTCTTCATTCGACTCATGGACAAACAACCCGATAATCTTCATGCACAAACTACCGAGCGACTGTTCTAGTCCATCAAGCTTTACTCTTTGCTTTTCAGCATTGAACCCTGCTCTCGTTAATTTCGACCAAACCGGTTGAGGAAGAAAAATTGCCATTAAATGTAGTATTACACTAAATACAGCTATGCTCATATATGCAAAGGTACTCGGAAGATTGATTTCCTGTTCTCTATCTGATGTCACAGTAATATCCTTTTGAGAACCAAAGAAAATTGATTGGGCGTCAATCGGTTCCGTATTTACTGTTGTTGCAAACTCTCTTTCCATCATGTAAGTTGCAAACGTTACTGCGATGTAGAACAACGCCATGCCAAATATGTAGCTAAGTTTTTGGATACGTTTGATCCAAAGTTGTCTTCTTAGGAATTGGTAATCAATTTTGAATTCATCGTCAGTTATGATTCTCTTTCTGCGGAACTCTTGAAGTTCTGACAGTTCATTGAGTATGGGTCCCGTGTCAGTCACTACCTTAGCAACTATAAGAACAGTCAGGAGTAGTCCACCATACAGCAAGATCCCAAAGAAGTGAAACAATCCCACAGCATAAGCAGAGTTTGTTACATTGAAAGTTAGCAACAGCTTCTCAGTAATAATTGTGCTATTGTCAGTACCAAAGAAAGATTCAATTCCGAGAATGATAGTGTATAGAGCGATGATACTCCAGCGATAGCGATAAGCGATGTCTTCAGCACTATAAAGATTTGAGTTCTGTTCAAAATCGTTACGAATCTCCCGCTCTATTTTCGTACTTCTTAAAAAATTTTGAGCTTGCGATACTAGTGATTCAAGCAATGAGAGATTATTCTGAAAAGGATCTCTTGATTCTTTTGACACTTGGTAGTTCGGAGACGGAGAATCGCTAACTTTTTCGGATCTCATTAACCGATTATATTCAATATCCACGGTCGCCATAATGCAGTATGGTTCGTTAGTTATTGGAATACGTAAAAGCTATTTCCAAAGCCTCTGAAAGACCATTGGATCGAAGTACTTTATTACTGATACCAGCAAAGAGAGGCTCTTTTTCTGGACTGCCCTTTGGAGCAGAGAAAATTAAAATGTCTGAATCAGGGATTTCATGAAATGGTTTTGTTCGCTTTCTTCTGTATGATACAGCGTCTTTCCCATCAGTGTTCAAAATATAAATACAGAGGTGACTGAATGAATGCTCTTTCCGAAATTCGATTGTTCGAATAAGTAATCCTTGTATATCACTTCTTGGATACAGTCTTCCTTTACGTTTTACTTCTTGGTCGAACTTTTCTAATGTTTGCGATTGAAGCGTCATTGCTTCACTCCAAAACTTTTCAGCCGTTTCATTCCATTCCTGAAGATGCGGTTTGATCTTTGCAAGATACTGATCACGTTTCTCAGTATATTTCTGCAATTCAATTTTCTTCCGCTTCAACCCTAGAATCTCGTTGTATTTTGGGGCAACGGGCGGATTTTCTGTGAATGCCTTAAACTGTGCTTGAACGATAGGCTGCTCTCGGCAATCTTCGTCAATTGTAGCAAAACATAAGTTTACATTTCTGCCAGATTTGACCGCAGCCTCGACAGCATAAAGAATATTTTCAGAATTAATGCTTTGAATTCCGAATTTAGATCCTAGTGACGGAGAAGTATCATCGCTGATAATGAAGATTGTTACTTCTGTTGTAGCATTTTCTGAATTTGCGAAAGCCGATGCTGGAACAAATGTTACTATCCAGCACAATTTTAAGTAAAGTAGGATAATATATTTCATGTCTTCTAGTCTAGGATGTGCGACACTCGGGTGTTTTGAGAAAGGCGATTTTTCAGATGTTTCCCGAATTCACACCCTAAGGAGCGAAATTTTGAAGTTCTCACTCTATTTTACATGAATTCGAGGTTGAAATCTACTCCCTAAGGAGTAGGCTTCCAGCAAGTTCACATGCGAACATGACAGCATCAAAAGAACTCATTCAAGCAAGTCGGCACTTAGGGGAACATCTCTTGGGGATTAGCGACAAGAGCGAATTCATCATAACACTTTTGCAGTTCGTAGTGGAGTTCAGCAACTGCGATTACGCCGCATGGAATCTTGTTTCCACAAAGCCGCTTACGTATGTCACCAAAGATAAGAAGACAGATCGAGACGTAAAAGTCAGACGCAAAACAAAGGAATTAGGTGTAGAGGTTCCAGAAGCGTATGTTTTTCCCGAGCGCGATAAAGATTACTCTTATTTGAGACCTTCGTTAGAAGTGACTCTTCATTCCAGTCCGATATTTGAAAAACTTCATAAACAGAATTTCCCAATCGCGAAGACAAAAGATTCAAGCGACTCAGATGACACGGACCTACTTGCCAATACTCCAATACAAGAGACCGTTTTTAATGACATTGGCTGCAAAAGCCAACTTGCGGTCATTTTCCTGAAAATTCCTGCTAGCATATTTAGAACACATCAATGGATGATTGTTTTAACAATAAACTGGCGAGATATACGAGTCTTTGGTAGAGAACATATTTATGAATCTAATGACGTAATCGCAGAAATTTTGAAAGTTGGAAAAGATTTTTCAGGCAAGCAAAGATTCAATAAATTTCTCGAACCGTATCATCACCCTGACAGTTTCTCAGTTCTCAGTCATGGTAAAAAAATCTTTGTTGAGGTTGAATTTCCTTCTATGAAGTTCAAATCAATACTAAACCAAAGCCAAATTGAATTCTTTGAACGTCAATATCGATTTGAATTCCAAAACGAAAGATTAGAACTACCTAAAAGTTTATCCGACAAAATAATCAAAGCTGAAAAACAAACGCTTGAAGCGAGCATAACTAATGGATTTCTTTATTTTGAAAAACCTGTATCCATAGACGCAAAATACTCTTATCTTTCTGACTTTAGGGTATATGATTTCTCAACAAACACTCTCATGATATTTGCTTGGATTCATTACAAAAGAAGACAGATCGCTCTTGGATTTCATGAAATAGGCTATACTGAGTTACCAAAAGAAATATTAGATCTCACAAAAAGACAATTTGAGGTATTCGCTTTCTTAACTTCTGAATTTGAGTTCAAACACATAGTAGAAATTTTGCAATTAACATCTGTCAAATCATTAAAATATCATACACGAAAAATCTACAAAGCCCTGGGTCTGGGTGATTCCAAATCAAGAGACAAAAGACGTAAACTCTACACATATAACAAACACCCAAAGGTTCAAAGTACTATCGAGGACGTTATCAAAAAACAAAAGTCTTAACTCAACTATAATTTACTCACTCTACAATCAAGCCGATAGACCAATCGTCGAGTTGAAATATCGATTCTCACTTTAGTACGCTTAATTACGCATTCGTCCTCGTGTTTTGTATATCTGTAATACGGACCTCCAATTCCCACGTACCTATCTGAAATATTATTTTCGTTTATGTCTACTTGATCTGGAGCGTATAATAACAAATTTTGTAACCCTTTCGCTTTTGCTAAATATTTCGGAGAAAAATTAATAAATTCCATAGTCTCTAAATTAATCTCGGCTTCAATAGTCTTTGGCGGCTTCCTTTCTGTCATGCAAATAAATTAGGTAAGATAGTATATAAGTTTTGCTCTCGCTTCCTTCTCATTGCATGCTTCAATTCCAAGATTTATAAAATTTAAGTGCACAGTATAACTAAACTCTTTCATTTCTTCACCTTCTCAAACAATGTCTTTGCACAGTTTGTGGCTTTAGCCGCACTCGACCACCACCATACGAACTAATTCTCTGGTAAAGCGAATCGCACATTAAGCTTTTGAGCGACAGCGGACCTCGCAGAGAGAAAAAAGCGGTGAGCGTAGCTGACGATCAAGTCGCTCGCCGACCCATTCTATTTGATTCTGGAGGACTGAATTCACTAAAAGGAGGGCGCTTCGTCCCAAAAGCTTTGCATTAAGATTCCTCCATCAAAAATTTATTCTACTGACGGCTCCAATCGGGTTAAACCGCAAATTTATCAGTCTAAGCCACTAAAAGCGATCCTAGGATAAACCGATTTTCATTGACACAACTTTTATGTTGTGTTCTTAATTGGAACAGATGGTTCCTCAATTCGACAAATATGGTCTTCTCCCCCCAGGGGTGCACTCGATAGGGAGTTGGAGTGAACTAGAATCAACGTTTGGTTGGAACGAACACAGGAAACGCCTTCTTGAAGGTCTTAAAATCGCAACTGGGCACCTCGCAAAAGCCGGCTGCACTACCCTCTACCTCGATGGAAGTTTCGTTACGGATAAAGAGTTCCCAGGTGACTACGACGCCTGTTACGAAACCTCTACGATGGATCTCTCAAAACTGCACAGTGCATTTTCCAATTTCGACAACAGCCGAGCACTTCAGAAGTCCCTTTTTCGCGGAGAATTTTTCCCGAGTCGCTCCCCTGCAACTAGATCCAGTCCATTCACGTGTTTCTTCGATTTTTTCCAAGTCGACAAACAAACAGGAAGACAAAAAGGAATTATCAAATTGAACCCCGTACAGCTATGATCACGAATGAAAGACAGTATAGGATCTCCAAATCGCAACTGACGAACTTCGAATCAGCCTTGGAATCCATCAATGCCGAAAAGGTCGCGGCGACAGAAGCCGAGGAGACTCTTTTTCGCAACGCAATTGAGAGTCAACTCGAAGAACTTCGTACGGAAATCGAAGCGTATGAAGAACTAGTCGATTCCCAATTCTATTTTAGCGAGTGCGACTCCTTAGAAGAATTACCAATAGCGTTAATTAAGGCTAGAATTTCCCAAGGTCTAACTCAAAAAGAACTCGGCGAAAAACTCGGTGTTAAGGAACAACAGGTGCAGAGATGGGAAGCATCTGAGTACAAGAATATAAGCTTTAGCAAACTCAAAGCAGTTGCTGCTGCATTAAAACTTAACATCAATTGTACCAGTCTTTCAGTATCTAAGACAGAAACAGTCTCCGCCATAAAAGCATTCTACAAAAAATGGGGGACAACAACACTGAAAGAAAAATTATTACCATTAAAAATAATAACTGGATTTAATAGTTCAAATCAAGATGATCTCATTTTTGCCTGTAAAGCATTCATAGAAATAGCAGCCAGGATATATTCATACTCATGCAAAACTATACTTGATATGATTGTCTCGGGATTTATTCCTGAAACAAAAGCACTGGGGTCAGCCCGATTCAAACTCTTCTCAAATTCAACGCATAGTGAATTTGGTGCATATGTCATGTATGTAAACTATGTGTCGAGAATCGTAGCACATATTTCAACTAATACAGAAAGAAGGACATTGGTAAATGATCCACATAAACTCTACGATCTACTTGAAAACGAATACGGTGGAGTAAAATTTGAAAGTGTCTTAAATTACGTATGGAGTTGTGGCTGTATTGTTATTCCACTCAATGACATAGGAAAACTGCATGGAGCGATTTGGGGGATCGACGGAGTTCCAGTCATCATTCTAAAACAACGAAAACTGATAGACTCAATTTGGCTCTTTGATCTATTGCATGAAATTAGACACGCAATAGAATATCTATCCAAGAAGTCTTTTGAATATTTAGAAGAACACCCAATTGATCCATCTCGTTATGATTCTGCAGAAGAAAAAATCGCAAACGAATTCGCCAAAGACACAATCTTCAGAGATAGATTACAACTCATCGAAGATGAAGTGGAAGCCCTCACAGGAGGTGATATCAAGAAGTTAAAGACAGCAGTCACGAAAACTGCAAAGAAATACAATGTTCACGTAGGTTCTCTAGCAAACCATTTTGCATACAGATTGTCAAAAGAGAATGGTATCGAATGGTGGGGAAGTGCATACAATATGCAGAAGCAAAATGAAATTGAAAATCCATATGAGATAGCACTCAATAAACTCTATGCAAATATCAATCTAAGAGCATTAAACAAGAATGATCGTGATGTTCTCAAAAAAGCATTCGCAAGATGAGTACAGAACAAAAGAAGTTAAAAATAAGCTGCACAGATACAGACTGCAATAATGGGCTGCATTGCTTCCGCGTAAAAGAAGATGCTAACAATAACTTTAGCCCAAATCGTTGCAGAGAATGCGGAGCGGCCCCAATTGATTGGATGAGGGTCCACAAACGATCGGAAACCGACATCGATTTCACAATCAAAATGCTTCATCATGAATTCATCAGAGATCACTTTTGGAAAAGAAGATTCAACGAAAGATCATTGAAATACGCGTTGCGAAAAGGTCGTACAAAGCTGGAGGAACGTACTCCAGCGCATCTGCAAGCTACCATCGGAAATGCACAACCATTTCACGACGGCTATCAAACGCCAACCGAAGACCACAAAATAAAAAATCCATTTCAATATGCCCAACACGCAACGGCAACCTGCTGCAGGACATGTCTTGGGTATTGGCACGGGATACCCAAGGGAAGAGAATTAACCCAAACAGAAATAAGCTACCTAGCAAACATTGTGAACAGATACCTGGCAGAAAAGTTACCAGGGCTCCCAGCTAATAAGCTGACTGAAAAAGAAATAGCCGAGTTCGACCTATCAATTCTCCAATCCAATGATTGATACTGAAAAGTATTCTCAAATTCTAAGAAGAAAAACAATCAAGATTGAAGAGAGAAAGATCCTCATAGCGAATCTACAAGGATCAATCCAAGAGCAAGACATCACTGAGCCGGTTAATTGCAACGGATTTGGTAGAGTCAGGCATTTCCGAAGACAGACTTCAAAAAACTGGCCGGAAAATACACTGCCCATAGATCCGGCAGCCTCCAAGCTAAACCTTGGAAAGAGAAGCAATATCGCGATCGCACAGGTATTCCAGTCTGCATCGTGCAACTGGAGATGTTGGTATTGCTTTGTGCCTTTCGACCTACTGAAAGGAAGCACAAAACACGCTTCATTCCACACACCAAACGATCTGATTGATTCGTATGTTAAAGCAGATGATCCACCAAAGATAATTGACCTTACTGGCGGACAGCCAGAACTGACGCCAGAATGGGTACTATGGTTCATGCAAGACCTCAAACAGCGAGACCTAGAAAAGAAAACGTATCTTTGGTCAGATGACAACCTGAGCAATGACTATTTTTGGAAGTATCTCAGCGACAACGAAATTCAACAAATAGTGGACTACACAAACTACGGCAAAGTGTGTTGCTTTAAAGGGTTCGACCAAGAGTCGTTCGCATTCAACACAGACGCTTCAAAAGCACTCTATCAAAACCAATTTAATTTGTTTAGACGGTACCTCAGCACTGGTATCGACTTATACGCATATGCAACATTTACCGGCCCATCACTAAAAAACCTTAAAGACAAAGTGAAAGTGTTCGCTGACAATCTACAAAGCATCAGTCCGAACCTCCCACTAAGACTCGTACCGTTAGAAATTCAGTTCTACAAAACAGTAATCGAAAGAGGCGTAACACAAGCCCACAAAGACGCACTCAGAGTGCAAGCTGAATTTATTGAGCACTGGATGACTGAACTTTCTCTAAGATTCAACTCAACTCAAAGAAGCCTGCCAATCGATGAAGTTACCCTATGAAAAGCACGTAGAATTCAACGATTATCTAACATCACAAGTCCGACTATTAGTAGAAAATGGATACAACTGTTTCGCAGAAATAGTGGACGAACTCCCAGGTTATTATCCCGAGATAATACGATCTGAATTAAAGAAACGCACTTACTCCCGAGAGACCAACAGTCGAATAAACAAGATACTCGCGAACATAGCACAACAACACAAAAGTCAGCTAGTATGCGATATCAACTCGAATCACATTCCCCATCCACTCGATTTCGATTGGCGGTTTACAGAAAGTTCTAAACAAAAACTACGAGCATACATTGGAAAGGACGCAACCACAGTTCTTTGCATTGGGTGCCCAAGCTTCTACGAACATCTAATCCAGACGGATCCAAACGCAGATGCGACATATCATCTAATCGACAAAAATGCAGATCGACACTTTGCAATAAAAAGTACCAATCAAAGATTGTGTATTCAATCAATTAATATCGAACGTGCTTCATTGGGCCACATCAAAGCAGATATAGTTTTCATTGATCCACCGTGGTATGAATATCATCTAGAACAATTCATCAAAGCAGCATCTATATGCCTCAAACTTAGTAAGACAGTCGTTTTAGTTGGTCCTCCACTGGGAACGAGAAAGTCTATCCCTGACGAATACAACAGTCTTGTGAACATTGCTCATAGTTCTGGATGCGAGTTGTGTTCAGTTAAGACCAATGAGATCTCATACGACATGCCTCTGTTCGAAAAGAATTCTCTAAGATCTATTGGGATTCGAAACGTTAAAAGATCATGGAGAAAAGGAGACCTGCTCATTTTCACAAAGAAAAAACACACTGAAAATATCAGGCTACTGCAGGGTCAAAATGACGACCGAGTGGACGAAGTATATCGATTCGACAAAATCGAGGTGCGACTAAACGAAGCGCTGAAAACGGATATACATAAAAAGCTTCATCTATTCGGAAAACACGGGATCCTAAAAGACGTAAGTTCTAAACTCGTCGAACGCACAAAAGCAAACCTAGTCACATCCGGGGGACGTTTCATGTACACTCATGATACAAAATGGGCAAAAAGTTTTCTTAAAAAAGCGCAGAAGAATCTCTCAGAAAAAGGAACATTCGAAAACGTTCTTTTCGCTTGCGAAGAGGAACGAAATCTTTGTAAACTCATTCAAGAAGAAATACAAGAAGCGACAGATTATTATACAACTAGGTAGTGTATCATTAATTATGATATTTGAAGAAATCAGTAAAAGAATTTCTCTGGCGACAAAAAAAGAAAGACTGAGTAATGAACTAAAAAGAGGCTCAGTAAGAGTTCATATAGCAATAATGATTGAGCCGTACCTAGAATATATTTTAGAGGGAAGCAAGACTATCGAAACACGATTCTCTAAGGTAAAATGCTCACCATATAAAAAAGTACAAGAAGGAGATTACATACTCTTTAAACGGTCCGGAGGCAAAGTTGTCGCAGTATCAAAGGTTTCAAGTGTATCCTACTACGAAATTAACGAAACAGGGATTGATTTCATCAAGGAAAAATTCGGGAAAGCTATCTGCCCAGCAAATAAGTCATTTTGGAAAGAAAGAAGTAAAGCAAGATACGCGACTTTAATTAGCATCGATAAACCAGAGACACTTAAACCATTCGAAGTCAAAAAACGCGACAGGAGAGGATGGGTAACACTAGAACACAATAGTCCTTTTAAGGTAGTCGATTGAATTCTAAATACATTGCATTTAGTGGGAAAATATCTAGTGGGAAATCGTCAATCTCAAAACGATTTTCCGAACTCACGCAAATACCATATGTCAGCTTTGGAGACTATGTTCGTAACGAGGCTACAAAAAAAGGCCTCCCCAACAATCGTGAATCGCTTCAGGCTATAGGAGAAACTCTCGTATCTGGAAATCAGTTACAATTTTGCGAAGAAGTTCTATCAACCAGTCAGTCAGATATTGAAGCTGGAAGAATTATCGATGGGATCAGACACATTTCAATTCTCAAAACACTAAGAAAAATTCTGCACCCAAACAGGCTGACACTGATCTACGTCAAAACAAGCGACAGCACACGTCACCTACGCACAAAAAGCACAACGGAATCCATAACTTCAATATGGGACAAGATTGAGAAACATTCGACCGAGCAGGACGTAAAAGCGAAACTCGAGCATGCAGCGGACGTAGTAATCGATGGAGAGATAGATGTGGATACGAATGTAAAGATTTTAACAACAAGGTTATCTTAACCGTTATTCTTCAACCTCAGTTCCACAATCTTCACACATTCTAAAATAGAAATTTCTCTCACTAGGGGGATTGTAACTTTCAAGTTCAGACCCTTCCATTCGCTCCCCAAATCGATGTGATTTAGTGGTGTCGCATGATTTACATTTGCAACCATTATAATGGGGCTCCCAAACATGGTCACATTCTTTGTTTTCAAGATTAGTCATCATCAATTTTACTTTTTAATTCAACCGTCACTGGATAATGATCAGAAAAGGTCTCACGATAACTGTCCCTCTCATTATCAGGTACTGTATGCACTGTAAAACTACCTGAAACAAGAAGGTCGCGAACAACATCTCTCGAAAGGAAAATGTGATCAATTTCACTCCCATTCACACGTGTAGCAGGATAGTCGGGTAAATCACCCCCAGCGTGAATATACCCTTGAGATTCCGCATAATCGAAAATGAATCGAAAACCCTGGCGAGTATGAGTTGAGTCGTTCAAATCACCCAAAATTATAACGTCATCTTCACCATCCTGTCTCCGAGGAAGACCTAAGTCTTCACGAACATCAGGTGTCTTCAAATCACCAATAACCTTAGACATCGCAGCAAGGTGGTTATGCGTATGGAACTGTTGACTCTTCAAATGAAGACCAACCAACAGAACATCAGACGTTTCTTGACCATTATCCAAAAACGAAACCCAGAAGAGCATGGGATCACGATCAAAAATATCTTCCCCCTGAACCTCAAACTCAGGAGCACGTAAACCAACAATACGCTTTACTCGAACCCTATCACCATTGAACAGCAAGCCAATCCGAAGATCGCCACCAGTACGGCCCAAAAAATAACTCCAATTACTCCCAAGATGACCCAACACAACATCTAACTGGGCGGAACGAGGACGAAGCGGATCGTTGCCACCATCATCATCAATTTCTGTAATCACTAGAGCATCAATCTCGAGAGTATCTGCTATGTAATCAGCGACGTCCTCAAGCTGGGAGTCAGTCCGAGGCGAATGTTGATCTCCACCACGAAGTTCAGGAAAACCTCGCATGGAAGTAGAACTAAGCTTCTCAATATTCCACACCCCGACAACAAATTCCGCATACAAATTGATTTGTGCATGAGTTACAATAAAAAGAATAAAAATAAGTTTTTTCATCAATCAATTATACGATTTTTCAAAGAAAAGAAGACGGGATCCGAATAGGAAAATACATCGAATTTATTCGAAAATAAACTACTAATTTGAAATCAATCGATTCAATTCAGCCGCATCTTTATCTAATAACATTTGTGTCTGTTCTACAATTGCGTTAGCTATTAATAATTCTGCTTCTTGGCCAGCTTGTGTCTGTCCTTCAGGTGTGATTTTATTGAGCTCTCCCCAGGTTTTACGAAAGGGTATATTAATATTATTCAATACATTCGACTGCATATATTTGGGGTAATTAGCTAACTCGATGACAGATCGAATATAGTTAGCATCCATCTTTAATGCAGACGCAACTTGATGAGCCTCTCTATTCTTGATAAAAGTTTCGAGGTCGGCCTCTGTGAAGCATTCATAGTCAGCAGGTCCGGTACTTTCAGGTACATTTAGCCTTTGTTGATTATGAACTATCTCTAATAATTTTCCCTCAATAACATCAATATTTATAGCGAGATCATTTGTTCGCTTCTCAGAATTAATTGTGTCAACGACTTCATCTATAGGATTACTAGGAACCTTAAGGCCAGGAGTTAATCTAAATCTTTCTTCTAAATGCTCGATTCGAGATTTCATAATTTCATTTTGTGTCTCGAGCCTAGAATTCGTTTTACTTTGGAAAATAATTGCTGCACCGGCACCTAATATCGTTCCTACGATAACACCTATAAAAATTTGTTTAACATCTAATTTCACAAATCACCTCTCATTCTAAGCAACTATATTTCTCTAAATATATTATTCCCACATCTCAGATATCCGTTCCGCCATTCTTTTTATTACCCTATCAAACGTCTCTTCTGCTAGTTCATATAGTTTTTCTCTTTTACGATCACTCAACTTGCTTGATTTTAGCTGTTCTTGAAAAACTTCCAACTCCTCTGATATTTCCAAAGTTTGAAGAATTTGGTGTCTTGTAACTTCCTTATGTAATTGACTTGTCGTCCTGTTGAACCAGTTCTCCATTTCCAACTTAAAGGCCGCGAGTCTTCTATCATCAAGAATAGCCTGAGCCTTCCCCTTTTGCTCATCACCGATGGCCATGTATTTCAATAATTTCTCAAAGGCAATCTTTCTTAATTTCCCCTTTTGAAGAATCGATAGATTATTATTAGCATTGATGTCACGTATTTCAGATGTAATTGTTTCCAGCGGGTTATTTGACATATCAGGAATACGGGATGCCTTTTCTGGTTCGTTCATTTGACTATAATGATGTTGTTGTATTCGATTTTCTTTTTCCATAATAAGTGATATTTATTGTTAAGCGGTTCTATATTCGTCCCATTCTCTAATCAAATTTTGTATGCCCACGATCTTATCAGAAAAATACACGTCCGATTGTAATTTTTTATTTACGTTTACTTTTGATATAAACCTTCCAAAGATACTTATTACTAATTTCGTTTCATAAGATTGCATAACCCTGTGCCCAAGTCTCTTATCTTTAAATGAGTTTTCAAGCACACGAATCATTGTTTCTACACTATGGTCTTCAACTATTTCATTATATTTGCTTAACTCAACTGATGCAATAAAAAGAGGAATAACATCACCAATTTTTATATTGATATTAAATCTTTCCCAAAATAATACGATTGATTTTAACAGATAAGTAATGCTTCCATATTTTTTTATTATTTCCACTTGACTTATTCCTATGTTAACATTCAACACTTGTAAAAATACGTCCTTAATTATTTTGGCGTTTAACTCTTTTCCCCACTTTGAATTCAATGTTTGCATTTGAGTTGGAGAAATATCCTCAATATCTTTAGCTATTCGTACTAAATTTTGCGCATCCTGATTCTCTAAAAAAATCTCATTATAAATACTTTCCTCACTCTTAATCAAAATCAATAGGATTCTGCTTTTATAAATTTCCAAGATCGCAATAAAAATTGTAGAGATTACAATAGACACTCTCCAATTGTTATTCATACGGGCAGTTAACGAAGAGCATCTTACAATAAATACAATTACACGACGAATAATATTGAGACGAGTTTTTAAGTATTTAGTCATTTCGAACAGATCGTTTTATCTTTTGACTCTAATATCCTCTGTAACTACCATTTGTACGTTTTGCTAGTTCCATCAACAGTTTTGATGGAACCTTAGCAAAATAATTACCGATCCCAATGACATTAATCGGGATCGTTTTAGACTTATCGTTGTTTTCGATAGTTTCAAAGATATGTCTTCGCTGTGTATTGCCAACTCTTCCGTCAGTAAACAATATTACAGAATCTAAACCCTCGTACGTGTACACTGCTTCAATAGCCAATTGTAAATTTGTCCCATTCTCCGGAAGTTGATTATCTAGCCACTTCGAAATTTTCTTATAAGCTTCTTCTCCTTTGCTAGATGTGATATCATATAAGTTTCCATTATTAAAAATATCCACAGTATCACCAAACACAATAATTCCGCACTTCTCCATTTGAAGTGTTTCGGTCCATTTCCTTAAAAGAGAATTAGCTAGATCCCACCTACCACTGCTACGAATACTATCAGACTTATCAAAAACAAAAACTACGTTCTTTAAGTTGCCTTGGAGGCCAATTAACTTTCTCCTTAACATCAACTCTTCATCAAGGTATTCCTGCACCTTGTTCTCTTGTTCTAAATTTCCGATAATATTATATAGTAACCCTTTTTCTGTATGGAGATCCTCATTCGTTGTGTGTAGTTCTGCATAATCTTGTTCCAGCTTTCCTATTTGATTATCCAATTCTTCGTTTTCTAAATTTAATTCTTCGACAACCTTTTCTAGATTTTTTATTTGTTTTTTTAGTTCCTCGTTCTCTAGCAGCTTTCCCTCAAGACCATTTTTTTCCTTTGCCTCATCGGAATTATCTGTAGACACTTTCTCCTGAATGCCATGAGAATCTTCCCGATCTACATCTATTGAATTCTCAATAACAGTCTTTTTGCTATTATATTCAATTGCCAACAGTACACTAAATGTAAATAAACCCAACAAGGCAATCTCGGAAAAAGATATCGTTATAGGAAAAGAAATACGGGATTTCATTTTTCTTTCATTGTTTTTTGTGCAGTATATTTTTCCATCAATAATACAAATTTATCTAGCACTTGCTGTAATTCAATTACTCCAATAGAAAATTCCTTGGAGATCCGAGTAGATTCTGAAGCATCTAAATTAAAATTCTTAGCCTTGTTGCTGGACTCTGTTAACTTATTAGAAAACTCTTCTATACTTTTTTCCAACTCAGTAAATTTGGTAGTAATTTCTGCAACGGCTTCAGTGTTTTTATTTATCTTATTGATCGTCTCCGATTTAACGGTGATTTTTCCAAGTTCTTTGGCTGTATCTTTAAGCTTGCCCGCCTTTGTATTAAAATTTTCTATCTCTTCGCTCGCGTTACTGAGCGGTGTAATCAATTCAGTTAATTTGCCTTTCAATTCGAGAACTGTTTTGTTAAGTGAGCCAATATGGTCTTTCATACTTTGAGCGGAGTTTTTCAGTCCATTTATATTTTCTGTGGCTCCCACAATTGAATTATCCAGTAGCTTGACTCGTCCGCTGTCGCTTAATTCTTTAAGACTCGGAATTGAATACATCGCCCAACTTTTCATTGCGTTCATCAGCACTAGACCGATTAATGTTGTCGTAAGTGCGATTGCAACAGATCGTAAAAGGATAGCTGTCTCAGGGAAATTTAACTCCAAAATACTATATATAAAAGCTAGAGAAATTATTATTGTAATTGTACATAGATAGCCAATAAAATATATCTCTTCTGCCAAATGACTAATTATTTCGTATCTAGATTTTCTACTATAGTATAGACTTGATACTATTGAATATCCCAACATCGGAATTAGAGGCATGCACATTGCAAGCTGCCAGTAAGGAATACCAAAAATTATCAATGAAGATAATTCAGGTACATTAATAACCCAAGTTGCGAAGAAAGATACCGCTATCGAGAGAAGCGTGACAAAAAGTGAAACTGTGCTTTTCACGCAAATTATAAGGCTAAGAGATTTGCTTGTGCAACTCGACGATCGAAGAGTTCTTGGTTATGAGGGTAATCCCTTGAGTTTTGATTAAATTTTGTAAAAATTTTACTGTCAAACGAAATCCAAAATTTTGACGTCACACAAATCTTTACACTTATAAGTTTCGTTTAAGAGTTATGGCCTAGGTTTTTACAAAGAATTCCTTGATTTCTTTCAAATTCTTGCTAACAATTGTTCATTAGTTGAACTTATGGATCGAATTAAAGAATTTATTGGAATTGGGATAGTCTGCTCAGTAGGCTTAGCAACATTTATCTTCGTTGTTTCACTGATAAGTCGTGGCTACGAGGCTTTAACCACAAAGAAAGTCGATCTTCTTCTAGCTAATAGCACTCCGTACGAGATTCAGTTTGTCCTGGCTTATCCGAAGGATAATAAAAATGTTAAAACTCAGGGCTGGTATTCCTTGGATCCGGGAGAGATATGGGAAAAAAGTGAAGTAAAGTTCCCGAGAAATGTAGAGGCTAGTTTCTACGTGTTTGCCAAAACAAAGGACCATGAGTTTGTAAGATGGCTCCACTCAAGCGACATTCCGAAAGGAAAAGAGCCTGCAATTTATTGGGAAAGTCTAGATCTAAGTCATGTTATCAGTAATAAGGCCATGGATTTTGTCTCAAGACCTGGAGAACTCCCCGAAGCGACGGGACGAATTCAAAAAGTCGGTATGACCCGCATTTTGCCCTCTGAAACAAATTCAAAAGTTTTTTCCTATGTATTTGCTCCTCCTATTAAATTTCCGAATTTATACCCAAAAAGTTCTAAATTAAGCCATGTGGCAGCATCTTGTCTGGAGGCTAAGTCTTTAGCCCAGTCGTTACATCGCCAGAAAAGATTTCTATCAACTTGGCATGGGCAAACTACATTTCCATTTCATTTGGGACTCAGAATCGATGATAAAAATGGTCCATTCAAAAAGGGAGTTGCAGTTTATCCTGGGTATAACTCCCTGCCACAAGGCGAACCAATGCCTTTCCAACCTGGGGATATCCTTGTTTCTCTAGATTTGAGCGAAGTCTATTCTAATTGGGATGTTGGCTCAATTCTTTACGATCATGCAACGGATCATCAATATGGTGGTATAGATGAAGCAATTCCGTACAAAGTTGTAAGAAACGGGAAACTATATTCTGGTTATACGACATATTGGTTTGATTACAAATACTGGAGCGAAAAACCAGAGGCACCAACAGAGGGAGGCACTCTTCTGTGGAGTGCTTGGGACGGAGTAAGCTTTGGTTTCGGTGAGCAGACTGCTGCCGCTGTCACGAAAGGGCTAGAAGGACTTGCGAATGGTCTTTCTTGGCTAGCCTCAAAACTTGATGATACCAGTAGTCCTAATTATATTCGTGGTCCTAGCTACAAAGAACTAAAGTGGCGGTTTACCCAAGCAGAAGCAATGCGGCGCCAATGGCACGGTGAGTCCTACAAAATTGGTGAATTTGGCTCCTACCTAGTTTCACTACCTCGAGCAGGCGTAAAAGCTTTTGGTGGCAAGACAGCCTCAAGATTTGCCTCTTCGACTGCTGGAAGAATGTCATTTGAAATTGCCGAGAATATTGCTTGGTCTCTTACTGACGGTTCACCAGTCAGGACGGACCAGGAACTAATAAATGAACTTCGATTGACAA
This sequence comes from Opitutaceae bacterium, assembly GCA_028284385.1. Classification (GTDB taxonomy): domain Bacteria; phylum Verrucomicrobiota; class Verrucomicrobiia; order Opitutales; family Opitutaceae; genus JANQRT01. The sequence continues at coordinate 200,936 of JANQRT010000060.1, read as the reverse complement.
TTCCAATTGCCGCGGTTGGGTCAATCGTTCCTGGTGTATTCAAAAAACTAATAAAATAGTATAGAGAAGGAAAATGAATAACTTAGTCATAAAAAAAACAATTATTGGAATAATCGGGCTCTATATTGGGGTCTTTACAATGGGGCAACCCGCAAAAACGATCGGGAAGTCATTTTCAAAAGCTAGTAACAATGCTTCCTCGATAAGTAGAGTTTCTACGAAGTCGTCAGACTCCATGCTACCTAGTACAAGATCTTTAAATGCAACCGGTTCTTCAACTGCCACTACGAGAGGAACGTCTTCGACCTTTAATAATGCATCGACAAATGGTAATACAAATGGCATTGGTCAAGGTAGTTTCGCTAGAGTGACCCCACAAGGTCCCCAAAATAATATTGCAGAGATAAAAACACGGCCTACGCCAGGCAAAGACGGGGGTATATCGAAACATATTATTGAGAAAGACCGTCCTTCAGGAGACGTTGTTTCAAGAACACATTCAGTAAAGGTTCAAAACAAAACTGTTCACCAGCATCAAGAACACATGGGAAAACACGGTGGTGAAAGAAGATTTTCAGACCAATGGACTGGAACGCGAACTATAAACGCTACAGCACATAAGCCTTTACCGTCGAAAAGTAACTCCATAACTAAGAAAAGTAAGTGAAGATTATAAGTCTCCATAAATTTTCTATTTAAGGTTAGATTTTAAAACATTGATGTAGTGACGACTACACATCGTGGAAGCTTCAAAGATCTGGACTTCGTAAGGAAGGATATTGTGTAAAAACAAATCTTTGGGGATTTATAAAAATTTAAGCAAAGACTCTAAGATTAGAATCAAAACTAACAAAAGATTTTTGATTCAACACAAGAGAGACGGAATACAAGGGCTGCTAGCAGTACCAAATGAATGGTAGTGCTAAAATGCCAATCATGTTAATCTTTCTTTGAAATATTTCTACGACCCAATTTATACTTTTCCTGAAAATCAGATTTCCTATGTTTTGAAACTTGTTCGATAGTAATGGGAAATCCAAAATACTCAGTCAATCTTTCATCGACATTTTCAACTAATATATTCTCCTGCCCACTTGGAAGTTGCTCGAACAATTCCTCGAGCACTAGCATTGCAGCAGAAAAGAGAATTTCACCTATTTCTTCAGCATTCGCATCGATCGCATCTTCCAATGTTTCCAATTGTTCTCTTTTGTATTTGATGCTCAATTCCAGTTTTGAAAACTCAGAATTTAAAGCAGATACTTCTTCAGTTCTATCATGTATCTCTTCCACTATTTCAATACGTCGAGATATTAGCTCATTTAAAATCATTTTTTCCTCTTCAGTCTTTCTGTGTATCTCTTGAAGCGTCTCATTTCCCTCAATGAGTGAAGTCAGGTGTGCGATTTCAGTTTCATACATCTCCTTTTCTTGCAATGATGTAGATTTAGTGAACAAGGTCGCAAACGTTCCTAAAAAACCAAAAAACAAGCCGATCAGTGTAGCTAAACCTATCCTTTTCGCTCCAACAGAGGGAGATCCACTACTCAAAGTAGTAGGCAATCCATCTTCATCCGACCTTTCTCTTGGACTACGTCTTGGATTCATGTCTAGTTCAATTCTCCCTAATTATTGGTTACGAAAATTACTATGAATATGTCACATAATTTTCATTTAAAGTTGAACGTATATTTCCAATTCCATCCATGAGGTTAACACAAACTACCTCAACATTAAAGATTTTAGCTTTAGTCAATGGATGCACCGATCTCGATTCTATATCTTGAATTAAAGATCTGAAAGGATTATCCGGATGGTTCTTTTCGAAGATATTATTGTTTGGGGCTTGAAGGAGATTCGATTTGTTCACAACCAATGTAACGGACCTTAGCCCAGGCTTTGAATGATCGTTCAGTGAAGCTGAGACTGGTGTGAACGCGAAAATCGTATCCAGCATTGGTGCATTCCAGTACTCCAAATGCTCACGGACCCGAGTTCGATCGATCCCTTTTCTCTTGAGATAAAAGTACAGCTTCCCGTTCTCACTTAACTCATCATAATCTTTCTTTTGGTTTGCGTCGAGTACGCGCCTGCCAGTCCCTTCCTCCACAAAATCCTCCACTTTATCTTTTGCTCTTTCCAATTGCTTAGCCTCTTTATGAGAAATAATTCTAATTGGCTGACTCGGGCTCAGATAGCATTGTGACTTTTCAAAGTTTGAGACGTTCCGATAATTTTCAATCATCTTGGCCAATCTTGTAACTTCAACGTCTTCTTTGAATGCTTCTCGCTTTTTCTCCACCAGATCCCTCAATCCCTCATTATTCGTCGCATTGGCCTCCGACTCAATCTTGCTAACTTCATCCCTAGCTTCGCTTCTCATTCTTTCCAAGGTTTCGGGATTAGGATCTGGCAATCCCAAGAGATGATCTGAGTCACTGACAACATCAACTATCAGCAACAGGTTAGTAATATGACCAAATTTAAACCTGTGAGCATCTGTTGAAGTTTGCGTCTTAACAAATTCCTTAACGAATGTTCCAATGTCTTGCCCCTTATAATCGCAGGTAACTATCCTTGCACCACCAGGAGTCGAACTCGCTGCAGGTTCATACAACTTGAACTTCTCCGTCTTCCTGATAACTCGCTTTCCATTTCCAAGTAGAGCATTTCGAAATGTTGATTTACCGCTACCTCCAATCCCAAGAGTTAAAATTATGTTATGCTCCTCATCTGGTCTAGTTTTTCGCCTCGGATTCGTTATAAAATCCAATAGCCTTTGCTGAACCACCTCGCGATGAAGATTCAATCTTTGACCAATTACAGTGACGAATATAGCAGCTACAATGATCCCAAAATTAACAAGTGCATCAGTGAACCTCTCAGATGCAAATATTTTTAAAAAAATACTCTCATCATTGCTTTCGTCTTTTTTCAATTCTTCTTCGGAATCCTGCCTTGTATCACCCGTCAAATCTTCTTGCACAGACTCTTGAGCAACAGATCTCGAGCAGCCTAGAACCCAGATAGCAATGCAAACAAAAGTAATACCAAGAATTTTATACACAGTAGCTTTTGAACCAGTCATTTTTGAAAGATATTCTGATTGTATTGAAAATCTAAATGTTAATTAGCAAAGAAAATATATTGGATTTTGGTCGTACCTCTAGACAATTGAAACCAGCAATACTTCACCGTTACTTACTCAATAAAAAATCCTTCAGATCATTCAGAACGCGAGCATTAGTGCCGGAATCGCCTATTCCATTCGACCAACTTTCCTCGATGTCAGCCTTTTCTGATTCTGTTAAATGCCAGGACAAAGGGTGATCACCGATAAGCTGAAAGAGAAATGGTTCAAATACGACACCTTCTGGAACGTCGACCCGGTCTAATCTATCTTCGTTTCGAGCAACCTGAGTCGTTGACCGCACCTCGGTTAGCGTTTTCAAAGGCCCAGATACAGAAGCAATAAAACTTCTTTCCTTCGCTTCGGGTTTCTCGCTCTCCCCTGAACGTTCACCTGCCAAAATCTCTACAAATGCTATCTTTTCAACGTTATCTACTGTCCCATATTTTAACCAATCATCGAGAACATCTAGTGCAGATTGAACACCATAATTGTCAAAATAACCCCCATCTGCACAATGATATACATGATGGCCACATACCTTCGGGTAGTCGGCCCTCGCGTGAGGAGTTACGAAAGGAAACGTAGCGGAAAGACGAGCTGCGGTGGATATACCAATGTCTTTACCCTCTCCAAACACGCCAATAAAGTCATGGCGATAGTCTCCATTCGATTGCTTTAGTCTCACTGGTGATAGAACGAATCTTTCACCCGTCTCTTCAAATGTAGAACTAAACAGAAATGTAGGACGCAAGCCACTTGCCACTTCTTGCTGCCAATCTCCAATTGTATTTCGGGAACCCATCTCTCGATCCCAAAACCTCTCCAAGGCCCTTCCCCGATCATTGCTGCCGAGAATATCACCCAACACAACTCTTGCCAGATCGGGATAAGCCAAACCCCAAGATACAGCCGACAATCCAGATCTACCACTTTGCTCAACGAAGTCATACTTTTTCCTGCCTTCTTTTTTAAAAGTATTCAAATAATACATCAATCCAACCGCACCTCCAGACACACCGCTAACGAGAACAACGTTTTTGTTGAAAGGAAAAGATTCACGAAACTCTTTCTCTAGACCCTCCAGCACAATTGATGTCCAGTAAGCAGCTGTAATCCCACCACCACTCGCTGCGATAATTACAACACGCTTAAGTGCGTGGTCATCTTTGATCAGAACCGCTTTTTCCACCCGTCGATCAACCGCACATGAACTATCAATGTGCTTGTGTCCACGCCACTCATTCTCAATACGATACACATGATCATTCGGAACCAAGAAACGCAAAACCATCAAGAATCCAATGACGAAGCCAAGAACCGGGATCCTAGAATTATCGTACCGAAATGAAAGAAAACCCAACAACCAAGTCAAAAGCGTAAGGATAACAATTATATAAGCAAAAGGAGACACAAAGCCCTCAGCAAATTGGAGGCCTGGTGCAGTGAACATCCCAAAAAAAACGTATATCAATAAGCAAATCGTCGCGGCCCCAAATGCTCTTATGTGCAATTTAAGATATTTCTCCCATTCGCGTTTTCTTAGCTTATTGTTTTCTTTTAAATAATATATTTTATTTCCTTCATAGGGAGCAAAAATAGAAAACCCCACATCCACTAAGAATTTGAATGCATTTGATTTTACATTCTTCACATAATCTGGAATATTATTTAAAAACTGAGCGAATAGATTAACAAACAAATTAGAATCACGCAGAAATCTCCGGTATAAATATTGAAGAGCAATCGCAGGACCTAACCCAATCATCATATAGAGTGCTGCATTGAGCGGCTCCTCTTCAGACCTTAGAATAAGCACGCCAACAGGACTGAAAAGTAAACAACAAACAAGTGCAACAAACACAGGACTATACATCTTGTAGTCAAGATTGGGCATAAACCTCGGACAAAACTTAGTCAGTTTACTAGTACCAGCCCTTGCGATTGATTCGTGAACTCTTCGATTAAAAAATAACCCTGTTCGATACGGGGCTGACTTTACAATTAGAAACCCATTATTCGCAATTGAAATTACACAAAAATACAACAAAAAGGCAGCGACGGTAATTTGAGTTCCACTGAGGATGAAAACGTTTCCCAACATCTCCTTGGCCTTGGTAATAGCGATAATTGGAAAGAAAACTATAAAAAGCCCAAGAAGGATCGGAAATCGAACAAAGAATAAATAAGGACCAATAAAGTTGTTTGAATTTAAAACAATCCAAGCAACTAAGCCAATTATAACCAATAGAAACAATACGAATACCATGACTATACTTTATATACTAAAATTATATTTATTCCTTATTTCACAATGTAGGTGGGCCACCTTTATCAGTCATGGTCATTGTGACTTTTAATTCTACAGTCAGAAGAAAGTGATCTGACATAATCCTCTCTCTCGTTTGGCGAGGCCGTATGAACTCTAAGCCTACTTGACCACAATAAGATCATGCTCCACTTATCTAGAGAAAAAGATATGGCCTTCTTCATTGTTCTGTTACCGGAAAATTTCAATGAAGTATGCGTCGAGATCTTCTGGATCCACACCTGGTTCATCATATCTCGCTTCTACTAGTGATGCTAGCATTTCTGAATCTATTCCTAACACATGTATTCGTAGTTTTAGTTCAGCAAGTTCTCTATTTAAGTCCGCAAGTTCACGCTCTTTTCGCTCCCTAATTGCAGCAACTTTAACTCTATCCTTTACTGTATCACTGACATGCGAAAATAAATAATATTCGTGTTCATAATCTGTGGTTCGAAGAATGTATGTTTCAATGGACTCCTTCAGCTTTACGAGATTCGTCTCGGACTTTCTTTTTAACCATTGAAGATATTTAGTTTCATCTTCGCTTAAGGGCGGTCGTAATTTTTCTAATGTTTGCTTTGAAATTAAATAAGCTTGATCCCATTTTTTTAACTCGTAGTAAGTGCGAGCCAGAAAATAACCAGTGTAAGAATGTTCATTTTTCTTGAAACTCATATTTAGCAACACTTTGGCATCTTCATAATCACCATTTTCGAAAGCCTTAACTCCTTTCTCATGGTTTATCAAGTAGTTGAATTCAACTGCTGAGACACCGGCAACACGAAAACAGAAAAAAAACAGTATTAAAAGAATACGAACCATTACTTATCCTCAGCTAGTTTCTTTATATAATAGTGTTTCTCAGTAATTGGAGGTGGAGAAATTTCCTCTATGGTAAGAGTTTCCTGATCTAAAAATTCCTGATATGATGTAATTGGTATTTTTTCGACTGATTGACCGCGATTTAATACTCGTTCATATTTTGTCATAATAGCAATCGAGATCACCATGCATCCTAATAATACAAACAAGAGACCAGGAGAGACACTTCTTAAGTCTGCCTTAAACCCTTGAAGTTCACCAGAAAATTTAAACTCACCTTTAACCCCTTTTATGAGTAGATCGTAACCTAACTTGATAGTCTTATATGCAATAACAAGAACTACTAGTTTAAACGTTGTTGTAATAGCACCCGAAAAAATAAGAGTTAATCTTTCTCCAATATCAATCATCGTATCTTTGACTTTATTTTGAGACCGATAAGTGAAGTTTCAAACTTTTCGAAGTCCGGAAAATTAAACCATTGGAATGATCAATAGCTTGTGATTGGGAGTAGGGCCTTAAATTTTTACCAAAACGAAAGCCGATAGGACATCCCTTCGGGACATCAGAAGAGTGGAGGGACATTGGGAGATGGATTTAAGGGAAATCCATGCCATCAATTCACTTGAAAGCAAGTATAATTTCGGTAAACAACAAATTTAATCACTTACAGATACATTTTGAAACCAGACCGACCGAGCAATATGCTGAGTGCTGTCGCAACTGAAATGCACAGTCAACCAACTGCAATTGAGTAATAATTCCCAAGAATTTAGACTTTTGTTCAATCCTTAAGAGTTTTACTTTCAACTAGTTAAATATTTCTAAGGAAACAAAAAGTTCCTTTTAAAGTCGGCTTTCGTTCGATTTATGCTCGTGTTTCATTCGGTTAAGAAACTCAGATTAAAAATCCCCTTCTTTCATATTTCGACACACACTATCGTGTGTATTAGAACCTACTTTGTACCGCTATTTTCGATACATTTATTAAGTTCAAAAACCTAATTATTGGTAGATTGCGAACATATGTCAGAGAACAATGATTCGCACCAAAACTCTAGCGTTGGGTCGTGGCGTTGAGCCTGCGGTGTGAATCTGTTGCCTCATTGAGACATCCTAGCGATCTTAAGCTACCATTTTAAGTGTGGTAACTTTGAGGTACTCACATGCCAATAATAGACTATGATCAGAAAGCCAAACGCCTTGAAAAAACACTTTTCGAATCAACACAAATTTCAGAAAAGAATAAGCAACTCACACAACGATTTCTCGCAGGGTACGATGTATCCCCTGCAAGAATGTCCATTTTCCTTGAGAGGATTCTTTTTCTTCTAAAAGCAACAAACGATGTTAGAGAGTTGCTTACAGACCGTGACCAAACAAACAAAATCTTTCAACCACTTCGGCTCAAGTATTCACCTGCTTCATACGCGACAATTTTAAGTGTAGTACTCAGATTCATCACATGGGTAAACGACGGTGAAGTTCCCGTTGGGTTTAAAGACTTGCAAGGGATCAAATGGTCTAAAGCAAAACGGAAGCTTAACCCAAACGATATGTTGACTTGGAACAATGGTCTTGAACTTTGCAAGTACAACAAAAGTATCCAGTTTGATGCAATCATCCTCACCCAATTAGATGCAGGTTTTAGACCTTCTGAGTTTGTGGATTTGAATTATGGAGATGTATCCATAACCGACGGTATTGTTGCTTTTCAAGTAAACCGCGGAAAAACAGGCATAAGAACGGTTATCATCTATAGGGCAACAAGCTACTTCTTGAGATGGTACCACTCGCACCCAACTAAGAAGCCAAACGATCCTCTTTGGATTCGTGAATACGATTCAAAATCCTCAAAAGGTTCTAACGGAGTCTCTCGATACGCATACGCAGCAATTTGCAAACGTATCAATAAACTCGGAGAAAGAAGCAATCTTACGAAACCACTCGATTTCTACAACTTCAGGCATTCGTCATGCGTTCTCGATAAACTGGACAACCTTCCCGTTGATCTTGCAGCTGCAAGACATGGACACTCCGTCAAATATTTCACTGAAGTCTATGGAAGACTAACAACAACCGACGTAATTAACAGGTTTAAGTCTCATTACGGTGAATCGGTTGCCGAAAGCGAAAAACCAAAAAATCAGATATGCCCAACTTGCCAATACACAAACGAATTAAAAGCGGTTGTTTGTTTCCGTTGTCAGTCGCCATTGTCTATCGAGAAGCGAGCAGAGATAGCAACTGGAAGATTCAAAGAACTTGAGCAAAGAGAACATAAACTCATCCAACTGGAGAACCAAATCGCAACAATGACTAAATCACTTCAAAAACTCCAAGAACACAACAAAGTTGTTGCCACAAGAGAAATCAAAGAAAAACTCTCAATCCCTTGATGGAGGTTGAAACCCACTTTCTTCTAACATTTTTTTCGTTTCATCACTAAGCAAATTCCAATACTCTCGAATAAATGCATCCACGTCTTTCATAATTCAATATATACCGAATAGATCTATACAAATTACTAACGAATAGTAGTGAACATCTGTCACCACCCCACAATTACTTATCAAACCATATTGGGAAGTAATGTATCATCTTTTATATGACAGACAACACAGGCATAATCGGGTTACACAGTATAAAGCAAGAACTGTGGGATATACAAAAGAAGCTGGATCACATCGTCGAAACATTGAATCAAATGCAGAAGGAGGCAAAAGAATGAACATCTGTATCGTCAGTGGGAAGATTCAACAAAGACCTGTTCTCATTGGGGATGGTAAAGCGATGAAATTCACCATTTCCACAAGGTATTTGTATGGAACAACGGAACGCAAAGAAGGATACGCATCAGTCCCTTGCACAGTATTTAATCCAAGCGATTCGTTAAAACAATTTCTCTCAAGCGAAGAGGTCAAATATTGTAAAGGCGTAGGACGAGTTCATCGATCAAGCTACGAGGACAAAGAGGGCAAGAAAATCTACGCAACAGAAGTAGTGCTCAACCCAGAAAGTATCATGGTGCGAACGGGGTAAACAAAGTGTACTCCCCAAAGATTCGAAAAGAAGTCATACCGGCACTCTACATTCACAGCAAAGAAATCGGCACCCCGATGACCCAAACAGTGAATCGGTACATCCTTCAAGGATTTGCAAGCGATAATCTATCAGACAAGGTTGAGAACGCGTTACCTGAGACGTTCAAACACAGTCTGAAAAGTTTGGGGCTTGAAACCATTGTAAATCAAGAAATGCATAACGAGCCACGCGATAACACGCTTACTCCATTTGAAAATGCAGAGGACATTACCAAGTGGTACGACAATGCGTTGCTCGGAACGAAACGGGCGTTGCTTGGAGCCAAACTCAATGAGTTTCAATCGTATTCGAAACAAAGAGATCCATTTCAACAAACATGGCTGTATAAAACACTTGCCATGAATTTGAACAGAGCAGCTTCAACTGCCTTGATAAGCTATTCGGTAAACGGGAATCTCGTTGGAGAAGATCGACAACCCTACTAATCGGACAGAATCGGTTTAAAGAAATTTCAGTTTCAGGAATGTATGACCATCTCTGAATTAGAAGGATATTTCACGAAAGAACAAATTGAACAGGCCATCCACACAATCAAGCACCAAGGGTCAGTAATGACCGGTTTGATTGGCACAATATTAGTCAGTGGCATAACCTTTTCCATCGTACTGTTTGGGAATTATGGTTTGATTTGGAATTTAACCAGCCTTGCAGTCAGTTCAGGATTCTCAATGAAGATCTTTGGCAACGGAAGTTCAATAATCTATGCAGGTATTGGAGCAGGAATATTTCTTATCTTCGCGTTTAGCCTCTCTGCACTAATTAGCGAAATGAGTTTTTCTCAAACCGCTTTAATCATGGTCTACAGTGTTGGTGTGGGTTGGTTAAGTATGACACACATAACAGGTGATCGAATCCTAAGAGAATTGCATAGGTCATAACGAAAGAAGACCAACATAGACTCGACCCTTGGGTGTTAACGTGTAATACGACAATCGACCATCTTTACTCGTGCTCATTGCTGAACAAACCAGACCGGTTTTAACAAGAGAAGTGATTGCTCTAATTGTGAGACTTAAACTCATAGGGTGTTTTTCAAGAAGTTGCTTTCTGATTTGAGTTGGTGTTTTTCGTTCGGTTCCAAAATGAGTTACGGATAATTGAAGCAGAACAGATTCTAGTGTATTTGACCGACATACTCTAGCGTAGATATTCCAATCGATACCAGCCGGCAGAGGTTCTTGCTTGAAACTTGAATCAATATGTATCGCAAGTTGATTCCCTAAACGGGTCAACTTATATATTCTACCCGTTTTTTCATTTGTATTTAAACACTGAATATATTTTCTCTTTTCGAAATCTCTAAGAATGTGTCGAAGATCATAGTACGTTAATTTAGGTGCAGTTAAGAGCGCAATGCGAAGTATATGCTTACCTGTTCGAGGAAGTTGGAGAGAAAGCAGAACAGCTTTTTGCTGGACACCAAATGCTGCTAACTCCCTGGAGGATTGCATTCATTCAACACTGCTCGTTTCGGTTCTTGTAGAATGTTAATTATCGCTGGGCGCATTATTGGAAGCCTACTGATTCGAATTTAACTTCTTATTTTTAGAAAAATACCAACTAGAAAAAGGATACGAGAACTTTGGGATGAAAAAGAACGATGATTTATCCAAGAAACCAGATCTGTGGATATACGAAAAAAGCAGTATGCAAAAATTGAAGTTGGATATTCACACCGCTCAAATCCTAGAACGTCTTGTCATTCGTGCCAAAACGCTCGAATCTCTTGTTAAGGAAGATCTTCACGTTTCTTCAAGGCTCGCAAACATAAAGGATAACGGGAGTTTTGAACTTGAGTCCGTGCTCGAAAAACGGCTCTTCGAGATCGAGAAGGAACGAAACCTGGAGAACGTTCAATGCTGGAGGGATCTCACACACGTCATGCGAGATTTCATCTCAGTTCTTGAAGCACTTGAACAGGCAAGAGCGAGAGAAAATTTACTCAACGCGCCAATCGATACGAAGTATCAAAGATCGGAGAAGTAGATTGGATAAAGATATTCTGGCGATTTGTCGCCAACTAAAACCAATCATCGGCAGAAAAGCAGACCAACTTTGGCGGTATTACATCACTTCGGAATCACCAAGTCAGAGATTTGAAGCGAACACTATCATTCGTCAGCTTGGGTTTCGACATCTAGGTGGAACTGTAGATTCCAAAAAGATTCTGCTCCCCCCTCCCCCTTCAACCAAGAGCGGAATCCTCCTTGGTTCCATACGCTTTGGCAATAATGACGTCGGGAAAGTTCATCTGTTGCCAAGCGATTTTCGAAAACACATTTGCATCGTAGGAACAACCGGATCCGGCAAAACCAATCTTTGTTTCAATATCTTAGATGATCTCATTGATGCCAAAATACCAACTTGGATTGTCGATTGGAAAAGATCGTATCGAAATATTCTGACACAAAGAAAAGGAATTAAGATTTTCACGATTGGCAGAAACGCTTCATCGTTTGAATGGAATCCGTTAATTCCACCAAAAGGTACAGACCCTCAAAGTTGGTTTGGTGTAGTGAGCGAAGTTCTCGAAAGAAGTCACATAAGCGGGCAAGGCGTTGCGGATGTCTTGCTAGAGAACATTGAACAATTAATTGCGAATGGATACGATCTGCACAAGATTACGTTTCAAGAAATCAAAAACGCAATCCAACGTATTAAGTATCCAGGGCGTAAAGGTCTTTGGCAACAAAGCTGTCTTCGAATCCTTCGATCACTGACATACGGAGCCGCAAAATTGTTTAATTCAACAAACTCAGTTCAACTTGAAACGTTGTTAGATCAAACAGTGATCTTTGAGTTGGATATGAGTTTACAAAAAAACGTGCGGACCTTCTTTATGGAGATACTGGTTCGTTGGATACACGCCTTTAGACTCGGGCAAGGCGAATCTGATAACCTACGACACGTTCTTATACTGGAGGAAGTGCATAATGTTGTACAGGGGAATTTGGATACAGCTAATCCACTAGAATCTGTCTTTCGAGAATTGCGATCATTCGGACAAGGCGCCATTGCAATCACGCAACATCCATCGCTTCTCCCAATTTGGCTACTGGGCAACGTCCATACAGTCATATGCTTCAGCCTAACCCATGAAGCAGATATTGAAGCGGCTCGAAAAGCGTTTTTTCTGCAACGGGAGGAATCACGCTATTTTGATCTTCTTCGCGTGGGGCAAGGAATCGCGAAAATCAAAAGTCGAGGAAATCCTTACCACATCAAAATTCCAAAATCTCAATACAAACTTGGGAAGACAACAGATCAAGAGGTGAGACAACATAGAGAAACGTACATGGATTAACTCTGGAATTGTTGAAGAGTTCGACGAACGCCAACAACGATTTCTCAGACTCGTTCTTGGGAAGATTCAATACTACTATCGTGAACTCCACCTCACCTCATCTTCATATCAACATCCGCTATCGCTCGCGAGGCTTTCCAAACTCTGTGGAAGAAGCAACCTCGCAACTCTCAGTGCGGTACGAGTACTTGCCAACTCAGGAAATGACCAAAAGCTGCCGCCCATTTTCTATGATCGGATTAACGCAACCCGAAACAAAACACATCGGCCGTACCGCATCTTCTTACGGGACTAATTGAAGGATTCCGTGAGCCTTGCTCACAATCTTTCTTCCCGTTGCAGGCTTTAAGGCTGAGAGACACGCCTTTTCCAAAATTTGCTCCTGTCCTTTCGCCCCGTCTAGAATCGCTTGGCAAGCAGACAGAATCGAATATCTATCTCGGGGAAGATCCTCACACGCTTTTCGGATCCGAGTTAACCGCTCAAGTTCGCTCTGGTCTTCATAACAAGCGAGTTCGTAAGACTCATTGGCAATCGAACGAACAATAAGACTCAACATTCTTCCCTGACGTCTTTTATTGAAAGAAAAGTACATGCCTTCCTCTAAAGGAATAATGTATTCAACTTTACGATTCAGGTAGTGGGTGATGGTTTTAACAAGGTCCGCTGGCAACTGCCATCCTTCCGAATCGCTCCCTTGCAATCGTCCATAGAAAAAACTTAACTGGGCGTGCATGTAAGCCGAGATATGTTTAGGATTCAGATGGGAATTGAGAATCGTGGTGTGGTCAGATTGCAACGCAAACGTCGGGTAGCTAACACCAGAATCGGCTATATCTGTGATCTGTTTTCGAAAAGCAAAACAGATTTTCTCCAGATTAGATAATTCTTTCCTACTAAATGCCCTTTCATTGGAAGAAATTCCTACAATTACTCGTCTTCTATCAGTAAATCGCGGATACCGATACCAAGCCGTATGATGCATATCGAAGTGAGAGTATATTTCCTGATACACAGGCGAACTAAGATACAACGACTGAGGAGGTTGGTACGCCTGATTATGCTCAAGACCACCAAACATAAGATCCTGCATTAGGTCAGCAGTAATAATTGAACGGAGCGTCGGAGTTAATTCTTGGATAAAACTTATTCGTTGCTCGGTAAGCGGATATGCAATGCCTCCATAAACTCTCGCAAGATCATCCGTAAGATTAAAGGCAGAGAAGAACGATCCAGTAACGGTATTTATCAATTTGAGGATTTCTACCTGTTTTGCTTCGGGACTATCAATGTCTTCCAGTTCCTTTCGCAATGCGTCTATACGACGGGAGAGATAGATTTGAGATCTTTGCTGGGAGGAGGGCATGCCAAAACGCAATTCGTAGCAAATAAAGGGTCAATTCCTTATTTGAGTAAAGAGTTCCAGATTGGCGCAAAATACAGCAGAAACGGATTCGCTCTTGTCCTGGCACTGAACAAATTCCAACGTATCATCACCTTTCGTAGAGGTATCTGCGATATAGATACACAATGAGTTCGCTCCTGCACACTTTTCTTACATTGCTAACTAGGGCCTATCTTTTTAAGACGGGAACGGTCTCGATTTCGGGATCCAGGCGTTCCACTTTCGCAATCAGTTTGCTTGGAGAAATACCCAATACTTTAGAAATAGCAAAGACGCTATGTAGCGTCGGTTTGCGAAGTCCCCGTTCGAGAAAGGAGATTGCCGATGTATTGAGATTAGCTTGATGAGCAAGTTCCTCCTGCGTGAATCCAGCCTTCAAGCGAGCGTCACGCAATGTTTGTCCGAATGCCTGTTCGAGCGTTGCCACTCGTACAAATGTAACAGTCTATGCTTGACTTCGCCACGTACATTTGTACGGATTTGACCCTGTTGCCCAGAGGAAAAGATTAAATTTCAATCTATTTGTAAAAAATACGTTAACAAAATTCTTCTCAATTTGACTTTCAGTTAGTCCAACCAACTAACGAAAATCTTAAACTTATGTATCCAAATTAATAATACAAAAATGAAAAGAATCATCATCATTCTCTTTGTCTCAGTCACCTCAGTCTACGCGGTGAACATAAACTTGGATCTTTCAGGACCATCTATTGCTTACTACGAATTTGGCAATCAATTTACTGATACATCTGTGGGATCAACAATACCAATGAACGTATCAGTTTCGTTTGAATCACCATCTTGTTCCTTAATATAATTATTACTTAGACATATAATGAAGACTATACGAAAAATAATTCTCGCTTTTTGCGTTTCAATAATGATCGCTTCGCTAACGCAAGCTACAACAATCCTCTACGATAATGGTAGTTCTGGCAGCGGTCAAGACAATACTAGAAGCAATGCCTCACAAAGATTGTATGATAATTTTTTACTTGGCGACAAAGTAATAGTTACAGACATCTACTGGCAACAGTTCGATCGTATAAGCCAAAGTTACGGAGGAACATCGATTTCTATATTTTCCGGCACTCCCGAAGCAGGACCAATTTTTAGTGGAAGTTTTACTGCAAATCGATCAATCAACGGCGAAGGAACCATCTTCAACAATTGGCAAGGCTATGACTACAGCGTTTCAGGTTTGAACATAATGCTAGATCCCGGAACCTATTGGATTGGGATCAACAACACGGACAATTTCGATTCTAGCTGGGCAAACACAACAAGCACTTTCGGAGCCCTTCAAGGGTCGCTTGTATTCAATAAAAATTTTCCGACCGGAAATGCATTACATCATGATAAGGCTTTCACTTTAGAGGGGAATCTTGTTAGCCAAGTACCTGATGCAGGCTCAACAGTCTCGCTCGCAGGAATTGGAATTTTATTCCTCATCGCACTAAGAAAACGTTTAAACAAATAAAAGGCTTAATCTAAATTACTTCGAAAGCTGCCTCATTTTTGGGGCAGCTTTTTTCATTTCAATGACCTGAAACGAATTGGCAATTCATGTCGCTACAAATGCGACGTGAATTCCGCAGAGAAAACTCTAAGGCCAATACAGCTGGTCACGAGACGTGATGCCGCCGAGATGCTAGCGATTTCAACTCGGACGTTGGATCGAATTCTTGCTGAGACAAACCAGTTTACAAAGTACTACATCAGAGGATCAGTAAGATTAAATCTTGCTGAACTCATAGAATACATTCAATCGAGCACTTAATTTTTCAAGAACTGCCAACCGAACGGGTATTCAAAAAGTCGATCATCACTTGTTCGTCGGTATTCCCAATATCAACACCGAGTGTTTCAAGCTTCAGGCGATAGGTGTAGGCGTGGCTTTTCCAGATATGCAACAGGTCAACTGTGTCATTAAGCTTTAACTCCAATTGATCAATACGAAGCTTCAAATTCCGAATCGTTTGATCAGAAGTGAGTTCTTCATTTGAAGTAGGCGTGGACTGCATCATGAAATACCTGTAAACACAGTCATCATTGTCCACAGAAAAGCCATCAATACCACACGAGAAAAGTGGCCAAAAAATGGCCAAATACCTAAATTTTCTCCTTAAATTTTATCTTCAAAACTTTTGTAAGTCGTTGGTGCCCAGGGCGGGACTTGAACCCGCACGACCCTTACAGGTCAGCGGATTTTAAGTCCGCTGCGTCTACCAATTCCGCCACCTGGGCAGGCAATGAGGGCGAATGCCAGCAAAAATCGCTTAGAAAAACAAGCTCCCTAATCATTTTCGTTCCAAAAAGAAGGCGACACCAGACTTGATAAACTCACTCCGCCGAATATTCAGGAAGTTGTAGCTAGAAGTCCAATGGGCAAACGTCAGAAACCTATACCGCAATCTCTCGATTCGGAAACCGATTTCCGGACGTTGAATCCGGCCAACAGTCATCTGCGGAGGGAGGAATCCGAAGCCTCGGCTGTCATTGTAAGCCAGTTTCGAGAGAAGCTAGATAAATCGATCTCCCTGCCAGGCTGGCAGGACGCAATCCCAGACTTGCTTAAGGATCTGAGACTGCCTGGCCAGAGACAAGGGATAGGTTTCATTCACGCCATTCTCTCGCTTCCCATCGAATCAAAGAAAACGTTGTTAGAGAATCTGCTCGAGAATAAGAAGATCGGAGGAGGCAGGGCCTTTGCCAAGCTAGTGCGAGTCTGGAGTATCAAGACGAAGCCACGCTCAAGCGGGAGTCATTCTAAGCATTTGGAAAAGGAAAACTTGCGAAGGGACTTCAAATTGCGATTGGCCAAGCATTACCATGAATACAAGCTCGCTCAGACAACTTTGTTTTATGGATACAAAGGATTAGTCGAACATCTTGCCAATCGCATTTCGTATCGCGAATGCCATGTCAAAGACTGCGAACAAGAGGGTTTCCTTGGACTCCTACAGGCAATTGACAGGACGGAACCGGAAAAAAACTTCACTGGATACGCAGCAAAGCGAGCAGAGAGACGCATGCGGAATTTCCTGATGAAAACAGGTTTCACATTCTCAGCTCCCATAAATGCAATCGAGGAAGCGTCTCGATGGCAAGGAACCATCGATCAAGCGAAAAGCGAAAAGAGGACAACGACCCTGGCGATCTTAAACCTGCAAAGCAGGAGAACGGAGGATCGAGTTCATGCAAAACACGTAGACGACATTCCATTTGAATGCATAGACGAGACATCGGAAAACCCATTTCAATCCGCACTCGCGGAAGACATAAAAACGTTGATCGAGTTCGCTTCGAAATCTCTCACGAGCAAACAAAGGGAAGTGCTTGCCTTAAGGTTCGGCGTCTTCAACCAGGAGGCAAAAGATACGCTGCAGGAAATCTCTAAAATAATTGGAATTTCAAGACAGCAGGTCTCGAGAAGGGAAGAAAGAGCTCTCTCGGCTTTGGCACACATGATCGGCCACGTCAAAGAGGAGTTCGCATAATTTTGCCCAAGATCCTATGAACGACCTATCCAGGATAGGGATTTTGGGAGGCAGCTTTGACCCCATTCACAATGGCCACCTTATCATCGCTCAAGACGCCTTGGAAACTTTCAAGTTGGACAGAGTTTTACTCATCCCAGCGGCCCAATCTCCGCTTAAAAAACAACGGACGGAAGCCTCAGCAGCATCTCGTCTTGAAATGACGCGCCTCGCTATTGAAGGAGAAGATCACTTTGAAGTAAGCTCTATCGAAATCGATCGAGGAGGCCAAAGCTTCGCGATAGATACAATCGGCCAACTATCAAGAGCACATCCGAAAAGTCGACTTTTCTGGATTCTAGGCGCCGATCAAGCTCGACTGCTGGACCAATGGCGGGACATAGCAAAAATCGCTAAAAGCGTGGAATTCATCTGTCTGGATCGAAACGGAAACGGTTCGGGAGCATTTGCTTCCATCGAGAATCTTAAGATGCATTTTCTCGCCGGGCATAAGATGGATATCAGCTCCTCGGAAATCAGAACGCGGCTAAAAAAAGGCTTACCAGTGAAGTACTTCTTGCCACACCTAGTTCTAGAATACATCAAGACCAAGGGAACATATATGGCAGAGGGAATTTGAATATGGCAGAAAGGCGGTCGCTCACATCAGAAAGCAGACATGTTCTCGGCATATGCTGGGAAGCTCTAGAGGACACAAAGGCAGACGACATCCAAGTTTTGGATATAAGCGAACAATCTTCGATCACGGACTTCCTTTTCTTAGCCTCGGCGAATTCCGACCCTCATCTACGGGCTCTAAAACGGGAGCTCGACAAAGCCCTGAAGGCCCAAAACGTGAAAATAGTCGGAGTTGACGACAATCCAGACACCGGTTGGTCCGTAGTCGACGCATTCGACGTGATGATCCACATTTTCACGCCTGAAAAGCGAGAGACTTATAATCTAGAGACGCTTTGGAAAGACGCGTTTTCGATCGAGAGAGAAGAAATATTTCAAGACCAGCCGAGCAAGAGCGCCTAGGATCCAGAGTTTCGGATTAGAAGGAATACCCAATTGCGCTTATAAGCCTCTGATCCTCTCGCCGGTCGCGCGATAGAGAATTGTCGTACTCAAGCTGATAGCGCACCGACAAATCAAGAGACTCGGTAATGTCGGTAACCATAGCTGCGCGAAAATCAATGAGATACTGGTCGGTTTCCGAAAGCGGAAGAGCGATTCTAAAGTCCTGCGTGAGTCGCAATCGTTTGCTGACGCGATAATCGATATCCTCAAATACATCGAACAGGTATTCGAAGGCGTTACTCATATTCCGGTCAGTCCTCAACCGACCACCAGTGCCCGCTCCTGTCGATAGCTTGAACTTCTCAGTGTCAACAAAACGATAGCCCAGACCAAGTCGCTGCTCCAGGTTGAGATCGATCTCTTTGATCTCGTCGACACTGTATAAGGTGTCCGTCTGGTAGAAAACTCCGGGGGCAATGTCACGACGCCAAAGAAAACTGGCATTCTGTTTATCGGTCGACTTCTCGCCCCTGTTCTTGCCGTAGAGGTAACGTGACTGAAATCGATATTGGTTCTTTTCAAACCGCCTCTGCATATTCAGGCGAAAAGAAAAATCCGTTTTGTCTCTTCGACCCGATTGAGTGGTCATGCCAAACTCCAATCGCTTTTTCCAATCGTCAAAGGTCAGAGCCTGAAACAGCGAGCGAATAGGACGCGGTTTGGAAGGAGCGGGCGGAATAGCGCTGGGATTTTCAGGCTCAGTCTGCTTGGCCTGAGTAGCTTCACCGGGTTTCTCGATCTTCTTAAGACTGCCTCGCTTTACGCTCAGCTTGCCCAGAAATTCGGAATCGATCTGGATAAGGTCTGAGCCCTCCTCAATCAATATCCCGCTCAGCCTATCGCCATTCTTAAATAGCAGATGGACGTTTTGTGTCGTCGCAACAGCCGAAAGGCAGCTCGTCGACAGAATAAGTGAAACTGTAAGTAAAGTGTAAAGACGTCGTCGCATGTTCGTAAAGCAGCGTACCCTAAGCCGCATAGTTCCAATAAATCCCATGTGAAAGCAGTTAAGCTAATCAATGCATTTTGGAACAAATGTCTGAAAAAATCACGAAGAAGCTGATTTTACAGTTACTTGACCAAAAACACAAACCGAGCGCTAAAGCCCTCTAAGGCAACGTCGTTCTACCAATCGAATAAACCTTATCTGTTATACCTGAACATCAACAATAGGAATAATAAATGCATAAAAACACATCGAAAAAGGGTTTCACTTTGGTAGAAATCATGATCGTAGTAGTCATCATCGGCCTTTTGGCTGCAATGGCTATCCCAGCCTTCCAGCAGGTTCGTGGTAACTCGTTGACCAGCCGTATGGACAACGACGCCCGTCAGCTCGGTTCTGCTGCTCAGCAGTACTTCCTGGAAACAGGTCAGAGCCAGCTAACTGGTCTAGCGTATGTTGCCGCATCAGGTGATCTCAGCGGCGCCATCACGGATTATGTTGAACAAATCAGCAGAGACTACACTGCAGTTCCTGCGACCATCTCAGCAGGCGCTTCTTTCAACATGAGCCATGCCTTGGTCAATAGCGGTACTGCTGTTAGCTTCAATGACGAAGGTCAACGCTTAGGAAACTAAGCTAACGTTACTACCTGATTCTCTACAAAGAGAATTTACAATTTTCCAAGCCATGCCGTCAGGCATGGCTTTTTATTTTCATTTAGTTATGCTCTATACCATCGTTGACTATTAGAGTACCTTCTCGCACACTAACAAAATACATTTCCATAATTCCATCCCACCAACATGGAAATATCAGTTAAGCAACGACTTCAGGCTATTCTATTTGCAAGCTCGGCAATAGTATCAATTGTAGCAGCGTTTCTTCTATCGCATAGCGAGATAATTCAAAACGCCATTTCCCTTTTCTCTTATTGGGCCGCTCAACTGATCATTATCTGCACATTAGTTTGGCTAGTCTCACTATACCACAAAAAACTAGTCGGATCTGAATTATGGAGGAGAAACTGGCCACTGCTATTAGCTATTTTCGCAGGAACACTCTTCTTGTATACAAGAGATGAAGCTGGCTTTAAAATATATTTCGATGAACCGCTTTTATCGAATATCGCTTTAAACATACACGAATCTCGCGAGGCCGTTGCCACAGGATCGTCGCTCCATTCAGTAGACCATGCTTCGGTATCGACTCTCGATAAGCGACCGGCTATGTTCCCCACCCTCCTGGCCAATGTTCACGATCTGTTTGGCTACCGTATCGTCAATGCATTCTATTTAAATGGATTTATCACTTTCGCCTTTCTCCTATTAATTTACTCTACAACGAGAAAAATAGCAGACCGAAAGGCGGGATATATTTCCATAGCGTTATGCATTTCATCTCCTTTAATAGCAGCTAATTCGAATGGAGGGGGATTTGATATGCTCAATTCTACATTGATCCTCGCTATTTTCCTAGTGGCCATAGAGTTTGCAAAATCCCCCTCCAAAGAAAAACAAACACTGCTTTTTCTGCTAGCCGCCGCCGTCGCCAACACGCGATACGAGTCGTTTATTTATATTCTTCCAGTAGCTGCAACATCGATTTTCGTATCTTTTCGAAACGGGAAAATTTATACGCAATATGCGCAATCACTCATTCCAATTCTCTTAGTACCTGCAGTATGGGTGCAAAAAGAATCCATAACGAAACTGGAACACTGGCATCAAAACGAAAATCTCTCGGGCATTTTTAGCTTGATATACATTCCGAAAAACCTTGGTGAAGCCTTCAAATTTTTTCTTATTTCGAGTGAAAACTATCCTACCAACACATTAATTTCAATAGTATCTACAGCAAGTTGTGCTTATATTTTAATAAAGATTCTAGGAAGAAAAAATTCTCAAAAAAATGAACAGTCAAAAAGTGTTATATTGGTTTTCTTTTTATTAGGCTTGTTAGTATATTTAGGTTTAGTTTTTTCATATTTTTGGAGTTCCTTTACGGATCCAGTCGCCTCTCGACTGGCACTTCCAATTATAATCTTGATGATTATTACATCATCATTCGGACTTCGAAACGTCAGCACCTCCAAATATAAATTCCTGACTCCGATTGCAATACTGTTAATCGTACTTAACTCTCTTCCGAATTACGCGAAAAGCTCGTATTCGGAAAATAATGCCATTCCAGACTATCTTTCTTGGATTGTAAGTGACAAGAAAGAGAAACAGGATGAAAATCCTTTATATATTTCAAGATTTCAAAGCTATCTTGAGCTGCATAGTATCAATAACATCAGTATTAACCAAGCCAATGCCGGGTATGACAGAATTGCTATGCATAGCCCAAATCGATTGGGAACTTACTCAGCAATTTACGCCGTACAGCTGCTGTACATAGATCCAAACGATTCCTCCGCCACTAAAAAACCTCTACCGGGCTGGGAACTTTCACAGAACTATAAACTAGAAACAGATAAGGAGATCTCATTTCTCCCGTTTAATTATATAAGAATTAGTCGAGTGCTTGATATAAATTTTAATGAGCCGACCATTGATCCTTACCCTTACGACAAGTTTTCGTTTCCAATAAGCGAAGCGTCGAAGGAAGGCTGGCTTAATTCACTACCATGATGACGGGATCTTCAGAGCCAAGTAATACATACGATCTCTCCCTGCTGGAAGGTTCGTCGGAGAAATGGAAAAGATCCAAGGCTCTACAAACTTATTACAAGTCACTTTTTAAGGATTTGCTAGAAAAGAGAATCCATGGGAGCACCCTTGAAATCGGCTCAGGCTGCAGCTTTATTAAGTCTGTCGATCCGGAAGTAATAACGAGCGACCTTAGACAAACTCCCTACTCGAATCACACAGTAGACGCTTACGCCATTGAGAAACTAAGAAAGTCTTGGGCCAACATCATTGCCATAGACGTTCTTCATCATCTAGAGACTCCAATGAGGTTTTTTAATAGCGTGGCTAAAAACTTGATGACAGGAGGTAGACTTATTCTATGTGAACCAGCGGCTACTCCATGGGGGAATGTTTTCTATAGACTATTTCATGAGGAACCATGCAATGCCGAGACTCTAGCTCCCCCTTTCGAATCGAAATCAGACAGCCATGGCTTCTTTGCCAATATGGGCGCCGGATGGGCTCTATTTAAAATTCATAGAAGCTATAGCAATGGAGAACTCGACAGAATCGGATTAAACATAAAATCCGTTACGTACAGGGATCTTTTCGCCTATCCCCTTACTGGCGGGTTTTCCAAACCGTCAATGGTCCCGGCCTTTTTGGTAAATCCTATTCTCGCGGCCGAGGCCATGTTACCTCAAAAGATCTTAAAGATAATTGGCTTAAGAATGGTGATAGTCATCGAAAAAAGACAATGAATCTAGAGCAACACTTTGATCACATTGCGATGAATGACCATCGGGCTAGGAATTTCCAGCGATCATTCCATTCGCAAATACAAGAGCTTTTGGGTTCACGTATTCCGCAAGGATCTTCTATTTTGGAAATGGGATGCGGTCGGGGCGATTTGCTTGCCAGCCTAAAGCCTTCTAGAGGCTTAGGAGTCGACATAAGCGGAAAAATGATCGACCAAGCCAAAAATCGATACAAACTCGATCACCTCAACTTTGTGCAGAGCAATGTTTTTAAAGCTAACATTGAAGATACTTTCGATCACATTGTACTCGATTATCTCCTAGGGTATATAGATGACATCCAGGCGTGTTTTGAATCCATCTTGGAATCGACCCACCCGCGCACACGCCTTCATATCACTTCTTTGAATACGCCATGGCGACCAGTATTAAGATTCGGGGAAGCCATTGGCCGGGTCATGAAACAGCCGCCGAGCAACTGGCTTTCAACTCAGGACCTTATCAACCTCCTCGAAATCAGCGGTTGGGAAGTCGTCGTAAGCTCGAGCGAGCAGCTCCTTCCCTTCGAGATTCCGATCATGACTCCACTGGCGAATCGTCTACTTGCCCGCCTTCCTCTCATTCGGCACTTCGGTATTACGATTTTCATTACGGCAAGGCCAAGAATACCTTTGGCCAGTCCATCTGATCTTTCATGCTCAATCATTGTTCCCGCCCGTAACGAGTCTGGCAACATAAAGCCCGCCTTGGATCGAATCCCCTCCTTAGGAAAGCAAACGGAAGTGATATTCATCGAAGGCAACAGCGCCGACGATACGTGGGAAACCATTCAAAGAGAGGTAGCAGCCTACGAGGGAACGCACAAAGTAAGGTACGCTCAACAGCCGGGAAAAGGGAAGTGGGATGCAGTATTCAAGGGCTTTTCAATGGCTTCAGGCGATGTGCTCGTCATCCAGGACGGAGATTTAACGGCTCCCCCAGAGGATCTGCCTAAATTCTTCGAGGCCATTTGCTCGGGCAATTGCGAATTCGCCAACGGGAGCCGCCTGGTCTATCCCATGGAGTCGAAAGCCATGCGTTTCCTGAATCTGCTAGGCAACAAGTTCTTCGCAATCACACTAAGCTTCATACTGAACCAAAATCTAAAGGACAGTCTTTGCGGAACGAAAATGATCTTGAAAAGCGATTACGAACGCTTGCTTAAACGCATAGCAGAGTTTGGAGATTTCGATCCGTTTGGGGATTTCAATCTGCTTTTCGGTTCTAGTTTATTGAATTTGAAGATACGTGATATCCCCGTTCGATATAAAGACCGACTGTATGGGGATACAAATATTTCAAGATTCAGCCATGGTTGGATTCTTTTAAAGATGGCCTGGTTTGGTTTAGTTAATATAAAATTCGCAACTAGCAGACGAACCTCTAAATGATACGACTTAAAGGCAGAAAAGATGCCTATCGCATAACTGCTTTCTCTATCGCCGGAATGATAGCAGTCTATTGGGGATTCATTGCCGTAGATGCTCAAGAGGCTGGAAATCTATTTATTAGTCTTGGATATTGGATGGCTCTTCTTCTTTTTCTATTATGGGGCTACTCAATACAAGAGGCATACAAAAAAGTTTTTATTAGCTACCTTACCAAGAAATCAACATTCGTGGTAATCGGAATTTCATTCCTTGCCGCACTCTTTCTATACACTAGGGAAGGCGGTGGATTTAGAATTATCTTCGATGAGTATATGTTATCAAACACCGCTTTGAACATGCATCGAGACAGAATCCCTGTGGTGACCGAGACATCCCTACAAGGTGTACAGACATTAAGCGGCATTGACAAGAGACCTCTATTTTTCCCGCTGATGTTATCATTAGCGCATGACGTATTTGGTTATAGACCTGAAAACGCCTTCTACCTCAACTTTTCGCTAACAGCCACTTTTCTAGCCCTCCAGTTTTTCTTTCTCGAGAAATTCTTTAACAAAGCTACAGCTTCAATAGGTCTAATACTTTGGGTCTGCACTCCTCTCCTAGAGCAAAATTCAGGAGGCGGAGGTTTTGAGATCCTCAATATCTTTCTATTGCTCGTCTGCATCGTCACGGCCATAGCCTATTGGCAAATTCCTGACGGTCCACGGTTAAGCGCATTGCTTCTTACCGGTATAGCGCTGGCAAATGTTAGATACGAATCGGCAATATTTCTAGTCCCAATGGTAATCGCTATAGTAGCGAGACATGCAAGAGGACATCCATTTCGAATGCCTTTAATCACTGTGCTCATCCCCCTTTTATTTCTTCCACTAGCCTGGCAGTTTAGATATGTTTTAGCGTCTCCGGATTTCTGGCAAACGAAACTAGAAGGTCCACAGTCCTTTTCCTTGCTCTACCTCCAGGAAAACATCGTTCACGCATTCAGATTTTTCTTCGGCTACTCTCCAATCCAAGTGAATATTCCAATAATAGGAATTGTCGGATCGTTAAGCAGCTTATTCATAGTATATCATTTTTTCAAAAAGAAGGCATGGAAGGAAAGCGGTCCAGAAGTAGGCGTTTTATACTTATTTTTTCTATTTATAGCTATTCATTTTCTCTTTATCTTAACATTTACATACGGCCAGGTTGATGATCCTCTTGTCTCTAGATTGGCCCTGCCTTTTATTTTCCTATTGTTGGTATCATCAGGAATTGCACTAGGCTATATTTGGACCACGAAAAACAAGCTTCGACATCTAGTGTACATTGTACTCTTTGCTACAGTATCATCCTCATTGCCACTTTATGCAAATCCTAAATACTCTGAAGTAAACCCGATGGGAAAACGAATTGAATGGATTTTGCATCATGCCAGACAAAGAAAGGACGAGAATTCATTATATATTACTTATGCCCCAAAAGCGTTAGAATTATATAAAATAAATAACATGTCATTCGCAAGAGCAAGAAATAGAAGCGAATTTCTCAGAGAGCATCTGCGACTCGGCACATACAACAACATATATATTATCCAGAGTGGAATGATTGGCGTCGTTGACGGCAGGATTGTTAAGCAAGTGTTTCAAAGCAACAGGGAACCCCATGGATGTCTTCTTGAACCTATTGACGAAATTTCTTATTTCCCATATCACTTTACAAGAATTAGCCGATTGAGGGACTTTGAAGAAAGCCCGACAGAGGAGAGCAGCTCGCAAGGAGGGCCGCTGGAACTTTACCGACCCCTCGACAAGAAGGCAGTTTCAGTCTGGGAAAATAGTCTACCCTAGTTAATACATGAGCTATCTCCGTTCTCTAAAAAGCTTATGGCTACATTTACTCTTTTCAATATCAGCGACTGTCGCGATACTATTGGGATTTGTTGCGTTAAATCTAGAGCAATCGGAAGCCGGTTATAAATTTTTTGGGTACTGGAACGCTGTCGCTATTTTATTTTTATTACTATTTACTATCTACAAGGCTTATTATAAACAGTTGTATAGATGGGCGACTAGAAAGTCGAACTGGATTGTGGTTCTTATAGCCATAGTTTGCACAACTTTTTTATATACACGAGAAGGAGGAGGGTTTAAAATACTATTCGATGAGCCCAACCTAAGCCTAGTTGCCAAGAACATTCATAAGGAGCGCTTACCGATCATGACGGAGTCGTCTGTGATGGAAGCCAAAAGAATCGAAGCTATCGACAAACGCCCTCTTCTCTTTCCCGTTTTGCTAGCAACGGTGCACGATCTCACGGGATTCCGGATCGAAAACGCATTTTATCTCAACTTTCTGTTAACAGCGTTATTTCTTACTATTTTATACAATTGTATTGAGAGCATAGCAAATAGGCAAACGGCCATGTTCGCGGTTTTGCTAGCTCTCTCCACGCCTTTAATTGAACAATCATCAAGCAGCGGCGGATTCGCGATACTAAATATAACTTTAATTTTACTGAGCTTCTGGCTGGCCTGTTTATACTGGAACACGCCAACTCTACAAAGACTTAACGTCCTGCTCGTCGCCACAGTGGCACTGGCCCATACTCGCTACGAATCAGCCATATTCACCATTCCCGTGCTTGCACTCATCCTCGTCCAATGGATGCGTTCGAAGAAAATTGAACTTGGGCTAATCGCATGTATTATTCCACTCTTGTTCTTAACATTAGCTTGGCAATTCCGATACACGGCCTCCGACGAATTTTATAAGCAGTATCAACTAGAGGGAGGAGGATTATTCAGTCTATCATACATTCCGGAGAACTTATCAAATGCTTCGAAGTTTCTCTTCGGTTTCGATTTTGGTCTAGCCAACAATCCTCTTGTCTCTATTCCTGGCTGTATCAGTCTGGTTATTCTTGTCGCAATCTTTGTCGGAAAAGGGAGGAAACTAGTTGAAAAGGACCCCAATACTCTGGTTATCCTATTTTTCGTGATAGCCATTCTCGGCCACTTGCTTCTCATTCTATCATTTACCTATGGGCAGCTAAACGATCCTCTCGTGTCCAGACTAGGGCTACCGTTTATTCTATTAACAGTTATAGCCTTTGCCTACTTACTAGACCTTCTGCAAAAGCACGCAGGGAAACCTCGCTTTCTTTTTTATGCAGTAGTTGGAATATCGTTCGCCGGAGCTTTGCCTCTCTACTCGAAATCTTGGTACACGAATAGAAACCATTTTCATCACCGCATTGCCTGGGTGTTGGACTTTCACCACAGTCTACCTCTCGGGAACTATCTCTTTGCGAACTATGGAACGAACTTTCTTGAGCTTCACGATATAAATAATATGGGAATCGATAAAGTGAACAATCGCTTTGAAGCTATAAAATTGCACTCCGAAATGGGTACTTATGACGACGTCTTTTTTGTCCAGAGCGGCTTTATGAAAAATGTCGACGGAGAATTTGTTAAAACTATTTTGCCATCCAACCAAGTCGATGATCGATTCATATTAAGAATCGAGGAAGAACTTCCTACTCATGCTTTTAACTTCACTCGTATTAGCAAGGTTGTCGGCTATAAATCAGATGCAAGCCGCACTCGAGAAAATGATCAGGGAGAGTTGCAGATTCATAAGGATATCGATCCTAAGGCGTATAGAGATTGGCTGAATTCCCTACCGTAGAATCCGATATATTTCCGAGCCCAACTATAGGCAGAATTTTTAGACTAAGACTACACCGTAAGGCCTACCACTTCACAGCCTTCAACCTTCTGATCTAGAAGGCAGTCGCCATAGATCACCATATTTCTGAAACTTATTTTACCAGAAGTAGCAAAATAATTTCGAGATCGAACCACCAATCTCAGAAGTTCAGGAACTCTTCGCTTTATCCTATGAGCGTTATCCGCCTAAGGCATGATCCGACCTCCATCGCTTCGGTTCTTCGGCAGAATCTCCTACAGTCTGTATATGTATCATAAGTATGCCGACGGTTTGGTTCATATAAGCTTACTTAACGAAATACCCACGCTCGATACGCTCGCATCAAGACAAGTTACGATTATTTCTCTGGTCGTAGCAATCGGGCGAGCAACCCTTTCCTACTACACGCTGAAACGCTTTCCCCTCCATCTCGGCAAAATTCGATCTGAAAGGAGCAAGGAACAGCTAATCGGCTGTTGTTATCGGCCCTCGCGAGCCAACGCGATAACTAAAATCCATCCAACTCGGTGAACAGTAGATTCGCAAGGCTAGCGATCCTCGCTCGCCGCTCTTCACTAATACTATTCCACCAAGCGATTCCTTCAGGACTCTTTCGTTGATAGAGAGCATAGTGAAGAAGGGGCGAGCGAATCGGTGTTTGATCAGCGTCATAAGCGAAGTCGGAATCGGTCATTAGGAGAGCGGCAATGGAATCTTGAGATTGTACTCCTGGATACAGTTTCCAAAGAGCTTCCGCCTTAATAGGATCGCCGAGCTTCCAGCTGTAGACGCCAGCGATAAAAGCGACTACTGGAGAGGGGTGTTGCCGTATCAACCTATCGCATACATCCAGACGCGCTTCGAGGAAATCTTCGTCAATTCGCAATTCTCCCCCTATAAATAGGTTGTATTCGACCGGCACCTTGGTCCGCCAGATGTCGAGATGCTTCGCCCCTAGGGCAATCGCCAAATCCACGTACTCCAAGGCAAGACGATCTTCCCCCACTTCGTTAGCCGCCGAAGCCATGAGGGCTAAATCGGCTACGCGCGTATCCTTGCCTCGGACGTTCCAGTGACCGCTAAGACTCACGTAGAGACCTATGAAACCAATAGAGCCCAGAACAACCCATTCTTTTATTGCGGCCTTTTCTTTTACAGAAATAAACAATAGACTAGGAACGGCTCCTGCAACGCTACAGAAAATGGGAATCATCGGCACGCGAAAACGATTGGAAGTGTAGAAGAGGATGACAACCAAGCCGTAGCAGACAAGTAAGGTAAGAATCACATAGGCCTGGAGCGGCTTTTTCTTCGCAAGATAATACATCCCTCCCAAGAAAAGCGTGAAGACGACAGCCCATCCCAATGGATTATATCTAAGGATGGGCGAAAGCCCTTTTTGAAAGCCATAAGTCTTATTATCGTACTGTTCGTGGTTGTTCACAAGATAGTAGGCTTTCCTGGCCATTAATCCGAACCACTGTATTGGATTATCTATGACATGACTCGACGTTTTCTTCAGCCAGAATCGATTCATTGCGTCGATGTCATGAGGGGGAGTGTTTCCAGTTTCCTGCTCATACAATAACAATGACTCCACCTTTGCCGGATTCTCGTGCGGACCTTCAACGCGAACGGAGATTTGCTGCGCGTATAGGTTGCCCTGAGCATGTGGTCCATTGCCCAGCCAAAGATTATAGGAACCCTGCCATGGCATGACGCGAGCGTTTCCTGTAAAAAGAATATTGGCCGTGAGGAGAGACAGCAAAGCGATAATGATGGCCAGCAATCCAGGCGAAAAAGCGTACTTCAGTTTGTCGCCCAGCATCCAATTTTTGCCACGGCAATGAAAATAGGAGCAGCAAAGAGCCAAAAATGGCCACAGAAAAGCGATTGGCAGAATATGAGAACGATAAATGGATCCGATGGCCAAAACGATCGCTATTTTTATCTGGATTGATACCCTCGACGGAGAATCCAGCCAATCCAGTATCAAACGAATCGCTACACAAAAAAACGTAGTCGCAATCGTGATATCCAAAGGTTCAGCCGAGAAAAAAACGAGCACCGGATAGAACGCGATTAAAAGCCCTGTAAACAGTAGATTCGCATCTTTTCCCCAAAGTCGTTCATGAATACGGAGCGTCTGCCAGACGATGACCAGTATAGCTACGACATTCAACAAGCGCGCGAAATACGGCAGCATGGAGAAAGGAAGTCCTAGCTTCAGGAGAAAAGCTAAGGTCAGCACATAAAAAGGAGATCTGTGGAAAGGTTCGTCGCTTAAATCGCCCTCCGCTATGAGCTTCGCCAAATAGATGTTCTGCTTCCCATCCAAGACGGGAGCCAGACCCATTGGGGTGCCTCCAAACCAAGCATGGTACGATAAAACATAGACAAGACCCAAAACGACTATAAACCCCTTTATGATAGTGTCCTTGTTCTGCACGCCATCCAAAACCATAATTCCAATTCTTTGGTTTATGGAAACGTCATTTCCAAGCCACTACGCATACCGCTTCGGCTCCATCTACGTCTCCATCAAGCAGAAAATCGCCATAAGCGACTGAATCGGCGAATCCAATTTCACCTAGAAGCTCCATGACTTCAGATAATTCGACCCAACGCATTTCCATTTCCTTCTCTTCTTCAATACACAGCTCTCCTTTGGCATCAAACTTCTGATACACATTTCTTAGCCTGAGCCGCCGCTCTTTAGAATCGATTTTCCAACTTTGAAGAGCAACCACGCTTTCTCGATTCGCAAGGTTCACTCGCTTTCGTTCCGATGATCGCGACTCGGTCTTTCCTGATTCCAGCATTTCCAACGGATAATAGAGAGACAAAAGAAGCTGCCCATCCGACTTGAGGCACCGGTAGCAAGATTCAAGACAGTTTTTCCAATCTGCAAGATCGGCCAACAACTGGATACTGAATCCCGGTACAATCACATTGGCGAAAGCCTGCTCTAAATGGAAAATTCTCATATCATTATGGATAAGCTTCGAGTGGGATCCTTCTCTATCAAGCTGTTCACGACAGATCGCGAGCATCTCTTCCGAGACGTCGAGGCCTACGACTTCATAGCCCTGAGCAGCTAGTGGGACGAGCAGCCGCCCAGTTCCACAAGCGAGATCGAGGGTGGACCCAGGATTCGCATCGATAAACCACTTGTAGAAACCTAAATCATCAAATTCGTTGAGTCCATCGACTTCGTCGAAAAATCGAGCTTCGAGACCTTCATATTTATAAGGAAGACTCACAAGTTAGGATTTCGTAATTGGATCCATTTAGATGAGATAAGTAGATTCCTCCAAATCTGAAGGAACCACCCCAGACTAAGTCAGTTAACCTAAGAGAAACGCAGGGGCCTTTCTCAAGCAAGACCTTAGAAATCCGATACTAACTGGATCTAACGACAAGCTATCATTCGGCCCTATATCGCGTATGAAAACAAGGATACTCTTCATAGATGACGAGATCGATTGTCTCGATCAGATTAAAGCTAGTCTAGCCCGCAAGGCCGACCAGTGGACTCTGGAATTTTCCAACAATCCCGAGCAAGCTCTAGAGTCGATCAAGAGCAATCCTCCCGCCATTGTCATATGCGACTACCACATGCCTCAAATGGAGGGGACTGAATTGCTGAAAGCGGTAGAAGAAGCCGAGTCGACAACGCAACGATTCATCATGGCCGATGGGGACGAAAAAGAGCTGCTCAATGAAGGTATAGGCAGTACATTCCACTTTCTTCCCAAACCGTGTCCTGCTGACACGTTGATCGGAGAGATCCAGCGTACCCTAGCCTTGGATACATGGCTTGGTAACGAAAAGATTAAATCCATTGTCGCGAAACTAGACGAGTTTCCCAGTTTGCCTCCAATGTATTTAAAGGTGATTAACGCCTTGAATTCGAGTAACGCATCGGCGGAGAATGTTGGCCAGGCTGTCTCGGGCGACTTAGCCATTAGCGCCAAACTTCTCCAAGTCGTGAATTCCTCATACTACGGAATCGAAGAGAAGGTGTCCGACATCGTTCAGGCAGTCAGCATTCTAGGACTGGAAACGGTAAAGAATCTAGTACTGGCAATTCAAGTATTTGGAAAGCTAGGCCGCACGAGTGATCAGCAAGCCCTTGCAGATCAACTCTGGCACCACAGTATGAGTGTAGCAACTGCCGCAAAGCGCATTGCTCAATATGAAAAGCAGGATCAGCATAGCGCCGAAGAAGCTTACACGGCAGGGCTTTTTCACGATGTAGGAAAACTTGTATTGATAAATGCGGTACCTGAAGAATTCGATAAGGCTCGAGCTAAAGCCCGTGAAGAAAATCGACCGCTTTGGGAAACGGAAAACGAAGTAATAGGATGCAATCACGCCGAAGTGGGAGCCTATCTCCTCGGTAGATGGGGATTGCCTGTGATGATCGTCGAGTCGGCGGCGTTGCACCACGAGCCCATCAACTCTTTCGGATCCTCCTTCTCTACTCTGGCTGCAGTGCATAGCGCCAATGCCCTTGTATGGGAACGTCATCCTGGCGAAGAACCCCACCCAGATGCGAAAATCGATGAAGGATTTCTTGAAGAAATCGGTCACATAAACAGCGTTGACGCTTGGAAAGAGGTGGTTGCCGGAAAACTCACTGAAAAACCGGCTCGAGATCCTCAAAAAGAGTCAGCATCGGGTTCTCCAGACGAGGCAACGTCTGGAAACGATTCCCATAAGAACGAGCAGGCCGCAGAAAATCCCACATCAAAGTCGAATAAAGGTCCCTCCGCAGTAAAGGTCATGCTGATCGGGACGGCGATTGCAGCATGCCTAGCTTTAACAGCTTGGCTTTTTATTGAGAATATTCCCGAAACAACCGCAAAAGAAGAATACGCGGATGCCGCTCAAGTTGAGGAAAATAAGGAAGCTCAACAAACCGCTTCCATCACCCAGCCTGAAAAGAAATCCCCTTTAGTAGAGAATAAACAGGAAAGCGAACCGCAGACAAAGCCAGCTTCAGCTAAAACGATAATAGAAGAGGCGAATAAGGTCGCCAAGGAGAACTCGAATTCCATAGACGAGATTGCGAACACCTCTGCATCGCAGAAAGAGGAAGTTTCAAAAATCGAAACCACAATGGCTAAGCCTAAAGAAGAGATAAAGGTAGCGGCTAAACCGAAAGACACCTTTCCAACCATTCGCCTAACCGGGATCTTCTACAATCCGATGAATCCTGCAGCCAGTGTTAATGGAAGAATTCGACGCGTTGGCGATCGTATCTCAGGAGCTCAAATCATTGAGATTGATAGCAAATACGTGACCATTCGCTATCGCGGCGAAGATAGAAAATATAAGCTGAAGTAAGACTTGGAAGCAGCTAATCAATGTAACCGATTAATGGTTACAGCTGACTCGAGTCCACGCTTTCAATCCAGTCGACATAGCTTTGGGCATCGCCTTCGTCGATAAATTCGGTAGTCCCCTCCAACCTTCCATCATCCGCCTGAAACAGGATGAAAGGGATTCCTGTAATGCCAAAGCGCTGACGTATTCCCTCAGTATCTTCGGCACGAGGAGGTATTCCAATCTTCGCTCCAAGAATTCCCTCGGAATCCAAGTAGTTCTCCAAAACCGGGCTTTCGCCAAGGATCTCGTCGAGCCGATTGCACCAAGGGCACCAATCGCCATCTCCTTTAAAGATTGCTAGCAATCGCTTTCCTTCCCGCTCGCTCGTAGCAAGGGCTTCATCAATATTCGGAATCCAATCCATACGGTGAATTTAAAGTGATCTTGGGTGGGAATAATTAAATCGAAAAAGGAAAGTAGAAGAAGCTAGCAGGCTGGCAAGGCATAAACCAGCTTTACACTAATTCCTCTTCACAGAGTCTGATTACGCCACGAAGACATGAATACAGTCGCCGCCATGGCGGCGTTTAGCGATTCCGCCTTGCCAAATCGAGGTATCGAAAGTCGAGTGTCAGAAACTTCGGATACGGATGAGGAAACGCCACGAGCTTCATTGCCAATCACCAACGCGGCTTTGACAGGCCAATCGAAATGATACACATCGCAATCGCCATCCAGCTCGCTGGTCAGAACGCGGGCGCCAAGGCTCTTTAAGTAACGAATCGCCGTTTCGAGAGGCGCCCCAGAGACAATTGGAATATGAAACAGAGAGCCCATAGTAGATCTGGATACCTTTTCGCTCTCGGGCTCCGCGCAGTTTTCACCCAGAACGACTCCATCCATGCCAAACCAATCGCAGGCGCGAATAATAGTCCCGCAATTCCCTGGATCGGAAACCTCGTCAAGAAGGACGATTCTCAATTCATCCCTTCCCTTGAGTCTCTCGGTAAAGAGCTCCCAAGTTATGGACACACGATCAACGATAGCGCAAACGCCTTGAGGTGTAGTTGTATCCAATAATTGGAGAATTTGACTAGATGAAGCTTCATAGGCGCTGCTTGCTTGCGATATCGCCTCTCCCAACATCGACTCCTTGTCTTTCGAAAGATCGCAACCAACATCCCAGATCACCGCATGAAGCCGGCATTCAGCCTTTAGGGCTTCCTGAAGCATGTGCCAGCCATCGATTAGAAACTTTCCCTCTTTTCGTCGCGTCCTCTTCTGCCTCAATTTGCGAAAATCGGATAGTTTAGCCTTTGATAACGTGATAGACATGTTGAGACGATCAGAAGGGTTTAGCACGCAATACCCGATTTTGACCAGCAATTGCTTCCGGTCGCGTCCTAAGAGCTCATAGCCCAAATCAACTAAAGGCTTTAAACTGGAGCAAGGTTGCCTATGAATGCGAATCAAGGTTGAAGAACGCCTATGAACGGAAAGCGTATTCTATTGATTATTACGGGCAGTATAGCCGCCTATAAGTCATTGGAACTTATACGGTTGCTCACCAAGTCCGGCTGTACGGTAGAAGGCGTGCTCACTCGTGGTGGAGCTCAATTTATCACGCCACTTTCGGTCTCGACACTGACTGGAAAAAAAGCTCACAAAGAGATGTGGGACGCTGATGCTCATGAAATGAATCACATCGAGCTCTCGAGACGAAGCGATCTGATTGTAGTGGCTCCCGCCACGGCAGACTTTATTGGCAAAATAGCTCAGGGACTGGCCGACGACCTCGCTTCAAGCGTTCTCCTCGCGAGAAACAAGCCGGTTATGATAGCTCCCAGCATGAACGTGGAGATGTGGGAAAACGCAGCCTTTCAGCGTAATCTTTCGCAAATCAAGGAGGATGGCGTAGCCGTCATTCCTCCACAAACGGACATCCTCGCATGCGGAGAATCGGGCATAGGCAAAATGGCCGAGCCGGAAACCATAAATGAAAAGATCGAAAAGTTTTTCGCCGATGCGGAAATGCTTGAAGGAAGGAGAGCTATCGTAACGACGGGCGGAACCATCGAACCGATCGACTCGGTACGCTATATCAGCAATTTCTCTTCAGGCAAACAGGGCAACGCAGTAGCCTTGGCTTTGGCAAAAGCAGGCGCTGAGGTCGAACTAGTTGCGGGAAACGTAAGCGATCCGCTTCCAACCCATCCAAAAATCCGGATAACGAAAGTCAGTTCTGCGGACGAGATGAATGCATCGGTCCATGGCATGCTGCCTGCAGACATTTTCATTAGCTGCGCAGCCGTCTGCGACTTCAAGGTTGTCAATCGGCTGGACCGGAAAATCAAAAAACAAGAAGGCCTAGAGCTTAAATTCGAGCAAAACCCGGACATTGCCAGAAGTGTGGGAGAACTTCCTCTAAAAGAGCGTCCCAGTCTCGTGGTTGGATTTGCTGCCGAAACCGATAATCTCATCGAGAATGCAAAAAAGAAGCTTCTCGACAAAGGGTGCGACATGATTGTGGCAAATCATGTGGGAAATGGAGCCGTGTTTGGCAAAAACGAGAATCAGGCTAGTTTCGTAACTGAAGATAATGTTAAAAATCTGGATACGATGAGCAAGGCTGAAGTGGGAAGGAAAATCGCCGTCTGGATCGTGGAAAACATAGAAAAGCGGTTAGGCTAGGATAGAATTTCGAGCTTTTTGGAAGGGGAATCGACCGGCATCGAGAGGTTTATGAGGATTACCCGCAATAGTATTCGCTCTCTTCATACAAATGCTATTTTTTGGCTGTTTTAGCAAGAAATCGACCGAAAAATACAATTTCGTAGCCTATTTCCGATTGAATAAGGATTTGCCGGGCAGGAACGGTTGCAAATTCTCCAGATGAGGGTTAATTGCCTGATATGACAGACTGGAAACGGAAGGAAAAATCCGATTTGACACACATGGTTTTCACGACGTGACAAACCCTAGCAAAATCAAGGATTTCTCCCATTCGTTCCAAATTTAAAATTCTTTTATATCATAATGCTCGACCTTGTTAAACGCAGAGCGGCGTAATAACGATAAAACTACTAGCCAGATCTTATAAGATCTTGGTTTTCCAAGAATTACGTAGCGCTCGAGGCGAGCTTTTGCCAAACGAGCTTCCCATGAATCCAGACTCCGCCAACGAAGAAACGATGAAATTTGATAAACTAAACGCGCTGAACGTCCTGCTCGGCGACGATGAGTCGAAGACTCTAGAGAAGCTGGGACGTGATATAGCCGCGATTCAGAAGAACTGGAACATACGGATAGCGAGAACCAGCAGCTCGGCCATCAAGGCCATTCAGGAAAATGACATAGACCTGATAATCACGGACATGAAAGCCGTGGACAAGCTGGGACCCGAGTTTCTAGCTCTCGCCAAGAGAGACCATCCTAAGATTCTACGAATTCTTCTACACGGGGAAGAAGATCAAGAGATATTGAGAAAGGCCACAGGTCTTGCCCACCGATACTTGTTGCGACCGGTCCAAGTAAAGGAAGTGCTCATCGCCATCAGGCAGGTTTTTGTAACCCAAACCCTCATTCAAAGAGAAAAGGTCTGTAAGGTCGTCGAGGAAACGCATCAGCTTCACGTCGACAACACGCCACTCCAGGAATTGCTCGCGTCAGCTGAGGACCCTGAATGCGATATAGAGAAGCTTGGCAAGATCGTCTCAAAGCACCCAACGGCTCACGCTAGCATTCTGCAAGTAGCTAACACCGCGTTTTTTGGCGCTGGAGGACGCGTTGAAACGATTAACGAAGCCCTGCAGATGCTGGGTATGGATTTTGTTCGCAGTCTCGCCATTGCCGAACTGGCCAAGAAGCAACTTAATTTGAGTCCGCAACTCCAGGAAATCGCCAATGGCATCCTTCAGCATAGCATCGAAACAAGCCAGTACGCCCTGCAAATGAAGCAGTTCGTAAATGACGTTAAGCTGGTACAGCTGGCGGCCAGCATTACGCTGCTACACGATTTGGGAAAGCTAGTGCTCCTGGCCAAGGAGGGAAATGCCTATGCGGATATCCTGGGCCGATCGATGGAGCTAGACAAACCTTGCTGGAGAGTCGAACAGGCGACATTAGGATGCGATCACGCCTCGGTCGGAGCGCATTTATTCTACATGTGGGGCCTGCCCGAAGCCATCATTCGAACCGTCGCTTGGCACCACGATCCTAGGTATGTGAATAGCGGAGGATTCTGCCCGGTCGCCCTGGTGCATTTCGCCAACTATGCCGCTCATTCGAAGCGGGACATGCTGTACTATCGAGGCGACGACTTGAATACTGAACTCGCAAGCAAGCTTGAACTGAAGCCGGACTTTCCGCTCGATTTCGAGTAGTTTACCAAGGCGGGATGCCTAGCTTTCGTATGGGGCACTCGAGTTTAACCGGAAGCTTCAATACGAGTCTCGCAGCAAGGGTTTAGTTTTCCCCCGGAGAAAAGGGGTTATGCAAAGCCCCTTCTTCAGATTCGTTCAACTTTTGATAGGTCTTGATAATCACCTCTTTGAGCTCCTCCGGCTTGAAAGGCTTAGTTAGGTATTCGTCCATCCCAGCCCGAAAGCAATTCTCCCGATCCTCTCGCATAGCATTCGCCGTTAGAGCAATAATCCTAGGGCGATTTTCGCCCCATTTGGCGATAATCTCTCGCGTCGCTTGCAATCCATCCATCTCGGGCATCTGGATATCCATGAAGATAAGATCGTAGGAAGCGTTCTCCAAGGCCTTGATGGCTTCGAGTCCATTGTGGGCTAATTCGATTTCGTATCCAAGTTTCTTAAACAATCGCTTCGCCACCTTCTGGTTCACGGCATTGTCTTCGGCCAGCAATATCGAAAGAGGCATGTCATTGCCCAAAAGCGATGAGGTTTTGGCCTGCTTTTTGACGCTCTGCTTGCCAAGTCCAAGCGCCTCGAGAGCGGATTTCTTAACACTAGCAAGCTTAAACGGTTTTAGCAGCGAAAGCACTTTCTCGTAATCGGATGCTCCCGCGTGCATGCTACCTAAAGGACCGCAGAGAATGATAGGCAGCGATTCGAAACCAAGGTGGGAACGAATCTTCTTAATAAAGACATCTATACCCATTCCTTCAATACCAACCTCGCCAAACACGAAACTCCACTCTTCATCTTGAATCGACTTGTCCGCTTCGAAGGAGGCAACGCTATCAAACGATTTCGCCTCGATTCCAAGTATCCCCAGCCGACCCATCAAGGCTTCCGTGCTGAATTCATTGTGATCCACGATCAAAGCGCGCTTCCCGCTAAAGGCATTCGAGGAAAGGGAGGTGTTCAGGTCGAAATCAAAAGCCGCTTTGCTTAGATTCACAGTGAAATGAAAAGTGGAGCCACTGCCTATCTCGCTTTCAACCCACATGGAACCACCCATCAGCTCTGCGAGATTTCGACTAATCGCCAACCCGAGTCCCGTTCCTCCAAACTTGCGCGTGGTGGAGGAATCCACCTGGCTAAACGAATCAAAAAGAACATCGATTCTGTCTTGAGGAATCCCGATTCCCGTATCCTTAACGGAAAACTGTAACATCACATCGTCGTCCCGCAAGTGGAACGGAGAGACGCGTACAATCACTCCTCCCCTCTCTGTGAACTTGACCGCGTTTCCAATTAGATTGACGATAATCTGGCGAAGACGGGTGGGGTCGCCCAAAAGAGAACTCGGTATTTCCTTATCGAATACAGTCGCAATATCCAATCCTTTTTCGGTGGCTTGAAGAGCGAGAGTGTCGACCGCTTCTTCGATGCAGTCCCTCAAGTCGAACATGATGTGTTCGACTTCCAGCTTCCCTGATTCAATTTTCGAGAAATCCAATATGTCGTTGATGACTACCAGCAGGGCCTCGCTACTAGCGCGCACGGTTTCCACATAATCGCTCTGTTCGCGATTGAGCTCCGTATCCATCAACAGTCCCGTCATGCCGATAATTCCATTCATCGGGGTGCGAATTTCATGACTCATGTTAGCCAGAAAATAGCTCTTCGCTTCATTGGCTTCTTCGGCCTCTCGCGTCGCGGCCATCAGTCGTTCTTCGGACTGCTTTTGCTCTGTGATCTCGTGAAAGAACCAAACACGACCATAGGATTCGCCCAACGGTGAGGAAATTGGTATCGAGGCTCTCTCGAAAATTCTGCCGTTCTTCAGCTCGACTACATCCTTTGTCGTTTCGCTTTCACTATCGGCAATTTCCTTAGCTCGTAACATGTAGGAGGCGGGGTCTTCGAGCTGTTTAGCCGCTACCTGCCAAATCTTTCCAGGATCGCCGGTATCCATAAGACTAGGAGTAAGCTCCCAGATTTCGCAAAAACGCTTATTGTAATTCGAAACGATTCCACGCTCGTTCACTACAAGAATGCCATCGGTTGAGGCCTCGCTCTGAGCTTTAAGGACTGAATTGTAGCGCTTAAGGAGGTTCTGACGGCGTTTGTTGTGGGTAACGTCGGTCCCCGTTCCCACCATAGTTGTAATGCGTCCCTTTTCGTCCCGTACCGAAACCGTCCGGAAATAGATATCGAGAGTACGGCCACTCTCCGTAACCATATGAACGTCTCCCTGCCAATGTCCATATTCCTGCGTTTCTTGTATTATTTTTTCGAATACGCGTATATCTTGAAACAAGACGAGCGCTCCTCCATCCTTATTCAATTGGTCGATCGAGTCGTAGCCTAGGATACTGGTGAAGGAATTATTGTGATACATGCTCTCCCCATCCGTATTCATCATTATGATAAAATCGCTGGAAGCCTCTACGGCTGCGGAGACCATTCTTAACCTCTCTTCCGATTCCTTCCGAAGAGTGATGTCCTCGAATATCCCATACCAAATGATAGATTCGTCGGACCGTTTCTCAGGTATAGCCTTAGTAGCCACCCATTTCTGACGCCCCTTGGGCCCCTTCACGCGATACTCCAGATGAAGCGGGTTCAAGTTCCTGGCCGAGACTGCAAGGCTCTCGTAGACTCTTTCCAAGTCTTCGATAAAAACCGCCCCCATCGCTGCCGAAGCATCGGCCATAACATCAGTCGCATCGATACCCAGGAGCTCTTTAATACGGTCGCTTATGAATGGAAAGGAAGGCTCGCCATGGCTATTTATTTCCAAATGGAAATACACGCCAGGCACTTGGTCGCTCAAGCGTTCCAATTCGGTGGAACTCGATTGAAGCTGACGCTCGACGCGTCTCTCCTGAGTAACATCCTTGAAGGCTAGAAGGAAATCGTTTTCACGAATCTGGTGAGCGGCCACTACAATGTTGGAGTCGCCAGCTTTCAGGTGGCAGATCGCCTCTTTGGTGATGCGACTCTTCGAGCTTTTCGCCTTCTCCAAAAGATCGTCGATTTCAAGATCGTTATAGGAAGCCAAAACATTCCGAAGACGCCGGCCCTCGATATCCGCCTGGTCGAGATTCAGAATGGAACACGCCGGAAGATTGGCCTTGAGAATAACGTAATCCTTGGGAGCGCCCAATCTTAGCGAGCGATGAGAAACGAAAACAATCCCATCGGGCAGGGCGTCGATGGCGGCATACCACTGGAAATCAGCCTCTTCCTCCGACTCAAGCTCGTCGACATTCGCAGGATGGATTTGCCAAAGGCTCTTGTCTTCACCCATTCGGACAACCGTAACATCACAAGCCTTAGGTCCAATTTCGAGTGGCGACGAAAGTCTTAGAACGATCGATCCATTGTTTATACTCGTCGCCTTTTCGGTTTCAGAAAAGAACGCCTCCAGAGGGGTATCCGAAATCGATTGGGAATCGGTCGACTGGATAAGAATTTGACTGGCCGCTCGATTGCCGAAAGCGATTTTGCCGCCGGACACCACTAATTGGGCCGTCGGTGACTTTTGAAATGCTTCTTCGTATGAAGACGTGGGATGCATATATCGATAGGCTTGGAGAAATAGGGTAATCGAAGGGACAATTTCTCAGCCAAAAAGCGTGTAGCCGTCTGGAGGATGAAATGGGATCTTCACGAGCGATGAACCGTTGTAAATTGTTGTATGGGAATTTGTTGTTAATGAACGGCGCCTGCCTGAATCGCTTTAAAAAACTTTTTATTTTCAGGCAATATTGACTCCCTTTTTGAGGGTTTCCGCTGAAGTCCGCGTTCTAGGTGGTCGAGGAGACTAAATCCGGACTCGATTTCAGTTAGATATCTCGAAAATCCGATGCAGCCTGAGCAGCTCTATTACGGATTGAACGGGAGCCTTAACCTT
Source organism: Opitutaceae bacterium (assembly GCA_028284385.1). GTDB lineage: Bacteria > Verrucomicrobiota > Verrucomicrobiia > Opitutales > Opitutaceae > JANQRT01. The sequence continues at coordinate 159,229 of JANQRT010000060.1, read as the reverse complement.
GGTCAGTCGAACCGAGGCCTCGTTTTCCGGAAGACGCTTATAGACTCCCAACAGCGCGCCAACCCCCGAGCTATCAATGAATTCAACATTCTCGAAGTCTAGTTCCACATCCCGGATTCCATCGGACCAAAGCGATTCGAATTCTTTTTTGAAATGACGCGAAGAAGAGGCGTCCAATCTGTTGACGCCAACGCCAAGCTTGAGAGTGCCGTTGTCGATTCTTCCTTCGATTACTGAGTTCATGTTATCAATAAATTGCTATTCCTCTGAGGGATTATTCCCTTCTTGCAGACCCCTCATTTATTCGGCCAAGTTTAGCCAAGCTTGAATGGAGAGAAGAGGTTCCCAGACTGAAAAAAATGGACGGCCAAGCTGGTTAATCGGCATTGCAGGAGGTAGCGGATCCGGGAAATCCTGGCTAGCAGAGAAATTGAAGTCCCGTTTCGAGGGCCAAGTCGCCTGCATCAGCCAGGATTGGTACTATCGAGACCTTTCCCATCTAAGCCTCGAGGAAGCCTCTAAGACGAATTTCGATCATCCCAAATCAATAGAGGATAGGTTGTTGGAAACCCACATTAACGAACTCCTGCAAGGCCGAACTATATCGGCTCCCGACTATCAATTTTCGAATTACACTCGCATCGAAAATCAGCACGTCGTTCAACCCTTCCCCATCATCCTTTTCGAGGGGATATTCGCGTTACACTTTCCCAACATCCGCGCCCTCCTAGACGATTCCGTTTTCATAGAAGCCGCGGCGGACATTCGATTAATCAGAAGGATTCGACGAGATCTGCAGGAAAGAGGCTATTCGCTAGAGCAAATACTGGATCTTTGGGAAACAAGGGCATATCCGATGTTCAAAACGTTTGTCGAACCCTCCGCAAAGTGGGCTCAACACGTCTGGAAAACCGAAGAAGATAACGCTTTTGTAGAGGCATTTCTGGTCGATTTAAAAAATCGTTTAGCCAGCAATGCAGGAACCGAAAACCCAGAACGATAAACGCTTAGCGGATTATTGGGCCAGAGCCGCAACGCCCACAGGTAAAGCGAGCATGGCCTTCCGCGTCCATGGAAAGCGAGTTGTGTGGTGGAGCGTTATCAATTCTACGAACGGCATTAAGCGCGTTTTCGATATAGTAGTGTCAAGTTGCGCAATGCTGGCCCTGACACCCATCTACCTAGCCACCATAATCGCCATCAAAAAAGAAGATGGAGGGCCGATCCTATTTAAACAGAATCGCGTCGGCTACAAAGGTCGCAGTTTCAAAATCTGGAAATTTCGCTCAATGGTAACCAATGCCGAGGAAGTCGGCAGAAAACTGATAGAGCAACATCAGTGCAAAGACACCGTGGCTATAAAATTGATGGGCGATCCGCGTATTACCAAAACCGGTAATTTCATCCGCAAGTACTCGATCGACGAGCTTCCCCAATTCTGGAATGTCTTTCGCGGCGACATGTCCATCGTAGGCCCACGACCAGTGGTCCCAGCCGAGGTGGCAGACTACACCATAGAAGATCGTCAAAGGCTTCTCGCGAAGCCCGGCTTGACTTGCTTTTGGCAGGTTGGCGGCCGCACTGACCTCGATTTCGAGAATCAGGTTCTACTGGATGTTGAATACATCCGATCCAAGAGCATTTGGCTCGACATAAAACTGCTTTTTATGACCGTACCCGCCGTCCTTCTTGGCAAGGGAGCTTACTAGCGAAGACCATGAAAAGGATCTGGAAACTGCTTATCCCTGATTGGAGTCATTTGGATACCATATGGCGTAACCAATCGCCATTTTGTCTTTGGCAAGTAGGCGATAAGCCACTCATAGCTCATTGGATGGACGAAGCGGTTAAGATCGCCATTCCAGAAGTCCAATTCTACACGGCCGACCGGCCTGACCAGGTACGCGAATACTTGAATGAGGGAGCCTTCTGGTCGCGGCCAACCAAGGTAATTCCCATCCCCTCAGACGAAAAGGCCCCAGAGGACGCCGTGCCTATTGTTGGTCTGCCAAAGAATAACCAGTTCGCCAAACCGGTCGAAAGCGAAGGGGATCTGCTCAGACACTGGATCGGCTTGCATAGGGAGTGGCTGGATTCGATCAACGACTACTCCTTGCGGATTGAAACGAAATTCAAGAAAAACGGCTGGATCGGCCCTCATTCTCGTATCCATAGCCAAGCTAAACTTGAAGCGCCTTTTTGGATACAAGGGAATTGCGACATCGGTGCTAATGCGACGATAGGCCCTTACGCCTGCGTTGGCGAAAACGCGATAATCGACGAAAACGCGACAGTGCAAAACGCAATCGTAATGCCAGGAACTATGGTGGGACGAAACACTATGCTAGAAGAAGTAGCGGTGGACGGAGGACTGCTTCTTGACGGAAAGCACGGTTGTCGAGTTTCCATAACCGATTCATTCATCTTGAGCGATCTTGGACAACGCGTTCGTTCCGCTCCCCTTTTTGAAAGACTGGCCGCCCTCTTCCTGTTTATCGTCTTTTCCCCTCTGGCCGCAATATCGAAGATGGACTGGACGCTTCTGCAAGCGCATGACGGAAGAGGCGGAAAGCTGCTTCTCAAGACAGGCAGGAAAGGCCCCTTGATCGTGCGTCGACTTCAATGGCTCAAGGAGGTATTCAAAGGAAGGATGCGCTTGATCGGGATTCATCCGCGGCCGCTTGACTGGTCGGTGGAAGTCGACCAGGAGCTTGAGCAAAGGCTTAAGGAAGTGATGCCAGGCGTTCTCTCGTTTTCAGATATCCATGGATGCCACAGTACGACCGAGCCCGACGAATGGGCTCACGCCGCCTACCAGGCGTTCGATTCGAAGCATGGCGTAGAAAAGATTGTTAGAAAGCAATTCTGGAAGGCCGCCTTTAAAAAAGCGAGCTGACATGGATGACGTATCGTATACGGAAATAGGATACTGTGATGTCCCGGCAGACTTAGCGAATGTAGCGCAAGCAGCGGAATCGCTAAGAAAATACTGCCAGCTAAGAGGAATCGACGAAAGCGTCTGGCCTCAGCTGGAGCTTGTCTTTTGCGAAGCCATGAACAACGCCATCGAGCATGGCTGCCAGGAAGACGCGACGAAAATAGTTAAAGCAAAATGGTTCTGGAAGGATGACGAACTGACGGTCGAGATTGAAGATCCTGGGCAATTCGAACCAAAAGACGACAAAGTCAGCCTTCCTCTCGACCCGATGGACGAAAGAGGCCGTGGAGAATTTCTTATAGATAATATCGCCGATTCATGGCATCGAGAACCTTGCGAATACGGAAATCGTTTCGTATTCAAAAAATCATTGTATTCACAAGTGTGCGTTTTGGGCAAAATGCAGGACATGTTCGAGACGCTCCAGGCTATGACAAACGAGCTTCAGCTTAGCTATTCGAAAATTGAAGCCATCGAAGGAGTCGCTTGGGATTTGGCGAATATCCCGATTCTTGAAAAAGCGCTGCAAAGCGGAATTCAAAGAATGAGATCCATTTTGAATATCGACTTTGCCGGAGTTTGGCTAGCTAGCGGCGATCTCCTCGAACTCGCCGCCACAGAAGGGTCTTCCTCGCTTGATTCGAAAGACAGTAGCGTATTCATATCTTCAGGTCATGCAATTTCGCAAGCATTTGGGGAGAATAAAACGCTTCTGATAGAAGACTGTTCTTCATTGGCGAAAGAGGACCTGATTCACGAAGAGAATGCAGCCGCAATCATATGTCCTATTGCCTACCAGAGAGACACGACAGGAGTGGTCGTCTTCAAGTTCCATAATTTAGATCCTCATATTTTGAATACAACAGCCAAGGAATTGGGGGAATCATTTGCCCTTTTCTTTGGCATCGCCCACGCCAGCGCGTCAGCTTTCGAGCGTAGCGAAGCGCAAAAGCGATCGAGCGCTCAACTCGAAGTGGCCTCGGAAATACAAAAATCGTTACTGCCATCGAGTTTTCCCAGCAATAAATTCTGTCACGCTACCGGGCGCTGCGTAACCGCGATGGAAGTAGGTGGCGACTACATAGACACGATAGAAATCAAGGACTACGGCTTGCTTATCATCATTGCGGACGTAATGGGCAAAGGGGTACCTGCCGCTTTACTGGCCACCATATTTCGAACAGCCGTGCGATCGCGTCTCAATTTTTCGGAAACACCAGGCTGGCTTCTTTCCCAGATAAACAAGCAGATTTATGAAGAACTTGGTCATTTGAACATGTTCATCACGGCTCAAGCGGCATTTTATTCCTACGAACGCAAGAATTTGAAACTCGCCAGCGGAGGACACTGTCCAGCCCTCCTTCTTCGGAACGAACAAAACACCGTGGAAAACCTTACTGCAGATGGAATGCCATTGGGAATTGATCCCGAGCTTATTTACGAAGAACAGCTTGTAAATCTAGAGACAGGGGATCGGATTCTTTTTATAACCGATGGGCTTTACGAATCGGAGAATCGGTCAGGAGAGATGCTAGGGCTAGATAAATTGGCCAGTCAGCTACCGGAACTTTGGAAAGATGGCGTAGAGGCCGTTCCCGATAGGGCGCTCACTTTCGTCGAGAAATTCGAAGGAGGAAAATCCGCTATCGACGACAAGACGCTAATGGCCTTGGAAATTCTATAAGCAGTCCTTAAACGGTCGCAATTGGGTCGCCGGCCAATCCCTTTTTCGCTTTGAAATAGCTTCGCCGCTTTCCAACGCCTCCGACGCACACGCTTTGAGAGGCCTCCTCCAACTCGACAGACAGTCTGGCAACCGTTTCACGATCACCAGAAAAGGCCACCTTGACGAGTTCCTGGCTGTGAAAGGCCTGCTCCAGCTCTTCCAAAGAGCGTGACGTAATGCCGTTTCGCCCGATTCGGACCGAAGGCTTAAGCCTTTGAGCATGTTTCCTCATCTGGGCCTTATCCTTACTGCTTAGTCTGTCCATTCGAAAGACATAGAGACTTTCGAGTTAGGCAGCTGGCAACGGAAAAAGGCACGACGCTAAATCCCCTGCGTCACAATCGCATGCTCAGCGCGTTTTAGGGATCTACTAAGCTGCTCGAGATTTAGCGGCTTGGAAAGATAATCGTTCAGCCCTGCATCGAGGCACTTTTCACGATCCCCCTCCAGCGCATGAGCCGTTAAAGCGATAATGTAAATATCACGATTGGCCTCCCCTGCTTCTCCCTCACGGATGCGCACCGACGTTTCGATACCATTGATGGGAGCCATTCTAATATCCATGAGCACTATGGAGAAGCATTCTTCCTCAATGGCCTCCAAAGCCTGAAGACCGTTAGAAACGGTTCGCACTTCGTAGCCAAGATACTCCGAAAGCTTGGTTGTGATCAGCAGATTGTTGGGATTATCATCAACGACAAGAATCTTGATCCGATCATCAGAATGGCCGGGAAGGTCCATGGTGGAACCTATGCCATCTTTCTTAGAAAGCAACTCCTCGACGTCATCTTTGTCAGCTATCGGCAGGTTGAGTTCGAATGTAAATCTGGATCCTTCATTTGAGCGACTCTCCACCTGAATATCCCCATTCATCGCCAGGCAAAGGCTTTTGCAAATCGCCAGTCCGAGACCAGTCCCGCCGAACTCCCGATTCACTTCTCGATTCCCTTGCCGAAAAGGCTGAAACAGCTTTGTCAGGTGTTTATCATCGATGCCGATTCCAGTATCCTTTATCTCGAACCTTAAAGAAGCGCAGCCCTCAAGCTCGGACTTCGAAGAGCTCGCCTGGATGGATACGCGACCCTTTTTGGTAAACTTGATCGCGTTCCCGAGAAGATTCATCATGATCTGCTTAATGCGTATGCAATCTCCCATTACATACGTATATTCCAAGTTGGGTTTCTCGACGACGAAATCGATTCCCTTCATGCGGGCGCGACCTGCCATGATGGCCTGGGTTTCGGCAAGCAGCTCAAGCACATTGGTCCGCTCGCTATACAATTCGAGATGCCCGGATTCGATCTTGGAATAATCTAGAATCTGGTTGATGAGCTGAATCAACACTTGACCACTTGAGTAGATGGCATCGACACACTCGCGCTGTTCGCTATCCAAACTCGTATTCGTCAAGAGATCGCAAAAACCGACCACGGCATTCATAGGGGTACGAATCTCATGACTCATATTGGCTAGGAATATCGTCTTGGCTTCATTCGCTCCCTTGATCTGTTCCACTTCAGACCGCAGGTTAGCAAGCATGTCTTCGAGATCCGCATTCGCCTTTTCCAATTTTCGGGTCAAGCGTGGCTCCTGTTTTTTTCGACCGGATTCCCTAGGCGCCGCAACCGCCTGGAAGGTTAGCGAAAAAAGGCCTTGGTCGCTATCAACCCCCGCGACAGCATAACCACTAATCTTAAAGAGAGATCCAGATTTTAGATACAGCTCTAGATCGTTGGATAACGCGTCCCCTTCTTTAATCGAAACGAGCAATTGTTCGATAGCCGACCCGCTATCGTCGATCTCATCGAAAAGATCGCGAACCGAATTCCCTTTAAAACGAGCCAGTTCAAATTGGCCGAGATTCTCGAAAGCTGAATTAAACCAGACAACCCTTCCTTCGCGATCCGACAAGACCATTGGAATGGGCGAAGAGAGGACGACAGAAGCTAAGAGAGAGTCGCCAAGTGAATCACAAGCGAGGCCATCAACTCGCTTTTTCAAGTCCAAATCAGCAATTGGGCTCCCAAAACTGTCGTGATTTTTATGAGTGTCCACCCTTGGTGTTTATTAGAAGAAGCACTAATCTACACCTAAAGAGCGGTTTCAGGAATGCTTTGGATTTTAAAGGGTATCTTTAAAACAATATTTATAAATTCTCCGTAAATAAATACGGCGAAAACGTGAATAACTAGGTTACTCCCAATCTATCAACAGGTTATTAACCCTCAGGTTTCTTAAACGGAGGCGCCCAGACTCTTAAAAGATACTCGGCGAGGTTAAGCATGCTGATCTTTTCCATCCCCTCATGGATGGCGACTTCGCGAAACGGGGACTCGAATCGAGAACGTTCCTCGAAATATTCCCAAAGCATGGAATTCAAATCAAGAACAGCGGCCTCCTGTCTTTCTGAACGCTTAGCCACTTCATTGACGCGAGCATTCCAAAATCGCTGCTCCTCCTGCCGGGAATTCAAGTAGTTGAACAGCATTTGCTCGTAGCGGTTCAGACTCATTGCTTTTTAGAGTTAAGGCTTTCCTGAGGTCTATTTCCTGGAGCCATTAACGAGAACGAAGTCCTCCCGAAAGCGATCGGAAAACTCGAGAATTCGAGAAATATCGTCGATGCTGTTATATTCCATCCTCGTTTCTACCTTAATCAGCTTATTGCGAACGAGAAAATAGGAGAGCGTACCCACCATGCTGGAAACGAATTCCTGTTTTTTATCCTTCCGCCTCGCCTCGAAAGTGAAGAAGTAAGTCAAGTGACCATCACTCTCTGAAGCCTCTATCATATAGCCATCAGCAAAGCTTTCCATCTCCTCGTCCCTGCCGAATTTGAAGCGTATATAGTCATCGAAGGATTCGAAATCGTCTCGATTGGCCAGCAGCTTCCTTTGATCAATCATGTATTCACGCAAGGCTGACTTGTAGTTATCGAAATTACTCTGGGAGAAGAGACTGAAGGCATAATCCTGGGGAACCCAGACGAGGGAGTAGAAATTGATGAAATCAGAGCCGGAAGCCTCGACGTAGTTCTTGTTAACGAGAACTCCAGCCAGTAAATCATTAGGATCTCCCCCTTCGCTAAAGTCCTCGATGGCCCCCTTTTGCCGGATAAGATTGATCCATCCATCGTAGTAGGGAGTGTTCAGTCGAGTTACACCTGACTTGAAGGACCATTGCTGAAGATAAGCCACATCACCACGATGTTTCAGATCATTTCCGAGCAACTTTTTCTCCCATTCCAATTGCTCCTCTTTACTGAGTCCCTTGCCGCTTCGAGCCTTTCGGGTTTTTTCCAACGATTTGGTCTCAGTGGCCAGCTTCTCATTAGACGACAAATTGTCCGAAGCTTCCTCATCAGTCTCTTCCGATTTCTGACCATCCTGCGCAACCAATGGAGCCATCGAGATGGCTGTCAGAAGGAAGACTATGTTTAATCGAAATCTCATAGGGTCCGCAGCATTGTAATTCGAACAAGCCAAGGCATAGGCCATTCGCTAGTGCGAGACCAGTCCAAAGGGCTCCTTCTGGAGAAGAACGAAGAGTCGTATGAGCTGATTACACGTCCAACCGGATTTCCTCTCCGGTGGCGGCAGACTTGTAAATCATATCGAGAATGCGCTGTGCCTTCAGAGATTCGTCTAAGGGTACAAAGGATTCAGCCTCGCCCAAAACGACGTCGACAAAGTGCTGCATACGATCGGGATTCACCAACGGATCAGCCAGTTCGGGCTCTTCAACAACGGGCTCTCCACAATCGGAACGAAAGAGCTTAAGTGGATTGGAAGTTGCCCCCCCATCCTCGCCAAAGAGCTGAACGCCATTCACGTCTCGAGTTTCCAAATGGGCCGCCCAGGAAACTTCAAGCTGAAGCGCTCTCCCGGACTTCAGGCGTATAAAAGCCGAAGCGAAGTCTTCCACATCGAAAACTTGATCAGGATTCGTTTCCGATTTGCCCCATTCTCCCTCGCCCAGACCTCTTGGACCAAACTTGGAAAAGGTCTGACCCGAAACGGAAGCGACATCGAATTCGCCAAGAAAATGGAGAGCTAAATCCAAGACGTGGATACCTATGTCGTAAACGCAACCGCCACCAGCGAACTGTTTACTCGTGAACCAACTGCCTATTCTTGGAATACCACTACGACGAAGCCAAGTCGCTTTGGCGTAATATAAGTCTCCCAATTTTCCATCAAGGCACATTTGTTTCAAGGTTTGGGCCTTCAGGCTAAAACGCTGATTCTGACCAACCATAAGGTGCAATCCTTTTGAACGAGCTAGGGCCGCGACTTTCTCCGCGTCATCGGCATTCGTCGCCATGGGTTTGTCCAAAACCACATGCTTTCCCGCCTCAAGAGCTTCAAGAGCGACAGAAGCATGAAGATAGTTCGGCAGAGCTATGCTAACGATATCAATGTCTTCGCGATTGAGAATTTCGCGGTAATCGCTCACAAGCGTCGGCACCTTGAAGGCTTCAATGGCAGCCTGACCACGCTCCACGCTCGTTTCGGCTACTGCCACTAGCCTAGCGGCAGGATGGCCGGAGAACCCTTCGAGGTGCTTCAAGCCGATGGCTCCAGCTCCTATGACAGCGATATTAAGTTGGGAAATGTTGGGCATCGTAGAAATTTGGGCAGACCAATCAAAAAGCAGCCCGCTTCAATCATTAAAGGAGATTTCAAGTCTAAGACGTGGGTATGGTTACGGCTCGCCATGGCCAGAGAGTCAACGCTCCTCCATATGAATGGGCGACAGGAAAAGGAGGAGACGTCGTGCCTGCCAGTCTACTCAATGAGTGAGAATATCCTAAGGCCTTTCCCCACAGATAGTTGAGAAAGCGTTTTCCTTGTAAAAGCGATGTAAAACAACGATACTAAGCATCATAATTTTAACAGATGCCATCACGGCAGAAGGCCATTCGATAAGTTAACGTTAGTACATTACATATTCCTTTTGATGAGAAAAGCCGACCCTGTTGGGGTCGGCTTTTTCTTTAGGGAATCGATGAATATCCGAGAGTTTGTATTTGGAAAATAAATACCTGTTTAAAGGGTACGAATTCTCCATAGATGGAGGCGACTAGGAGGTTTTGAGGCGTTTTTAACGTTAAGAAGAGCGAGGAGATAGCCGAATTAACAGTAAGCGCCCAAACTGCCTATTTAGCTCCCACCACAGCAATATCTCTCTTTCTTAGTTGGTTGGTTAACTATATAAAACCCGGCTTGTTTTTAGCCGGGTTTTCTATTGCAAAAGCAGCGAAGAAAGCAGGCGAATCCGCCTCGATCCTATTTCATCAAGTCGAAGGTCGATTGGAGCATCTCCAAATCGCTTGCGTTGTTGGCCTTCTCCTTTGCCTTATCCACGATCTGCTGCTCAAGGAGATTCTTAGTCGGCTCTTCGCCATGATAGAAAACGCCGAATCTTCCTGGCCATGGCTCCTCAGCAATGGCCAGAGCGCTTGCCATGTCACCAACATCATGCTCGCTCTCATCGATAGTAATAAACTCGCCACCCTTGCGAGGTATTGCCGCATCAAAGGCTCCCGCATAAAATTCGACACACTCGCTTAAAACCTCGATGACGGAAAAGCCTTCATGCCGAATCGCCCTCTCATACATCTCCATCATGTGCTTGATCTGGGTAGCATGGGTGCGGGCTACAAAGGTCGCTCCACTTGAGAGAATCTTTCGCATGGGATTTGTAGGCCGATCAATGGCTCCTGTAGGATCGGTTTTCGAGCGAAAGCCTTGTGGAGAAGTAGGCGACGTTTGCTTCTTAGTAAGACCATAGACGCTATTGTCCATAATGACATAGGTCATGTTGATGTTCTTTCGACCCGCGTGATCCAAGTGGTTGCCTCCGATCGAAAAGCCGTCCCCATCGCCACCAAAAACGAACACGTGCAGATCGTCGCGACCCAGCGAAACTCCGGAGGCGAAAGGCAAAGCCCTGCCGTGAATGAAGTGGCCTCCATGCGTATTGACGAAATAGGGAAAGCGAGAAGAGCAACCGATGCCCGCCAGCGTCACAATTCGCTCCTGCGGCAACTGCAGTTTCTCGAGAACTTTATAGAAGGATGCCAGTACGGCAAAATCGCCACAGCCTGGACACCAAGTCGGATGATCGGCCGCCAGTCCCTTCTTTTTGACAACTCCTTTTTCGGCTTTCGCAGCAATCGGTGATGAACTCATTTCAAATTATATCAGATGGATGATCGATTGGTCTACTCGTCATGCATCGCCTGAATGCCAAGCATGATTTCTCTTATTTTAAACGTAAGACCATCCGTCTTAGTTAAGCTTCGGATGGATTTGTTGCATGTTTTCGCTCTGAGAAGGGTTGCTAGCTGGCCGTATCCATTGAGCCCCTCGTCATTCATCTCCACAACCAGAATGTATTTATAGCGATCGAAAACCTCAGCCAGATCATTGGGCAATGGATTTAAATAGCGCAGATGCAAATGGCCCATACTGCGGCCTCTGTCTCGTTCGCGAATAACGGTCTCGCGCATGGGTCCCCAAGTCGATCCCCACCCGACAATCAAAGTATCTCCCTGCTTATCGCCATAAACCGAAGAGGGCATCATGGCATCGGCGAGGCTCTTAATCTTGTCGCGACGTTTCGCCATCATCCTTTTGTGCATCTCCGGATTAGCCGAAGGATGCCCCGTTTCATCGTGCTCGAGACCCGTCACCTGAGGAAAGACGCCTCCTTCGATCCAGGAGCCAGGCGGGGCATGCCGCGTGACCTTATCAAGCGGATACGGTTTGAAGTCCGAAGGTCGGTCGGAAAGATCAAGCTCCGGCTCAATCATGATTTTCTTCAAATCCGGTTCATCGAAGGCTTCGATCCGTGAAGCGAGCGACATGTCAGACAAAATGAATACAGGCGTACTGAATTCCCTGGCAATGCGAGCAGCCTCAATAGCGATGTAGAAGCAATCCTCCACATTCATCGCAGCTAGAACTACGCGAGGCGTATCTCCATGGCTGCCGTAAATCGCCTGCATCAAGTCGCTTTGCTCGACATTGGTTGGCAGACCCGTACTCGGACCCCCTCGTTGAATGTTGACGACAACCAAGGGAATTTCAGCCATCGTAGCCCAACCCAGAGCTTCCATCTTTAGCGAAATGCCGGGGCCCGAACTCCCGGTAACCGCCAGGCGACCGGCATAGGAAAACCCGATAGCCATCGAAACCGCAGCAAGCTCGTCTTCCGCTTGAACAAACAGACCACCATATTTTGGAAACTGGGACCGAAGCGTTTCCATAATGGTCGACCAAGGCGTGATCGGATAGCCGGACCCATGACGAACGCCGCCAGCGATGAGCCCCAAAGCCAAGGCAGTGTTGCCATCCATGGTGACCTGCGGTTTAGCGCTGGCATCTAGCTCCTCCTCGAAATGATAATAGCGATGCAGGACGTTGTCGATTGGATACGAATAGCCCGCATCGAAGGCGAGACTGGCGTTTCGTAAAACGTCCTCCGACTTGGAGCCAAAACGTTCGGCGAAGATGCGTCGCAGCTTCTCGACATCCAAATTGAAAATACGAGAGAGCAACCCCAAGGTGAAAAGATTCTTTCCCTTTTCACGAGAAGATCCGCCCAGAGCCTCTACCGTTAGAGCGGCAATGGGCACTCCAACGTTTACAAAGCGATGATCGTCAAGGTCAGGCTCCACGTGATCAGAATCGTATAGAAGCACGCCTCCTTCTTTGAGAAATCCGATGTGATCCTTGTAGCTATGCTGATAAAAGGCGACGAGGAAGTCGGCTTCATCTCCGGCGGACAGCACTTCTCCAGATCCAATTCGCACTTGGAAGATGGATGGACCACCCGAGATAGTAGCCGGAATCGTCATGTAAGTCATGACCTCTTGAGCGCTACGACCAGCAAGACGCGCTAGAAAGCCGCCTATCGATTGGATCCCGTCTTGGGAGTTGCCAGCGAGTCTGATGACTGCGTCTTGTATGTTTTCCCTGGATAAGGTGGTGGAGACAGAATCCTCTGTTGGCATTTGAAGACAGTGCATTAGTCAGCCAGATGGCTGCAGTCAACTTGTAGGTTATATTTTCGAAAAATATCGCGCCTGTTTTACGGCTCTGTATCCGAAAAATGAGGCCAATTTCCCAAAGAATGCATTATTAGCTAGCATCTATTCACAAAATCTCCCAATTCTTTGTAAATAACATGTGAATAACTTTTGGGCTTTTTACTTATATTTGAAAAATCGTGGAACGAAGAGTAAAAGACACCTCCATCTTGCCCGGATTAGCGATAGTGGTCTTTCTCAAGCTTCTCGTCTTCCATACCTCTGGGCGCTTTTAAGCGTCCCGCTTGCCAGTTTCCTACTAAGCTATTCGTGTTTGAAAACTCCTCACGCCATCAATCAATTGCCAAACCACTCCGCCATTAAATGCGCCTAGAATCAGGAACGAGCCCATCCAAGGGAAGGGAAAGTCTCGCTCGAGAACGCGTTGGAAAACGACGCTCAAACATGACGATCTCTCGTCCTTTCCAGATTCTCAGCGTATAGCAGATGCCCAGAGCACAGTCTCAACGACTTCAAGATTCCTCGAGCCATTCCGCGATTAGCCAAATTCACGGAACGTTGTTTATGCTCTCCATTATCAGCGACGAGGACGATGCTGCCACCTTGAGAGCCGATCTGAAACGGTCGCGACTCAAGGACTACAAGCTGCAAAGATGCAGATCCATCGACGAGGGGATCAACCTTCTAAAGGCCTGTTGCTTCGATCTGATCTTCATCAACCTCGGCGAGTTTGAGAACATCGAGAACACCGTCACGAAGCTAAGGCAAATCGGCTTCGACAATCCCATACTTGGACTAGCCTCAAGGCGTTCCATCGATGTCGTAGGATTTCAAAGACCGGACAGCATAGACGATGTTCTCTGCAAAGAGGATATGTCTCCATCGCTAGTCGAGCATGTCATCAAGGCGACCCTCGAAAAGCATCTTCTGGCCACCGAAAGAAAGCTGCTAAAGGATCGCTTGCATCTAGCTTTAAATGCAGGGGAATTGGGGACGTGGACTTATTTTCCAAATGAAGGCCAGTTTGAGCTAGGATCCGTTTGTAGGGAATTATTGGGTATACCTTCTCCCATTGCTCTGCAGAGCCTCGAGGACGTCCTGGAAGCGGTTTATCCGGAGGATCGAAAAAAGCTTCGCGAACTGCTGGAGGGCGCCGACAACTTCGAACAAGACGTCCGGACGCAGTTCAGATTGAACGCTAGCTCCATGCCGCTACCGATAGTCGAGCTCCGTGGCCAAGTCCTTCCTGGAAATGTAACTGAAATGCCGGCAGTAATTGGAGTCGTAAGGCGTCTATCGCAGGCCAACGACCTATTCGAACGTATCGTTGAGGCTAATACCGAAATCGAAGAAGCCCTTAAAGCTCGAGAGGAAATCCTAAGCAAAGCGAATCGAAAACTTCAGGCCTTGGCTTCCGAACTCAATCCAGCCGATTCCGCTGCGCCAGAAGAAAAGACCTCGCAGGCAGAAGCCAGCAAGATCGAGATCGATGAATCCAAGCTGCTGATACGGCCGAAAAAGCCGACTTCTGAGAAGTCTGCGGAAAAAGCTCCAGCTCCTGTCCAACGAAAAGAATCGAAGGAGACCCCAGTCTCGAGCGCGAAGCCCAAGAAGCCTGGCAGGCCGAAGAAAAAAACCGACGACGCAAAGTCATCCGAAGACAGCAGCCTTCTCATCAATAAGAAAACCGCCTTTCAGGAGGTTCTTAAATCGATCACCCGCTCCAAAAAGGAGAAACCCGAAAAACAGGGCTTTCTCTTCGATTTTTCCAAGGAGCCCATATCTGAACTCTCTCTACCCGACCCTTCCAAAGACGGCTTTACCGTAGCAGCCAAGCGACTCGTCGCGATGACCCGAAAAGGCCATGGCCTGGACGTTACGCTAAGCCTAGCCGATCAGCAGGCTATCGAAATGGAAGACGAGAAAGAGCTACTTTATGACGTGTTGAAGGAATTGATCACCAACGTCGTTAAACATGCCAAAGCGACGATCTGCATCGTATCCCTTTTTCGAGACGAGGACGAGTGGGTACTCCAAGTGGAAGACGACGGAGTGGGGCTTGATGAAAAACTTAAAAGCGTTTCGGCTCCGTTGCACAAAATCGGACTGTTTCGCATCCGCACGCAGCTCGCTCTAAAAGGAGGACACCTCGACATGGCTCCGGCCATGCCCAAAGGATTAGTGGCTCGAGCCCGACTTCCGGTCAATACTCGCAACAGCGCCGACTTGCGCTAAACGCCAAGCAATATCGCTCGGGCAAAGGTCCATAGGCATCTTTAGCTAGACATTTCCGTACGATTCAGCTTTCGCTGTGACTCTCGGCCTGACCACAGGCTCAACCCTCCTCTAATCCCAGCAAGGCCTCAGGACTACTATATGGCAGAAAAAGCCAAGGAACCCAAAAATGACAGAGCTCTGCGTTTCTACAGCGACGTTCTTGGACTCGAAAGACTTCACTACGGGATCTGGAATGCCGAAGACGAGCTGACTCTAGAGAATCTGAAAGCGGCCCAGGAAAGATACGAAAACTATTTGATCGAGAACATTCCCGAGGGAGCCAATCGCATCCTCGACGTAGGTTGCGGGACTGGCGTGCTTTGCCAGGAGTTGCTCAAACGTGGATACAAAGTCGATGGACTTTCTCCGGACAAGAATCAAAGAGAGCACTTCGAAAAGAACATCCAAACCACGTTTCATTTCTGTCGCTTCGAGGATTTTGTTCCACAAACTGAATACGATTGCATCATCATGAGCGAATCATGCCAGTATATTCCATTGGAAAGGGTTTTCGATGTAGCTGGCAAGGCGTTGCGAAGTGGAGGTCATCTAATGATTTGCGATTATTTCGTGAAAGACGGCGCAACCGGCGTATTGGCGAAAAGCGGACACAATTACACGCTCTTCAAGCAGACAGCCGAGACGAGCGGACTTGCGATCGTAAAGCATCGCGATATCACAAAGGAAACGGCGAAGACATTGGAAATCGCCAAGCTGTGGGCGGAAAAAATTCTTCTAGGGGCCGACATCCTGTCAGAAAAAGTTCGTTACAAACATGCGAGGACATGGAAGTTTCTCTGCTGGCTTTTTCGCAAGAAAATCAATCGCATCAACCAGGATCGGGATTTGATCGACGCTAAGAAATTCATCGAAGCCAAAACCTATGAATTCTTTCTGTTCAGAAAAGAGAATCCTTCCTGAGGTCTAGCTCTCTGTTTCCGACATCTGAGCCTTGATCTTGCGTTGCGGATTATTCGCCCAGAAGGAGCTGATCACTAGGGAAATGGCGATAACCAAAGTAGCCCAATAGGCGGGCTGATAAGAACCGAAGATATCGCGCAGCTTACTGAATGCGTAGGGTCCAATGGCACTGGAAATGATCATGGTAGACATCATGACTCCACTGATCGCTCCCAAGTGGGTAAGGCCAAAATAGCGAGGCAGAAAGGCTCCGCTCACCGTTCCAAAACAGCCGCCCGTAATGGCCATGCCAACGGTCAGAAGAACCGGCATCAATCCAGGGATCTGGGTGATCAGGCCGAACGACGAGACAGCCATCCCGGAAGCCATAAAACCGGCAAAGTACTTCAACCTGTATTTGTCGCTCATCCAGCCAACGACGATGCTGATACCACCGCCGATCACTGCCATAAGAATGAAAAGATTGAGGATCTTGGCCTTAGACATTCCGATCTCTTCGCTGACTGATATTACATGAAAGGTGTAAGCCGTGTTATAGGCCGCTTGCAGAGCGAAAACGCCGCAAAAAATATAGAAGGCGAAACACGACATGGCTTCCTTTCGGGTGAAATCGCGGACTACGGAAAACTCGGGGTCGTCCTTCTGCTTCTCGCCGGGAGGTATGCCGGCATCCACCGAAAGATGACACTCCTCAGGATTGTCGCGAAAGACCAGCCAGCCCCATAAGGCGAATCCAAGGGCAAGCGCTCCTCCTAGAATTTGCCAGGCTGCTCGCCAATCGACCCACTCGATCAAAGCATTGAAGACGTTCGGAGCCAGGGAGAAGCAAACGCTTACGCAGATCCCGCTGAAAGGAAGCACCTTGCCCCTGTGGTATTTCCACCATTTGCCTACCATGTTTCGACCAGCCATGGTCACAAGGCCCTGACCCCAGAATCGAATGAGAAAGAAGCCGAGGATAAGACTGATTATAAAAAGAAGACGCAAATGACCCTCCGCTCCGAAATGGGATGCCAACAGCTTAGGAACGAAATCCACCTGACTCATGTAGCATAGGGAGAGTCCAAGGCCGATGCTTGAGAGGGCGATAAGCTTCCTCGATCCAAGAATATCGTACAGTCTCCCAGCCCAAATCAGAAGAAAACCGCTGGTAGTAGTCCCGATAAGATAAGCGAAACTGACATCCGACCTCGTAATGCCCAATACCTCAATCAGCTTCTCGGTGAAAACGTTTACTCCGATGGTTTGACCAGGAATACTGGCGATCATTCCGCTTGCCGCGGCTATGGCGATAAGCCATCCATAGTGAAAAGAAAGAGCGGCAGGCTTAAATGGGAACTCGGGATTGAATAGAATAGATTTACTCGCTTTCAGAGAAACAACAGAAGGCATGTTTTACAATCGAATCAAGAAGCGTTTGCATTATCAACTATCAGCCAACGACTGAGTGTTACGATTTCTTTAAAGAGCGAAAACGGACTGAAGACTAGAAATTTGAATACAAATGGAAATCCTGCAAAAATACTTTCAGCACGTCTGGCTGATGGTAGCGGAGATGGCTCCCTATCTTCTGCTTGGGTTTGCCGTTGCCGCGTTGCTGCAGAGGTTTGTCAAGCAGTCTTGGGTCGAAGCCACTCTGGGTAGAAGGGGCTTTAGGTCCATCGCATATGGCTCCGTTGTAGGAGTCCCCATGCCTCTTTGCTCATGCGGAGTGATTCCTGTTACCGCTAGTATCCGAAATCATGGCGCAAGTAAAGGAGCCGCCACTTCCTTCCTTGCTTCGACCCCGCAAACAGGAGTCGATAGCATTATCGCCACCTATGGTATGCTCGGTCCGGTTGTAGCTGTCTACCGGGTAATCGTCGCGTTCATAACCGGCATTCTCGCGGGTAGCGTTGTCGAAGCGTTCACTGACAAAAAGGACGACGAGGCTAAACCGAAACGAGCTCAGAGCGCCACAAGCCACAACTGGAAAGAAAGCCTACATCATGGCTTTATCGGTCTTCCTGGAGATATCGCCAACGCCCTGATCATCGGCTTTCTCATAGCTGGCCTTATTAGCGCCCTCGCTCCAGCAGACCTATTGAGCAATATCCCAGGTGGGGTTTTCTCGAGCATCCTTATCACAACGCTAGTCGCTACGCCCTTCTACATTTGCTCGACGGGATCGATTCCCTTGGCCCTAGCTCTGATCGATTCCGGACTGCCCGCCAGCGCAGCCCTGGTGTTACTCATTGCCGGACCCGCTACCAATATCGCGACCATTACCGCAATGCGGGTGATCATAGGAGGAAAGGAAACGCTCCTCTATCTAGCGAGTGTCATTCTTTCGGCGTGGGTCGCAGCTCTGGCGTATCATTATTTCCTGGACGATGGCTCGTTGGCCGGAAACCTGATGATTCATGAAATGAGTCTCGAATGGTGGAAACATGTAAGCGGTGTTATCCTGCTAGCGCTTCTGCTTTGGCAAAACTGGATACAAAGAATTCTATCTGGAAATACAGCTCCACCGCCGGAAGGAGACTCAAAGGAAGTCCTTACTCTGAACGTGGAGGGCATGACATGCGATCATTGTCGAGCAACCGTCGTAGAGGGTTTGAAAGGGTCTAATGCAGCAAGGAACGTCACCGTAGACCTAAAGAAGGGAACTGCCAAAGTGTACGGAGAAAAACTGGATGAGACCGCCATTGTCGAAAAGGTGGAGTCGCTTGGATACACAGTATCCAATTCTTCATTGCAAAACATATAGGCAATAGCATGCGTGGAGGTCTTCGTTTTCTAGTATTATTAAGCGTAGTCGTCTTCATTCACGGACACGCTTCCGATTCCATTGGAGAGAGAAAAGTCGATTTGCTGGATGGAGCTTCAAGCCAATTGGCTATGCTATTTGCCAAGCCGGCCAACGTTCTTCTAGTCGTTAGAACTGAGGAGGACATTAAGGACGCTTTCAGAAGCATTACCCTTATTGAATCATTCCATTCGCAAGAGCGCCCTGATTGGCTTATCATGGCGATCCTACCGAAATCGATATTGGAAAAACGACTTGTTTCTCGAGTCCTCGACGAACAGTTTAAAAGCGAATTCACACGTAGTCGTATCGCAACTTTGACTACGAATGAATATTCTAGATACTTTAGGGAATCGCCATCAATCGTCATTGAGGATGATCGCCATCTCTTCATAGCGGATGATCATGAAGGCTACCTATCCGTCGCTCGAATGGCCAGAGATCTTAATCGCCAACGGTGAAGGATAAAAAGCAAGCCCACGGTCGGAAGGAGCTTCCTTGGAACAAAAGGCCCATCGCCTACCCCAAGGAGCTTCCGGTTTCCCAAAGGAAGAAGGAGATTATCCAGGCCATAAAAGACCATCAGGTGGTCATCATCTCCGGAGAAACGGGTTCAGGCAAAACGACCCAGATTCCAAAGATGTGCCTGGACGCAGGAAGGGGTAGCAAAAAGAGGATCGCCTGCACGCAACCCAGACGCGTAGCCGCCCTGTCAGTCGTCCGACGCGTCGCCGAAGAACTTAAGGTAGATTACGGCCGAGAAGTAGGCAGTAAAATTCGATTTAATGACAAGACTAGCAGGCAGACTCGCGTAAAATTCATGACCGACGGCATGCTGCTTTCAGAAGCTCAATCGGATCCTCGTATGAGCGAGTATGATACGATCATCGTCGATGAGGCGCACGAACGAAGTTTGAATATCGACTTCCTCCTAGGACATCTGAATCTGCTGCGAAAAGAGAGGTCGGATCTCAAGATCATCATCACCTCAGCCACCATCGATATTGAAAAGTTCTCCAAGGCATTTGATGAAGCGCCTGTGATTGAAGTTTCAGGACGCGTTTATCCTGTAGATGTCATTTACGCTCCTCTTGACGAATTAAGAGAAGATTCGGGAGAATTTACCTACATTGATGGGATCGCAGAAGCTGTTGAACGTATCCTTGAAGAATTCGGCAATGGAGACATCCTAGCATTCCTTCCAGCGGAGAAGGACATTCGGGAAGCGATGGACCTTCTTGAGGGTCGCCACGGAAAGCGACTGGTCATCCTACCCTGCTTCGGGAGACTGTCTAACGCGGAACAGCAACGCATTTTCGCGCCCTCCAAGTCGCGTCGCATCATCCTGGCTACGAATATCGCCGAAACCTCGCTGACTATTCCAGGCATTCGATTCGTAATCGATACGGGATTGGCTCGGATCAGTCGCTACAGTCCTCGATCGAGAACAAAGCGACTTCCTATCGAGAATATTTCACAGAGTAGCGCCAATCAGCGCAAAGGCCGTTGTGGTCGCGTACGGGACGGCATTTGCATTCGCTTGTATTCGGAAAACGAATTCGAAAAACGTCGAGAATACTCTATCCCGGAACTGCAGCGAGCTAATCTCGCGGAAGTGATCCTCCGCATGAAAGCCACCCGCTTAGGCGAGGTCGAGACGTTTCCATTTATCGATCCCCCAACACCAGCGGCGATCAAATCAGGTTATCAGCTACTGGAGGAATTGGGAGCTCTGAACAAGGAACGAGAATTGACGACCATCGGCAGGAAGCTAGCCAAACTTCCAGTGGACCCGACCGTAGGCCGCATGCTTTTGCAGGCCGAGGAAGAGAAAGTAGTCGAGCAATGTCTTGTCATCGCATCCGCGCTTTCAATACAAGATCCGAGAGAACGGCCACTCGAAAAGGAAACTCAGGCTGATCTGGCTCACAAGAGATTCATCAACCAGCATTCGGATTTCCTGGGTCTATTGAATATTTGGGAATGCTACCATGACAACTTCGAACGGCTTTCCCAGAGCAGGCTGAGAAAGTTTTGCAAAAAGCATTTCATTTCCTATCTAAGAATGCGCGAGTGGTTCGAGATCCATGACCAATTGAAGCACGCTATCGCGGACTATGAAAGAGCCGCCAATCTGGCCCATAGCAAATTCGAGTATGAAAGCGAAGACCAGCGGATAGCCTCGCGGGCGTATGGAGGTATAGAATACACTGCAATCCATCGCTGCCTGACGACCGGCCTTCTGGCAAACGCCGCTCGAAAAGAGGAGGCGAACCATTACCGGGCTTCGGGCAATAAGAAGGCCATGATATTTCCAGGTTCAGGTCTGTTTCTGAAAAACCTGCCCCGAAAGGGGAAAAAAAAGGAGGAAGGCAAAACCGTCTCTCCCGAGTGGATACTAGCGGGCGAATATATGGAAACGAGCCGATTGTACGCCAGGAATGTGGCGGTTGCCGATCCCGCCTGGTTTGTGCAGCTTGGAGACCACATCATCAAGCGGTCTTACAGCGATCCCATTTGGGATCGGAAACAAGGAAGAGTTATCGCGAAGGAAAGCTTGCGTATCCACGGCCTGGAGCTGCAGCGAAAGACGGTATCCTATCTTAAAATCGATTCGGTTAAGGCAACGGACATCTTTATTAGAGAGGCTTTGTTAAGCGACGATTTCGAGTGTCATCATAAGTTTATCGACCTAAACCGAAAGCTGAAGCAACGGGTTCAAGCGGCCCAGGTAGCATCCAAACAGCAAGGATGGATGGCGGTTGAAGAGGCCGTTTATCGGTTTTATGCGAAGCGTTTGGAAAACGTTGCATCCCTTGCCGACTTAAATCGCTTTATCAAGTCCAACGACCCTGACGGTGGCGCACTTTTGATGAAGGAAGCGGATCTCATGGTGGATGAAGATCAAGCGGTCGACTTGAGCGGGTTTCCCATAAGTATCGAGCTGGAAAATACAGCTCTTCCGATCGAGTACGTTTACAAACCGGGCGAAGAGGAGGATGGCGTGACCCTAAAACTTCCCTACAGCAAAGCGAAATCGATCAGCGGACCCCTTCTCGATTGGTTAGTGCCGGGTCACCTGCAAGCGAAAGTCGAACATCTGCTGAGGAAGCTGCCTAAAGAATGCCGACGAAAACTCGCTCCCATCTCGGAAACGGCTAAAACGATTTCCGGATCGATCCGACCTTCCAGATCCACGCTTGTCGAGTGTTTGTCTTCGCATTTGAAAAACCACTACGACATTGAAACTTATGCCAGCGATTGGGATGCGGAAACGCTCCCCGGGCATCTGAAAGTTCGCGTCGAAGTGCACGACAACAAGGGTAATCGAATAGCAGCTGGACGGGATCCGCGAAAATTGCTTAAGACTCTTTCGGAAGAGGAAGAAAAACGAAGCAAGGGAAGCAACCAAGAACTGGATGCCATTTGGAAGAAAGCGAAAGACCAGAACGAGAAGAGGATAGAGTCAGTCGATCAAATTCCCGATCTTCCTGAAAAAATGGAGATTGGACAATTCAATGGTCTGCCCATCGTTTGCTATCCAGGACTGAGATTGATAGGAGAAGAATTAAAGATCTATCTATTTAAAGACCAGTCTGATGCGCACTCAGCGAACCGAAAAGCTACGCCAAGACTCATTGAAAAAGAGCTGAAATACGAGCTGGCATGGATTAAAGAGGATCTGCAGATATTTGAAAGACTGGGTCCTGTTGCCATCGCATTCAGTTCGATTGACGAGATAAAGCAAGACGCCTACGAGAGCATGCGAAATGATCTTTGTAACGTCTTTCTAGATACGCTAGATAAAGAGACATTTCGTGAAACGGTTAGTCGCGCCAAGGAAAAATCACGCGGATTTGCGTACAAGTATTTTGACGCAATAAAGGCGATTCTCGAAAAGCGACAGCAAATGATGGTCGACCCGGATCTCCCTCCCATTTGCAGGAGCGAACTGGAGCAAATGCTTCCCAAGTCTTTCATAAAGGATTCTTCCCATTGGGCTCTTCAAAGACTTCCCATTTATCTGGAAGCAATCTGCCGAAGGAAACTATCGATACAACAAAATCGCGCAAGGGACGAGGAACGACAAAACCGTGTCGAGCATTATCGAAAACGGTTTAAGCAGCTTAGCTCTACCGAACGCGCAAAACAGAGTGCCTACGATTTGGACGAACTGAAATGGATGATTGAAGAATACGCGCTTTCCTTGTTCGCCCAAGACCTGGGGACCGCTTACCCCATCTCCGAGAAGCGTCTGGAGAAAAGGTTTTCAGAAATGGAGATGCGCTCTAGCGGAAATCAAGAATTCCAGAAAACTCCTCAGAAAAAGATCGCCAGAGATCCAAAGGATAAGCCAACCGATAAGGATCTGAAGGACTTGAAGGCGCTGTTCAGCAAATAAGGTTTAGAAACGATAAAGCCGCCTCAATGAAGAGGCGGCTCCCAATCGAGTGCTGCTGCAAAAAATCGTCATCAGGGAAGCTTCAGGCTGACTTTTCTTCAATCTTTTTAGATTTTGCGGTTGCTCACCCTGTTTAATTGGCGAAAAACGCGCCTATTTACATGATTTTCTATCAATAAGGCCGCTATTGGTCATACCAGCTCCCTAGTCGCTACCCCATCCTCCTCCGCCTGGAGTGCTGATTTCGATGCAGGAATTCGGCATCACCCTCACCTGGCAATTGCCGGGAAGCTTCTCCTTCCTTCCATCCGGATGTATAAGAAACTGCATCCCCACTCTGCCCTCTTGCCCGCCTTCCATTCCGAAGGGAGGATGATCGCGGTGTTGTGAAAGAATAGCCAAATCGAGAGGCTGTAGAAACCTGATCCGCCGCACAATGCCATCACCTCCTTTGAATCGGCCTTCTCCACCCGAATCTTTGCGAATTGAAAACGCCTCGACCTTTGCAGGGTATCGCAATTCCAGAATTTCGGGATCAGTGATAGCCGTATTCGTCATATGAATATGCGTTCCGCTGGCTCCGTCCCGCTCAGGAGTGGCTCCCTCTCCTCCAGCGATCGTCTCATAGTAACTCATTGAATCGTTCCCGAATATGAGATTGTTCATCGTACCCTGGCTACACGCGGCGATTTCCATGGCTTTTAGTAAAGTCGAAACTATTTTTTGACTGACTTCTACGTTGCCAGCGACAACCGCCGGCGTGTCCCTGGACGACTTCGAGAAATCCGGATTGAGCATCCCCTTCGGTACCCTGATTTCAACTACATCCAAAAAGCCTTCATTTAGGGGAATATCCTCCTGCAAGAGGAGACGCATGACATAGATAACCGCGCTGTTAACGATGGCGACCGTAGCGTTATAGTTGCCGGAATGGACATCTCCACTTCCCTCGAAATCGAAAACCCACTTATCGCCTTCCTTTTCAATGCGGACCGCTATGGGAGAGCCGTCATCGAGCCGCTGCACAGCCTCGGCCTTATCAAAACTTCGCGCGTCAAGCGCTTTGCGAAGCGCTTTAGCGGCTCTTTTTTTCAGCTCCAGCATATTCCGCTTAGTTTTGTCGAAGCCCTCCTCGACGACCAGTTTCTGCAACGCGTCGACACCGAGACGGATAGATGCCAGCTGAGCCGTAAGATCGGCTATATTTTCCCGAACCGCGCGAGTAGGATAAGCTGAGTAATTAAGAATTCTAGTTATGCTACGCCAGTCCACTTCTCCGCCGCGGGCAAAGTATGTCGGAGAAATGACAACCCCCTCTTCCATTAAGTTTTTAGCGTTGGAGGGCATCGATCCAGGAGCGATTCCTCCAATTTCGGCATGGTGAGCTCGATTAGCAACATAGCCGATTAAGTCGCCGTTTTCTGAATACGCTCCAGCAAATAGAGTAATATCGGGCAAATGTGACCCGCCAAACCCGGGATGGTTGGTTACGACAACATCTCCCGGCCTCAAATCGAAATCCTGGCAAACCGAGCGAACGCAAACTCCTAAAGCTCCCAGGTGGACAGGAATGTGAGGGGCGTTAGAGACGAGATAGCCTTTATCGTCGAGAAGCGCGCAACTGAAATCCCGACGTTCCTTCACATTAGTGGAAAAAGCTGTTCGTTCCAGCAAGGACCCCATTTCCTCCACGACCGATAGGAATCGATTCGTAAAGAGTTCAAGCTCTATAACTCCAGGCGCTGTCTCCCCAGCTTCTACTTCAATCCGCATGCGTTTAAGTCTCAGCGTGTTGCTGGAACCAACCGTCGCCCGCCAGCCTTTCTTTAAAAAAACGGTGCTGTAGTCATCTTGCACAGAGCAGGGTCCCTCGTGATAGAAGCCTTTAGGCAAGCCTGACCGATCGATAAATGCATGGCTGAGCTCTTGGGGCAGAGGATATTTTTCAATAAATTCCTCGAGATCGCCCCTAGCCTCGCGCGTTGTCGCGATAACACGGATACTGACAAGCTCTACTGATTGGTCTTGAGGAGTGAATCCAAACAGTTCATGATACATTTCTCGGAATCTCCACTCAAGCTCCTCGGGAGCAACGTCATCGAGAAATTCGGAAGATTCTTGTCCGGAATACCTAACTTCGAAACGTCTTGTAGCAATCTCCACATCATTTTCCGGCAATCCACTTTCCAGCATAGCGATCGTCGCCTTCTTTTCCAAGTCTTGAAGCCAACTTGGAATAGCCGCGACCACCTCCCGTAGGGAGCGAAGAACATTCCTTTCTTCAAATCGCTCGAGTCGAGCCACTTTAAGACCATAGGCGCTTAGCAAACCCGAATCCGATGGAAAGA
Source organism: Opitutaceae bacterium (assembly GCA_028284385.1). Classification (GTDB taxonomy): domain Bacteria; phylum Verrucomicrobiota; class Verrucomicrobiia; order Opitutales; family Opitutaceae; genus JANQRT01. The sequence continues at coordinate 133,774 of JANQRT010000060.1, read as the reverse complement.
TGATCGTATCCATTCCAAGCATTTCAGCGATATCGCAAGCATGAAGGCCGCCCGCCCCTCCAAAGGCAATGAGGGCGTATTCGGAAGGATTGTATCCATAGCGAACCGACACACTGCGTATCGCTTCGGCCATTCGCTCGTTAGCAATGCGAAGAAATCCTCCTAAAATGGCATCCCTATCGTTTCGATCGCCTTCCTCGCGAGGAAGAGATTCTATCAGCTCGTCTAAACGTTCTTCAGCGCGTTCCCTGAAGATGGGAATACTAAATCGATTTGGATCCACCCTCCTCAGAAGAAGATTGACATCCGTGATCGTAAGAGGACCTCCAGCTCCATAGCAGGCAGGGCCCGGATCGGCTCCCGCGCTTTGCGGACCCACTCTTAAAGCCGCTCCGTCGTACCAGCAAATGGAACCGCCCCCGGCTGCTACTGTTTCGATTCGTAACGAGGGAGCGAATACACGCGCAGACCCAACGGAATGTTCGAACTGATAGTCTAATTGTCGATCAAAACGGGTGACATCGGTACTCGTACCACCCATATCAAAGGCAATCCCCTTTCGATATCCAGAACGCAGGCAAACACTCGATGCTCCCACTACTCCACCGGCGGGACCGCTTAGCAAACTATCCTTCGGGGTGAAATGGGATCGTTCGCTCAGGCCGCCAGCGCTAGTCATGATTCTCAGGATGCCAGAGCCAATTTTGGCCTGAACAGCATCAAGATAATGATCCATAATCGGAGCGAGACTAGCGTTGACCACTGCAGTCTCGGCTCTGGTGAGAAGCTTCACGTTTGGCGAGAGTTCACTCGAAATCGAGACATAGCTCAATCCCGCGTCATTCAGAATGGATTTAATTTTGTATTCGAATTCAGGGTAGCGGTAGCTATTTATTAGCGAAACGGCTATCGATTCCATTCCTTTTCGAGCACACTCCTGGGCAAATTCCTGTAGCTGCGCTTCATCCAAATTCGCCAAGACTTGGCCGTCAATATCAACGCGTCCCGAGACTTCGAATACTTCCGAATGCAGTGGAGACGATTTCTCGATTCCGAGGGCGAAAAGATCGGGTCGCTGCTGATTTCCTATCCTCAGGAGATCGCCAAATCCCTCAGTAACGAAAAAGGCCACTTTAGCCACCTTCCCCTCCAGCAAGGCGTTCGTCCCCCTGGTAGTGGCAAGACGCAACTCCAATTGAGGCAATGGCTCGGCTAGACTAGAGCCGGTCAACAAGCGAATTGCAAGCAGAGGAGGTTCTTCGGGAGACAGGACAGAGCAAAGAGTCTCTGGCTCGACATTCAGCCTATTCGTAGTTAAAGTAGCAATACAATCTATTCCATTCCAATTCGAAATCTGAAACGATTCGACTTGCGTCCCTGAAAACAAGCCGAGCGAATAGCCATCAAAGAAGCCGTCTTCCGTTTGGTAGAGCAGTTCGATTTTAACTTTATTCGGCCCGATTTGCTCAACGATGCGACCCCTCAATGAGCTGTTGGACAGAACTTTCGTCCTCAACTCTCGACCATCAGGGTCTTGAGCGAGGCAGTCGGTGAAAGTGCCACCCGTGTCTATCCAGAATTTCCACATACGACCTCGTCCTTAAAAAGCGTTTTCAGGAATGACGTCGGTTTGCGTGGTCCACAATTTCGCATAGTGCCCTCCTCTGGATAGAAGGTCGTCGTGACTTCCCATCTCAAGGATCGCTCCTTTCTCCAGTACCACAATCTGGTCAGCATGCCTTACCGTGGACAAGCGATGGGCGATCACCAAAGTAGTACGCTGCTTTACGAGATTATCGACAGCTCTCTGGATTTTCGCCTCGGTTAGAGTATCTACGCTGGAAGTAGCCTCATCCAGAATGACAAGAGGAGGATTGCGCAGAATGACGCGAGCGATCGTAAGCCGCTGTTTTTCACCCATGCTAAGACGAATGCCCTTTTCTCCTATCATCGTATCCAGTTTTTCAGGAAGATTGGATACGAACTCCCAAGAGCAGGCCCCTTCCAGGGCTTGGATGAGCTCTTCTTCCGAAGCGTCTTCTTTTGCAAGGAGCAGATTATCCCTAACCGTACCGTCAAAGAGAAAGGGATCCTGAGCCACTACCCCAATATGACGACGCAGTTCTTGCAAATCGAGAGATCGCGTGTCGACTCCATTGATTGAAACCGACCCAGCCGTAACATCATAGTAGCGTTGCAACAAGTTGGCGACAGTGGACTTCCCTGCGCCGGTATGACCAACTAAAGCGGTCACTTTTCCGGGCTGCAAATTCAACGAGAAATCGGAGAGGAGCGTATCCCGTCCACTGTAATTGAAAGCGACGTCCGAGTAGGTCACTTCTAGCAGGCCACTGGGGAAGGGCTTTGGTGTATCCGGACTCTTGATATCAACGGGATGATCGAGCATCTCGAAAACGCGCTCTCCAGAAGCCTTGCCCGTAGCGAATAGATTGTTGAGCCCATTGATCTGACTGAGCGGCATGTAGAGCATGAAACAATACTGGAAGAACATGAAAAACGTTCCGTTCGTGAAAGTCTCCGGCTCCGTAACCGATAGGTAGCCCCCATAGCCCACAACGGCCACGGTTCCCATGCTAACAATGAAGTTGGTGCTCGGACCATGAATCGACCAGCGAAACATCGATTTCAAAGTCAAAGCTTGAAGTTCTCTAGCTCTATCAAGAAAGCGAGAATGCTCCCGGTCGCGAAGGGCGAAGGAATTAATAAGCCGATTGCCTTGGATATCCTCGACCAGAAGCGAGTTCAATTCGCCAGCGCTGCGCCGCACCTTCTTCCAATTGCTAGCCTGAGCCCTGAAATGCCATCGCGATAAGAGGATCATGATAGGGATTGGCAGGATCATAAGCGTCGCCAAACGTGGCTCGAAATAGAAAAGTATCGATGTGATACCTACAACCATGACGATTGCCGTACTCCCTTGCTCCGTACCATCGAGAATAACGCGCTCGACATTTTGAACATCTTCAATGACTCGAGAAGCGATTTCGCCGGATTTTCGATTATCGAAGTAGCGGATAGGAAGATCCATCAGCTTTAAATGCAGATCGCGACGAATTTCGACAAGCACTCGTTGCTCAAGTGTATTGTTAAGTCGAATACGCAAAGAATTGAGAACCTCGCGCATGAAAAAGCAGCCAACGAGCGACAGTACACCAACCTGAAGAGCGCTCACATCTCGCTTGATGATAGCCTCATCCACCATTGAACGTGTCACCTGGGGAATAATCATAAAGAAAAGCGTGCTTCCGATGGCCAGACCAATGGTCGACCAAAACATAGCCTTGTACCTGAAAAGATATCCCGAAACTCGCCAAATCGTCTTCATTCGCAATGAAGTCTCCAAAAGATACGAAACCGAAACCTTAGCAAGGCTTCAGTAAACTCAAACCAGTAAATCGCTTGCCAGTCGGGAATGGCCATCTAGGGTTCGTCCATAAGACTGGCGGGGCGATTTATTAATAAGACTCCGAACCTTACGGTCGTTAATGGTATGGAACGCGCGTCATTCGATTGGGAAATTCTAGAAAAGCTGCGAATGCGTTTTCTAAAGCCCGAATCGATCTCCGGAGTCTACTGGGAGTCAAAACAAGATCTCCTTCAGTACCACATTTCTTTCGGAAAGCGCATCGGATGGAAATGGAGAGCGGTTTGGGAGGAATTAGGCAGGCTAGGATGGAAGCCCGAGTCCAAGATTCTTGTCGACTGGGGTTGCGGTTCGGGAGTCGCCATCCTTTCGTTTCTGGAAGCTTTTGGGAGCGAGGCGGTTGAAAAAATCTTTCTCTGGGACCATTCAACATTGGCCTGCGAGTTCGCCAAGGAATGCATTCGTGAAATAGACGACCAAGTATCCGTCGATATCAAGAGTCTTGAAGAGATTGGAGATCGATTACCGGAAACCCTCTGCCTAGCCAGCCATGTTCTCAACGAACTTTCCCACAATGAAAGACAAGCTCTTGGGACCTCCTTTCGCCAAGCCAAACAAGTAGTATGGGTCGAGCCTGGCAATTTTGAAAGCAGCCGTTTATTGATAGCTCAAAGAGAGCTTCTTCTTAAAAACATGAGCGTCATTGCTCCATGCGTCTGCCAAGACGGGTGCCCTATGCTTAAGGAGCAGAATTCCAGGCACTGGTGCCATTTCTTTGCGAGATCTCCTCAGGAGGCCTTCACGGAAGGGGAATGGGCTCGATTCGCAAGCCTGCTGGAAATCGACTTGCGCAGCTTGCCCTACAGCTACTTGGCGATGAATCGCAGCGATCTTGAAAAGCTCGAATCTCCTGAGAATGTTTCGCGTGTCATTGGGAAACCAAGACAGTATAAAGGTTTCGCCAAAATTCTTAGCTGCGACCGAAGAGGCCTGAATGATTTCGAACTGCAGAAACGAGATGACAAGGCCTTGTGGAAAAGCATCAAAAAAGGGAAAGACGGCTCTCTCTATGAGTGGCAAAAACTGGGTGAGGGCCGAATCAAACAGGGCACGCCAAGCGCCGACTAGTTCAACAAGGCAGCTATCAATCGGTTGGAGAAAAATGAAAATATTTTGTAACTACTCCCTCATCCGATGGGTATTCCCCTTAACAACCGATGATTGCCAAAAACACTCGCTCGAAAAATTTAATTCTACTCGCCGGTCTCGCAATGCTGACAGCGAGCGCCGGATTTGCGGATAAGAAAATCAAGCGGATTTTCGAAGAGAGGATTGATCTCACAGATGTGCAATACGTGGAGATCAAAGTATTCAAAGGGCATATCAAAGCATTCGGCGAGGAACGCCAGGACGCGGAACTGAGCATAACCCAGAAGTTTAAGGTTTCTTCGGAAAAAGAAGCAGATCGACTGGAAGAATCCATCATCAAGAACATTTGGACTGAAGACGATACGCTCTACGTCGAGGTGGATACTGAACATGAGCCTAGCTGGTTCGACAAGGTTTTCGGCAACCGCAATCCTATCAATCTGGATACGAAAATCATTCTCCCGAATAGGATGAACATCAAGCTAGATACTTCTGGAGGACATTTAAGCGCTCATCATTTCAAGGGAACGGTAGATCTGAAAACATCGGGAGGACACATAGAAGCAGAGGAAATCGTTGGCGATCTACTAGCGGACACTAGCGGAGGGCACATCACAGTCAGCGATATCGATGGAAACGCTTTCGTGAAAACCTCTGGTGGACACATAGAAGCCACCAATATATCTGGGGATGCTAAGCTTAAGACATCGGGGGGACATATTGAAGCAGGACCGATAGAAGGCCATTTGGACGCGCGTACTTCTGGAGGAAACGTAAAAGCATACCTTCCCAATGGCATCGAATCCGATACCACCCTAAGAACATCGGGAGGAAACGTCTCTGTGAAAATGCCCGAGAACGCCAGTTTTACCATCGACGCGAGCACTAGCGCGGGAAGAGTCCACTCCGATTTCAACGTACCAACTTCCAGGAGAATCCCAGGCGGGAAAATTAAAGCCGAAGTCAATGGTGGCGGAGCTACTTTAAGGCTTAAAACAAGTGGGGGAAACGTCTCGGTAAACAGGATTTAGAATTAGGAAAGCCACTTTTGGGAGGAAGCTGATCTAGTAGGGATGACCCGCGTCTTCGGACGCGGGTCTTACTGTTTAGAAAAGCGAGGCAAAGGCATTGACCCGGCAGACGCCACGCGAATGATGGCAAGATCATGGAGCGTGAAGATCTCCAGGAAGGAAAACCGCTAGAGGTATTGTACCAAGATGACCATTACGTGGCCATAAACAAACCTCCTGGTTTGCTAGTGCACCGCACTCGAATCGATGCTAAAGAAAAAAGATTCGCCCTACAAATATTGAGAGAGCAACTACATCGACACGTGTATCCCATACATCGTCTGGATAAAGCGACTTCTGGAGTTCTGCTTTTCGCGTTCAGCGAGGACGGAATCCGTCAAATGCAAAGAGAGTTCGAATCCGGTCAGGTCCAAAAAGAGTACTACGCCATTGTCCGGGGTTTCACTCCCGAAGAGGGTTTTATTGACAAGTCTCTGAAGAAAAGAATGGATTCCAAATCTGCAACAGCCGACAATCGTCTCCAGGAAGCGGTTACATACTATAAAACCATTTCGAGAAGCGAACTTCCAATTCCGTCCCATTTACATACGACAACCCGCTATTCTCTCGTCTTACTGAACCCCAAAACCGGAAGATGGCATCAATTACGACGCCATCTGGCTCACATCAACCATCCCATTATTGGCGATACCACACACGGAGACAACAAACGGAACCGGATTTTTCTAGATAGATTCGGATTCCGACGCCTTTGGCTGACAGCTACTCAGCTTAAGATTCGGCATCCCATTACGAACGAAAAGCTTAATATCAAAGCGGAGCCTTGGTCCGATTTCCAGCAAGCGATGAAAGTCACGAATCTAGCCGCTTAAGTAAGGTATTTGTATTCAAATTTAGTTGACGAAATATATTGGACACATTCACCAGATCTAAAATATGCCTCGCCCTATAACAACCATTGGCTTCGACGCGGATGATACTCTTTGGCACAATGAGAATCTTTTTGAGGAGCATCATCGAAAATACTGCGAGCTTCTGTCGGAGTATCATGACTCCGATGTCATAGAACAGCGCCTATACGAGACGGAAATGCGAAACCTGGAGTTATTCGGATACGGCATAAAAGGCTTCACTCTATCGTGCATTGAAACAGCTATTAGCCTAACCCAGGGACAAATAAGATCCGAGGAGATCAGACGTATTATCGATTACTGTAAACAAATGCTGGAGCATCCAGTCGAACTATTGGACGGGGCGCTTGAGACAGTCGAAGCTTTAGCGAAGGAGTATCGTCTCTTTTTGATAACCAAGGGAGACCTAAGGGACCAGGAACGAAAAATAGCCGCTTCCGGAATAGCTCACTGCTTCGAGCATGTGGTCATTCTCTCCGATAAGAATGTAGAAAGCTACTCTCGAGCGTTAAGGAAGGAGAACATCGCCATAGAACAATTCGCGATGGTAGGGAATTCGCTAAAATCGGATATACTTCCTGTATTGGAACTCGGAGGACAGGCATTTTACATCCCTTATCGAATCACTTGGAAACATGAAGCTGTAGAAAGCGAATCCACAAATGCCAACCGGTTTTTCGAATTAGACTCTATTGGCAAACTGCCAGATATACTTAAGAAGCTTGATTCGCATGACCTGTAATAGGCTTTCAATCTATCCGCGGCCACGAAGCATTGAGCACCTAGAAGGAGAGGCGGTCTTGCCGAGCGAATTAAATGTTTCGATGGAAACCGTTAGTTTGAAAACGAGAGAAACCATCCAGGCCATTGGCAATCTTTTTAATGGGTTGGTTTGTATTCGTATATTGAATTCAGCTCCTCAAAGAAATAATCTGATAATCCAGCTTTGCGACGAGAATGCAATGCCTCCCCAGGGCTACGCGTTAAGATTCGATACCCGAGGGATCAGGATCAGCGCCTCCACCCAAAGCGGTGTGTTTTACGGATTAATAACACTGTGCCAAATTTACAGGAACGGCTTATCTCGCATACCCTATTTCGATATAGAGGATTGGCCAGATTTAGAGAACAGAGGGTACATGCTTGATATCAGTCGCTGCAAGATTCCTACGATGGAGTCTCTGTATTCAATTATCGATTCATTGGCTCTGCTAAAATTCAATCAGCTACAACTCTACACAGAGCATGTATTCGCCTATGCTAGTCATAAAACCGTATGGGAGAAATCATCCCCCTTGACAGCCGATGAAATAAAGGAAATCGATGCGTATTGTGAAGCTCGTTACATAGATTTCGTTTCTAATCAGAATTCCTTTGGCCATATGGAACGTTGGCTAAAGCATCCAGAGTACAAGCACCTTGCGGAGTGCCCAAACGGATACGAGCACCCTATTCGCGGACAGCTGGATCACGGTGGCACCCTAAAACCAGGTGAGGCATCGCTTAAATTTGTCGACAGCCTTTATAACGAGCTACTTCCGAACTTCAGCAGCCGACAGATGAATGTAGGCTGTGATGAAACTTGGGAATTGGGACTTGGAGCCAGCAAAGACGAGGCCGATAAAATCGGTAAGCATCGCGTTTATCTGAATTTCATTAAGGGGATTCACCAGCTGGTGCGAACCCGGGGCTTGAGGATGCAATTCTGGGGAGACATAGTGATTGAAGACGAGTCCGTCGTTCCCGATCTCCCAAAAGATGCGATAGCGCTAGTGTGGGGATACGAAGCAGACCACCCCTTTGATTCTCAACTCGAGATCTTCTCTAAATGCAAGCTGCCGTTCTACGTTGCTCCAGGAACTTCGGCTTGGAATTCTATTGGCGGTCGTATCGAGAATTCATTTACGAATATCCAGCAAGCTATCGCGCATGCCATCAAATACGGAGCGGAGGGTTGCTTGCTTACCGACTGGGGCGACTTTGGACATCATCAGCCGGATTGCATTTCATTTCCCGGAATAATCTGGGCCGGCAGCATGAGCTGGTATTATGAAGGTAATCAAAGCCGGACGATCGCTCCTGCAGTTGACCTGATTTTCCTAAGTTCCGAGAAGACTGATATCGCTCGACTGCTTGAAGAACTGGGCCGGCTTCCAAAGCATTTCGAATTTTCGGTTCCTAATGCAACTGTCTTAAATCGCTTGCTTTTTCAAAATAACAACGAAATCGAATCTTGGATACAAAACATAACTAAGGAGGAGCTTGGCTCTGCCAAGAAAGAACTGAACCATTTGAAAGACGATATCGGAGGACTGGAATCAAAATCGGAAGACGTGAGGCGAATTGCTGAGGATCTGGACTTAGCAGTAGACCTATTACTCCACGCATGCAGAAAGGGAGAAGCCCATCTTGAGGGCGAACCTTTACCAGTGCCCACCCAAAAAATGCAGCTCGAACCCCTTATTGAAAGATTCAAGGCTAACTGGCTTAAGCGAAACCGAATGGGCGGTTTGGAGGAAAGCGTCGGTTACTTGTTAAACTCAACCGAGGAGGCCTAGTCCATCTACATTTCAGTAGAGCCGTGCCTAACCATTGAATACCCGGAAGGCGTTTCCAAAACCGTTACGCGATCGCCAGGTCGAAAGGTAGGCTCGACTTTCTCTTGCACGATAGCGATTAGACGCCCTCTATCTAGTTCTATTGTAATTTCCTGTCCGTCTTTTTTGGTGACCGCCTCTTCGGCTACGAGTCCAACCAAACCTCCAACAGCGGCGCCTCCCAATGAAGCAGCCGCTCTTCCAGTACCGCTACCAATAGTCTGGCCAACCCCAGCGCCGAGCAGAGTCCCCGTTCTATGTCCGACATAGCTAGAGTTTCCTTCGATCCTCACCGTCTGAACAGAAACGACGGTCCCATTCTCGATTCGGTGGCTAGCTCCAACAGAACCATGGGGCACTGTGGGCTTAGAGCCTCTTGAAGAGCATCCAACTAGTAGAATTCCTGTCGCGGAAATGGCGAACGTTAGAACACAAATTTTTTTGAATTTCATGAGGGAATCGAGTCGAGGTTAAAAGAAAGGGGGTTATTGGTTCACTCTAGTTGTAGTTTGAGTCGTTGCCAAAGGCTTCCAAGCGAACACGGGAGAATCCCGCTCTCGTCTCCAAAACACTGACACGATCACCTATGTTGAATTCGGGTTGTCGATTCTCCTGAACAACCGCTATCGTCGGCCCCTCATCTAAATCGATGGTTATTTCCTGAGCGGTTTTAGTCGTCAGATCCTTTTCAGCCTGATCGCCGATGATTCCACCAACCGCAGCTCCACCAGCAGCAGCCAGTATTCTTCCAGAACCTTGCCCAACTGTCTGTCCGATAGCGCTTCCTAGAATAGCGCCAGTGGTATAGCCTATTCCAGTCTTTTGCCCTTCAACCGTCACGAGACGGACATCGAGAACGGTGCCTATCTGGATGCTTTGGGACATACCGGTCGATGAAGCTGGGACAGACTCGTAGGACCCTCGAGTGGCGCAAGCTCCCAATAAAAACGCGCCACACCCAATAATTATCATCCCTAAGAATCGTTCATTCCTAAAAATTCCTTTTCCCTTCACATTGGCTAATTCGATAGCCTTCCACACTTGGATTCAGAAATGATTCTCGCGAGACGGGGGCCTAAAGGCTTTGAGACGAATAGCCATCGAAGTAAAGGCTCCCCAGATAAATGCGGATAAGCTGCAACCAGAACCCCAAAACGATTAGGAAGACGGAAGCCAAAGAAAATGTCTGGCAATCCCAAGAAACCCTTTTGCGTTAACATGTTTGTCACATTCAAAAGCTTTAAGCGGGGAACCAACTTCCGGCTTTAGCATCTATTTAATGAAAAAGGGATTAAAATGAATAATGAAAGGGAGAGGATAGCCGATACTATTTACACTGCCCCACGACTATTCATACTCCATTGTAACGAATTGTCACCCCGATGAAAAACAACGCTGCAAACCCAAGCATTTTTTTGCTCAACCCGCCGCTGCGGGTAATAGCGGGAGCTCCACACGAAGATTTGATACAAAATAGTAATGCACGTTTTGACCGACCGAAATTAAATCGTCAGGTCAGCCGCGATAGGATATCGCACTATTTTCAGAAACCGAGAAACGTGACTCGATTGTATCTCGACTAACTTAAACGGAAAGCTCCCTTTCATCTGCCGAGATCATCACGGTCTCGGTTTTTATTTTCCGTATTGAGAATTCAATTATCACTATGCATTTCAGAGTAGCAACCCAGATTTCAGTAAGAATAAAGGACGCTATTGGAGGCGTTAAACAAGTTATCGATATTTTAAGGCGTCGACAATCCACCTCTTCGCTTTCGGTCGCTATGGGCAACGATCACGATGCGTCACAATTGTTGATCACTGGACCCTGCCTAGAGGAAGCGGCCGAAGAACTCGCTTCGCGAAATTTGGCATTCGAACAGGACCAAGTCATTCTTATGAAGATGGATGAGGTTAAGGGCAAATTGACGGAAATCACGCATTCTTTTCTAGAATCGAAAATCGAGCTCGACTACATATGCGCGGCGAGCAGCCTGGACCAGTCAACTCAAAGCCTTATATTCAAGGTATCCAATATTCCACTCGCTTCAAGGATACTCGACCAAGCCGCTTAGAGCCTTCATTTGGCCTACTAGTCTTTCCTGAGCCGCACGCTGCCATCGCAAAACGTCGCTTCAATTGGCGCGTTTTCCGGCACTTCATCCACCTTGCGTATAGGCCGCTTCTTGTTGTCGGAAAGAAATACGTATCCACGTTTCAATGTAGCCTTTGGATCCATTCCGCGCATTTTCTCTCGAGAATTCGATAGACGCTGGGCGGCTCTTGAAAGGAATTGCGTGCCTAGAATTTGGAGACGGCTATCAAAGGATTTCACTCGGTCTCGTGCAACCGCAACTCGATAACGAGGTTGCAGTCGGGCGAAATGCTCTTTAGAACTTGCAAGACCATTGGATTTTGAATGGAGGCAAGAAGCGACACCAGCATTCAGCCGGTTCATCAAGTCATCCAATTTTAGAGTCGAGTTCTCCACTGCATTTCGAGGAGACAATGCTACTAGCCGGGATTTGAGACCAAAAAGGTCTCGTTCCAATTCTTGCATCGCCCAATCAACAGTTCCCTCGATCCGATCGTGGGATTCCATCAATTTTTGTTCGGATTCCAGAAACGCGCTGGTGATCAATTCGGCGGCTGAGGAAGGAGTCTCTGCTCGCGCATCGGCCACGAAATCGCTGAGAGTAAAATCAATCTCATGCCCAACGGCTGAGATCACCGGCGTATCCATATTGCTGATCGCTCTGGCGAGAGCCTCTTCGTTGAAACACCAAAGATCTTCCAGGCTGCCACCGCCTCTTCCAACCACAATTACATCGAAAAGCTTGAGCCGATCGGCATATCGAAGAGCTTTGATTATTTCATCAGAGGCTCTTTGGCCTTGAACTTTTGCAGGGAAAAGAACCATCTGTCCGCGCCAACCCCGGCGTTTGAGAACCCGAATGAAGTCCTGGATCGCCGCTCCTGTTTGAGAAGTAATGAAGGCGACTTTCGTCGGGAAGACCGGCAAAGGCTTTTTACGTTTCTGATCGAAAAGCCCTTCGCTATGGAGTTTTCGTTTAAGACGCTCGAATTCGCGATGCAATCGACCGGCGCCTGATTCTACAATAGCCCGGACAATAAGCTGATACTTCCCATGAGGCTCGTATACACTGATCTCTCCGTATGCAAGCGCTTCAAGTCCGTCGCGCAGATCGAAGGAAATTGAGGAGGCGTTACCCCGAAACATAACGCAAGGCAGCTGCGCTCCTTGATCCTTTAGAGTAAAATACAGATGCCCACTAACCTGTCTCCTGAAATTCAATACCTCTCCGCTCACCCATGACGGTTTAACATTTCCTTCAAGCAGGAGCTTCAACTTTCGCGTGTAATCGGAAACGGTTAGCGCATCATCATCTCCAAACTGGTCGGAAAAACTCATTGCAGCTGGCTTTCAATTCGATTGCGGCTCAAGCGATTCCTCACAACACGTATTGATAAGCTGATTACTAAAAACAAGCAGATCGCCAACAGAATAAGGGTCACATTGCCCTTGATGATAGCTTCGCCAAAGATAACGATACTGATTCCAATAATGAGGTTGAGAGGAACAGAGACAATCATGTACCATCCAAAAGGCATTCCAGCTAGACCTAGAAGGTAGTTTTGCATCGGGAAAGGCATGCCAGGAGTTAGTCGCAAAAGGATGGCGACTTGCAGCATGTCCCTCCGCTGAAGATCAGGAATGCTATAACCAAACCGATGCGCCAGACGCTCGAAGAACGGTCGGAACCACTTTCCAGCAATTGCCCAGGATAGCGCCATGTTCACGCTTAAAGAAGAAGCGCAGCCGATAATCGCCACAGGCAGACTGTAAACAGCTCCCGCAAAAAGAAGGAAGGGGGAAACGGGCATCCAGAAAGAAGGAAGTATGGCCATAGCCACAAAAAAAGGCAGAGCGCCAAAACCAGCAATTCGGTCTAACCAAGCCTTGATATCGATAGTCGCCAAATCGCTGCGAAATTGCCAAAGGACAAAGCCCAGAGCAGATATGGCAATGAACCCAATGAGAAAAAGGAAAGCCAATTTCTGTTTTTTGTTAGGGATGAATCGAGGATTCTTTTCTACGCTTGAATTGCAATTACAAATGCGGCTATCAAAGTGTCGTCTGGTCAACGCCGTATCGAAAACTCATGCTCTGGATCGCTCTAGCTTCATTTGGCTATGCCTTCCTCCACTTTGTTTGGTATTGGCAAGCTCCATTTGGCATAAGCCCAGTTCTAGACAGCCGGGAAAGTCTCCTGCTCGCTGAAAAAATCGCTTCCGGAACTCTCGAAAAGGAGCCTTTTTACCGAGCTATGCTGTATCCATTCCTGCTATCCCTGCTTCTAAAAGCTAGATTTTCGGCAAGTTCCTGCCTTTAGTATTCTATGGCTTAATACAATTCTCATGAAGCGGAATGTTTGGGATTCCACCTTGGCAGGTTGGCTATAATTTATGGGCTAGCAACCAGCCAAGAGCCAACGGCTTGTACCTGACATCGGAGCTTTGATCCTATCAGGCGCCGCTCCCTCTCTCGAGGAAATTCCCAGCGAGGTCGCCAAGAACATACTGAATGGTCATCACGAAATTTTCGCCTATGCCATAGCCAGGAACAATCTCCAGCTACGTAATCGAATTTCCATGACGCCAGAGCGTGAAAAGCGTATGTCTGAAGCCATATCAAGAGTCCTGCCCAGCATAATGAAGGCGAAAAGCCAAACTAATTGAAGATCCAATACATTTTCCCATTGCGAGATTCAATTTTTCAGTCAATTTACATCCCATCCTCTAGACGTTGAAAAAGAAACTCTCGATTAACATCTTTTTCTTATAAGCTTATGGTCTTAAGTACCGATAGACTTAGAGGATTGACCGCATGCTAGACTCGCTTTCAGGCACATTTTTGATTATCGACGACGATGAAGGTCTTCGCAGTTTGCTGGAAGTGATAATCACCTCCGCGGGAGCGGTTGCTCTCTTTGCAGCAAAGGCTCATGAGGCTACAGCCATTTTAAATGAAAAACGAGATGAAATCGATGCGGTTTTGCTGGATCTCAATTTGGAAAATACGCAAGGAGAAGATCTTTACGACGAACTTTTGAAAATAAAACCCGACTTATTCGTTTTTCCGATGAGCGGTTGCTTCGATGAGGAAATCAAAGAAAGACTCGACGGCAAGCGTATCGACGGACTCATAACCAAACCATTTCTCTCTGCCGGCTTGATTAAGATCCTTTCTGAAGGGATGGCAGCAAGAGACAATCTGAAACTCTCAGGCGAGCGTGTTTAAATTTCTACCCGCCGGACCACCTTCGTAAGGGATATCTCCATACAGTTCCACATCATCATTTAACGCATCGCCCGGGTATTCGACTTCAGTTTGGTCGAAATCCCTTTCCCGCGAATTTGAACGAACACTGGCTTCCCGCTCCGCTTTTTCTCTTTGTTCGCGCAGTATAGGAAATGTACGTTCTAAAATATTCTGTGGATAGAGCGGTTCCATGCTCGTGTCTCCTAAAGAGTCAAGATTCCCTTCTTGTGTTAATTGTATTTTAAACCTTATTCCGCGCATCGACATCGTAGACGTGAACTTTAATTTTCCTTCCATTTTTTTCTTACTTTTTAAATTTGCGAATTTCGCAAACTACTGATCATCAATAGAATAATCTATTTTATTACATTTTTATATTTGTTCAAAACTGCTACAAAGACCCTTTCGAGCGGACCTGATGATAAAGAAAATCGAGACTCGCCTAGAGCTCCAAGTCCATTTCACGGGTAGTTCCCCACCAAGCATTTAGCCAATCGCTGTCCTCAATTAGCGTAAGTCGAGAATTGATAGCGAGTTAAGTTTGAGGCGAAAGAAAGCCTTTCTGAATTAGGCTAGCAGCATCCAGATTTTCGTTACATAAGGATTCGCTCTTGACAAATTCACAAAAGATGTCTCGTCAAAACCAAGAAAGAATCGCTGTTAAAAACGCGCATTTATTCTAAGCTTTAGCGTCTTTGCATATTGCTTAAACACAGATAATCATCCAACTTTATCGCGTGCAAGACGACGTTGTAACCACATCGCGAAAAGAGGCGCTATTGGAGCTGCTAGACGATCCCAGTCCCGTCGTTAGGAAAGAATTGCTGAAGGAGTTCGAGAGCCTTGGTTCCGAGGGGCGCCGTATGCTGAAAGACGCGGCTAACGGATCGAATCGCTTTCTCAGCTGGCATGCGAGGTGGTTTCTGGCTGAACTGGACAACTCGAATCCCATCGAGGAATTCACTGCCTTTATCAAGTCACTACAATACGACCTTGAAAGCGGCTGGCTTTTGTTAAGCAGAGTCGCCCACCCCGACCTTGATGTAGGAAAAGTTTGTATGCAATTCGACGAGTTGGCAAGACGATGCAAGGAACTCATTATCGAGCCGGCCTCAAGTCATGACCGCTGCCTCATTCTTAACCGAGTACTATTTCACGAATATGGCTTTCGAGGCAATATTGACAAATACAACGACCCGGCAAACAGCTTCGCTAACGAGGTTCTGGCGACTAGGAAGGGATTGCCGATCGCTCTGTCTCTTCTTTATATACTTGTTGGTCAACGCATCGGCGCACACCTCGAACCGATCGCAGCGCCTGGCCGGTTTCTGGTGGGAAGCTTCGAAGATGACGAGCCATTCTACGTAGACCCCTTCGAAAGAGGCCGCATCCTGAAACCTTCTCAGCTCTTCGATAAACTGGAAATTAAAGAAGGAAACACGACAATCGGAATTATGGCTCCTGCCTCCATCCGGGAGACTCTTTGCCGATGCTGCCGCAACTTGGTAAAACACTACGCGGAAAACGGGCAGCCGCAGATGTCCAACCTGTACAAGAGCTTTATCGTCACGTTCACGGAAACCTACCGAAAACGATCCCAACCCTAATCTACGATTTTTCTCGCTCAGGCATCGTATCGTTTCTAACCGTTCAAGGCGATGCGACCGTATTCGCCCGAACGCGTTTATACGCTTGAAGATTTGAATGACTGGGATTTTCCCGGGGCCAGTCTAGCCGTTCTTGGCTATCCAGTCACACATTCCATCAGCCCGCAGATGCACAACGCAGCTTTGCAGAAGCTGTCAGAGAAAAAGCCTGGGTTTTCCGATTGGCGGTATTTCAAATTCGAAGTTCCTCCCGAAGAGCTGATCGCATCGCTTCCAAAATTCCACGAAAAAGGATTCAGAGGGATCAACCTGACCGTACCCCACAAGGAAATCGTTCTAGACGCAATCGAGACAAAAGACGAATTTGTTAATTGTACCGGGTCTATCAATACATTGAAAAGGACAGCTTCAAGCTATGAGGGATTCAATACAGACGGTTTTGGACTTCTGGAAGGCATCAGAAGAGACCTTGGTTCGGAAATCAAGGGAAGGACCATTTATCTACTGGGGGCAGGCGGAGCGGCTAGAGCAGCCGCCGCGACCTGTATCGAGCGAGGGTGTTCATCACTGCATATTGTGAACCGAAATCAGGAAAGGCTTAATCGATTGATTCTCGATATGCAACCACTGGCCAAGGACGCCAGCTTACCATTGAATGGATACAGTCCAGAGGATCCGATCTTTTCAATTCCAAATGATAGTCTCGTTATCAATGCGACCTCGCTGGGATTGAAAACGGATGATCCATTACCAGTAAGGGAGGATTCACTACAATCCAAAGTGGCTCTCTACGACATGATATACAATCCACCCGAAACTCGATTGATGCAGCATGTCAGGAAACTTGGGGGTAAATACGCCAACGGACTCTCAATGCTGGTATATCAAGGAGCAAAATCCCTTGAAATTTGGACTGGCACAGAAGTTCCTACTTCTGTCATGATGGAATCGGCCACCAAGGAAATGGCGATTCGAGTTTGATACCTATCTGAATGATTGAGGATTTCATTAGCGTATACGAAGGCTTCCCCCTATTGTTCCAGATTTTCGCTTTTGTTTTTGGGGCGATTGTGGGAAGTTTTTTAAACGTATGCATCTATCGAATACCTGCAGAAAAGTCGATCATTAGTCCAGGCTCCACCTGCGCTTGTGGAAAAGCGATTGCCTGGTATGACAATCTTCCAATTTTAAGCTGGTTTATTCTGAGAGGCAAAGCCCGCTGTTGTGATCAGCCTTATAGCTTTCGCTATCCTTTTGTCGAAATGCTGACTGGCAGCCTGTTTCTCGCTGCATGGTTGACTCATTCTCCAGCTAAGTCCGCTTGTCTCATGCTTTTCATCTCAATGCTGATCTGCGCCAGCTTTATCGATTTCGACCACATGGAGATTCCGGATCGCTTTTCAATTGGATTAGCGTTTTCAGGGCTAGTTCTGTCTGTATTGTTTCCTTCATTACATAATATCGAAAGATCGCTTCCTCTAACAGCCTCAACACAGTCTCTAATAGAATCTCTCCTTGGTATTCTGATCGGATCAGGCATCATTCTTTGGCTGGCGCTCGTAGCGGAGCTCGTCCTGAGAAAAGAGGCCATGGGATTTGGAGACGTAAAACTTTTAGGCGGCATCGGAGCATTCACCGGATGGCAGGGAGCGGTCTTCTCCCTTATGGGTGGCTCCGTTATAGGCCTCTTTGGTCTATGCATCTGGATGCTTATAAAAAAGGTACGCGCAAAAGGAAAAGACGATGGCGACAACCAAATCTTTGGCAAACACACGCCCTTCGGACCCATGCTTGCTGCCGGAGCGATCGTCTACTTCCTTTGGGGCGAGCGTCTCGTAAACGACTACTTCGCCATTTTCGCGGAAATCATTTACTGACTCAGTTTTTAGTTCGAGCTGAGCAGTCTAGCTCCGTCGGAGATGTGACAATGCAAAATATCTGGCTCGTCGCCAAAACGCCCTCTGTAAGCGGAGGCGACGGACTGAGCATAAGAATCGGTAAAAGCCTCTCCGGCTAGGGCCATAGCCGCCCCCCCAAAGCCACCTCCGGTTAGTCGAGCTCCGACGACGTCAGGCATAGACTTCAATATCGAGACGAGATAATCCAATTCTTCGATACTGTTTTCAAACAGCTTGCTAGAACTTTCGTGCGAAGCGAATAGCAACTCGCCTACTTGGCCGACCTGGCCTTCAGCGAGGAGCGAGTCCACCTGATTGACCCTTTCGATCTCATAGATGACATGTTCTGCTCGCTTAGCTACATCTTCCGATAAACGGCTCTTGTGGGCTTCGAACTGATCGGGGTTAACATCCGCTAGATAGGAGACTTCCAGTCCAGCGGCTCGAA
Organism: Opitutaceae bacterium; assembly: GCA_028284385.1. GTDB lineage: Bacteria > Verrucomicrobiota > Verrucomicrobiia > Opitutales > Opitutaceae > JANQRT01. The sequence goes on along the minus strand of JANQRT010000060.1, from coordinate 115,405 downwards.
GCTGATCGACAGCTTCGAAGCACTCCTTGTGACGCGTCGCATACATAGACTCCACGAGAGAATGCTTTTTATGCGTATTGAAAATCCATATACTATACGCACTGCCAAGAGGGAAAGTGGAAAAGACGAGCTCCCTACAATCGATATGTACTAATTGACCCGCTTGACCGAATGCCGACACGCCTTGATCCAGTATTCCGCAAGGCACCCCGACAAAATCGTTTTCAGCCTCGCGGCAGGCAATGGCGAATTCCTTGTCGGACAACTCTAAATCAAACGCAGAAGCTATAGCCTTAGCGGAAGCTAGCTCCAGCGCAGCGCTGCTGCTCAGTCCGGCGCCGGAAGGCACATTCGATTCAACGGCAATTTGAAATCCTCCGGACGGCTTCAATCCTCTCCGTATCAAAGCATTGTATACACCGAGCGGATAGTTTACCCAAGCGTTTTCTCCAGACTGCTTTAAAGAACTGTCGTTGACTTCGACAAAAGGATATTCCGAACTTGCAAAACGAAATACGGTGTCAGCAATTCGACTCAAAGCGACCGTAACGTTGCGATCGATTGCCGCCCCGATAACCGGACCTTGATTGTAATCGGTATGGTTGCCAATCACCTCAACCCTTCCCGGCGCCGTTGCCACAACTTGGGGAGATGATTGAAAGTTGGTTTCAAAACAGGAAACTGCTGATTCAGAGGAAGCCATAATACATCGGATACAAAAGAACACCATAAATCCGATTCACTGCAGAGGATGCAAAACAAAAATCCCGCAGGCAAATCTACCTGCGGGAATAAAAATTCGAACGTTAACGTTGGCTCAGAGCACGTCTTTAAGCCCTGCTCCCGCTTTAAACTTTACGGCTTTACTGGCTTTGATTTTCAGAGGAGCTTTGGTAAGGGGATTGATGCCGGAACGAGCGGAACGCCGCGTAACGGAGAATGTACCAAAGCCAACGAGTTGAACCGCGATAGCGTCTTTTGCGTTTTTATCGCTTACTTTTACGCCCTTGCCGGCTTTTTTAACAGCAGCTTTGATAGAGGCGAGTACGGCATTAAGGGCTTTTTCCGCATCGGATTTTGAGGAGCCTCCAAGATTCTTTTGGATTTCAGCAACGAGTTCGGTTTTATTCATAAACGAATGGAATTTAGGTTAGTGGTTAGTATTCAAAATGAAGTAAAGGGTGCATCGAACATTCTTATACAGAGGCGTCAAACGAATTGTTCAGGCTGCATTCATTTTTTATTCGGTATCAGTCTTTTCACTATTTTTGCTCTCAAAACTGTCAGGCACCTCGCCCTGTCGACCTGATATCATAAGTTGGAGAAGATAATCCATCGCATCCATTCTGCTGATATTTCGTTCGTCCGATATTTGATCTGCTCGCTTGCTTAGCTGCCTAGCCATTATATAGGCTTGAGCGCTGTCAGCTCCCATATTCTTGCACAGAGAAGCAAGCTTTTCAACCTCCTCAGTTCGTTCCATCACGAAATCCTTCAGTTGATTCGTCGGACCAGGATTCGAGTATCGCCATCTGCGATAAACGATCCCTCGAACTCACCGTTGATGTTGACCATAGCTGAACCGATCGCGCCGCCATTCTCGTCGAAAACTAGTCGGCGGATTTCTCCAATCTTTTTCCCATCGTCATTCAGCAAGGGGTATGGGGGGGCGCCTTCGGGCCTCGTCTCGATGGCGACTCCAAGCATTCTCCGACGAGCTCTCCCCATCGACTTCAGGCGAGCCATCACTTCTTGTCCTATATAACAGCCTTTTGAATACGAAACTGCAGACTGTTCAAGTCCAGCTTCTTGAGGAAGATCGCTATCAAGTATGTCTTTATTCACTACGAATCGACTGGATCTAATCGCTAATTCTGAAACTTGATTTTCATCCAAAATTCGAATACCATTCGATGTCGCCGCCTGCTTGATATCGTCCATTAGTCGAATTAGGTCCTGATCGAGAAGAACCAGCTCGACGGTTTCTTGCAGATCTCTGCCTCCTTGAAAAGCAATAGCTTCCCCATTTTTCGAATACATTCCCGAGACCGGTCTACTTACATCGAAACGTTGCAGAACCATATCGATTGCCTCGCCCCAAAGCGTCACGGCCAAGCAAGGCGTCTGGAGTGACTCCACTTCTACTTCGTCCATTATGATGTGAGCTTCGATAAGCTCGACTAGCCGTTCACTGGGGCACGCATAGCTGAACGCGAGAAAAGAATGTTCCGATTCTCTCAGCAAAAAGCTGTCGGCCTGCACTTTGCCTTTCACGTTTAGCCATAGACCGTAGGTAGTGGTACTTACCGTAGCGCTACTTAGATCGTTCGAGAACTGTCCTTGCAAATAGGTTGCGGCGTCAGGACCACTGATGCGAACCAATCCACTGGGCTCATAAAAAAATGCATTCGAAGCTGCCATCAATCAAAGGCTTAACTCGTACGTAACAATGAAGAGTCTAAATTGAGATTGACAGGCAACAGAGAGATCTTATCCGTGTCGATCAACAACAAATGAATTTCTCGCTTAGCGAGATTTTGGGGTAACTAAGAAAACGAGATGGCGGGCAGCTTAGGGGTAGGCTGCCCGCCTTATTTTTTCCGAAAGCTGTTTAAGCAGGGCATATCTGCTTCTTAAATTCGAATTTGAAATTTCGGCTCAGCTTTCACAACTATCCACAACGTGAAGAAAACCTACGACATCAACGTCAGTCAGACCCTTCCCCTCGCAACGCCAGAACAACTGATCAGCGAGTTTCGCAAGACGGAAGAGCAAGCTTCCTTCGTGACGAGCTCCAGGCAGGAAATTCACCGGATCATTTTCGGAAATGATAAACGTTTCTTAATGGTTGTAGGGCCCTGCTCCATTCACGATTTAGATACTGGCCTTGAATACGCTCGGCGATTGGTCGCTCTAAGCGAAAAGGTGAAGGACCGCATCATGCTGGTCATGCGAGTCTATTTTGAAAAGCCTCGCACCACCGTGGGCTGGAAGGGCCTGATTATGGATCCGGACTTGGATGGTAGCAGCAACATCGACAAGGGTCTTCGTGTGGCGAGGGAATTTCTCCGAGAAGTTGTCGACTTAGGCCTTCCTACCGCCACCGAACTTCTCGACCCGATCACGCCGCAGTACATAGCCGATTTGGTTTCCTGGGCCGCTATCGGCGCCCGCACCACGGAATCGCAAACCCATCGTCAAATGGCTTCAGGTCTGTCCATGCCGGTCGGCTTTAAAAACAGTACCGATGGAAGTATCCAAGTTGCCATTAACGCCATCAAGGCGGCTAGTCACACGCAAACTTTCCTGGGAATAAATCGGGAGGGTCAAGCTTCGGCAGTCACGACAAATGGAAATCCGAATTGTCATATCGTGCTCAGGGGTGGAAAGCATGGTCCGAACTACGATGTAAATAGCGTGAGCGAGGCGACTACCCAGCTGGAAAAAGCGAATCTAGTCAAAGCCGTCATGGTCGACTGCTCGCACGACAATAGCAAAAAGCAGCCGGAGAAACAGCCTCTCGTTTTAGACCAAGTGATTGAGCAAGCTCAGGAAAACGACTCGATCATCGGAGCGATGATCGAAAGCAATTTGCTAGCTGGCAACCAGTCCTTCCCTGCTCCAAAAGAAGAGCTTATAAGAGGTGTTTCCATTACTGATGGCTGTATTGACTGGGCAACGACAGAAAACTGTATCCTAAAAGCTTACGAAAGTCTCGAGGCGCGGTTCTCTACGGTCTAGTGTCATCGCGTTAGCGAAATTTTGCGGATTTCCCGGCCAATAAGTATCGCCTTTCATCTAGGGCCTTCTTAGTGTTTGGCCAGTTATGAAATCTCCAATTCATGTTGCCGTTACCGGAGCTGCCGGACAAATCGGATATTCGTTGCTCTTTCGCATCGCTTCAGGCCAGGTGCTAGGGCCAGATCAGCCAGTCGTTCTCAGGCTGATTGAAATCGAGCCAGCCATGTCAGCCCTCGAAGGTGTTGTCATGGAGCTGCAGGACTGCGCTTTTCCATTATTGAAAGACATTGTGCCTACCTGCGATTTAGCCGAAGGATTTACCAATGCCAGTTGGGCTCTGCTGGTGGGCAGCGTTCCGAGAAAAGCGGGCATGGAACGAAAGGACCTGCTTGGCATCAACGGAAAGATCTTCACTAGCCAAGGTAAGGCTATCCAGGAAAATGCGGCGTCGGATATTCGTACTCTCGTCGTAGGCAATCCCTGCAACACGAATTGCCTCATCGCCATGAACAACGCGCCCGATGTTCCAAAGGATCGCTGGTTTGCCATGACTAAGCTCGACGAGAATCGAGCGAAGACGCAGTTAGCCCAAAAAGCTGGCGTTGATGTTGATTCAGTAAAGAACCTGGCCATCTGGGGAAACCATTCCTCAACGATGTATCCAAACTACTTTGACGCAACTATCGATGGGAAACCAGTGCCAGACGTTATCAATGACGACGCCTGGTTTAAGGAAACGTTTATTCCAACCGTCCAACAGCGAGGAGCGGCCATCATCAAAGCTCGAGGACTATCGTCTGCCGCTTCCGCAGCCAATGCGGCTATCGATACCGTACGCTCGATCATCTCGCCAACCGATGGCGACGACGCGTTTAGCGTAGCCAAGCATTCAAACGGCGAGTACGGGATCGAAGAGGGCCTCATATTCTCCTTCCCCACGAAGAGCGATGGCGCCAGCTTGTCCACGATTGAAGGACTGGATATCAATGAATTCAGCCAATCCAAAATAGCCGAAACGGAAAACGAGCTTAAAGAAGAGAAGTCCATGGTTGCGGACCTTCTTTGAAATCCGTATCCAGAATTTAAGGTAGGGACGACTCGCTGAGTCGTCCTTCAAGTGGTAGCGTCCCCGCTAGCCGATCATAGATATTCTGTAAGGCGACTAGCGAGAACGCTAGTCGCTGCCTTTTTCTTCAATCTTTCCCACTTCCACTTTAAGGGGCACCGAATCTACGATATGCAGATCGCGCTGTGGATAGGGGAACTCAATTCCGTTTTCGTGAAACAGATCCCAGATCCTCACAAAGAGCTGGCTTTTCACATTGTTCACCCCTCGATTCGGATCACGTATCCAGATTCTCAGTTCGAAGTTCACTGAATTGTCGCCGAATTCCATAAGACGAACCACCGGCGCTGGATTCTGTAGTACACGAGTGTTTTCATTGGCGGCTTGAACAGCCAGCTCCATGGCTTTGTGGATATCGGAATTATAGGAAACGCCGAAGGCCGCCTTGATTCGAACTTTGTCATCGCTAAAGGACCAGTTCACGACCTTCTCCGTGATCAGCATTTCGTTGGGTATCAAATGCTCAGTGCCATCACGCGTGATCACGGATGCGTAGCGGGCGCCTAGATTATTGATCCAACCATAGGTGTTATCTACCTCGATCACATCGCCCGGCTTGATCGAACGGTCGCCAAGCAGGATCACCCCGCTCACCAAATTGGAGACCACCTTCTGAAAGCCGAAGCCAAGACCTAAACCGACCGCTCCACCAAGCACCGCAAACGCCGAAAGATTCACCCCCATCGCGCTCACCGCAAACAAGACCGCCGACACGCCAATTAAAACCTTCAGGAATTTTACGATGAGCACCTGGAGAGCCGGAGAAACCTTCTCCATCTTCGCGACCCGCTTTTCCAAAGAGGTCATCACCCAAGCCGTTAACGGAATGAGAATCAGAACGGCCAGAATCCCCTTCACTAGGGTCAACGCTGTCACCAAAGTCTCGCCCGTATCGGAGATAGGGAAAATTCGGATACGATTCAACCCTTCCTGCAAAACGGGCAAGACGCCGAGCAGGTTGAGAATCAAGGCGATCGCGAGAACGAAAAAGAGAGTCCTGAAATAGACCCGTTGCTTGATGCGTCGCGGCAGAGCACCCGAGACGAGCCACAGCGTGGCAAAGCTAGCCACCGCCCGCAGGAGCACATAATTTTTCCTCTCAATGGTGGCGGGATCGGACGAAACGCTGTTTTCGCTTTGCTTTAGGACGGTTCCACCCTCGTTCGTAGTCACCAGGGCTTCCACCTGCTTGCGAACCGCTCCTTGCTCCAGCTCCCTCTCGTGGAGCCCTCGGTGAAAGGAATCGATCGAAATCGAGAAGGCCCACATGAAGGTTACAAGCAGTACTCTAAACAAATTGTCACTAAACCAATCAACGACCCCCTCCACCCAGTCATCTCGCTCTTCAATAGCTTCGGTTAGCTTTTTAAATAGGGGCCGCAGACCGAGCCGGATCACGTAAGCCAAAAGCCAAGCTCCAATGATCATGCACAATTGGAGAAACAAATCCTCTCCCACAAAGACCTCTTTGAAGGTCTGCCAACGTGGTAAAAGGGTCTGCTCCCAAATCTGGGTAACCGTCTGACCCAAATTCATTCCCAAAAGAGGCGAAGCAGAGAAGAGCATAGATGGAAAATCTAGTTCAAAGGCCGATAGACAATCAACTTGATTTATAAGACGAAAAAGCCGAATATATGTCCTTTGTTCTTTGATTTGTCATCTGCCACCAGCAACCGACAAATCGAAACCGGGAATTCGCATAGGGAATGGAAGATCGCGTTGCCATGTTTAGCAACGCGCAACCTTCATCATTCGCTATCCACAATTCGCCAATCGCGAGCTCCGCTCGCCTAAGGGGGTGTACCGGATTCGACCTTAAGTTGGACCGTCTGGCTGCATGTCGAGGATGATGGTTGGCCTCGAAAAAATATCCATCACACCAATAAATGGCACAACTGAAGAAATGCCTCTAGCTGCTTAAGCCAGCTACGTTCTGAAGCTGATACTCGCTAAGCTGAAAGAACGACGACCAGCGAGCATAGCTTAGCCGGACGCCTGTTGCGTCTAAGCCGTACTTCGCCAACGGGCTGGCCGAAACGGTAGCGCGCGTTGTCGCGACCCGCCGGCGAGACTAAAAACGACGACAAACATGTAGACGCCTTACGTAAAAGCTTAAGGGACGCGGGTTCGACTCCCGCCACCTCCACCAGGCTACGCGAGCGCCAATGGCCGAGCGTAGCCTGCCACGCCGCAGTCCCGCAGAGCGAAGGCGGGCTAAAGACTTTCGAAAGCGATTGGGCGAAAGGACTCCACGATCGCTATATAAGCTGACGAATTTCCTACAGAGTCAGTTCGAACACGGTGCGGCGACCATCGGAACTCTTGAGATTCAGCTCGCCTCCGTGGGCTCGGAGGATCTCACGACTTAAGCTTAGGCCCAAGCCTGTTCCTCTTATCGCCGCGCTCCTGGCTTTGTCCGCTCGGTAAAAACGGTCGAAGATTCGCTCCCGGTCTGCAAGTGGAATGGCTTCGCCTATATTCGAAACGATGACTGACGCTTTGCCGTTTCCGGAACTCAAGCGAACTTCGATCTCGCTCCTGGGATCTCCATATTTGAGAGCATTGCTCATCAAGTTCTGAATCGCCTGTTCCAGCAGCAAGGCATCCGCGTCCACAACCACGCCCTTCTCGAGATCGACCTTAATCGGACGGTCGGCGGCCATTACCTCCCAGTCTTCGACAACGCTTTGGATCATACATCCGAGATCCACCTTTTCGCGATTCAAAGGAAGCCGTCCGGCATCGCTGAGCGAGAGCAAAGAGAGTTTATGAGCGATATCTTTCAGGCGTGCTATCTCGTCTAGAAGATTTGAATACACCGCTTGTTGCGGAGACTCGGCAGGAGCCTCGTCGAGAGCCGCTTCGAGCTCCATCTGCAATCGCGTCAGGGGAGTCTTGAGCTCGTGAGAGGCATCGGAGCTGAACCTGCTGGCTTGACCGAAGGATGCCTCCAATCTCTCCAGCATTTCATTGAACATGATGGCGAGTCGCCTGTATTCAGGATCGTAGCGCTCCAAATCTACGCGATAGTCGAGCCCGCCGGCGTTCACGTTCTCGACGGCAGCCGCCAATCTCGAAACCGGCTTAAGCGAACGTTGGGCAAACCACCAGGCCATTCCTCCGACCCCAAGGAGAGCAAACGGCAATGCGATAAGAAAGCGATTCCTCAATGTCTTCATGCCTTTCTCGAAGGTGGCGAGATCCATAGCAATCGCCAAGCTTTGGTAACGGTTTCTCAATACAGCTAGACGCCAACGTCTCCCTTCGAGGTCTGTCACCGTCGCAAATGAGCTGCCCAAGATCGGCAAGGCCGGATTAGTTTCCGAAACGGGCACTCCTCTTTGCGGCTGTCGCGGCGGCTCGCCGGATCCCAAAGGAATGCTGTCGATTGCGGCTCTTCGCTCTTTGTCGAACCCCTTGGGCCATGAATCGCTATGGTATACGTGGCGGTCCGTATTCTCCACATAAATAATATAAACGGGAGCATCCGGCTCGCCGCCCGCTAGGACGGAGAGCGAATCGTCTAAGCGACCCCAATACGATTGGCCGGAAACCCGTTCGAGGCTAGAACGGCCAATCCGCTCAAGAGACGAATCCACTGTATCCAAATTAAAACGATAGGTAAGATCCCATAGCACCCAACAAGCGATAACCACGAAGAGCGCCGTCAAGCTTCCTGCCATAAGCGCCATTCGAAGGCGAAAGGATATGCGAGGTCCATGCGGCTTCATCTCTCATCTCCTCGCGCTCGATAGCCCACGCCTCTGACCGTCTCGATCACCGCAGAGCCTTCCTCGCCGAGCTTCTTGCGTAGTTTTTGTACGTATACATCTACGATATTAGTGGAGGGATCGAAATGATATTGCCACACATGTTCGCAGATTTGGGCTCGCGAAAAGACCCGCCCAGGCGAACGCATGAGGAAAGCGAGCAAAGAAAATTCCCTTGCCGAAAGTTCCACGAGCTCCTCCCCATTTCTCACCTCTCGCGTAACTGGATTTATGGATACAGACCCGTTCGAAAGAAGCGAGAGGGCTTGGCTCCCGCCTCGCCTCGTTACCGCGTGAATGCGCGCCGCTAGCTCCTCCACGTAGAAGGGCTTAGTCAAATAGTCATCCGCTCCAAGCTTCAGGCCGTCGAGCCGTTCGTTGAGCGAACTGCGAGCGGTCAGCAAGATCAATGGCGTGTCGATGCTCTTGTCGCGAAGGTTTCTGAGGATGCTCAAGCCGTCTCGCCCCGGCAACATGATATCCAGAACGATCGCATCGTAGTCAAGGGTCGTCGCGAGGACATAGCCTTCATCTCCGTCGCTGCAGAGATCCACGATCAAGCCTTCGGCCGCCAATCCCTTTTGGATAAAGCCGGATAGCTTCGGATCATCTTCCACGACCAAAATCTTCATAAGCAGACTGATAGGAAACTATCGCTCAGGCGTTTCCGCTACAGAAAAAGGTAAACATTAACGCAAATTAATTTTCGCAAGGCCCAAGCGTTAATTTCCATACCCTATATTCGGGCGAAACGGAAAAGGCATCTCATGAAACTTTCGAATCGTCCCACAGCCCTCCTAGCACTGATCAGCGTCTCCATTTTTTGCGCATGCCTGAATGGGCAAAGTTCCCGCGCAAACGAGCAGGACTCGCTAAAGGCTTACGAAAGGAGCCAAAAGCAGCTCCAGAAGGAACGCGAAAAGCAAGCGAAGAACAGCCAACGTAGAGGCAACAAAGGAAGCCAAGGCAAGGACTGGAACAAAAGCGAGTATTCAGGTCGGCATTCCGCCAAAGACATCGAAATGGCTCTTTACTCGAAAGGCTTCACCTGGCTGAGCGGTTCGCCCGCCGACAACGAAAAGCTCTCCATTGGCAAGAATGCTCAGTTCTTCGGTTTCGTCGCGCTCCGTTATCAAAGCGGCCGCATCGCCAAGCGCGGCGAGCTGGGTCGCGCTTTTCACCAGCTGGCATCGCCGGAGCAAAGAGCGATCATCACCGAGGCAGTTCAGGCGGAAGAAGAAAGCCTCGCAACTTGGTGGACCACCCGCAGTCAGATCCTTCGAGAGCTGGAGCATCATCTCTACACCGGGGACGATTTCAACCATGAGAGAATGTCCTCGCTCGCTCGCGCCTTCGGTTGGCTGAATGCCGAAGTGGCTCTCCACGAAGCGAAAGCCTTCGCGGCCGTCGAAGACCTGCTCACGAAAGATCAATGGACGCAACTGCGAGCCTGGAGGGCCAATCCAGCTCTTGCCGCAACGGGGGAGAAGCGTCCCCGACATTTTCAAATCGAAGACCTTAGCCCCGACCTAGAGGCTCAATATGAGGACCTATTCGCCAAGGCCTTCACATGGTTGACCGGAAAGATGGACGACAACCAGGTCATGCCACTCGGCCAGCCTGCTCAGTTTTTCGGCTTCGTCTCCATCCGCCACAAGAGCGGACACGGAGCCAGCCGCGGAAAGATCTCCAAGCAATTTCAGCAGCTCCTGAACCCCAAGCAACGAAGCGCCATAAACGACGCCACGAAGGATCTCGTTCCCATCGTCAGCGCGTTTAAGGCAAAGCGCTCCGAGTTGCTCCTCGAAATGAGCAAGCTACGCGAAGCGCCAGACAGCTTCAGTCGCGAACGCTACCGGGCAATTGCCCACGAGCTCGGCCTGCTGGAAATCGCGGCCGGCATGGCAGAAGCGAAGGCCTACCAGCGCATTCGCGGCTCCATGAGCCCCAAGCAAGATCAAGCCATGATGAAGCTTCGCTCGGAGTACGTTCTCGATTCTAAGGCAATGGAAAATTTGGATACGCTGGAGCGCGGCAAAATTCTCTATAACCTCTGTCAAAGCTGTCACGCCAATCCACAAGTCGCGCCCCGCCTGCAAGGCATTCTGAACAGTCCAATCGCGAACCTTAGAAGCTACGATTACTCAGAGGCGTTAAAAAGGATAGCCAAGAAAAAAAGTCATTGGAATGCGGATACGCTAGACGAATTCCTAGCGAACCCGAGCAGATTCGCCCCCGGCAATAAGATGGGATTCCAAGGCCTGCTCAACAAAGCCGACCGAGACGCGCTTATCCAATACCTCGATACCCTGTGAGACTTCGCGAATACTCGCTGCTGGCATTGACCCTCACGATCGCTCTCGCCGATCAGAGGATCTCATTAGCCAACCCATCCATCGACCATTCCAGCGAATCAGAGGAAATCCAAATCAGCTATGCCACAAAAGATGGATACACTTATCAGCTCCAGAAATCCTCCGACCTAACAACCTGGGTCGATGTGGGAGAAGTCCAAACCGGCGATTCCAGCCAACCCATTAAACTGCCGCTCACTGCTCCAGGGTTTCCGGCCACCTTTTATCGCTTCGCCCGCAACGCGGACTACGGAACTCCAGAGGGGTGGCTGGGCCACCCGATAGCGTCAAACAGAATAGCGCCTGACTCGCTCGATGATGAAGCTTCCGGATACCACACGATCGTCGCGGCGAAAGCCTTTGCCTACTTCACTGGAACGCTTGAGCAGGCTTACCACGAGCCTGTCGGAGAAATCGCCAACTACTTTGGCTACGCCGCCCTCCGTCAAGAGATTCGCGATAGAGGCGGATCCCAAGCAGACGAAGGCTTTCGCGGCGCGTCGTGGATGGAAACCTTGGAAATACTCGACGCCAACCAACGCCAGATCCTCTACAACCTGATGCGCGTGCACGAACCGCTATTCGAGGAATTCTTCGATATCCGTCTCGACCTCGTGGATGAGCTCTGGGCTCTCCGAGAGGGCGAAGAACTCGACTTCGCAAACGCCCTTTCAATCGGACTGCAATTGGGCCGCGACGAAGCCGAGCTCACAGTGACTTCCGCCGAGGCCTATAGCGAGATTCTGCCAACCCTATCCACAGAGCAACTACAAGCCTTCCAGGATATTCGCTCTGGAGCGACCACTATCGCCGACATGCAGCAAGACGGCCCAAACACTGCTGCCGTCGAATCCGAAATCGCCATTTTCAATAGCGGGCAAAGAGACGTCCTGCTCGCCATCGCCAGCAAGATGATCTCCTGGCTAACGGGCTCCGTGGACGACGCCGTACTACTACCTCCAGGAAAAATCTCCAACTACTTCGGCTTCGCCTATTACCGCTATATAGACCGCGCAAACGTCTCGCGTTCCGACGCCGCCAACAAATTCCTCAGCGTCCTCGACGACACCCAGCAATCGATCATGGCAGGACTCGCGCAAGATATCATAGCGACCAGCAACGCCTATATAGATGGGCGCGAAAACCTCATCACAGGCTCTTACCCTCTCCGAATCGGTCAGAGTGTGGATCACGCCTCGCTAGTAAATGCATACGCCAATCAAGCTGCCCTCGGCGAAACCCGACGAGCGATCATCGAGGCATTAACGTTCTACGAACTAGAGGAGATGATGACTTCGGAGCAACTCGCCGAACTAGCTAAATACCGAGCCGACACATCCGAGTAAACGGGTGGAAAAGAAGCAGCATTTCATCACTGTTTTCGAATCACCCATTCATGTATCAATAGGTACACAATGGCTCAACCCCCTTAGATTCGACTTCCTCAACCTGCCAACATTGCGGCAAGCTCTTCAAATGAAACCCGAGTATCCAAAAATCTGATACAAATATTACTCACTGGTAGATTCCTGCTGTCCAGAGTTCGGAGCGGACGATCTCACGGAGGGCGAGTTTTAAAAACGCTTGCTATAGCTCATGGGCCGGCAACTAGAAGTTGGCCGATCTTTAGTTAAGACGCGATGGTATTTTCTCAACCTGTTGATTATCAGTACTTGATAGCAACACCTGAATTGGGGTGCCACTAATTTCAATACACGGATTAAGCTCAGCCAGGGGCCTTAACACAAAGGCTCTTTCCACCATCCTTGGGTGCGGAATTTCTATCTCGGCACTCTTTATTTCTGCATTTCCATAAAGCAGAACATCGATGTCGAGGGTACGCGGGCCCCATTTTTCGATTCGCTTTCGTCCGAGTTTGGTTTCGATCCCCTGGCAACATTCTAGGAGCTGCATCGGATTAAGGTCTGTTTCGATCTCCACCACGGCATTGACAAACCAGTCTTGATCAACGTTTCCGATAGGCTCGGTTTTGTAGAGAGAAGACGCCCTTAAATTTCGGATACCATCTGAATTCTCAAGCAAAGCGATGGCTTTTTCGATGTAGCCAATCTTATCGCCAAGGTTGCTGCCGAGCCCCAGATAAACCTTAGCCATGCCGACGTCGTTCGATTTCGACTCCTACACTTTCAAATTCTCCGGCTATGGGAGCATTCGGCTTTTCGATGGATACGCGGACACTATCTGCCAGACGATGGGTTTCCAGAATAGCGGTAGCCAGTTCGTCGGCATATTTTTCGATCAGCTCGCAATCCATTTCGTCCATCAGATCCTGGGCGAATTTCATGATCGTAGAATAGTCGATTGTATCCTTTAATTCATCACTAGCAGCAGCTGGCTTAAGATCGGCTTCGATGATAATTCCTATAATGTAGAGCTGATCGTGATGCTTTTCTTCTTCGGTGACGCCAATCCTACCACGAAGCCTGATGCCCTTTAGAATGATCTTATCCTTCATACTTACGATATATTAGATCAGCCATGGCTGCGGCGCGAGCGTTTTCCAGCACATCGTGCACTCGTACAAAATCCGCACCTCCCTGAGCCGCACAAACAGTGGTAGCCAATGTCGTTTCCTTTCTCTGTTGCAACGACAGATCGAGCAGGTCGCCGGTGATTCGCTTTTTGGAGGCCCCAATCATCAAAGGAAAACCAAAAGCTTTTAGCTCCGCTATATTTCTCAGAATTTCCAGATCCTGCTCACGCGTAGTCCCAAAACCGATACCAGGATCGAGAATAATTCGATCCCTCTCAATCCCAGCCTTTTCAGCTCTACTAAGCGAATCCTCCCAGTATCGCTTGATAGATCCAAGAGTATCGCTTGAAATCGGAACCAGTCGAGCGTTATGCATTAAGATACAACTAGCCTCAGCATCAGCAACAGATTCAGCCATGGCAGGATCCTCCCGAAATCCTGAAATGTCGTTTACGATATCGACCCCTATTTGTAATAATTTTCTAGTTACACCAGATTTTGTCGTGTCGATCGATATCGGGAGTTCAGGAAATTCTTCTTTCGAGGCTTCAATGATTGGAAGAACACGCCGCAGCTCCTCTTTCTCAGAAATGACAGCAAAACCAGGACGGGTCGACTCGCCTCCAATATCAATAATACTCGCTCCTTGAGAAAGCATTTCCTCAATCCGCTCCAAAGCGACAGCCATCTCCATGTATTGGCCGCCGTCTGAAAAACTATCCGGTGTCGCATTGAGGATACCAACAATAAAGGTTTTTCTACCCAGTATCAGTTCATGTCCTCGGATTTTGAGTACAGTCTTCTCAAGTGACATCTTGCCAGTCTTCCATGCTTGTTCGTTCTAGCTCTGCGAACCTATCTCTGAGCCTTCGTAGGAAGCTTGCATTCTCTTCGAGCTCGCTAACAACGTTTCCCATACTGATTTCAGAAACCGAAGAAATCCCAACACCCGAGTTTGTAACGAAAGCGGATTCGCAGTCGACCAAATCGTCTCCTTGAAACCTCCCTTGGTTGACAATCACTCCATCCTCTTCGCAGAGATCGATGAGCTTCGAACGAACCACGCCATTTAAAAGTCCGCAATCAAGATGTGACGTATTCAAAATTCCATTCCTCATAAAAAAGATATTCGACATGGAACACTCCGTTACCTGTCCAAATTCGTTGAAAAACAGGCATTCGTCGAATCCATGTTGCTGGGCTTTTTGCAACTCGAGCCAATTCTCCATGTAGTTCGTCGTTTTGTGGCGCGATGTAAAGGCAGTTGACGATTTGACAATGTCAGAAACGCATAGCCTCAGACCATCGCTCTGCGACAAGCTTCCAGCAGAACGTACAAAGAGCAGCATGCGAGCCGTGTCAGAATCTTCGAATACAATGATCTTGAAAATCCCGGAATCTGATCGGGAGCTGTCCAACAGCCTTTGGACAAATCCTGCAACTTGAGACTTGGAATAGCCATGCCGTAATCCCGCACGCAAGGAAGCGGTTTCAAGTCGATCAACGTGTTCACGAAAGAAACAGGGCTGGCGATCGCAAAACTTGATCGTCTCAAAGACGCCAAATCCATAAGCCAGGCCCAGGCTCGTGACTTTGATATTTAAAGTATCCTGGGCAAGCAAGTCGCCATCAAGTATGACCTGGTTAGCCATGATCGTCAAAGCCCAGGGCTTCAAATAGGGCGCTTGCCTTCACAAGCGTTTCCTTGTATTCGGATTCTGGATCGCTATCCCATACAATTCCCCCTCCAACATTGAAGTGCAGTGTTTCGTTGGCAACCCTCATCGTCCTAATAGCAATGTTGAAGTCCGCATTCCCATCAAATCCAAAATAGCCTATCGAACCCGTGTAGACACCCCGCCGCTGCGGCTCCAGTTCGTCAATCACTTCCATAGCCCTTATCTTCGGCGTACCTGAAATGGAACCGCCGGGGAAAAGCGCTCTAAAGCAATCAAACGCATCGAAAGGATCTTCCAGATCGCCTATAACACGAGCAGTCTGGTGCAACACTTTCGCATAAGCCTCCAAATCGAAAAGCCCTTCGACACGGATGGATCCAGGCTGGCAAACTTTGCCAAGATCGTTGCGTTCGAGATCCACAATCATCAGAAGCTCGGCCTTGTCCTTTTCAGAGGCTTGCAGAGCTTCGCTATTTTTTTGCTCTTCTTCGAAATTCAAACCTCGTGGCATGGTACCTTTGATGGGACGCGTCTCGACACGCGAATCGATCAACTGCATAAAGCGTTCCGGAGAGGAGGATAGAACTTGTTCATCTCCAAAATCTAGATACGCTGAATAAGGAGCGGGGTTAACCTCCCTTAGCTTAGCGTAGAGGCTAGCGGGCGAACCTTGGAATGACGAAGCAAAGCTTTGTGAAAGATTCACTTGGTAGACTTCTCCTTCTCGAATGTAGTCACGAACTCTATCGATCGTTTCGCAGTACTTTGATTCCGTAAAGTTGGATTCGAGTGGACCCGCGCTGAACGATGAAACCTGTTCCTCACCTACTTCACTGGAACGCGCTAATTCCAACAGCCTAGCTTTTCTTTCCCCGGATCCTGGATAGCGATCGCTTCCGACAAGATAAAGATTCGGTTCAAGATGGTCGACCACTAGAGCTACATCGTAGATGCCAAATCGCATCAGAGGAACTGCGGATTCCGGATCATCTCCCAGCCTCCTATTCTCCAGCACTCTCCAAAAGTCGTAGGAAATGTACCCAATGGCTCCTCCTTGAAAGGGAACGCGATCATCTCTAGAAGCTCCTATTCCTCTCAACTCGTTCCGCAGGATTTCCAGAGGGTCGTCTTTAAGATGTTCCTTCTGGCCTTCGTATTCAAAATAAGCAGCACTCGAAGTAGCATTAAAGGTTTTGACGGGATTGCAGGTCAGTATCGAAAATCTCCCTAAGTCGTATCCCATGCTGGAACTATCCAGGAATGCAGCCCCCTCTTCTTTGGCTATTTTATGAAAAAGCGAAGGTATATGAAAAGGCGAATCCAGTTTTTCAATACTCATGACGCCCAGTTTTACGATTTTCCCAATTCCAACGCATTGGCCAGCAATTCAAGTCCATGCTCGGTTAGAAGGGCTTCCGGGTGAAATTGAACACCAGCCAAAGGCAAATCTTGATGTTGCAAGGCCATGATCTCGCGATTGTCCGAATCGGCAGTCACTCTTAAAACAGGAGGCAGCGAATCGCGATCGACTATCAGAGAATGATAACGCGTTACTTGGAGCGGATTGGGGAGACCATTGAAGAGCAGACTGGAGTCGTGACGGGCACGACGGATCTTACCATGAACCGGTTCCGAGGCCTTCACGATCTTCGCTCCAAAACAACTGGCAATCGTCTGCATGCCAAGGCAGATCCCGAGAAACGGAATCCTATTCTTAAATGCGTTGATGATCATCGAACACTTGCCGGTAGCTTCCGGTCCTCCCGGCCCAGGAGAAATAACAATGAGCGACGGTTGCAGCGATTCGACCTTAGGAACATCCAACTGGTCGTTGCGAATGACCTCGACTTTCTGTTTCAATATCTTGAAGTATTGAAAAATATTATACGTGAAAGAGTCGTAGTTATCGATGAGCAAGACCATTCTGGGAACTTAGCCAATCAGCTCCTCTTCGACTAGAAGGCTCGGCTCTTTTTCGACACCTTCACCGGCATGAAGGACATGCAGAGCGGAAGCCTCCTCCTTCAGGATTCGATCGATGAGAACTCGCTTGTCCAATGGAGGCATTGAGAGAGCCTCCAGCTCCTCGTGTTTGAAAAAACTGAATACGCCTTCGTCGATAGGCTGAGGAGGTTCGCTCAATTGGCAGCGAATCTCGAAAATGAACATCAACCAATGCCCAGTATTTTCGTAATTCTCCTCTGAAAGAATGCAGCGCAAGCTGACATCCTTTTCGGAAAGCGCGATTCCGACTTCCTCCTTAGCCTCACGAATAGCGCATTCGAATGGAGACTCGCCAGTATCCATCTCCAGCTTGCCCCCCACCGCACACCAGAGCCCGACATTCGGAGCCCGAGAACGCTTTATGAGCAAGACATCGCCATCTTGGTTTCGCAAATAAAGAAGGACCCCAATGCGATAGCGATGCGGCTTCGAAACGGACGCTTGCTCGGATTGATCAGATGGATTGCTTGGTAACACCTTGCGGCATGGTGAGCCTCCACCGGCGGGGGACAATCCTAATCTTCACTTGATCGATCCCTTGGATCTAAGCGAAAGCCGGATCCGCTCCACTAGTCTCAGGCATCACTGGCTGTCGATCAAAGGTGGACTCAACCTCCAATCTCGCTCCCCGCTCATAGGACTCTTCGTAGCAAGTCATGACATCGAAAACATGATAAGCCATGGCTCCATTCGCTCGCTGCGCGTTTTTCGAACGAATCGCCTGAGCCATATCCGCCAGACCCAAACTCCGCATGCCCTCATGATTATGGACTAAGGGCACTTCTTCCCAAGGACCATCACGTCCGCGACTCACTTCGACTTTGCCATCGAAACGATTTGGATTGGGAAGCGAAAGCGATCCTTCTGTCCCGTAAACCAAGAGCATCGGCAACTGATGGGCTCCACGCATATCGAAGCTAAAAAGAGTGGAGGCCGTCACACCATTCTCGAATTCGAGAAGACCGTTCACATGAGTCGGCGTTTCGACTTGGATTTTGGCTCCTTTAAGAGGCTCGCTAGCAATAGTTCTTTCTTCGAAGGTCGTTTTCGTAGAGCCACAGACAGTCGATACGGGTCCCAAGATGTTTACAAGCGCGGTTAAGTAGTAAGGCCCCATATCGAAAAGAGGGCCACCTCCCTTTTTATAGTAGTATTCGGGATTGGGATGCCAGCTTTCGTGTCCTGGATAGGCGAATACGGCAACCGCTCCAAAAGGATCTCCAATAAATCCTTCATCGACCAGCTTGCGAGCGGTTTGCAGCGGCGCACTGAGAAAGGTATCTGGAGCGCAACCGGCATATAGTCCTTTTTCGAGAGCCAGTTCCAAAACCTCCTTTCCTTCGTTTCGGTTGGTCGCGAATGGCTTCTCGCAATAGGAATGCTTTCCCGCTTCGAGAATCGCTTTATTGAGCGGAGCGTGAAACTGCGGGGTGGTTATGTTGAGCACGATTTCAATTTCCTCATCCGCAAGAAGCTCATCAACGCTAAGAACACGCGGCACCTCGAACTCTTCAGCCCGGCTCTCAGCAGCATCGCGACTGATGTCGGCGCAAGCTACCATTTCGATATTCCGATAGTGTTTACAGCCGCGGAAATAGGCAGGACTAATGTTTCCGCAGCCGACCACTCCGATTTTTGCGATCTCTTCTAACATAGTAGGAAATGGAGTGGCTATCCTGAGACCCTCAAGGGGCCATTCAAGGTTAATCTCTCGACGTAGGATCAAACGAGCAAATCAACGCAATCTTTGGCGTCTCTCTGCTCAATGCGGTATGGACTTTGCAGTGTGAAACGGTCACAATCCTCCCATGCAAAATCAGGGAATCGCATTAATAACGGGCGCAAACAGGGGACTGGGCAAACAAGCTGCCATGGAAATCGCGGACCTTGGCTGGGAAGTCGTAGTGGGGACGCGAGATGCAGCTGCTGGTCAGGAAATTGTTGATACAATCCTTAGTTTAGGGAAAAGCGCGAGCCATATTACCATTGATATTTCGGATCAGGACAGCATTAGAAAAGCCGCCGAACAGCTGGCGTCCCGGATCGATCATATCGATGCGCTCCTCAATAATGCCGGCATACTCTTGGACGAGGAAGAGAGTATTCTAGAAACGACCCCCGATAAATTGCTCGAGTCTTTCCGCATCAACGCTGTAGGGCCAGCGCTTGTCGCCGCGGCGTTTACCCCGCTTTTGAGCAAAGCCGATAGTCCGAGAATCGTAAACGTATCCAGCGGAGCGGGACAGCTTTGCGACATGGAAAGCTGGGCTCCGGCTTACAGTATCTCCAAAACCGCGCTCAACGCAGTCACCCGTCAACTCGCATCGACGCTCAGATCGGATTCCATTTCAGTAAACTGCGTTTGTCCCGGCTGGTGCCGAACCGATATGGGTGGTCCTCAAGCCACACGGAGTCCTGAAGAAGGAGTCAACACCATCGTCTGGCTGGCAACCGAGGCTCCACACGATTGGACGGGGATGTTCTTCAGAGACAGAGCCGAGATTCCCTGGTAGTAATTGAAAACCTAAACGTATTCACGCTTTCCGTACAAAGCTGTGCCTACACGAACCATGGTGCTGCCTTCCTTGATAGCGAGGTCCAAATCGCTACTCATACCCATGGAAAGCTCCGGCAAACTCACGCCGAAGGAGGATTCCAGGCTGTCGCGACATTCTCGAAGAGCGGCAAAGCACTGGCGAGCGACATTCGAATCTTCAGACAGCGGAGCGATCGTCATCAACCCATCGACCTGAAGCCGCGAGCATGCCAAAGCTGTCTCTAGCAAGCGGGGTGCGTCCTCAATCGATACGCCTGCTTTTTGGGGATCGTTCCCTGCATTTACTTGGAGAAGAATTGACAATCTCGACTCGGCTTCCTCGCAAAAACGCTGCAAGGCATTGAGGATCTTGATACGATCCACAGTCTGTATCCTCGAAAAACTGGAAGCGGCCCTTTTGGCCTTGTTGCTTTGCAAAGGCCCTATCAATTCCCATCGGATCTCGAAGCTTGCAGCGTCGATTTTTCCGAGCGCTTCCTGAACGCGATTCTCTCCAACGGACTGTATTCCGGCATCAAAGGCGTATCGAGCGGCTTCCAATGGATGGTTCTTCGTCACCGGAAGAAGAGACACGGATTCAGACGCCCGGCCAGCGGCCTGACAAGCAGCCGCGATTTGTTCAGTAACGTTGGCCAAATTAGCTTGGAAGGTTTCAAAGCTCAAAAACATTAAAAAAACTTCTCTTTAGATTTGCTTATAATTAGAATTCGTTATACATCCGGGGAACAATTCTAAGAAAGATGCAAGTAGACAACTTTAAGATATTCGCCGATCTCGTAGAAACAAAGAGCTTTTCCAAGGCGGCGCGACTTAATGGCGTCACCCAATCGGCAGTAAGTCAACAAGCTCGGGCTATGGAGCGCAATTTCAACACGTTGCTCATCGATCGAAGCCAGAAGCAATTCCAGCTAACGCGGGAGGGAGAGCGCGTCTACCAATCGTCAAAGGAAATTCTTCACGTCTACGACAAGCTCGTAAGCGAGCTAATGGAGATGAAGAAAGTCATCAGTGGAACGATTCGCATTTCAACGATCTACAGTATCGGCCTCCACGAGCTCCCGCCTTTTATTAAGTCGTTCTTGAGCGAATTCCCATCCGTAAACGTTCGCGTTGAATACAGGCGATCGAATCTGGTCTACGAAGACATTTTGCACAACTCGGTGGATTTTGGTCTGGTAGCGTTCCCCGCCAAATCGCGTCAGATCGACATCATTCCCTTCCGCGAAGATCAACTGGTCATCATTTGCCATCCGGATCATTCCCTCGCTAAAAGAGGTAGTTTGACCGTAGACGATCTGGCTACTCATAAATTCATCAGCTTCGATCCCGACATCCCGACACGCAAGGCGGTTGATCAAATCTTCCGTGACAACAAGATCGAAATCGAGCCGGTAATGGAATTCGACAACATCGAGACCGTGAAGCGAGCGGTCGAGATAGATGCTGGCATCGCCATGGTTCCTCAAGCGACGGTGACACAGGAAGTTAAGCAAGGCACTCTGGTATCGGTTCCCCTTGAAGGAAGCGGTTTCACCCGGCCACTGGCTATTCTGCACCGCAAGGGGCGTGTGCTAACCCCAGCGATGAAGAAATTCATAAAGACCCTTACGGGTAACGAGGCTTGACTCGCTATAATCGCCTAGCGAGGAGCATTTCGATTTAAAGACCTGTATCCTTATCCTGGATAAGGCTTTTAAGTGTTTCAGAACCGACGGGGCCGACGATAACCCCTAACGCCGGCCCCTAGTGTTTCTGCTCCTGCAAAAAAGACAAATAGGTCGCCCCATTTTCTCCTCGCTAACCATTTTAATCCAGCAATGGATGCGCCAAAAGTCTATGGGGACCCGACAAGGCAAAGATTAAATGCGAATAGCTGTTTTCTCAACAGCTAGCGTATGAATCCAAGCAATCGAGGTAGCCGGATTCGATTAATTTCAAGCGCGACCCAACCGAGCCTCACTTGTAGTCCAGATTGGGCTGAAGCCATTTTTCGGCAACCGAAACGTCGATGCCTTTTCGTTGAGCATAGTCTTCAATCTGATCGCGCCCAACTTTGCCCACATTGAAATAGCGAGCTTCCGGATGACAGAAGTAGAGGCCTGAAACCGAGCTTGGCGGATTCATTGCAAAGCTTTCAGTAAGCGAAATACCCGTATTCGCCTCTGCATCGAGAAGCCGCCAGAGAGTATCCTTTTCCGTATGGTCCGGGCAGGCCGGATAGCCGGCAGCCGGCCTTACACCTCGATACTTTTCCTTGATTAGATCCTCGTTGGACAATCCTTCGGAATTACCAAAGCCCCAATTGTCGCGCACCCGTTTGTGAAGCCATTCAGCCAAAGCTTCGGCAAAGCGATCGCCAAGGGCTTGAGTCATAATCGCTCGATAGTCGTCGTTGTTTTTCTTATACGTTTCCGCTAACTGATCCACTTCAGGACCAGCCGTAACCGCAAACCCGCCAAGGTAGTCGATTTTTCCTGACGACTTGGGAGCAACGAAGTCAGCCAGGCAATAATTGCTGTCGCCTGGATCTTTAGACCGCTGTTGGCGAAGAAAGCGCAAGAATGCGAGTTCATTGGATTCCTTTTCATCATCGTAGAGAACAATATCATCGCCCACTGAGGCAGCCGGCCAAATCCCTGAAACGGCTCGCAATCGGAATCGCCGGTTTTCGATGATGTCCTTAAGCAGAGCTTGGGCTTCAGCATAGATTTCCTTCGCCTGTTCTCCATATTTCTCATGCTCCAGAATTTTCGGGAATACTCCTTTCAGTTCCCATGCCCAAAACAGGGGCGACCAGTCGAAATATTCCAGAACTTCTGCAAGATCGATGTTATCCAGAACCTCGGTACCAAGTCGATTTGGTCGCTCAGGGGATTGACCGTTCCAGCCTGGATCGAATCGATTGGAGCGAGCCTCATCGATCGAGAGAAGACTAGCTTGCGAAGACGCCCTGGAAGCGTGACGATCACGCGCTCGTTGCTGATCCTTTCTCAACGCTTCAACAAACTCGCTTCTTCTTTCCGTACTTAAAAGATCGTTACATACGCCAACTACAAGCGAAGCGTCCTCCACATGTACGGTGGGTCCATTGTATACCGGAGCAATCTTAATTGCCGTATGGGCCTTGCTGGTGGTCGCGCCACCGATCAGTAGTGGAAAATCAAATCCCTCTCGCTCCATTTCACTCGCCACGTAAATCATTTCGTCTAGCGAAGGTGTGATCAGTCCACTCAAACCAATAAGATCCGCATTATGCTCCCTGGCCTGAGCAAGAATTTTGTCGCACGGGACCATCACTCCAAGATCGATAACCTCATAGTTGTTACAGGCCAGGACCACGGATACGATGTTTTTGCCGATGTCATGCACATCGCCTTTTACGGTGGCGATGACCATCTTGTTTTGAACAGACGCCTTCCCCGAATCCTTTTTTTCCTGCTCCATGAACGGAGTCAGATAGGCCACCGCTTTTTTCATTACCCGGGCAGACTTGACAACTTGGGGAAGAAACATCTTTCCCGAACCGAAAAGCTCGCCGACGACTTTCATTCCATCCATCAGCGGACCTTCAATCACATCAAGCGGGCGGCCAAGCTGAACTCTTGCCTCCTCTGTATCATCCTCGATGTGAGTGACGATGCCTTTGACAAGAGCATGCGAAAGTCGTTCTTCTACAGTTCCCTCTCGCCACGCTTCGGTCTGGACCTCCTTCTTCTTGCCTGAACCTTTAACTTCTTCCGCGTAGTCGACGAGTCGCTCGGTAGCATCCTGTCGTCGGTTTAGCAATACGTCCTCGACCATCTCCTTAAGCTTGGGCTCGATATCCTCGTAAACGGCGAGCATGCCTGCATTCACGATTCCCATGTCGAGGCCAGCATCGATAGCATGATACAGGAAAGCGGAATGCATCGCTTCCCGTACGACATTATTTCCGCGGAAGGAGAAGGAGATGTTGCTGATTCCTCCACTAACACGAGCAAAGGGGCATAGCTGCTTTATTTCTCGAGTCGCTTCGATAAAATCGACGGCATATGTATTGTGTTCTTCAATACCCGTAGCAACGGTGAGAACGTTAGGATCGAAAATGATATCCTCTGCAGGGAAATCGAGTTTCTCTCTCAATAGATTGTAAGCTCGCTGGCAAATACGAACCTTGTCCTCGCGGGTAGCTGCCTGGCCTTTTTCGTCGAAAGCCATCACTACAACCGCTGCGCCGTATCTAAGAATTTGGGACGCCTGTTCGAGAAATTTCTCTTCCCCTTCTTTAAGGCTGATGGAGTTTACGACGCATTTGCCCTGGACGCATTTCAAGCCCGCTTCAATGACCGACCATTTCGACGAATCGATCATAATAGGAACCCTTGAAATCTCCGGTTCCGAGGCGACCAGATTCAGGAATTGAGTCATGCAAGCCTCGCTATCGAGAAGACCCTCATCGAAATTCACATCGATAAGATTAGCCCCGTTTTCAACCTGCTGTCGGGCAATGGCCAAAGCTTCTTCGAATTTGTCTTCCTTGATCAAACGGCGGAACTTGGGTGAGCCCATAACGTTCGTTCGCTCGCCAACCATGACGAAAGGAGCCTTTTCTCCTTCGACGATAAACGGCTCCAAGCCGCTGAGCCGCAATGCCGGAAGAACGGTTGGGGGCTTACGTGGCGGATACGTCTTTGTTTTCTCAACGATAGCCGCAATATGTTCAGGCGTTGTCCCGCAGCATCCTCCAATAACGTTTACAAAGGCATTAGAAGCATAGTCCTCGAGGAATGCAGCCGTGTCTGATGGAAGCTCGTCGTATCCCGTTTCGCTGAGAGGATTGGGAAGCCCAGCGTTGGGGTAGCAGGAAATGAAACAGTCCGCTACCTTAGACAAGGCCTCGATATAAGGTCTCATCTCCTTCGTCCCAAGCGCGCAATTAATGCCAACACTCAACGGTTTGGCGTGAGCAACCGAAGCCCAGAAGGCTTCAATGGTTTGCCCCGAAAGCGTACGACCCGAAGCATCGGTGATCGTCACGCTCAGCATGACCGGCAGCCGTTGACCGTATTCTTCAAAAAATTCCTCTAGGGCGAAGATGCAGGCCTTGAGGTTCAAGGTGTCGAAAGTCGTTTCCGGAAAAAGAATATCCACCCCACCCTCGACTAGCTTGATGATCTGCTCCTTGTAAGCCAATTTCAGCTCTTCGAAGGTAACCGCTCGATACTCCGGTCGATTCACATCTGGAGAGAGCG
Organism: Opitutaceae bacterium; assembly: GCA_028284385.1. Taxonomy (GTDB): domain Bacteria; phylum Verrucomicrobiota; class Verrucomicrobiia; order Opitutales; family Opitutaceae; genus JANQRT01. Next base: position 90,449 of record JANQRT010000060.1, on the reverse strand, counting down.
ATGCCGTTCGATTGGTAGGCCCAATGGCTCCCGCGACGAAGCAGGTCCGGTCGGGATGTTCAGCCATAAACTCCTCTACCACTTCTTTAGCAAGACGAGCGGATGCGACATTCAGTTCATCAACCGCATCCTCCAACTCGTAATCGGCTTGCGCGATTCGCGTAGCGCTGAATGTATTCGTTTCTATGATATCCGCGCCAGCCTCAAGGAAACCGTAATGGATCTCGCGAATCACATCCGGTCGAGTAAGGGTCAGCAGTTCGTTATTTCCCTTGAGATCCTTTGGATGATCATCAAAGCGACCTTTTCTGAAGTCGGCTTCGTCCAGTTTGTAACGCTGGATCATAGTGCCCATCGCGCCATCCAGGTACAAGATACGTTCCTGTAAAAGTCTCGTTAGCCGTCTGTAACTGTCCGTTTCGGGAGTATCTCGCGAAGAATGTGAGGCCATGGGTTTTCTTTTAGAGGCGGTAGGAAAGTCTCCTTTCCTGAAACGCACAACCATTTCGTAACGGGAATGAGAAATTTAAGGAAGTATTCACTGAAATTTTAGACTGCTGAGAACAAATCGGCAAAATATCCTGATCGGGGTTACACCTAAGCTCTCAAGTTTCCCCAACGGAGAGCGATCTAAGAAGATCTGTCCGCCATAGACTTCGACCCTCGATGAATTCAAGCTCCACCAGGAAATCCGCCTTCACATCGGAAGACCTCGAAAATTTCAAACGACACAACGAGCTATTACCCAAGAGCTCGGAGCTTAAGCTTTCCAACAAGGATTACGAATTTATCCGAAAGCTCATCTACCAGGAAACCCGAATCGATTTAGGAGACAGCAAGAGAGAACTGGTTACCGCACGCCTAGGAAAACGGCTTAGAGCGACCAAATGCCCGTCGTTCGCCGATTACTGCAATCGTTTGAAAAACGACGCTCAGGACGGCGAGCTGTACCATCTGATAGATGCCATATCGACAAACCACACGTTTTTCTTCCGCGAGATAAATCACTTCAAGTTTCTCAATAGCAATATCCTCCCTGAGTTCGCTAGCGGAAAAATGGGATATTCGAAACAGCTAAAAGTCTGGAGCTGCGCTTGCTCGACTGGAGAAGAGCCCTATTCGCTGGCTATCACCCTATCGGAATTCTTTGCCAATCTCGAAAAAGAAAGGACTTGGAGGCTTGATTGCAGCGACATCTCAACGAAGGTTCTGGATTTCGCTTCGAAAGGGATCTACGAGAAGGACAAATTGAAACAGGTGCGTCTCGAGTGGCAGCGAAAGTACTTTCAAAAGGGGGAAAAGCAGATGGATGGCTACTTTCGAATCCATCCAAATCTGAGAAAAATGGTGCATTTCAAGAGACTGAATCTATTCGATGCCCATTATCCATGGACTCAAAAGTTCAATCTCATCTTCTGTCGAAACGTGATGATCTACTTTGACCGTCAAACTCAGGAACAACTCGTAAAGCGGCTGTCCGAGTATCTCGAACCAGGGGGCTACTTGATGATAGGCCACGCGGAGAGCCTAGCAGGGATCAATCATCCGTACGAGTCAGTGAAGCCAGCCATCTACCGTCTCCCTAATAAATAAGCCTGATCGAGGCTGTATTCAACCTGAGACGAACTGCGCTTGAATATTCCCCATAAAGGGAATCCACGGGAATTCTAGGCTGTATTTTTCAATTGGGATTCGTGTAATATGAGAAGTCCTAGGAGTCTGGACATTACTTCACTAGTCCACTTCATTGAAAACATCTCATCCTAACAAACCTTTCATGCTGTCATCGCTGGGCGAAGCCTTGCTCAGTTTGGGCTACGAGAATGACCAAGCTCGGGTTCTAGATCGCTTGCTGGCAACAGGTCCAAGCATCTCCTACCTGATCGATTGCGATTCGAAAGAGATCGTATTCTTTTCAAAACGCGAAGACTCATTCCTGCCACCGTCATTTCTGGATTTGCTCAAGGAACGGAAGAGCTGGATCGAGCTGATAAGCGAAAATCAACGGGAGGGCTACCTCACGTTTTTGGATACTTTGTCGAGCGGCAGCAATAAAGACCGAATCGAATACAGCCTAGAAACGAATCGTCGAGGTGAATTGGTTGCCGTTCAGGACTACATCGTTCCAATGGAGAATAAGGGAGGCGAAATCGTAGGATATCTGGGCAGATTGCACGATGATTCATTTCGCATCCAAGCTATGGATACACTCGCCAAGAGATCGTGGAGCGAAGTCTCGACAATAGTAACCCGCCGCTTTCTGCATGACTTCAACAACACCATTGCTGGCGTCTATTCGCTGAGCGAACTATATTCGGAACCTGGCTCGGAAGCGGAAACCATGGTAGAAGCGATGCAGCACATCAGGGAAAGTTCGGTACGAGCCCAAAAAATCGTGCAGAAAATTCGATCCCTGAATTCCCCGTTGGAAAGCGAGCAGAGCTTTTTCGATGTCGAGAAGCTGATCGTCGAGCAAAAGGAATATCTAGAAGCACTGCTGCCTAAAGGGGCGGAGCTAGAGTTGGATCTGAGCGGCGAGTCGATGCCCGCCTACCTGGATTCGAATCGATTCAGACAGACCTTGCTGCATCTCGCTTCAAATGCAAGAGACGCTATGGGCGAGCAGTCCCCGAAGCTGGTAATCCGGTCTCGCTCTTATCAAGAGGAGGAAGATTCGGAGAAGAAATGCGTCATCATCGAATTCATTGATAATGGTACGGGTATTCGAGAAAAGGATATGCCGAACATATTCAAACCCTTCACGAGCAGCAAGGATGCTCGCCGACATTCAGGCATGGGTCTATTCATCGTTAAGCGGTTCGTCGAGGAAATGGGAGGCGGGATCGATCTGGAGACTTGGCAAGACAAAGGCACTGCCGTCTCAATCAGGTTTCCGATAGCGAACTTGAACGAGACCTTTTCATCTCCCAAACCCGAAACATCGCAAGGCTTGCCTTCCCAGACGGCCAAAGCGGAAAAAAATCCGACCGTCCTGATCTACACTTGGGAAGACATCACCCGGCATCCCATTATTTCTTCCATTCGAAATGGCGGCTGGAAGTTTAGAATACACCTGGATGCCCATCAGCTCATTCTCGACATTAAGGAAATGCGAGACAGGCTTGATGGCATTCTATTGTTCAAAAGCTCGCTGGACGAGAAAGCCGAACCGCTAATCGAGGAACTTTCAAAAAGAGAGAACTGTCCAAAACTGGCGATCATCGCCTTGGGGGAAAGCATCGACGCGATACCTGAGTCGATCCGAGCAAAATGCGGACTCGTCGCTTCCGGATCTACGAAACCAAGCGGCTTGCTAAAAAAGCTAACCAAGTTCTATCGTTAGATTTAAAGAATCCTATGCGTGATTCCGAATCGAATTCGCGAAACGTCCTGATCCTAGACGATGACGACATAGTTCTCCTTGCTATTAAGGAGACATTGGAGCGAGAGAAATATCAGGTCTCTGCCTTCAACCAGCCCAAGGAGGCGATCGAAGCTCTCGATACCCATACCTTTGCCGTTATCATTTCCGATCACCGGATGCCCGAGATGACCGGTTTGGAATTCCTGGATCGCTGCAAGGAGAAGCAGCCTATCGCTTCTCGCATTCTTATCACCGGAGTCCTCACTTTGAACACCGTAGTCGAAGCGGTAAATCGAGGAGAAATTTTTCGATTTGTAGCGAAGCCATGGATACGAGAAGAGCTTCTGGCCACAGTTGAAAACGCTGCCCAGCGATACCACCTGGTAACAAGCAATGAGAAACTGCGTTCCGACGCGATGGAGTTGAATGAAAAACTTGTCCAGGCGAATGCAGACCTGGAGGAGAAAATCTCCTTGCTGGAAGATCGAACCGCGCATTTGGACGAGGCGAATAAGGCGCTTGAACAGAACTTCCACCATTCTCTGGAAATCTGTTTCCGCCTGATCGAAGCCTTTCATCCGGTGTTGGGGCAGCAAACGAAAGCGGTAACCGCGATTTGCAGGGAAATCGCAAAATCGGATCAGCTAACTGCGAAAGAAAAGCAAGTCCTGCAAGTCAGCTCGTGGCTGTACAACCTGGGTCGCATTGGATTGCCGAGAGACTTGCTTACGAAATCTCTCAATGATCCGCAAAGTCTTAATGAACAGGAGCAAGCCCTCATTGAACATTACCCTGTATACGGCCAAACCTTAGCCGGCTTTGTCGACACGCTTGAAGAAGTCGGCGAAACGATTCGAGCTCATCGAGAACGCTTTGATGGCAATGGCTATCCCGATAAACTGTCGAGAGAGAGCATCCCTCTACCCGCCCGTCATCTGGCTATCGCGGTCGGCTACGTGGAAAGCAGTTTGCCGAGAGACCAAGCTCTTGAGAACATTATCCGCGAATCAGGAAAGTCCTATCACCCGGAAGCGGTTCGGCTTTTCATGAAAAGTTCGAATCTGACGAATCTTCCCAAGAAGGTAAAGGAAGTCACCTTATCAGAACTCTCTCCCGGCATGAAATTGGCCAAGGGCATTTATAGTCCTTCGGGTCTACTTTTGATACCCGAAGAACAGCAGCTAACGGCTGGCATTATCTCGAAAATCATGGAGCACGACTACGCGAATCCTATTACGCAGCGGCTCATGGTGTTTCGGTAGTCAAATTCCCCAAAAAAGTCCGTCGATTAGGGGCTAACTGGGCGGAAAAAGCGACGTCCCATTTGACCGATTTGCTCTTAAAGAATTCGAACCGCCCGTCGATGTAGAATGGGACTATACGCGTAAATTTATCCCATAATCGAAGAGAGGCACAATATGAGCAACGCTACTATTGAAGAAAAAGACATCCAATCATCTTCCTTCTCTTCCGGCAAGTTTCTCACTTTCACACTAGCAGAAGAATGCTATGGCGTTGAGGTTCTCAAAATACGAGAAATCATCCGGATGCAGAAGATCACCCCCGTCCCGCAAATGCCCGTGCATGTAAAGGGCGTAATCAATCTCCGAGGAAAGGTCATTCCCGTCGTTGATCTTCGCATCAAATTCAATTTGCCAGCTGTCGAGGCAACAGAGCGTACCTGCATCATCGTAGTAGACGTTGATGGAGGCCAAGGAGTGAATTCACTATTAGGACTCGTAGTCGATGCGGTCGAAGAAGTCCTGAATATCGGTGAAAACGAGGTTGAACCTTCGCCAGACTTTGGAACACGCCTGAGCACGGAATGCTGCCTTGGGATCGCCAAGACTAAGGATAGCGTGAAGACGCTTCTGGACATTGAAAAAGTTGTCTCAAGCGAACTTACAGGCGAGTTAGCAGGATTCTAATTTCAAGCCGCGATTTCCTGCGAAAAGGAAAGACTTTCACCGGAGGGGAGAAATGCATCCCTTCAGACAAAACGACCATGACAGCAGACGACCGGAACGCCAGTGATAATCTATTACTAGATAAAGACTTCTTCGGGCTGTTTGCTTGCCAGGCGTTCCTTAAAATTCCAAGAGCGACGAGCATTAAGAAATCAACCTGCACATGAGCGGCGCCCCCTCACTCCCATCATTTTTTCAACAGAAGGTAGTCGTCGGAGTCGGCGACGTTGCTGTTTCGAACAACACCAACGTTGTCATAAGCACCTTCGCCTTAGGATCTTGCGTCGGAATCGTGGTCTACGACAGTGCCATGAAGGTCGGGGGACTGATCCACATCATGCTTCCCGACTCCACACTCTCTCCTGACAAAGCCCAGAAGCAGCCCGCCATGTTTGCGGACACCGGAATTCCTCTCATGTTTAGGAACTTGATGGGTCTCAAAGCCGAGCGTACTCGAATGAAGGCCTTCGTGGCCGGAGGAGCCTCAGTCATCAGCGGATCAGACATGTTTAAAATCGGCGAACGCAATATCGCGGCCGTTAAGAAGTTAATCAACACTCTCGGGATAACCGTAGTCAAAGCGGATCTCGGCGGGGTCAACAATCGCACTGTGCATCTAAACGTCGGCACAGGCGAAGTCAGCTTAAAGACCCCCATTGGAAACTCAAAATTCAGCTTGGCATGAAAATAACCGAACTCATCGAGAACACGGACTCCCTTCCTCCGGCTCCAGAAGTTCTTCCGAAGCTAGTGGAGATCATGAAGGATCCAGACACCGATTCTGCCGATATTGTGGATCTTATTCAAACCGATCCTGCCGTCATGGCGGACGTGCTCAAACTGAGCAATAGCGGAGCCTACTCGCCTACTTCCCCCGTTACGGATTTAAACGACGCTGTAGCGCTACTAGGCGTAAAGGAAGTTTACAAGATCGTTAACCTAGTCACAAGCGGAGAATATCTGGATGGAGCTCTTCCAAGTATGGATATCCGCAAAGGTGGCTTGTGGGAACATAGCCTGGCCGTGGCGCTGGTCATGGATATCATTGCCAAAGATTTAACGGATTTAGAAGGACTGCCCTACACCCTGGGCCTGCTGCATGATATTGGAAAGATTCTGCTGCACCATGGATGCGGAGAGGACTATACCAAGGTATTTAAGATAGTGGAAACCGAACGGCTGAGCATCGAAAAGGCGGAAGACAAAGCGCTTGGATTCGATCACGCCGATGCAGGAGCCACCATCCTTGAAGAATGGAATTTCGCAGAGGAAGTCTGCATTCCGATACGTTATCAATACCATCCCCAAGAAGCTCCGAAATTCAAGGAGCTAGCCGGAGCTCTCCATGTGGCTAACTGGGCGGCTGCCGTGATCGGCTGCAACGATGGCCGGGACGCTTGGGCTCTGGAAATGGATTCAAGCGTTTTCAGCATGGAAGAAGCCGCTCTCGAGATGGCGATTATCGAAGCGAAAATAAAGCTCGAGAAAGCCAAGAAGGCCCTCGAAACAAACTAGCTTCATTTGCTCAGCCAATTGGAGGGAATCTGAGCGATTTCCGCTAAAGCGGCCTCTGACGGAGCCGATTCTCAGAATGAGCAATTTGTTTCAAAGGTCTCCCTTCATGCCCGATTACGAAAAACTGCTTCAAGCATCGCTGCCTGAAGCCCTGGATGCCGCGGTTGATTCCATCAATTTCGCTTACGAGAATGCGGACGCATTGCTGGAGGCTGAAGTCTCTTTAATCGAAGACCTGAACTATACGGTATTCGCCTACTTTAATCGGGATGACGTCTTCTACGTTAACAAAGCTGGAAGACGCTTGCTGCAAATTCGAGACTGCTTAACGGAAACGACCCGCTCAAAACCCGCCCCAATCTTCTGGCTCGAGGAGAGTAGCGACCGACTCGTCGATGATCGGGACGTCATCGAAAGCTGCCGCCCGAAGCATCACGTAAATGAACTGATCACCTTATCCTGGGGGAAGACTTGGCTGCGTGGCTCGAAATATCCGATTCGATCCACAATGGGCATGCCTCTCGCCATTCTGTTCGCTGGACGCGAAATGGCGGGATCGGAGCAAATTCGGAGAGTAGTAACTAGATTTCAAAGAAGTCACAATGAATTCGGAGACAATTGAAATGAAAAAGAACGTTCTTCTGGTGGAGGATGATCCTGCATTGCGCATGGTGATGCGAGAAGTCCTCAAAGACGAATTCTCAATCAACGAAGCCGATAATGGCGACGATGGCATTCAGAAGGGAATCGATCTAGATACGGATCTGATAATACTCGACTACCATCTCCCCAAAAAGGACGGGCTGGAAGTGATTGCGGCAGTGAAAAAAGCGCATCCTGAAATTCCGGTGATTGTCTTGACGGGATATCTCAATCCAGAGTCGGAAGCGCAGTTCAATCGTCTTGGGGCTAACAAGATTTTCCCCAAGCCGTTCAACTACAAAGCGCTGATTGGAGCTGTTAAGGATCTTGTGGCCTCGAAATCCCAATACAGTTTTGATGAACCCAGTCCATCTTTCGCATCCGGTCCGAGCTGCCAGTCCGAAGCGGAGCTCTTAAGCTACAGTCTCAACGCATTGTCAGGACTGGCCGAGAAGCTGGAATTTCTGCAAACCATAACGGAGAAGTACTGGATTGAACCGAATGATATCAATACGATCCGCGAAACGACTCGTTGCATGGATGCCGAACTGCGGAAGTTTTATGGCAAGATGAACAATACCATTTTCGAGAATGGAGATCTCAACGCGCCGATTATTCAAATGGCCAGTAAGCCTTGCCTGTCGGGCAACAACTAGCCTGTTGAATATGTAACATCGCTGTTAAAGCCAAAGCTGGCTCGGGAAAACGACCAAGAAATCTAGCCATACACCGATTTAAGTATTCAGATATCGCAACAAGCACAGCGACGAATCAGCCCATAACAGCCACTCATTTTGGAAAATGAAAATTTTAATCGTAGATGACGATCCCGCAATCCGGCTTCTGTTGTTCACCGTATTTGGCGAAGAACACGATGTCTCGGTCCTTTGCGATGGACACAACGCGGTGTCGGTGCTTTCAGATCCAAATCATCAGTTCGATGTGGTCATTCTCGATTTGAAAATGCCCAGACTCTCTGGGGAAATGGTACTCGAGTTTCTATCAGGCTGGCAGAACATAAAAACCAAGTTCATCATCGTATCCGGTTTTTACGACGAAGCTCAGCACTTCAAGTACCCCAACCTGGTTGCCACTCTTTCCAAGCCTTTCAATATTAAGGAGCTTGTTAGCCTGGTCGAATCAACGGTCCAGAGTGGCGCAGCCACAGCAAGCAGCTAGATCTTGCCGAGGAATTTTATCTTCCTTGCGACACGGAATTGGAAATTCTTCGAGTATTCGTTTTCTTGAGACAAATTTTGTCCTAAAGATTCAAGGAGACGCGCCTTTTGGGAATCAGGACGACGCGTACTTGGCGTAGGTTTTCGCCACCTGGCCAGGAACGACATTCGAGTAGACTTCTTTCATTTTCGGGGGCAGCGAAGCCTTGAGCAGCAGTCGCTCGTTCTCGCGATCTAGCATCATCAATTTCATAATCTGATCACGCGCCTCCGTCACCAGATTGTTGAGATGCTGGGGGAAGGAGTCAGGCTCTTGATTTATCTTTTGCAATAGCTGCAGGCCTTTATCCAAAACTGGCAAAAACTCTCTTTTCTTCAAGAGAAAGGCTTCATCAGGAGCTGAACTGGTAGTCCTCATGATACGACCCTCTTCAAGCAGAAGGTCATGCAAGTCCGAGCACAACCGAATGTGTTCTTTCAATACAGCTTCTACTTGATCAGCGTCCATAAGCGAGAAAACCGAATCTTACTGCGTTTTCAGAAAATGCAAACGAGCAATAAGATCATCTTCCCACTCCAAGTGATCAAGCCTCCATTTCGCCATTTCGCGAAGGGAGACCAAAGAGCTGCCTAGTTCCTCGTCGGTCAACACAACACCATCGGAAGGGTTAACGATTTCCCGATAGGAAAGAATAGCCTTTTCTGGAAGGCCAAGGCGCTCATAGCAAAGTCCGATCTGATGGATCGCCGGCCAGCGCCAAGAGGGCGCGTCATTATATTTAGCCAGATGCTGATAGATGGTTAGGGCGCTGCGAAAGTCGCCCGTCTGATAAAACTCGTTGGCCAATTCGTTGCCCGTACGCTGCTTCCAATAATCCGCGATTTCCGGATCGGCTGTATCCGGACTCGACTGCCGCTGCAGGATATCAATCACTTCCCGGAGGGCTTCCGGCTTTCGATTGAGCTTTTCATAGGATTTCGCCAAGAGATAGCGAATCTCGGAAGCGTTGGGAACATCTGGATACTGTTCGAGAAACAGCTTTAGTTGGGTAACGGCTTGTTGGAATTTCCCTATTTCGAAAAGAAGGTAGCAGACGTGATAATGCACAAGCATCCGCTCTTCAGGCCGGAGATCCAAGCGAAATAGGCTTTGATAAAGACGGAAGGATTCGTGAAATTGATCGCGTTCGGCATGGGTCTCCGCGATCTCAAGCTTGGCCTTTAACGTAAGCGCCCTGTAACTCTCGACCTGGTCAAACGAGACATTCAACGACGAATTCATGACCATGTAGTACTTGGAGATGGCCAATTCCAGGGCTCCCATTTTTCGATACAGATTCCCAAGCTCCATATAGACATCCGGCAAGCGGCGGCTAGTCGGATACTCGGATGCCAAGCGCTCCAGCGTAGCTGCGGCTTTGGGCAAAAAACCATCACGAGTATAAAGCGAGGCCATGGCCGTGAGCACCTCCTCCTTTTCAGGAACGTCAACGGGCACTCCCAGGGCAGCCGCAAAGTACTTTTCGGCAAACTCGTAGTCACCCCCTTCCCACTCGGCGGTACCGGACTGAAGATAATTCATCACCTCTTCACCCACGACCTCAGGATCATAGGTTTTAAGAGGCTCTATGACGAAGATAGCCTTCTCTTCCTTGGATGCTTCTTCTGCCTTCGCTTCCTCCCCATTTCCATCATCTGCAGACTCCTCTTTAGGAGCTGGAGGAGGACCGCCAGCAGCGGTTGCAAGAGACGGGAAACCGAATGGAATTCCCAAGGCTAGAATCGTGAGACTTCTGGCAAAGCTATTCGATTTCAGCAGAAAATTTAGGATGGTATCCATAAAACAGCGACATTTTAGAATCTATTCTTCTCGGATATACTTGGCGGAACTTGTGCTTGTCTGTTCCGATGGGATAGCTGGAGAAAAAGGTATTAGAACGTTAGCCTCATTCCCTTCGCTTCCCGCCTCGAAGAAAATCAGCACTTCTTCGGATCGAAGGGTGCCTCCGCGGCTCTCCTCGATATTGATGACCTCGGGAGTTTTGGTAGCGTAGTCCGCCTCCGTCTCGATCATTCCCGACAGAATATTGTGCGGCTCAAGTTCGAGCACGACTTCAGCAAGCTGTTCGCGAGCCCTGATGGTGTCTTCCGGAAGGGGTCTTTCAATCACGTAAGGATCGTGATCATTGGACATGATAGTAAATTCCGGAAGAGCGGGAGAAGGCGGTCTTTGCTTGGTTGCCTCTTCATCGGAAAAGCGCATGGCGGAAGGTTCATTTTCCGCCAGATACCCGTACCACTTCGGTTTCTTGTCTTTCAGCTTCTGGTTCAATTTCAAATGATAGTATCGCTTGGTCGACTTGGCATGACTGACCGATACCCCTGAGTGACAAGGCGTTGCCAAAAGAATCAAAAAAAACCCCGCCACCATAAAGGCAGTCCAGCTTCTGAGTCTAGATATTGGCTTTGGGTTGATCATTTTTTAAGCGCTTTCAGATACGACATAATAGGTAGTAGCCCTTATGTCTCTATCGGCTGATTCGAGGCCGGACTTGAATGAATAAGCTTCGAAAACTCAGGCGGAAGACCCGATGGTTCTTGCCCTTGCACATGCCTGTAGGTCGCTAGCAAATCCTCCATCGTATGGATATCGATCGGTCCTACCCGAGAATCGTCAAATTCGTTCTCATGGGCGGAAATTTGATAAATATCCCCATAGTTCTTCAGACAATCGCAAGTCTGAGCCCAAGCCGCGTAAGGATTGGATAAGGCTTCGCCGTTTTCCGAAGCCAACTCGACCGCCCGATCGATAACCGCAGGATCGCAAGCGGGAAAATTGATATTGAAATTCACATGGACATCGCAGGGGAACTGCTCCACCAGATGCTGGAAAACGGGTACCGAAGGCACATCATCCTCGGCAAGAGACTCAGGTCTGTGCAACACCGTGGCCCCAAAATCCAGGGCAATCCGAGCGATCAGCTCGCTTTCCGTCGAAACTACGATCTGATCCACACGCTGGGCTTGACGAAGCTTCTCGATCCCAATGCCCACCAAGGGCTTACCTGCAAACGGCAGGATATTCTTATAAGAAAGCCGCTTGCTCCCCAAACGAGCGATGATGGATCCTACGACGTGCATATTAATATCTACATCCTCTCCTACTCTCTGGGCAAAATGTGCCCGAGAGAGCGGATAAACAATCTCTCTGCCGTAACAATCTGATCATTTCGAATACTCGACTAAATCAAAGCAGTTCTCAGGCCAGGATCTAATCTTGATTATAAGCATATGACAATCAAAGATTTATTACGCCAAAAGCAGATTATTCAGAGTATTCGCTCCGAGACGCTTCTAGCCTGAGCGGATGGAACGTAATCCTGTTCGAATAACCTTCGGTTCGAAGATTTTCAAGGGCATCCGAGTAATCCGATTTCAGTTGGAGCGCTTGCTGGAAACAATCCATCGCCTCACACTTACGCCCAAGTTTCGAAGCGGCGACCCCTAGATTATTTAGAGACTCTGGCGTTTGTTGAACGTCGTTAGCTTCTCTAAAGAATTGCGCTCCCGATTTAAGCTCGGTGGCGCCAGACAATGACAGGACACCTTTAAAAAATTTGAGCCGCCATCCTTCGGGCCAAGGACAAGGACCATCCGGTTCCAAGACTAGAGAGCTATCGATTGATATTTTTTCCACATCAGCAAGCCACCGAGCAGCGGCTTCCCAATTCCTTCTAAATATCTCGAAACTTACCATGGACCAGAGGAATAGGATTTTCGGAGCGCCTGACGACTGCCAAAGCTGGCCTATTTCTTCAGTATCGTATTTCTGCAAGACTTTTGCCAATTCGGTATTTTGGCGGACTCGATTTCTTGAAACGCTATTCGGATAGTGCACCATACGATAGCCAACCTCTCGAACCAACTCATAGCGCGCTCCATTAAGAAGCGATCGCAGAACGAGATCTGTATCCTCGACTCCATGACAATTAGAATCGTAGCCAATTCTTGCCATGTAATTTACTCTGAAACCAATCTGACCTACGCCAGGCAGATAATTCCTTTCAAACAAGCGAAATAATCCAGGCGGCTTATCGAGAAAACCTGGGATTGTCAGAACCCGCATAAAATCACCCGTTTGACCGTGGACGAGTTCCAATTCGTCTGCCACAAAATCCAAGCTCTCATTCTCAAGCAGCGCCCCAAGTCGAGCTATTCTGCCCGGAAGAAACATATCATCCGAATCCAGTAGGAAACAGAAATCGGACTTCAACTTTGAGAGTCCAAAGCCTCTAGCGTATCCAAGCGTTGAATGAGAGTCGTTTGAAACAATACGGAGCCGGGAATCCTCGAATGATCGAGCGACTTCCAGAGTAGCATCAGAAGAGTCGTCATCTAATAGAAGCAGTTCGTCAATCGGCTCCCTCAAAGCCGAATCTATGGCCTTGCCAATAGTAGATACGGCATTCCGCGCGACAATCATGGCTGCTAGGCTAGGCATATCTTGATACTTCGAACTCCCGACGCCAAGGCAAGCTCAACTGCAGTGAACCTTATTTAGTCTCCAGATTATCGATACTACATTGCCGATTTGCTTCCTGGCCTCATAGTGTGGAGTGGCTTTACAACCACCATGCAACCCCATCCCCTTTTATGGCGATGATCGCCATACCATCCTTTGAATGCTCATTGACCAACAAAATCGGGGAATGCACCTGAGATAGTACCGACGACTGCCAAGCCAACCGTCTTGGCGGCATTTCGCGCAAATGATGACCGTTAAATAATGCTCGACTATATTGGATCGAAATTACGAGAGGCGGAGATGAAGAGACACGAAATACAAGGCTAAAACTTCATCTTGCTTGCCAGAGATAGCTAATCGGGTTTCCTCCAAACTACTCCTTAATTGAATGCCTGATCCATTTTCATTCACAGACTACGCCGAAAGAGTCTCGGATACCCTCAAGACCGTCGATTGGACTCATCTGGAGATCCTGGCCAACGAGCTACTGAGCTGCTGGAAACGAAGAAGTAAAGTTTTCCTTTGCGGCAATGGAGGAAGCGCAGCGAACGCCATGCATCTGGCTAACGATTTCCTCTACGGCATCAATCCCGAAGGACCAGGATTGAGAGTCATCTCCTTGGCTGACAATGCCTCCATTCTCACCTGTCTAGCCAATGACACTGGATACGAAAACATCTACGCGCATCAGTTGAAGACCTTAGCCGAAAAAGACGATGTGCTCATAGCCTTTTCGGGGAGCGGCAATTCTCCAAACATTGTGCAGGCGATTGAAATTGGGAAATCGATGGAAATGCATACGGTCGCCGTATTAGGCTACGAAGGAGGTAAATGTAAAGAGCTTGTGGATACTTGTATTCATTTTGAAATAAAAGACATGCAGATTGCTGAAGATATGCAGCAAATGGTTGGTCATATGCTAACACGTTGGCTTAGATCAAATCTTTCGATACAAGCGGCATGCTGAATTTCGAGAGAATCCTAGTATTGGGAAGCAACTCGTTCAGTGCAGCGCATTTTATAAATTATGCGCTCGAAAAAACGGATACATCAGTGATCGGCTGCTCTCGTTCACCAGAATATGACGAACGCTTTCTGGCCTACGCCTATAAAAAATCGCAATCGAACCGCTTCGCTTTCCATCAGCTGGACCTAAATAAGGAATTGATCCAGATTCTCGAACTTGTTGATGATCAGAAGCCAGATTTCGTTATCAACTTCGCCGCTCAAGGCGAGGTCCGAAACAGCTGGAAATGGCCGGAGCAATGGTTCGAAACCAATTGCATGGGTGTCGTAAGACTCACAGAGGGATTGAGAAAACGCGAGTTTCTGAAACGATACATTGCCGTCTCAACGCCAGAAGTGTATGGTTCGACTGGAATCGATATTGCTGAAAGCCGAAACTATCAACCCAGCACGCCCTATGCAGCCTCCAAATTGGCAGGCGAGCTTCATGTCGAGACACTTGTGAAGCGATACGATTTTCCGGCTGTATTCACCAGGGCCGCTAACGTGTATGGAATACATCAGCAGCTCTACCGAATCATCCCAAGAACGATCATATATCTAAAGCTCGGTCGCAAGATTACACTTCATGGCGGAGGTCAGGCGGAAAGAGCTTTCATACATGCGAGAGATGTCGCTGACGCCACCTGGCAGGCCGCCACAAAAGGCGAGTCAGGCGAAACCTACCACATAGCGCCGAAAGGCGAGCTGCGGTCCATCAGAAGCGTGGTGAGTATGATCTGCGATATCCTTGGAACGGATTTCGAGAATGCCGTGGAGATGCAGGACGAGAATTACGGCCAGGATGCCCGCTTCAGCCTCGACTCTTCAAAGATAAGTCAAGAGCTTGGCTGGAAACCCAAGGAGAAATTTGAAGAAGCGATCGACGAAATGATCGCCTGGATCACCGACAACTGGGAACTCATTAGCCAGCAGCCTCTCGACTACCAACATATCCCGTCATGAATAAGATCGAGAACTACCTGCCGGAACAATATCGAGAGACAGGGAAACTGCCGATAAATCACAACTACCTGTCGGAGCAATTTGCCGACTACCCGAAGATCCTGGAAAAATTTGCGGTTTTATTAAAGCGAGGCGACTACACACTAGGGGAGGCGGTAGATCAGTTCGAAGAGCGTATCCAAAAACTTACAGGGGCCAAACACGCAATCGGTGTCGGCAGCGGCACTGATGCAATCATGCTAAGCTTGATAGCTGCTGACATCGGTCCAGGCGATGAAGTGATCACGACGCCCTTCACGTTCTTCGCCACGATTGGGGCTATTGCTACATCGGGAGCAAAACCTGTCTTCGTGGATGCGGGTTACGACTACAACATCGATGTATCCAAAATTGAAGGAGCGATTACATCGAATACCAAAGCGATTCTCCCAGTTCATTGGGGAGGCTGCGCCTGCAAGATGGATGAACTCATGGCGATCGCTAAACAGCGCCAGCTCGCGGTTATCGAGGACTCCTGTCACGGAATTCTAGCAAGCTATAAAGGAAAGCCGTTGGGGACCTTCGGATTGACCGGCTGCTTCAGCATGCATCCTCTCAAAAACCTGAATGTGTGGGGAGATGGTGGATACATTATTACGGAGAGCGATGAAATGGCGGACAAGCTTAGGCTATTGCGAAACCACGGCTTGATGAACAGAAATGAGGTGGCTGTGTGGGCTTACAATAGTCGTCTCGACACGCTTCAGGCCATCGTAGCCAACCACCTTCTAGATAAAATCGCAAACATCACCCAATCGCGAATCCGCAATGCAAATCTTTACGACCAGCTTCTTGGAGGAATCGATCAGATAATTATTCCTCCGAGGAAAGAACATATCAAGCAAGTTTATCATATCTATGTGATTAGGGCTGAAAACCGGGATGAACTGCAGAGCTTTCTAATGAAGCAAGGCATCGATGCCAAGGTTCACTACCCGCTTCCTATGCATCTTCAGCCAGCGTCATCGGATTATGGATACTCGAAAGGAGATTTTCCAGTCGCCGAAGAGCTGTGCGATTCGGTTCTTTCTCTACCTGTGCACGAATTCATCACTGAAGAGCAAATCCAATTCGTCGCAGACGCGATTCGGAAATTCTATAATGGAAGTTAAGTTCGTAGACCTGGGCCGGCAATACGAAACGCTCCGCGAAGAAATTCTCGATGCCGTAGATCGTATATCCCGTAAAGGAGCTTACGTTCTAGGAGAAGAGCTAGAAGCTTTTGAAAAAGAGATAGCCGCGTATTGTAATTGCAAGTACGCGATAGGCCTTGGTAGCGGATCCGACGCGCTTATTCTGCCCTTGCGATGTCTCGATATTGGCCCCGGAGACGAAGTCATAACTGCCCCAAACTCTTTCATCGCTACGGCTTGGACGATCGCCCATACTGGAGCCAGAATCGTATTTGCCGATGTGGACGAAAGTATGAATCTCGAACCCCGCGCTGTGGAAACGGCTTTAACACCAAGAACCAGAGCTATCATGCCAGTCCATTTAACAGGTCGTATTGCCAATGTGGAACGCCTCCACGAGATCGCTGTGGAAAACGATGCGCTGCTCGTCGAAGACGCCGCTCAAGCTATCGGCGCAAAGCGGAATAGCCAATCTATTGGAACCTATGGTCGCTTCGCCGGTGTCAGCTTGCACCCCTTGAAGATCCTGCATGTTCAAGGGGATGGCGGAATCTGCCTAACAAACGATGAGTCCCTCAAAGAACGTCTTCTGAAAATGAGAAACCACGGTCTCGCGGACCGTGACACCTGCACTTTCTGGGGTGTCAATTCGCGCCTGGACGAAATTCAAGCGGCCATTGGAAGAATAAAGCTGAAGCACTTAGACAATTGGATTGCCAGAATAAGGCGAATCGCCGCTTACTATCGCTCCGAGCTGTCGGAGCATGTGTCCGTACCGAGTGAATACGATGACGAGATGCCAGTCTATCATCGCTTTATGATTCGGACCAGTCAGCGCGACGCCCTACAGCGTCACCTCGCTCAAAAAGGCGTCGGAGCAGCCGTGAATTATCCCTCACCCTTGCATCTCCAGCCTGCCGCGAGAAGTCTTGGATATAAGGAAGGAGACTTTCCGCAGACGGAGCGATTGGCAAAAACCATCCTGAGTCTACCTTTGTATCCAGAAATTACTGACGATGAAGCGAACTACGTTGTGACAAGCGTCAACTCATTCTTTCGCTAACCAAGACTCGCTTTCCTTTTAATAGTTGAACGATTTAAAGACAGCATTGGATCTCCTGTATTAAGAGGTTAGACAACTAACGTATAGAGGAAGGGACCTTCAATAAATGCCAAATTAGCTTCTTTCCCGGAAAAATTTGATGCCCATCTAGATCTTCGCGGATAGAAGCGAAATCGAAAATCGCTACCGGCTCGAATCCACTCTCTTCCCATTCGCTTGAGAAACGTTCCCCATCCTTCTCGTAGACAACGACATAGTCCATTCTCCATTGCTCCACCGCCTTTTCCACTTCTTCAGGATAGCGGCCCCACCATTCTGGACCATTTCTTGAAAAGCTTTGGTAGACAGCCCACCAATTGGGAAAGAACAGAATATCCTGTTTCAACGCCGACCAAGCCCCGTACTCTAAAATCCAACGATAGCCATCAAATAAGTTTTCTCGCCTTCCTTTTGGATCGGAAAACGCGACCAATACGCGACTTCCCTTCTTCACTCCAGAGAAAAACTGATCCATTTTTTCGATAGCACGGCCGATCGGATAAGGTTTGCGAACCGGGACTCGAAACGCCGTCTGCGGCTTTCCGGCCAGTCCTAGCGTAATGGGTGGTGGCGATAATAAAATCCAAAGCGGCAGAAGCAGCCAAGCTTTGCCCGTATCTAAAACAGTGGCGATCCCGCTGCTGGCAAACAATAGGGAAATGCTCTGCAGGTCGGCGAATCTAGTAAGGAAGCTGTTCACCAAAAAAAGAATGTAGGCGAAAACGAACAACCAAGGAACTTCATTCGCAATTCCGAAACTAGACGTTGCGAAGAGAAATCCAACAGGCAAGAAATAGACGATCAATCGATTTCGCTTGTAACCGCTGTGATAGGCATATCTGCCTGATCCCTTGCGTGCGCCTATTGCGATTGATGTATCCAAAATTACTTGGCGATTGGCACACAGACCTCGCGCGACATTTACTAAAAGCTTTGCTCCACAAGGAATAGCAGACAGAAGAAACTCCCATTGGCCCCAAACAAGGAATGCGCAAACGCAGAAAAATCCCGCGATGACAGCAACCGTGAAACTAACGAAGCTGATACCAAACCACAATATCGCCGCCAAAAGCCAGTTTTCCTGAATCAGAGCAAACATTCCGAAGGGCAACAATGCCCACCCTAAAGCATTATAGTTTTGAAGACAGAAAGCATTCGCATTCCAGATCACGCTGACGCTTGCCAACACCATGCAACCGAAAACCAAAGGCATGGAAGCTTCCCCAATCCAAATGAAATGGGAAAACAGCCAAACCAGCATTCCGCCTAAAGGGACCAAACATGGAAATCGATAGGACGCGAAAAGGCTGAGCCGCGTAATAAACCAGAATCGATCCATTCCGAGCGCGCCGTCACCAAGACTTGAGCATACCCCCTTCTTGCCAAAACGCCGCATAGCAAACGCGATGGCCCAGTAATGAAGGCTGTTCAATCCCATCTTAGGATCAAAAAGACAATGAGATCGCCCGTTGCGACTGAATAAATGTCTCCCACGCCAAAGCGTTCCAAGAAGAGCCAACGGATTTTCCAACAAAGCTACCAGTGGATAGAGGAGATAGGCTATCCAAGTGCGTTCCAATCGGCGCATCACCCGATTATGAATCTTTAGGCTTAGCCTCTCTACTCGATCAACAATCTTGTCACCAGCCCTTCCCATTCGACGCCTAGCAGCTTGAAGCCGACTATGGCCTTCTAGCACTCTTATAGGCGGCGATCGAATAAAGGCCGATTTCATTCCCAAACTGATCAACTGCTCCCTGATCTCATCAAAATACCGGCTACAGATAAAAATACTATCGAACGACCCATCGTTCACGCCCGAAACCCGGCGACGCTCGAAATCTATAGCGCTAGGGTGAAAGATCTTCATTCCTTCCAATCTTCGCTCTCTTATACCAGAGTCATTATCCAAGAAACCGATAATCTCGTATTTGGTTTTCAAATATCTAAAGCTTCTCCGCCCCCCCAAGCTTGCCCCGAAAATAAAAATTCTTTTTCGTTTTCTCATTTCAACTCGTATCGGAATTTCCACCACAAATGAGAAATCGATCTATGGCAATCGTAATTGAATGCTCTCCAAAGAGCATAGACCGCTCCCCATCCGCAGACGCCAGCAAATCTCGATCCCTGAAAATGCATTCTAAAGAGTCGTGATAGAGTCCAGCTAGGCCCCTAACCAACTCGACCACGACTTCGTTCTACCCTCAGGCTGCCAGCAGCTAAACATTTTCTCCTTACTAAATTCATTGATTATCAATTACATCATTTCGAGAGATCCTCCCTAGCCCTCAATGCCAATTCACGCATTGTGACTAGTTTTCGTCCGCTTTCAACGATCCTAGCAAGGGAACGCTCGAACAACTCCATTTTATGATCGAGCGATCCCCCAACCCTCTCTAAATGGCACTTTCGGCATGGATCCAAATCGTTTGCTTCTACAAGATCAGCAGGATGGACAAGATAATAGAAATACGGTAAATCGCGAAGACAAGAAAACAGTATCTGCTCATGACGTCTCCACCCGAAAACGAAAGCGGTAGTATGCCAGCAGGCAATACGGGCTTTGGTTGTCGGCAATGGCATCAACATAAGCGAACCTTCGGCTCCCCGATGCTCAACTGGTTTGCGTGATCCAAGCAGCGAGACGAGGTAATCTCTTCTCTTAAAGATCTTGAAAAAACGGCGATCTCCTAAGTGGTTCCAAGCCATTTTCAAAAGGCTCGGATACATGAGAAAAGAAGGGAAATCTGAAGTATCGTATTCATAGTCCAATGCCAGCAGTACATCTTTCAGAGCTCGCGAAGTCGACCAGCCAGGCGCAATAAACCCTCTGGGTGGTTCGCCAATCGTTTCCTCGATTGCGACATGGGAGCGTCGAACCTCATCTAATATCGTCGCACGAGGAAGAGAGCCGAGATTTAAAGGATGAGACCACGAGTGATTTCCAATTTCATGTCCAGCATCGAACCACCTCTTAACCTCTGCTCGATTTGACTCTTTCTCAAGATCCTTGCCGATAACATAGATGCTGTAGTTGAATCCAAACTTGTCAGCAATTTCGAGAAAACGGTTGGCGATTCGCGTAAAGCTCGGATCGTTGTATTTTCTCGGGAAGCCGTAGGCTTCGGACAGCGAATCGAAATTGATATTTATCGCCGCGTACTTCATACTTCTTTAAGCTTGGGAGGTTTCGAATATAAATCGGAAAATCTGGCGATCATACCGCCCATTTCGGTGAACTTCATAGAGTCCGCTTTTTGGGGGAATCCGAAATAATCCGATGGAAGCGTAAACCTGGTAGACAGCGTTCTCCCCTGGGACGCAGTTTCGATTGCCTCTAACGCCAGTTCTGGATAGAGTCGAAAGATCGCCCTATAAAAGGCGAGCATAGACAATTCGCGAATGCGAGATTCGAAGATTCTTTGAGCAACCAGAGGACCGGAATCGATTCCTTCATCAACAAGGTGAAAGGAAAGTCCAAGGGGTAAGTTTTCGATAACACTCCAAAAAAATGGATACACTCCTCGAGCTGCAGGAAGAACCGAAGCGTGATTGTTGATTATGCCAAAACGAGTCGCCGACAATATTTTTCCTTTAAGAATCTCCGTTGTCATGAGAAGAACGACATCTATTTCGTTTTCCGAGATCCAAGCACTCACCTCGTTCGTGTTAGCTGATGGGGTAAAAAAAAGCGGTACACCGTTTTCAACGGAGATTCGCTTCCAGCTCGTCCCAACAAGCAATCGCCGACGGGCGGCAAAGAGTCCCAAAATCATTGCACTACCAAGACCGAAAACCTTAGCCATCCAAAAAGCTCCCCCCTTTCGACCTACAGGTTTTCCTACTCCCCGAACAATCCAGATACCCTGGACGCGATGCCGCTCGCAAAGCTCTGGCAAAAAACGCTTCCACAGAGGCAAAGCCCACACTCGATCATCGTCAATCAAGGCAGCAACCGTAATTCGATCTGATGTACCTCCTTTTTGACTACATTTACTCCACATCACGCTTCACCAGATTATAGCTCAGCATATAAGGTTTGTAGCGAAACAGATTCGCCGATACCAACTCGCAAAAACCGAAAATATTGCCCAGAAGACGAATCTGCCTAAGCGGCGCGATCGGGCGGCCGTAAATCTGCCGGGAAAAAGCGGCTCGCATTCCAAACCGCTCCTCAAGCATACCGAAATACGTGTCGCGGTCCGTAATATAAAACTGCCCTTGCGGAAACTGTTTTTCGAAGAAGTAGCAAGCTCCTTCTCTACCGGGACATGGATCTAGCAACGCTATTTCTCCGTCGGATCTCAACAAATCCCTGAGCTTCCTCATGGTCTCCTTCGGTCGACGCGTTCTGTAGTAGGAGGCCCTTAATAGAATCGTGTCGAAAGTCGCTTCCTCGAAATCTATTCCCTCCAATTCCCCAAAGCGACAATCTATACCCAGATCTTTGACAATCTGAACTAAAGATTGTATCACTTCTGTAGCTACAACTCGATTATTCATTTTGGAATATATGCTCGAAAATTCGCCAAATCCACATCCTATATCCAATATATCAATACCTTTTGTTCGTTTCAGTAAAATCGGTGTCTGAAACGCTCGCAAGGTCGAGAAGTCTAAAAATCGAGCTCGCAAGCTGTCCATATAAGGAGTTGCCAAAATGCCCTTTAGCAGAGCAAGACGACAATTCTGCAGGAAAGAGTCGTTAAAATAGTTTAGCTTCTTAAACGATTCCTCATACAACGAGGCAAAAGCGACAATATCGTAGACATGAGATGGATACGCTACTCCGCATTCGCGGCAAAGAAAGAGTTCGCCTCGAATATTGGCAAGCGATCGATTAGCTTCAGCTGTATCATGATAAAGTACAGTTCCGATCCGCTCATCGCTGCTGGAATCGCAGAACGGACATGCTTCTCTAATCGAAAAAACCGAGCTCACGAATCCTCCTCAATAACTAGTTCGCATTTGAGCGGCGACGCCCCCTCGGCTATAGGCGAACGTTTGTTACTTTTAAAGTAATCCGCTTCCTCAAAATAGCCTCCACTGGCCATTATGAAAGGAGTAAACTGTTGAGCATGAACAAACTGCTTGCTTTCTGAATCGGTCCACTCGAAGTTCCAAACAATACGAATCTTCTCGTCCCAGCAGATGCGCTTTCGAAGAACGATTCCGAGAGGCTTTCGTTTTAGAAAAAGACGCTTCACGATAAAACGCTTAGCTAAATCACCCAACCACTGTAACCTGAGGAAAGTCAGGTTGCCGAACCGCAAAAGGAGGAGTTTGAGAGGGCTTAAGGTCTCATACTGACATTTGAAGAAACTAGCGGTACAAGAGTCTTCATCCATGTCGCTAGCAGCTTCCGCCACTGCTTGTGTCATATGATTTGAATACAGGCTTCGTCCGTTTCTGCAAGTCCAACCACAGTCAGAGTGCATTAGTTTTCCATCTCCTATTCTAAAAATTCTATGCAGACCACCTTTGCCAAGATGATGTACCGCATAATACCAGTTCTTACGAACAATCGATATATTGGCGCTAGCAAAGCGTTGATGAAATGGCCCTCTCTGCCAGGGAAGCGAATCAACGCCAGCCAAGTCGAATGCTCCGACACGTAAAAGAGCGTTGGAATCCAGTACATCCTCTAGAAAATATGAGACGTTCTCCTGATCTAAATGCGTCAATTGCACTCCTCGTCTCATATTATAACGTCGTATCTGAAAGGCTAGCAACGCGGCTGCTTCTGAAATCTCACTTCCAAAATGGGCAAAACCGTACGTATACATAAATCGGGTACCTCGGCTCCCGAACTCTCCTCCGAATGAACCATCTGGAAAAGCGAAGTAACTAAGAAATTCGCAAGCGCGACGAACAATGCTTCCCCATTCGGGCGACAACCAACCTCTGCTGTCTAATCGACCAAGATAGCTTATGACACGGGATTGATAGCCGAAATCCGGTCCATCGTATTCCCGAAACCATCCTTCCTCGGACCAGTTTTCATGCAAACGACCAAGGTACTCCTCAGCTTTCGATTCGCAGGCGCTGTCATTCAAAACCTCCGCTGCCCATCGCAAGACGAAGGCGTAGTGTGCATAGTGATTTGATATCGGAGCATAACGTTCATCGCAAGACAGGGCGTAACGAAGTCCCTTGTCCAAGGCTGTATTCAGTTCCTCAACATCCCTCGTATCGAGGCAGTTTCCTCGATACTGTATGGCTAAAAGCAAAACAGGAAGCGTGTCGTAAATGACGCTGGGATGATTTTCGTGGGGATACGTCTGGTCTAGAGAGCCGTTTTTCCGCTGGAGTTGCGATAAACGCAATGCAGCAAGAGCAGCAGCCTCCCAGTACGCCTCCTTCATAGCCTCGGTCATCCACGATGGTGATAAAATTGCGGTTTTCATCAATGGCACAGCCCCGTACTGAAGAGTCGCGTCAGAAAGATCCTTAGTTCTCCAACACCAGAATCGTCGATCGAATGATCCTGCTGTAGGCGAAAATTCGTTACGATTCATTTGCCCCAGCAAATATTCGCACCAAGTTCTTTCATCGATTTCCAACATGCCAGATGCGGCCTTGCTATTAAGGTCTCCAACCAAAGCGGTCAAAGCGGTCGAATTTCATTTTCGCATTAGCTCTTTCAATTTGTTTCTGGCTCATGACCTGTCGCCACTCATCCGTCTTCCCCTTACGATAAAGATGCGGGCCAACTTCTATAGGTATTTCTCCGTCGACCAGAAAGATTTCGGGATCAATTGAGTAGAAATCAGCGACTCGCGAATAGAACGAGGACTTGTCGGAAACGAACTCTTCATACTGCGTGAAGAGGATTCTCGGAAAGAAAGTATCATCTTCTTCTACACTCAGCCAGCGATCCGCGAAGTTCACAAAGGTCTCAAGGGTATTATCGATGTGAAAATCGAGTTTCACATCAAACGGCCAGTCCCAATAAGATTCGGGGAGCATCTCGCATGCGACTAAGCCCCATTCTTTCTTGGCGAGCCAACTCTCAATGTTGTGCAAGTAGGATAAGGTCGCCTGTCTCGGATCCCTCACATGGACCCAAATCCGATCATAGAATTCTGAAAGAATGACGCGGTTAATTTTCGTAGGGAAAATATGGTGACTCAGAATCTGCCTTCTTTTTACGCCCGCTTGAACAAGACGATAATTTAGATTGAAATCCGGCCAACTTCCACCAGCAGTGCAAGGTTTCGCGGATACGCCAAGTTTTGTTGGCAGCATGCTAAACAAATAACTACTAGCCGACTTAGGCTGCGCGACGAGATATATGAGAGGCGAGAGCGATGAGACCAAACTGTCATTGCCATCATTAATACGCGATCCGTTTTCGGCATACCAATCGAAAACGTTTCTCAGGCCTCGCAATCTTAACTGCTCATATATTGCAACATGGCTAGAACTAGCGATAGCGATCGGTAACTCCGTACCGTAGGCATCTATGAATGCATCAAGACCAAAGACAGGCCTGTCATGAAACAGAGTCCCGGTCTTAACCGGATCATTGTCTATAAAAGCCTCTACATCACACCACTCATCAAGCATGCGCATCGCATGCCATCCAGCAGTAGATGCCCCGAAGATGAACCATTTTCCGCGTTGCGACATCAAAAGATAGGACGACTTCGGAATGATCCATGAGTTTGCGATGTCTCACGACATCCTGGACACCATAGAAACCGAATCTTTACATCCGGGGGAGTATAGAGCGTACTTACTGAGGTCAACTATCAAGTTTATAGGCCATCGGTCCATAGCAAACGAGCCAAGCTGGGAATCGAGAAGGACGTACTTAGAGCCCACGATCATGGGCATCTGCGCTCCTCGATTTACGTCAAACTTTGAATCATGCTTTCTCTGAAAACCGGATTTGCATCAGCTGGATCCACAAGCTTTTCAAGAGAGAAGGATTCTTGCTAACGATTTCGGTTACCGTAGGAGCGCCGAGCTCCTCCTTATGTGTACCTCGTACCAAGATCGTTGAATGATAAGCCCATTTCGCGTAAATAAACTGTATTCGCTTTTTAACGCCTTATGCAAAAGGCGGTAACTGTACGCGCATGCGGAAGCTAGAAGTCCTCTTGCTTAATTTTCACGCTTGAGACAGCCAATCCGGCGTTCGACTCGCAGAACTCCTCAATTACTCCCAGTAACGAAGAGACATCCGCGAGAGAAAATCGTATAAAGGCCCAGGCGCGTTGCGAAACGCTGCTCTAGCGAATCGGAAAGATGTAGTCTCTGTATCCAGATTAAGAGAGCGCTCTTTCCGTATCCAAAAATGCCAACGATGCCTTCCGACAACCGCTCCAAGCCACTTCCGTTTGTAGTCGATCAACGTCTTCTGATTGGCGGAATCGGTTCCGAAGTTGAAACGCTGAAGCTTGTTTTGAAACGCCCAGCGAATCGCTTCGCTAAAAAGGCTATCCACGACACGGCGGCGAACGCTGGACGTCTTATAAGCGAGATATCCTGAATACGCTTCGGAATCATCACGAAAACAGATCAATCCGCCTTCAATTTCATTTTGAAGCGATTTTGCCAGAAGCAACACGGATTCTCCTCGCGCTTCCAAAAGCGAATGGAAAAATGGATACGGAACGTTCGCAACTCCCATAGACTTCCGAAACGATCGGAACAAGCTGTAAAACCCAAGTCTGTCAGCTTCCTCGGCGGTGGCGACAACGCGCACCCCTTCCTTCGCGCTCTTTCGAATCGACCACCTGAGACTTGGCTTTAAGCGTTCGAGAAACTGCTCATAAGATCCCTCCAAATCGAGTACGCACTCGATGCCACGATCGACGCGCTTGAAACCATTGCGTTCCAGTGCAGCGGCCTGCGTTTCATTCGCATGATTTATGGTAATCCGGCCCGCTCGGAGTCGTTTCGCAACGTCTATTGCATCCCGAATTCCCGACTCGATCGCATGAATCTCGTCGGTTTCAAATCCTCCCCGATCGCGGAATGGCACGCTCACCAGAGCCGAGGGTCCTCTTAAAGAGCGGCAGCGGTATAGCGGCAAACCTGCCACTCCGACGTACGGTTTCTTGAGATGCTCCTCCAAGGCCAGCTTCCAAGTAGCGCCGCAATAAAACGATGCGGCATCAGTTGTATCCGAGAAAGTCAAAGGACCAACGCGCATCGCTTACAGGCTTCGAACCGCTTTTGCTTACGCAGTTCCTTTCGCCATGCCCGAGCTTTTTCTCCGTTCCAAACATCGAAAAACGGTTGATCGATCACGTTTCCGAAAGGCACATGGTAGCAGCGAGTGTAAGGAATCATCGTCCCGTCCGCTATGATCTCGGCGATAAACCAATTCACCATGCAACGGCGGCTAGTCATAAATTGGTCCGTTTCATGGAAGAAGCGATGATAACCCGCCTGGTCATAGTCATAGTAGAAAACCGCCTTGCCGGCTTCAGCGTCCAATCGCTTGACTTCCTGAGTCTGTTCGAAAAGCAGGGCGCTGTCGACTTGCTTGGGATCGTTCTCGCCGCCGATGCAATTGGGAGTCGCCCGGTAGCGGTCTCCCCAACGCTGATTGTGCTCTTCAGCCATTTCATGCGTCACGAAATTATAGATACTGAAGCCCACGCTATCGACCGGCAGATCGGCTACCGATTCATAAAATTCGACGAGAGAAGAGTAGTTGAAGGAAGTAATCGTGCAGAGAAGGTAGATCTCCGCCGTATGTCCGATGCGACTACACGCTTCTCTAAAGAGCTTAATCCCTTCGACTGATCGCTCGAAACTGTTCTTCCTCCCTCTGATCGAGTTATGCAAATCGGGAGGCCCATCGATGCTCACGCAAAGTCGGCTGAGCCGCGCTTCAGCAAGTTCCTCAGCGCGGTTTATCAAGGTGTAGCCACCCGTGGTGATGCTGATTTTCATCCCTTTCCTCACCGTGTACGCGATCGCCTCTCCGAGAGGTCGATAAAGCAAAGGCTCGGTACTCGTAATCGCCTGCATGGGCTTGAAAGGCGCTACCTCGTCGATGATGCGCTTGAACGCGTCTATCGGAAAATCCGTCTTGGATCCATCGATACGCAAATTTCGATAGAAATTCGAGTCCTCGTTGGCCATACCCACGTCGCACATTTTACAGGCGAGATTGCAGACGCTATTGATGGACCAGTAAATCGTGACGGGAGGAGCTGCTTTTCCAGTGGGGCTGAATACAAAGGGAGCAGCCTGTCTAGCAAGACGCCCAAAACCCACTCTAGAATCAATTCCCGGATGCTTCTTCGCTCGAATCGCTTTCTTAACCTCGGCTAACATAGATGAATCTCGAAATGTAGACTCGTTCGCTCGGCTAATCAAGTCGACGAGGTTCACGATGCTTTCGCAAAATCAGCCTAGGGCAAACGAAAACTGGCGACCGACGACAAAGCCTCCTCTCGATAGCGCTTGCAGAACCTGCCTATCGCGATTCTATCGATCCATGCCTCCGAGCGAGACAGACTTAGGCGAATCGAGAGAAGCTACCATAGATGACGTACGCGATTTTTGGGAGCAGCATCCCCTTTTTACGGGAGAATCTCGATACGAAGCAGGCACGACCGATTTCTTCGAAGAACAGAGAAGCATCATTATCGACGATTGCTTCGCCGGAAAGCTCGACGAACGCATCTTTTCTCGGGCGCGGCAAAGCGATTCGATCCTCGACGTAGGCTGCGGCCCGGGTTTCTGGAGCGTTGAACTCGCTCGGGAAACGGATCGACCGATCCACGCCTGCGATTTGACGGAGGCAGCGGTCAAACTCGCTCGAGAACGCGCCAAAGCTTACAATGTCCAGCTACAAGTTTCTCTGCAAAACGCCGAGAACATGAGCTTCGAAAGTAGCTCTTTCGATCACATCAACTGCATCGGCGTTATTCACCACACTCCGAATACGAAATCCTGCGTTCGCGAATTCCACCGAGTTCTCAAGCAAGGAGGCACTGCCCTTATCGGAGTATACTACAAGAATTTCGTATTAAGAAATTGGAGATGTTTCTATCCTTTGGGCAAAATGGCAGCATTTCTCGGAGCCAAATTCGCTGGTCGAGAGCGAGAAACAATCTATTCGGTAAAAGAAATCGACCAGTTGATTCGCATGTACGACGGAAAGAAGAATCCCATAGGCAAGGCGTATTCGAAAAATGAATTTATCGAGCTGCTAGAACCGGAATTCAAAGTGGAATCTCTCTTCGTTCACCACTTTCCAGCTCGAACCTTACCTATTGGGATCCCACACTGGCTACATCTCTACCTCGACAGAAAACTAGGATTCATGATTTACGCGAGCGTAAAAAAGGCGGACTCATTTGGTGAGTCGAATGAGCTTTAGCAACCCCACCGCTTTGCAAAAGTAAAGCGCCTTCTTCAAAACGGGATACACGAGAAGATTTCTCAGTCGCTTCTTCCGACGAACAGAACGCAGGTCGAGACTCTCCTCGTACTGGTAGTTGAATACAACTGCCAGGCTCCCATCTATTTCGAGAGGGATGCCCTCAACCTCCTGAACTTGGAAAATGAAAATAGGCCGCTTCCCACCAGCACTGTTCTCGCCAGAAAAATGTATGGTTCCTCCATCAAATACAAGCACGTCGCCTTTCTTGCCCTCAAGCGCGACCGCGCGACTCGAATCGACTCCGGGGATCTTGATCTGGGGCTCCTTCTCAGACGGCTCGAAGACAATGTCATGCTTGACCAAGCCGGCCTTGTGCGACTCCGGAATAACGTGGATAGCTCCATTCGCCTCCCCACAGTCTTCGAGCAAGACACCGAAAGTCGCGCACTTCAGCTCGGTGTTCTGAAGATAAGCGCGATCCTGATGAGCGTACCAAATCTGCGTTTCGCCGACGTGTTTCAGACTAAGCTTGGAACCCGTGATGTAACAGGGAGTTTCTTCGAAAACAGCTAGGATGATATCTCGAATCGCGTCGGACTCCAACAAGCTCTTGTAAGATTCCAAGTGGCGATGGGCATTGACCGCTTGCTTGATGGTATTGTTCTTGGACTTCCAAAGAGTCTGGGTTTTCACTCGTTGACTTGATAGGTCGTCGACATAAAGAGAAGCCTGATCAGCAAGAGCTAGAAATTCCTCGTTATCCGACAAGGAGACGACTTCGTAACCAATGTCCAAATACTTTTCCTTCGAAAATCCACTCATAACACGTTAAGATCCTATATTCGCTTTTTTACTCTGAAGACGCTAAAAGAGTGAAGTTAAAGCCTCCGATTCGCAAGGGATAGAGCGTCGGTCCTTCGACTACCAAGAATTTTCGCATATCACTCTCGATGGTCGAGACCTTATCGATGCATTCGATCTTAACGAGTTTCAGATACAAACGTTCCAGAAGCGTACAGAATGTGGGAACAAAGCCTAGTCTCCAGAATGTCATCAATGCTCTCTTCGTAGCAAAGCAATTTGCTCAGGATCCGCAAATTCAATTCCCAAGTCATTGGCCAGTTCGAGCATCTTAACGTATAAATCTCTCCAGCCGTAGTCGGGAGCGAAAACGCGCTGATGCCAAATGACTGAAGCGATTCCACCCACTTGGTTAAGCTCTTGAAGCCAGTGGCGCATCTCACTGATTCGCTCCGTTTGATCATAATCACGACAATCATACAAATGCGAGTCCATCAAAACCATAGGAGCTGTCCGGAATTGCTCACATGGATCTGGCTTCAATAAAAGAGCCGATCCATTGCGGAAACCAGGCCGATCATTGAAGCCTAAAGTAAGGTCGATATGAAAGCCGGCTTCACGTTGACAGTGCCAGGTGTCGGCAAATGAGAATTTGAGCCAATGCTGACGACAGAAACTAATACTGCGTTCAAAGCGCTTTTCTAATCGATCACGTCCACGACTGATGGAGTGAGTATCGCGCCAGTGGAAGATAGACGGATGACTGCCGACAAAAGCATCATGATCTTTTACCCTCTCGGCAAGGAACGAAAATACAGGAGAATTGAGACGGTATGAGGGATCGAGTATCCACTTTTTCAATCCACGCCGATCTTCATCATTAGGATATACGAAAAACAAGCTCTTCGCTTTCAGCGATTTCTCCATTTTTATGATTTCGGCAAATCGATCATATGATGGAGAAGAGAAGAAAAAAGACAAAGCACTAAAACAAGCATTTAGGGCGCCTGGAATATCGAGTCTTCCTAGACGTCGGAGCGCTTTCGCCAAGATACGAAATGTCTGCTTTCCCCGAATCGGTAGTGTTTTAGAAATAGCATCAACGTCGTGAGAGAGTATCAATCGCGCTTGGGGTTTCCCTCCAAACAGAACGTCGACGACCTCTCCGCGTTTACGGCCTGCCCATTCTCGTAAAAAAAGAGCGATACGATTAGCCCAGGCGTACTTCCAAAGACGAGGATCCCAGCCT
Source organism: Opitutaceae bacterium (assembly GCA_028284385.1). Lineage (GTDB taxonomy): Bacteria > Verrucomicrobiota > Verrucomicrobiia > Opitutales > Opitutaceae > JANQRT01. The sequence continues at coordinate 59,610 of JANQRT010000060.1, read as the reverse complement.
TTCAGTCGAAAAGAATTTGAAAAGATAGGACCTCTCTCGGCTTCAAATTCACGCTCTGCAACCGAACTCATGTACCACGCAGCGACGTCCAACCAAGGGACCGAATCCCAAGAATCTCTTGATAGGGATTCCGGAACCAGAATAACTCCCTCCACTCCACAATGGTTCGCCCAATCCGGTAGAGCGACTGTGCATAATCTCGGCGGTAACGGTCCGGCATCGAGCGACTCCAGCCGCTTCAAGGGGAGTTCATCTATGATATCTAATTTGTCACCAAAATAGCATGACAGATTTTCAAGTGCCCAATCATGTCTGATTTTGGCGTTAAGAAGAAAGCTCTGCCTAGTCGATGAATTGTTCATGCCAAAGCTCTAGCGATAGAGCTCCCCAAAGCGCTCGCCCGAATGGGCGCTTATCATCAATTAAACTACGTAAAGCTTGAGGCTTGTAAATTCCCCTTTGCAAGGAAGCTCGCTTTAAAAGCGTATCGCCAACAAAATCTCGAACGGGTGAGCAGCTTATCCAGTCATGCAAAGGTACAGGAAATCCCATCTTGTCTTCGCGCAAGAAAATGGCCTCAGGGACCAATCCATCAAGAGCTTTTCGAAAAATGTGCTTAGTCCTGCCACCCTTGAACTTCAGTTTGGGTGGCATTCTATTTACTAAATCCGCAATCCTTGTATCCAACAGCGGAACACGAGATTCCAATCCCCAAGCCATGCTGACCCGATCCTCGATCTGAAGCAGCGATGGCAACATGGTACGCATGTCAAAGTGAAGCATCTTGTTGATATAAGATTTTGTCTGAACATGATTGAAGAGACTTTGAAAGTTCGAAAAAAGAGTCTCTCCATCGAAACTGCTTTTCATTTCGCTAGACAATATATCGTTGTTACCATCCATGCGATCGATAAGCCTGAAGTATCGTCGGTCCATCGGCCCAAAAAGCTCCTCCGACATGAAACGAGACATCAGCGGATGATACTGCTGCAACACCGTTAAGTTGGGGACAATGGAACTAAGCGTTACAATATGGTTGCCTTCTTCTTGGGTTCTGAAAATCGCTCCCTTGAGCGCCTGCTCAAGATAAGCGACCAGATAGCGAGCGTATCCCGCGAATATCTCGTCACCACCTTGTCCTCCCAATACTACCTTCACTTGCTTACTTGCTTCTTTGCTGACCATGTACTGCGGGAAAACACCGGGTCCCGCTACTGGCTCATCCATGCAATGGATTATTTCAGGCATGGAATTGACGAAGTCAGCTGCGGATGGCTCGGCAATATGCAACTCTCCTCCGATAGAATCGGCAAGAACCTTCGCGTATCGAGATTCATCATACCCTAATGGCTCAACGAAACGGCCATGAAAAAGCGGCATCCTTTTAGCTAGCCTTTTACTGACAAGAAGCGAAACGGCGCTTGAATCCAGACCACCTGAAAGATAGCACCCAAGAGGAACATCACTGCGTAGCTGCAAATTTGCCGCATCTTCGAGAAGCCCTAGCAGATCATCAAGAAACTCTTCTTCAGTTTTCGTCTCATCTATATTGTAGTTAGGCTCCCAATACGTTCCGATCTCTAGACGTTTCCCATTCCTTCCACTCATCCAAGTTCCAGGCAACAACTTCCGAACGCCCTCGAATAGCGTTCGCTCTCCAAGGCAGAACTGGAAGGCCAAATACTCCTGCAAAGCTTGGCCATCCAATCGAGAAGCAAGACTAGGATGCTCGAGCAATGCCTTGATCTCCGAAGCGAAAACAAACTCCTCCCCTACTTGGGTCCAGTACAACGGCTTGATGCCAATTGCATCACGGGCGAGAATCCAATCCCCGGTCTTCGTGTCCAGAAAACAAAACGCAAACATTCCATTTAGCTTGGGCAATGAATCCTTACCCCACCGGATCAGCGCTTGAAGCAGAACCTCCGTGTCGGATTTCGTCCGAAAGGTTTGACCTATAGCTTTCAGCTCCTGACGCAACTCGATGAAATTATAGATTTCGCCATTGAAAACCAATACGTACCGCCGATCATCCGAGAGCATTGGCTGGCTTCCTCCTGCAATATCGATAATCGCTAATCTACGATGCCGCAGGCTTGCATTGCTATCAGAAAAAGAGCCTAGATCATCTGGACCTCTATGAGCTATCTTTACAGACATTCGATCTGCAATTTCGTTTCGTTCTGCAGAAGAACGCGATTCCCCGAAAAATCCGCAAATACCACACATCCTACAATTAAGTATCGAAGAATTTGCTACGTCGCCAACCACCCCATGGCCAGTGGTAAAGCATTAGCAAAACAAAATACCCCAATGCTGTCACGCTCGTTACCATCTTGCTATCGCTTTGCTTTTGATCGTAGCGCAAAACGAAGCCAACCTCGGCAAATCTAGCTCCAAGCATCTTCAACTTGACCAGCTTTTCTACGCTTCCCGTAAAGCCCATGCCTTTAAGCTGAATGAAGTCATTTCCGAAAACGCGAATCGCGCGCTTAACCAAAGAGCCACGATAAGCCCGATAGGCGCAGGAATATTCGCGAATCCCCTTTATTGGAAAAACAAGTTTCATGATCCAGTTCGCCATCAAGCTAACGAATGATCGGTAGGCGCTGACACCCATCTGCCCTCCTCCTTTAGCAAACCGCGATGCCGTCACGACATCGAAACCTTCATCAAGACGAGCAACAAGCTTCCGAATCACCGAGGGTTCATGGGTATCGTCGCAATCGAAACGAACAATGACATCATCATCATCACATTCTTTTGAAACTGCTTCAAAAAGATCCCTCACCGTTTCGCCTAAGCCTCGATTTATCCAGTGGTCAATAAGTCGGATTGGCATAGTCTTTTTGAATTGCAGAAAGATAGATCGCGTATCATCCGAACTGCCATCATTGCAGGCGATGATTTCATAATTCCAATCCTGATCAGACATGGCATCCGCAATCTTCGGTAAAAGCCGTGGCAGCGAGCTTGATTCGTTATAAGCTGGGAGCAGTATGTAAATTTTCCTCATTTAAAGAATTTACCCAAAGAAAACGCTTTTTCTGTCTCTCTTTCAACAATGTCCATGAACCTCCTGACTAGCTCCGAATGAGAGCGATCGTGAAATGCGCTTCGCAGATCGGCAGATAATCCGAATTTCGATTCGAACACCTTATTTTGAGGATAAAAACGCGTACCCAAAATAAGAAGACGCATTGCTTCAATAGAATACCCCAATCGGGACAGAGCCACGGAGCAAAACGAATGAAAAAAACTCAACCCTCGCGGATTTAATGTAGAAAGCTCTGCTAGGATTCCCGATACAGTAGATTGCTCAAGCAAGCTTCTAACCTCACGTATTTCTCGGCATGCTACTCTGGCTAAAAGAGTGACCCCAAAACTATTGACCGGCGGTTCCATTGTAAAAGAGTGTGGTAAGCGAAGATCGTCTTGATTTCTGCACTCATCTCCCAGCCAATAATATGCTCGGACCTGATCTTCTCTCAGTGAACGTTGAAATTCATCGATACCTTCGCTCTCACGGAGGACACGAAGCAGCAATTCCACGTCTCCTTGAAGCCCCCCTATATAAACCAACAAGGCGATTGCATTTTGGGAATTTACTCCAGGTTTCAGTTCGCGGATGAGAAGCTCTTTAGCCAGATCCAGATCAACCTGTTTCGATGCCCTAAATGCGGGAATGATCAGTCGCGTTTGAATAGGGCCAAGAATACCCATAGCAAGCACCGCCCTATCGTACTCTGAAACAATCCCGCGACCGTGATTATAGTCCATGAGTGCCCGAGCCTCAAGGGAACGATCGTTCATGGCCAGCAATCGATACCTGTCGCCCTGCCAAGGGCAATCCTCGTCGAGCATTCGATCGTAAAGGAAGACGGCCAGTTCAAACCATTCCCGCCGCCGACTCCCCTCCAGCTGCTCGCCGATCTCGGCAAGGATCTTAGCCAGCGAGCTCGCAAGGAGGCTGATTTGTCTAACAATACCGGACTTCAAACGATCGAAGCGATCTATTACAGCCTCAGCATCTTCGGCTTTGATCGTTCTCTGCAGCAGAGCTTTTCTCAACCAGAAAACCAAAGCTTCCTTGTCTGCTTTGTCTATTTTCCAAAACAAGGTTGCCCGGGAGCAGAATCTCATAGTTCTGGATACGTCGACCAATTCAAATGGAAGCCGGTGAAGGTTGTCGCACAATCCTGCCGCAACGCGTCCAGAAAGGGGCCTGCCCACCCAATTATTCAAACCAACACTTGTTGTGTCCCCATCTGAAGGATATTCCCAAAGCGTCTCCAAATTATCGGGACAATAAAACGCCTCTATTGCTAAATTATCTCGCTCTTTCGCGAGTTTGCTATCTTCGGGGCGTCCAAGCCGTTCGAGAAGTTCGCTGATCCTACTATTTGAAAATTGATCCCACCATCGTATGGTTTCTTCGGACGAAATGACGCGGCATCGCTTTCTTAATCTTTTGCACCAGTCAATCGCCTCGCGCAAGCGCTTGATCTCGGACCTCTCCCTCGTAGGAACCTCGAAAGATTCAAACTGGGGAGACGCCATACTGTAAAAAATCGAACGAAAAGGCGAAGCCATGCTCGCCCCCAAATCGACGAACCTTATATCGTAAGCCTTGCAAAAGAGCTCAGCTTCTTGAACTTGTTGCGGAAGAGAGGCGAAAGAGAGGCAAATATTGGCCTGTTTTAGAGCCTTTAGCAAACTAGAACGCTCGGTAACCATTATATAACTACTAATGTCGTCCTCCACAGCCAAGGTCGCTAGCAGTGATTTGTCGAATGCGTCCTCTCGAGGACAATAGAAAACTATACCAAATTCATTAATATTTCGGGATTCGTTCGCCTCAATTTCCGGAACATGCAATGCAGGTCCCAAAAAGAAAAACTGCCGGCAAAAGCTATCCAATTCCTGGGGTTCGAACTTGATAGGCAATTCGTCTGGTAACAGCTCTGAAATAAGCAAGTCGACACCAAGTTTTTGAGCGACAGTCCATTGCTTATGCAGGTCAGCATCGTTATCACCTCCAAAAGCTATCGCCAATTGACACTTGGGAAGCCTGGAAAGCGTAGCGTGGTCCACCTCCGCTAATGAAAGCATCCCTTGGATATTACTAGAAGAAAAGCCCTCCTCATCTAGGATCTTTCCATCGCGTAAATCAGACCGATCAGCAACCGACTGGCACCGAGCTAGAAGCGTTTTCCGCTCGTCGCAAGGGATAGAGCGGCTAAGGAAAAATCGTCCAGGCCAAGAATTCAATAAAGCTTCGGTCCATCCGACCCATCGTGGGAAAGCAAGTCTACTTTGACTACGGAAGGCCGCCAAATCAAATGCCCAGCAGTCTGATTCTACTCCCTGGACAGACTTAGGCTTCCTGGGAGCACTCTCTTTTTTCGATCTACTAATGAGAGTATCCACGATTCGCCGACATGCCTGTCCATCTCCATAAAGATTCGGACGCTCTCGCGGCGGATCCAAACGCTGATACGCATTCACCATGCTTCTTGGATCTGCTTCCGCCAAGATATTCCATCCCGATTCAACGGTTTCGACCCACTCCGTTTCGGAACGAATAGTCAGGCAAGGCGACCCAAGCCAGTAGGCCTCTTTCTGCAAACCTCCCGAATCCGTAACGACCGCTTTAGCCGACATGACGAGTTTGAGCGTATCAAGATAGCCGAATGGCTTAGATTCAACAACATTGGCTGGCAGTCCTAAACCGAACTCGCTAAGTCGCCTTTTCGTTCTTGGATGAACTGGAAAGACTACTTTGTCTCCGATTTCTTTAAGCCCAGCCAAGATTTGCGAGAGGATCTCAACATTATCAACATTATCTTGGCGATGGAAAGTGGCAACTGCATATCCGTTTTCCACAAGATCAAGCTCTTGTAGCACCTTGCTTTTTCTCTCAGCTATCGGACTGAATATATCAACGGCGTCACGCATGACGTCGCCTACAACTTCAACACCCGCATCAATCCCCTCGGCGCGTAGATTATCGACCGCGACTTGACTAGGGGCAAAAAGCCAACGAGCAATCCTGTCAGTGTTTGCTCGGTACACTTCTTCAGGCATATTAGAGTTGAAACTGCGTAAACCCGCCTCGACATGAGCTACAGGAATATTAAGGCGGTTTGCAACCAAGGCCCCAGCCAAAGTCGATGCAGTGTCGCCAAAAACGATAACTACATATGGCCTTTCTGCCGCGAGGACCTCTTCAATGGGAGTAATCATTTGATGGATACAAGCTCCATCTTTTCCCGAGAAGATTCCCAGGTTGACATCTGGAGGACCGATTTCCAGCTCCTTAAAAAAGACGTCCGACATCTCTACATCGTGATGTTGCCCCGTATGAACGAGAATGTCATGTACACCTGAGGCCAGCAGCGTCTTCCTCAACAGAGCGACTTTCACAAATTGAGGTCGAGCGCCGACGATGGTGACTGCCTTCATGGACGCGTTCTAAACTTCCTCTCCCTCTAAAAGTTCAAGGCTTTGGTCCGTTCCATTGACCTGATAGGCCCAACCGCTTTCCGGACAGACCAGCACGTTGTCCGACTCCCGTTTTTCCAATCGAACTCCATGACGACCTACCCAGCCTGCTTGCTTTGCTGGATTGCCTAACATGAGAGCATAGGGCCTAACAGACTTAACTACGACCGCTCCAGCTCCTACAAAGGAGTATTCGCCTATTTCAATACCACAGACAATCACGCAATTAGCTCCCAGCGTGGCGTGACGACGTACAATCGTCTTCTCGAAGCAATCGGTTTTCGGAAAACGAGACCGCGGGTGTCGCACATTTGTGAAGACCACGGAAGGACCGCAAAATACACCCTCTTCTAGAATAACCCCTTCGAAGACAGAAACATTGTTCTGTATCTTGACACCGTCACCTACCGAGGCGTTGGGCCCAATCGTCACATTTTGGCCAATTCGGCAATTTCTGCCAATACATGCAGGGCCTCGGATATGCGAAAAACGCCACACTTGCGTCCCTTCTCCAATCTCAACGCCGTCCTCGACCTCCGCCGATTGGTGGATTTTAATATCGTCGCATTCGGGTTTCAATTTCCTTTCAAAATCCATACTGTTTTCCAAGGAACGTTGGCAGTCTCTCAGAACAGCCACAACTGATAAAGCTTCCCGACCATTGGTGATAGGCGGTTCGCGAGTTAAAATCGATCGTAAGAATTGGATACACTGATTGGCAAGCGGCTCTTCATCGGCACACTTGACTGGAGTCCCATCGGATTTCGACAGAATCGGTCTGCCGCCTTCCCAATGAATATCGCTATCGAACAACATGAGTTTATTCTGCAGTTCGGTGTCGTCGAAGACTATCGTCTTCCTCTCCCCTACAACTACGAATTTCTGTTCTTTGAAAGGGTGTAGCCAAGAAATGAAGACGTGAGCCTTAGCTCCATTTGGAAAGGAAAGAAACGTAGTGGTAACATCGGCCACGCGATCGTCCAGAAAGGCGCCACCGACACTTGAAACGCTCGAAGGTCGTTCGCCCAAGATAGAAAGAAGAAGCGACAAGTCGTGAGGAGCAAACGACCAAAGAACACTTTCCTCCCAGCGAATTTTTCCGAAATTAAGTCGAGTAGCCGCTACATATCTAATTTCCCCCAAATCCCCAGACGCAATGATCTGCTTCATACGACGAACAGCAGGGTGGTAGTGGAGGAGGTGGCCACACATCAAAATACGCTTTTGAGTCTCTGCCAAATCAACCATTTTTCTCGCCTCAGCCAGATCAAGCGCGAGCGGCTTTTCTACCAACACGTCTTTTTCTGCCGCCAAAGCTTTCATTCCAAGTTCGAAATGTGTTGCGGCGGGCGTGGCAATAACAACGCCTTTCACGTTTGCGTTCTTCAAAGTCGACTCGAAATCGTCAGAGAATTTAACCCCATCCAAGTCCGCCCGAGCAGTCTCAAGCGCAGACGCATCGCAGTCGCACACGATTGCCAAAGCCCCTAAATGATGAAGATTCCTTGCCAGATTCCTTCCCCAGTAGCCGTACCCGATCAAAGCGACTTTAGGCTGATTGGAGGAAGAGGATCGAGGCATATGAAAAGCTAAATGTATCTATTTACGCTGGCAATCGCTGGCGGAGAGGAACGCATTAGCCAAGTGTCCTTGACGCAGCTGGTTATGAATCTATCGATACCAAAGACCACCGTTTGTAAACGAAATTGAATTTCTAGTGTGAAGGTCCCCTTCAACGATCTCCAACAGCAGCACGAACAGCTCAAACAGCCTCTGATCGAAGCCTTTGAGGACGTGTTTGATTCGGGTCAATTTATCGGCAAAGAAGGAAACCCATTCGTAGCCGCCTTCGAAAAGGATTTTGCGCGATTTTGCCAAGCGCGGCACTGCATTGCCTGCGCCAATGGAACGGACGCCATCGAAATCGCCTTGCGAGTCTTGAGAATCGGCTCCGGAGACGAAGTCATAGTTCCCGCTCGCACTTGGATCTCGACTGCAGAGGCAGTCAGTCACGTGGGAGCTAGGCCAATCTTTGTCGACGTCGACCCCTTAACTAAAAATATTGATTCAACAAAAATTAGAGCGGTAATCAATTCTCGAACTAAAGCCATTATTCCCGTACACCTCTTCGGCCTGCCCGCCGATATGGATGAAATCGTAGCAATCGCTTCCGAACATGATTTGAAAATAATAGAAGACGCGGCTCAAGCGCATGGAGCCTTTTATAAAGACCAACCGATTGGATCGTTCGGAGACCTCGCCACCTTCAGTTTCTTTCCAGGCAAGAATTTAGGATGTCTTGGGGACGCAGGCTGCATTATCACCAACGATGATGATCTCGCAACTCGCACGAAGCGCTTTACGGACCATGGCCGTAGTGGACGATTTGATCACGAATTCGAGGGACGAAATAGTCGAATGGATGGGATCCAAGCCGCCTTTCTCTCAGTAAAGTTGAAACACCTCGAAGAGTGGACGCGAAAACGCCAGGAGGCAGGCTCAGAATATCGGAAAGCCTTACACAAAATCGGCCTATCATTTCAGGAAACGCCATCAGACCGAACTCATGTCTACCACGTATTCGCAATCGAAGTCGACAAACGCGACCATGTGAGAGAAGTCTTAAACAAGGCAGGCGTTTCTTCTGGAATCCACTATCCACTAGCTCTTCCTTTTTCAAAGGCATATCAGGTTCATGGATACCAGCAAAATGACTTTCCCGTAGCATTCGAACAAATGACGAGAACGCTTTCTCTACCCATTTTCCCCGATATAACAGTCGAGCAAATCCGCTACGTGGCAGCCAGCTTGGCTCAAGCGATTTTATAGACGAAGTAGAAACGATTTGCTCCAAGAGCCTCTTCATGAATCCATTGGAAGCCATTGAGTTCATTAATCACTTGGAGGAAAGCTTTCCAGTAGATCAGTGGACGAGCTTAAATATAGAGCTTTGGCCTATAATACGAACACACATGGGCTTTGACTTGACGGAGGGCGATGTCATCGAGTCGAAGCGCATTGAAAAAGCTTCGCCTACCTGGCTCTCTAGCCGCTGGAAGGCGGAAACCAACAACTTCGCAGGTTATTTAAAGGCTTTGTTCGATGACCAGCAAAGCGGGGTCTTTCCTAAACGAAAAGCCGAAGTTCTTTTTGTGGCCGACAACAATACTCGTATGGATATCTTGGGTCGGCACTACCACCGCCTGTGCGATCCTTTTCGCGACGCTTACCAAAGCTCTGGCCTTTCAACAGAGCATATAGAGCCTCTTCGCTCATTCGAACGATTCCCTCGCTATCGCAGCAGTATTTACGTAAACGAATATGTCATTAATTCGCTATCAAAAATTTTTGCTGTATCAGCTCCCTCAAGACAATCGATGACTCCAGTCAAGGAATTGCGCGAGCTCTTTGAGTACGTAAGGCGAGAATCAGACATTGGCATCTACATGAACGAGCATCGCAGCCTGCGAATGGCGAATCTAGTTTTTCGCATGACGGAAATCTGGACGAGAATACTGCAGTTCATTAAACCGAAATTGATCTATATAGTGCTTTGCTATAATGCTTATGGCTGGTCGGTTTGCACAGCCGCTCGCAGACTGGGGATACCAACAGTCGAACTTCCCCACGGCAGACAAGATCCAACGCATCACGCATATGGCCGATGGAATCGGTGCCCATCAAACGGATACAAAAGCCTTCCCAAGGTTTTTTGGAGCTGGAGCGCGTTCGAGAAAAGGACGATCGATGAATGGGCTGTGAAGACAAACTACCATCAGAGCTTTGAGGGGGGAAATGCTCTCATGAAAATGTGGCGAGAAAAGAGGGTAGCATTCGTAAAAAAGCTAGATTCAATGGCGACTAAACGCTTCGCGAGACTCAAGGGTAGACCTGTCATACTAGCCACTCCTGAGTACGTCTCGAAATCGGTGGATCTCACTCTAGCGACGATTGCTAGAGCTCCTAAAGAATGGTATTGGCTCATTCGGATGCATCCACTTGAGTATGAAATTCGAAACGAGGAGCTCGAGAGGAGCGCGAAAACTCTTGGCATCGCAAATTTCGAGATCGAATACCCCAGCAAATGGCCGCTTTACACGATTCTACAACACGCAGATGCTCACTTCACGGGATTTTCCTCGGTTATCATCGAAGCGCGTGAAATGGGCGTACCCTCGGTAACGATGCTAAAGCATGGCGCCATCATCTTCCAAAATGAGATCGCCGCTGGGAACTTGAAATTTTGCGAAGATCTAGACGGTTGTATCGAGCTGATTCGTCACTGCTTGGATAAGGGAAAACTAAATGAGGACGCTACAGCTAGCAGGCCCTTAGTAGAAACGATAAACGCGTTGCATAGACAGCTGGACATCGAATCGGAACTACTATGAGAGAAGATTGCGAATCGAGCAGGGTGATCATTTTCGGATGCAGCAAAGGAGGAATAAAAGTCTTCCAAGCTCTTCAGCCAGGCGAGGAAGTCATAGCCTTCGCAGACAATGATCGATCAAAGCAAGCAGCTGCCTTCTTTGGGTATAGAGTTCTCGACCCTGATCGTATCCCAGATGTGGAATTCGACCAGATCCTGATAGCCAGCCACTATTCCGATGAAATTTGCGATCAGTTATTGAGCATTGGCATACCCGCTTCAAAAATCATATTGATATCGAGAGAATTTCTCTCTGGAAAACCGATCAAGCAACGACAAGCGAAAACAGCTTTCGCGTTAATGGGGATAATGTCGCTTCATTTTCTATTACGATTACTAGCGATTTTCAGAAGGGCGGGACTCTAAAATGAAACGCATCGTCATACTCGTCCAAGCCCGAATGGGATCGACTCGCCTGCCAGGCAAGATTCTTAAGCCTATCCTAGGCAAAACGCTTCTCGAACGATTTCTCGAGCGCGTAAGTATTTGCGAATTGGCGAGCGAGGTAGCCGTGATTACCTCCACCTCGCCTGAGGACGAAAGACTGGAAGATTTGTGCAGGATATCTGGATACACATGCTTTCGCGGCTCACAGCATGATCTCTTGGATCGACACTATAAAGCAGCCAAACAGCTTCAGGCTGATGCTATTCTTAAAATCCCATCGGACGTTCCTTTGATAGACCCCAAAATAATCGATAGAGGAATAAAAGTATTCTTAGATTCCCAGCCTATCGATTTCGTCAGCAATCTTCACCCAGCAACTTATCCAGATGGCAATGACGTCGAAATCATGTCCCTCGATGCGTTGGAGAGAGCATGGCGCGAGGCAAGCAAACCGTATGAGCGCGAACATACGACGCCTTATTTCTGGAATACAGAAGGGATATTCCAAATCGCCAACTTCACCATGGATGACAAAGGAACGAATCTTTCCATGAGCCATCGATGGACTATCGACTACCAAGAAGACTATGAATTCATTAAAAACGTCTACGAAGAGCTGTATCCAAAAAATTCATGCTTCACTCTAGAGGATATTCTTGATCTCTTGGATGCCAAACCGGAAATCATGCAGATCAATGCCAAGTACGCAGGGGTGAATTGGTATCGCCATCATCTTGATGACCTATCCACCATCTCGAGCAACCAAACCAAGATTATCGATGAGTAGCGATCTGGAATCTATCGCTCTGGAAGCTCGCAAATCCTGCATATCGATGTCGGGCAAAGGAGGATGCTTTCTAGGGGCGTCCCTTTCGATAGTCGATGTCGCAACATGGCTGTACCGTTGTTTCCTGAACGTTTCTCCGGAGACCTCGGAATCTCCAGATCGCGACTACTTCCTCCTTTCCAAAGGACACGGTGTTCCAGGACTCTATGCGGTTCTGGGGGAGCTAGGCTTCTTCGAAAAGGGCCGACTAGATAATCATCTTGAAATAATGGATACGGTTTACTGGCACCCGAACCGCGAGATTCCGGGAATCGAATTTCATTCAGGCTCTCTGGGCCATGCTCTCTCCGTCGCTTGCGGCGTCGCGAAATCCATGCAGATCGATAAAACGAACGCGAAGGCAATCGTTCTCATGGGCGACGGTGAACTCAACGAAGGTTCCGTTTGGGAGAGCGCTCAAGTGGCAGCCTCACAGAGATTGGAAAATCTAATCGCCATTATCGATCGAAACGGGTTCCAGGCCAACACCACCACGGAAAAACTCAGTCCGCTAGAGCCGTTGGAAGCAAAATTCAAAGCTTTTAACTGGAGAGTCGCGACCTGCAATGGCCATGATTTCGATTCAATTCAGTCGGCCTTCGAGTCGTTGACGGAAATGGCAACCAACAAGCCGGGAGTTGTCATTGCTGAAACGATCCGAGGTAAGGGCGTTCCTAGCATCGAGCAAAAAGCGCTAGGCTGGTTTGTGAAAGCCGATCAGCAAAGAGTAGAGTCCATGAAAACCGAACTTTCGGAAGCCTACGCGAAATGAGTCCCTACGAAAGCAAACTCAAGGAAATCGCTGACCGAAATGAAGCCCTGATCGTAATGACGGCCGAAAACCGTATCCATATCCGCCATCTTCCCGACATCCTCGGCGAAAGGTTTATCGACGTTGGCATAGCTGAGCAAACGATGGCAGGGATGGCATCCGGTCTTGCCTTGAGAGGGAAGATCCCTGTGCTGCACGCCCTCGCTCCCTTTCTGACCATGCGAGCCTTCGAATTCGTTCGAACAGATGCTGGAATCGCCAACCTTCCGGTAAAGCTTTCGGGATTCATTCCAGGATTCCTAAGCGAAGCAAACGGACCAACGCATCAAGCCATCGAGGACATAGGGATCATGCGATCCATACCGAACATGGGTGTCTTTTGTCCCTCATGCCAGGATGAATTGCTAGAGCATTTAGAGGAGGTGATTCTTGCCCCCCAGCCTTACTACATTCGCTACAACGAACGCCCAGCCCCAACGGGCTTTTTGAACTGCGAGCGAGTCGGCAAGACCAAGATTCCGAGAAGAGGAGAAGGTCTGCTTGTCCTCACCACTGGGATCCTGCTCTCCGAGATCTTGGGGGCTGCCATTACTTTGGAAAGTTCCAGCCTCAAACCAACCATTGCCCATTTGCCCTTTCTTCACCAGCTAGACGAGGATCCGCTGACGGAATTGCTGGCAAGTCACGATCAAATCGTAACCGTCGAAGACCATCTTGCCACGGGAGGGCTCTTCACGGCTATTGCGGAATTCTCCGCTCGCCGGGGCCTGAATTGCAAAATCGAGCCAATCGCGTTAACTACTTGGTACCGGGCAGGACAATTCAACGATGTCCTTGATTATGAAGGATTTTCTCCTGATAAACTCGCCTCTCGACTGTTAGATATCCATTCTAGTTGATAGCGACCTATGCCGTACCCAAATATTTCCAAATCTCTCGATCTCCTAAACCGCGCCGAAACCCTTATCCCGTCCGCAACTCAAACCATAGCAAAAGGGCCAACTCAATTCGTTCGTGGCGTCGCGCCCGTCTATCTTGAGAGGGGAAGCGGGGCCAAGGTTTGGGATGTTGATGGCAACGAATATATCGATCTCAACATGGCAGTTGGTCCCTTGTCATTGGGATATTGTTACAACAAAATCGATGAAGCCGTTCGCGAACAGCTCGAAAAGGGCATGACCTTTAGTCTCATGCATCCGCTTGAGGTTGAGGTTGCGGAGTTGATTTCGCGCGTCGTGCCCAATGCCGAGCGTATCCGTTACAGCAAGACAGGGGCGGACGTCGTTAGCGCGGCGATTCGATTGGCAAGAGCTCATACAGGGCGAGAAAAGGTTCTCTGCTGCGGCTATCATGGCTGGCATGCCTGGTATGCGGGAACGCTCCCTGCCAACGCCGGCGTCCCAGACGGCGTAAAGCGACTGACCGGCGTCTTCGCTTACAACGATATCGAAAGCCTGATCGAAAAGCTGGATGAATCGGTGGCTGGAGTCATCCTGGAACCCGCCATTTTCGAAGATCCGAAGAACGATTTTCTCAATCAAGTACGCCAGGCCTGCGACGAAAAGGGAGCCGTCCTGATATTCGATGAGATGTGGACCGGTTTCCGATTGGATCTAGGTGGCGCCCAAGAGTATTTCGGCGTCGATGCGGATTTGGCCCTCTTCTCGAAAGCGATCGCCAATGGCATGCCGCTCTCGGTGATCAGCGGCAAAGCGGAGATTATGGATCTTCTCGAAAACGAGGTTTTTTTCTATACGACCTTCGGCGGAGAAGCCCTTTCGCTAGCAGCCGCCAAGGCAACTATCCATGAAATCGAGGAAAACGACGTTTGCCGCTTGGTCTCCGAGCGAGGACAGCGACTTAAGGACGAGTTGAATGAACTTATCGCATCGATTGAGGCCGACTATTTGGCTTGCGTCGGCTTCCCTTGTCGATCGCTCGTAACCATCAACCATAAGGAAATCGACGCCTTGCTGATAAAGTCGCTTCTACAGCAGGAGATGATTCGATGCGGCATGCTCTGGAGCGGATTCCATAACCTGTCTTTTAGCCATCAGGATTCCGAGATCGATGCTATCCTCGAAGCTTACAAAGAATGCCTTCCTATCACGCATAAGGCCGTTTCGAAGGGAGCAGTAGAGGAATCGCTCAAGGGCGACCCTGTTCTTCCCGTTTTCCGGAAAACGAAATACTAGATCGATGTCAGAGATCGCGTCAAACGGCAGCTTGAAAATCGACGGAAGGGTAGTTTTTCTAACCGGCGCCCTAGGGCTACTTGGCAAAGCTTATTGTCGCGGGCTTTCGGAGGCAGGAGCTCATGTGGTAGTCACTGATTTAGACGAGAACCGGTGTATAGAACTTTCCGATACGCTAAGCGGCGATTCGCTGGGAATTCGATGCGATGTTACCAATCGCTCGTCCATTGAAGCGGCTAAAGACGAAGTCATTAAGAGATTCGGAACAATCGACACGCTCATCAACAATGCGGCTATCAATGAAAAAATCGAAGACGTAGGAGATTCGGCCATGAGAGGCAGGTTCGAGGATCTTTCGCTCGAGCAATGGCAAGCCATCATGGATGTCAATGTCACGGGCGTTTTCCAATGCTGCCAAGCGATTGGCTCAGAAATGGCGTCACGCGGAAGCGGGAACATCATCAATATCGCTTCTACGTACGGCATCGTTGCCCCTGACCAGTCGCTTTATCAGAACAAGCGCGGAGAGCAGCGATTCTTCAAGTCTCCAGCCTACCCCACTTCGAAAGCGGCCGTTATTCAACTTACTCGCTATTTGGCTGCGTACTGGGGCTCTTCCGGTGTCCGGGTGAATGCTCTATCGCCAGGGGGCGTTGAAAACGATCAAGACCCGGACTTCGTCGTAAATTACGCAACGCGAACGCCGCTAGGCCGCATGGCTTGCCCGGACGACTATATAGGAGCTCTTCAATTTCTGGCCAGCAATGCCTCCTCCTACATGACTGGAGCCAACCTGGTTGTCGATGGAGGCTGGACTATATGCTAGCGAATCATGCCGAAGTATAACCATAATCAATACATCTTCTCGAACGACGAGAAAGGATTTTCCTTCATTCGCGATTTCAATGGCATGTATTCGAATTGCGACGACCCGCATGGGCAAGTTTCAAGCGCCGACAACTTCGCTCACAATATTTATCTGAATTGCATTGCCCAATTGCTTTCGCCAAAGAAAGAGGGGACGTTGAAATTCTTGGATATCGGTTGCGGCTTGGGAATTTTCACAGAGCGTATAGCGAATATGGCTAAAGCGATTTTCGGCGAAAACGTGAAGGCCCATGGAGTGGATATCTCTACCAACGCGATTGCCAAGGCTCAGCAGCGAAAAGGCATGGAATTCAAAGTAGCGAATTTACTAGAGGACAAAGATTGGAAGCCTTTTGAAGGCATGAATTTAATAACGTGCTTTGAAACGATATGCTACTTCAAAGATGAAGAAATTCACGAAGTTTGCCAGCGAATCTCATCATTGTTAGCGAAAAACGGTTTGCTCGCCCTAAGTTATCATCTGCCGGATACGATGTCTTTCGGCAAATACGTCAAAACGACTGATGACATTCGTAAACTGTTCCCGGATTTAATTCCGTTATGGGAAATGGACTTTATAGACAGCATTTCGAAAACCTATTCTGGTAGTACATTTGATCGGCATCTATTTTCGATCTTATCAAAGTCATGATATTCGAACGTGATCTTAAGCGTTTATGCGTCCATGTTGAAGACTCTCTAGCAGTAGCTTTAAAACGCATTGACGAGAACGAGGAGCGATTCGTAGCCGCAGTATCCGAAGATGGGGTACTGCATGGCATTCTGACCGATGGCGACTTTCGAAGATGGGCGCTCAATAATGAAGGCCTAGACTTGAGCAGACCCACCAAAGAAGCCGTAAACGGCGATTTTCAATCCATACTGCTTGGAACGCCGGTAAAGAAAATCGAAAGTCTTCTTAGCGATCGAATCGTATTCATGCCTGTAGTTGATAATCTAGGACGACTTGTCGCGATCGCCCGTTCGCGCAAACGCTCTGAAAAACTGTTCATCGAGAAACGAGAAATAAGCGAAAGCGCCCCAGCATTCATTATTGCCGAGATTGGCAATAATCACAACGGCAGCCTTTCCGCTGCGAAGGACTTGGTTGATGCCGCCATCGATGCCGGCGCGAATTGCGTCAAATTCCAAATGCGCGACATGGCCGAACTCTACCGATCAGTCGGCAATAGTAAGATATCGCTAGACGACGAAGATCTAGGAGCTCAGTACACCATAGATCTACTATCCAGAACGCAGCTCTCTCCCGCCCAAATGCGTGAAGCCTTCGACTACTGTCGCGAAAAAGGAATCCTAGCTCTTTGCACGCCCTGGGATCAAAAAAGTCTTGGCGAATTGGAGCAGTTTGGAATGTCGGCATACAAGATCGCCTCGGCTGATCTTAGTAATCACGACCTGCTTCGCTCAATCGCCGAAACAGGCAAACCGGTTCTCGTCTCCACAGGAATGTCGACAGAAGTTGAAATAGAGGAAGCGATAGCGGTTCTGAAGGAATGTGGAGCTCGCTTTGCTTTGCTGCACTGCAACGCGACGTATCCAGCCCCGTACAAGGATATCAATCTCAACTACTTGGATCGCTTAAGAGAGATATCCAAAGGGGTAGTTGGTTATTCAGGACACGAGCGTGGTAGCTCTATCGCAATTGCGGCTGTTGCAAGGGGGGCGAAAATTATTGAAAAGCATTTCACATTAAATAAGGATTGGGAGGGCAATGACCACAAGGTCAGCCTTTTGCCAGACGAGTTTAAAAAAATGGTTGAAGCGATTCGCCATGTTGAGGAGGCCGCAGGTTCGTCTCGCCCAAGGACTCCCACCCAAGGAGAACTGATAAATAGGGAGACGCTTGCCAAGAGCCTTGTAGCGAATATTTCAATACATCCTGGAGATCGCATAACCGAAAAGCACATCGCCGTTAAAAGTCCCGGCCGCGGCCTACCGCCTTATATGAAAAAGAGCCTTATTGGCAAAATCGCTCAGCGGGCAATGAAGCCGGGCGATTTTTTCTTCAATAATGATTTGGATGAAAAACGCTCGAAAGCGCGAAAATACTCGTTTTCTCGCCCTTGGGGAATCCCGGTGCGTTATCACGACTTTCTCTCTATCGCTTCACTTTCAAATCCCACGCTTCTCGAATTCCATCTAAGCTATCACGATTTATCCACAAAGCTTGAGACTGTGTTCTCAACTGAATTTTCCTACGGTCTCGTAGTCCACTCCCCCGAACTCTTCCAACACGATCATACTTTGGATTTGTGTTCTCCAAACAAGGCGTACCGCGAAGAATCAATTAAAGAGTTTCAACGCGTTGTAGAGATCGCTTCCGAAATCGGTCACTACTTCCCAGCCACGAAAAAGATCCCGCTTGTAACAAATGTGGGCGGTTTCAGCCAACATGAGCCTCTGTCTGTCCACGAGAGACAAAAACGAGTCGATCTTCTATTAGCAGGTCTCGAAAAAATCGATACACGCAATGTCGAGATTATACCTCAAACCATGCCCCCCTTCCCCTGGCATTTCGGAGGACAGCGGTATCACAATCTCTTTCTTGAACCCGAATCCATACGAAACTTTTGCGATAAATATGGTTACAGGATCTGCTTCGACACCTCTCATACGGCTCTCTGGTGTCATCATAGCGGAGACTCCATATATGAAGCAGCCAGCATACTTGGCCCCATTTCTGCGCATCTACATATAGCTGACGCCTCGGGCACGGGCGAGGAAGGTTTGCCAATTGGAAGCGGCGATATTCGTTTCGATAGGCTCTGCGAAGTAATTGAAGAAACAGCTCCGGGAGCTTCTTTCATACCTGAAATTTGGCAGGGACATAAAAATCATGGAGAACGCTTCTGGCAGGCCCTTGATGCGCTAGAGGGCCATCTAAACTGAAGGCCAAAGCTAGGATGCCAAACAAGGACACATTTCTAGCCATCTATGATTTGGAGATAACGCCATGCGCTTACGACGCTATCCATTACATCGGACTCATGATGCCGGTGTTCGAAAGTTCTAGATGCTCCAATCTAACTATCATTTTCGTGCCATGGAGTAAGACGCGAGCGGATACAGGATACAGCACCAGATATGATCTCGAAAACGCTCGATGGAGATTTCGCCAAATAGTTCAATCGGCTTTCAGTGCGTTTTGTCCAGCAACAAGTATCCAAATTCTTGGTTCTAGAGAGGAGCTAAAACAAATTCTAGCGCACTCGAATGCGGTCTTGTATCCCCCAGACTACTCTATAGAAAATCCAACAACAATCTATTCTAATGCCCATATGATGAGGGATCCAAAACCAGTATTAGGATCTATCATTGTAGCAGATCAAGCATTACAGTTTATCCGAGAATGGAAATCCAAGCTTTTTCCAGAAAAGAAAATTGTCACCATTACCCTACGCGAGTCTAGCTATACAGTAGAACGTAACAGTTCGCTTGATGACTGGATCGCTTTCGCGAAATCCTTGAAATCGAAAGCTCCAGAGTATGAGCCGGTTTTCATTCCCGACACTGAAAAGGCTCTAATCCAAGACAGCAGACTGAACTCGTTTTCCCATCTTCCACAAGCGGCTTTCAATATAGAAATTCGAGCAGCTCTTTACCAAGAAAGCTATATCAATCTTTCCATAAATAATGGGCCAGCATCTCTGTGCTACGTAAACAAAAAGACCCGTTACTTATACTTCAAGCCGATATCGGAGGGGAAAAACCCTGCAAGTCTTGAACACTGGACAACTCATTACGAATATTACCCTGGACGGCATTGGCCATGCAATAATGAGCTTCAGCTCACCATTTGGGAAGATGATCGAAGAGAAACCATCGAGAAGGCGTTCGAACTTCTAGCAACCCGCATCGAGGGAAAAGCTTTGCCATCCTTAGATACACTGATACGGAAATCACAAACGGCGCTCACCTCTAATGCGATTCACGACGCCTGGGACTGGTCCGCCATTGCTGTGGCATTCTATCATGATTCACCAGATACTTGGTTTAATCGGATCGATACTCTCGAGAGAACTGGTAGAGGAGAAGAGGCTTTCTATCAGGCAAAAGAAGCTCTGACCAGATTCGATGATATTCGCACCGCTAGGCACAGATTAGAGAATTGCAAGGAAGTAACGCACGCGCCAGCCCTTCAGTCTTTTTATAGAGAGCTGATTGAAGCTCATCCTGAAATTGAAGGCGACATACGAGACAAAATTCGCCAAGAGCTTAGTTTCCCAATAGACGCGAAACCATCATTCAATGACAAGTGGTCTTTCGAAGAGAGATCCTCCAAAGATATAATTATCTTCGGAGCTAGTACAGGAGGAAATCGTTGTAAAGAAAGATTGGTGACATCAGAGAACGTACTGGCATTCTGCGATAACGACAGGAATAAATGGGGAGAAAAGCATAAAGGTGTTCTCATCATTTCGCCCGGAGACTTGGAATCGAAACTTTTTGATGAAATTTGGATAGCGAGTGAATATGCCCTAGCTATATACAAGCAGCTTATCGCCATGGGCATTCCAATAAAAAGATTACGCATCATACCTTTAGACCTGATAGCCGTCGATTAATCTAATCATGAAAACGGCAATAATAGGAGCAAGCGGATATATCGGCTCTCATCTCTTAAGGGCTTATCGTTTAGATTATCCTGATTGCATTGGCACCCGCTTCACATCCGAAAGAACTGATCTAGCGCCATTTGATTTGCGCAGCCCCGACTTGCAGGCGCTGAACCTAGTAGAAACCGATCATACTTCAGTACTCATCGCTGCAGCTGAAACAAGTATTTCGAAATGCCAGCAATCGGAGAGCGAGACAGCGATGGTAAACGTACAAGGAACACTTGAATTGATTGACCAATGCAATCGACTAGGTCTTTCAATAATATATTTATCTAGCGATAACGTTTTCGATGGGAACAGAGCCCCATACGATGATAACTCTATTCCATCGCCAATCTCCGCATACGGAAAGCAGAAGCTGCAAATCGAAAACGCGATTTTTAATAGAACCCGCAAGAATCTCGTAGTCAGACTCAGCAAAGTTTACGGTCTTGAGAAAGGCGATGGCACGCTTTTCGATCAAATCGCTGAAAGCATATTTAAAAAACAGCGACAAAAAGCGGCTTTCGATTTATTATTCAATCCAACCTGGATTGAGGATATTGTCAAGCGAGTGAGGGCTTTGCAAGCCTCAGGTATACAGGGGAAAGTCAATCTATGTAGTCCTCAAGCATTTAGCAGATACGACCTTAGTATGCTAATAGCTGAGGCCATGAAGGCAAATCCTGCTCTTATTGAGAAAGTCGTTTTCTCAGATATCGATAACAAAATAATACGACCTCTTGATACGCGATTGCGCTGTAGCGTTATGAGTAGTATTTACGAAGATCCTTATCTCGATATCTCGTCCGCAATTGCATTTATCGCACGCAACTGGCAAGAATAGAGTACCGTTTATTTCTTAATATATATCCAACGTGTTCCCTGACGATTCCAGCGATTGTCTTTCTTGCGGACCAACTTATCCGCACACTGAAAATCGGTCGATTCAGCGATGCCTTCAAAATCATGGAAGAACAACCCACCGTGCAAAATAGCTGGATTTCGCTCTACACCGTCACAGAAAAATACAGCCTTGCGAGCGACTTGAAAGAATTTGGCTATCGTTTCCGAATGGAAAATTCCCGCTGAGGCGTAATGCAAATGCACGACATCATAAGATAGTGGTTGGATCTTTTTCATTTCTTCGTCCGCATCTCCAACATAGATAGTAGAATCACTATATAAATCGGGATATGTTTTTTTCATAGCCTGAACCGCATTGGCATTAATCTCTATACCTCCGTTATTTCTACATCCTTTTCTATAGAAACCGTATAGCTTACTACCCACATTGCATCCGACATCCAATATTGAATCGCCTTTTTCGAAATAGGATTCGAACTCTTTTAAGTAGCTATCAATGTAGTCTTCGTTGTCGTAATAATTAGCATATCCATGGGAAGAATCATTATCTTGCTCGACTAGATGCTCCCTTTTAGCAGATCTAACGTGGGTTTCAATTTCGCGTAGCTTTGTCGAAATATGATCTGGAGGAGTCGGTCCATAAATCAATTTTAGATTTCTATATTTGTTAATCAAACACGCATTTCTAATGGAAACGCTATATGATTTATCATAATATTCTATAGCTTCCTCTAAACGGTTCAATCGATCAAGACAGGCTCCAATCGCATAGTAGACAAAATGCAGTTGCCAATTTCCAGCTTCAAGCGCTCGATAAATGCTAAGGGCCTCAGACCATTTCTTTTCGGAGGCCAAAAGGCAACCAAAGCAGTAGATGCGTAGAGGAACTTCCAGCTGCACATCCTTAGCGCATTCGGCAAACCCTCGGTCAAAAAGCCTTTGAATATCCATATACCGGAGGTTATTTCTAAAGCAGTTAGCTTTGTGTCAACGAAACAGCTCATCAAGTTACATCCAAGCTTTCTTCGTACTTCCGTAAGCAAGTGTGTTTGCGATGAGGAGATGCGGATTAACTATTTTTTAACAGGATCCACGGATACGCCTATGATATGTCGGAGAGCAAAAGAAAACATCAGGATAAAGATTTGGCTCAAGCTCGATGGAATTAGAAGAACCACTTGACTATCTGATTAGAAGCCTTGAGATAGCAAACCCGGTCCGTTTTTCTCGAATTGTCCTCGTCGTCTTTTCTTGGAACGATTAGATTTACTCAAGCGCTTTCGACCAGCTAAAGGTAATCATTCTATCGAGATTTCGATCTTCTGAGCATTATATGAATTCAAATTTTAAATACAATGAGTGACATTATAATATTTGGAGCGGGATCGATGGGAAGACGATGTCTGCGCCATATGGACAAGGTTACTTATTTTGTCGATAATAATTCCGACCTGGTAGGAAAACGTATCGATGGAGTTCCTGTTTTGAGCCCAAGCGAACTCCCGAAAAGAAAAATCGAGTCACTTGTGGTGGCCAGCACTTGGTGGAAGGAAATAATCAATCAGATCCGGTCGATGGGTCTTTTGAAAAAGAACGTATATATATGGCTCGACCATGCTAGAAGCCTAAGCCCATGTGAAGACTCTATCATTAAAAATCCATTTGCGGAACAGACATCTCGATCCATTTCCTGGACAGCTGATGACTTCACGGAAGCGGAAATAGAATACCTGAAAAAGCGGTTGAACTTTATCTTCGCCATTCCAAAAACCGCATCTAGGATTATACATAGTTGTGTTGATTATCTACAAAAGAAATACGGACCAGACTGGCATCTGAAGCTAGAGCCCATTAGTTCCATTCGTATTACTGGTTCCGATACGTCGCTTCAGGGAATAGTACGAAATCTACCCTTTTCAAGCAATGTCTATCGAAGCCACGAGCCCTTGAGTTACAGGCTCTTGCAATTCATAGAGACAATGGGTCGAAGCATTACCATCATTTTCCGCCATCCAGCGGATTCACTGGTTGCCATTTATTGTAACGATAGGGAAAAGACTGGGCCGCTTACGCCAGTAACTAATCATTTTCCAAACAATGTCTCTCTTATCGAAAAGGAATATCTTTCGGATTCCGTTGAAGCGGGGATGGCAAGGCTAATAGACGGCCTCACGCTGAATGAGCTTCTTTTTTGGTATGCAAGATGGCTCTCGATCGCGCCTTATTCGAATCTGACCAAACTCAAGTACGAGGATTTCTTCGAAGGAAGACAAGACGCCATGCAGAGCATTTTCGAAGCGATGTTTCCCGGCCAAGAACTCGCCGACGAAGATATTGATTTCTTTGAAAAAGCAACGGCATGCTTTAAAGAAATGCGCGTCGTTTCATCGGAACGCTATCCCAGAGGCTACTCTGGTGGAAAGCATGTCTGGAAAAGATACTTCAATCGCGATCATATCGCGGCCTACAACAGAAAAGTTAAGCTGATTCTTGAAGCTACGCCAATCTTACAAGAGCTCCTTCGTCTGTATCCAGATCTATACCTTGATGAAGACTCCAATGAAGGGTATTAGCCCAGACCACGACATGACAATTGGCGTAGTGATTCCTCACTACAATCAAGGCGAGTATCTGGGCGAGGCCGTGCAGAGCGCCTTAAACCAAAACCTTAGCCCCAGCGAAATAATCATAGTCGATGACGGCTCTGCAAAAAAGCACCTCCAAGCCGCCCATAAATTGGAAAGCGACCATTCTGTTGTTAGGCTAATCGAACATAAATCAAATAAAGGGGCCATTGCTGCTCAAAACACAGGCTTATTAGCGGCGAGAAGCGATTTCATCCTTTTCCGGGCTGCAGACGATATATCGCTTCCGGATTCCTTCGAAGCTGCTTACGCGATTCTATGTCGAAATCCAGATGCGCATATTTGTTGTGGCGACACAACGTATTTTGGAGAATCCGTCGAGGAAGGTCGAACAGAACAATTAAGATTCTCGGAGCGCCCCAGCTATTTATCTCCCGACGAACTAACGGCAAGACTTGGCGCAGAAACACTCATTCACGGAGCATCCACTTTTGTAAGAAGACAAACCATCACGGAGATGGGCGGCTTATCGAAAGAGTTCCTCTGGTATGCAGACTGGTTCGCCTTTCACTCGATAGCTTTCAAATATGGAATTTGCTACTGCCCAATCCCACTTTCAGGATTCAGACTAAGGTCGAGTTCCTACGGAAATTCAGGCATCGCAAACAAATCGAGAAATACGAAAATTTTGAAGAATCTACAGAGAGCTATCGAAAAATCCGATCCTTTAATTGCCGATAGATTCAGAGCGTCAGGCGTGCTCGAAATGTTCGGCAGAGATTTCACTGCAAAAGTCGGTTCCAGCGCGAGAGCGCAAAATTTCTTGATGCCGGAAAAAGAGAGAAATGGGACTGCAACGAATAAAATCGATTTAAGCAGGGGCATGGGAGAAAGCATCTTCCAAGCGCTCTCATCACACATCAAGTTAATGCGCTCACACCTGGCTCCAAGCGCTTCAAAATGCATGGTTTTTGGAGCCGGAAGACATTCAGAAATATTGATTACAGCCTGGAGACGCTTAAACCTGCCAGAAATAGACGCGGTGCTGCTGAGCTCGCCTGTTGAAAGAAAGAGCTTTCTAGGAATCCCGACTCAAAGCATTGAGGAGACCAAGGCCGGTCCTAACGATCTTATTATTCTCTCATCCAAGTCCTTCGAAGAGGAAATGGCCAACATCTGTACGGAGCGTTTTCCGCAAACCCCAAGACTAGCCGTTTGGGCTAGTGAACGCACTTTTCTACCAAGATAGTTCAAACACTTAATGGACAGCCTAGAGAATAGCCTCTCTTGGAGTATAACAGCCCAGTTCGATAGAGACGACAGGATCTTTTACAATTTGCTCTGGCAGCCTTATCCGAATTCGTCAAATTTATCGCAATCCTCCCAAAATAAATGCCAATCCAAAAGGTAATCGCTTTCGAAAACATCCCAGAAGCCCTCGAAATTTATCGAAAAGAAGGAAAACGGGTAGTTCAATGCCACGGCACATTCGACCTTATCCATCCCGGACACATAGTCCACTTTGAAGAGGCGAAGGCTCTGGGGGACGTTCTAGTCGTCACGATAACCGGCGACGACCATGTGAACAAGGGGCCGGGGCGTCCGCATTTCAATGAAAAGCTGCGGTGCAAATCCATAGCTGCACTCGAAAGCGTAGACATTGTGGCAACGGTTCCATACCCGGCCGCAGTAGAAGCGATTAATCAAGTTCGTCCGGACGTTTACTGCAAGGGCAAGGAATATGAGAACTCAAATGCAGATCCTACGGGAAACATGGCTAATGACGTCACAGCAGTGGAGCGACTGGGAGCTGAAATTCAGTACGTCGGATCGGTTGTTTTCAGCTCCTCCAAACTGCTAAACAACCACTTCGAGCATCTTCCAGAAGCAACTCGTTCTTTCTGCAGGGATCTGGCCGAGGATTTCCCGCCCGAAACATTTAGAAAAACGGTAGAAGACTTTGCCAAGCTCAAGATCCTGGTTATTGGCGACATCATACTGGATCGCTATTCCTATGTGCAAGTTCAAGGCTTGGCATCGAAGAACAGGGTCCTTTCGACACGTTTCATTAAAGAGGACACGCATCTTGGAGGAGCTTTGGCCATCTATCGCCACTTACGTCAGTTCAGTGAAAATGTTGATTTCGCGAGCATTGCAGGAACGGAACCATGGCTGCCAGCTCTACTAGATAAAGCATACATTAAACCCGGACTCTTTCTTGAGCACGATGAAACTTACACCACAATCATCAAGCAACGCTTCGTGGAACTATCTAAAAGAAGTCAAGAGCTAGGAAAAATTTTTTCGATCAATTACATAGATCCTCAATATGCTAATCCATCATTGGAAAATAGGCTCATCGGAAAGCTTGCTAAACGCATAGCCGACTACGATCTCGTCGTAGTCGGGGATTTTGGGCACGGATTAATGACCCAAAAGCTGCGAGATTTTGTACAAGCGGAATCGCCATTCCTTTCACTTAACTGTCAAACAAATAGCTATAATCACGGATACAATCTAATTTCTAGGCAGTACCAACGAGTAAACGCATTCTCGATCGATGAACACGAACTCATGCTTGATCGAGCGAAGCAGAACCTTGAGCCAGAGAAAGATCTAAGAGAGTTAAGCGAGAGCCTTGGGAGTAAGGTCTCCTGGATTACCAGAGGAGCTAAAGAAGCGATCGGAGTCGATAGCCACGGACAAACTGCAACCTGTGTTCGCCTTGAGAACCAAGTTGTGGATACAATTGGAGCAGGCGACGCATTTTTCTCTCTTTGCTCTCTGGCGGCAAAATGCGATCTTCCAATAGCACTTGGGACCTTTCTAGGTCAGCTTGCTGGCGCCCAAGCTGTAAAAATCGTAGGCAACGAAGAAAGCGTCAACAAGGCTAAATTGATAAAAGGAGGCATGACTCTACTTAATTTTTAGGTCGCGCTCTTACTAATCGTTCTTTCAGAAAACTTAAGATGCATGATGAAGGTAATTGAGAGCGATGGACTAAAATCCGTTAGTTCAGATTGTAAGCCACTTTCGTATCAAATTAGATTAGGCGTTGAAGAAAAACTTGGGAGAATTTGCAAATTGACAGATTCTAAATGGAGAGAACGTGTTCAAGGAATATATAATCAGTACCAGCCGTATAACCAAGCCGATGGCAAAGATCAATCCGTTTTCGGAGATGGCCTCCAATTACCTATTGCGCGTTCCGCATTCATCGTAAAGAAGCTTTTAGCGAATATAAAGATAGCCAACATTGGAGATGCTTTAGATATAGGCTGCGGTAATGGAACTTTTCTATCGGAACTCAGCAGAGGATTGGAAAGCTGGAATTTATATGGTTCAGAAGTCAATGAATTGCACCGTCAAAGAGTATTGAATATTCCAGGTGTCAAAGATTTTTTTACGACTAATCTTGAAGGGATTCCAGGACAATATGATTTAGTATCGATTGTACACGTACTCGAGCATATTACAGATCCAGTAAGTTTTCTAGCTGATATCTCTTCGAAACTTAAAAGAGGGGGGCATCTCTTCATCGAGTTGCCATACTATATTCAAAACCCATTTGAACTTGCGATCTATGATCATTGTAGCCACTTCACAAAACAATCGATAACTAGACTATTATGTACTAGTGGATTCGAGGTCGTACTCATTTCAACCGACTGGATATCAAAAGAGATCTCAATCATAGCGACGAAAACGAGAGTAACCCTTAGAACTGCCATAAAATCCGATACCGAAGCGGAGATAGAGACTATTAAACACGCGCTCGCTTGGCTAAAGAAGTTTCGCCAGCGATGCATAGAAAAAATTTCCAACGTGCCAAATCCGATTGGGATCTTCGGGACTTCAATCGGAGCTACATGGTTGTATCAAGAAATTGGAGAAAAAGTCGGCTTTTTTATTGATGAAGATCCCAATCGAATTGGCAGACGACATTTGGAATGCCCTATTTTCGCCCCCGAGGAAATTCCGGAAGACTCGCTAATCGCATTTCCTCTCCCCACTACTATAGCTGAAAACGTAGTCAATCGACTTGATATTCCCTTGACTAGGGTGATTTTGCCGGGTCCATTGCCTAACTTTGAAATCGACTAGATCGACTTAAGTAACCGATTATCTGTAGTGAAGAATTCGATATGAAAAATAGAATTATCTTCGATAATCTAAAACTATCTCCATGAGATCTCTAAGAATTCTAAAAATTCTTCAACTGCATTTCGATGACTGTATTCGACGATTTTATCGTCAGCATGAATCGATTAAGGCGCTGGCCTATGAGGAGCATTTGAAACGCTTGGAGGAATACCTGCCCGTGCATCTCAACTCTTTTCGTAATGAAATGAAGAAACTGGGACATGAGGCAGAGATAATAGTGTGCGACCTGGAAACTCTACAAAAGCAGTGGGCCGTGGAGAATAACGCTTCGATCTCTCCATCACAATGGCGTGTCGATACGATTCTAGCGCAAATAGAAACCTACAAACCAGAAATTCTGTATCTACAGGACATTCATTGCATTCCGCACTTCGTGCGCAAGCGCTTAAAACAGTACTATCCACACTTAAAAAAAATAGTCGCATTCAAAGGCTTTCCTGGAGCTTTTGGCGAACTCGCCGACTTGGATTTGATCTTTGCCGGTACCCCAAACGAGTACAATGCATTCACTAAGGAAGGACTAAGAGCAGAACTCGTCTATCACAGTTTCGATCCGGCCGCGCTAGAAAATCTGAAGTCATACGGATTCCCTGATGTGCCCACATATCCGCTGAGCTTTATGGGATATTCTGGATACGGAGGCCATGGAATCCATCACACTAAACGCTATCACCAACTAAGACGCCTTGCCGATCAAACAGATATGACTTTCTGGATTACCGAGTCCGAGTCGGCCAGCCCTTTCGCCAAGCGAAAGGATATTCAGCCTTTTACGAAAGCCGTTCCCTACCGAACAAATCCAGCGTGTTTCGGACTGGAAATGCTCAATATACTCCAGCGATCCGACATCGTCTTCAATATCCATACAGAAGCAATCAGCCCTTACATCGGAAATATGCGTATGTTTGAGACGACAGGTGTAGGCTCCTGCCTTCTAACAGATACGGGGGAAAATGTATCCGATCTTTTCGAGGAAGACCGAGAAATCGTTGTCTACCGTTCAGAGGAAGAGCTTTTAGAAAAGATCAAGTATCTGCGAGACAATCCAAGTGAAAGAGAAAAGATCGCGAAAGCCGGGCAACGCCGGACTCTCAATGATCATAATTTGCAAAACCGATGCGAACGAGTTATCCATGAACTCGATAGACTTTTCGACTGAGCATGTAACGATGTACCATCCTTTAGCGAAGCAATATCCCACGTGAAGAACGTCGTTTACCTAGGAAGTAAAAAGATAGGGCAATCCTGCCTAGAGTTTTTGATTCAAAGTTTGGATACGCTGAACCTGAACCTCCTTGCCGTTTTCACGAAGGAAACCGGTATGCCTGGAAGCCTAGTCGAATTCTGTGCCGAACACGGCGTCCAAACGCGTCATGCCTTGGATGCTCTGGAGGATTTCGAAGACATAGATCTAATCATCTCAGTCCAGCATCACCAAATACTAAAGAAGAGCCACATCGATAGAGCGAAGGAACTGGCCGTCAATCTCCACATGGCACCCCTTCCCGAATATCGAGGCTGCAATCAATTCAGCCTCGCTATCATCAACGGCGATACCGAATTCGGCGTTACGCTGCATCGGCTAGAGCCCGGAATCGATTCGGGAGCCATAATCGACGAAATCA
Organism: Opitutaceae bacterium; assembly: GCA_028284385.1. Classification (GTDB taxonomy): domain Bacteria; phylum Verrucomicrobiota; class Verrucomicrobiia; order Opitutales; family Opitutaceae; genus JANQRT01. The sequence goes on along the minus strand of JANQRT010000060.1, from coordinate 29,770 downwards.
GATTTCCTGTCCCTCCGGGCGTTGAAGTGACAGAACTTTACCAGCTCGCTTACCAGAGTTCGATCGAGCTATTCAAGAGGGGTCTCGAAAATATCGCTCGAGATAATTACACCCTAACCCCTCAGGAAGCATATCGCAAATCGCGTCGAAGCGGCTTCCATCTGAGAAGCGAGATCGAAACGCTCAAACAGATAGACCTAGATTGGGACGCGGAGAAAATTGATCGCTATATTCGAGCGCTGTCGATGCCAGGCTTCGAGCCACCATACACTACGATCAAAGGCAAAAAAGTCTTTCTCGTTCCCGAAAGTCTTTATTCGAAGCCAACATCCGCCTTGTAAATTGATCGAGAGCGCTCTCACTTGATTAAGCGATGAAAATCCTCGTCACAGGCTCATGCGGATTCGTTGGCACCCAGCTGATTCCGTCCCTCATTAAATCCGGCCACGATATAGTTGGCGTCGATATCATGTGGTTTGGCAATCACCTCCAAGAGGGGCAAAATCTTCGTATCATTGAAACGGATATACGAGATGTAGATTCAATACCTATGGAGGGAATCGAAGCGGTTGTCCACCTGGCCAATGTTGCGAATGATCCCTGTAGCGATCTCAACTCCAAGCTGAATTGGGAAGTCAACGCTCTTGCCACCAAGTTCCTCGTAGAAAAAGCCATCGATCACGACGTCAAGCAATTCATCTATGCCAGCTCGGGAAGCGTTTACGGGGTCAAGGAGGAGCCAGAAGTCACGGAAGATCTCTCGCTAGTGCCAATCTCCGATTACAATAAAACCAAAATGGTTAGCGAACGTGTACTACTTAGCTACACCGACGAAATCGCCATCCAGATTATCCGTCCGGCAACCATATGCGGCTACTCGCCACGCATGCGGCTCGATCTCTCGGTTAACATCCTGACAATGCTAGCCGTTACCAGGGGTGAGATCACCGTTTTCGGCGGAGACCAGACGAGACCGAATATCCACCTTAAGGATATGATACGCGTGTACCATCATTTCTTGGACAATCCGCAATTGACCGGTGTCTACAATGCGGGATTCGAAAATCTCTCCATTATGGAAATCGCTCAGAAGGCGGCGGCGAAAACGGGAGCCAAGATCGTAGTCACGCCATCCAATGATCCTCGCAGCTATCGTTTGAACTCGAAAAAACTGCTATCCACTGGCTTCGAACCCAAATACGGAGTCGAGACCGCAATGGATGAGGTCATCGAGCTGTTCGAACAGGGAACGCTTCAGAACGAAGACATTCACCACAACATAAAGACCATGGTGAATTTAGGGCTCGATAAAGCTGTCTAGATGAGCGAATTGCAGCAGATCGCGAATGAACTCAGAGGGATCGCCATCGAGCTCTCCTTTAAAGGAAGAACACCGCATTTGGGCTCTTCCTTGTCATGCGCTGATATAATCGCCGCATTGTATTGGGAAATCTTGGACATCAATCCCCAAAATCCAGAAGAACCTCAGCAGGATCGCTTCATTCTCAGTAAAGGCCACGCCGTCACTACACTTTACGCGGCCCTAGCGAAGAAAGGATACTTTCCCGTGGAGGAGCTGTCCACTTACGTAGAGGCGGACTCTCGGCTCCCGGAACATCCTATTCCTGGCTGCATTCCCGGTATCGATCTAGCAACCGGATCCCTTGGACATGGACTATCAGTAGCAGTTGGGATGGCTTTGGCGAATCGTATCCAGAAACTAGATAATCGCGTATTCACTCTTTTAAGTGACGGCGAATGCAATGAAGGCTCGATTTGGGAAGCGGCAATGTTCGCCCCCACCCACAAACTAGGAAACCTCTGCGCCATTGTCGATTTCAATAAATGGCAAGCCACAGGACGCAGTCAGGAAGTGATGAGCCTAGAGCCTCTGGAAAAGAAGTTCGAGTCCTTTGGATGGAACACGTATCGGATCGATGGGCACAGCTTCGATGAACTTCTTTCAGCCTTGCGAAAATGCGAATCGAGCCAGGAAACCCCAACCGCGATCATCGCCGATACCGTAAAAGGCAAAGGCGTCTCCTTCATGGAGGATGACAATAATTGGCACTATCGCATCCCGACAAAAGAGGAGGTGGAACTCGCGAAACGGGAGCTTGGCTTGATCACTCTAAATTCCTAAGCGCCAACAGCCTATCAACCTAGAATCATGAGAAACGCGTTCGCAGACGAGATCGTCCAGCTAGCCTCGGAAAAAAAGAGGCTAGCCCTCCTCAGCGGCGATATTGGCAACCGGCTTTTCGATACTTACAAAGAGCGCTATGCCGATCGCTTTTTGAACTGCGGGGTCGCGGAAGCGAACATGGTTGGCATGGCTGCCGGCATGGCTCTCTCAGGGCTCAGACCTGTCATTTATACCATCGCCTCCTTTCTAATTTTTCGTCCTTATGAACAAATACGTCTCGATATAGGCTACCACAACCTGCCCGTGGTGATTGTAGGCGTTGGAGGGGGGCTTTCCTACGCTTCGAACGGCGGAACGCATCATTCTATGGAAGACATAGCCGTAATGAGAGCCATTCCCGGGATGCAAATCATATCAGCTGGTGACGCTTGGGAAGTTCGAGCAGGGCTCAGAGCGGCCTATGAATCTGGAAAGCCGACCTATCTGCGCATAGGAAAGAAACGAGAACCACTGGTTCACAAAGACCGCATTGCGGATTTCAAAATCGGAAAGGCCATTCCGCTCCGAGACGGAGACGACGCATCGATTTTGGCGAGCGGCAATCTTCTTCCATTCGCTAAAGAAACCTCGGAAACCCTAAGCCGGCAGGGAATCGAAACCAGTCTCCATAGTTTTCATACGATTTCTCATCTCGACGAGGAGCTCCTAAACAAGCTTTTCAAAAGAGAAAAACCCATCTTCGTGATCGAGGAACACAATCGAAACGGCGGTCTTGGCACAGCGATTCTGGAATGGGCTAACAGTCAAAACCGTGACACAAGATTGATCCATCGACTAGGCGCTCAAAACGAGTTCTTCCACAGAACCGCGAACCAAACCGAAGCTCGCGGCATGCTAGATTTGACCGCGGGCCATTTCTTAAATCGCATTCTCGAAGTCACTTCATAATTCTTACTTTCAACCTATGGCCTATCTCGATTTCATAGGACTTGTCCATAAGCAGACCAAGCGAGACTACGTCGCCAGGGTCACCGAATACCCGAAAGCCAAAGCGGCGGAACTCGCAAAGCAATGGGGATACGACTACTGGGATGGCGATCGAAAAACTGGATACGGTGGCATGCGCTATGACGGTCGCTGGGAAAAAGTGGCCAGAGCCATGAAAGACCATTACCAGTTGAAGCCAGGGGATCGAATTCTCGACGTGGGATGCGGGAAGGGCTATTTGCTTTACGATTTCACCCAAGTCGTTCCAGGAATAGAGGTTACAGGTCTCGACATTTCCGAATACGCTATCGAACACGCTAAGCCGGAAATAAAGAACAGGATCGTTAAAGGCGACGCTAGCAGCTTGCCCTTCGAGGACAATGCGTTCGAATTCGTCGTATCGATAACAACGCTACACAATCTGCGGTGCTATGATCTCCACAAGGCTCTTCAGGAGATCGAACGCGTCGGAAAAGACAAAAAGTTCATTTGCGTAGAATCCTACCGAAACGAAAGCGAGAAGGCCAATCTGCTATACTGGCAGCTCACTTGCGAAGCCTTCCATTCTCCTGAGGAATGGGATTGGTGGTTCAAGGAAACCGGATACACCGGAGACCATGGATTTATTTTCTTCGAATGAAAACGCTAGCGGCCATTCTAACCCAGCTTAAACAGCCACTTGAACTCGATGAAGTGGAAATACCGAAACTTGAATACGGTCAGGTTCTAGTCGAACTTAAGACCTCCCGCATTTGCGGCAGCCAAATCGGAGAGATTGACGGCGTTAAAGGAGAGGATCGATGGCTGCCTCACCTTCTCGGACATGAAGCGGGAGGAATCGTCCGCGAAGTCGGACCGGAAGTCACGACCGTTAAACCAGACGATCATGTAGTTGCCCATTGGAGACCTGGAGCAGGGGTTCAGTCTCGACCGCCAAAATATAAGCGTGGATCCCAAACCATCAATGCGGGATGGATTACCACCTTCAACCACTGGGCAGTCCTTTCGGAGAATCGCGTTACCAGGATTCCTGAAGATCTGGACTTGGAAATCGCGGCTCTACTAGCCGACACGCTAACAACCGGCTTCGGCATTATCAATCGAGACGCCAAGGCGAGGATCGGCGAATCCCTGGTGATTTTCGGAGCTGGCGGCATTGGGCTCGGAGCCATTCTTGGAGCCAAATTGGCCGGCTTGCATCCCATCGTCGCCGTCGATCTTTTCCCGCATAAACTAGAGATGGCCAAACAATTCGGAGCGACGCATACATTAGACGGCTCGAGCCAAGACATCACCGAACAAGTACAAGCTATTGTCGGAAAAAGGGGCGCGGATATTACGCTCGATGGAACAGGAAATCCGTCTATCATTGAGCGTTGCTACAGTCTGACGCAACCGAAAGGAAGATGTGTCCTTTACGGCGTGATGTCTCACGATAAAGCCGTATCCATTCATACTCTACCCCTCCATTTCGGGAAATTGCTCACCGGATCTGAGGGGGGAGGCAGCCAGCCTCATGAGGATATTCCTAGACTCGTTCGCATGATTCAGAATGATCAATTTGATCCAAAACCAATGATCTCCCATCGGGGAAGCCTTCAAGAAGTAGACGAACTGATATCGAAAATGCGAAAGGGAGAGGTTATCCATGCTGTAATGAATTATTAGTCTTTCGTCCACGAAAATGATTATCGGTATCGATTTCGACAATACGCTTATATGCTATGATAGTGTCTTTCTAAAAATCGCCGACGAACTAGGCATCAAGCTCAACGGCGAGACTTCCCCGAAGACCGAACTAAGAAATCTCATGCGAATGCGAAAGGGGGGAGAATGGGAATGGAGCCGCATTCAAGGATTGGCCTACGGACGGATGATCATTGAAGCGAAGCCATTCCCAGATGTCGAAGCCTCTCTTCTTCGCTGGATAGCAAATGGTCACTCGATCCGCGTCATTAGCCATAAGTCGATTTACCCGACAGCGGGTCTTCCATACAATCTTATCGAGGCTGCTAAAAATTGGATACACGAAAATTTTCCTCGATTGCTGAGCGCGGAATTCGATATAGATCATCATGCTTTCTTCGAGTCTACGCGAAAGGAGAAGCTAAAGCGCATTGCCAGAGAACGCTGCAATTGGTTTATCGACGACCTCCCGGAAACGCTTCGAGATATCGACTTTCCCAGGGGAACGCTATCACTCCTATTCGAGCCAGGCCAAGATCTTGGCAACCAACTTCAGGGCAAGCTAAGAAGAATCCGAACTTGGAAGGAAATTTCCTCGATAATTGATAGCTCCCGTCCGTCTGAAAGACCCTTGGATCAGGAGAATTCCGAGGACAATGATTCGAGAGAGCCAAAAGTCGTATTTAGCGGACTCATACAAAACCGCTTGAGCACAAGCTTGTTGGACATAGAAGAGCTGAGAGGCGGCATGAATAATCGCTCGTATTCGCTGAGAACGAGCGATGGAAGGGTTCTCTTCGGAAAGATCTACAAGCAATCTCTCAGCGATTATCGCGATAGGTTCGCTCACGAAGTGAAATTCTTAAGCTACTCAGAGGAACTCGAAGGTAGAAGGACTCCAACCCTGCTTGAAACCGATGCTAACGCAAAAGCAGCGATCCTTACCCTCGAAGAAGGCGCTCTTTGGCCTGATGAAACTGACGCTCCATTAGAAATTTGGAACCGCTTTCTCGAATTCCTACTGGATCTTCAGCAAAAGAAGGACTTATCCAAAGCGAAAAAAATGCCGCGCGCCGCCGAATCCTGCGATACGCTGCAGGAACATCTAGACTTGGTTTCGAAACGCCGCAACTTATGGCTAGCAAGAGCCAAAGCAAATGAGGTTGAGCACGAACTGGCTAATTGGATACAAATCGAACTAGAGGACGCTTTTCAGAAGTTAGCCAAGCGTATGATTTCCAGCGAGCTATTTCGAAAGCCGATAAGCCCTGCAGCTCTGATCATTAGCCCGTCCGATTTTGGCCTGCACAACGCTCTATTCGCGAAAGACGGTTCGATACGGTTTATCGACTTCGAATATGCAGGATGGGATGATCCCGCGAAGACGATTTCGGACTTTTTTGCTCAGCCACGCTATCCCGCGCCCCGCGAACTTTACGAAGACTGGAAGTCTACCTTAGCCTCCCTGCTCCCTCAAGAAGAGGTAAAATCTTTTTCGGAACGCCTGCCTTTGATCTCATCGTGTATCGAACTAAAATGGATCTACGTCATAATGGGCAAACGGCTTTCGACAGAGCCCTCAACGAACTCCAGCGAATCTGAGGATATTAAACGCCAACTCAGAAATCGGCTAGGCTCGTTTGTGGAGAAAATGGATACGTGAAAGCCTGGGAGTTAGCGGTAATGAATTAGCAATTAGATTTGCCGAAAACAGAATAACCAACTTTGTTATATTCAATGGAGAACACACCCAGAAAGCTAAGCGTTGGAATCGTTGATGTGACGTTCGGGGAGAAGGTAACCGTCATCGAACCAGCAAACCTCTATGGTTGCTCAATCGGAAACAACAGTTTTGTAGGGCCTTTTGTCGAAATACAGAGGCATGTTTCGGTCGGGCAGAACACGCGTATCCAATCGCATTCATTCATTTGTGAGTATGTCGATATCGGTGATCATTGTTTCGTCGCCCACGGCGTCATGTTCATCAACGATTTATTCAAAGAAGGCAAACCCGATCCAAACGTCGATAATTGGAAAAAGACGAAAATCGGGAATCACGTATCCATCGGGAGCAATGCTACCATATTGCCGATCGAAGTTTGCGATAACGTCGTGATCGGGGCGGGAGCCGTCGTCACAAAGGATATCGACAGACCCGGCATCTACGCGGGCAATCCGGCAAAACTGATTCGCGAATTACCAAGCCAATAACAGATTTTTCACCAAATTCTGGATACAGTTTTGAATACGAAAATCGCTCATTTCGGTTTTGGCTACTGGGGACCTAATCTGGTCAGGAACTTCGCGGCCACCCCCGACTGCAAGATGAATTGGATCATCGATCAGGACGAATCCAATCTTCAAAGGGCCAGGGAGCGCTTTCCAGCCATTCCCACCTCAACGAACATCCAAGACGCGATAGACGATGATGAGGTTCGTGCCGTCTCCATTGCTACACCGGCCGCCACTCACTATCAACTAGCAAAACTGGCCCTAGAAGGGGGAAAGCACGTCTTTATAGAAAAACCCCTTTGCTCAAATGTCCAAGAGGCGGAGGAGCTGGTAGAAATTGCCCATAAGCACAGCAGAATCCTCTTCGTGGGACATGTTTTCATCTACAACAATGCGGTTCGTGAATTGAAGCGCCTGATCGATGCTCAAGAGCTGGGAGAAATCTATTGCATTCATTCGCAAAGACTAAGCCTGGGGCGCGTGCGCTCCGATGTCGATGCCCTATGGAATCTCGCTCCTCATGATATTTCAATTCTCCTGTATTTGACAGGCGAATACCCGACCCACGTTCGAGGATATGGGCACAGTTTCTTGCAGGAAGGCATCAACGATATCGGATTCATCGATCTGAAGTTCCCAAGCGGTATAGCGGCCAATATCCATTGCAGCTGGCTGCACCCTAAAAAGACAAGGGAAATGACGATAGTGGGAAGCAAGAAGATGGTAGTATACAACGACGTCTCTCCAGATGCCAAAATCTCCGTCTATGATCGAGGCATCGACAAGAAAAATCCAATACGCGGTTTGGAACCTATCGAGTCCTTCGCCCAATTCCAGCTAATCAAGCGAATGGGTAACCTAACGGTCCCGAACATTGAATTTCCCGAGCCCTTGAGCGTACAGACAAATGAATTCGTTCGATGCATTCAACAAAACCGCCAGCCATCAACCGATGGGAAAATGGGCTTGGAGGTAGTCAGAATCCTCCAGCAAGCCTCAAAATAGCAAGCACTTTTGGTTGTAGCCAAATTCGCATTACAGCTTTGAAAATACTAGGGATTGAAACCTAACATTGCTATTTTCGTAAATTTCGATCAGTTTCCTTTTTCACGAAGCATCTCTCCTAAATGTCCGACTACTCACTAGAAAACTCCACTTCCATCGCCGGCGACGAGATTCGAAGCGAGTTAGCTAAGGCCTCAGGATTATTGGAATCCCTACTGGAGTTCTCCAAAGAAGGCATCGTCGTGCTGGATCGCTACGGTCACGTCGAGAGATGCAACACGATCGCCGAGAAGCTCCTGGGAACACCTCTCTCGGATGCCGAGGGTAAGCCTATCAACGACATTTTCGCGGCATTCGACCCATATACCGACGAGCGCATCGACCTGACATCGGAGAAATATCGCAACCCTCAACTCGCGCTTTCACGAGCCTATATTCGTCGTGAAGATGGCTCGAAAGCGCTGATAAGCTTCCAGCTTAAGCCCAACGCCAATCCTACCTATCCCGAATTGTCAGGGGCATTGCTTTTCCTGGGAGACTTGAGCGAACAGGAGTCGACCAATGCTCAAATCCGGCTTATCGCGACGGCCCTGAAAAGCATCGGCGAGGGAGTCGTCATCACGGATAGCAACTGGGAGAATGGAGACGCCAAGATCCTCTACACTAACGACGGCTTTACAGAAATAACAGGATACAAAGACCTGGAAGTGGTCGGCAAAAGCATCTCCATTCTGAACGGCCCCAGCACCGATCCCTCGGTGATTGAAGAGATGGTCAACGACCTGAAGGAAGGCCACGTCGCTGCTGGCGAAACAGTAGGCTACAAAAAGGATGGGAGCGAGTTCATCTTGGCTTGGAAGATTTTCCCGGTTCACGAATCCGCAGAAAAAGTGGCAAATTATGTCGTTATCCAACGCGACGTGAGCCAGATTCGCCGACTGGAACAAGATCTTTTCCAGTCGCAGAAGATGGAGGCCATTGGCCGCCTAGCCGGAGGCATCGCCCACGACTTTAATAATATCCTGGCTGTCATTCTCTCTTTCTCGGATTTGATTCTCGACAAGGCCTCGGAGGACGATCCGAACCGCAAGTACCTCACAGAGGTTCGAAAGGCGGCTGAACGCGCAGCCGACCTGACCCAACAACTCCTGTCCTTCAGCCGCAGAAACAAGAATCTTAAGCCGGAAGTTCTGGATGCGGTAAAGGTCACCCGGGATATGCAGAAAATTCTGCGTCGATTGATACCTGAGAACATTCGGTTTCATCTGAATTTCCAGGAGGACCCTCTTTACGTTAATATCAACCGAACGGCCCTGGAGCAGATTCTGATCAACTTTACTACGAACGCCCGAGACGCCATGCCCAATGGCGGGGAAATATCGCTGAACATGTTTGGCTGTTCCAGCGAGGAAGCAGAGGGAGAGCTCCCAGAGTACATGGAGCCGAAGCCTTACATGATTCTCACTTTCCAGGACAATGGAATGGGCATCGACGAGGAAACGCAGAGACACATATTCGAGCCGTTCTTCACTACCAAGGAGACGGGCAAAGGAACGGGACTTGGCTTAGCCACGGTCTATGGCATCGTCAAGCAGGCCAACGGCCATATCGAAGTAGCCAGTGAAATTGGAAAAGGAACCCGATTTCGCATCTTTCTTCCCCAAGTCGCCACACGAAAGGATAAACAGGATGGAGATGCTGACCTTCCTGTCGAAAATCTGGTGTCGGCCAGCCGCGAAACGATACTAGTGGTGGAAGACGATGAGATATGGTGCGATTGTCTCTCTGGACTCCTAGTCCAGTATAATTATGAGGTCTTCTCGACCAATCAGGCGGAGGATGCTCTTGAATTCTTTGAAGAGTCAAAAGCCAATATCAAGCTTCTCATCACAGATCTTATTCTTCCTAAAATGCGAGGGTCTGAGCTGGCGGATCGGCTCCTGCAAAAGAATCCTCAGATGAAAGTCATCTATATGACCGGCTATTCCGAGGAGATCGCACATCAATTCAATGTGCCTGAAGACGCCGTTATCCTAAAGAAGCCATTCGCATTGAAAAGCGCCCTCTCGACTGTTCAGCGTCTTCTCCAGGAAGCGGAAAAAAAGTAAGGCAGTCCAGCTCGGCGCTTTCTAGCGAGGCTCATTCGAGTTTTCGTATGAAGAAGTCCAATAAAAGGACCTTCATCTTGTAAAACCGACGCAAAACGGAGCTCGATATCTGTCTATCACGGCCAATAGCGAATAGAGCTGACTCCAACACGAGCTTTTCTACTCAAGCCATCATCGGTGTTGGACGATGAAGACTCTACTGAAAACTACGGTATTAGACCGCACGATCCCCTGACAACGATTCCCACTATGGCGTGGTCACAAGAAGAAATAACTAAGTTTGAAGATATCGTCACCAGACTGGCCGCCGAATCCCATATGGCCCAGCCAGGAAAGGACGATGGCCTGATCCCCATATACAGCCTGGTAAACGACATTGCCGACTCCTTGCCCGAGGACAATGCTCTCAACGAAGCTGTCGAAGCGATCCAGGACATGCTTCAACCAAAGCTCGACACAGCGGAGCCTTTCGATGAAGCGACCATTGAGGCGATGAAGACTTTCGCAAACTGGTGCGCCGATTCACTCTATCGGATACGCGATGGGAAGGAGATGGAATCCTACGTTGCGGAGGGAGAATCGGAACAGCAGAACGGCGAATCCGAATTAGCCGACATTGAGATTCCTGCAGATCCCGAACCGTCCGAAGACGAACCCATTGGCTTTCAGGAAGCCAAGGAGGAAATCCAGGGAGGCAAGATCGACTGGACGGAAATTGAAATCCAGGATTTCGGCCAACTGGGTAGTACCCTCTCGTCAGAACTCGTGCTAGCCGAACCTGGTAGCGATGAAGGAATGCTGCCGATTTACAGCTTGTTGCAGGATTTCCAAAGCTCGTTTGAAGCCAGACAAGTGGTCTTAACCGCAGTAGAACCCGTTTTCCAGAAGATAGACGCTTTGGTGGACGCGGCCAAGCCAATGGATAGCCAGGGCATCAAGATCCTGACCGAGTTCAATATCTGGCTGGAATCGTCGCTCAACGAATTGAAATCCGGCGTCGAGCCAATGCCTTTCAAGCCAAGTATTGAATATGTGGAGACAGCCCAAACGGAAGAGGTTGTCAACGACCAGGAGGACGGTGGCCTCGCTGCGGAGTTCGCCGAATTCGACGTGGTGATGGATCTCAACATGGAGGAGAACAAGGAACTCCTCGAAGAATTTCATACGGAAGCAGTCGATCATCTAGGGCAAATCGAAACTGCCGTTCTGGAACTGGAGCAGGATGTCGGAAATCGCGACGCTATTAATTCCATGTTCCGCTCCTTCCATACCATCAAGGGAGTCGCCGGTTTTCTGAATCTCATACCGGTCAATCGCCTCGCTCATGAGGTCGAGTCGTTGATGGATCTGGTTCGCAACGACGAGCTCAATGTCTTTACCGGAGTTATCGATCTCGTTCTCGAATCGAAGGACACCATTTCCAGGCTGATCGAGCAAATCTCCGACGCTTTGGCAGACGGAACGCTCCCCTCTGAAATTATTCCAGTCAGCCATTTGATGGTAAAAGCGAGATGGGCCATGAAGGGTCCAGAGGAGTATGCCAATTTAACCGGCGAACCTGCCGGAGCCGCTGAGACCAACCTGCCGGCTGGCGAAAGCCCTGGATCGCAAGAAGAGGTTGGATCTTCGGAGGAAGATCTCGCTGCGATGGATCAAGCTTTAGCCGAACTGAAACCAGAGGAGCCAAAGAAAGCGGAACCCGCTCCGGTCGCTGCTCAAGCTCCCGCGCAGAACACGGTAAAGCGAAAGGCTACCGAAAGCGCTTCCATCCGAGTCAACACTTGGAAGCTGGACAATTTGATGGATATGGTGGGCGAGCTCGTAATCGTCCAAAGCCAGCTGCACGAATGCTCGAAAGACGAAGCCCATGACAATTCCGTTTTCCAGCGGAACATGTCTCAGCTTACCCGCATCACCAAAGAGCTGCAGCACACTTCAATGGCGCTGCGCATGATTCCCATCAAGCCGACTTTCCAGAAGATGGGCCGCATCGTTCGTGATCTCGCTGCGAAATCCGGGAAGAAAGTTCGTTTCGAAGTATCCGGAGAAGACACGGAACTGGATCGCAATGTAGTCGAGGAAATCGGAGATCCTCTCGTTCATATGATCCGCAATGCTCTCGATCACGGCTTGGAGCCGCCAGAGGATCGCGAAGCGGTCGGCAAGAGCGACACAGGCTACGTGGCCCTTAAAGCCTACCATCAAGGTAGCAGCATTGTAATCGAACTTTCCGACGATGGAAGAGGGATCGATGCGGAAAAGGTTTTGCAGAAGGCCATCAAAAACGGGGTCGTTCGGGAAGACGAGAACCTTTCCAGAGAAGAGATCTTCAAACTCATTTTCGCGCCAGGTTTCTCCACCGCCGAGCAAATCACCGACATCTCAGGCCGCGGCGTCGGCATGGATGTAGTGAAAAAGAATATCGAGAAGCTGAGAGGCAAGGTAGAGATCGAGTCCGAACTTGGAAAAGGTTCTGTATTCAGAATTCTATTGCCACTCACTATGGCTATCGTTGATGGCCTGGTAGTGAAAGTGGGCGACGATCGCTTCATCTTGCCAACGACTTCGGTCAAAGTCGCCTTGCGTCCGGATGAACAAACCTTGGCCAAGATTCAGGGCAACGAGGAAATCCTCAATATTCGAGGGAAAATCATCCCGCTATTCCGACTGCACGATCATTTTCAAATTCCAAAGGCCATTACCGATCCACGCGATGCGACCGTTGTCGTCGTCGAAACAACAGGAAAGCCATGCGGCTTGTTGGTAGACGACATGGTCAGCAAGCAGGAGGTGGTCATCAAAAGCCTCGGCTCGATGATGCAAGGTATTCCAGGCGTATCCGGTGGAGCGATACTAGGTGACGGAACGATAGCCCTGATCCTGGATCCAGCCACCCTCATTTCCGTAGCCTAATCAATTTTAGCAACGACGACTCCCAAAGCCCGATTCGTGCGAATCAGGCTTTTTCGTTTCTATAAATAACCTACCATTTCTCTACTGGACCCTTCGGCACTTTAATTCTGTCGCCAGATGATGGGTCAGTGATTGATGAATACGGACTAGGCGGCCGGAAACGCGGCAGCAACTCGCCATCTGCATCGCAATATTGTTGTCTCCATTCTAGATAGTCTACGAGGATCTCCTCAAAGTGCTCCAAGCTCTTGAGACGAACCACTTGGTCCTTGAATCGTTTGGAAGGACCGAATCGCTTGGCATACCAGGGAGCCACTTTTCGAAACTGTATGCAGCCTCGATCTTCACCATAGAAATCGATCATCCTCTGCAAATGTATCCGCATCAAGGAGACGCGGTCCTGAAAACTCGGACCCGGCGGGATCATGCCGGATTTTAGATAGCTTTCAGTCTGCTGGAAAATCCAGGGGTTGTAGAAAGCGCCGCGACCAATGCTCACGCCATCGCAACCGGTCTCCTCCAACATGATTCGAGCCGCTTCAGGCGTAGTAACGTCACCGTTTCCGATCACGGGAATACTATCTACCGCCTCCTTCACCTTACGAATGCCCTCCAAATTCACGCCACCTGAAAACCCTTGAGCACGCGTTCTGCCATGTACGAAAATCGCGGATACTCCGACATCCAGAAGCGTTTTGGCCAAATTGGGAGCGGTCAGATTCTCGTCGTCCCATCCAAGTCTCATTTTCGCCGTTACCGGAATATCCAAGGCGTCCACCATGGCTTTAACCAGCTCCCCCGTTTGCTCCAGATTCCTCATCATGGAAGAACCACTACCGGTTTTAACCACTTTCTTTACGGGGCAACCCATGTTGATATCCACCGCTTGAGCGCCTCTTTCCTGTACCATGAGCGCAGCATCACGCATCTCTTCTTTGACGCCGCCGAAAAGCTGCACCGACATGGGCTGCTCCCGCGAATCGGTGGCGATCATTTTGAAAGCCAGCTCACGCCCTTCGAGCAGCGAGCGAGCATTGACTAGATCGGTCGTGACCAGACCCAGAGAGCCCAACGTCTTAATCGTCAGCCGAAACGGAAGATTGGTGTAGCCGGCCAAAGGGGAGAGACAAAGATTGGTCTCAAGTTGTATATCGCCGATCTTCATTCGAAATTACCCGAAACTCGGATCGATGCAGGAAAACGAAAAGCCGTAGCAAGGCAATCCGTTTTCAAGAAGCGTAGCCTAACGATGAGCCAGATTGCCGTCCGGCAAAGTCACGTCCAGCTTCGCCAAGGCCTGCTTGAGCGTGGGATCCATCGGGTGCCCGTTGTAGAGAATGTTTCCCTCTTGGCCAACCAGGATCATGCGAGGTATCGAGTTTATCATCAAAAGCGAACCCAGCGGAGCCGTATTTGGCTCGAGAAGCCACGGCAAGGAATGCATTTCATGTTGATCCTGAATCTTCTTAGCCAGTTCCACTTGATTGCTTCCTTTGTCGGTATTCATTCCGATAACCAGCACGCCTTGATCCGCCAACGCCTCGGCTTTGGCTTTCAATTGAGGCATGAGCTGGATACACGGCCCACACCAGCTCGCCCAAAAATCGATAAGCAGAGCCTGGTTTCCCCCAAGCCAATCTTGCAGCGTTCGCGACTCTCCATCCACGCTAGAAATTTCCATTTCCATCGGGATACGCAGATCCGCCATCGCTAAATCTCGAGCCTCGCTTGCCCTCATCTCGGACAGCAAACTGAGCAGGCCAAATGCCTCGACGTAGCTCGGCGCATCGATAAAGGCCTTAGCCGCATGCTTTTCAAAGTCCTCGTAGTTGTTCGTTTCATACGCTTGAAAAGCCCGTAGGGCACTGGCGAAGCCTACAATCTGGCGTTTGGACAGAAAACTCTCGCTGGGTCCGAAATCCAAGTCATCCGCCACTTCAAGCAACTGATCGATAGTGCCCAGCGATCCGTCGATATCTCGCCGCGCAAGTTTCTTGAATACAGTGGCCTGCAAAACAAAAGCCTCTTTGACGCCTGCTTCGCGAGCTTCCGCAACCAAGGAGTCGAAATCCACCTCAGGATCGTTCGACGCCGCTCGGAGGCTCTCTTTAAATTCCTCTACGCTAGATTCGGCTCCTTGCAGGGAGATGACAGGCATCAAGGCGAAAAAGGAAACAATGAATGGAAGGCGAAATGAGTTTTTCATCTAATTAGTGAGTACGTATCAGTGCATAGGGTTGCATGCGCCGGCAAAGCTTAAACTGAGAATATCGGCGGAATCATTCCATTTTCACAAACTTCAGGAACCGGCCTCGGTCTTCAGACATGGGCGCTTCAGCATTGATCCGGACCGGACACCTGCTTTTCTGTTTCCGGAAGATACCGCATGCCTGCATCTCCGAGTACCTATCAGCTAGACGAAGCCCTCAAACGCTATTTCGGTCACGATTCATACCGACCTCTGCAAAAGGAGATCATCGATGAAACGATGTCCGGCCGGGACGTTTTTGCTCTATTGCCAACCGGAGGCGGAAAATCGTTATGCTACCAATTGCCAGCCATTGTCGACAAGGGTCTGACCGTCGTCATTTCCCCGCTCATCGCCCTTATGAAAGACCAGGTGGATGGATTGGAAGCGAATGGCATTCACGCGACCTACTTGAATTCATCCCTCAATAAAACCGACGCGAGGCAGCGCTATGCCAAGTTGTTCGCGGGAGATTACAAAATACTCTATGTGGCTCCAGAGCGTTTGATGCTCTCCGGATTTCTGGAAGATCTTAGGCAATGGAACGTTTCTCGCTTCGCAGTCGATGAAGCCCATTGCATTAGCGAATGGGGACATGATTTTCGACCTGAATATCGCCAGCTTTCCAAACTACGTAACTTTTTTCCGGATACGCCTTTCATGGCCTTGACGGCTACGGCTACGGAAAGGGTTCGCAACGACATTGTCCTGCAACTACGCTTGAAAGAACCCAAGTCGTTCGTAGCCAGCTTCAATCGGCCGAATCTGGCCTACCGCATCGAGACGAAACAAGCGGTCTTTCGCCAAATCCTGAAGTTCATCCAAAGCAAGCCATTCGAGAGCGGCATTGTCTACTGCTACTCGCGCAAGGCTACCGAACAGCTGGCCGAGCGACTACAGCAGAATGGCGTAGAGGCCCTCCCCTACCACGCTGGCATGACCCCGAAGAAAAGAGCTGAAAATCAGGAGGCCTTTATTCGCGACGAATGCAAAGTCATGTGCGCGACGATCGCTTTCGGCATGGGAATCGACAAACCGAATGTCCGCTACGTCATCCATCAGGATCTGCCCAAAAATATAGAGGGCTATTATCAGGAAACCGGTCGAGCTGGACGCGATGGCCTTCCTTCCGACTGCCTGCTTTTCTTTAGTCCAGGCGACGTGGCAAAACAACTACAGTTCATTGCGGAAATCAGCTATCCTAAAGAGAGAGAAGTCGCCAAAGACCAACTACGGCAAATGGTTCACTACGCAGAGTCAAGAGATTGCCGACGAAAGGTCCTTCTTGGCTATTTCTCGGAGGAATGGACCGCGGGAAATTGCGGAAATTGCGACAATTGCCTGGAGCCCAAACAGTCCTTCGATGGAACCCTGCCCGCTCAAAAATTCATGTCCTGCATCTTCCGAGTCAGCCAAGTAAGCAGCTTTGGCGTGGGGGTTAACCACATCGTAGATATACTTTTAGGCAGCAAAAACGAGAAGATCCGTAAGTGGGGCCACGACCGTTTGTCTACTTACGATATCGGCCAGGAGCATAAGCGAAACGAGTGGCAAGCCTTTGGTCGCGAGCTCATCCGAGAAGGATACATCGATCAAAATGCGGAAGCCTTTGGCACCCTTAGCCTGACTGGAAAGGGCAAGCAGGCACTGAGAGAACGCTCGCCCATTCAGTTAACACGCCCCGCCCTCGCCGCGCAAAAGCCAGCCAAGGCCCAAGCTTCAACCGGAAGCATCGAATGCGATGAAGATCTCTTCACCACGCTTAGGGCAGTTCGCAAGGAGATTGCCGACGAGAAGGGAGTTCCTGCCTACATTATTTTCTCTGACGTCTCCCTTCGCGAAATGGCTCGAGATTATCCAGTCAACGAGGACCAGCTTACCGAAATCAGCGGTATTGGTATCAAAAAACTGGAGGCATACGGCGAGACTTTTATAGAGGCCATCAAGGAATACCTCGCAGCAAATCCGGACGCGGAAAGATTTAACGAAGGCTGACTATCGTATTAATGTTTCATTGCTTAGCCCGTCTCGTTCCTATTTCTCTTCGGCATGTCCAATCGAACTAAAGTAGTTTTAATCGGAGCTGGAGGTTGGGGAGATCAGCATGCGCGTATTCTGGACGCCCACCCCGATGTCGAATTCGCGGCCGTATGCGGAAGAACAGAGGAGAAAACCAAAGCGCGAGCGGAAAAATATGGTGCTCGCTATTACTTGGATATCGAAAAAATGCTTGAAGCTGAAAAACCGGATCTTGTGCATATCAGCCTTCCGAATACAGCCCATTTCGAGCCGACATTGAGGGTCATAAAAGCTGACTATCCGATTTTCGCCGAAAAGCCACTGGTGTACTCGATGAAAGAGGCGGACATTCTTACAGAAGAGGCAGCTAAGCGAAACCTTTGGTTCGGCATTAACTTCAATCATCACTACGCGATTCCCTATCAAACGGCGTATCAAGCGATACAGGACGGCAAGCTAGGCCAGATTTGCTCCACAACTTGGAAATTCACAGGAGGAAGACCTGGAAATGACGATGACTTTACGGGACTCATTGCGATGCAAAGCCATGGCTTCAACACGCTGGAACATCTTTGCGGCCCCATTAGCTCCGTTATGGCGGAATTCACGGAAATCGAAGGACGCCAGCACAACTCCATGTCTATTTCGCTAAGATTCAAAAACGGGGCCGTTGGGACGCTAATCGGTTCGAACGATAGTTCTTACAAGTACCCGAAATCTCACTACCATGAGATTATCGGCGAGAAGGGGCGTGTATGGATCGAGAACACCTCGAAGCGATACGAATTCAATTCGAATCACAACGAATCATCCGAAGTCTGGGAGGCCGGTTACTTCAACGACAGCGACCGGCAATTCAGCACGACCTTCGACAAGCATTACGACGAAGCCCTAAAAGCTTTTCGCGAAGGAGAAGAGCCTCCCGTGCATGCGGATCGCGGACTCAGGGTTTTAAAACTCGCGATGGCCTGCCTCGAATCCTGGAAAACTGGGAAAAGAGTGGAAACGACTCCAGTCTCCTAGTTTCGGTAGAATGCCGCGTCGCGGCCGAGGTATTCGTTCATCACAACTCTCATCGCTTTGAGAACTTCCTGGCCTTTCTTGTCCTGGCCAGGATCGAGGGCGGCTCTATTGACGTATTCGAAGGGGTCCTCCTTCCAGAAATAGAGTTCTTCGGAGTTATCATTGTATCGTATATATCGGTACTCTGACGTTCGAATCGTGTGGTTGCCTTCTAGATAGGTGTGGATGATCGTTTCATCGAAAGGCCCTGCCGGATCCTGCAGCAGGGGTGTAAGATCATGCCCATGAACGTGAGAAGGCGTTTCTAAACCGGCCAATGACGTAATAGTCGGGTAAAGATGCTGGAGACTAACGATTCGATCCGAACGGGAACCAACGGCAGATTCCGATATTCGCGGATCACGCATGATGAGAACGCAACGATTAGCCGCATCCCATAGCGCATGTTTACGATAACGCATTTTATCGCCGAACTGCCAGCCATGATCGCTCCATAAAACGACTACAGTGTTGCCACCGTATTCACTTTCTTCCAACGCGTCAATCAGTTGCCCTAAGCAATGATCGGCAAAGGCTATGGTTGCGAGATAGCCCTGGATCGACGCCTTCCAGGCTTCGATCCCGCCCCCCGGACCATCTACCATGTTGCCATGGCGAATGATTCCATCGAAGAAATGATCCAGAAAAACCTTGCCCGCATCGGGAAGATCCTCGGCATCCTGTCGCACCCACTCTTCAAGCTCGCTATCAATCGCCATTTCTCTAGTCGGAAAGCGATCGAAGAACTTGGCAGGTGGATGCCAGGGCAAATGGGGAGCGAATAGTCCAGCGGCTAGAAAAAACGGCTGGTCCTCAGGCAGCTTAACGGACTGGACTTCACCATGGAGATCCTCGATCTCCGCTTCTCCTGAAAGCAAGAGCTGACTGGCGAATTGAGCCGTCCGATAATCGTGGGTCTGATCTGAACTCAGATTCGAGGGTCCGAATTTCAGACGGTCATAGTTTGGACTGTATTTGGAATTCGACCTCTCAATGCCCGGACCGCCAACCCCAGTTTGCACTTCCACCCACCGATCCCATGAATACTTAGTATCCGGAAAATCCCCACGCTCCTTACTAACTCTTCCGGTATGATAGATTTTCCCTAATCCGGTCGTAAAATAGCCTTTGCTCCTCAGATACTGAGGCAGCGTTACCACGTCGGCCAGCGATTCATAGCGACGAAAGTGGACATTGTGTTCGTAGTATCCAGAAACATGGGTCGGAACGCCTGTCATCAATGCGGTTCGCGACGGTCCGCAGAGCGGGGAGGCGCAGTAGGCGCGAGTAAATACGGTCGACTGATCAGCCAGCCGTTGCAAATTAGGCGTTGCCCTCTTGGCAACACGACGGCGAACGCGTTCATTCGGGTAGATCAAACTAAAGAAATTGCCTTTCTCTTCGGAGAGAAAACTCGTGTAGTGATTCAAGTCATCCACCGCCACAAAGAGAAAATTGGGTCGAGGCTCCTCGGCCAAGAGTGTACCGCTGATCAGAAAAATGAATACAGAATAAACGAATCGCATGTTATTATCGATTTAGGGATCTAGTTAGCCAAACCCGATTTTTTCAAGGCTGCCAGAGCGATTTGCTCATCTTCCTCGCCAGTAGCTCCACTGACACCAATAGCGCCAACAACCATATCATCATGAAAGATGGGAACGCCACCTCGCATCACAACCAAGCGCCCGATGTAGGGGCTGTCAGGACTTAGCTGGCCTTTGGGAACAGGCTTGGAATTCGGTCCAGCGGAATTTCTCCTTTTCAAGGCAGCCGTGTGGCTTTTGTCCGCAGCGTTTCGAACCGTCGCTCGCTTAGCTCCATCCATAGTCTGCAAGTAGACCAGAAAACCATCCGCGTCCGAGATACCCACTGTTATCACACGATCCATCTCCTTCGCCGCTTCAATCGCCATTTCGCCCAGATATTTGGCTTGATTGGCGCTAATGTTGGACTGGGAGACGATTTTCTCTCCGGAATAGGCAAGAAACGGGAAGCAAATAAGGACGCAGAGAATATTCTTCATTATATTCAAGGGCAGTTGATTGGGTGGGCAGTATGCATGCCACAGCCTATCCGACAATGGCGAGCGCCAAATTTCGCAGCTCGTATCACACTTCCATTTTGCCACTGGCAACAATGAAAGCGCGACCCCCTACCTTTGGTTCGATGCGGCCGTCAACGTAGCGCGACTTGAGATAGAGTTGAGAGGGGCGACCAATCTCATAGCCTTGACCAACTACGACGTCCACCTCGCCAGTATCCAGAATTCGATGTTTGAGAAGGTAAGAGGCGAAACAGCCGTTGGCGCTGCCGGTAGCTGGATCTTCCGGCACCCTTGCCCAGTCAGCGAAAACACGAGCCGAAAAATTCTGTTGCTGGGTGTAACCTTGATGGCAATACACGAAAATATTCACGTCTCCAAGACCATCGATAAAAGAGCGATAAACGTCCTGATTTATCGATACCTTCCGGAGGGTTTCCGGGTCTTTAACGCAAACAATGACCGTCGGCAATCCCGTCGAGACCATTTGCGTCGGAGCTCGCTGATCAATAGCAGATTCCTCGATGCTTAGAAGACGAGCTATGTAGGGCGGATCGAAAACCCGTCCAAACTCAGGTTCGTTTTGGGTCATCCAAAGAATCGGAGGCTCCTCGGCCTGTGGAACGAACTCTACGGGGATCTGGCCCACCTGCAAGTTCAGAGACAGGCGATCGACGGGTTTGCCGACGATCTTCTGCTGGAGCGTTAAGGCAGTGCCGAGAGTGGGATGACCGGCAAAAGGCATTTCTGAAACAGGCGTGAAGATTCTCGTATCATACCCTCCATTACGCGGCTCAATCGAGGTCACGAAGGTCGTTTCGGAAAAATTCATCTCGCAAGCGATCGCCTGCATTTCCTCCGTCGATAGCCGTCCGTTATCGATGAATACGGCCAATTGATTGCCGGCAAATTTTCGCTCGGCGAAAACGTCTACAATAAAATACTCCACTTCCTTCATGTCGAGAAACGGCATGGATTCAATCCTAGGCGCAAGCAATACCAGGTTTTGTCATAAAAGAAACCTAGCCTACTCCGCATCTGGCTGCTTGAGCACGATCAGCTTTTGCCAAACCTTTTGGCTAAGACCCGTGGTAAGCGTCTCCACTTCATTGACCGCGGCAATCACCACTGAATCCCCAAAATGCTGGGCGTAGAGAGCCGCGACTTTGCCCGTTAGCGAAAGCATTTCGCTACAATAATCGAGATACCTGGAGAGTTCGAAAACCGTCATATCCTCCCTTGGAGAAGAAGGCGTGATTAGCTTGGGACCCTTCACTCGATGCGGGTCTTTGGTCAATTGGTGAAGATCGATCACATGGGCAATCGAACGTAGTTCTTTCAAGGCGACAAGGGCTCTCTTCCGCTTTATGCGAATCTCGATGGTCACTAGAAAAAACACGGCGATTCCAATGAAAATCAGATCGTTGATCGCCGCTTCTGTGTAAACAACAAAATCCTTCATGGAAAAAGCCTCAACGCCGATATCAAATATCGTAAAACTGAATACCAATGCAACCGTCGCCAGAAGTATCAGGATTCCAATGGCAACGCGTAGTCCGTACTGAGGCCGACTGATCCATTCGGCTCGCGTCTTCGATTCCTTGGCCAACACGCCCAGTTCATCGCAAACCGCTTTCAGCTTTGAAGAAGGAAATCGCTCGTCGATCCGCTTGCCCAGCAAAGCGATCGTGTCGATGACCTTTGTTGAATCCAGATTACGATACATATCTACCTTAGCGAGGGGGATTTTTCACTGTCATGAGAATGCGCTTCTATTGATGGGTGAAAATAAAAAACATCGTCAAACACCCAACTAGAAAATATTTATATCAAAAAGGTAGCATTTGCCAATCGTCGCTTGCCCTGCAAAGAATCGTTTTAGATTTGAAACAAACCTAGCCAATGGGGTCCTATTAGTAATGCGAAAATGTTTCCACGCTCTTTCCGGATTTGCCCTTATCAGCACGCTGCTGTTCGGAGCGGCTTATGCCAAAAAGAAGAAAGAGCCGACGACCCAGTCGATGGCCCAGTTCATCCTTAAGGAACTCAACGTCCGCGAGCAAGAGGCCTACGACGAATACTCCAGAGCCATCGAGAAGGCGGATGTCGAGCGCGTGCAAACCAAGCTGCAGGGAATCGTCAGCGATTACGAACGACTCGTTAAAGCGGCTCCGGAATACGCCCCCGCCTTCGTTTCCTACGGACTAATGCTCCATCGAGTAGGCGAACGTGACGCGAGCAACGCCATGTTCGTCAAAGCAGACGAACTGGATCCGACCATTCCGGTAGTGAAAAACCAGCTTGGCAACTACATGGCTGAGGAAGGGGAATTCACCGAAGCCCTTGGATTCTATCTCATGGCCACCGAACTGGATCCCGATGAGCCGCTCTACCATCATCAAATCGGAAACTTGATGCATGCCTATCGAAAGCTGTTCGTGGCGGAGAAAATGTACGACAACAAATCCCTGGATTTGCTGATGCAGGAGAATTTCAGAAAGTCGGTCGAACTCGCCCCGGATCACTGGCAATACCGGCTACGCTATGCTCAAAGCTTTTTCGACGTGACGAAGCCCGATTGGATCAAGGCGCTCGAGCAATGGCAGGAGCTCGTCCTCCAGGCGCCAGGCGAATTCGAGAAGCAGATGTCGCAGCTTTATATGGCGAAGACACGCTACGAATTGCAGCATCACACCGCTGCTCGCAAGATTCTCAAGAAGATCGACCATCCGAATCTCGACCGGTCAAAGCAGGAGCTTATCGATTTATTGGATACTCATTTTCCAAAATAAGACTCTAACCGACCATCAGCTCCCAATCGACTCGCTAAATTCGCGGAAAAACATGAAGAGAATGATGGCGCTTCCGAGCAGCTCGGGAACAATGAGCTGCAGGGCCAGCGATGGACCTACTAGACTTGACTGATAGGCAATCATCGAAGCGATCAGTAGTGATAATCCAATTACAAAAACGCTGGTCACGCTGAAAGTGGATTGCGAAGAACGGTGTTGGCTGTGGATCTCCGCAAAATAGAATTTGGAGAGAAGAATGAAAAGAGCCATGGCAATAAACCCGCCTTCCTGTATCTCGCTAATCGAGAGAAACGCATTATAACAACCATGCAGGATCACTACGATGCCAAATGCGTAAAGAAATTCGTTGAATCCGCGAAATCCCTGTCTCCAGACACGGCAAAGATAAAGTCCGGCAATGCCGGTCAGGGTAATATGGAAAAAATTGGCGGTCAGGAATCTGCTGGTCGCGCTGAGACCGGAAGTATCCATAAAGTAATTAAGATTCTCTTCCGCAGCAAAGCCAAGCCCAACAAAGCTAGCTACGATCAATGTCTCCAATTCGTTTCGTCGCTTGGCCAATATCGGAGCTAAGGGAATAAAGAGAAGCAGTTTGCAGAATTCCTCGCGAAACCCGACACCCCCAATATAGTAGGCAAACACCTGTATCCAATCGCCACTACGCTGGAAGGAAAGAATATCGTCCTGCAGAATCACTAGAAAAAGCGTCGGAGTGATGCTGAGAACGCCCAGTAAAAATCCCGCCAGGCAGAGCCCCAAAACCTTGAAATTCTCTTTCTCTATTTGGCCAAGCTGAAGAAGCAGAATCGCCCAAACCAGAGCGACCAAACCAGCGATCAAATAGATTCCTAAATGTTTTCCGGCCATTTGAGTGGCTGGGATCAATCGAATGATCTGCCACCAGTCTCGAGAATGGATGGCGCTCTGCAGAGAAACCGAAGGAGTGAAAACATCAGAGAAAACCGGCTCCTCCTTCAGTCTCGCCAACTCCTCGTAGTCCTCTCGCAAAAGAAGAATGCGAATCGTCTTTTGTCGCGCGTATTCAGCGTCCGGATGCAGGCCTTCAGTCTTAAAGCGGAGGTAGGCTTGGCCAAAGTCGCGTTTCAGCTCGGCGACTTCGCCTAGAATCTGATTCGCCCAACGTTCTGGCGGGTCCTGGTCCGCTTTCTTGGCTATTCGCTCCAAAGCCGCATCGGAACCTTTGGCTACCACCAGAAAAAAGTCGCGTAGAAGATCGGCTTGCTCAATGCCAAACCGCAACTCGATCGCCTTAGTAACTTCGGAAAATTTTTCTTCGGGAAGTCCGACTTTCAACAATGGCATCCACTTCAAGAAGTCCGGGAATTCGACCTCGGGATCCGCGGAAGCGGTTATTAATTGGTCAACGATTTCGTCCGAATCTGGTTCACGAAATTGTCCGCTGCTCATGTCGAAAATGGCTGTCTCGACTTCAAGCCGCGTTTGGAGAGAATGGCTCTTCCCTACTTGGAGAAAATCGAGAAGGAATCCCAAGACCAGGCCCAGGAGGACGATAGCAAGCCCCAGCTTCCAGAGAAAGGCTCGACTGCGGGTTTTCCGATAAATCAGCCGACGCAGCTTCTCATCCATCAGCGGTACCGATTCGCATCTTCTCGATAAACGCGTTGGCCTCTTGAATCGACGCCTCCATCTGCTGTATCAGAATATTCACTTCATCTTGCAGAGCAAGCGAGGTCTTGTTCAAGGCGGCGATCGCTTGGGCATTCAAGTTATGCTTCAAGAAAAGAGTCTGGTCCCGGAAGGCGTTTAGTACGGGATCCATTTTTGAAGCGGCTCTATCCATGGCTCCAATCAATTGATCATAGAGCAACTCGGTCGACTCGAGCTGAGTTTCGCTAGCAGCTCGCAGATCCTGGTTAGTGTATTGGTCCAATTCGGACTTCCACTCCTTGAATAAGGCCTTGGCAACGCGTCTTATGCTGTTGATGCGCTCATTCACCTCATTGGCTCGTTGCTCGCTTTTGTCAAAAGCAGCCTGGAGCTTGTCGTAGGTGGTTTTCAGTTCTCCGAGATCGACTTCGGAAACCGCCAGAAATTCGTCAAAGGCGCTCGCGAACTGCTCCTTGGCATCCTCCTGGGCATCCTTGGCATCCTCCACCCGATCAACCAGAATATCGCGCTTGTGGACTCCGAATTGCTCCATGGCTCCGTAGTAGGCGGTTTGGCAGCCAGCAAGGGCCAAGAGAGAGAGCAGAAAGGAGAAATTTGCGAAACGCATAGCGCTTCGTGACCGTGAATTAGGAGCGAGGTTCATTTATCGATACCATCAATGCGCCAAAGCTGTGGCGGATGAAAGGAGATTTTATGGAAACCATTCACCTCGATAATCCAGTTGCTAGGATAGGTTTCGACTACGACTTGTATTCAATTGACCTGACTCTATCAGACGCTGATATGTTTGAACAGAATGCATGGCTCGCTGCTAATCGATCTCGCTTGGATAATGGTAGGCGCCGCCATCGCGGCATTGATCTGCCAACGCATTAAGCTGCCGCCGCTTCTCGGCTACATTGCGGCAGGCTTTTTTCTAGGGCCGCACATAGGGCTTTGGCATGCTCTGGTTAGCGTCGAGAACGCCCAGGGGCTGAGCGAGTTAGGCGTGATCTTCCTGATGTTCTACATCGGTTTGGAGTTCGATCTGGAGCGACTGAAAAAAGTCTTCACACCCGCCTTTGCAGCCTTGGCTCTACAGACGCTGTTCATGCTCTTCATCGGCATGCAGGCCAGCCTGTGGCTGGGACTGTCAGCTATGAATGGATGGTTTTTCGGAGGCCTCTTATCAATCAGTTCTTCGATGGTATCCATAAAGCTGATTCGCGAGAAGGGCGATATTCATCGACCTCATGCCCAAATGACTGTAGGGATACTAGTGTTGGAAGACATCCTGGCGATTCTGCTGTTGAGCATGCTGTCGGGAATGGCCCAGCAAGGGGCTTTAGACATACAGGCCATTATGCGATCCATTCTTATCGTAGGCATGTTTATTGTGGTCGTCTACCTAGTCGGGAAAATCAGTTCGCCGCGATTGATAAAGGCGTTGGAAACCAGTGGCGCGGCGGAAAACATAACCTTGGCCACACTGGGCCTGATCTTCGCGGTCAGCCTTCTAGGCGAACGCTTCCAGTTTTCCTGGGCTTTAGGCGGCTTTCTAGCAGGAGCCATCCTTTCTGGGACGCGACTGGCCAAGCGAATCGAGAATCTGACCGAACCGTTGCGAGACATGTTTAGCGCCTTGTTCTTCGTTTCGGTTGGCTTGCTCATCGAACCGATGGGCTTGTGGAATCACGCTCCGGCTATTCTCATCCTTTCCGTCGTCGTCATTGTTGGAAAATTCACCTCCTGCTGGCTAGGACTCTTTCTAGCAGGCCAATCAAGTCGCGAAGCGGGACGATCCTCGCTCATCAAATCGCAAATCGGGGAATTCAGTTTCGTCATCGTCTCCGTAGGAGCGATGTATGGAGCGATAAGCCCGGACCTTTACTCCATCGCAACCGGCATAGCGTTCGTCACGATTCTATTGACGCCAGCCTTGATAAAAAACGAGACCCGCATCCTTGGAACCATAGAAAAGCTAGCCCCAAGCCATGCCAAGGAATTCTGCGAATTGTATTCACGATGGCAGGAAACGGTAAAGCTTTCCCTTGATCGAAGCGTCTTCCTTAAACTCGCTCGAAAGCCTGTCCTGAGAATCGGGATACATTTCTTGATAATCAACGGAGTCATCATCGCGGCCGCCACGATTTCAAATAACGTGGAGCCACCGGAGATGCTTCCCGTCTCGAAATCGCTTTTCCAGCAATCGGTCTTCATATTATCATTACTCGTAAGCATGCCTTTCCTGGTGGACACGATGCGAAACTTGAATGTGCTGGTTTTCCTTTTTTCGGATACCGCTTTCAGCAGTCCTACCTTTCAGCAATTCTCCAAGGGTCCTTATCGATCGGTATTCAATATTTTGATACTTTTGATTCTCCTCTTCGTTTATGGAAGCGTCTTTCTGGTGGTCGCCGCTCCTTTCTTCCCATCGGGGGCCATCTTTATAGCGTTCCTGATTTTGACTGCCCTAGTAGGCTGGATTTTCTGGAAACGCCTGGTAAGAATGCATCACAACATCGAGATGACATTTCTCCAGTCGATGAACCAAGAGGTGGAGCAGCGGATCTCTCAACGGATTTCGGCTAATCTTGACAGGCTTCGCGCTCGTCAGCCCTGGCACATTAAAGTCGAGCCAGTGACACTCGCTTCCGATTCCAAATGGGCAGGGAAGAGCATCAGGGAAGTCGATCTAAGGAAGGCCTCGGGAGCCTCGATTGCAGGCATTGAACGCTCAGGATACGACTTGACTGAAATTCTGCCGTCAACACGCCTGTATCCAAATGACCATATTTTCCTGCTTGGGGAAACTAGCCAGATCAATGCGGCCACCGAGCTATTGGAAGCCAAAGCTGAAGAAGCGGATCAGGAAACGCACGCCTTTCCATTTCACTTTGATCGAACGATCGTTCCCCCTTTCTGTCAATGGTCTGGCATGCCGATTATTGAAACCGGCATCAAAGGAGACTACGATGTAACCATTGTTGGGATACAACGCGAGGATGAACGCATCGTCGGACCGAGTCCGTACGAAAAGATTATCGAGGGTGACATGCTGTTGATCATGGGATGCGAGGAGGATGTGGAACGATTTAAAGCGGACTTGAGTTCCCATTCGAAATCAGAAAAACCGCAGTCGTAAACCCAGTCGAGATCGCATGAAACGTAGACACTTTTTGAAGACGGCCGCGTTAGGCGCGGGAGCCAGCGTCGTGAACGCGTCGGCGATTGCCAACGAGTCGACGAATTCCGATCGAAAAGTGACCAAAGTCACTTTTTATGACCCGCCAAATTACAAGGTTCATCGATTTGCCCAAGCTAAAGGAATCGTAGTGGTGGAGTGCAACGACGGGACCAAAGGCATCGGCGAGGGAGGAACTCCCGATCTCGTAGAAAATCTTGCCCCGTGGCTGATCGGCCGAGACCCGATGCGAACCGAACACATCTGGCAACTGATGTTGCGAGGGCTATTCTATCCTGGAGGCAGAGAGCTGCAACACGCCATCGGAGCTTTGGATATCGCTTTGTGGGACATCAAGGGGAAGCTGCTGAATCAGCCAGTCTACAACCTGCTTGGCGGGCGACTGCGCGACTACATCTATCTCTATTCGACAGGCTTCCCTTCAGACGGAGCCAAGGACATTTCGGAAGTAGCCAGAAATTGCGTACAAGCCGGCTTCAAAGCCTTTCGCACCGGAGGGATAAAGCGTGGTCAAAAGGTTTGGGATCAAGACGAACAGGTTCGCTACATCCATGAGCATTGCCAGCAAATCAAGGAAGGGGTTAGCGGGTATGGCGAATGGGCCATCGATTTTCACACGAGAATCGAAACGCCCTACGCTATTCGGCTGGCGAATCTCATCGAGGATTTGGAACCCATTTTCGTAGAGGATCTGATTCGATCGGAAAATCAGCATCTCTACAAAACCATCCGGCAACAAGTGAAAGTTCCCATAGCTCTGGGCGAGCATTTTGGCATGCGCTGGGATTTTCATCGGCTGGTCGAGGAGGATCTGATGGATCACAACCGGGCAACCCTTCCCAACACGGCAGGAATTACTGAATACAAGAAAATCATGTCGATGTGCGAGACGCACTACATGGGATTGATTCCGCATTTCACAGGGCCCATCGCCACTGCGGCCTTAACCCATTGCGTGGCCACCTACACCGGATTCGTCATGATGGAGTGGACCGGTGGTACCGCTAAGAACATTTCGTACCTGAATTCCGACTACGTCGATTTCCGAGAAGGTAAATTGTATCCAAGAAATCAGCCTGGAATCGGCGTGGAGCTAGATGAAAGCCAATGCGAGAAAAAGCTGGAAGTCACCGAAGGACGCCCCGACTCCAGTTCAGGACTACTCTGGCGACCTGATGGATCTTATACTAATTGGTAACAGTATTTCGAAGTGTAGCGGTCGATTTAGTTTGGTGTGCCATCCGAAGCCCAAGAGAGTCGAACATTGCCCTACTACGCTAAAGCTTCAAAGGGCATCCTTCGCCGGAAAGAGATCTAGGCGAAGGATGGCGTCCCATAGGGGATTGGCTGGAGTCAAGCTCCAAGTTCTTCGAACTCATGCTTCGCATGCCCCATCTCCGCTGCGCTCCGTCGAACCTGGGTTCAAATGCCCTACACTTGGCAGGCAACATTAAAGGCGAATCCTCTTCGTAATTCAGCCTTCACGTTTCACCCTTTAAGGTGGCGTCCCGTAGGGGATTCGAACCCCTGTTGCAGGGATGAAAACCCTGTGTCCTAGGCCTGACTAGACGAAAGGGACAGTAACAAGAGCGGGAGAACGTAGAAATCCTTGCTGCTCATGCAAGCGTTTTTTCCTTGGACCACCGCATTTATGAAGGATGACATCACGGTGT
>JANQRT010000025.1 GCA_028284385.1 Opitutaceae bacterium | reverse complement strand
TACTTCTGGGCAATCCCAACAGTCTCCATCAGGATGAATGACGACACACTTAGGACGTGGATAGGAAGCAAAAGCATTCCGCATCTGAACTATCAGTGTGTCCATTGCGATCAGATGGAATCCAATGTCCTGAGCTTATAGTTCCGCCCGATGCGAACGTTCGGCGTGCAGTATACCCGTTTCGCAGGAGAGACAACAAATCACCCTATCGCGTGAATACTGGTCCCATCTGGGGAGATCTTCCAGGGTTCCTATCCGCAAGCGGAGGGATTCGCCGAGGGTGGAATCTGCTATCCTCCAAGCTGCCTCAGCGTTTCACGCCGAACGCAGTTGGCTTAATGAGGTTTCTGGCTGTGGTTGAGCATTCCACCCGTACTTGGCAAGTAGTTTCCTCCTGCGGGCATTAACGCCGACGCAGGTTAGACTTACTGCTATTAAGATCGAGCAGGTATATAGGGCAAACCATGTTCCGGCTAAGTGACTTCACACGCTGAGAAATAAGAGCACTTCTTTGCTGTCTCACGTTTCAGCGGCTATGATTAGTGAACTGGATTTTCCAACCGCAAATAACATACGTTACAGGATAAGAGCTAACGCAAAGCTGCCACGAATCATCGCACTGCACCACCTAGGTGTTGCTGGTGCGAGACTCGAAGCGGCTTTTCTTTTTTGAAGTATCTTTTTAGAGTTTTCTGACGCTAAGAGTAAAGCCATCATGAATATGCGTATGACGGTTGCCGTTGCATTACTTCGACAAGTTCTGTGTTCTAGGTTTGCCTTATCTTCTGCTTGGATTCTACCAGTCGCGAGTCTATTCGTCGCACAGCTCTCCCTGGCGAGTAATCAGTTCCAGGTTATCTATGGATTAGACGGGACAAACGACGGTGCTGACCCTTACGGCGGTGTTATTCAAAGTGGCAATATGTTGTTCGGGACATCGGTTAATGGCGGGGCCGAGCAAAACGGTACAGTTTGGTCACTTAATACCAGTTCAGATGTGTTTTCCAAGCTGCATGATTTCGATTCACGGCAGAATGGAACCGGACCGGATAGTGTTCTGGCAGTCAATGAAGATTTCATCTTTGGTACGACGCTAGGTGGTGGGCTTCATGATGAAGGCACTATCTGGTCAATAAACAAAAGTTCAGGTGCTCATTCGGTGTTGCACGAGTTGAAGTCTGAAATTGATGGGGAAGTACCGAGAGGACGTGTAATTCTGGTTGGCGATATTCTCTACGGAACCGCTGAAGTTGGGGGTGAAAATAATGCAGGCACTATCTGGTCGCTCGATACGAGAAATGAGAGATTTATGAAGCTCCACAGTTTTAGTAAAAACATCGACGGAGAATTTCCTTTTGGCGTAGTGGAATCAGACGATGTGCTTTACGGAATAACACGACGTGGGGGAAACGGCCCGGGGGTCACTGGCACTATCTGGTCATTCGATACTGTTAGTGGAATATTCACCAATCTTCATGCGTTCCGTGAGACTGTAGACGGGGGCGTGCCAACGGGAATTACAATTAGTGAGAATGTACTCTACGGAGCTACCTTTCTTCATGGGCAAAAGGGTGCCGGTACAATTTGGTCGTTTGACGTAGCTTCTGGCATCTTTAGCAACTTATACGACTTCGACCGAGCTACCGATGGCTATGAGCCTCTTGGAGGAGTTGTGGTATCCCAAAATACAGTTTTTGGCACTAATTCCTCCGGTGGTGTCGACAATGCGGGCGTGGTCTGGGCACTAGAACTCGATTCTGGAGCTTTAAAGATACTGCATGAGTTTGTCGACTCCAGTGATGGTTCGTATCCTTCCGGAAGTATTGCCCTGGATGGAAACAAGCTCTATGGAACCAATGTTCTTAACGGGCCAAATAACTCAAAAGGTACTATTTGGTCGCTTGTTGTTCCGGAGCCTTCGTCGGCTCTTTTGTTTTGTATGGGGTCTTTACTTTTTTTCATACTTCGCAAGTAAGAATGGGCGAGAGGAATTTTGGGTAAAAACTTATTCCGTTTGAATTTTAGAAATAAGCGATTTGGTAGCAGATACCGAAGTTTCTTCAACCCACACTGGTTATTGGGCTCGACGCACCTGCCTCAGCTTCATCGACCTGGTGCAGTCTCTCGAAGCTGTTGGAGCTGGTACGGGAGTATCACACGGTTGCGTCGAACGATGCCGGCCGTCACGACAACAACCGCCAAAGCATCGCTATGCGATCGGATTCAGGCATCAACAGTTCCGCTTACATGCGGATTTCGGAATAGCTAGTCGAAGACTTGAATCGCCGCAGGAATCATCTCGATCGAGAAAGGAGCTGAGCCCTTTACCTCTCCGTCGAGATCCAGGGGATGATCCCCCTCCGCGACGAGTTGAAGCGTTCGGGTTTGAAAGTACTCGACACAGTCTGCCTCCAAATGCGAACCGTCGTAGATCTTTCTAAATAGACTGAGCAATTGCCATCTCGTGGCATCGCGAACAACGACGACATCAATCTTTCCATCGTCTGTTCTTGCTTTTGGTGCAAGTCGCATCCCAGAGCCCACGAAAGACGTATTGCATGCGGTCACAAGTAGGAAGTCGTCCTCCAGCGTATGGTCGTCAAGGACGACGGTTGCTCGCCGCCGTTTGGAGAGCACAACCTGCGAAAGCCCGGCTATCGCGTAACGAGGTGGTCCTAGGACCCGTATCGTTTCGGCAAAACGATTCACCTCGGCGACGGCATTCCATCCCACCAGTGTCGTGCAGTAGTCAATCTGATCGCCTGCAGTTACCTTCGCAAGATCGAAGGGCTGGAGATTGCCGTTTAGAATGCGATGGATTGCATCCTCAGCGCCTTTGATTCCCAAGTGTCGCGTCACATCGTTGCCGGTACCTCCGGGGATGATTCCAACGGGAATTGAGGCCTGATGCTCGCTCTGCATAATCCCACTCACTACTTCGTGAAACGTACCATCGCCGCCGATCGAACAGATTCCGGTGTAATCTTCTAGACAGGCCTCTCGGGCGATCTGTATGGCATGGTGGGCTCGCTCAGTCACGCGTACATCCAAGTCGAAACTCCGATCGCGGAGTGCGGACTGAAACATTTCGAGGGCTGACTTGCCGCGCTTTTTCCCACTGTGCGGGTTTACAACAACGAGATACCGCTGCGAGTCCATGCTCAATTCTTACCTGGAAGGAATGTTCTGGTGAGTCTGCGCTCGGAACATGGTCCGAGCAAATGGTAGTTGCGTTCTTAGGAAATGCGATTCAGCCGGCTTATGTCGCACTGCCGTTCGGTGTTGAGCCGCTCATGGCGTCGGCGCAACTAGGTCAGATGGTATGAAAAAGTTGCGGAACACGGTTTGCGACCGAGGCGGAACTCATCGATTGTGAAATCCGCCGGTTCTTGAGGCCCGGCTAAGTCG
>JANQRT010000001.1 GCA_028284385.1 Opitutaceae bacterium | reverse complement strand
GGTATTTCACCGGAAAATGGGGGTCGAAACGGTGTGAAATGGGAAAAATGGGGTGGTTTTTGGGTGGTAACTGGCGCGAAAAAGAGGGAAAGTTGGTTTTTTGGGGTGGAATAGCGAAGGGTTTGTGCGCCCCCGGAATTTGGTGAGGACGTTTGGGCAGAGTTATGTAAGATGACGTAAGTTGTTGGTGCGGAATAGGTTAGGGGGATTGGTCAGTCTTGGCGCAGGTGTGGTGCGCACAGGGGGTTCGTTTCTAGATTAGCCATTTGGAATCCGACAGCTAAAGAAAAACTCGAGGAGGTTTTTGGATGGCGGAATCATCATGGGCACATGGGCGGCCAATGCTGGTCCCACGTCGTGTTAGGATCATTCAAAACACCTTGCAGTTTTCTGTGACCCGTTGGAATGTTCGTGTAGACTGTCGAGTGGATTTCGCTTCTTGCTTATGGAGGCTAAGGGTTTTTGGGTTTATCTGGATGTGTTGATTTGAAAGGGTTTAGATTGTCAAGTAAAAATTATAGATTTGGAGGAGCGTACTCATGACTGAAAATCTAATGCCGTCGCTTCTTGATAGAGAAATTGATTCGGATCGCGATGATGCCTTTGGGCATCGACATTTCGCGAAGGCTCTCGAGGGTCTTATTAAATCACCAAACAATAAACCGCCTTTTAGCATTGGGCTTCTCGGTAAGTGGGGCAGCGGAAAGAGCTCGATCAAGTCGATGTACCTCAAATCTGCCTCGGAAACTCATTCTAATGGCTCGGTGTTCCCAATTGTATTTAATGCATGGCGGTTTGGAGGGGAAAATTTGAAGAGGGCTTTGCTAAGGCATGTTTTTTTAGCTACAGGCGGCGACAAGAATGAGCTTGACGACGCCTTGTTCCATAAGCTTGAAGAAACTGTCAAGCAACCTCGTTCATGGAAAGAGATGTGGGTCGAGCTTTATGAAAAACTATTGTGGGCGCCGGCGCAACTTTTGTTAGTGCTTGCAGGCTTGGCCGGTTTAGTATTCGCTTTTTCGTATTTTTTCAATCTAAAGGATCCATGGGTCGCTGGAGGTGCTTTTTTCTGCGTCTTGGGTTTGGGGTGGAAAATCGTTGGGAAGATACCGGAGTTGAACAAGCTATTGATCGCTCGAACATCGTCGGTTGTTCGGGTTGATGCGCCAAGGTCGTCTGCTGAGCAGTATGAGGATCTATTGGTCGCTCAGTTGAACAAATTTGGAAAAGGCCAAGGTGCAGGAGGGAGAGGCAAGAAATGTGAACGACTTGTTGTATTCGTCGATGATCTTGATCGCTTGTCATCAGACGAGATGGTCACAGGACTAGACGCAATTAGGACCTTGATGGAGATTCCTCTGGAAAATGCGAAAATGGGTATTATTTTCGTAATCTCATGCGATGAAGATCGCGTTGCAAAGGCGCTGTTTCGGAGCAAAGCGACGAATTCAGATATGCCAGGTGCTGTTTTTAGCCGTAGTGATGCTCGCCGGTATCTCGATCGTATTTTTCAATTTCGCGTGGAAATACCCAAATTCCCAAAGCGAGATATGCGGAATTACTCGATGGATTTATTTCGGAAAGAACTGCCAGATATTTCAAATGATCTCGCGAAGTCCGGAGTGTCGCTTGAAAATGTTGTTGACCGCATGATACACGTTGGAGTTAAGAGTCCCCGAAATGCGCTACAGATTCTTAATTCTTTTGCACAAAGTTGGTGGATTGCCAAGCGAAGAGAGCGAGAGGGCGCTGGTTCGGAGCGAGCGGGTGGGCTCCAAGAAGGGGCGGTCACTAAGCATCCAATAGCCTTGGCAGCTATCTGTGCCTTGAGGCTTGATTTCCCAGATTTTTACCATGATCTTCAAAAGGAGTCGAGTCTGATCGAGTGTTTCACAGCTGCGTTTATCCGAAATGAATCGATCGACATGCAGTCCGATTCAGTGAAAAGGATACTGGACAAATACTCGGACGGTGACGGAAAAATGAATGAAGTTCATGGCCCTCTTCGACAGTTTATTGCGAGTCTTGGTGGAATCCGTTGGCCTGATAGCCTCCAGCCACTTCTTATCTTGACACAAGACCCAATTACCCGACGTCTTGGAGACAAAGCACTGCCGCTTTACGAAGCGTTTGTATCTGGTGATCATCAGGCGATTCTTCGATTGCTTGGACGAGATATGAACTCGGACACACTTCCGGTTAGTGACGTTCGGCAACTAAAAGATATGATTGAGGATCTTGAACATGAAACGCCTGTAAGGCGAGACCATGCAGCTTCATGTCTAGCCGCACTGGCAAATCGATTGCCGAGGAGTGACGCTCATCACCTTATTAGCCCGGTCGCACGACGGCTTGCAGCATCAGAGGAATTGAGGTGGCGACTAGGTATTGAAAAAATTAGAAATGTCCTTCCAGCAGCATCGCCTGATGATCGACGGGATGTAGCCGATCGTCTCGTGTCCGACCTACTGATGGTGGATGGCGATACGGAATTTAAACGGGAAACGATGCAGCCGCCGTCTTCAGATGAAGCTATAAAGATGGCTCGCGAAGCGTGTTCGCTTGTTCTTTGGGTGAGATCAAACGACGGACTTCATGGCAATACTGAAGCCGCGCTATTAAGTTGGCTGAAAATTCGTCGAATCAGTGTCGAAGGAAAGGAAACATCCCTGCCATTTGCCGTACTGGAAGAATGGCTCGAAGAATTTGGCGAGCCTCTCCTGATCGCGATGAAGGAGAATTACACTCAATTGGCCATAAATGTGCTTGAATCCGATGAATTGGATGATGTGGAGATTGACAAGTTGATCAACCGCTGTCGGATCGTAATTGAAAAACTTTATGACGAAGGCGAGGAGAGTCGGCGACTGCTCTGGAGGGATGTGTCTCAGTTGGCAAGTGTGCGCTGTCAAGAAGGTGTGGCGCTTGCATGGGAAACGATGAGCAAGCATAGTGACGGACCTGCTCCGAAGGAGATTTCGGTTTTTGTGGCGGCTCTTGCGAATAGGATGAAGCGAGAATCGGAAGACGAAGCCGAATGGGGATTTAACTATATGGCGGGAGCGGAAGCTCTATCCAATGTTTGTCGGAAGCGAGCGGATGATCTTGATAAGGACGCGCAGCAAGCAATTGCTACTCTTGCAGACGGATGGAGCAGTAAAACGAGAAGTGCGAAGAACGCAGCCGGATTAATGGATGTGTTAATAGGTCGAGGTAGCACGGAGTCCACTACTGTTATTAATAATTGGATTGAAGGATTGTTTGAAAGCCTGCCTGATGAATGCCTTGATTGGTTGGCAATAAACTTCACTTCCGGACTTAATGACCAACATAAGCAGAAGCTGAGTGATCGTTTGAAAACTCTCGTTGCTCCCGAGAACGTTCCGGCGCAACATGCAAAGCGGTATCATAAAGTCATGTGTGGATTTTCTTCGGAGGCACTTTCGACCGAGCCACTTGTCGGTCATCTCAAGAGTCTCTGTAACTTGATAAGACAACGTCATGCCAACCAGAGCGACTTCCTTACGCGGATTTTTCCAGTCGTGCCCAATATTATTGAGCAATGTCCTAAGGAGGCACTTGGGCCAATGCTTCAAGAGGTTTTTGTTAATACAAAGGGTACTCCAGAGCTATTCGCATTTCTTCATGGGTATATGGTGGGGCATTGGCCGAATGAGGATGAATTGCTGGCAGCCTACAATCCTCAAATTCTTTTTGATGAAGCAGCACAGATCGCATCGACAAATACAAAACTCGATTCAATGGGCCTTGTCCTTAAATCTATGATGTCGATGACGTCAATAGGAATTGATGAGGCGAACGCACAATCAAGAATCGTAGAAGTGGCTTGCAAACTTTGGCTGAAGCACCCTGAAACAGCGCTGAGTGCGATCCAGAAGACGGACGAAGCTCCGAAAGTCGAAGATGCCGCCTCCATGCTCAATGGGATTGATCCAGATGACGTAGAGCAGATGAAGTATCTTGCAAATATTTGGATTCAGATTTGTGGCCGCATGAGCGATGATGAGTGTGAGCAGGCCAGTATAAGAATACTATCGAGTCCGGCGCAAGGGACGGAGGAGAAGCCCGACTTATGTTTCCACCTATGGGTTGAGGCGACAGAGGAGCGACGGCCGGAAATGCTGCGTCGACTTCTGGCCAGTGACCAACTCAATGACGAGCAACGTAAGAGAGCTTGGTTGCAAATTGTGGAGCGACTTGAGTTGTTGGGGCGGGAGTTCATTTTGGAGGCACTGTCCATTGGGTTTGGCAAGCCGGAAGATATTGAAACGATGCGGTCAATGATTGAAGCAAGGACTAGGATTGACGAGTTGTGTACGACTACGGACCAGAGGCATGATCTAGGAAGAGAGTTGCTGAAAGCTTTTGTATCAGTTCCCTCAATGGAGATTCAGAATCTACTAATTGATTGGTTGAAGTCGTTAAATGTTGAGGGCGTATTAAAGCAACTCAAGGAACTACGTCAGCTGAAGACGGATGAACTTGAAATAGTGGTTGCGAAGTTTCCGAATTCGCGGTATCTAAAAAATATCCGTGCCGATGAAGGTTGATCGCCAGTATCGGTAACAATTTTTGCTGGAGGCCTGAATTGGTTAACGTCTCTTGGATCGCGCGGCGTCTAGTTTTTTGCGAAGCGCCCCAAGCGGGGCGCTTGGGGTTAATGAAGGTTGGGGTGGGAGGTTGGGTAGTTTGGTTCGAGAAAAAGGGAGATGGGAGGATGTTTTTGTGGGAGTTAGGTTTGTTTGGTGGGTGGTGGAACGTTCGCGCGTATGTGTAGTATTCCGCCACGGGCCCCCAGCACGCCCGGAAG
>JANQRT010000070.1 GCA_028284385.1 Opitutaceae bacterium | reverse complement strand
CGTTTCCTCATTTCGATATACCCTTCCGCCTTCGTCCCCACTTTGCGGGGCTACGGCGAGACACGGCCGGGTATGCCTCTAATCGAAAGCCGAAATTTTGACCTCGAATTATACTTCGCTCATTTGAAAGCGAATTACTCGACGTCCTCTCAGTGGCGAATTGTCTTTCGTAGTGTATGCGCGTATTTTGCTTGTTTCGCGCGTCCTTTAACCCGCGCGTTCCGGTCAATGAGTGGGGTCGAAACCGTGGTATTGAGCGCATACCAAGAGAATGTCCTGTCTACGAGGCCATATTTTGGGGATAGTCTTTCGTATCTTCGTTGTGATGCCCGGACTACGCATAATCTTTCAAGCATGTTCTTGTTGCCCCAGACCCAATGAGGCCATTGGTATCGCTGTCTTTTTTACTTCAGGTGTTGCGGGCGTATCTCCGGCGAATCTATCCCTCGGGTATGTTGTCTGGCTTCCAGATCCCTAGCGTGTGAGGCTACTATACCAAGTGTAAAACATTTGTCCGGCTATATATTTGGATAGTACTGGCTATAGGAGCCTAAAAGAGGAACGAGAAAGGCTTTCGAAACTTAGCGACTAGAGCCCCGAAAGCATATTGATAATTGTGGCGAAAATGAAGATTTGCCGAAAGTAAGAACAAATTTAAGAAACTCTAACGAAATGACTCAAAAACAGATACGGTTTTGGATTGCATTGCAGGCAATCCTTTCCGCTGGCTTGGCAAGCACTGCGGCAATTGGCCAAGATTCCAGTGAAGAAAATGTCCACACGCTAAGCCCCTTTGTGGTAACGGCGGAAGATGATGTAGCTTACACGGTGCAGCGCAATATATCCGCAGCGCGCATTAATGTGCGTACGCAGGATTTACCACAATCGGTAGTTGTATTCAATCAAGAACTACTAGACGACAGCAATCTCGTAAGCCTGACAAATGTATTGGATCTCGACCCGTCGATGATGAATGGCTTTTCCAAGGAGGACGGGATTGGGCAAATAGTAGCTCGTGGAATGGGCGGCATATCGTTGCTGTTTGTCGATGGTTTCACAGCCCTGGGCAGCAACGCGATTATACCCATTGCAGGCGTTGAGCGCTTGGAAATACTTAAAGGACCGAATGCAGTGCTGTATGGAGAGACCAGTCCCTCAGGCGTCATCAATCGTGTTACCAAGCGTCCTAGTTTCGACAGAGCGTTTGGCTCCGTAAAAGCGACTGTCGGCCAAAATAACTCGAATGACGATTTTACTCGAGGCGTGGCGTTGGATTTTTCAACTCCTCTAGATTTGAAATTCGTACCGGATAGCTGGGGTGATTTCGCCTTTCGATTGGAGTTGCAAAAAGAAAAACGCGCGACAACCAAGGATACCGCGCCAGCCGAGCAAACGACGATATATCCTGCATTGAGTTGGCGTATGTCTAGTGACACTACACTCGATTTATACGGCTGGTACACGGAGACGGCTGCCGATGTTCAATGGGAAGTCCCCATTACGGTAGAAAACGGCGGTCTCGATAGCAATGGGAGAGCCACTGGAGAACTACTGTACGGCTTCTATCTGCCCGACAATACTTTTTTTGAATTCGATGATCCTCGCGGTTTGCGACATACCGCTCCTGGCAAGCAAAAAGGCGATGACGATGCGCGTAGAACGGAAAACACCGTGTATATGTACGATTTCCAACATCGATTCGGTGAAGCGATATCATTTCGATCGCAAGGCAAGTATGAGGACTTTCAAATTGATCGTTTGGAAACCTTGCCGCTTGTCGGAAGCGAATGGCCGGTAAATAGACATCCGGACACTGGAGATTTAGTTGTTGGCTACACCAATCCGGAGTCGGGAGAATTTATACTAGGAGGGCGTCCTGGTCGCGTCTTTGGGGTAGGAGATTTTGGAGTACCAGTCACGGCTGAGGATTGGCTGATACCGCGACGTCCTCGATTCCGGGACGAAAACCAAAGCCGACTCGACCTTAGAAACGAAGTGCTGGTGGAAACGCGGACCGCAGGTTTCGAGCACAGTTTGCTCATCGGCCAAACTATCGAGCAGTTCGATTCGATCAATACGCGATTGGAGGTTCGCAATCCCGGCGTTTTTCCTAACCCCGAGGATGTTGCGAACTACCCTGAAGACGGCAAGTGGGAGTATGTTAGCGCTCGCGACCCCGTTGGCGGAGGCGTTCTTAATTTTCCAAGATCTAGCGATCATTTCGAGCAAACCGGAGGTGTGATGGTGCCTCGCATTGACTCCAATCGCGCCAACCGCGTAGAGGCGGATCGTAAAGTCACTTCCTATTACTTCAATAATTTGATATCGGGTCTGGAAGACAGGCTTTTTGTTAACATTGGCTACCGTTATCAGGAGACGAAGAACAACCTGAGCGGACGAACTGCCGATGGAGATCCCGTTAGCGTTGGTGTCCTTTATCATCTCAATAACGTGAGAAGCTTGAGTTTATATGCCAACGGCAACGAGACGTTCCAACCGGTCTTTGCTGTCAGCGATGATGGCTACGATCTGCCTGCCATTAGGGGCGGCCAATTCGAGTTTGGACTGAAATTCGATGCCGTATCTAAGAAAAGCGGCCGAGACGGATTGTTTGCAGGAAGCGTCACCTACTATTCGATCGAGTTGGAAAACTTGCCGATCAATATCGCTGAGAATCCAGATATCGATACGATCCTGCGACCGCTAGGCAAAGGTCGCGAGTCCGAAGGGTTGGAATTCACATTTACTTCCGCTCCTTTGCAGGGTCTTAAGCTTTTCGGAGGGGTTTCCTATATCTTGGATGTTGTCGATCCAGCGCTTGAGAGTTCTAGGGCGCGTTCGATGGGTCTCGGCCCTGAAGACATACTGCCGCAAAACGTCTCGAAATGGACGGCCAACCTCTTGGCCCGATATCAATTCCTGGAAGGTGGATTGAAGGGGTCATTTGTATCGTTGGGAGTGAGGCACAACGATAAGCGTAATGGAGAGCTTTTCGCAGGCGGCGGTATTAACCGCAACTATAATACGCTCTACTCAATTCCTGCGGAGACGGTGATAAACGTTGGCGTGGGCAAGCAGTTTCAATTGGATAGGAGCCGTTGGACGGTGTCTCTATTTATTGACAATCTTACTGATGAGCTAGCGATCGGTCGCGCGATGCCGTGGAAAGTCAGTTTCGACCCTGGCCGGACCTGGAGGTTGCAATTTAAGAATGAATTCTAGAGCTTGAAACGAGTGAGGTTTTGGTAGCCTCGTATATCTAAATGACCAGGACCTGCCGTACTAAAAGTCGGCAGGTCTTATTTACGGAATATCGGCTGTTGCGCAGAGTCGTAGGCATTTTTGAGTTCGCTGTCGGTTTTAGGGTCGACGCTCATGCTGCTATGGACTCAGCGAAGCTCTGGCAACGGACTGCCGTGGGGTCTAGATTGTTGTGCAGGCATTCACACAATCAAAAGGGCTGGGGAGTTTAGTCACTTCCTCCCCGAACCATCGCCATACTCTTCAAAGCGACGCGGATGGAGCTATAGGGTAGTTTTGGCTGGAGATTCGGTCAAAGCGAATATCTATTCTTTCACAGTAAAAAACGATTGAGAGACTGCCCAATAGTTCCATTTCATCGCTTTTTCGCTCTCTTTGAGTTCATAACTCGTTTGCTCACGTCGCAATATCCGGAAGGTATTTCTTGGTTCGCAGCCTGAATTCTGATTCTCAAGTATATAGCTTCAATCGCTCGAAAGCGAACTATTGGACAGCCATTTAAGAAAGATCCGCGATCGTGGCTCCCTCTACGAAGTCGGGTACTAGTAGGGTTTGACTTTTTTCGATAACACCGCCTCGAATCTTCTTCATTAGCAATTGCATCATTTCTTTTGCGTACAGATTCGGGTCGATTTTATAGCGGGCTGGCGTCGGAAAAACGTAGTCGAGAAAAACATCATCGTTTTTAGAGACGACCGATATGTCTTGCGGGATTCTGTGCCCATTGTTTTGCAAATAAGATATTGCAGTAACGCACTCGAAAGAGGTGCTGGTAATTATGGCTGTGGGACGCTTTTCGAGGGATAAAATACGGTCTATCGTCAGCGCAATTTTTTTTTTCCCTACACCGGTTTCATGTGTTGAGATGCATATGGAGTCGTTTGCATGGAAGCTGGAGCCTTCGCGCAAGTGCTTCATGAAAGCGCGTTCGCCCCCGAGTTTCTTGGAGCAAATGAAGGCAACGTTCCGGTGGCCTCGCGAATAGAGCAAACCTGTGAGATGCAGAGCGGTCGCCTTGTAGTTGGTGTCGAGGTGGGGGAGGTCGACGTTTTTGGCGGGCGTGCCAGCAACAATGCAAGGGATCTTGTTTTCGCAGAACCATCGTTGTAGTGGGTGGCTTGTGAGATGCAGCAGCCAACAGTCTTGTTGATTTTTTTTGACGAAGGTTTTGAGACGAGCGGGGTTTCTGCCTTCGAAAATCGGGTATCCATCGAAGATCCGGGCATGGATATGGTTGCCCATCAGCAGTTCGCGCAGTTTGTCGATCCAGTGCAAGAAGTGGGGACGGTAACCGCTTAGGATTTCGGGAGTGATGATGGCGACGCTTTGGCGCGAAGCTTGTTTGCTTTTGGACCCTTGGGCTAGGATTCGCGTGCCTTTGGCCTTCACCGGTTCAGTTAGGTTTTCCTTTTGCAACACTTTGAGCGCGACGCGCAGAGTGCTTCGGCTGATTTGGAGATCTTGGCAAAGGATGCGCTCGGGCGGCAGCCAATCATGCCACATTTCGGTTTCGATGCCTTTTCGCAAATAGTTGGCGACTTGGCTCGCCAAAGACATCTTATATGGAATTTCGGACTCTTGATTCATCTGGCTTGCACTGGTATGCAGTGCGTACCAACAGATGTTAATTGTCAAGCGGTGTTACTAGTATAGGGTGGTCAACAGTATCCTGAAAACTAAATGCTGCATTGGGTTCACTGCAAAATAACTAATTAGAGAGTCTTGGCTATTGCGGGCGGCGGTAGCGAAAAAACAATTAATAAGGAGATCAAGATGAAGAAACGAAACGGGATTCTACATATCGGTTTGATGGCGTGCTTTTGTATTGCGATCTTGGAGATTCAAGCGGAAGCTAGTCAAGGGGATGTGACCGATATTTCGACTGTGGATAGTTTGAATTTGGACGGTCCATTTGACAAGATTTGGCAACCTTATTTAGCGAAATGGACCGACGAGCAATATCTAGCTACGTACGGATTACAGATCAAGGGCAAGGGCGATATGGGCGATATCGTTTGCTCGATCAGTCAAGACAGCGGCAAGACGTGGGGGCCGCGAATTACTATATTCGATCATCGGATACGCAATGGTTCCACGCAGTATGCGTACGCGAATCCAGTATTGTTTAGAGTACCGAGCCAGAATGTCATATGGATTTATTGCATGAGAGTGCCGGTTGGATTCCGCAATAGCGAAAATTCAAAGCTAGTAGCCGCTTATACTGCAGATGGTGGATATTCATGGCAACATGTGGAGTTGGCTATGGGTTATCAAGGGCCGTTGATAATCGTTGGCGGTATTCATATTTGGGAGAAGGATGGCGTAGATCGTTATTTGTTACCAGCCCATCGGAATTCGCGGCGCGGCGACGAGACGGGTGATCGTCGCCAATTCGTATTGGAAAGCTCGAGTTTGGTTCGGTGGGACTTGGCGGGTTATGTGCCGGTTGAAGATCCAGTGTTTCTTCACGAGGGCTCGATTGCGTCGATTGGCGAGGGCGGTGATCTGAAAATGGTTATGCGTACGGCTGATGTAGTTACTGAGCAACCTCTTGAATCTGGCCTGGCGTACTCTTCGGTAAGCCGCGATGGCGGCCGTAGTTGGTCGATTGCCCAACCCGAATCTTTGTTGCCGAACCATCGCGCTAAAGGGTTTTACGGTAGGGATTCGCTGGGTCGCCATGTGTATGTTTACAACGATGAGTTCGAACGAAGAGCGCTTCGATACAAGATCCAGTCTTCTGGCGGAGCCTGGTCGGGTTCGCGAGTATTCTACTCTAATGATAATCGGAACAGCTACCCTACCTTGATTGAGGATACACCTGGTAATTGGCTAGCGGTCTGGGATAGTTCGGATAC
This sequence comes from Opitutaceae bacterium, assembly GCA_028284385.1. Lineage (GTDB taxonomy): Bacteria > Verrucomicrobiota > Verrucomicrobiia > Opitutales > Opitutaceae > JANQRT01. Next base: position 1,896 of record JANQRT010000070.1, on the reverse strand, counting down.
ACCCGAGAGAAAACGTACTTTGGTCCGCTTCGGACGCCTGAACCTTGGTCAATGATCTTAGCTCGTACGATGGAGTCGAATCTGATCTAGCCGGTTGGCGCTGATGGAAGAGTTGCAATTCCCATGTAGGGATCGGGTCCTCCGATTGTGTTGAGTAGACATGCTTCGGGGTTTTTGGATTCGGGTAAAGTGGTCCTCCAATCCGTGTCGCGCCGCGGAAATGCTTACTCAACCTCGAAGAGAAACTCGACTTCGACGGACGCGTTTAAGGGGAGGGCGTTGACGCCGACTGCGGCGCGGGCGTGGAGTCCTGCTTCGCCGAGGATTTCTTGGAGGAGTTCGCTGGCGCCGTTTGCCACTTGCGGCTGTCCGTAGAAGTCGTCGTCGCTTTGCACGAAGGCCCCGATTCGCACCACTCGAATCAATCGGTCCAGCGAGCCGCCGAGTTCGGCTTTGAGCACGGCGAGGCCATTGAGCACGCATTGGCGAGCCGCTGCTTGGGCGTCGTCGATGGACACTTGCGAAGGGATTTTCCCCTCGCTCATGAGGGCGCCGTCTTTGAGCGGCAGTTGGCCGCTAACGATGACTTGGCCGCAACTGGTAACTGCGGGTACGTAGGCGGCGACAGGTTTGGGCGCTTCAGGAAGGGTGAGGCCGAGTTCGGCGAGTTTTGATTCGATGGACATAGTGGATACGGATAGGAACGCCGGTTCCGATCCATTGCAAGTCTGCGTCACGTTTCCGGAGTCTGATCCCAGGCGTTTTGGAAGACGCCTTCACCGAAAGTCGTGTAGGGATTGCGGAAACTCTCCTCGTAAACGGAAGCCGCGGCGGTGACGCAATGAGCCCCGGCGACCGCGACGTCGCCGATCTGCCGGGCGTTGCGCACGGCGGCCGCGATGATTTCCGATTTGTATCCAAACCGGTCGAGCATCGCGCGGACGTCGCCAATCAGAGCGTCGGGAGAATCGCCGAACTGGTCCTTCCAGCCGAGAAAGGGGCTGATGAAACTCGCGCCCGCTCGGGCGGCGTGCCAGGCTTGGGCGACGGTCATGATGAGCGTCGCATTGGTTCGGATACCGTCTTTGGCGAGCTCCCGGATGGCGGAAAAACCGCCTTCGCAGGCGCCGACTTTAATGACAAAGTTAGGCGAAATCGCCGCGAGCTCGCGGCCTTGGGCGACAATCGGGTCGCAGTCGGTGAGATGCGGATCGACTTCGACGCTCACCGGCTTGTCGGTGCCGTGTACGAGTTCCGCGATTTCGGCGATGACGGTTCGAAAGGGCTTTCCGGACACCATCACATGGCGCGGATTGGTCGTGAGTCCGTCCATATCCCAGGCGTCGAGGGCGTGGGCGATTTCGTCGGTGATGGCGCTGTCGAGAAATAGTTTCATGGGAGTGAAGGGCTTCTAGATTGCGTGTATTGGAAAACCGGATTCAGTCGATTTGGGCGAAAGCGATATGCTTGGTTTCGAGAAAGGCGTCGAGACCTTCGGTTCCGAGTTCGCGACCGAGTCCGCTTTGCTTCATGCCACCGAAGGGGCATTGGCTGGTGGTGGGAACGGAGTCGTTGACTCCGATGGTGCCGGCTTCGAGGGCCTCGGCCACGCGCCAGGCGCGATTGAGATTCTCGGTGAACACGTAGGCGGCTAGGCCGTACTCGGTGTCGTTGGCGCGGCGAATCGCCTCCGCTTCGTCGTCGAAAACGGACACCGGCGCGACGGGCGCGAAGGTTTCCTCGTTCATGCACAGCGTGTCTTCGGGCGCGTCGGCGAGGACGGTGGGCTCGAGGAATTGGGGACCGAGGCCTTCAGGGCTCTCGCCACCGCAGAGCAGCCGCGCTCCCGATTTGATTGCCGCCTCGATGTGTGCGTGAGCGATGTCGGCCGCGTCG
>JANQRT010000068.1 GCA_028284385.1 Opitutaceae bacterium | reverse complement strand
CCGCCGATTTCTCTACCTAGACTGGTCATTTTGTCGTTGAGTTTGTTCTTATCGGATTCGCTCACGTATCCAATATCGCATGCCACGATTAATTGAGATCTCGCCTCGCCAAGAGAGCCCTTGGCGATGTTGAGTGTTGAGAAAATTGACGAACTCCTTCTTGGAGGTTCGCTCAAATCCTTCGGCGATGTTGCTCATGACGGACAGACATTTAATAAGGGACAAGACATTTAATAAGGGACAGGCTAATTATTAGATTGACAGTTTTCTTCCTGAAATCCATTTTCCATCTCCGTTCATGAGGCAGCCACGAATAAAAATCGACGAAGTTCCAGCCGTCTACCACTGCATCTCGCGCATCGTGGGGGCTGCTTTCCTGCTGGAAGGCGAACGCGAGAAGGAAGTCTTGAGGAACCAGATATGGAAGGTGGCCGACTTCTGCGGAGTCGAGGTCCTCACCTACTGCATCATGAGCAACCACGTGCACGTTCTGGTTCGCACGCCCCACGAGGACGATGTCAAAGCCTTGCCCGACAAGGAGTTGATGCGACGAGTGAGACGCATCTACGGCAAGGATAAGGCGGAGGTCTTCGTAAATGGATTGAACGACAGGGATCCCGATGTTCGCAGCCGCTTCAGGGCCAACCTACTCTCTCGCATGGGAGATGTTTCGCAGTTCATGAAGGAGCTCAAGCAGCGTTTCTCCATCTGGTACAATCGCTCGCACAGGCGAGCCGGTACCCTTTGGGCGGAGCGTTTCAAAAGCGTGCTGGTGCAGGACGATTCCTTCGCCTTGATGACGATGGCAGCCTACATCGATCTCAATCCCGTCAGAGCTGGCCTCGTCGACGATCCATCACAGTATCGCTTCTGCGGATACGCTGAGGCCATGGGAGGATTCAGACCAGCCAGAAAAGGAATCGTCAAACTTATGGGCAAGCGAAGCTCATGGGAGTCATCCGTATCCCGCTACCGGCAGATCGTCTTCGGCAAACAGGCTTCGCCGAAGCTACTCCCGTCAAGAGGGACACGAAACGGATTTTCTGAAGAAAGACTTCAGTCGGCTGGAGATATTGAGAAGGCAAAGGAAATTATGAATACGGGAGGCAAAGTGAGTCGCGAAGAAGCATTGAGATGCCGCGTGCGGTACTTTACGGACGGAGCCGTGCTGGGCTCGAAGGAGTTCGTCCAAAGTTTCTTTGAAGAAAATCTAGATCGCTTCGGAGCAAAACGACGAGATGGTCCAAGACCTCTCAAAGGAAGCGATTGGGGCGAACTCGCGTGTATTCGGGATTTGAGACGCGAGGTATTCGGCTAGGTTCATCACTTGCGAATGAAAAGACGCTGGTAGAGCATTCACTTCCAGCGGAAATGAATTGAAACCGCAATGGCTCTATCTCGCAGATAGCCAGTTTTGGGTTTTGAGGCCCTTTACTCTTTTGAATTCCCTAATATTGTCGCTTATCAACGTTAGCCTATAGGCCTTGGCTTGGGCTGCGATGAGAAGATCATTCGGACCCATGGGCGTACCCTTCCCTTCCAATTCGGATCGGATTTCTCCATAGAGGCGATCCATCGGGGCTTCGAAGGCGAGTGTTGGAATCAATTCGAGTATTCTATTGGCCTGGCGTGTTAACCTTGCAGATTTTCGCTTGCGACAGCCGTATCTAATTTCTGCGGCTGCAATGATGCTTGTACATATTTTGGATTCACCGAGAGACTCGATTTTTTCCCTCACCGCGCCTGCAGGATTTCGAATCAGGTCGGATAGGATATTCGTATCTAGCAAGAATTCGAAATCCATAAATTCGGTCTACAGATTGATCTCGTCGTTGTCGAGAAGGCCTTCATCCACTTCTGGAAGACTCTCTTCAATAGGGTCCAACGTTGACAGCAAGGAGAGCAAGCCTGCCTTAGCAGGCACTGGTTCAACGATGATGTGATCGGATTCCTTCCTGATAATCACTTCCTTGCACGGAAACTCGAATTCTCTTGGAATACGCATGGCCTGGTTCCTTCCATTTCGAAACAAGGACACTTTTCTCGAAACGGCTCTTTCTGTTTTCAAGCTCTTTGGCATATGCCCAGGCATAGGCCGCGGGTAGATTTTGTCAAATCAAACCAAGCAACAAGAAACCAACAAACGAAGGGTCTCCCATAATTCGGATTCACGCCTAGGGTAAGAGACAGATTAAGGCTTCGCTTCGCAAAATGAAGGATTCGGCAGAACGAATTTCTGATTGTATAAGGCAGTCAAACAATAGGTAATATCTATTCATTTGATGGACATGCAGAGAGGCGAGACAGATCGCAAGAAATCGGGTGTTAAAGTAGTGTTCGAAGCTCTAAATCTTGTAACAAAAGCGAGAACTTGGGCATTCCTCTTACTCCTTGCCTCAAGCATCTCGTCCGCAAAGGAAAATCTAAACGAATTGGCTCGTCCCATCCTGGTCGATGGTGAACTCGATGATTGGCAAGGGCAGCCCTTCGAGACGCTAGGCTGCAACCTTCCCTATGAAGCCTCGTTTTCGGGAATCTTCTATTCGGGATGGAATACAGATGGGCTGTACTTCGCCGCAAGGGTCTATGATGATCAATTGTATTCGGCTTATTCGGATGCGAGCCTTTGGCGAAATCAGGATTGCCTGGAGATATTTTTGGATACACGCGGGCTTGATTGGGGCATCAAGAATCCTATGTCGCGAAAAGGAAGGATCTCGCTGGACTATTTCACGGTCAGAAAAACGGACGGATCTGAAGAGATCGTCGACGACAGCGACACCCGTATTCGCTATTCTGACCATGAGTGGCAAATTCGCGACGATAAAATCCATTATTCGAATACGCTCCATGAACTGAGAAGTGACAATGTTGAAGGATGGTTTGAAATGGAATTCTCGGGGACTGGGATTGCCATGACTAGTGCCAGATTTCCAACCGGAGGTCTCTATGATGTTTACCTGGATGGCGAGAAGAAAACTACCATCGATCTCTTTAGCATACGTTGGTGGGATGAGGAGACGCTTTTCGATAGCGGTCCTATCATAGATGGAAATCATGTCATAAGAGTGCAATCCGTGTCGCCAAGAAAGACCGGTGTACTGCACATGTTGGTTCGGCCTACTTCTGACGATACCATCTCGTTCATCGCCAATACTAGTGAAGGAAACATCGAGGATCGGATTAAGGTTGCAACCAAACGAACAAGCGATGGCTGGAATATCGAGGGAATGATACCTTGGTCGGAAATGGACGGATTCAATCCTGTATCCGGAAAGTCGATTCGCTTTGGATACAAGCTTTACGATCGTGACGAGGAAAACGAAAAGGAATTTCGAACCTTGGGGCTAAGACGACATGGATCCGGAACCGATGTGGCATGGATAGCCCATAATCCCGACCGATTCCCCAAGGTGCAACTTTCGGATAAGCGAGACGATGCCAAGGTCGATTTTCACATCAAGGAAATCGCCTTTCAAGACGGATCTCTGGTGGAAATCGATGCAGTTGCGCCCGTAGACTCTATAACGAACAACTTTGAAGCGCTTACCGCTCTAAGCTTGTGGCAATCCGAACAGAAAATTAAAAGCTATCCGTTATTAAAAAGCTCTGGGAGACGGTTCTATTACGTAAAGCGATACGAGCCATTATCGATTTTCAAAGGCGAAGACGATGTATTGAATTTCTCATTGCGCTGGGAACGTGAGGTTTCGGGTAAAACGCAAACGCTTTCCCAAGGATCCCAGAGCATTAGGACGCGGATAAAGGCCGCTCTAGAGAAGATAGACTCGAAGCTGCCGCTAGATGAGATAGATCGTTTACCGGACTATCGGAAGAGTCGAGCCATGCTCTATCGGCAAGTCGCTCAAGAGCTAACGAGATACCTTTCAGGCGAACGAAACCGCTCCATACGGCACTACAATCTGCTCCCCTTTTACGAAACGCCCTCGATCACCGAAGCATACATCGATACCTTCATTCGTCACGCCCAGCTTTGGATGACGCATGAAGAAATCTCGAAAGAATTTGCGGATCGTTACTATCATCAGGCCTGGCTCAGTAAAGCAGATGGGTCGTGGCAATTTTTTAAACTGGAGTTGCCCAAGGATTTCGACGCTAAGAAAGCGTACCCAATTAATCTATACTTTCATAACAGGAACATGCGACAATACTCCCGTATTCGCGAACTGGCCAGTGACATACACAACATAAATAATTTCACTACCGGAGAGATCCCCTTGGAACCAGAAATTCTGCTTCGGCTCCACGGTCGAGGAAACAATTTCAAGAGGATCGGAGATGAGGAATTCGAATACGCGCTTTCCTGGGTCAAAGAAAAATTTCCTCTTAGCGCCAACGACATACGTTTAAGCGGAGTTTCCTCCGGGGCAAAGGAAGCCTTGAGGTATGGGACGCGCTTTATAGACGCGGCATCGCTTGTCGACGCCCGGGGTCCGGAAACTGAAGCCCCCATCGATGGCGATGTTTCACTACTGTATGATAACGCCAACTACTTTGCTCAACTTTCTGATGACCTTTACGACAAAGTCTCCAATCTCCAGAACCTGCCTATCAGGATCACGGTAGGCGCGAACGACAAGATGTTTCTAGGAGCGAACAAGCTTCTCTATCGCTCTATCAAAAATGAAAGCCAGGAATATCGGCTCGATATCGTTCCAGATACCGAACACCACATCCCGCCCTGGAAGGTTCCGGAGCTAAAAATCTCTCCTAGATCATTGAATACGGTTCCCGATGCTTTCGAGCTCAAGCAATCGAGTCTTCGTTATGGGTCGGCCTATGGATTCACGGTGACAGCCAAGGAAATGGCCTGGCGGCCATTCTCTCTGAGCGTAGGCGGCTTGACGGGAAACAACTGGTCTGTGGCTGTTAGCAACACCCAATCATTTGAAATTAAATTGGATAGATTGAACGGCAGCCAGCTTCGTTCTGTCGACTTATCCATTAACGGGCAGGCCGTTCCGATAAGAGTAGACGAACCGAAACAAACCGTTGTTCTAGAAAAGAAAAATGGGCGATGGGGACAAACAAGTGATAAGCTCCATGGCAAGATAGCCAAACGCCCCAAGCTACAAGGTCCCATCGGTGACATCGAGAAGGAAGGCTTCGTCATCGTCTATGGAACAAGAAATTCAAGTACTGAACCCATCCTCCTGGACCGGGCTATTCGCATCTCAGATGAACTATTCGGATCGGATGAAGGAGAATGGTCGGGAGGACGCTTTATAATTAAGCGAGATACGGAAGTAACGAACAAAGATATGGCAGATCATAATCTATGGCTAATTGGCAATGCATCCGAAAATGCCATTGTCCCGCAAATGATTGGCGAGCTTCCATTTCGATTGGATGATCAAGGTATCCACATAGGAAATAGAGAGTGGAGAGGAAAAGAGCTCTTTCTCGAACTTATCTATCAAAACCCAATCGAACCAGAGCATTATGTTTACATCGAAGCTGGTCAGTCTCCAGAATGCTACTACGCGGATATTTTATCGAAGCGAGCTTTCGACTTTGCCATTACGCGTTTCGACGCCAAGAAAAATCCTCTTGTCGCTCGCGGCGTCTTTGACAATTACTGGAAACTTGATTCAGCAGGCGCGAAAGTTTGGAAACACTAATATTTTTGAAATTCAACTATCATTAACAGATGCATTTACTTCCAAATAAAAGGAAAACTTTAATCTCAGTTATCGCAATATCACTTGTTTATAGGCGTACTTGGATTTCTATGCTATTTATTTTTGGTCTCGTACCGAAAAACCTCGCATCGGACAATCCGATAAGCGCTGGAGAATTGTTGAGAAAAGCCTACGAGACGCTGATCACATTCGAAAGCTTGGAGGTTTCATCGAAGACGATCGAAAACAGCACAACCGTATCAAGTTCGGCAAAATTTCTCCGCAATTCCCAAACCAATGTGTTGATTAAAAGATCTGATGAAAAGTTTCTTTTGGATAAGAAGCCGATACATAGGGTCTTTCTTCGAGACGCGGACAAAATGTGGCGAATCATCAATGGCAAGGCGATAGAATTGAACTTCGAATTCATACTGCCTTCCATCATTCGCTTACCTCCGATTTTCAAGGAGTACCAAAGGATACTGGGAAATCCGAGAGAACTTGAATACTTCAGTGTAACCGGAGATATAATACACAGAAATATTGAGTGCTATAAGCTTGTTTACGAAGCTCCATCAGTCCCAGAAGAAAAACTGAAGATGGATGCGGAACATTTAAAGAGGCAGAAGCTTACCCAGTTATCCAGTCTTGGAGCGAGTGAAGAAGAACTAACCGAAGTAGAGAAGCATGACTTTCTCGCCTCTATTAAGCGAGGTCGCGTTCGGCTGCAGATATTCTACATTTCCAAAAGCGATTATTTTAATTTTGCCTGGGAGTACTATAGCATCGATGGGGAGCTTCTGATGCAAAAGCAATACGATGACTACGTAATCGATGGCGTAATCGACAAAAAACTATTAGAAATCGACGAGAGCCTGGAACGTATTGTCGTCGACTCGCCGAATATGTATAATACAATACTACGCTTAGAGTCGGACTGACTATTCTCCACAAATGAACGCAAATCTTCCCGGATGTTCAAAGAGAGTTTTGTCGCCCCCTGTTGTTTAAAGCGTGATTATTGTTTCGTGGCTAAATCATTGTTTGAGCAAAGTATCCAATAAATCCGTGTTTATCTGCATCCATCCGCGGTCTGAAAAACCATGATAGAGCCTCTGTACACGTATGCCGGTCAAGCTAGACTGCAGCTTTGGTGGGATACTCCTAATCAGGCGGCTACGTCTCTCGTCATGATAGTGCTTTGTCTTCTCTCAGTTTCCTATGCCGCTCTTCAATGGGCCAAAAAACAAAGCAATTCACAAGCATGGACTACTGTTAAGTGGCTATTATTTTCAGCTTCTTTCGCTTCGGTCAGTATCCTTTGCTATCTCGTCGCTCAAACGTACTCGCGTGGAGGATACGTAACACTTGTTGTTTCGCTGGTCGCGGCGATTTTCTTGAGCGCAAAACAACGATGGCTCTCCGGAGTTTTGCTTCTCCTGTTTTCCGGTTCACTTCTTATGCTGCCAGCAGGAGCAAGTAGAGCAACTGGAACGGTAAACGTTTCTAACGATGACTCAGTCAGCAACCGGATTACGCTTTGGAAAGGAGCAATGGCTATGACAGCTGACCATTGGCTCGGAGGAGTCGGAGCTGAAGCATTCCATGATACCTACACCAAATGGTATCAGCCGCCCCACTCCAAAACGCGCTACCGAAACGCGGTGAATGACTACCTAACCATAAGCTCCTACTGGGGAATCGTCGCTTTCTTCGCGTATCTCGCTACGCTTTTGTTTGTTTTGTATTCGGGATTCCTGACAGCACTGAAATTCAAAAGCCAAACCCTTCTTTTTCTAGTTCTGGCGATTTTCTCCTACGCCATCTCTGGACTATTCTCCACTTTTATTATCAAACCCAAGGTATCGATTATTCTTTGCGTCGTCGTCATCGCTTCTGTGGCGATTTCTGTATTCAAGAACGGATACAATTGTAAGCGAACTTTTCGCATGCCATTGCTGCACTCAGTTTCCGTCGCGGTTTTTCTGTCACTTGGACTATTGCTTCTAGGATTCACGATTGCCGGAAAGCTAGACGTTAAGCCAGTTCGCATCAACCTCGCCTCCGCTCAATATAATGTTTCAAATGTAGCCGTCGCGCCGAGAAACATGGAGACGAAAGGCGTGTTCATTTACCTCTCGGACAAGGGGAATGAACTCGAGGTGGCTAACTCGATGTTAAGGGAACTTGCCGCTCGCGGCTATCTTGCGATTAGTCCCAATCTTTCAAGCTGGGGAACGAGAGGCTTAGATGAGGTTAGAGCTTTTCTAGAGTTAATAAAGAACAACGAAACGCTATCAAGTTTGCCCTTTTTTTTGGTGGGATCGGAAGAAGGAGCCCGCCTAGCAATCGTAGCTGCAGCTACAGCAGGCTCAAAACTTTCAGGCATTATCTCGATAAACGGACCAGTCACTTGGCCATTTCCAAGACTTTCGCCTGACCGCCATCTCAGCCAACTTGAAGACCCTCTACTTATCATACATAATAAATTGGGTACGCGTTTTCCGTATGAAGAAAGTAAAGAACTCGGGAAATTGGCAAAATTGTACAATAAAGATGTCGAATTGAAGCTCCTAGAAGGGTCCAGCTTAAAATCCGATGCTGGTTCATCAAATGCGTATAACCTGATAATCAATTTTTCAGACGAGGTATTATCAGCAAAGGAATTCCCGAACTAACGATTGTTTCGCTCGGCGATTTGGCGCAGGCACTTTTCGTGGGCGATTCGATTTTCGCAGTGGATCCATTCGTCGTTGCGGCAATCGGTGGCACCGCAGACCTCACAGGCAGCTAGCTCGTCGGGAATATCTTGAATGATCTCCTTCTTAAGATTCTTGAGCAGCTCCTGCAGTCTGAACTTCATATTAGAGATAAATCTATCTTTAATTAGCTCGATTGCGAGATTATTCGTATCTTGAGAAAGATTGTTATATTGGCAGCATTCCTCATCGAAGCATTAGAAACAGTCAATCCACGGCGAAGGTGACGGCATCGATTTCGGCAATCGCACACGCGTCCATGGCTTTGACGATCATTTGATGGGGCGTGGCATCGTCGGGAGCGATAGTGATGCGGGCTTCGACTCGGTTCGCGTCGCTGGCTTGCTTGAAGCGGGTCAGCATTCTGGCAAGCTGGGAAAATCTGGCTTGCTTGGGGGAATCGTAGGCGAAGTCGTTGACGCTGGCTTGGCCTTCGGCCGATAGGTAAATGATTTGCTCATCGGGAATGTTGAGGGGCTCATCTTGCTGGACTGTTCCAGGCAAGGCGAAGCTGATGTCGGCCTCCTGCTTCTGGATGGTCGAGCTGACCATGAAGTAAATGAGAAGCAGAAATACTACGTCGATCATCGGAGCTATGGGGAGCTCGACGGAGTTGGATTTACGTTTTGGAGAATAGATTGGCATTATTTGAACCGCGAATGAATGCGAATAAACGCGAATGGGAAAAGGTGTAGTAGCTTAACGTTATAGCAACTATTGTCATGGGCAGATATCTAGCATTCCATAAGAGAAATATTAGAGTTTTTCTGTGTTCATTAGCGGCTCCTGTTTACAGGCTGGCTTGATAGGTGGCGTATATGTAATCTTGGATACCGGCAGCCGCGGCTTTCTTCATAACGATCTTCACTCTCTCGTAGGGAACCGATTGATCGGCTCGTATTCGAAGTTTCAATTCAGGAAAGCTCTTCATCAATTCTCTAAGCTCTTGCTCGAGATCTTCGCTAGCAACGTGACGGCCATTGAGAAAAATGGTTTCATCCTCCTGGATGGAAAGCGTCAGGCGATGGGAAAGATCTTTGGGCACTTCGCTGGTTGTGGAATCGGGGAGATCGAGTTTGATCTGGGTTCCGGCCTGGGTGATAGAGCTAACGCACATGAAGAAAACCAGGAGGAGAAAGACCATGTCGATCATGGGCGCCATGGGGACGCCCGAAGGCTTTGGTCTGGCAGGCTTGAAGCGTTTATAGGAGGATTTCACCAAGGTATGATCGCTCCATCGATAGACAGGAAAGATCCAGATAGAGAAGAGCTTAAGGATTCAATAGTCTTGATAATGCCTCTGGCCGATTCTTCAACACTTAATGTCGCTTGAGGCCCTCCCATGTCGGTCCTCACCCACCCTGGACTGATGGCGACTATGACTTTACCCTGCATCTCTTCCTTTGCCGCTAAGCGCATGGTCAGCATATTCAAGGCTGATTTGCTTATGGCATAAGCGTCCTGATCACTCGCCAAATTTATTTTCGCATCGAAAGATCCAATACGAGATGAAATGTTCACGACCTTGGCTTCCGGCTTAAGGAAACCTACTAAAGCCTGAGCCACTAAAGCGGGAGCTATCAGATTGGTTTTTAATGTAGCCAGAAACGCTTCTTCGCTCCATTTGCCAAAAGCTTCCGGCAAAGCAACGCCAGCATTAAGAATCAGCGTATCCAATTGGACATTTTCCTTTTTAAATTGATCTACCAGTCGCTGGATGTGATCTGCACGGGTCACATCCAATTCAACAATCGTCAATCTTTCACTGAACTGCGTTTCGAGCCTTCCAAGCTCGCGAGCAGTTTCAGGCGATCGACAGCAGGCGTAGACCGAGTCTCCAAGTTCCAAATACTGTTTGGTTAGCTCAAGACCTATCCCGCGACTCGCCCCAGTGATCAGATGAAATCGCATAATCCCCGATACTTTAAATACCGGAGCTCATGTCGATGGTGGAATTCGTCTTGTGAGCGGTTAGCTGAAAGGTAGGGATGACCTGCCAAGTTATCCGAGTTTCTGTGGACGACTTAGCAAGTCGTCCCTACCCTTGATATATTCAGAATTCCGGCGATGGTACGGGGTTGGGACGGCCATTTGCACCATTCTGCATGGACAAGTCTCTCGCTTTTCGGACCAGGCCGACAAACTCGCTTCTACGACCATTGGTATCCGAGCCTTTGGCGGATTCAGCGAGATTGATGACATCGGAGAAGGTGATATCCCCTTTGTGTTGAGAATCCCTGAGCAGCATTCCCAAACCCGCCACGCTGGCAGCGAAACGCAGATCGGTGGAGGCTTGCTCGATGGCTTGAGGAGCTTGAGCAAATGGAAACTCCAATAGCTGACTGGTATCCGCGTCCGGCTCCTTGTATCGAAGTTTTACGGTCAGCAGCTCGTCGGAAACCGCATTTCTTCGCGAACGATCGTCAGACGTCTGGTACCTCAACGGATCAACGGAAGGAGTTTCCAGCTCAATTCCAACTGGAACGATTTCATAGAGAGCCGTAACAGTATGCCCTGCCCCAATTTCGCCAGCATCCTTGGTGTCGTCATTGAAATCCTCTTTGGCGAGTTTCCGGTTTTCGTAACCGATAAGTCGATACGCGTTAACCTGAGTTGGATTGAACTCGACTTGAATCTTCACGTCCTTGGCAATGGTCATCAGCGTACCCAGAAGATCTTCAACGAACACTTTGTTGGCTTCCTGCAGAGAATCGATGTAGGCGTAATTGCCATTTCCCCTGTTAGACAGCTCCTCCATCATGGAATCCTGGTAGTTGCCCATGCCATACCCGATGGCAGAAAAGAAAATACCGGTCTTGGCCTTTTCCTCAATCAGTCGAGTCAAGCTTCCCTGATCGGTCGTACCTACATTGAAATCGCCATCGGTGCACAGAATCACGCGATTGATACCGTCCTCGATAAAGTGATCCGACGCGACTTTGTAGGCCAAGTTGATGCCAGCCCCGCCATTGGTTGAACCCCCAGACCGCATTCGATCAAGAGCGTGCAAGATGGTCTCTTTGTTGTTGGCGGTGGTCGACGGCAGAGCCAAACCCGAAGCGCCTGCGTAAACGACAATCGCGACGCGATCGTTTGTTCCCATCTGCTCGGTGAGCATCTTCAAAGACTCCTTTACCCATGGAAGTTTGTTGGGATTCGACATCGATCCTGAAACATCGACCAGAAAAACCAGATTGGCGTTGGGACGATCGGCTTTCTCTATCTCCTTGCCTTTCAATCCGATGCGTACCAATCGGTGCTCCGGCTTCCAGGGAGCGCTGGCCGCCTCGATAAGTGTTGCGAAGGGATGATCGTCCTTGGGTTCCTCATAAGCGTAGGCAAAGTAATTCACCATTTCTTCAATACGAACCGCGTCGGTCGGAGGAAGAACGCCTTGATTGAGGAAACGCCTCACATTCGCGTAAGAAGCTGTATCCACATCGATCGAAAAAGTGGAAAGCGGATGATCCAAAGGATTCTTGAATTCGTTTTCCACAATACGGGCGTAGCCTTCTCTATTTGAATCCTCTCTTTGGATACGATAATCGGGGGCTGGAGAAGGAGGAAGAGCCAGAGAGAGCCGGTTTAGTGAAAGGACTGGCTGGGCCTGCTGCTCTCTTGTTCTACGAGAACCTTGGCTACTTTCGGCAAAGCCCGATTCATTCGAAACCAGAAAATCCCCCTTTTTCGCTTCCTGTCTCTGAAACTCCCCTGCAGCAACTTGAAACGGCGAAAGCAGAATAACCTCCTCCTTCTCGTCGGCAAAGCCCATATCGGACTCCGTCTCTGCTGCAATCGAGTTTGGCTGAGATTGTATGGCGCCCCTCGAACGATTTCTCAAAATCACATTCGGATCGGTCGATTGAAAGGTATCGAGAGGAACGGGGGCTTGCTGTGATGGCTCATTCAATACCGTGGCAGCTTGAGGGTGCTGAGTTTCCATACTGGTAGCCGGCTTGCCAGCTTGAGACCGAAGTTCGGATAATCGATCCTGAGCAGTTCCCACTTTCGCTTCCCCATAAAGAGACGACGCGCTTTCATTCGAAGCGGGCGTGACAACAAAAGCCTCCTCGGTCGGCAAATCAGTGTCTCTTTCTTCCTGAACAGTCAGCAAGGCTGCATCTCCATCCGCAGTAGCAGCTCCCCGCATCACGTCATCAGAGAGATTTCGCATTTCCTGCTCGGCAATCGAATCGCCTTCTTGCCACGTTCGTATCGAAACCAGCGTGACAAAACCGACGGCAACCGTGGCCGCTAGCGTTGAAGCCCAAACCGGAAATTGCAAAATCGTGTATTTGCGTTTTGGCGACGAGGCGCTCTTAATGGCCTCGAGACGTTCCCCCTCAAGCATAGCGTCACCTTTATCCGCCTTCAGTTCCTTTTCTAGCAGCCCAGCGAACTCCTGTAGTTCTTCAAACTCCTCTTGGCTGCTTGCCTCGATTTCAGCGTTCTCGCTATCGGCTAGTGTTTCATTCAAGGCTTTCGCCGTAAATCTTGGATCGTCTGCATCTAACTTATTCATGTCTGGCTCCTTTTTCATGCGGCCTCCACCATCTTCCATCGTTGCTTTAATTTCTTAAGAGCATGGTGCAGGACATAGCCCACATTGCTCACCGTCATTCCCGTGACTTCGCTAATTTCCTTGTAGGAGAGGTCCTGCTGAAACTTCAGCAGGACCACCTCGCGTTGCTTGCCGGGCAATGCCCGAACCAGCTGAAGAAGCGTATCGATCGCCTCTCTCTTCTCTCTATCCCTGATGGTATCCACACTCACATCCGCCAGGCTTTCAACCACCTCAGGCTGTTCATAACGACTCATTCGCTTTTCCTTCCTCAACACATCCAAAGCCTGATTACGCGTCACCCGAAACAGCCAAGGCACTAAATGCTCCTCAACCTGACTCCGATCGCTTCGACAAAGCTTGATAAAGGTCTCCTGAACGACGTCTTTCGCTCTCTCCCCATCCTTCAAAATGCTAGTCGCGTAACGTATTAGCGACGACTGATGAAGTTCGATGACCTCGCGCGCCCAATCCCATTCAAACTCTTTCGAACCCTTCGAAACCATACGCATTCAACTCTGGAAAACGTTATTTTTAACCATGTTCAAAAGAGATGACGCGACTGGCTTGGGATTTCTTAGAAAAAAGATCATCCCGAGGAGAAAGGAGAGTTAGCGAAACAAGATAGGCTCTAAGAAACGACCAAGTCGCTCATCCCGGCGACTTCTTCATTGCGAAAGTCATTCTTTTCGCCTGGGGCGGTTGGACTAGTCTTCTCGATTTCCACGCCCAGTTTCCGCAAAGCCTGCTGAGCTGAAACGCTGCCAAGCTCGAGGGCGAGTTTCAGATAGGCAATCGCTTCATCTCGCTCAGGCGCCCCAGCTTGTCCTTTGACATAAGCCATTCCCAAAAATTCCAAGGCCCCAACGTTCTTGTTTTCAGCTGAGAAACGCATCCATTTCATGGCCTCGGATAGGTTACTTCCAATTCCCGTCCCCTTCAGATACATCAAGGCGATCTCGTATTGAGCTTGCGAGTGCCCTCTTTCCGCAGCTTGGGAGTACCAGGAAAAAGCTTTTTCGACATCCGCTTTTCCTCCCACTCCTTCATGGAGGCAACGTCCAAGATGATACATGGAGTCCGTAACGGCAGCGGCGAAAGTGAAGCCCTTTATTTTCGCGCAGCTCTTATAAAGCCGCATGGCTTTCCTAGGGTTGGCTTTCATCCCGATTCCGGACTCATACATCTCGGCAAGCTCGAGGTAGGCCGGGGCGTAACCATCTTTAATCAGAGCGGCAAACTGGTCCTTCGCTCGGGCAGGATCCGAACCAGACCAGTTAAGTTCCTTATGCAGTTTCGCTACTTCGCACATAGCCTCGAACGAGGCGAGCTGGCTGGCCTGGCCATACCAAATAAGGGCCTTCGTTCGACTTCTAGGAACGCCTTCGCCAGTCTTGTAGATGGCGGCGATTTTCATCTGCGCCTCATAAATCCCCTGTTCCGCCGCTTTCTCATACCAAACGGCAGCCTCCGAGGCATCCTCTTCAACATAGTGCCCTAAATCGAAAAGCTTAGCCAAAGTGAGCTGAGCATTGGCATAGCCCTTTTCGGCCGACTCCATGAGCATGTTAAGCGACTCTTCAGGATCATGATCCAGCCGCTTTCCCTTCAACATCTCGATGGCCAGGTTGTACAGGGCGACTTGATCTCCTTTATCCGCCGCCATCCTCAAATAGTGGATACCTTTCTTCTTATTCTGATAAGGGCCCTTCTCGCTCCAGAGCATCACACCCAGATTGTTTTGAGCGGAGACATGACCAAGTTCAGCAGCTTTGCTGTAGTAGTTGAAGGATTGATACATATTCACGTCAACGCCAGTACCAGATTCGTACATCAATCCCAAACGGAACAAGGCTTCGGCATGATTCTGTTCACCCGCCTTTTCAAACCACTTCCGGGCAAGGTCCAAATCCTTCTTCATCCCATACCCCAAATAATACATGGCCCCTATTCCATGCTGCCCGTCAGCGTAGCCTTTTCTAGCCGAACTCTCGTAAAGCCTTCTGGCCTCGTCCACATTCTTCTCAACCCCGCGACCCAGCATGTGGCGAATCGCCAGACAATATTCCGCTTTAGGATCACCCGCATCCGCAGCCTGGATACAAGCCTGCAGAATTTCATCGTAATTCATCTGCTGCAGCTTCGAAGGGTCGTCTTGCCCTTGGAGGGCGACGTACAGGCCTCCTTTGGCAGCGACGGATAGCCAATTTTCATAGTCATCAGCATCGGAAGGAGCCTCGCCAAGCTTGATCAGGACCGCGCGATTGTAAGCTGCTATCGGACTGCCTTCCGAAGCGTCAGCATAATTCCGATACGCTTCCGACAAATCGCGACTGGTTCCGATTCCCCTGTAGAGTAAATTGGCCAAAAGATGTTTGGCCTCGTTACTGCCGCCACCCGAAGCCAAACGAAGCCATTTGATCGCTTCGGAAGGATTGCGGTCGGGATTTTCGGCGTTCAGAAAGCCGAGCGCGATCTCGATCTGCTTTTCGATTATTTCGGCCTGCATCTCCTCGTCGAACGACTCCGCCAAGTGATTCAACTCATTATTGAATGCCCCTTCAACGTCTTGGAAATAGTAGCGGGAGAGCATCATGCGAAACGAATTCTGAGCTCCCAACGACATCATTTGCAGATAGTGGTTGGAGCGTTCGATATCACGCGATACTCCTTCGCCACGAGCAAAGGCGCTAGCCATGTAAAGACTAGCCTGATAGTTTCCTTCGTCAGCCGCCTTTTCAATCCAAGCCGCAGCCGTCGTCAGATCTCTCTCAACATGAACTCCAGTAGCGTGCATGAGACCAATTTGATATTGGGAGGAAGCCACGATTTCCTTAAAGAAGGCGAAATCTTCGGGACTGACCGCAAGCGGCTTTTCCGGGGAAACCACCCGCATAAGCCACTCGTGGGCCAATTGATAATCGCGAGACACGCCCCGCCCCGTAATGTAGGCATAGCCTAGATTGTACATCGCGGGGGG
The DNA here is from genome assembly GCA_028284385.1 of Opitutaceae bacterium. Taxonomy (GTDB): domain Bacteria; phylum Verrucomicrobiota; class Verrucomicrobiia; order Opitutales; family Opitutaceae; genus JANQRT01. The sequence goes on along the minus strand of JANQRT010000068.1, from coordinate 347,784 downwards.
ATAGTTGTTTTCGGCCGACTGCTGAAACCAATAGGCGCTCTGGCGCATGCTTTTTCGAACTCCCTGGCCTTCCAAATACAATAGAGCCAAGAGGTTCTGAGCACGGGCGTGATTTTGGGCCGCCGCCTTCTTTAGTAGTGACGAAGCTTTACGAGGATTGAGATCCACGTCGTTGCCGTAGAGGTATTCCAAAGCCGAGGCGTAAAGCTCTTCCGGAGCGAGCTTATAGTTCAGGCCTTTTCCAGACAGCGAAAAGGGAAGAGCAATTAAGGCTGCAAACAGAAAAAATGTTCTCGCTACCGCTCTTGCTGAAAAAGCCATGCCTTGGTCCATAGTTGATTAGCCAGTGAATTCCTTAAAGTCACGAACCTATCGACTTTTGGACGGCCGACAAGTTTAGAAGCCTTCAAAGCTGATACGCGCTATTCTTCAGACGCAGATTCAGGCTAACTGGAAATCGTGTTATTTGATTTTTCGCAAACAGGCGTCGGCAATCTTTTCCAAGTGAAGCGTTTCATGAACCGCTCCCGCTCGGATCGCTTCACTGGGCATGCCGAATACTACACAGGTTTCCTCGCTTTGCGCGAAATTGTAAGAGCCGGACTCTCTCATCTCTTTCATGCCAGTCGCCCCATCATCGCCCATTCCGGTCAGGATAACGCCTACCGCGTTCTTGCCCGCGCACGATGCAGCCGAACGGAAGAGTACATCCACCGAGGGTCTGTGCCTGCTTACCAGAGGACCCTCTTTGATTTCGACAAAGTAGCGGCCTCCAGAGCGCTTGAGAATTAGATGATGACTGCCTGGGGCCAGCAAGGCTACGCCCTTTTCCACCTTATCGCCATTCTTGGCCTCTCGAACGGTGATCGCGCAAGTCTCATTGAGACGATTCGCAAAAGAAGAGGTAAAATGCTCCGGCATGTGTTGTACCATGACGATCCCAGGACAATCAGTCGGCATTTTTTGTAGAAAGACCCGTATGGCGTCAGTGCCGCCTGTCGAGGCCCCCACGGCGATCAGCTTGTCAGCTGTCGTTGGAATATTTTTTATCGAGATGGCGCTTGGAGGGAGAAGAATTTCGTCAGCCGTAAGTTTGGCCTGGGGCTTAACGGTCGTATTGGGTCGAGGCTTGCTGGCAGGAGAAAGCTTGCCGCCATCGCGACTACGGTACCGAGCAAAAGCAGCAGAGTGGAGCGTGTCATGGATACGCGTTTCCAGCTCATCCATGTCTTTTTTGGTGGCGACCTTAGGTTTCGCTATAATGTCGACCGCTCCATTTTCCAAGCATTGTAGGGATATGGAGGAACCTCGCTCCGTGAAGCTTGAGCACATGACGACTGGCATGGGATGCTGCTTCATCAGCTTCTTAAGAAAGGTGATGCCATCCATACGAGGCATCTGAACATCCAGCACCATCACATGAGGGGTCGCTTTTTTAAGCTCAGCTACCGCTTCGTAAGGATCGGATACAGCAGAGACGACGCGCATTTCCGGACTTCTGTTGATAATGTCAGTCAATATTCGCCGAGCGGTGGCTGAATCGTCGACCACCATTACACTTATCTTCTGCCCTAATGACATATTCTCCAAACAACGCTAACTAGCTATCCAAACAGTTGAGAATGAGGACATTCTCTTCATAAATCGTTAATAAAGAGGCAGCTTGTAGGTATGCCCTGAAAATATGTCAAAGCTCCGTTGACGATTTTCGACTTTTTTCCGCGTTCAGAAGCGATTCTCAAAAAGTTACAGTCAAAGGTAACAGACTGGTAAAATTCAGCTAACGTCCCTGTATCCATGAAATAATGCCATGAAGATTCTGCAACAGGCATCAGGCTACTCTAAACCCGAAGCAATTCGGGCACGCTTGTTGACTTTTGAAGCGATTTCCCGAGCTTTTTCCGCCCCCTTTCGCAGAATGTCTCGAACATAATCCAGGTTGGCCTCCAACTCCGCTCGGCGTTTGCGAGCAGGTTCGAAATAGGTCCAGTAACACTCGAAAAGCTTCTTCTTAAGATCTCCGTAGCCGTATCCTCCCTCGCTCAGCTTTCCTAGCTCCTCTTGATACTCCTCATCGCTAACCAGATGCCGAAGTATCTGAATGGCATTGTTTTGCTCGGCATCAGGCTTCGGTTCTTCGCGGGAACGGCTATCCATGACAATGCTCATGACACGCTTTCGCATTTCCTTTTCGTCACCGAAAATATAAATCGTATTATTGTAGCTGGCGCTCATCTTCTCTCCGTCCAAGCCCGGTATTCTGGCAATGCCTTCTTGTATCCTAGGCTCGGGGACAACAAAGGTTTCGCCGTAGGTCTGATTAAACTTTATGGCCAGATCTCGCGTAACTTCGAGATGCTGTTTCTGGTCCTGGCCCACCGGGACCACATCAGAGTCGTAGATAAGAATGTCCGCCGCCATGAGAACGGGATAGGCGAAGAGCCCGTGATTAGGAGAAATGCCCTTCGCTATCTTGTCCTTGTAGCTGTGGCAGCGCTCCAAAAGACCCATTGGACAAATGGAAGACAGTATCCAAGAAAGCTCTACGTGTTCTGGAACATCCGATTGCATGAAAAGAACCGCTTTCTCCGGATCCAACCCGCAAGCTAGAAAATCGAGAGCGTTCCGTTCCGAATACTCGCGGCGCGTATTCGCATCGAAAATCGACGTCATCGAGTGATAGTTGGCTATGAAATAAAAGGCCTCTCCCTGCTCTTGCAGTTGGATGGATGGCTTCATCATGCCAAAGTAGTTGCCAATGTGCAGTGGGCCCGAAGGCTGGATACCAGATAAAATACGCATTTTAGTTCGCTAGGAATTTTGCTCCACGAGGGGCGATTCTGTAGAGTTCTTAATCGATAAATTCAAGCAATCTGTTCACGATCAATCTCTTCTCGGAAAGATCCGATTCTCGGCCTTTTCCATATAGATGCTATCCGCCGACAAAAAACCCTTGAAACAGGAAACGGGACCTATCAGCGAGCGTTTCCCAATGACCGAGCCTGGCATCAGAGCCGCGTTGGAACCCGTCTCCGACTTCTCGCCCATGATGGCTCCCAGCTTTCGCATCTCTGTATCCACTAATTCGTCACCACTTTTAATCTTAACCGAACTCTGATCAAGGCGAAGGTTGGAGAGAATGGTGCCCGCTCCGAGATGGACTCCGCTTCCCAGAACGGAATCGCCAACATAGGAAAAATGCGGCACTTGAACCTTTTCCATTAACAGGCAGTTTTTGAATTCGCACGAATTGCCAAGGACGCAATTGGGGCCGGCAATCAGATTGCCGCGAATGTAAGCTCCTGGACGAATCTCGACATTTTCGCCGATCCAGCAAGGTCCTGTGATGGAGCAAAAGGCAGGCAGCTTAACCGACTCATGCAGCACAACCTTTCCTTCTATATGGACGCCGGCAGGCAACTCGTGAGGCACCTCCGAATACTCCAGTTCTTCCAAAGCCCCTTTGATTCGCTTGATCCATTCCCAAGGCGCAGCATCCGGATCAAAGCAATCCGCAAAAGGCATACTTTCTGGATACGAAAAAAAGTCGGAAGCTTTCACGCCAACGAAAGTGGCAGTCTTAGCGGGAGCGGCAAGCTAGGAATAAATAGATATTGAGCTAGCTTTAGTTCTGATGAAGCGCGTTGAGCCATAGCTCGAGCTTGAGGATTTTCATCAACTCGACTACGCTTTAACAAGCTTCGTCGCAGCAACCTTCTTCTCGCATCCGCTCGAGCGAAGGTTGGAGCGGGCGATGAGATTCGAACTCACGACAGCCACCTTGGCAAGGTGGTGCTCTACCAACTGAGCTACGCCCGCGTCAAAAGAGAGGCGGTAATCTTCATCTCTGACGTTTTAAGTCAATAGAAAATTGCCTCGACATTTGCTACCTATCTTTAACGTCCAGCTCAGGCCACTGCTGAAGTTTTCGATGCAAGGTTCGTCGACTGATACCCAGAAGCTTTGCCGCCTTGGTGCGGTTTCCCTTGGCGTCGCTCAAGGCTTCGCGCAGCAGTCGCTTTTCGTTTTCCTCCTTATCAAGAGGAGAGATCACTCGATTCGAACCATCCAGGGCTGGCGTTTCGCCACGAAACTTCGATTCCAGATCGTAATCATGGATCTTTCCTCCCCTGTGCAATACGACAGCGTTTTCTGCGAAGTTCCGAAGCTCCCGGATGTTGCCTGGCCAACTGTATCGACGCAGGCATTGCATCGCTCCCGGCTCCAAGGTCGGAGCCTCGACGCCGTTTTCATCGGAAAACTCGTCAAGGAAGCTATTAAGAAGCAAAGGAAGATCTTCGGTCCTTTCTCTTAGAGATGGCATCTCGATCTGGACCACGTTCAGACGGAAGTAGAGATCCTCGCGAAATTCCCCCTCCTTGACCATCTCGGCTAAATTTCGATTGGTCGCGGCGATCAGCCGCGTATCGACGGTTATCGACTTTGAACTACCAATCCTCTCGAAAGACTTTTGCTCAAGAAAACGCAGCAGCTTTACTTGAGTGGACAAGCTGATCTCGCCGATTTCATCGAGAAAGAGCGTTCCTTGATCGGCCATTTCGAAACGTCCGATCCGCCTCTCGGTAGCTCCGGTAAACGCTCCTCGCTCGTGGCCAAATAGTTCGCTTTCAAGAAGATTGGTAGGCAAAGCGGCGCAATGAACCGCAATGAAAGGCCCCTCTGGACGATTGCTGTTTTGATGAATCGCCTGGGCAATGAGCTCCTTTCCGGTCCCGGTTTCGCCCTCTATCAGAACGCTGGCTTTAGAAGGCGCCACTAGCTTTACCCTTTCGATAACCTTCTTCAGCTCGCTCGAATTCCCGATAATACCTTCAAAACTGAACTTCTTGTCCAGACGCTCGTGGAGCTGCTTAACCTCCGTTTCGAGATTTTTGGAGTCCAAAGCCCGTTTGATGAGGATTTCGAGCTTCTCAAGATTGACTGGCTTAGTCAGGAAATCGTAGGCCCCTCTTTTCATGGCCTCAACAGCCGAGGGCACATTGCCATAGGCAGTCATCATCAAGACGGGCGGGCTATTGGGAAGCGAGAGAGCTTTGTCGATGACCTTCAGTCCAGATTTCCCCGGCATCCGAAGATCGGTCAGGACCAGGTCAAAGGTTTCCGATTCCATCAAATTAAACGCCTGATCCGCGCTCTCCGCGAGATACACGTCGTACTGATCCTCGAGCATTTGCTGAAGCCCATCCCGGGTGTGCTTTTCATCGTCCACAATTAGCAACGTAGGAATCATGGCTTCTTATCTTCTCCAATAAACCCGTTAGGTCAATGGGAAAAAATGTCACGTTTTCCTTAAATTCAACTTTCCAGCATGCGAAATTTCTTCGAATGCTTAGGGAATTCGAGCGTTACTACGGTTCCAACCTTTTCCTTGCTATCTATGCCAATCTGTCCCCCATGATCTCTCATGATACGCTGGACGATCATCAGTCCAAGGCCGGTGCCCGTCTTTTTGCTGGTATGAAAAGGTTCGAAGACGCGAGGCAGCTCTTCCTGCCCGATCCCACTGCCCGAATCGCTGAATTCCAAATACACGCTTTCATCGTCGAAACGGTTCTTCACCGTCAATACGCCACCCGGCTCCATGGCCTCGACCGCGTTTTTTATAACGTTGAAGAACGCCTGCTTCATTTGATTTCGATCCGCTGCAACCACCGGCGGCTCCGAGCCGACTTCGACTTCCACGCTGATCTCCCGATCGCTCAGCTCGTTGGCGTAAAACTGAAGCACGTCGCTTAGCGGCTCATTCAAGTCAATCACCTGAACGTCCGGCTCTCGAGGGCGTATGGCCTCGAGAAAATTATCGATAATCCCATCAAGCCGGTCCACCTCGCTCCGACAGATTTCCACAGAGTCCTGAAGCTTGGCAGCTTCCTTTCCCTTCATCTTCTTCAATCGCCTCTCCAGAAGCTGAAGGTGAATGGTAATGGAATTCAAAGGATTGCCCAGCTCATGGGCAACGCCTGCGGCTAGCAAAAGAATCGATGAAACCTTTTCGGATTCAATCTGCTCCTCATTGGTTAGTTTCTCCCGAGTGATATCCGAGATGATGACGACAAACCGGTCTCTTATGCTTTCAAGCTCCTGCAGATCGCCCTCCTCTTCGATGGGAAGGATATAGAGCCTCACATAGCGTTTTTCAGGGTAAGTCAGTTCAAGCTCGCGCGAGGTGACCGAGGACTCGAGCGGCTGGCCCTCCGACAAGCCCAATGAATCGCGAAGTCCTGGAACCAATCGCCATAGGGGAACGACTCCGATATCCTTTTCCTTAATCCCAGCCATCTTTCGGCTCGCCGCATTGGCGAAATGGACAATTCCTTGGCCATCCACCACCATGATTCCCTCCAGAGCCGTATCGAAAATCGTTTCCAGCAAGGCTCTTTCGCGCGCCAACCGCTGGGCCAGGTTCGTCAGATTGATTGTGTCGAGAGTATCAATACGCCCTAAAACGCGGTCCAGCGATGATTCCTTTTTGAGCATAGGCCCGGGAATTTAGCGGCTGATGAAGGTTTGGCAATAATTCCTATCGAAGCAGACTCCGGCTTGCCTCTTCACGGGAATCCCCATTAGCTGCTCCCGTTTTATGAGACTATCGGTCGTTCAACTCGTATGGGCGCTGGCGGGAATGGCCCTGCTACTGTCAGGATGCGGAAAGTCGGAAATCACCTCCTACGACGTACCGAAGGAAGAGCTCGACGAATTGATCGCATCCGGCCGAAGTCCAGACGGAACCGCTCCTCAAATCAACTGGCTAAAGCCCGAATCCTGGGAACCGCTACCGCTCACCGCCTTTAGAAAGGGAAATTTTCAATACAGCCCAAACAATTCGGATCTCTCCGTAGACATCTCTGTCTCTTCACTGCCTGGAGAAGCAGGGCAGCTTATTCAAGTCGCCAACAACTGGCGGGCCCAATTGAATCTAAAACCGGCCTCTCGACGAGAACTGGATTCGCAGCTTTCCAATCGGCAAATCGGAGAATTCGAAATGGAAATTCTGGACATCAAAACGGAAGCGTCTGCCGAAAAGAACCTAAGAACTATCGGAGCCTATTTTAGAAACGAAGATCAATCCTGGCAGATCAAAATCTCAGGAGACGCGGAAGTCGTGGAAGCCCAAGCGAGTCAATTCTACGCGTTTCTCAGAAGCCTCTCTTTCACCAAATCGAAAGGAGTGGCTATCGAGAGTGGAAATTTGGATACGGCATCGAATCTTAAGTTCGAAGCTCCAGAAGGCTGGACTCCCCTGCCCAACTCTCCTTATCGCGTCGCCAATTACTCCATAAAAATCGAAGGACACCCCGTTGCCAATTTCTCCATATCCGCTTTTCCCGGCGAATCCGGAGGCATCATGGCCAATGTAAACCGATGGCGGAGGCAGGTTGGACTCTCTGAATGGACTAGCAGACAAATAGCGAGAAAGGCTTCAAGGCTAAGCAGCGGGGAGCTCGAGTTCCTGCTGTTCGATTTGAAACCTGAAACGGAAAGCGAAAAGGAAGTGGCGTCCGACCGAATACTAGCGGCAATACTGAACCGAAACAACACGACCTGGTTTTTCAAGATGAGAGGAGATCCTTTTTTAATAGAAACCCAAAGAAACCGGTTCAAAGGCCTGCTCAACTCCGTCGCGTTCGAATCGGAAAGTAAAGGGTGAAGAGTCGAGAATGAAGTCCACTTTAAAGCTCATAGCTTCTCGTCAAATCACGGTAAGCTGTCTCGTTGTCGCTATTCTTCTGCTTTTCTTCGCCGCCATGGAACAGGATTCGATTGGCCTGAGAGGCGTCATCGACAAGTATTTCTATGCGGCCTTCGTGTATTGGCAAGTTCCCGACAACGAAATCTATCTACCGTATTTGCCAGGCGGCTACATGATTGGCTTCGTTCTATTCATGAATCTTGCCTCGAGCCTGGTCGTGACGGCCGCCTTCTCTTTCTCGTTTCTCCAATCCTTTCTGGTCAAAGGGGGTTTCACTTTCCTCATTGCCAGTCTTTTCATCGCTAGCCTGACCTCGAAAGAAGGCATAGCCACGCTATCGCTGGCAAGGGAAACCAATGCGTTCGAGAACCCGAAGAAAGTCGAACTGGTCGTTTACGAGCGAGGAGTCTCCGAGACTGCAGATCGGGCTCATGTGATCTCGCAAGACATGCTGGAAAGGCGCATAGGAGCCAACATCCCGGACCTTCCCTTCACCGTAAGCGTTAATCGTTTTCTGCCTAATTCTCAACTCGCTGCTCGTCGCAGCATAACGCCGCGAAACGCCTTGCTAGCCAGTAACGGTCTTGGATCGGAGACCTACGCCACACCCTTGCCAAAGTCCGGCAAGGAAAACGACGTCAATCGCCCTGCAGCGCTGGTGACTCTCTTCAACCACCAGACCGACGAGGTCCTTGGGACTTGGCTCCTAGTCGATGGATGGGGACCACAAATCTTTTCGTATCAAGAGAAAGAATACGCCTTGCATCTAAGGCATGAGCGAGGATTCTTGCCATTCTCTCTAACGATGGTGGAAATCGCTCATGAGCGGAGCGACGACGAGACAAGGGATTCCAAATCGATCAAGATTCGCTTTGGCGACCAATCGGAAGAAGAGCCTGAGCCAACCATCCGAAGACATCAGCCTGTGTTTCGCCAAGGCTTCTCGCTGCACGCTATTGATAGCATCGAGCCTGCAGCGAACCAGTCACGGCTTCGTGTCGTCCGCAATCCTACTCGGACCGCTCAGTACGGATCCCTGCTAATGACTGTCCTAGGCGCGGCGATTTTTCTAGGAAGTCAGATTTGGCGGGAAGTTGAGCTCAGATACATTCAGAAATGAAGAAATTCATTCCTTCAATCATTGCCGTATTCCTGGTTGTCTGCTTTGCCGCATTGCGTTTCGGGCTGAGCCTTCCACAATCCGATTACAATCTAAGACTCTTCGCCAGCATTCCGGTATCCCTCGACGGGCGGATTTTGCCTTGGGATAGCGTGGCCAGAGACGCCTTGCAGCGCATAAGCGGCAATTCCAGCTTCGACTGGAGCGATTCCGAAGACCAGTCGGCAATAGCCTGGCTATTCGAAATACTCATTGATCCCGAAAAGGCGGCTACTCGAAGAATTTTTATCGTAACCAATCCTCAAATACAATCGAATCTGAAGCGCCGACCGCTGCCTACAGAAGATCAATCCAAATTCAGCTTGAAGCGTTTTGTAGATCTAGGTCCAGACGCCTTATACTATTCGTACGATGAACTAAGTCCGTACTTGGAACGCATTGAAATCCAGGCCACCGACGCCTTGGAGCAAAGCCCCGAGGCTCGAAACGAATTTCAAAAGGATATCATTCGTCTCCAGGATTCGGTTTCCACTTTCCAATTGCTGGGGTCTTCCCTCTCGACAGGAACACGCAGTCCGCTGGAGAGAATCGAAAGCCTGGAAACCATAGTCGCCAAAGGGACCCAGGCGTTGGAAGCTAGAGAAGCCGGTCAGCCATTCGAGGAACGGGACTACGAAGAAATGATGACGACCTGGTATGAATTTCAGGACTGGGAACAGACCGCTCGCATTTCACCGCTACTGCATGAAACCGATAGTGGCAAAATCGAATGGGCAAAGCTTGGTTCCGCGCTTGATTTACTGATACAGCGAAACGAGCAAAACGAGATGGCTCTCCTGTACGCCCAACTAGTGGAGGCCGGAAGAACTGGCGAAATCGAGGGATTCAATGACGCTGCGAAAAAAATCCTCAGCGGAATCGATTCGCTAGATAGGCAAGCCGGCAAAAAAGCCGGCTACGAGCATTTCTTCAACTCCCTGCAACCCTTCTCAATCGCTTTCGTCAGCTACGCAATCGCTTTGCTGGTGGCAATTATTCATTGGATACGCCCTACTGCTTGGCTCGAACAGTCCAGTCTCGCTCTCATGGCAGCCAGCTTGGCGATTCACGCGTTAGGCAGCTTCCTTTGGCTCTCTATCATCGGAGAAACCGTGATCTTCAATCTACATTCGTCAGCTATTCTGATGAGCTTGTTTGCAGTCGTGGTGTGCCTTGCCTTTGAAATAGCCAGACGCTCTGGCATCTACTACACGGCGGCCTCGCTGGCCGCGCTGGTCGCGTTATTCGTCGTTCAATTTCAGAGTCTGCATGGAAACGCTTTCATGCGAGAGTCGTGGGCCGAAGGAGCGACCCTTTTGATCAAGCTCCATCATCTGGGAGCCAATCTTTGTTTCGCTCTTATGTTCACCATCGGCTCCATCAGCATCATCTGGATTTTCAGGGCCATGCTTACCGATATCCTGGATACGATCAGCGTCACGCAAACCACGAAAACGATCAACGAGCTCACGCTAGCGGCTTTGCTAGTCGGCTTTGGCGGCATTGTGTTTGAAAGCCTTCACTCGAATTTCGAGTACGGAGTTTTCTGGGGATGGGATAAACGGGAAAACGGATTGCTGGCAGCCACCGCCTGGTGCCTGATCGTGACGCAGTGCCGTTGGGGAAACTATCTGGGCCCACGCTCTGGGATGATGCTAGCCATATGCGGAAATCTCATTGCCGCATGGGCGTTTATTGGTTGGGGTATTGGAAAACTGGATTCAACGCAAAGTCATTCCGGTTTCGTCTCTCTTCTCTTGTTTCAAGGTTTTCTGGCATTGAATCTCATCGTCCTGCTTTTGCCCATTGTCCCCCTTAGATTTTGGAGAAGCGGGAATGCTATCGAGCTTGAAGAACTCGAGTAAACTTGTCGTAGGGAAATTTTCCTTACCTCATTTAAGGGTTCTTATCGCCGAATTCAGAATTTCCGAGTTCATAACTTGAAAACGTAAAACAAGGAACATACAGTCACATCCAACTCTTAACGCTACGGTATGTCTCTCAAAAAACCTCACGAGCTGGAAGAAGGTATGGTTCTTTCAAGCGACGTATTCAATCTAGATGGCCAGATTCTTTTCAAGAAGGGCGTGGAGCTAGAGAATAGGCACGTCGACATCCTGCAAATGTGGGGCATTCCCAATGTGGAAATCGAGGACGACGACGAGGAGGAAGAGCGCATCAACCTAGACCAGTTCTCACCCAGCATTCTCGAAAAGGCGGAGCGTGTCGTGAACGAGCGATTCAAACTCGTCAAATCGACCCATCCTGCGGTGGAGATTATCCGAAAATTCTGCATCCAGAAAGAGGCCATCGCCGCCAAGCGAAAGGAGGATGCTCAATGAATCCCAAGCTAGAGCGTCTGGTCTCTAAATCCGATAGGATGCCCACGCTTCCGACCGTTTATAGCAAAATCCAGGAGGCAGTAGAGGACCCGGATACGTCCTTTGACGACATGGGTAAAATCATCCTCAACGACCAGGGACTGAGCGCCCGCCTGCTGAGATTGGCGAACAGCGCGTTTTATGGATATCCCAGTGAGGTATCCACTATTCCCGACGCGCTGACGGTTATCGGACTTCAGCAGTTCAAAAACATGGCTCTATCGACCTGCATCATGGATATCTTTACCGGGATACCGGACGACCTGGTCAACATGGAGCAGTTCTGGCGCAAAAGCATCGCTTGCGGCCTCTGCGCGAGAATCATGGCCCTGGAGTTGCGTGAAGCCAATTCGGAGCGATTCTTCCTTGGAGGGCTGCTGCACAAGATCGGCCGGCTCATCATCTACAGGGAGGAGCCTGAGAAAGCCATGGAGATCATATCGCTTTCGCGAAAAAGGGAAGTGCATCAGCATCACATTGAAACCGAGATCCTAGGCTTTAATCACGCCGATGTTGGAGGAGCTCTCTTGTCAGGCTGGAAGCTTCCCGATTCGCTCTCCGAATTGGTAGCGGCCCACATTAAACCGGTTTTAGCTAAAATATCAGCCAGAGACGCGAGCCTGATTCACCTGGCGGATTTTCTGACCGAAGCGTTAGGAATGGGATTTACTGGCGAACGCTACATTCCAACCTTTTCGGAGGCGGCTTGGGGCCATAGTGGACTCGATGAATCCAGCCTGTTTTACATTGTCGAAGAACTGCAAAGGCAGTACGAGGAAGTCTGCAGCATCTTCCTGCAAAAGAAAAACTGATCGAGAGCCGAGGAACCAGCAGTAAACGTCCATGGATAACGAGCAGCAGGAAAAATTCGAACAGATTGTTGGCAGGTTCGAGATGCTCGATCTATTTCATCGCAAGCTAAGAGAAGCGGCCAGCATTCGCGAAGTGATTCAGATCACGGAGAGCGAAATCGACGCTATCCACTACTTTCCGCACAAAGGCTGCTGGATGGTGAGCCCAGCCGATGGAGCGTTTGAACTTTTTCCCACCAAAGAGCAGGACGAGTACGGACAACTGCCGGAAATCGTCCACCACTCCATAAAAACCGGAACCTTCGCTTGGGCTCTGAAGCAGCAACGCAACTTCATATGGGAAGATCCAGAAAATGGATACCATTTGTTCATGCACGCCTTGAGCACCAAGGAACGAACCTTAGGGATGTTCGTAGCGCATTTTCCTGACGACAGAGTTCAGCATTCGAATCTGATCCTGACGGAGATTTCTCTTATGCTCACGGCCATGGCCACCACCTTGGACAGCCTGATCCTGAGAAATCAGCTCAAAGACCAGAACAAGCGGCTGGAGGAAACCGTAGAGCGACGTACGGCAGCCTACTTGAAGGCCAAAGAGGAGGCGGAAAAGGCAAGCCAGACCAAAAGCGAATTTCTAGCCATGATGAGTCATGAGTTAAGGACGCCCATGAACGGGGTCATTGGATTCGCCAGTCTTCTGTTGGAAACCGAATTGGATACCGAACAGGAAGACTTCGTGGAGACGATCCGCAATTCAGGAGACAATCTGCTGGGCATTATCAACGACATCCTGGACTTTTCCAAAATCGAAGCCGGGCGCGAGCAGCTGGAAATCGTGACCTTCAACCTGAGGACCTTGATCAAGGAAGTGATCGACGTGACCAAGCCCATCGCCATGGGCAAGAACTTGAAGCTTTTGAAAACCTATTCGGAAGGCGTTCCGGAATACGTGATTGGCGATCCAGGCAAGACGCGTCAGGTGATTCTCAATCTTGTCGGCAATGCTATCAAATTCACTCCCGAAGGGCATGTCGAAATCAAGGTTTCCCAGATCGTTCATCCCGACGAAACGGCATTGATCGTCATTGAGGTCGAAGACACTGGAATCGGCATCAACGAGGATGTCAGGAAGCAACTATTCCAACCCTTTAAGCAGGCGGATTCCTCTACCAAACGAAAATACGGAGGGACTGGTCTGGGTCTGGTCATCTCCAAAAGCCTAGCCGAAATGATGGGGGGGGACATCCAGATCAAGAGCGAAGAGGGAAAAGGCTCCACCTTCATATTCACAGCCATGCTTGAGCCAAGTTCCGGCAAGGAAGAAGACCTTGAAATGCTCGAGCCCGACGAGGAAATAAAGGCGATCTACAGCGGGGTTAAAACACTCGTGGTGGAGGATAACAGCGGAAACCAGAAGCTGATAACCCACATGCTGGAGAAATTCGGTTTGCATGCGGACACCGTTGGAAACGGCATCGAAGCTGTCGAGGCGACCTCGTCCGTCTGCTACGACCTTATCTTCATGGATTGCGAAATGCCTGAGATGGATGGCTTTGAAGCTACTCGAGAAATTCGAAGCAACGAAAACAATGGCAACCGATCTGTCATCATCGCCCTAACCGCCATGGCCATGGCTGGCGATAGGCAGAAGTGCATCGATGCCGGCATGGATGACTACCTACCCAAGCCTCTCGAGCACAGAGCATTGCGAAACATTCTGAAAAAATGGGTTTCGAGCTGAGTTGCCGTTTTAGAAAAGTCGCTCGCAAGCATTTCTCGCCAAGCCAAAAATAAGAGCGGCCAGCCCTGAGGGCCAGCCGCTCACTCCTCCTATTTTTGCCTGTAAATTCTGTCTAGCTAACTTCGACAGCTTCCGTCGAAAGAAGTTTCAAATTGTCGCCATCAAGCGAATACTTGACGGTGGAACCTTCCGAAACGGAACCCTCGATGATGGCCCTAGCCAAGGAAGTCTGGATGGATCGCTGCATGAAGCGCTTCAAAGGACGAGCCCCATAAACGGGATCAAACCCTTTCTCGGCAATCCACTGCTTGGCCTCGTCTTCCAGCTCCACCGTAATACGCCTTTCCTCAAGCGATGCGTTCAGCTCGTCCAAAAGAAGATCCACGATTTGCTCGATCTCCTCCAAGGTTAACGGCTTGAAGATGATCGTTTCGTCTACCCTGTTGAGAAACTCGGGTCGGAAGCTGGCTCTGAGTTCGGTCATCACCGCCTCTTGCACCGAGTCCGGGATTTCAGAGCCCGTCACCCCATCGAGCAAGCGCTGACTGCCGATATTCGAGGTCATGATGATGATCGTGTTCTTGAAATCCACCACGTGGCCTTGAGCATCGGTTACTCGGCCGTCATCCAGAATTTGCAACAAGACATTGAATACATCCGGATGCGCTTTCTCGATCTCGTCGAAAAGTAATACCGAGTAGGGCTTGCGGCGAACCGCCTCCGTCAACTGTCCCCCTTCTTCATATCCGACGTAGCCCGGAGGCGCTCCGATGAGCCTCGCGACGGCATGCCGCTCCATGTACTCCGACATGTCGATTCGAACGATCGCGTCCTCGCTGTCGAGAAGCGTTACCGCTAAAGTCTTGGCCAACTCGGTTTTGCCGACTCCGGTAGGACCGAGGAAAATGAAGCTCCCGATAGGACGCTTGGCATCCTTGATGCCAGCTCTCGCCCGTAATATTGCTTCGGATACAAATCTAGTCGCTTCATGTTGGCCGATGACGCGTTTATGCAACTCGTCCTCCATGTGGAGCAGTTTCTGTTTTTCGCCTTCCAGTAAACGGGTGACAGGGATACCAGTCCATTTGGATACAATATCGCCAATTTCCTCCTGAGAAACTTCCTCCTTTACCAGACTGCGCTCCTTCTGCTTGGCCTCCTCGGTGGAGAGCTCTCGTTCCAGATCCGGTAGGCGTCCGTGTTTCAATTCCGCCGCTCGATTCAGGTCGTAATCGCGCTCGGCTCTTTCAACCTCGGTTTTCGTGGCCTCGATTTGCTCTCTTAGCTTTTGCAACGAAGCCACCGAAGATTTTTCATTCTCCCACTGTCGACGTTGAGCAGTCTCTTGCTCCTTCAAATTGGCAAGTTCCTTACGCAAGGAATCCAAACGTTCCTTGGAAACGTCGTCCTTCTCTTGAACGAGAGCCGCTTCCTCGATCTCAAGCTGCATGATGCGGCGAGTCAGCGAGTCGAGCTCGGTCGGCATACTATCCATTTCCGTACGAATGCTGGCGCAGGCCTCGTCCACCAGATCGATGGCCTTGTCAGGCAGAAAACGGTCTGAAATATACCGATTGGAAAGCACCGCCGCGCTGACCAGAGCATTGTCTTGAATGCGAACCCCATGGTGGATCTCGAAGCGTTCCTTTAGTCCGCGTAAAATGGATATGGAATCTTCAACCGTCGGCTGGTCGACCAGCACGTTTTGAAAACGGCGTTCGAGCGCCGCGTCTTTCTCGATGTACTGTCGATACTCGTCTAGCGTTGTCGCTCCGATACAGTGCAATTCTCCTCGAGCTAACATCGGCTTAAGCATATTGCCGGCGTCGATAGCGCCCTCGGCCTTCCCTGCCCCGACAATCGTGTGCAGCTCGTCGATGAAGAGCAAAATCCTGCCATCGCTCGACTTCACTTCCTGAAGGACCGCCTTGAGCCGCTCCTCGAATTCGCCGCGAAACTTCGCTCCTGCCAGAAGCGAGCCCATATCAAGAGAGAATACCGTTTTCTCCTTCAGTCCTTCAGGCACATCGCCTCTTACGATACGCTGGGCCAACCCTTCTACGATTGCCGTCTTGCCGACCCCAGGCTCGCCAATCAGGACCGGGTTGTTCTTCGTCTTGCGGGAAAGAATGCGAATCACGCGACGAATCTCCTCGTCTCGACCGATTACGGGATCCATTTTTCCACTACGAGCTCGCTGAACCAGATCCATGCCGTACTTCTCCAGGGCCTGGAAAGTGGCTTCGGGATTCTTGGAAGTTACTCGCTGATTGCCGCGAACCTCTTGCAAGGCTCCCAGCAGCTTGGACCGCGTCAAATCGAAACTTTTAAGCAGACCGGCCAAAGCCACAGGCTTCGCCACTTCGACCAAGCCCAAAAACAAGTGCTCAACACTGATGTATTCATCTTTTAGCGACTCGGCCTCCTTCTCCGCCTGAGTGAAAACCTCGTTCATGGCTTGAGTCACGTAAATCTTAGAGCTGTCCACGCTACCGCTGACTTTTGGGAGACGATCCAATTCCCGATTCAAGGAAAGCGAAAGAGCCGAAGGAGTTATGTCCAGTTTCTGCAGAATGCCTTGCACCAGCCCCTTCTCCTGCTCAAGCAACGCCGCCAGCAAATGCAACGTATCCACTTCGTTGTTCTGCTTGCGACGAGCGATGGCCTGCGCTTCGGGCAGGGCTTTCTGAGCCATTTCAGTGAGTCGGTTTGGGTCGATCATAAAAAAGTTCCTTCACGAAATCGCTTGCAGAATCTATACCCGCCGAAGGCAAGGTCAATGTGACGCTTTCCAAGACTAATTTTTCACCAATCGCTTACATTACACCTTTTCCATCAATCGCTTAGAAAACGGCGATTTCGACGAAGCAAATCACGCTATCATTTCCGAGCAATCCCGCGCGGGACACTATGACTGACTGAAGAAGAGAAGTATGTGCCACATCGCCCACCCAAAACATGATCAATCTGGATCTCCATCTTCTTCCTCTTCTACTTCTTCTCTCTAAATCAAGGTTTTCAGGCATCGTAAGGTAGCGGTTAGTTTACTCGCTGACCAAATTCTCGCATGTGGCTAGCGAGACGCTAGCCGCTACCACTTGGGGAGAAGCAGAAGAAGAGAGAAGATTATTGGACTAGTGGTCCATGGCTTCTTCGATATCGATGGCGGGACCAACGCCCTCCGGTTCGCGGATACTGTCGATCAGTTCCTGAACTTTCGCCCCGGGAGCAGGAAAGATTTTGGCCAGGCTCCAAGTAACGGCAAAGTTGAGAACCATTCCGATCGATCCAATTCCCTGCGGCTTTATACCGTTTTCAAAGATACCGAAAGTCCAAGGCTTCATGCCCCCGTACACGCAGGCGATGATATAGAAACCTGTGAAACCAATACCAACCGCCATACCACAGATAGCGGGAATCGCGCTGACTCTTCGAGAAAAGATACCCAAAACGAGAATCGGAAAGAAGCTGGACGCAGCCAGACCGAAGGCAAAGGCCACCACCTGGCTTACGAATCCGGGCGGCTTGATGCCAAACAATCCGGCAATCACCACAGAAATACCGATCACCACGCGCCCCACCAGCAGCTTTTTGCTTTCAGGAGCATTGGGATTGATCGTTTTCGAATAGAGGTCGTGCGCCACGCTGGATGAAATCACGAGCAAGAGACCACTCGCCGTCGAAAGAGCGGCCGCCAGGCCACCTGCTGCCACAAAAGCGATGATCCAATTGGCAAGCTCCGCCATTTCTGGGGTGGCCAATACGATAATGTCACGATCGGGCCCGTTTAAGCCTCGCTCTCGCAGCAGCTTACGGGCGTCCTCTCCCTCCTGTCCATTGGTATCAACCCAATGTTGATGCTGTAGTTGAATTTCGGTTATCTCATAAGTCTCCAGCTTTCCTCTACGAAACACTTCGTTGTCATCGCCAGCCGAATACCGAATTTCTCCATCTCCATCATCCAGCCATAAAATGAGTCCGGTCTTTTCCCAACTGGTAAACCAGGAAGGCAACTCGGCTTCGGACCGGCCGTTCAGACTTTCGATCATGAAATAGCGAGCGAAGGCGGCCGTGGCGGGCGCTGTTAGATAAAGCAACGCGATAAACAATAGAGCCCAGAAGGCGCTCCAACGAGCGGCTCTTATGTTTTTCACCGTATAGAAGCGTACGATCACATGTGGCAACCCTGCCGTGCCCACCATGAGAGCCAAGGCCACGAAAAAGACGTTGGCCTTGTCCCAGCCGCCGACAAACGTGTCGGTATAGCTGCTAAAGCCGAGATCTTCCTGGATTTGATTCAGTTTATCCAAAAGATAAATACCATCCGCGCCAGCCAGCTCGGGATCGAGGACTGAGCCCAGTCCGACTTGAGGAATCGGGTTTCCGGTCAGTTTAATGCTGATGGCGATGGCTGGAACCAGGAAGGCGGTAATCAGTACCCAATATTGCGCTACCTGGGTCCACGTGATTCCCTTCATTCCGCCAAGCGTGGCATAGACGAAGACAATCGCCATGCCAATGAAGACACCCAGATTGATGTCGACCTCGAGGAAGCGAGAGAAGACCACACCGACGCCACGCATCTGGCCAGCCACATAGGTGAAGCTCACGAAGATCGCGCAAAGCACCGCCACGAAGCGAGCGAGATCGGAATCGTAGCGATCGCCCACAAACTCGGGCACTGTGAAACGTCCCGACTTGCGCAAGTACGGAGCCAGCAGCAAAGCGAGCAGCACATAGCCACCCGTCCAGCCCATCAAATAAACCCCACCCGAATAGCCCATGGTAGAAACGAGGCCTGCCATGGAAATAAAGGAAGCCGCGCTCATCCAGTCGGCGGCAGTCGCCATACCGTTGGCGTAAGATGGCACTCCCCTACCCGCTACGTAGAAGCCCTGCGTATCCTTCACTCGACTACGCCATGCTATGTAGAGATAGAGGCTAAAGGAAAGCCCGACGAAGACCAGCGTCCACTGCTGCACATTCATATGCCACCTCCGGACTGCGTATCGAGTTTCTCGATATCCTTATGATGCTGTTCGTCTCGCTTGTTGGTTACGATACAGAAAACCAGAATGATCAGCACGAAAACGATGATCGACCCTTGCTGGGCGAACCAGAAGCCCAGCGGAATGCCTCCGACTTTCATCTCATTCAGTTTGTCGGCAAACAGGACGCCGCAACCAAGGCCAGCCAAAGCCCAGATGAATAATAAGATTAGCATCAGGGTGACGTTGCCCTTCCAATATCGCTTAAGAAGCGGCTGATAGGCGTCACCCTTTTCAGGCGGAGAAGAGTTGCTCATAAAATGGTAGGTTAAGAAGAAGAGGTTTTCAAAGGGGCAGGATTTATGGACGACTTGGCAAGTCGTCCCTACCAAAAGGAATCCAGTTAGGGACGAGCTGCCAGCTCGTCCGCAAAGAGGAAACTACAACAGTCAAAAACAACCCCTTGGCTGCCAAGCCATTTCTACATTTAAAGCCTGAGGAAAGAAAGACATCCTGATGAAAACTCCTGGGCGAACCAGTACTCCTGAATCACCTATCAAACCAGTAAAGGCTTCAAACAATCTGCAAGAATGGGAAACGACTTCTCCTTCGATTCGTAAATGAGACCCTGCATTCCGCTGCGACGAGCGGCCTCGATATTTTCCGGCTTGTCGTCAATGAAGAGAACGGACTCGGGCGGAAGAGCGATTGCTTTAAGCACCGTTTCATAGATCTCCGCGTCCGGCTTCACCATACCCATTTCGGATGACAGAAACAGAAAGTCGAAACGCGGCATCCAATCGTGGATACGCTTAAAGTGCTGAGCCTCCTCCATCGGCATATTGGAAAGAACGCCGATCTTCGTACCGGCTCTTTGCAGGTCGAAGGCCAAGGTGATGATTTCGTCATCGATTGGCGTCCAGCTCCGAACATCGGCTTCGTACAAAGCCTGGCATAGTGCAGGATCCCCCTTGATGTCAAAGCGGCCCAGGAAACGCGTCCAGTATTCGATCCCATCGATGCCACCGCCATCGTACTCGCGACGACTATTATCGTAGTTTTTTATGAATACATCCCGCTCCACACCCGACAGGCGAACCATCTCGTCCACGCAATCCGGATCCTGCCGCGGACAAAGCACATTCCCATAGTCCAAAAGGACGCACTTGATTTTAAGAGGAGCTATCATTGCCATCACGAAAAAATAAAATGGCGGGGACAACTCGTGGTTCGATTTTGTTCATCTCCGTGGGCTTGTTGAAGAACCGAGTCGTTTGCATAGATTCCAAACGAGGAAAAAGATTGAAAACAGACAAGCAATATTTGAATACGGATAACCCCAAATAACCCCCAGTCCCAAACCAACGCTGCTTTTGATGAAATACTTTCGCTTAATCATACCCATAGCTATCCTAGTCTCATTTGCTCAGGCCGTCACCCTCGAGGATTATGCAAGTGGCCGTGGAGAAAATGGATTCTACAGCGCCACCAAAGTCGATATGGTCAAGGGCACCAAGAAAGGAGAAGGCCCCGGACCCTACCTCCCTGCCCTAGATTCGCTGCCTAAACGCATTGGTTTGATTTCGGTCTATCTCAAAGATCTGGGTAATCGTAGCAGTAAAGCCTACTTGCCTCACAATCCCACCAAGATCAGCTCGCTGCCCAAGAGCAACGGCAATGCCTTAGCCGGATTCTACACAGACCAGGTTATTCCCGCGTTAAAGAAAGAGTTCGAAGCCAGAGGCTCTTCACTCCTGACTCCTGCAGACTTCCTCGATTCGCCGCAAGACATCGCCTACTACGATTCGTTCGAGCCGGAATTGGGAGCTATGATTAAGGCTGGCATGAAATGGCATGCGAAAACACTGAGCCTGAGCGGTTCACCCATCGCTGCTAATGCTCCCGGCTACCAAATGCTTCCCATGGATCTTTTCGCCAACGATAAAAAGGCGGCCAATAGCATGAACGCCATTTGCGAAAGACTGGATCTCGACGCGGTGATTGGCATTCACCTCGAAACACGCACCACCGATAAGGAAACCGCCTTGGTGCAAATGAGCATTACCATGTTTGGACCCAATCCTGTGCCTGAAAGCCAACGCAAGGGCATGGCTTTTCTCATGTACGAAGGACAGCCCTACGGGAAAGCTTCTCTACGCAACTTGAAGGGAGATCTCCTCCAGTATAAACGCGGGCAAAAACTAAAAACCGAACATGACGTGACGGGCAACGCCAATTCAGGCTTCACTCACACCACGACGACTTACTACGAAAAGATCACTACCTACGCCTCGCTCGAAGGAATGGAAACCATCACGCTAGGGATGATGAAAAAGCTGCTCGACCGAATCGAGAACGAGATCAGAAAATAATCCGAAAATTGGATACAAATCTCTAAAATTCAGCAGGTTTTTAGACTCCTAAACCCGTATCCATAATACGATACTTTGGCGGAATCGATCTGAGCGAAAGACGCTCTTCATACGCTTTCGCAAGCGAATCAGATAGGGCTCGCATCAGGGGATATCTAATTAATCAAGTTTGCAGATCATTTGGGTGATAGCTTATTGAAAATGAGCGTAATCACCTAAATTCAAGCTTGAATTTCACCCTATTTCCAGGATGATATCTGAACTCAGAGAATAACTTGTCCTTTTTTATGGAAGTATTAATGAATGTTTCGGAACGAGGGAAAAAATGGCTAATAGTAATTGTTTCCGTCCTGGTTGTAATCATAGGCGTCAACGGCATTGTTAGGGCAATATTTTCCGACTACGGCATAGATTTTTCTACAGAATTCTATACTGTAGTACTCCTTATTTTT
Source organism: Opitutaceae bacterium (assembly GCA_028284385.1). Taxonomy (GTDB): domain Bacteria; phylum Verrucomicrobiota; class Verrucomicrobiia; order Opitutales; family Opitutaceae; genus JANQRT01. The sequence continues at coordinate 326,168 of JANQRT010000068.1, read as the reverse complement.
CTGGGCATAACTATCCCATACTTAATAGCAGTCATTGAGAAGAATACAATTTCCATTAATTCAATTAGTGATCTTTCTAAAGCTGAGTTAATCAGCTCGCAAGAAGGACTTTTTGATAATTTGTTAAGTGAGTCCATTCTTAGTGACGAAATATACACACATATGCTTTCGGATCCTCCGAAAAAAATAAATCAAAATGCAGTGGATTACTTTGATCTTACCCATAAAAAAATAATGGATGGATCAATTAAAAAATTTTCAAGAATTGCATCGGTCAATAGCAAGGATAAAGCTGTATGGATACTAGATACACTTTTTGAGCTAAAAGATACTCCATCTTTTTCTCTAGCTATAAAATATGTGGACCACAAGAGCCCGCTAGCCGCAATCCATCTGTGTATTAAAGAGAATACCTCGTCAGTTTTTGTATGGCCAACAGTAGTTCCTGGCGGCCAAGGTAAAGCTTTTTTCGTTCAGAATAGATCCATAGTCGATGGAATGAAATCAGAACATCAAAGAGAATTTGATCATTCCATAAAATTAAAATATGGCCCAGTAATTAATTATAAAGAACTAAAATATCTAGCGGAAGAGTATGATCTTGAACAACACGAATCATATCTAGCACTATGTGAGTAAAAAATATAACAAATAGCTGCACTGGAGAAATTCTCGCTGCACTCGTATTTTCCAGTGAAATAGGCGTTAGGCGAAAATAGAGAATCCGGTTGTGTTAGATTTAACCACAGAAGGCACAGAAGGCACAGAAGGCACAGAAGGCACAGAAGGCACAGAAGGCACCAGTCTTCGCAGGGCTACGCCGAGGCAAGCAGAAAAGAAATCCTGCCCACAGCTTGCTGTGGATCCTGTTCGCCGACCTGTCTCGGCGTAGCTCGTAGAGCGAAGACGGAAGGCGATCCAGAGATCCGGCGGCTGCTGGAGAACGATGTTAAAAACAAAAGAAAGACTACTCATCCAGCGTTTGCTTCCGCGCACCGTTATCTCTTGAAATGAATAAACTTGAGCAAATAGAGGCGATTTTAGGTTCCAAAGAGTCAGCTTTAGCTAAGAAGTATTTCAATGGAGACATGGCTAAGCTAGAGTCCTCATGGACGGTATCCAAAAAGGAAGTAATTGAATATATTAACCACAATGGTTTCCCTAAAGGTTGGGTAAGTTTTGAAGAGAGTTCATACGACGGTCTTTATCTGCTAAAGAAAGAACATGGCTGGGAATGGTATTATCAAGATAGCGGGAAGATAATTTCCAAAAAAGAATTCAAAGAAAGAGAAGAGGCAATGAGCTCATTGCTGGACACATATTATTTAAAAAGAAGGAACATACGATAGGAGTGACCATTTCGTGGATACGATTAAAGTGTCACTCTATTTTGTACGCTATAATCGCTCCATTCCGTTCACTCTTGTATCATAGACACGTTGAGAAAATATAGTCATGACACAACCCACCTTAGAAAGTAACCGATTGCTCATGCGGCCCTTTTCTCAAACAGACGCGAATCGTGTCCGTGAACTGGCTGGTGAATATGAAGTAGCTCGTTACACTGAAGCCGTTCCTCATCCATACGAGGAAGGAGAGGCTGAACGATGGATTGCTTGTCAATCCGAGGAATTCAGCCGTGGGACAGGAGCCACATTCGCGATTACACTAAAAGAAAATGGCAGTCTATTGGGCGCGATCGGCCTAATCATTGCCACAAATCATAAAAAAGCGAATATTGGATACTGGATTGGCAAACCATATTGGAGCTCTGGATACTGCACAGAAGCTGCCCAAGTCGTGATAGACTACGCTTTCGACGAACTGTCCATTCATAGGATCTATGCGCGACATATGGCTGGCAATCCAGCATCTGGCCGCGTGATGGAAAAGATCGGCATGAAGAAGGAGGGAGAGCTAGTTGATGATATGTTTCGTGACGGGAATTTCCATACAATGATAATTTACGGAATGATAAACAGCACGCTTAGAAAGTAAACTAGCCGACGAGTCCCGTGAGGCAATGGTCTTGCTACGCTCCACAGCCATCGCCATATAAAACATGAGAGGATTTATGAAGAGACGTTTTTGGCGACCTCGAGCCCGTCCACCCGTCCTATTTTATGTTTTATACGATTTTGCCATGAAATTTGACCCCAACCATTTGCTCGATTCAATCGCTACCAGTCACAGTGGCTTCGATTGATCCAAATCGTCGCTAGCAGCGCAAAATGAATGACTTCGTAGTTTCGGGATTAGCATTCGCCATTACCGTTGTCTTGCTGTGACTGATCACGAGGAAGGATAAAAAAGTATCCAAAGAATGGGTTCGCCCTATCGGAATATTGACAAGAACAGGCATTCTCATTCTTGTCTTCCACGGAATCTTTACAGCTTTAGGAATCTCAGCTCTGAAGGGATATTTATTCGTCGTCCTGTTCGTTGCGGTATCGATTTCAGGTTTTGTCTTAGGACCGTTTGCAATGCTCTTTCTTTTTACTAGTTGGCTTTTCTATGAGTGGATATTCTGGTTTCCCTCGAGGGATCAAATGATTCTGTCGCACAGCCTGAAAGAAAAAGAGAAGCCCAAACTCGAGGTAAGACGTGGCTTGGCAACAAGCGATCTCAATCCAATTGGCAGAGTCGAAATTGAAGGCAAGGTGTACGAAGCGAGATCGGTTTTGGGTTTTGTAGCGAAAGGCGATTCTATCGAAGTTGAGAAAGAGGATGGATTTGAGCTTCAAGTTAAACGAATCGAGTGCTAGCAAATACTATGCGATCGCTAATTTCTCTTCTATTGATAACGAGTCTTATGAATCTTTCTCAGGCAGTGCCTGAGGCTGAAGAAATACAAAGGCTGGAAACAAAAATTTCCAAACTCGAAGGGGAAATCCGAAGTTTGAAGTCCGATACTCGCAGCTTAAAAAATCAGGTAGATGATGTTGGAGTTATTCTAGTTTTCTTCGCTTTCTTCTGCGCTCTTTGGGCTCAAAATACAGGCAGAAATCCATGGCTATGGTTCTTCCTAGGCTTATTCTTCCACATTATCACTGGCTTTGTACTTCTCTACAAAAACAGTTCGGATAAAAAAGATAACACTTCCGCAGGCTCAACTCGGAAGGTGGAAATCGAATGAAAGCTCTCCTCATTATCGATATGCAAAGGCCATGTTCAATACATGATTTTATTATAGTAACAAGGCACAATTAGAAGCGTCGATTGACGTCGCCGTACTGAATTATTAGACCTTGCCAGGAGAATGTTATGAAAGTCATCAGGTTTATGGAAATCGATGAGTCCCCAGCGATGCGGTGGAGAAGAGCGACTCACAGAGAAAGGCATAAAACGCTAGAAACCAACTTGTGACTGAGACGTCGTCGCGACCTCTACGCAGCCCCACTAAACAGTTCGCACTGCCGAAAACTTGCGCCTGCATCAGCGCCCATGTTTGATCAACGCACCGTTCGTCGCATGAAATCACTACTTTTTTTGATCCCGATCTTGACCGCTCATGGCCTTAGCGCGGAGCATCCAGCATCTTCCGTCTACGACCGCAGCGCTGACCAACACGATTTTATCGTTTTCATGGAAGAAGGCGGATGGTGTTGGTACCAGGATCCGCGGACCATTGCCCAGGACGGCAAGCTTTTCATCGGCGCCGTTCGCGGAAATGGCAACGGCGAAGCCTTGGTAGGCGTATATGATTTGGAAAACGGAAAAGCAATAGGGACTGCCGTGATGCATCCGAACTTCGACCGCGACGATCACAACTCGCCGGTCTTTTATGTCCGCCCGGACGGAAAGATTCTAGCCGTCTATGCAAGACACGGAAAGGATCTCTATCACCGTTCGCGTACCTGCGACCCGAGCGATCCGCTCAACTGGAGCGACGAGACACGCTTCGAGCGCCGTTCATCCAACAAAAGGGACAAGGTTACCTACATGAATCTTTATCACTTAAAGGATGAAGATACGCTTTATAATTTTTTCCGTTTCGTCGAATTCAATCCAAGCTTCGTGACATCCAATGGCAATGGCGATTCATGGAGCGAACCGACACATTTCTTCAAGAGCGAAGCTGACGGCAGGCATCGCCCATACCCTCGCTACGCCAGCAATGGCAAAGACACGGTTTATATCAGTATCACCGACGGGCATCCTCGCAACTTTGGCAACAGCTTATATTACTTCGAGTTTCGAGCAGGAAACTTCTACAGGGCTGATGGAGCCTTGATCAAGAATCTGAATACAGACGGACCGTTGCGTCCCAGCGAAACTGAACTGATTTATCGCGGGAGCATGACGCAAGAAAAGCCTGAAGGCTTCGAAAGCGTCCCTAATTCCGCATGGACAAGCTCGATCGCCGTAGACGCCCGCGGACGTCCTCACATTGCGTATTCCCTCTATCTAAGCGACAATGATCACCGCTATCGACTTGCTTCCTGGGACGGCGTCTCATGGGTTGATCGCGAAGTCGCGTATGGGGGCAAATGTCTGTATCCACGTGAGTCGAGCTACACCGGTTTGATCACTGTGGATCCGGTCGATCCGACTGTCGTATTTATTTCAGCGGATGTTCACCCTACTACAGGCAAAGATACCGGTGGCCTGCATGAAATATACAGAGCGAGAATTGAAGCCGAAGACGACATTCATTCGATTAAATGGGAACCCGTCACCGTAAACTCGCCTGTCAGGAATATGCGTCCCGTTGTCGTCCATGAAAAAGGGAAACGCGTAGTCCTCTGGAATCGGGGCGTCTTTACGACCTATAAAGATTATCAACTCGACACTGTCGGCCTAATCGAAGAAGTAACGCGGTAGTCGATGACTCTAGCGGTTAATGACTACACTCATCGCTCAGCAAAAAGAAAGATAAGCTTTTGAAACTCGCTTCGACTTTTCTGGTAAGCCTTCTTGTTGTAATTATGCCATTCGGCATGTGTGCAAGCGAGGCTGCTATCACGCGGCCCAACATTATCCTATGCATGACCGACGATCAGGGTTGGGGTGACACTGGATACAATGGCCATCCTCATTTGAAGACGCCACATCTTGATCGGATGAGTAAGGAAGGGGTTACCTTCACTCGATTTTATTCGGCAGCGGCCATGTGCTCTCCGACCCGCGCTAGTTGCTATACTGGGCGTCATCCCTACAGAACCGGGGTCACTTACGCGATGAAGGGCATGCTAGAGCCCTCAGAGATTCCGCTCACTACCGTACTTAAGCAATCCGGCTATACAACTGGACATTTCGGCAAATGGCATCTTGGGACACTGACCAAAAACAAGGGCGAGCAAAGCCGATGGGGCCATTTTGCCAAGAATCCTGAACGTTATTACTGTCCTCCTTGGGAAAGGGATGTCGATGTCATCTTTGTAACGGAGTCCAAAGTTCCCACTTGGAACCCGCTGATTCACCCCGGCAAGATCAAGCAAAGCGATAAGGCCGGCCAAAAAGGAAAGCCGTATGGCAACGATTACTTTATCGGTCCAGGGCAAATCGTAACGGCGAATACCGAGGGCGATGATTCACGCGTCATCATGGACCGCGCGATCCCCTTCATTAGAGAGGCTGTTGAGCAAAGCCAGCCGTTCCTAGCGGTTATCTGGTTCCATACTCCCCATTCGCCTGTCGTGGGTGGACCCCAGTATCGTCAGATGTATTCCGAGCATCCGGAAGATGCGCAGCACTACTATGCCTGCCTCACTGCGATGGACGAACAGGTTGGACGCCTCCGAGCAGAGTTGAGTCGCCTGGGTGTCGAGAAGAATACCATGCTCTGGTTTTGCTCGGACAATGGTCCGGCTCGTCAAGGCTCGCCCCGGCATGTCGGATCGACAAAAGGACTCTCAGGATACAAAATGTCCATTGAAGAAGGTGGAATTCGCGTACCTGGACTCCTGGTCTGGCCTGCTGAGATTTCAGAGCCTCTTACCATTGACGCTCCCTGTGTCACGACCGATTATTTTCCCACCATACTTGATGCTCTGGGCATTCCATTGCCCGAAGACCGAGTCTATGATGGTATCAGCCTTCTGCCCTTGCTACGAGGAGAGCGCAAGAGTCGTAGTAATCCAATCGGATTCTTAAATAGAGACGCTGTGGAATCTGCTTGGATGGATGATCGATACAAGCTTTGCGTCAACAAGACTGACACTCGACTATTCGATATCATTGAAGATCCTGCTGAGAAAATGGATCTAGCTAATAAAATTCCAGACGTGACCAAACGCATGAAAGCAGAGCTTTTAGCATGGAAAGAAGGCGTATTGAAAGAACTCGTACAAGTAACGAAGCAAGATGAAAAATAGAGCAAAGCGCTTGAGCGAAACGGGGATAAGGGTCACGTCACAGCTTTGTCGTTAGGCTAAATTTGCTGGATGAGTCTTTCACGTTTGAAGATTATTTTTTGATTAAGAGACAAGGTTTTGCACTCTGATATAAGGACATTCAACCAAGCCCAGGACGACGGAGATAAAGAAATTTGCGAAGTTCTTTCGTCGATAATCGACAAGGATCTCCCTGAGGCGGAAAGCAAGATCTGGCATCGCCACCCCGTCTGGTTCCTCGACCAGAATCCAATTGTTGGCTACAGCCGACTGAAAGCTGGCATGCGGCTTATGTTCTGGAGCGGTGCCGATTTCGAAGAGAAAAAACTGAAGCCTGGCACTGGCAAGTTCAAGGACGCTTCTATCATCTACACATCCGTAGACGAGATAAGCGAAAGAGATCTGAAACGCTGGTTGAAGAAGTCGAAGAAAATCCAGTGGGACTACAAGAACATCTACAAAACAAAAGGGAAACTAAACCGGCTAAAATAAGAGCTAGGCTCGCTCGCAGATGACCTAGTCCCTGACCGAGGCAACAATTTATGGTCGCAGCTTCACCTTAAACCCGACTATATATTTTCCAGAAATTCATTAGAGAGGCGGTGTCAAGTGTGCGGATGTATCGGTAACCATTTTCCAACTATATTTGAAAAGACTTATTTGAGATTGAAGAACTAGATCGAGAGCTCCTGAACTAAAAGAAAACATATGAATAAACCGAATACGATTGGATACAAGAATGCGGCCAAGGGCCTCGCCGCTTTCGCAATCCTGGCAATCATCTTTAGATTGGCAATGGGCTACATAAGCGCGCCCGTGACAGCAGCTATTGCGATTGCCCCGATGATTATGATGCTACTCATCACTTCAAGAGAAGCCTATGCCGAAGGGTCAAGAGATGGCAGTAATGAATAGATCCTGAGGATCGAGTTAGACCTTATAGGAAAACAACTACACGCGTTCTGTCTATTCGCTAAAGCCAGGAGCGCGATGGCTACAACTAACTTTCAGCGCGTTCTCTGGCGTCATCAAGGATGGCCTGTTTCAACGACTCTAAAGTGGCGGCGGTTTGCTCTTTGATGGAGGGCAACGCGTTGGAATCGGCGACATCGCCGCGACCGAACAAATAGAATTTGATTTTGGGCTCCGTTCCACTCCCACGGACGGCGTAGCGATAGCCATTGGCTAGCTCGACAAAGTAGAGATCCTGCTTGGGAATGGCTTTGCCATCGGGATCGGAAACGTCCTGGCGGCCGAAATCGGTGAATTTCGTCACATCCTCTCCAAGAAAAGTAGAGGGCGGATTTTCCCGATAGGTTTTCAGAATCCGCGCAATCCTGGCTGCCCCTACGGCTCCCTCGTAGACGATCTGTCCCAAGCCTTCCAGATAGTAACCGTATTTTAGATACATAGCGTCAAGATACTCGAGCACAGTCTTCCCTTGAGTTTTCAGGCTGGCAACCAGTTCGCAGAAAATCACGCAAGCGGCATTGCCATCCTTGTCTCGCACCGCGTCGTTAGGAAGATAGCCGTAACTCTCCTCGCCACCGAATACATAGAAAGAGCTGTGCTCCTGCAACAACTTCGATCGCTCGGACTGGGAGAGCTTATCGTAGTCGACACGCTCCCTTGTTTTCTCAGCCAAACGCTGCTGCAGTTCCTTTTCGTATATCATGAGCTTCTCGCCAATCCACTTAAATCCGGTAAGCGTATTGACCACTTTGATACCATGAGCTTCGCCAATAGCGTCTTGCAGAGGTGAAGTGACAAACGTTTTTATCAAGACTGCGGACAGAGAGCCTTCTTTCGGCAACCAGCCCTTCGACTTGAAGGTGGAGACGCGATATTCCGCCATCATGGCTCCAATCTGATTCCCTGTGAGCAGAACCATCTTACCGTCTGGGCCCTTGACCGCGATGCCCATGCGATCGCAGTCGGGATCGGTTCCCATCAGAAAATCCGCTCCCTCCGTTTCGGCCAGCTGAATGGCCATATCGAGGGCTTCGGCGTTTTCCGGATTCGGGGAGGTGACTGTAGAGAAATTCGAATCCTGTTTCATTTGATCTGCCACGGTCAGGACATTGACCCCGAGCGATTCGAGAGCCGGCAAAGTGCCAGACGCTCCGGTGCCATGAATCGGAGTGAAGACGACTTTCAAGTCGCTTCCCTCGAATACCGAGCGGTCAATAACGCTGCTCAGCACCGTATCGACATAGATCGAATCCGAAGTCCGATCCAAAACGGTCACTTTCGCCAGATCGGTTTGCAGAAATTCCTCTAAACCTTGCAGCGGTATCTTTTCAACTTCCGCGATGATGCCGGTATCGTTGGGAGGAACCACCTGCCCTCCATCGGAGAAATACACTTTGTATCCATTATCATGAGGCGGGTTGTGACTGGCCGTGATAACGATGCCGCAAGTAGCCTTCAGGTGGCGAACGCTGAAACTCAGCTGAGGCGTGGAGCGAGGCCCCTCGAAGATAAAGGCTTCGCCCCCCATTTTGGACCAAATGGATGCTGAGAGCTCGCAGAAGAAGCGAGAGAAATGACGGACATCGTGAGCGATAACCAGCCGAGGAGCCGAGGCTATTCCTTCGCGATCGTGATAGGCCTTGGCGTAGTTGAAGAGACCAAGAGTAGCTCGCGCCACGGTGTACTCGTTCAGCATATTCGAACCAACGCCAGGATGTCTTGGAGAACCCGTTTGAGACATGTCTCCCGCTTCCACAGTCGTAGGCTTGGCTCCGATAGTCCTACCGCGCATGCCGCCCGTTCCGAAAGCGATGGTCTTATAGAATCGGTTGTTGAGCTCCTCCACGTTTTCGCCTGCCAGCAACTCTTGCACGCTCTTCACCGAAGCCTCGGAAAGAAATCCTCCTGAAAGCCAGGTTTGCAAATTCTCGGCTGTGGAATCCAGCAAAGATCCCGAAGCCGCCAGGTCCTTGGTCCGATCGATGAGTTCCTCAATGGTCATTTCAAGGTACTCTGTGTAACGCCATCGAGCAGAGGCAATCTCTAAGCGGGTGAGAGCGAGAAATTTACGGGAATGGCGAAATGGCTGGTTTTCTGCTTAGGCGAATGTCTGCCCAATGTTACACGATTATTCCATTTTAACACTCAAGTGCATTTGGCTATTGCCCGATCTTCTAAACCTTTCATCTTCAACGGCCAATCAAACGCCCTCGCAACATGGCTAGTTCCCAGCAGGAAATAACCTACATCATAGGCCACAAGAATCCGGATGCCGACTCCATCTGCTCGGCAATCGCCTACGCTAATTTCAAAATCCTCAAAGGCGAGAAAGGCTACATTCCAGCTAGGTGCGGCAACACGAATGCTCGCATCGACACCATCCTCCAGGAATTCAATCAGCCCACGCCGCTGTTCATAGGCGATGTATCGACGCGGGTTAAGGATATCATGGTTCGAAACGTGGTTCGGACTCACGAGGAAGCCACCATTTCTGAGGCTTTGGAACTTATCGACAAGCATGACATCCGCGTCTTGCCGGTGACGGATGAGGAAAAGATCCTCAAGGGATATGTATCCATTTTTCAGATGGGCGATTACTTCACTCCAAAGTACGACGAGCCCAGGGCCATGCGACAGGTCCACACTAGCATCAACGATGTAGTGAAAGCGATCAAGGGGAACGTGAAGTTCATTCGAGATGGTGATAGCCTGGAGGACATGTATGTGAAAATTGGAGCCATGGACATCCGGTCTTTTGGCAAATTCACCGCTTCCGATGCGATCCCGGCTGAACAATCCATTATCATCGTTGGCGATCGTTGGGACATTCAGCAGCGATCCATTCAAATTGGCGTGAGATTGCTGGTAATCACCGGGAGCCTAACAATCGACCCCGAAGTGGTTGAACTGGCTAAGGAAAACGGCGTTTCCGTAATCGGAAGTCCCTACGACTCTGCCACTACTTCTTGGGCAATCCGCACTGCTTCTCGATTAAATAAGCTTATCGAAACCAATTGCGTGACCTTCGGCTCAAACGAACGACTCAATCAAGTCAAACGCCGGATCGCCAGTTCACATGCGCCCGCCTTTATGGTCACGGAGGAATCTGGAAGGCTGCGAGGCATTTTCACCAAGACGGATATCCTGAAGCCGACCACCACCAACCTGGTTCTGGTCGACCACAACGAGCTTGGCCAGGCAGTGCCAGGAGCCCATGAAGTCAATATCAAAGAGGTTATTGATCACCATCGACTCGGCCTGAACACGGCTCAGCCCATTCGTTTTATCAACGAGCCAGTCGGTTCGACCTGCACCATAATCGGAGATATGTTCCGCCAAGAGGAAATCAGCCCCAGCCCCGAAATCGCAGGCATCATGATGAGCGGCATCATATCCGACACGCTCAATTTGACGGGTCCTACTTCCACTTCAAAGGACGGAGATACGTTGCTATGGCTCGAAAAACTTTCCGGAATAGAGGCAAAGGATCTGGCCCAAAAAATCTTCAGCAGCGGATCGATCATTCTTTCGATGCGATCGGAAGAGGTGATCAGAGCGGACCAGAAGTTCTACGAAGAGGACAAGGTTAAGTTCTCGGTTTCCCAGATTGAGGAACTGGGATTCCAGAATTTCTGGAATTGCAGCGATCAATTGGCGGATGCCCTCTCGCAGCTAGTGAAGTCGGAGGGTCTGGCCTTCGCTTGCGTGCTAGTAACGGATATCAACAAACACAACTCTTTGCTGCTAATGAAGGGCGACCCCGATTATATCGATGGAATCTCCTATCCTGTTGTTCAAAAAGGACTTATCTATGACCTAAAAGGAGTGGTAAGTCGTAAGAAACAACTGATTCCCTACCTTACTAGTATGCTGAAAGGGGCTGGAATCAGCTAGGCAGCGACAGACGCAGCAGGCTCGGCTAGAACGAGATCCGCCACAACCTCATCTCCCTTGGAAAGGAAGTCCAAGCGTAAGTGTTTGGCTACGCCCAAGGTGGAAATGAACATCTCATCACCACTGAGGACAGTTGGAATAGTCAAAACGGACTCATACTCCATATCGGCTAGCCGGTTCTTAAATCCGCCGCCGAACATGTTAGTCAATTCTCCACAAACGTCGGCAATCATCTCAAAATCGATGGAGTCGTCGTCCAATCCCGTAATCTGGGAAGCGGCCTGCTTCGCGAAATGAGACTTCATGTAGAGGTAGACTACCCCGTTTATACTACCCACGAAACCTACTGAACCTACGAAAATCGTATCCATCTCTTGGCCGCCTAGATCCGGGGCTGCCGTGTTGTCCTTATCGAGTTCGCTGCCACCAACGTGTTCGCAGTCAAAGCTCAGCATGGTTTGGAAGACGTCTCCCAAAGCCTGCGAGATGGCATTATTGAGATCTTCATTCGAAATGTTGGGGATGGACATAGGAGACTGAGGGTTTCAGAGAGGTTTTAATTGGGAGCTTTGTATAGTCACCAAATGAGGTTGATCCAGAATTTCAACCAAAGATGTAAAAATTAACGCCTCATTTGCGAAAATTCTTAACCTAGCTACAAGCCAGTTTCCTGTTGTGTCAACCCTGGCCAGGCGTCAATAGAGTAGCCGATGCCAACCAATTTCTACGAGTCTAACAAGGCGGTAAGCGAGTATCTGCTCTTCCACTACGGAGAAGACGAAGCTTTTCTCATGAATGGAATCGGCCCCAAGGAGGCTCTGCATTTCGCTCGGAGATGCGGAAGGCTCTGGGATGGATTTGCCAAAAACTCTGAACGGGCGCTGGACCTTGGGTGCGCCGTTGGCGGATCGAGTCTAGAACTCAGTAAGCGGTTTGACCAAGTGATTGGCATCGACTTCGCCCAAGCGCTCATCGATGCCGCTATTCGAATAAGCGAAGAAAAATCGGCCGTCATCTCAATTGTCGATGAGGGGGAAGTGACTCGAGAAGTCTCCATCGTTCTAGAGAAAGAAACGCGTCCCGAAAACGTAAGATTCAGGCAAGGAGACGCTATGAACCTTGAACCCGAACTCGGCGCCTTCGACTTCGTCTTGATGGCGAATCTGATCGATCGACTCCCCGAACCGAAACGGTGTTTGGAAAGCATCCATAACTGGATCGCCCCGGATGGAGTTCTCGCCATCACCTCGCCCTACACCTGGCTTGAGGAATTTACGCCGAAAGAGCATTGGCTAGGCGGCTACTATCGAGAAGGCAGAGCGGTGAGAGCTTTTGACAGCCTCAAAGCGATCCTGCAGCCTCGCTTTGAATTGCTCGATACGCGTGACATGCCTTTTCTGATACGAGAGCACGCTCGAAAAAATCAATACAGTATCGCTCAAGCCAGCATCTGGAAACTAAGCACCTAAATCCCTATCCACGATCACATGAGAAATGCGGCCCTTTTGATTTTCCTAGGATTAGCGGGACTATTTGCCACCTCGTGCTCCCAGCATCAGTCAGATTCGAACGAACTGGTTGTCGGCATGGAGTTGGCCTACCCGCCGTTTGAAATGACGGATCCCAATAACCAGCCAACCGGCGTCAGCGTGGACTTGGCTCTGGCGCTGGGAGAATTTCTCGATCGGCCGGTGCGCATTGAAAACATTCCTTTCGCCGGCTTGATTCCATCGCTTAAGACCGGAAAAATCGACCTGATCATTTCCTCGATGACGGCTACCGAGGAGCGAGCCAAGTCGATTGACTTCTCCGATCCATATCTTTCCACCGGCCTCTGTCTGCTCGCCTCGCGCAAAAGTTCGGGAAACAATATCGAAGACTTCGACAAGAAAGGCTCGAAACTGGCAGTAAAGCAAGGAACGACCGGGCATATTTACACGACCGAAAGTATTCAAAATGCGGATATACTCGTATTCGAGAAGGAAGCGGCGGCGGTAGTGGAAGTCGCTCAAGGCAAAGTAGACGCCTTTATTTACGACCAGATGTCCACCTACATGAATTGGCAACGGCATCCAGAAACGACACGCCCCATTCTGAGGCCGTTTAAAACCGAGTCCTGGGCAATCGGACTGAACAAGGGCAACGAGGAACTAAGGTCCCAGGTCAATGCATTCCTCTCCGATTTTCGGGGAAAGGGCGGCTTCGAAAATCTGGGCGACAAATATCTTGGCGAACAAAAGAAGGCTTTTGCCGAGCTCGGCTACCCATTCTTCTTCTAGGTTTCCGTGAAGTCTCTGCTCATCGAAGAGAAGGATCCTGTATCCAAAAAGGCCCAAAGGTGGGCTCACGCGCTGAGTTTTTCCTTGGCATTAATTTTACTGACACTGGCCCTCTTCGCTTCATTTACAGCTTTAGATTATCGTTGGAATTGGTCATCCGTTTTCGAATACAGGGCTAAGTTTTTCATAGGCTGGCTGAATACCATCGGAATCTCAATCGTGGCGCTTGTCTGCAGCGTTGCCATCGGCCTCCTTTCCGCATTGCTAGTCCAATCGCGAATCCTGCCCTTGAGATACTTGAGCAAGATCTATGTAGAGCTCATTCGAGGCACTCCCCTACTAGTCCAGATTTTCATCTTCTTCTACGTGATAGCCGATGGATTGGGAATCGAAAATCGTTACGTGATGGGAGTGCTGATCATGTCCCTTTTCAGTGGAGCCTATATTTCGGAAATTATTAGAGCTGGCATGGAAAGCGTGGGGAAATCGCAGCGCGACTCGGCCAAAGCGGTTGGCTTCACTTCGTACCAGACTTTTCGTTACGTGATCTTCCCTCAAGCCCTTCGACAGAGCCTACCAGCCTTGGCTGGCCAGTTTGCCAATCTGATAAAGGATTCCTCGCTCCTCTCCGTCATCGCGATCAGCGAATTCACGCTTAACGCCCAGGAAGTCAACGCCCTAACCTATTCGACATTCGAGAGCTTCTTTCCACTCGCTTTGGGGTACCTAGCCTTGAGCCTGCCTATCATGCGTTTGTCGCGATACATAGAAAAGCGCTTGGCTTTCGACACATGAAAATCGATCTACAAGGCGTATCCAAAAAATATGGAGAGCTTTGGGCGCTCCAAGATCTAACGCTTGAAGTCGAGGATTCACGCTGCTTGGCGCTGATCGGACCATCGGGTGGAGGAAAGTCTACCACGCTTCGACTGCTAGCCGGGCTTGAAAGACCGAGCTCGGGCAGCTTATCGGTGAATGGGAAGCTTCTACCGACAGACGAGACTGGTCTTCGCGAATACCGGAAAACCATTGGAGTCGTTTTCCAGGCTTACAACTTGTTCCCGCATTTAGATGCGCTGACGAATATTGCGCTACCCCTGGAAGTCGTGCACGGAGAAAGCCCAAACGATGCGCGACTCAGAGCCACGGCTCTGCTAGAGCGATTTCAACTCCAGGAACACGCCAGGAAAAAGCCTGCCGAGCTATCCGGCGGACAAAACCAGCGCGTAGCCATCGCTCGAGCTCTGGCTCCCAGTCCAGAATTTCTGCTCTTCGACGAGCCGACCTCGGCCCTCGATCCTGAAATGACAGCCGAGGTTCTCGATGTCATCGAATCCTTGATACAAGACGGAAAGCGTATCATCATTGTGACGCATCAGATGGGGTTCGCTAAACGAGCGGCGGAAACCATTGCTCTCATAGCCGACGGCAAAGTCGAAGAACTCGGTAAGGCGGAGAAACTGTTCTCCAGCCCCAGCTCGAAGCTAACCGAACGATTTTTGGCCAAAGCGTTGAACTATTAGATTCTCGCAGGAAGGTGGAGCGAGACGTCCTCGGCTCGCTTATCTCATAAATGAACACGTCCATGACGCCACGTTCCACCTAAAGAGCAAGCTACACCCGCTATGATTTTAGCTTCACAAGATAGGACCGTTCCTTGAGTTAAGGAAAATCGTAGCCCCCCAAAATGCGAGCGGCGCCTCCAAGGAGGCGCGCCCGACTTTTGGTTGGTTAGTTATCACTACGGATCTTCGCGATCTCGAAAGATCGCGAAATTCAAAGGTCTTTAAAATAGCTATCTAGCAGAGTGGCTTTTTTCTTGCTCCCTCCGCTGCCCGGATTTTTAGCGCTGATTGGCCGCTTTTGCGAATTTTTTGTAGATTTTACAATTTCTTCGCCATCTAGGCTCTCCAACTCAGTGGCCTTTTTGTTCACTCGCCTTGGCTCGGACTTAGGCAGCGTATCAAAATCGATGATGGTGGAAATCGATGCGAGATCATCACGCTCGTCTTCGAGGTCATATACCGAATCGGATAGGGACTGCTTGGGATGATCCTCTAAATCCGAGTCTGCTGATTCGATTTCGAGATCGTTATCGGACTCTGATTCTAGCGACGCAGCAGCATTCAAACTAGGTTCCTCGACTTGCTGTACAACTTTCCCGATCGTCTCTTTGTTTCCTATCGATTCACTTGAAACGCAGGATCCATCTTCCTCCGCTATTGCTTCCGCAACGACTTCAGGATTCTCGGCCGGCTGCTCAATAGGGACCTCCACACTGCTTGAAACCGATTGCTCTTGTTCATCAGGATCATGTTCTTCCTGCAACGCAACCTCTGACTCAGAATCTACCGCAAAGTAGGTCTCCCCTCTCTCTGCAGCCAGTCGAGACAATCTACCGCTACGCTCTCTTCTACGAGCTACTGCCTGAAGGATAGATTTGTCTGCGTAATTAGGATACATAAGAAAACGGACAATCAATAGGCCATCAATAAACCGATGTAAACTCCATGAACGGGGAAGTGTTTCAAAGATTTGTTAAACGCAATTAGTTCGCCTTGTTTATTTGCGATGATTCGGGAAATGGGTGGGCTTCTCGATAATCCATCTATCGGATTTCACCTCTAGCAACCCCCACTATGGCTACGAAAATAAGCTTCTTGAACATTAAGGGAGGGGTCGGGAAAACGTCGCTCATCGTAAACCTGGGAGCCTGCTTGGCCTACATGGGAAAACGCGTTCTTGTCGTGGACTTAGATGCTCAGAGCAATGCTAGCATCTGGCTGATGAGGCTCGATCGATGGAATGCTTTAAATCGGACTCCGGAAAAATTCGTCTTGGGCATTTTTCAGGAGAGCGGATCCCAACTTGCCGACTGTATCCAAAAAGAGGTTGTCAAGGACTCTGATGACAATCCGGTCCTTCCGGGACTGGACCTCGTCCCGGCAAGCTTCAATCTCATGGATTTGGAACACGAAGTCGTGAACGAAATGGGGATCCCATTCTACGCTCATTTCTACGAGCAAATCCAGTCCATTGAGAGCGAATACGACTACATTCTCTTCGATTGTCCGCCAAATTTCTTCTACGCGCCTCAATGCGCCATCTTCAGCAGCGATTGGCTCCTCGTTCCAGCGAATCCCGACGCGCTGAGCATCATCGGGTTCCACCTGCTAGTAGAAAAGCTCAACAAATTCAAAGAAGAGTGCGCCACCTATTCGGAATCGCTCTCCTCTCCAAAGCCGGACATCCTAGGCATATCGCTCAACAACGTGAAGCCCGGCACTCGAATCGACGTACCTGTGGAGCGACTACAGGCTCAATTGGAACGATTTATCGAGCAAGGAAGAATAAGCTCCAAGGCTACCATCTTTCCTGAGCAAATTCGAAATTCCGTCGCAGTAGGAAGAGCTGTAATGCAGGGAATGCCAATGGTTCTTCTGGGCAAAAGCCAAGGGTCGATGAACGTTGCCGAAGATTTCATTAAGACGGCTCAACGTATTCTGCTTCTGACGACAGAAGGAGAAGGACAGCAAGAAGCGGCTCCCGATCAAGTGGAACCAACGCAAGAAGCGGAGCTCTAACCAGAGAAGATCGAAGCCATCCAAGGCTTATTCACTGGCACACGTGAAAAAATTTCGCGCAGCCAACTCAAATCCTTCGACGTTTACTTTTTGAACCAATGCCTTTGATGGGCAGCAGCAAACCTATCCAACAGTAATGAAAATCATAAAAGCATCAGCAATTCTATTGGCGACGACCCTGCTAGGCTCGTCTATCGTTCTCGCGGGCGGCAGCTATAATGTGGATACCTCAGCAAGCTCTATTTCCTGGAAAGGAAGCAAAGTAGGTGGAGCCCATGAAGGCACCGTTTCCTTGAAAAGCGGGAATCTCGAGTTTTCCGGCGGAGGCCTTTCAGGCGGAAGCTTCGAAATCGACATGACGACCATCAATACCACCGACCTATCAGGCGGGAGAAAGAAGAAACTAGACGGTCATTTGATGTCCAACGACTTCTTCTCCGTAGAATCATTCCCCTCCGCCAAGGTGAAAATCACCAATGTGTCCAAGGGAGCCGAAAAAGGCGTTTACGACGTGACAGCAGACCTTTCGGTTAAAGGGATATCCAAAGAAATACAATTCACCGCTCACATCGATCACAATGGCGATAGCGCGACAGCAAAAGCTGACATCGTATTCGACCGCTCGAATTACGACGTGAAATTCCGCTCAGGCAGCTTCTTTCAGAATCTTGGCAACAAGCTCATCCACGACGATGTTGAGGTCGGCGTAATGCTAGCCTTGAGCAAGGACAGCTAAGACAGCGGTTATCTTATTTTTTCCAAAACGCGCCGGTTTTTCCGACGCGTTTTTGCTTAACTGATTTCCTTCAATCCTGCCAGGGGTCCCGTACTGTTTCCAAAGGAGCTGACTTCGCAACCGGCAGTCTGGAGCATAGAGAGGTACAAATTCGCCACCGGAGTTGTTTCGTCTACCGACAGGTGGCGCCCCGTGTCAATGGCTCCGCCTCCCTTGCCTGCGACGACGCATGGCAGATTATCGAAAGTGTGCTTTCGGCCATCAGCCAAACCGGAACCGTACATGATCATGCAGTTGTCGAGAAGCGAGCCCTCGCCCTCGGGAATCGACTTCATCTTTGCAATGAAGCGAGCAAATTCCTCTGTAACGAATTGGTCGATACGCTGAATTTCCGCATCCTTGTTTTTGCTGTGAGTAAGCTGGTGGTGACCGGAAGTCAGACCTAAGTGTTCGTAAACGCGATTGGTCTGACCATCAGCCAGCATGTTGGTCAAGATCCGCGTAGAGTCGGTTTGGAAAGCCAAGGCGATGATATCGTACATGAGCCTCATGTGATGGATCACGCTCTCCGGTTCCGGATCGGGTCTGAGGCTAGGATCGATATCGATTGGCTCCATAGAAGCCACCCGATCAATGTACAATTCCACCTCTCTGACGCTTTGATAATATTCGTCGAGCTTCTGCTTATCCGTTGCTCCAACTTTGCGACGTAGGCTTTTGGCGTCGTCTTGAACGAAATCGAGTACACTCTTTCTTTGAGCAGACCGCATCTTAAAAGCTTCGGCTTCTTCGCCTACCAAGCCAAACAGCCGATCGAAAGCCCTGCGAGGGTTGACCTCGACACCACTTGGCTGAGTTGGGGAACGCCAGGAGATGTTGGAAAGATAAGCGCAGCTGTAGCCATTGTCGCAGCGGCCTTCCTGCTTTCCGGCTTCGACTCCCAACTCGATAGACGGAAGCCGTGTCGATTGCCCAAGCTCTCTAGCTGCTACTTGGTCAGCCGAAATGCCAAGATAGATGTCCTTGCCATTAGTCTTTTTCGCTTTGGCGGCTGTGATGAAAGCCGAAGACCCCCTGGCATGAGCTCCCGCCGCATCCACTTCGACTTTGAAAATCTTCTTCTGGGAAAGATTGGAAATCATCAACACGTCGTCGCGAACGGCGTCCAGCGCGGCGTTTGACTTATTGAATACAAAATCGCGACCAGCCTTTTCGATATTCCAGTTTTCCTGTACCACGCCATTCGGAAAGAACAGCCAACCGAGACGTACTGGAGGCTTGCTAGCTGTCTTCGCAGCCGCTTTGGCCACTTTGCCAAAACCTGAGGGGATCATCGAGTCAAGAAAAGGAACAGCCATGGCAACGCCTGCGCCTCGTAGAAAATGTCTTCGGGATATTGCTTTCATAGTTTAAGCGTATTTAATTTTTAGCGACAATGGGTACTCCTCTACTCAGCCTAAACGGGCGGCTTAGGACCACTTCCGTCATAATTTCAACAATACGATAGTTATTCTCCTTCGTCTTTTCCAGGATGGAATCGACGGCTATTCTATCATAGTACTCAAGCCCCCGACCTAAGGAGTAAGTCATCAGCTTTTCAGTGAACCTGCGGGCAAAATCCTCTTCGCGTCCCGCCAGAATTTCCAACAATTCTTCAGGGGTCTCAAATGTCTCCCCACCAGGCAGAACGCCACTAGGGTCGATGTCGTATTCTCCATCCTTTTCTCGCCAGCGTCCGATAGCATCGAAGTTCTCCAGTCCGATTCCAATGGGATCCATCATAGCGTGACAAGATGCGCAGGTCTTGTTGGTGCGATGCAGCTCGAGATGATCGCGTAACGACCCGCCTCCGCTCGCTTCAGCAGCTTCTTCCAAGGCTGGCACATTTGCAGGGGCTTCTGGCGGTTCCTCGCCCATGATCGCTTCGAGAATCCAATTTCCTCTTTTTGTCGGAGAAGTACGATCTGGATACGAAGTGAGCATCAAAACTGAAGGCTGAGTCAGGAGGCCCTGGCGACGCGTTCCTTCCAAAGAAACTCTGCGAAATTCATTTCCCTCGATACCCTCCATGCCATAGAGCTCGGCCACCCGCTCGTTCATGAAAGTATATTTCGCCTGAATCATATCTAGTAGACTTCCATTGTCTCTCAACAGCGATTCGACGAACATTAGAGTCTCCGTTTCCACCGCCTTTTTATGGTCGTCCTCAAATTCCTTGAAATGCTCCTCGCTGAAGATGAGACCATTGAGCTTTCTCAGATCTAGCCATTGTCGGAAAAATCCGGGCACAAAACGTTTTGAACGCCGATCCTCAAGCATTCTGGCAACCTGTTGTCGCAGGACTTCGTCATCGTTCAGTTTTCCCCCAGAGGCCAACTCCAGCAATTCCCGATCAGGGGCGCTCGACCAAAGAAAATAGGAAAGACGAGACGCCAGGGCGAAATCCCCTAACGGACGAATAAAATCCGGATCCTTGTCCTTCGGCCCCATATCCAATCGGTATAGGAAATGTGGTGACACCAAAGCCACTTGAATTGCCGACTCCACAGCCATTTTAAACGAAAGACCTGAAGCGACTTGACGCTCCATCAACCGTGACAGGGATCTGATTTCCTTTTTGGTAGCGGGACGCCGATAGGCTCGCTCCAGAAGATTTTCGACAATCGTTGTGGCGGCCTCCCGTACCGAAACTTGTTCGCTTGGCTCGGTCGCCAGCAGAAATTGATGGAATGTATCCAGCTTTTCAAAATCCGCGGAATAAGGGCCTACGATGCGAGCTTGCCGAATACCCACACGAGGCGGATCTGCCTCCCAAGCTTCCCGCTCCTCGTCACTAAGGCCTTCTGGGGTGATCAGATTGAAAGTCAGGCGATGCACGCCCATGGTAGCCTTGAAGCGGGTTTTATAGGCTTTAAAATCCGTCGAGCTAAGCCCTTGATCGATCTGCTGGAGAAAGATCGGCTCGCCCGATAGCTTAATGCTGAGAGGTACAAGCGGCTGCTCATCTCCTTCCTCATAGGCATTAGCGTGTTCAGGCCAGAATACGGAATCGTCTACATTCCGTTCCTTGAAAACGGAATCCGGCATAATTCCCCAAGCATCGACGCGAATCTCGTATTCGCCAGGAAAGGGGAATTCAAAGTCGACTTCGCAATAGCCATCGGGAGCGAAGGAAAAGCCCGCATCACTACTTCCGTAGCGATTGTGGCGATCGAAAAAGACCGCCTGCTCATTGCGGTTCATCTCAACCCGCTGACCAGCATTCATCACGTATCCAGAAATGCGTTCGGCCGCTTCGAGAAAGCGCTCCAATCGTAGCGGCGAAACCGTATGCACGTCGCCAATGTTGTCGAATCCATAGCCGACATCGTCTCCTGGAAACATGTTGGAAACGGAAAGATTGATCCCGAAAAGATCCTGAATCGTATGATCGTACTCAGTCTTGTTCAGGCGACGAGCCGTGACTCGACCTGGGTCTACAGGCTTCGATGTATCTACAAAATGGAGGCGCTCATCAAGCCATTCCACTACTTGAGCTCGTTCTTCATCGGTAGGCTGGAGCTCATCGTCTGGCGGCATCGCGGATACCTTGAGCTGTTCGAACATCCGGACCCATCGATCGCGATCCATAAAACTGGCATCAGTGATCTCGGGCAGCCCCTCGAAATCGATTTCCCCTTTTCGCACATCGCTCGCGTGGCAATCGATGCAGTAGTAATCGATAAATTGAAGGGCTCCTCGGTAGGAATCGAAACGCTCATCAATCGAAGAGGCGATCAAAGGAGAAACCAATCCCAGAAAGATGAGAATGGCCAAAAAGCGCCTTCTTGGGCTGATTGAAACGAAATTCCGCTGTCCCATATGGAGGGATAACGTAGCTTTTAGGAGGAAAAATTCAATACGAGGCTAACCACTATTGAGGCAACACGCCAAGGTCGGTCATCCAATCTTTAAGCGTCGAGTTCCAGGAATTAACGGGAAACCCTAAGCTTCGCATGCCATAGGCATGACCTCCTCGTCGAAAAATATGAAGCTCGGCCGAAGCTCCCGCTTCCAGATGCTTCGAGTACACGTCAATGGCAATAGAAGGCTTTTTCCCATCATCATGAGCCACAAGCAGGAATGCAGGCGGCACATTCTCAGGCAATGGCCCCTCGTAGATATATCCTCCATAGACCAGAATTTGAAAATCGGGACGGGAGCTGAATCGGCCCAAAGGGTCGGAAGCGACGGGATCGCCATAGTCGAAAGTAACCGAAGCCTTGCCAACGGTCTCCCCACTCGCGGAAAAGCCCATCATGCCAATCCGTCCGGAATCGACTCCCCATTCGGATGCTCTGCTACGAACCAGCCGAAGCGCCTGATGCGCATCCGCGACTGTATCATCGAAAGTATAGCTTGAGCCATCGTCTTTCGGTAATCGATATTTCAATACGAAAGCGGCAATGCCAATCGAATTTAGCCAGTCAGCTATCTCGGTACCTTCAAGATCGATTGAAAGAAAGCGAAAACCGCCACCCGGCAAAACGATGATTCCAGCTCCGCTCGATTTTGCCTTTTCAGGTAGATAGACTGTAATCGAAGGGTCGTGAACTTGAGAAACGCGAATGTAATCCCCTACTCGTTCGTTTTTATGGGGAGTCGTTTTCTCGGATTCGGATCTAGCATTTTCCAATCCAGGAATCCCGTTAGGCCATATCGGCAAACTTAGAGGCTCTGCACCTTTAGCGGCTAAGAGTAACAATGGCAAAAGAAACGCGGAAATCCTCATCAAAGGAAGGTGATAGATCAATCGGTCTTGAGCTCTAAGCTTTGAGGAACTCCAGGAATCGGAAACTCCCCAAAAATAGGCGTAACGTTATAAACCTTCTCGACTTTCTCGAACGTGTCTCGCAACCGCAACTTCAAGTCCTTCTGCCAAAGGTCGCTGCCATAAAACCTTTTTCGAATCGTCTCCCGCTCCGCTTCGCTGGGAAACTCTCGGATCCAGACAAAAGTATCCGGATCGTCAAGCGACGTGTAGGAAGCGACGATCTTCATTCCCGCCTCCTCCATAGGTTTGGCCACCTCCCCATGGAAAAAAGCCAGCCACGCGTCCATTTTCCCTGGAAGGATCTTGTAGACGCGTACTTCAACGAGAGGCTGGTTAGGATGATGATCGGCTTTCACAACGAAGCTAAGACATAATGGAAAAATAAAAACTAGAGATAAGAGGATCCGATTTTTCATCATATAAAGAATGTTTGCGGTATTACTAAAAGCGAGCAATATACACTTTTATAAACCGTCCTGAAACTTTGGTCACCCTTACAAACTACCCAACTATTGACGAAGCTCATC
The DNA here is from genome assembly GCA_028284385.1 of Opitutaceae bacterium. GTDB lineage: Bacteria > Verrucomicrobiota > Verrucomicrobiia > Opitutales > Opitutaceae > JANQRT01. The sequence continues at coordinate 303,028 of JANQRT010000068.1, read as the reverse complement.
TTGCTCGGATGAAGCTCGAAGGCAGTGGTGTCCAAGCTTTCATTCCGGATGAAAGCTTGGTTGCGATGAACTGGGCACTGATCAACGCCATAGGCGGGGTGCGACTACAAGTGGCTGAAGCGGATAAAAAGAGAGCTATAGAAATTCTTCAAATTACGCCAAGCGATCAGGGAATAGTTCAGTGCCCCCGCTGCGATTCAACGAATGTCGCGTTTGGCAAGACGAATTGGTATTCAGGATTTCTTTTCGCTTTGGCTCTGCTTATTCCAATACCAGGCAGGAAGTTACTTTGCTTAGATTGTGAACAAAAGTTCGAATACAAGAAATAGCTAGCTTCTTAGAAATAGGATAAATACTATCTGGCTTCGAATTGTCCGATTTGCCTTTGCATTCTCCTCTGCATAGCAGGGTTGGTTCGCCAACTCTCCAGGATCTCCTGGTACCTTTCCGAGCGGGCGTCTTCAGATTCAATAAAGGACGCCACTTCAATGGCATCGTCAGGACTATCCCGATACAAAGATACGCTAATCCTTTTGAGATGATCGTCAGGCTGAGTACTTGCTAGAGCCTCCTCTACCGCTTGTTTCGGACTCTCCATGGCACGCCGTTTCCAAATTTTATTGTAGGCATGCTCTTGCGTTTTCTTGTCTGCAATGGTGTCAGCCATTCGCAGGCCCAGTTCCGTGTTCTCGACAGCGATTTTTGCAGACAAAGAAGCCTGCATCTTATCGTTCGCCATATCCGGAGCGTTGCTTTGCAGCCAATCCATTATTAACAAAGGATCCTCATTTCCAGCCCACTTGCTTACCGCTTCAGGCAGCAAGTTCTCTCTGATTGCGGAGTCTAAGCTATTCAGCCAATCGAGAGTATCTATTGGTCTATCTTTTAGCCAGCTGCCGTTTGTAACCAGCCTCCCGACCATCATATCGAAGTAGACATGGTTCGTATTACTAAACAGAAATTCTTTAAAACGCTCTTCATCTTGTTCCACCCAGCTCTCTAAAATATCCGAGGAAATTACACGAGCGGCGACTCCAAGCTCCGAATCATTAAGAACGGCCAATCCCTCTTCATAATGATCAGCATCGTGCACTCCAGATGAGAATCCCTGCAGGATGCGAAATTGAATTTGCAGGTCACTCACTTCCTTCGCGACGGTCAACGGATAGCTTTTCTCAAAATTATAGGCTCCCCTAGCCCACCCATTTACGATTCCACCATAATCCGCTTCTGAAAGATCCTCTGAAATTTCACGTATCCAATTCCAGGATTCACGAGGATACTTTTCAGCGTACGAGACCATTAGTTCCGATGCTTTCCAGCGCTTCTTATCGGCAATCCTCGATAGAATCGCCTCCCGTATGCTTTCAGAGCTAGACTCAACACTTCGAGATGTTTCTCGGGCGCTTTCCGTATGACCTTTGTCTAGCTCTTCCGATCGTTGAATCTCCGACTTGCTTATCGATCTACCAAACTCTCTCGGCTGATAGTGAGGCTGCTTTCTAATCCAAACGGCAATAGAGGCAACCGTAAGCGCTATAAATAGAATGATGTACCGTCCTTCACTCATTCTCGGTTAGAGCCGTCAAGATCTCCTCGTAGATTTCGGGATCGTTTTCCTCCCAGTAGCGGATTATCTTATTTTGCAACGCGCTTCGCTGAGGCTCGTCAGTAATGCGCAAACTCAATTCTATTGCCTGAGTCGGATTCGTGAAAGTCGCCATAGCGGCTGCGGAAGCCAGGATTTTCTGATCTTTGGTCTCAGCCAACAGGTCTTTAACAAGCGGCATCGCCATTTGTTTTTTCCATTGAGCGAGAAAGGGTTCTTGGGCTTTTGATTTAATCTCCTCATCGAAAATGAGCCCACTCAATTCCATGGAGAGAAAGGGATCTTCCAGACGTCTTGAAGCATCGACAATGTCGGCGATAGACTCGTCTTTGCTAATAGGGCTCAGATCGCTCTTATTAATCCATTCCAGCATTTCCATGTAATCACCGATCTTGGCTCGCGACCAGTTTTCAATCACAGTCTCATACAGAATCTCGGAGGCGATACCTTTGGATTCGATCCAATCGAATATTTCGGCATGACTGGCCTCCGAGTCTCGAGACCAAGCGTTCACGACGACTTCATAAGCAGCATCTCGATTCTCCTCATCAAACGTGTCAGCCCAAGCCAGCGCTTCGCTTCGAGACTCCTTAGCAAGGTTTCTAAGAATCACAGAGGCGCCTTCCATGAAGAGTATTGAATCTTTTGGTACGTTGCTCATGTATTCAAAAGCTCCATCCTTATCGCCACGTCTCAGCCATTGTTGCAGAAGACTCCTAACCGCAGAAAAAGCATGTACAGGATCCTCAAGAGAAAGAAGGTGATCGAAAGCCTCTTCATATTTGCGAGTCTGACTCATGCCACTTTGAAAGCCATCTAGCAATTGAAGCTTTAGTTCAATATCTTCAGTGCCCTGAATCAGCCCAATAACCATTGATGATTGAGAAAGGCTCGCTCCCTGAGCCCAGTTTATGTACTCGAAACCAACGCGGCTATCAGATCTAGGGAGATGGTTATGAGAGGCCCAGTCAAGCGCAGCTTCTGGATCAACTTTGGCCCAACCCCTTAAGACGACGCTCTTCAACGAAACACTTAGACCTGATTGATCAATATAGTTCATGGCGTTGAGCGGCGCAATCTCCGCATAACGAGTGAATAATTGACGCTCTAGCCTTCTTTTCAACGACCGCCAGGAACGATCACTTGAGCTTGTCCCTACATTGCTTTCAGCGACTAGTCGCAGATACTTGAGTATCTCCGCTTCGCTTAAGATAACCGATTGGAAATTCTTGTTGAGGTCGGTAAGCTCCAAGGGCTTAGGTTTGTCGCTCGTGTCTCTTTGGCTACCCAAAGAGACAGGGGCTTCCGAATCCAGATCCGCCGAGACTGTCGAATAATCTTCGCTCTCCTCCGTTTCGACATCCAGTGCGGAGTTAGGTTTGTATAAGAAAATCAGGTACAAAAATGCACCAGCCGCAATCAAGCAGAGTATTTGCAAAGCTCGTAGGCACAGAATATTCATCGACGGCTAAAGGGTCTTACAGCGAAGGATAGGAAAGGTTCCTTCAAGCAACCGTAGAGTCAACGAAGGAAATCGGATCCATAGCACCCTAGAGTTTTCTTTAATCGCAAAAACATTTTGTGTTTAGCGCCTGATCCGCTTTCGAATAGATTCTTCTATGAAATGGGACGCAGCCCAACGTCTTCGATTACTCATTTTCCTCATCTCAGGAGGCTTGATATCGAGTATGCTTATCTCGTCTAAGCTTTGGCTATCTGAACGCGATTTCCCCCATTTTCCGGTTTGGGATTTCATTCCATTGTCCGCATCCCCCTTCGATCAGATCTTTTTGATAGCTTTTGTATTGGCATTACTGTTACTCGTAGTCCTGGCGAATCGAAACCTTGCCGTCGTTGCTTTAGTCCTCATTCTCATCTTCGCCTTGCAAGATCAGATGCGATGGCAGCCGTGGTTCTATCAATACGCTCTCATGTTGCTTCCATTCGCTTTCGTTGACCACTTGAAGAGCGAAGAGGACGGCGAAGCTGTCATCGGAATCCAACAAACCATCATCATTATGATCTACGTTTGGGGAGGTATCAATAAATGCCATTCCGGTTTTCTCAGCGTTTACAACAATAGTCTCATGGCGCCAGTTTATGAAATGGTTGGGAAGGGCGCGATAGGATCTCTGCTGGGAGGATTTGGATACCTTATCCCGCCCATCGAGATCCTGACTGGGATTGGTCTTTTCTTTCGAAAAACACGCCTATGGGGAATCATTGCAGCCACCTTAACCCACCTTACGATCCTTTTGCTGTTGGGCCCAATAAAAGGATACATTTCCAATCCTGTCGTTTGGCCATGGAATGTCGTCATGCTAGCCATGGTCTTCTGCTTGTTTTTTAAAACGGATACAAAGCCGTCCTTCGCTTTCTTGAAGACTCGATTGGCTTTGCCCGGAATCATCGTCTCCGCTCTCATTTTTCTAGCCCCGATTCTTTTCTATGCGGGAAAGTGGGATCGCTATCTGTCATTTCATTTATACTCCGGTTACCAAAAGCGTATACTAGTCAAGATCGAAGCTTCCAGCCTGCCGCTATTTCCCGAAAACTTGAGTCCCTATTTGCTGGATACGAAAGCTAGCGATGGCCACAAGCTCCTATCGCCAAGCATCTGGGCAACCGAAGAGTTGAAAGTCCCTCTGATTTCCGAATGGCGCATACTGAGATCGCTTAGCCGGAAGCTTTGCCAACACGACCTGGGGAGTCAGGAGCTGATATTCTACGTCGACTACCGGCATTTCCCACATAAACCCAAAGGATACTTTCGCTGCGACGAAATCGAGAAAATGGGAGATTAGGTTCTTATGGATCTGAAACAAGAAGCCTATTTCACAAGGTTCCCTGCTCATCCGTCGCTCCTCAAATTACGGAGCTTCCCACGCGCTACACTCCATCGAACCCCCTTCGGGGATTCCTTGCCCCTACGCGGCACAAATGCGGACCGAGTAGCATCGTTTCACCCTTCCCCATTCAGTCTTCACCATTTCTATGGCAGGGCAGGAGGGACTCGAACCCCCGACCACCGGATTAGAAATCCGATGCTCTATCCAGCTGAGCTACTGCCCCATCACATGGAACACAAGTGTCCAATCGGTAAAACGAGGAGCTGTTATGATTCATGGATAGGCAATGTCAAAACGGAATCTGGCAGGAATTTCATAGACAGGTAGCTTACCGAGCGTAATCTCTGCCGCAATCTTCTGGAGACCAAGCATAATGGCTCATAAACTACATCCCAATATAGATTTAGCTGAATTCGAAGAGCTGGCAAAACAGGGAAATGTCATCCCTGTCTACGCGGACATCATGGCGGATCTCGAGACGCCCGTCACGGCCTACGCCAAGCTCAAAGTGGATGGTCCGGCTTTTCTTTTGGAATCGATCGAAGGCGGGGAACGATTGTCGCGCTACACGTTCATCGCCTGTCGGCCTCGTAAAGTGTTTCGAAGCTATTGGGAAAAGACGTTTATCGACGAGCAAGGGAAAGGAACCATCGAGATTGATACGCCGGCGGACCCCCTTTCATTGATTGAAGAAGAGATCGCCAAGCATAAGCCGGTAGAGCTGCCCGGCATGGCTCCGTTTGACGGAGGAGCTGTGGGGTACCTATCTTATGAATACATTTCTCGCGTGGAGCCCGTCGTTCCACTGGCCAAGCGAAACTGCAATGCTTCCCCCCTCGCCTACTACATGATGACGGACTCCATGGTCATCTTCGATAGAGCCAAGCAAACCATGAGGCTCTTGGTGAACGCTCGCTTGGAAGGACACGACACCGCCTCATCAGCCTATCAAGCTGCCTTGGCGGAACTAGAAATGCTGAAATCCCATCTAGAAGCGGCCGCCCCCGTTCAGCCCGCTCCTTTGGAGAAACTAGGCGAAATCGAGATTCCCAACGGCAATTTCGTCAAAAAGGATTTCGAGGACATGGTGGAACGTTCGAAAGAGTACATTCGAGCGGGCGATATTTTTCAGGTCGTCCTCAGCCAGCGATTTGAAAAGGAGTTCGCAAAGTCCCCTCTGGAACTCTATCGAGCCCTGCGCACCGTAAACCCCTCTCCCTACATGTTCCTGCTAGAGACCGATGACTTCGCTATCATAGGAGCCTCGCCGGAGGTACATGTTAAGCTGACCGAAAAAAAGGTGGAGATTCGACCCATCGCGGGTACGCGACATCGCGGAAAAACCAAAGAAGAGGATCTTGAGCTGGAAAAGGATTTATTGGCAGACGAAAAGGAAAAGGCGGAGCATCTAATGCTCATCGATCTGGCTCGCAACGATATTGGTAGAGTGTGCAAGTACGGAACGGTCCACGCTCCGGAGTACATGATCGTCGAGCGCTACTCGCATGTCATGCACATTGTGACCCAAGTGGAAGGCGAGATCGACCAATCGAAGAACGCTTTCGACCTGATGCGAGCCACTTTTCCGGCAGGCACCGTAAGCGGGGCTCCTAAAATAAGAGCGATGCAAATCATTGCGGAAAACGAACCCGACCAAAGAGAATTCTATTCCGGAGCCCTGGGCTATTTCAGCTACAACGGGAATATGGATTCCTGCATTACCTTACGAACGGCCATGATTAAAAATGGAAACGTCATCATCCAGGCCGGAGCAGGCATCGTGGCCGACTCGGTGCCAGCCTCGGAGTACGACGAGACGATTTTCAAGGCCTCAGCCCTGTTTAAGGCAGTCGCGCTAGCTAAGTCCTTCTGAAATTTTTCAAAGGGTATATATCCACTTTACAATACAGATATACCCGCTTAATTTATATGCGGTAATTATCTAACGGATCTGCGGTTTATCTGACTTTTATTGCTGATGTTGCAATAGATCGGAGTGGAAATTGTAAACTATTTACCAAATATACCCCACTTCTTCCCATGACGTTAGATAATTAACGGCATTTTTGTAAAACCCCTATTAAAGCCAATAGGTATACCCCCTTAATTTATTTTAGGCTCTACAGGTCAACCATTAGAGAATTCTATGGCTTCAATTAATTTGGTTGCTGCTCAAATCATGATATTCCCCGACAACAAAATAGGTACATACCCTATTCAAAAGCTGTTCTGAAAGGAACACTTCCAGCAGTAATCTTTTCCACAACACGCAAGAAACATTCGGAGATTAAACAAATGGCTACAATTGCACAGACCAACACGTTTTTTGGAGCCAGGAACCGCCTAGCTGATCCAGAATTCGAAGCTACCAAGCAAACCGCTGTTCAAAAAGCGTCTACCCCACCCTCTTTTGCTGAAACTGCTGACGCTCCGTCTTCAGTCGAATCAACGGAGAGAAGCAGTCTAAAGCTGTACCTCCAGGAAATCGGAAAGATTCCGTTGCTCACCCCTGCGGAGGAAGTATTGCTCGCCAATCGGATAAAGGATGGCGACCGCCAAGCGCGAGACCATATGATCAAGTCGAATCTGCGTCTCGTCGTAAAGATCGCCCACGACTACAAGGACTTCGGCTTGCCGGTCCTCGACTTGATTAGCGAAGGCAATATCGGCCTGATCAAAGCAGTCGAGAGATTCGATCCTGAAAAGGGTGGAAAGCTGAGCACCTACGCCGCTTGGTGGATAAAGCAATCCATTAAACGAGCCTTAGCCAACCAAAGTAAAACCATCCGCCTACCCGTTCATTTGGTAGATAAAATCTCACGGATGAGACGGACGGCAATGCAGTTGACTGAGGAACTGGGACGAGATCCAACGGATGACGAATTGGCCGAAGTCCTGGAAATCCCGGTCAACAAGGTGTCCCACCTGAAATCGGTTAGCGTCCGACCCACTTCCCTGAATGCTCCCATAGGAGACGAAGGAGACAGCACCGAGTTTGGAGAAATCGTGGGCGACGAAAACGCCCCTACTCCTTACGAAAATCTTCGTGATAAGGCAATGCGGACCGACCTAGACGACATGATTAAAGATCTAGACGACCGGGAGGCGAAAATCATTCGCCTACGCTTTGGTCTGGAGGGCGACACGCCACTTACGCTAGAAGAAGTTGGCCGCATTTTTGGAATTACTCGCGAGCGAGTCCGCCAATTGCAAAACATGGCGCTATCGAGAATGCGCAAAACGATGTTCAGCAAGGAACGGCAACGCTCGTCGGACGAGATCGAGCAAGCCAATAGAGAACGTCAGCGCATGCAGGTGTTCAAGGAATTCTACCAGAATGCCGCCCGAGCTCAGATTGGCTAAAGGCTTGAGGCTTTACTGACTTTTTGGGCCCTGCTTGTTCAAAGCAGGGCCTATTCTTTTTCAACTCGCCGTAAGTGAATTCTCGCTACAAGCGGCAAATGAGCAGCTCGCGTTCGAACATGAGTTCTTTCGGGAGACGATCGCGAAGATCTATGAAAAGCTCCTCGTGCATGATCACTTCGCGTTTCCATAAATCGCGATCCACCTTCATTAACTCGTCCCACTTTTCTCGTGGAAAATCCAATCCACGCCAGTCGATATCCTCGTAGTGAGGCGCCCAGCCTATCGGAGTTTCCTTGGCCATGGACCGACCGCGTACGCGATCTACGATCCATTTGAGGATTCTCATGTTTTCGCCAAAGCCCGGCCAAATGAAATTGCCTTCTTCATCCTTGCGGAACCAGTTCACGTGAAAGACGCGCGGCGTTTCCGAGAGGCGTCTTTGCATGCTGATCCAATGCCTGAAGTAGTCTCCCATGTGGTATCCGCAAAATGGAAGCATGGCCATCGGATCGTGACGGACCTTGCCTAGTTCTCCAAAGGCGGCGGCCGTCATTTCCGAACCCATAGTAGCTCCGATGTAGACCCCATCAGACCAATTGAAGGCTTGGAAAATCAAGGGCATGGTGCTCATGCGACGCCCTCCGAATATGAAAGCGCTCACTTCGACGCCTTGCGGATCCTCCCAAGCGGAATCGTAGGTTGGGCATTGTTTAATGGGAGCTGTAAACCTTGCATTCGGGTGAGCGGCAGGAGCTTCGCTTTCTCCTTGAACCCATTCGTTTCCCTTCCAATCGATGAGTTTGCCCGGAGCCTCGTCGCTTAAACCTTCCCACCAAACGTCGCCATCTTCAGTTAACGCGACATTGGTGAAAATCGTGTTCTCCTTGATCGACTCCATGGCGTTCGGATTCGTATCGTAGGAAGTGCCGGGAGCTACTCCGAAAAAGCCCGCTTCCGGATTGATGGCTCGCAAATGCCCATTCTCGTCCGGCTTGATCCAGGCAATGTCGTCTCCCACCGTCCAAATTTTCCAACCCTCAAACCCTTCGGGCGGAATCAGCATGGCGAAATTCGTTTTTCCACAAGCGCTGGGAAACGCGGCAGCGACATAGGTTCTCTCTCCTTCTGGATTCTCCACGCCAAGAACCAGCATGTGCTCGGCCATCCATCCTTGGTCTCGCGCCATGCAAGACGCGATGCGGAGAGCAAAGCACTTCTTCCCCAGCAATGCGTTGCCGCCGTATCCGCTGCCATAGGACCAAATGGAACGCTCCTCGGGAAAATGCACGATGTATTTGTTTTTTGGATCCGGTTCGCAAGGCCATGGAACGTCTTGTTGACCGGGCTCCAAAGGCATGCCGACGGTATGCATACAAGGCACGACTCGCTTCCTGCCAAGGTTGTCGAGAACGTCTTTGCCCATGCGGGTCATAGTTCGCATGTTGACGACGACATAGGGAGAGTCAGTCAGCTCAATGCCTACATGAGCGATGGGCGAGCCGATCGGACCCATACTAAAAGGTATCACGTACATGGTACGCCCTTTCATGCATCCATTGAAAAGCTTCTTAAGCTTCCGCCTCATTTCATAAGGATCAGCCCAATTATTCATGGGCCCCGCCGCATCCTTGTCCTGGCTGCAAATAAAGGTCCTATCCTCGACGCGAGCTACATCGGAAGGATCGGACCGGCAGAGAAAACTGTTGGGCCGTTTCTCGGGATTGAGTCGAATAAAGGTCCCGCTCTGGACCATGAGTTCGCAAAGCGAATCGTATTCTTCCTGCGAACCGTCGCACCAGTGGATTTGATCGGGACAGCACAGATCTGCCATCTTCGTGACCCACTTTATGAGCGGCTTGTTTTCGGTTAGGGGTGTCTGTGGATCTCTTTTGCTCATGTGGCTTTCACGCTATTAAAGAATTTCTAATAATCAATTCAACTACGTATTCAAAAAAATTATAGTCAGAATCGTTATTAAATAGATAAGTTATCTTAATGAAGCGCTTTCCAAACCACCATTTTAAACATGTAGAAAAGCTGTAAAAAGCGTGTTTCCACGTTTAGGACGCCAGCGCCAAAGACGTGAAACTAAACGGAACAATAACGAAGCACGAACCACGGAACAGAGGACAGGCCTTGAACAAGAAGATTCTCATTGTACGCGGCGACGAAGATGGCGCCAAAGCGTTGTCGTTTTTGTTGGCCGGAGCTGGATGCCGCATCAGCGCCCATACCAAAGCTACTCAAGCTCTCGAAGCGGCAAAACATGAGCGTTTCGATCTGGCGATTACAGATCGCGAGCTACCGGAAAACAAAAAGGACTTTGAGCTAATTGCCAACCTGAAGGAATCTCAGCCTTCCCTTCCCGTTCTACTGCTGTCGGAGGAAAAGGAGCTAGACGATATCATCAATTGCATTCGGGTAGGAGTTTCCGATATCATTGACCAACCTACGGATCTCAGGTCTGTATTCGAAACCACACGACAATTTCTGAGAGACGACACCGATTCAAATGGAAACGATGTGAGCTGGGAGGACTTGATGGAGGTTGAATCGGTTCTCGCATCGATGTTTAGACCTGATGACGATCAGGCTGAAAATTCAGGGTCCACTGTCCAAATCGATAGCGAGGAAATCGAGGCCATTCGGCAGGAGCTTGAAGAGGCCATTGCCGAACGAGAGAAAATTTCAGGCGAACTGAGCGAAACCAAAGATCAACTCAAGAAGGCTCAGAAATTCGTAGACGAAGTAAAGGAGTCCGGGCAGGCGGTGTCGGGAGACTATTTGGAAAAGACCGCCGAGCTAGACGAGAAGGAAGCCCAGCTCAACGATCTATCCGAACGCATCTCCAAGCAGAAGGTCGAAGTGGAAACTCAGCTGGCCGAACTGGATGCGGAGCGCATCGAATTTGAAGAGCTCAAGCAGAGCGGTGATGGAGGAGAGTCAGTACTGTCAACTGAGGAACGATTGGACCTCGAAGCTCAGATACAGGACCTCGAACACAAGCTAGCCTCGATGAAGGCGAGCTCAGGCAATTCGGAAAAGCTTGAAAAGGATCTGCTCAAACTCCGTCAAGAGCTGCAGGAGGCCAAGGAGCTTAATATCGAAAAGGACTTCATCATCGAGCAGCGCAACAAAGAGCTGGAAAAGGTGGGTCACGAAAAAGACGAAGTCGCCGCCAACTCACTTGAAGTCGAAAAGCTCGAGGAAGAGAAAAGACTTCTCGAAGTGGAGAAGTTCAAGCTTCAGGAGAAGCTAAACGATATCGAGCGCGAGCAGCACGAGCTCGTTGAGCAGCAAGGCAAGATGGAGCGCGAAATCAACGTGGAAAAGCGCGACGCCGAACTTTCCTTGCGCGAGATGCAGGCTCAGATCAAAGAGGAGCAACTGAAGCTCCAGGTGCAACAAGCCCAATTTCAGGAAGAGATGCGCCAGTTCGAACAGGCCAAGCAGAACTTCCAAGAGGATATTGAAGACCTTCAGTCTCGCCAAAAGGAACTCTCCAAGCTGGAAAAAAGTCTGGAGCGAATGAAGCAGGATATCGAAAAGGAAGTATCCTCCTCTGCCCTCCCAAGTTCTTCCAAGGAAGCGAAGAAATCGGTGGCTAAAAAGACCGCCAAGAAGGAGGAGAAGCCTGCTGAAGATGCCGAAGAACAAGAACTTGAAGCGAGTGAAGACAAGACCAAGCCCGACACGTGGACAAAGCCGCCGGAAGCTAAGAAAAGCGGACGCGGCCCTCTCAGAATCGGTCGAAAGTCCTCCTTTTAGCTAGGCGCTTAAGACGGTTCTAAATCCAAGATTGCCCGTCGAGGTATCGGGCGTATTCGAGGTCCTAGCGGCCACTCGGTACCGGTTGCAATAGGAATAGTGGCAAAGATAGGATCCGCCTTTCATAAGGCGTCTTTGGCCAAATTCGGGACCTTGAGGATTTGGACCCTTGTTTTTCAGGTGCCAATCCGAAGAGAACCAATCGTTGCACCACTCCCAAACGTTTCCAGCAACGTTGTACAAGCCAAATCCATTTGCTCTAAACGACTTGGCTGGAGCAGTTCCCACAAAGCCATCCTCGGCTGAATTCTGATGCGGGAAGCGTCCCTGCCATATGTTGCAGCGATGCTTTCCCTTCGGCGTCAATTCATCACCCCAAGCATACATCTGTTGCTCTAGGCCGCCGCGCGCCGCTTTCTCCCATTCGGCTTCGGTTGGCAGGCGATGTCCCTTCCATTTGCAATAGGCCTCAGCATCGGCCCAGCTCACGTGTATCACAGGGTGGTCCATTCTCTTCTTGATGTTCGAGCCAGGGCCCTCGGGCTTCCTCCAATGAGCTCCTTCCACGCCATACCACCATTCCAGTCCCTGCACGTTCTGGGGCTGAAGACGCTTGAGCAGCGACTTGGGAAGCAAATAGTGAAACACGTATGACCAGCCAAACTTTTCCGCATCGGTAACGTAATCAGTATCGTCCACAAAAGCTGCGAATTCCGCGTTAGTAACCGTGTATTTAGAAATATAATACGCGTCGACTTCCACCTCGCGGACGGGTTTTTCTCCATCCTTATCCCAGGCTTCCTCGCTATCGGTTCCCATGAGAAAAGACCCCTCCTCCACGAGAACCATGCCATCCCTACTCCCCCAAGACACGGACCTCTTTTCAGATTCCGCCCCACTATCCGAATCCTGATGACAACACGCCTTGCTAGCGTCATTGGTAGGCATGCAACAGCCTGGAATCGATTCTTTGTCCATTACTGACGATTATCCTAAGAAAACCAACCTTACAATCGCCTTAAGACCTTGTTGTCAATTCGCAGACGGCGACCACTGGGCTTTAGTGGAAGCGAAGCAGAATTAACAGGACGGATTCTTAGCCGAAAGAAGCGGGCCGAACAGCTTCGCCATCATCCTCGCCAAAGGAGTCGATTCCACCATGATTGGAGAGATACGACTCATCCTCAAGCGCTTCGCCTGTCATATGTTTAAACAGGTCCCGATTCTTGTCCCATATCCCGATAGCCTTGTTTTTGGCCTCGGTCTCTGCGGCCATCAGAGAAGGAACATGCCCGATGCCGTGAGACTCGAATCGAGCGAGGCCTTTCTTCAACATGATCTCATTAAGACTATCGTCGTTGGCGGACTTCAAATCGACGTACATCAATCCCTGGACCTCCTTGAATATCTCCATATTGAAACGTCTCCCAACCACCATCGACTCTAAGGTATTGATGGCGTCGAAGGCCGCCTTGTCATCATTCGGAGGATATCCTATTCCAGCCAGAAGCACCATAATCGGCTTGTTTTCCAAATTCACCTTGAGCCGACTTCCATCGATCGCTTCCAGAACTTCAACCAAGAAGACCTTATTCTTCGAGGCGTTGCCATGAACGACATAAAAGACGGCAAAAGCGATGGCGATGAATGCTAGAAAGACAAAGACCATAAGCAATGGATAGAAAGTTCGCTGGGTCCATTGATTGAGAAGCGAAGCAACCTGCTAAATCGGCAGAAATCTCTCTCGAGTTTAGCTCTCTAGCCTCCTTTAGAGGAAAACGGTAAACTAAACGGGCGATCACCGAAGACCGAGTAGGAGCCTTTTACAATTCAAGGCTAGTCGCTTCCAAAATAGGAAAGCAAAATGGAGTAGCTTCTTTCCATTTCGCCGATTTCGATAAACTCGTCGTTCATATGGGCTTGAGCGATGTCTCCAGGCCCAAAAACAACAGCAGGCAATCCAGCTTCGGCATAAGCCACCGCATTGGTCATGTACAACACAGTGGAGAATTGGGAGGTCTCCCCCGCCCCTTCCGAAGCGGCTTTTAGCGACTGCGGAAACCAATCATCTTTTGGGGTATTCACAGCCGAACGTTCGATGTTGGCTTCCAAAAAGGTACCTGACTCTAGGGAGGCGATTTCCTCCAGCTCTCGCTTCGCCTTCGAGAACGTTTCAGAAACCCCGAGTCGACGATCGATTTCAATGAAACAACGATCGGGAACGACGTTAAATCCTATTCCTCCCTTGATAAGTCCCACGTTCAGAGTCCCTTTTTCCATTTCGTCATCCGTGTCCTTAGCGGAAAGCGTTTGCTCCAGCTCGCTCAGCCTAGAGAGAATTCGATTCATCTTGAAAATCGCGTTTTCACCAAGACGAGGGGTCGAACCATGAGCCGCCTTGCCGGAAGTGGTAAGAACGTAGCGACACACTCCCTTGTGAGCCACCACAATCCTGCTTCGAGTAGGCTCTCCAGCGATGGCGGAGGAAATATTGTATTCCTTTTTCAACTTCATGATCTCGTAGGCGCCCAGCTGCTCGGCTTCTTCGTCGACTGTAGCAGCGAAAACAAGTGGCCTCTTCAACAAGGAAGGATTCTCCGCGAAGTAGGCAGCCACGCTCATAAAGACAGCGAGACTTGCTTTCGTGTCGCAGGAGCCCCGTCCGTAAAGGCGATTATCCCGTTCGATCGCCTCATAAGGGCTCCCTTCCGCCCAGCCTTCGACGCCAACCGTGTCCATATGGGCCTCGATCAAGGTAGCAGGCTTATCGCCGTCACCTAATCTGGCGACGACATTTCTCCTGCCGTCGAGAACTTCCTGAACACGAGCTTCAATTCCACGGTCTCTAAGCCATTGCAAAACGTAGGACTCCACACCCGATTCGCCCGGTCCGCCATAGGTCGGATTCACGCTGGGAATGGCGATGAGTTCTTTGAGCAGAGTAAGGAGCATTTTCCAGTGATTAAGGTATTATGAGTCGTCGGATCTAGGCCAAACGCATGAAAAATTCTGAGGTCAATGGAAATAATTTAGACCAATCGTCCTTAAATTTGCGCGCCGGCCTTGAGAGAGCCAGAATAATAGATTTATTGAAAACGTGGCAGGAGGATACGTTCTCCCAGCTCTTTATTTATTTCCCTTCTGTGATGCCGAAGTTTTCCATAAATGCTGTTCAAGGAGATACGCTCGATATCGATAAACGCTTGGATCAGCTAGAGTTCTGTATCGATGAACTGCTTTTCGATCCTCCTCGATTCCCGGGCACCTACTTCTCCCTAGGGAACGATCTCAAGATCGTCTCATGTGACGGTCCAGCCGCTTCCCTTCTAGGAATCTCCATTTCCGACCGAATCCCGCTTGGCCAGTGCCCAGCGCTGGCCGCCGAAGAGACTGAACGCATTGAATCCGAGGCTAAGCTCCTTATAGCCAAAGAAAAAACGGGCCCCCGCTTCCTGAGGATAAATATCGGTAGTGATGTTTTGGATGCGAAAGAACCGTATTGCATTACATTGCGAATGGGTAGATCCGAAACGGACGAGATTCACTGCAACTGCTGCCTGGAAAGGATTTCAAGCAGGCCTGACGCCCACGCCTTCCAGTTCGGGCATTCTAAAGTCCTGGAGAAAACAGGCATCGTTGTCTGGTCGATGCAAAAAGAGGATCGACGTTTCAATCTCGCTACGCCTCTGGACTGCCTTATCGACGCTCCTGCCCCTCAAATGGACTGCTCTTTGGAAGAATGGATTCAATTTATACACAAGGACGACCAAAAAGCGTTTCAGGAGGAGTTCACGAAATTCATTAGGGGCGAAACCGACCACTTTCATTTTCGCTATCGTTTGGCAGCCAAAAGCTCGGAAACCAAATGGATCTCAACCATCGCCAGGCACAAGCAATTAGCCTCAAACGCGAAAAACGACCAGATTCTTGGTCTCCACAAGGACGAGAGCGACATTCCGAATATACAAGGCGAACTCAGGCTTTTCTCCTTTCTGGCCAAGAAAGTTCATTCGCCCATCGTGATAACGGATCCCGAGGGTCGTATTACTTGGCTCAACAAGGCCTTCAGTCTGATGACCGGCTACAAGCCTGAGGAACTAGTCGGCTACAAGCCAGGCCACCTCCTGCAAGGCGAACTGAGCGATACGGATACGATTCTTCACATGAGAGATCGGATTCGCCGAAAAAAAGCCTTTCACGCCGAACTCGTAAACTACACCAAAACCGGAGTTCCCTATTGGGTCAAAATCGATGCCAACCCGCTCGTTAACGAGGAGGGAGAGGTGACGCATTACATCGCCTTTCAAACCGATATTTCGGAAAGCAGAAAAGCTCGAAACGCGATTCAGAGAAACGAGTCCAAGTTTCGTTCGCTATTCGACAATTCCCTCGATGCTCTGCTTCTTGTATCCACCGATGATGGACAAATAATCGAGGCTAACGAGTCGGCAAGCAACCGCTTTCAGACTCCGAGACTGGAAGGAATGGCTCTGAAACAGCTCTTTAAGGAAGAGACTAGTCTCGAAGAGATTCACCTGGACAGCCTGCTCGGCGACTCTCTCGACGACTGGCGAAAAAATTGCGATTTCAGACAGATTGACGGATCCGTTCTTCCCGTGGAAGTCACGGCATGCCGCATTCCCATGGGAGAATCAGAAGCCTTGCTGGTTACTTTCCGAGATGTATCCGATAAGCGGTTACTAGAAGAGCAGTTGAGACGCTCCCAGAAAATGGAGGCGGTAGGGAAACTCGCTGGCGGCGTCGCCCATGACTTCAATAATCTTCTAGCAGGCATGAGGGGCTTCACCGAATTGCTGTCGAATTCGGAACATCCTTCGACACGCGATCGCGTGTACATAAGCGAGCTACTGAAGATCACCGAGCGGGCTCGAGTCCTAACAAGCCGACTACTCTCCTTCAGCCGCAGACAAAGCAGCAAGCCGATTGTCGCCAACTTGAATAAGATCATCAACGGCTTTTCGCCGATGCTTTCTCGCATGATCCATGAAGACATCCAGTTTACCACGGACCTTCAGCCAGGGATCGCCAATTCGCGTCTCGATACCACCCAGATCGAGCAAGTCATAATGAACTTGGTGGTCAACGCCCAGGAGGCGACAAACGGTCATGAAAAGTCGATTTGCCTGAAAAGTGGCGAAGTCGCTCTAACGGGTAGCGAGCTTTTTGTTACAGGCAGCCCGATTCCCGGCAAATACGTCTACCTGGAAGTGGAAGATAACGGCCACGGCATTAAAGCGGAGGTCGTTGGAAAGATTTTCGAGCCCTTCTTCACGACCAAGGAAGGAGCCGGCACCGGCCTAGGCTTATCCATAGTCTACGGCATCGTCGACAAAAGCAATGGTCATTTAGATGTATCCAGTATTCCAATGCAAGGAACGAAATTCAGAGCCCTCTTTCCCGCTGTAGACCAGCAAATGCCACCCGATCAGGGAAACGAGCAAATGGACCGATTGCCAGCTGCCGGAAAAGCAGGAAAGGCCAACATCCTGATAGCGGAAGACCAGGGACAGGTACGCGAAATCCTGGAACTGGGGCTCGGACAAAGCGGCTATCGGCTACTGATTGCCAAAGACGGAGAGGAGGCCATCGAGCTAGCCTCGAACTTCGACGAAAACATCAATCTGCTCCTTACCGACGCAATCATGCCTAAAATGCACGGGACTCAACTGGCTACGGCTGTGCGTAAAATCTACCCCAACCTGCGCGTTGTAGTTATGTCAGGACTACCCCAATCGGAAACGATGAGCTCAAAAGCCGACAAGATTGAAATCGACGCGTACGTGAACAAGCCCTTCTCGATCAGGAAGCTCGTGGACTTGATCAACGGGATCCTCGAGAAGCAGACGACGCTTTCCCTGTAGAGACCAAGTCAACCACTGCTCAAGGGCAATAGCAACGGCCACGCGAAACGGTCCCGCGCCGAACCCTGTCATTGACAAGCGACCTAGCCGCATAAAACTAGATCATCAAATGGCCTGGAGGATCGAAAAACACGTCGTCAAAGGAGAGATCCAAAACAAGGTTCCAGGAATGGTGATCGGACTTATTTGGCTCAAAGGTTTGAACAAACCCATCGAGCTGAATTTGAAGGGCAACTGCTACAGCGATCTAGCCGGAGCTAGACTTATTTTCAAAAATCCGGATCCCCAGGAAGGGGATTATTCCGGCCTGGATCTCTTTCAGAATGGTCTAGTCGGCGATATGACCGCCTCCAAGAAAGTGAAGCTGCCAGCCAATCCAGAAACCTTTGAAAAGGATTTCGCGAACCGGGCCAAGATCGATTACGTCATGGGGAACTGCCTTTACCTGGAATGGTTTAGCGAATCGAACGGCCGGGTCCTAATCGAGAGCCCCTACTTTCAATGGCGAGTAACCTTGCCCCAATGGAGGCTCTCCAAAAAGGATGAGCAAGACCAACGGCGAAAAAATCAGCAGGCCATGCTTCAGTTCATGGACCAACTGTCCCAAGCAATCCAGCCCGAGAATGACGACCTTCCTGAGGACGGAGAGATGAACGAGTTCCAATGGGAGGCCTATCTTCAGAAGTCAGACGCTCGAAGCGATATGCTCCTGGAGCTTTTCGAAAAGTACGAGGACGACCCTCATTGCGAAGACATCATAGCTGAAGCGATGGGCTGGGAAATCGAGTCGGTGGAAATCGAGGAAGAGCCAGGAGAAGACTGGATCGAGGAGGAAATCGAAGAAAACAGCTTCGAAGAAGAGGAATACATGCCCAACCATCCGCTCATCAGCAGGATGATGGACCTCACTTCTCGCATCTTTTACGAAACGGAGTCGAGAAAGCTGCTCAGCGACGATTCCAACAATCCTTGGAACCAATTGCTTTGGCACTCTCAGCTTACTGTTAGCAAACTAATTGCAGCTTTGGAAGAAGTCGCGGAGGGGATGGATCCGGAACCTGGCTTTGTGGTCGCCACCCTGAAGAGAGCCTTGCACATCGTCCACTTGACCATCGCCACTTTAGAAGCGGCTGCCGGCCTTGAGATGAAGGGTAAAAGCTGGATCGTAGAGATAAGAAGAGACCTTTTTTCCTTACGAGAATCCGTGCTGGATCTCATGCAGGTCTACCGAAATCAAGGCGATTAGCGGCGCCTCGGGCTACCGGAAATCAAAAGCCCCATCAAAATTGCTCGACTGCCAAATAGCAGTGAACCGCCTCGCCTAATTCTTAGTAAGAATGTTTGCGTTGGCAAATTATTAAATAGTTTTGATAATTTTAAATTCATTATTTTAAAATTAAAATAGTCTAAATAATTTTAAAACATGATTAAATAGATTTAAGAACGCGATGACAACTAAGAAATCTGGTTGAAGCAGAGCACCCTACCCCTCTTTCCTGACCGGTGAGATATCACGAAGATTTTTCCTGTTCGAAGTGACTCAAAAAAGAAGATGTCCATTTACGAGCATTAGCCACATTACTAACGGCATGGACTGCCATTCGCGTCAAAATACCGTCGAGTCGCCAGACATCGGCAAACTCGTATTTCTCTTACTGGCTTTCATATCCATCCCCCTGGTGTTGGGAGAAAGCAACTGGCCAGGATGGAGAGGTCCGCGAGGGGATGGTTCCAGTCTGGACATGAACGCTCCTCTGAAATGGAATCTGGAATTGAATCTCGTATGGAAAAACAAAATACCGGGTCGAGGTCATGCTTCTCCGATTGTCTGGCAGAACAGTGTATTCATCGTTACCGCAATCGAGGAATCTAGAGAACGGATTCTGCTCTGCATAGATAGGGAAACGGGGAAGACGGTTTGGAGAGAAACGATCTTAACCTCGCCTCTCGAGGAAATGCATTGGCGTAATAGCTACGCCTCGAGTACGCCTGTAACGGATGGAAATCGGATTTACGTCACTTTCCTAGACAAGGACAGGATGTACGTAGCCGCTTACGATTTTGAAGGTCGGAAGGTTTGGGAAAAGAGGCCAGGACCTTTTTCCAGTATCCATGGATACAGCTCGAATCCGGTTCTCTGGAAGGACACGGTAATCATAAACGGCGATCATGATGGCGACTCCTATATCATCTCCCTGAAAAAGGATACTGGCGAGACGGTCTGGAAAATCGATCGGCCTAATAGAACACGAAGCTATTGCACTCCCATAATCCGCAATATTGATGGGAGAGATCAACTGATGCTTTCGGGAAACATGTGTGTGGCCAGCTATGATCCCGATTCCGGAAGTCGACAATGGATTATGGATGGCCCAACCGAACAATTCGTCGCCTCAATGGTGTATAACGGCACATACCTCTTTATGACGTGCGGCTGGCCAGAGCGGTTCATGCTGGGAATCGACCCACGCGGATCTGGCAACGTAACGAACACGCACGAAGTATGGAGAGTGTTTCGAGACGCTTCCTATGTGCCAAGTCCGGTAGCGATTGATAATTTTTTTCTAGTGGTATCCGACAAAGGCAAAGCCAGCTGCATCGATGGGGCAAGCGGAGAAGTCTATTGGAACGAAAAGATTGGCCGCGAACATGGAGCTTCCTCGGTATCATTGCAAGGCCATGCCTGTTTCATTTCGGATACTGGAGACATGACAGTCATCAAGCCCGGAAAGAGTATTGAAATTGTGGCGACAAATAAACTGAACGAGCAGGTGCAGGCCTCCCCGGCAATCGCGAATGGCCAGTGGTTCATTCGAGGCTCAGAGCATCTGTATTGCATTGGGCAAAAGAGATGAGAACATAAGCTTAGTAATTGGCTAACTCTCGATTCATCAAAACCCTAGACCACGACCTCCAAAATTTTAGCTCTTCTTTGCCAGGAAAGCATTGCCGCCAATCAAGTTGATTCGAAAGCTCGAATCTCCTCGAAGCTGCAACGCAAAATATCCTGAATGAGAAAACCTACCCTAACCTCCCTAATCGTCCTTGCTCTCAATCTTCTTTTGCCATTCGCCCAAAGCGAAGACTCCTGGCCAGGGTGGCGAGGACCGCGTGGAGATGGCTCAAGTCTAGACCGGAAAGCTCCTCTTGAATGGAGCATCGAGAATAATCTTGTATGGAAAACGAGGATACCGGGTAGAGGGCATGCTTCTCCTATCATTTGGGAAAACAGCATTTTCGTCCTCACAGCCATTGAAGAAACCTCGGAGAGAAAACTGCTTAGGATCAATCGCAGGACAGGCAAACCCATTTGGGCGAGAACTGTCCTTGAAGCTCCTCTGGAAGTGATTCATCATCGGAATACATATGCGTCGAGCACCCCAGCTACGGATGGAAAACGCGTTTTCGTCAGCTTCCTTGATCAAGGTCAAATGTATGTAGCTGCCTACAACTACAGGGGACGCAAACTTTGGGAAGCTCGACCAGGTCCTTACAATAGCGATCACGGCTTTTGCTCGAGCCCTGTTCTCTGGAAGGATAAGGTGATTTTCAATGGCGACCATCGAAAGTATTCCTACCTAGTTGCTCTCGATCAAAAAACGGGTGAAGTCGTATGGAAAATCGAAAGGGAAAATGGGACTCGCAGCTATTGTACTCCGATCATTAGAACCATCGAAGGAAGAAACCAACTGATTTTCTCAGGAAGTCGGTGCATCGCAAGCTATGATCCGGACACTGGAGAACGCCACTGGATCTTCGACGGACCTACCAAGCAATACGTCGCCTCGCCTGTATATGATGGTGAATACGTTATGGTGACATGCGGCCATCCGGATAAACTATCGATCGCTATAGATCCAAGGGGTTCGGGAAACATTACAGAAACGCATGAAAAATGGCGAATTTACCGAGAAGCGGCTTTCGTTCCTAGTCCTATCACACTTGAAGATCTTCTATTCGTAATTTCCGACAGAGGAAAACTAAGTTGCATGGATACAGATTCAGGCAAGCTGCATTGGAGTGAGGTTATCGGTCGCGAACATGGAGCGTCTGCAATCTCCCTACAAGGACATGCCTGCTTTATTTCGGGCAAGGGAGACATGACCGTCATCAAGCCTGGAAAAAGTATTGATATTGTTGCGACAAACAAACTGGGGGAAAGCGTTCAAGCCTCTCCGGCAATCGCAAATGGTCAGTGGTTCATTCGAGGCTCAGAGCATCTGTATTGCATCGGAAAAGCGAACTAGGGTCTCGCTTTTGCTCCAGGCCTGAAACCCCAATCGCCAAAGCTAATCGTTTGCCACCAACGGCAATTTGTAGCACGCCGCCTCTTTGTGATTGCGAACCAGCAAATAGGGAGCAGCAAAGGCTGGAGGGTTCCAACTCTTGCCCTCCAAAACTTGAATACGCGATAGAACGCGTGACTCTTCAGGCACTGCCTCGATCAATAGGATTTCTCCTCTCTCCGTAGATACAATCAGGAGATCGTCGACTAGAATGACTTGTCCGTGGCCGTATCTTCCCTGCTTCCAGGACCGTTTCCCTGTTTCGACATCGAGACACGCCATAGTCCCATCATCCAGACCGTAAACGTATCCATCTTTGAATATGAGATTGGTGAACTTGGCTTTCATGTGAAGCGTCTTCCAGATCTGCTCTACTCCGAAAGCCCCGTCTCCGTCGGCTGAAACTTGGAGCAGCGCGCTTCCATTTCCATATCCGCTGGATAACATAACTCGATCGTCAGGAAGCAACAAAGGAATGGATACATGGGGATGGTCCCGCTTCCAATCGTATCTCCAAAGGACGCCTCCCTCTACCAATTCGTGCGACACGAGACCTTTGCCGTTGAATATCAAAACCTGCCTTTTGCCGGCAATATCATAAACTACCGGCGAGCTCCAGTGGGCAGGATCTTCTCCACCTCCCCAAACGAAATCCCCATTGTTTTTTCGATAGGCAACTAGAGAGCGATTATTCCGACCTCCAGCGCTGACGATAACCAGATCCTGATAAACAAGAGGAGAGCTTGCCGTTCCCCAATCTGGAAGTTTCGCGCTATTATCAGTCAGAATACTCCGACTCCAAACAAGCTCTCCCGTCTCCAAATTGAGACAATTAAGTATTCCGGTCGCCCCAAGCGAAAAGACTTGATCCTCAACGATGGTCGGGGTCGCTCTCGGTCCAACTCCTCCCAATGGATCGTCGTACCGAGCCTTATCGCTATGTTTCCATAGGAGGCTTCCGGTCAGAAGATCGTAGCAGACTACCAGTTCGAATTCACCGTCCTGCTCTTGAGTCACCGCCCTTCGATTAGAGATCGCGAAACCCGACCAAGACTCCCCGATCGGCTGTCGCCAGAGCTGCTGGGGAGGACTCTCACCCCAATCAGGAGCCAGCTTTACGCCATGCACATTACCGTCGCGATTCGGCCCGAAGAATTGAGGATAATCGGTTTTGGCAACACGCGAAGAAGAATCACCGAGAATCTCGAAATTTGTATCTGATTTTTCAATACTAGATTCGGATTCCGTCCAACGCCAAGCCAGAATTGGGACGAGATCGCCGGAAAAACCGACCAGCCTTAACTGGCTGACCAACAATCCCAGTCCAAGAATGATAAAGAGGAACAGCCCCAAACGGAGCTTCCATCGAATGCGGGAAAGAGCGATAAGCCAAATGAGACTCAAAACAGTCGAAATCGCTCCGACCCCAATTGCCTTCATGACCAAGCCCTGACGATCGACTTCGCGATTGGCGAAGGCGTATAGAAGGTAAATCCCGCTCAATAGGCCTATCAAAAAAAGAGGCCACCAACGGACTCCAGTTTTCCGATCATCATCTCCCCTTCCCTTATCCATGACTCTACAGAACGATCATCGAAAAGGCCTAAGCGTGGTGCAGTTCCTTGAGCTGCTCGCTAAGATAGATCTTCCGATGCCATCGCTTGTTTTTTGAAGACATGTCGATGGCGTAAAGGCTTTCACCGACATCAGGCACCGGAGCTCCCAGAATACGACACAGATTCAGGGCCAGCCATTTTTCGATTTTAAGAACGACCATCTTCTTGCGCAGACGACCCTGTATATCTCGATTCAGAATCGTCGGAATCGTGTTGAGAGTGAGTATCTCGTCGATCGCCGTATTCGCCATCTTAACACGACCTTCTTCGCTAGCGTAAAAGTGAGTGACTCCGAATACCGTTTTGTTCGGATGGATCTGTTTTAGAAACTGGCAGGATTTCACGATCGTAGACCCGGTACGGACCATGTCATCGAAAAGAACAACGTCATGCCCAGCAATCTCTTCAAAGGTAGTTTCGCTATCCGCATGCAACTTGATCTCCACATGCCGCTCGTCGATTCGCGTCTTGTCGAGTAGAATGAATTTCGCCTTGGCCAACCCAAGACGTTGATACATTTCCCGAACGAAATGACGGATTCCCTTATCGGGCGCACAGATGGCCAGTCCTTCTCCCTTGGGTCCGTAATTGACGATATTCGAATTCAGAATGTAGTCCACATAGATATCGTAGGGAATCAAGTTGTAGAACTTGCCGTCGAAAACTTCGCTGAACTTCGTTTGCACGGAATGCGAGTGGTTATGCACCGTAAGCACTCGATCGACTCCAGCCAACTTCAGCATTTCCGCGTAGAGTTGAGCCGTGAAAAGCTGACCATCGAATTTCTTCAGATCCTTTTCGTCCCGATCGAAATTCGTGTCTCCAAGCTCCTGGCGAGGCCCACGATCTTGGGCGCTATAGTAAAGATCGGGCTCAATGAGGATCACTTCGATCGCCCCGTTTTCCTTGGCCGCTCGGGCGATCATCAAGTTCCGCATGGCCAGGCTCTGACGGCTCATGACCAGGCTGCTGGTACTGACAATGATAACGCTCTTTCCTTCGAGCTTATTACCGATACGCATGAAATCGTTTTCGTCCGAGATGAAGCGAGGACAGAACTCCGAGTTCGCAAACCGCTTCATGCTGATAAGATCCGCTATATCCTCAAGCTGGCCAGCCGCGAAAGCCACATCGATTGCGAAAGGATCGTCAGAGGAATTACCGACGACAATATAGTTCGTTTCGTTTAAGCTCACTGGTTTTGTCTCCGAAAGTCTTGGCGCGTAGTTTTTGGGATATGCCGTTACGAGGGACTTGAATCAAGTAAAAGTAAAGGAAGCAGTGCGAGCTTATTTGGCTTTCCGAGCATGTAAGCGAAACCCACTAAACTTCAGCTAACCTATTCGATACCAAGGAAGGACACATCGAACCGTCCTCCCACTCTCCCGGTACGAGGATGGAAATAGGCTTGTCCGGCTTTCCATATTCGTTCTGGTACATCAGCTGCGAAACAAGCTTCACGCAGCCTTTGCCGACCTCTTCGGACATCACGTTCACCCCGCTGAATCCTTTTGTCGTGTCGTTGATATTAATCTTAACGACTTCGATGTCTTCAGGAATCCTGATGCCAGCCTTTTCAAAGAAACGCTCCTCGAAGAGCTCCTGATTAGTCGCTATCAAAACGTCTGGCTTGTATGTATTCAGCCATTGGATAAAGCCCTGCTTGTCGAAGCGACTTCGAGTTTCCGGCATGTGCAAAGGTATTTTCGCCAGTCCCTCCGTCTGCTGGAATGCGAGAAACCGAGAGGACCAGAGGTGATTAAATCGACTATCCACGTCTCGAGTCACCATAAGACCTGGACTCCGATATCCATGATCGTACAGCTTGCGAAGCAACATATCCATGTTTCCATAATGGTCGGGACACACTCGATGAAAGGTTTGCGGAAGGGTTCCCGGAGTGCTGCCAACTACTATCAGTCGCGAAAAATCGATGTCGTAGTTACTCAGTCCATACAGCATCGGAGCCTCAATCACGCCTTGTATCCCTCGTGACGAGAGCATCCTGTCGAGTCGCGAAGCGGTAAGCTCCTCATCTGCAAGATCAAAAAGGTCGCAGCCAAAACCCATAGCCTCACAACTCTCGATAATCCCCTTGATGATTTTCTGGGAGCCGACCCAAGCCCCTTCGCTAGGAGTATAAACGACTAGACCAAGAGTCGCCTTGTATTTAACGAGCCTTTTCGCTCGAATGCTGGCCATCTGCGCGGCCACAAGCGGATTCACCGAATAGCCGTTTTCTTCGGCTATCTTTACCACTCTCTTTTTCGTCTTTTCGCTAATCTTGGGGCTATTTCGAAGAGACCTCGAAACGGTCATAACCGATACCCCGGCAAGCCCAGCCAGATCCCTCATACTTACAGTACTCGCCATATCAGGTTACATGTAACCCCATGATTGTTTTGGAAAGTCAAAGTAAAAGCGTAACCTGAGCATACTTTTTCACCTCTACACCCTTTCTGTTGCTAATCCCGCGCCACCAAAAATTAGCAAACGTCATTCCCCTTAGGCCCCGCTAGGAAGCCGTAAAACGGCTTCAGGTTGGTTCGGATTAACGACTCCTCAAATCGTATTCGCGATCTATATACAATATCAATCGACCAACCCACCCCAAACCTCTACCGCAATTTCCTCTCGGCTCTTATCGTCGTATGGAAATTATGATTACAAACCAATCAGAATGTGAAAATATCTAATCGTTGCGTTATAAACTATGCAGCTGGCTTTTCGCTGGCTTTGACGCCCCTTATTCAGGGGCAAGATGACGAGGAAGACGTCTTCGAACTCAGCCCCTTTACGGTTGAATCCGGGGACACGCAAGGCTATCGAGCGAATTCCACCCTGGCAGGATCTCGACTGAAAACTCAACTCAGCGATCTTGGCCAATCCATCTCCGTGCTGACCGAGGAATTCTTCGAAGACACCGGCGCGACGGACGCGGCTACCGCTTTAGGCTACGTTATGAGCGCGGAAGTCGGCGGCGAACAAGGCAACTTTTCTAATGCAAGTCCAGGCACCGCCGCTCAGAACTCGACTGATACGACCAGCGCCCGTCTCGATCCGCAAGCTGCTCAGCGTATTCGAGGCCTTTCTCCAGCGGAGTTGACCCGTGGATACTTCCAAACCGACATTCCTCTCGACAAATACAATACCTCTCAAGTTACCATCAGTCGTGGACCGAACTCTTTGCTCTTCGGCATTGGAAGCCCAGGCGGGGTAATTGACAATAGCCCCTCAAGCGCCTCTACAGGTAGAGATTTTGGCAACGTGACCATGCGTTTGGGCGAGAGAGCCAGCCATCGCCTCTCTTTCGACATCAACCGAGTCCTGATTGACGATCGACTGGGCATTCGCATTTCCGCTCTAAACGAAGAGACGAACTACAAGCAGGAACCTGCTTTCGAAAAGGATCGCCGCTTCTACTTGGCCTTCAACGCGGTTCTGCTGAAAAACGAGAATACGGAGATCTTCGGCCCAACCGTTCTGAGAGGCAATTACGAAAAGGGTTCTATCGATCGCAACCCGGAAGACGTTATCCCCATTGGCAACGCGCTAAAGGACTGGTACGAGCTGCCGAATCCCGAAATCTTCGATATCGTTGGTATCGAAAATCCGGGTACATTCGACAATGGCTCCATGTCTTACGTCGAGAACCTGCACCCTGATGGACCTTTTCAACCTAAATGGGGAGGCGATATCCGTCGCCCAGAAGCCTATCCTCGCGCCTGGCGTACGCTTCCCGGTTCCGGTCGTCCCGCATTCTTCACCGACATCACTCTATTCTTTCAACCAGATGGCACTCCGGGATTAGGCATCACTGGCCCAAACAGCATGTACCAGCCGGTGGAAAACAACATCATCCATGGGACGCAAGGCAGAGCCGAACTCCGCGCCGGCGAATTCGGTCGCGTTGGAGGAAAACCGAGAAACGAATTCTTCATATCGAAAGCATTCGAAGCGGAAACCTATTCGACTGGCTTCGCTATTCCGTCGCTTATCGATCGCAATGTGTTCGACAACATGAATAACCTTCTAACGGGCGACACCAATTACGTTAACTCGGATTTCAAAGCTCATAACTTCACGCTCGAACAGACCCTCTTCAACAACAAGGCAGGTTTCGAGATAGCTTTCGACGATCAGGAATTCGATCGCCGGTCGCATCTCACCATGACCAAAAATCGTCATAAAACCATCGCCATTGATGTAAATAAAGCTATCTCGGACAATCAGGTGAATCCGAATTTCGGACGCCCTATCATCGTCCAGAATAATCACTCAGGTGGCGAATGGGGTGACGAGGGCCGCAAGGAAACCCACCGCCAGACCTTCAGGGCGACGGCCTTCTACGATTTGGACTTCACCAATAACGATGGACCTGCCAAATGGCTGGGACGCCACGTATTCAGCGGCGCCACCAGCGAACGCACGATCGACACCTGGGAAGACCAGCTTCAAGGCAAATTTGTCGTTCCGTCGGGAGAAAATGAATACTGGGCCAATGTATTCGGAGGCAAGAATTGCAACAATCCTGATTTTCCTGGAAACATCTGCCAAAAAGACGCCTTCACTCTGCAATATCTCGCCGAACCCCAGCTCGATACGAACTCCTGGAGAGATATTCGTTTGGCTACGCACATAAATATTCCCGAATTCCAAGAAGGTCTCGTCTTCAACGACATGCTTTGGGACAACAAGAACAATGTGTGGATCGCCGCCCCCTTCCAGACCTGGCAAAAGTACAACGGGGGCAGCTACAACATCACCGAATTCGAATCGGAAACCTACACTTGGCAAAGTTACCTATTCAACGGACACATCGTCGGTCTAGCCGGGTGGAGAAAAGACACTCAATCCGACTTCTCAATCGGTTCTGGAACCTATCGTTTCGCGGAAACCGTTTCCGACAAACAGCCCGATGGCCGCGCCGAGAATCTTCAGGGCCACAGAATCGATCCGCGTCTCTTGACCCCAGAGGAGAACGAACTATTCGAGCCAACCGTGAATACGGCTACCTGGAGCGTTGTAGGCCACCTACCATTCCAGCTGCCAGGCAAGTCGCGCTTGAGTTTCCACTACAGCGAAGCGGAGAACTTCAAGCCCACTCAACTTCGCCGTACCGCTAGAGGCACCCCGGCACCGTCTCCGCAAGGAACTACCAAGGAGTACGGATTTTCGCTCAATCTTCTCGAACAGAAAGTGCATATTAAGGCGAACTGGTTCGAAACGGCCAACAAGTTTCAAGTGGCTGCCAACGGCGGAACGCTGGGCGTCATTCGCGGCGCGTACAACGAGCATGTCGATGTGTACATGCGCAATTTCGATGACGCTGACGACAACGATGTATCCATCGAACAATTGCTCACGCCAAATACTCAAGACTGCCCGAATTGTATTCAAGACGCGGGCGACTTCACCCAGTTCTTTTCTTCATGGGATGAGGTCTTCGCGGGCATTCGCGGTTTGATTCCCTCAGACATGGCTGCGGCAGCCGATATTCAGATTGATCCAGCTACCATGAAGATGGAGTTCGAAAATCCTGATTTCAACAACCTCAAGTCCTTCCAAGACCAGGTTGCCGAAGGCTTCGAACTGGAGTTGGTCATCAACCCGAATTCGAACTGGCGTATCGGCGGAAACCTTACAAAACTGGAAGCCGTCACAAGTAATTCAGCTGCGGTTCATGGCGCCGTGCTCGACGAAATCAAGGCGAATATCGACAACTCGCCATTCAAAGACATGCGCGACCGCCCTCGTAGCACGACGGGATTCACCTTCGCCTCAACCTTCTTCCGCTCTTCCTACCTGCCAATGCTCAATGTAAGGGCTAAGGATGGTACCGTGAATACGGAACTGGTTAAATGGAGAGGCAACTTCTTCACGAACTACACCTTTAGCGAGGACAGCCGATTCAAAGGATTCGCTGTTGGCGGCGCAATCCGCTGGTCGGACGAAGTGGCTGCCGGATACGCCCTCAACCCAGATCTTACCTCGGACACCAGCCGACCTTTCTTTGGCGATGCTAGTCTCCAAGGAGACGTGTTCATGAGCTACAAAAAGAAGCTCAGCGACAAGTTGACTTGGAAATCTCAGCTGAATATCCGCAACGCGATTGGCGAAAACGACTTCATTCCAGTCAAAATCAATCCGGATGGAAGCCTTGCCGTATTCCGCAATCCACCGCCAACTGACGTTTTTTGGACGAACACGTTCAGCTTCTAATTTTTTATAAGCTGCAAAATTAAGGATACAGCCCCTGCGATTTTATCGTAGGGGCTTTTTTTATGTCTCCATGAATTGAAGACACCTCCATTTGCTTGATCAAACAGGGCCGGGCGATTTGGATCTTAGCCAACTCATGCTAAATCTCCTTACGATTTTAAGAAATGTCGCCCTGGTATTAGGCGTACTGGCGATTGTCGCGAACAGGCTGCATAGCGGGGAGATCAGTGTGGCCGTAGCCAGCAACTTCGGCAACACTATCCGAGCTCTTGTCGCCGAGTATCAAGCCTCTAGCGAAGACGAAATAAAACTCATACTCGGATCGACCGGGAAGCTCTATGCGCAGATTCTGCATGGCGCTCCATTCGACGTTTTTCTGGCTGCGGATGAACAGCGACCAAAATTGCTCGAAGAGGAAAGTATCACTATTTCCGATACACGATTTACTTATGCCATTGGTAGGCTAGTTCTGTGGAGCAAGCGAAGTGATCTCGTCGATTCCAAAGGAAGTGTTCTTGAAGCCGGCGACTTTCGATTTCTATCCATCGCGCATCCCAAGCTGGCCCCCTATGGGCAGGCAGCAAAAGAAGTCCTGATGAAAATGGACCTTTGGGAAGCGCTGGCTCCAAAGCTGGTTTTCGGCGAAAACGTCGGGCAGGCTTTTCATTTCATTTCCAGCGGAAACGCAGAACTAGGACTCATAGCCCACTCTCAAATCCTCCAACCGGGATCATTGACAGAAGGGGGATCCCGCTGGCTTGTCCCATCCAATCTCCATTCACCCATAGAACAACAAGCCGTACAGCTAAGTGAGAAGCCCGAAAGCCGACGTTTCCTTGCCTTCCTGAAAAACGAACCAGCATTGAAAATCATTAGAGAGTATGGATACGATACTCCTTAATGTTCAGCGAACCTGATCTAATAGCTTTAAGCCTCACCTTGAAGCTAGCCTTGCTGTCCACCTTCATTCTCCTGATCGTGGGCACTCCCCTCGCCTGGTGGCTCACCGTATCCAGATGGCCACTTAAATTTGTAGTCGAAACCGTCATAGCGCTGCCGCTCGTTCTCCCTCCCACCGTTCTAGGATTCTATGTGCTAATCGCCTTGGGACCGAACGGTCCAATAGGAGGTTTCATGGAGCTGATCGGGGCCAGGTCGTTTGCCTTCACCTTCTCAGGTCTGGTTTTTGGATCAGTTCTTTACTCTTTGCCCTTCGTTGTGCAGCCCTTGCAAAACGCCTTCCAAGCCATCGGTTCGCGACCATTTGAAGTCGCAGCCACGCTGGGCGCTTCACCACTTGACCGCTTTTTCTCGGTCGCAATCCCGCTAGCCAAGCCCGGTTTTATCACCGCCACTGCACTGGGGTTTGCCCATACTATGGGAGAGTTTGGCGTCGCTCTCATGATTGGCGGAAGCATACCAGGGGAGACGAAAGTCGCATCCATCGCGATCTACGAACATGTTGAGGCGCTTGAATACGATCGGGCTCACCTCCTTTCACTAACGCTTCTGGCGTTTTCCTTTATCGTTCTGGCAATCGTCTATTCAAGCCGTCGTCGCTTCTCTCTTATTCCGTCATGAGCATTGAAGGGCAATTCCAACTACAAAAAGGGAAGTTTAAACTCGATGTAGACTTAAAAGCTCCTGTCGAGGGGGTGACGGCTTTGTTCGGTCCGTCCGGAAGCGGTAAAACCACCCTTCTAAGACTGATAGCGGGACTGGAATTAGATTCGAAAGGATCGTTGAAAATCGGCGAGGAAATTTGGCAGGACGACCAGGAATTCCTGCCAGCCCATAAGCGACGAATTGGCTACGTTTTTCAGGAAGACAATTTGCTGCCTCACTTGAATGTGAAGGGAAATATTGAATACGGCTGGAAAAGGTCATCCGAGAAAGGAACCACCAAGTCATTGCAACAAGCCATCGAGCTTCTGGGCATCGAAGAACTGCTATCTCGCAAACCCGCAACCCTTTCCGGAGGCGAAAGGCAAAGAGTCGCTATCGCCCGAGCTTTGGCAACAAGACCAAAACTTCTGTTAATGGATGAACCTCTGGCTGCTCTCGATAGATCTCGCAAAGAGGAGATACTGCCTTTCATCGATTCCATTCACCGGAATCTCGAAATCGCGGTTATCTATGTAACCCATGCTAGCGATGAGATCGCCAGACTTGCTGACCACCTGTTTCTCATGGAAAACGGACGATTCATCGCAAACGGAAAAATCGACAACATGCTCACAAGGCTTGATCTGCCGTTGTCGCATTCCGATGAAGCGGAATCCATCGTAGATGCCGATGTTCGTGAATACGACGCGACATACAAACTCAATTATCTTGATTGCGCCGCAGGTCGCTTTACTGTGTCAGGAAATCAACTACGAATTGGAGAGTCGGTAAGACTCAGGATAGCAGCCAGGGACGTGAGTCTCACGCTTGAACCGCCTAGGAACACAAGCATACTTAATATTTTTCCGGCAACGGTAGATAAGCTGATGCCTAAAGGCGGATCCCAGATGACCGTGAGATTGAAAATGGCTGATCATCTCCTACTGTCTCGCATCACCCGAAAATCGGTAGATAACCTGGGCTTGAGGGAAGGAGATATCGTTTACGCGCAAATAAAGAGCGTGGCCGTTTTTAGCTAGTCTGGTAACTTGTTGAATCCAGACTCCGTTTTACTTCGAAACAAGCTTAGGCGTTGTCACTTGAACAGAGTTCCTCTACAGATGTCTCAATACATTTATTCGCAAACCAGTCTCCACGAATACCCCTTCGCAATATGAAAAGCATTAGAGTTTTCGCGCTATCAAGCTTCCTATTGATCGCTTCGAATCAATCCGTTTGGGCCAGCAGCGACGAGGAGCCCGCTGGCTATCTCTTTATGGGTAGCGATCTGAGCGCCAAACAGGGCAAAAGTCACTTTCCCGTAGTTAAAGTAGATAAAAAGAACATATACGTCGACCAAGGTTCGAAAATTCGGAAGGTAAGCATTTCCTCCCCATCTAGGCTCACCAACAATATCGTTCTCTCGGAAGACTTCGTGGAAGTTCTGGAGCTAGACTACAATTTCGCCTCTATGCAGTCCCTCGAGGCTCAATCAAGAGCCGTTTCCGACATGTTCATGATGGCTGCTCAGACTGAATACGAAGTAAGCAGATTGGAGGGAGCTTTGGAAGCTGATAGCGGCTTATCCGAGGCCCAACGCGATGAGATCCGAAATGATATCAGCCGTTTGGAATACGATAACGACAACGTACAGGAAAATGTTCAGGAATTGATAGATTCCGGGCATTTTGATGATGTCAGCCAGAACGATACCCTTTTCATGGACATTGAGATATTGCCCACCTCGGACATCGCCGACGCCTATTGCGTGGTGGAAATTTCTTTCGACCCAGACCCCGAAAACGCGAAAGATTCAGTAAGAAGGACCTCCTTCGTGAGAACGAGCTACATTGGCGATCTGGTAGCGGGGCGTGGAGAGCGCATCCGATTCTCGAGAAAATTGGCTCCTTTCCCGGATAATAATGTGCAATGCAAATTGCACATCTACTCCAATCAGAAAGGCGAAATAGCTACCAGCTTGTCGAGAGGTTTGAAATCGATGACGGCAAAGGAAGTAGCCCGCTATCGAGAGCTTGCCAGCAAAACTCAATAGCCGCTAGCGTTGCCGATCAAGCCAAGGCGGAGCTCGCCGACTTAGCCGCCTCATAGACCTTCCAAACCGGAACTCCACTGGCTTCTGCAGCCTTTCTGCAGTCCTCATACTCCGGCATTACCCGCTTATCCCCATTTGGCAAAGTGGCGACTTTTACGCTAATAGAGCCAAAAGAGGTATCCACATTATGGATTTCGCGCTGCAGAATGTAGCGATCGCTTTCGATTCTGCGGACGCCCAAGGTATTGGTTTCGTTCAGAATAACAGACGCCACTTGCTCGTCTCGATCCATCGGACAATAGACTTCCAGCACTATTCCTGGCCGGCCTTTTTTCATCACCACAGGATAGGTTGCTACATCCAATGCCCCAGCCTCGAAAAGCTTCGTCTGAAAATCTCGGCCCATGAATTCGCCAGAGGTGTTATCAATATTGGTCTGAAGGAGGACGCGACCAGACTCTCGCGTCAGACCCGTGGAGGCGTATTCCTGAACCAGCGAAAGTCTGAGCATATTGGGGTGCTCGAAATCAGCTGAGCCAGCTCCATAAGCCGGTTTTCCCAGTTTGAACGGCTTGTCGACAGACTTCGGTTTCAAAGAACGAAGAATGGCAGCTCCAGTTGGCGTACTCATCTCCTTTTCCGTATCTCCGCGAAAAGTAGGGATACCCTCCAGAAGAAAACGAGTCGCGGGTGCGGGTATCGGCAGCTGTCCGTGAGCCGCTTTCACGAATCCAAAACCAAGCCTGACAGGATCGGTATAAGCTTCGTCAATACCCAGCTTATCCAGGAGCATGGCGCTTCCAACAATATCGAGGATAGCATCCAAAGCCCCTACTTCGTGAAAATGGACCTTTTCGATCGGAATGCCATGGGCCTTTGCCTCGGATTCGCCAAGCAGTTGAAAGATCCCCTTGGCTCGTTCCTTGGTTGATTGCGGGATGTTTCCCGCATCGATAATCTCATGGATATCCGGCAGGTGTCGGTGAACATGTTCATGAGGAAACACGATGTTTACCTTCGTACCCGTAATGCCGCATTTTTCAACCAGCGATACCTCAATGGAAACCTGGGGCAAATTCAGCGCTTCCGGTAGATTTCGGAGATCGTCAGACGCCCTCGAGAGCTCAACCAGGGCGCCGAGAAACATGTCTCCACTTACACCGGAAAACGGCTCAACTTTTAGGATAGCCATATTTCAAGTTTAGAATTCTAAAGGCGCCCAGGGCCGCTCCGAAACCGTTATCGATATTGACCACTGTCAAGCCAGCCGCACAGGACGTAAGCATTGCTCTCAAAGCCGTTTCCCCGCCGGCAGCCACACCATAGCCAACGCTAACGGGAACGGCAATAATGGGCTGTCTCGCCAAGCCTCCCACTACAGAAGGAAGAGCCCCTTCGAAGCCAGCCGCGACAATAAGTACATCCGAGGAATCCAGCTCGGGCAGGCGATTCATCAGACGATGAATGCCGGCCACGCCGCAATCCTGAACCGAATGGGAGTCGATTCCGAGAAATTTCAAGGTTCGAGCTGCTTCGTCGATCACGAAACGATCCGAAGAACCAGCCGAAACCAAAGCCACCCGACCCTCGCGTTTCCGTTTGGACAAATCGCCATAAATCCAGCTTCTGGATACTTCATCGTAGTCTCCATCAGGATACGTGGAAACGATCTTGGCGGCTTTGTCTGGATCGAGTCTAGTTACGAAAACGTTCTGTTGCTTCTCAAGCAACTCCTCGGCGATACGAAGAAGCTGATCAACAGACTTTCCTTCGCCAAAAACGATTTCGGGAAAGCCCTGTCTGGATTCCCTTTGGAAGTCGAAATCTACATCGTTCATGACAAAGCTCGATTAAGTTTTCCCGAAACAAATCCCTCGTCATCGAACTCTACTGATTCGAAACCCAATTCAAACATCCGCTTCTTCACTACATCGGAAACGGCATTCAAATTCTCAATCTTATCGTTTGGCACTTCTATTCTAGCGACCTTGCCGTAATGTCTGAGTCTAGCGACATCGAATCCCAATTCATTGAGGAAAGCCTCGCCTGCCTCGATCTGCTGAAGCTTTTCCAGCGTTACCTCTTGACCATACGGGATACGCGAACTCATGCAGGGACTGGCCGGCTTATTCCAACACTCCAGCTTGTAAAAGGCGGCCACAGCGCGGATGGCTTCCTTGGTCATGCCGCAATCGGAAAGCGGGGCATGAACCTGAAATTCCTTAGCGGCCTGAAGGCCTGGACGATAGTCCCCGAGGTCGTCGACGTTCGCTCCGTTCATAACCAGCCACCCAGGATGAAGTTTAGAAATCCCGGTTAGGTCGAAATAGAGATTGGACTTACAGAAGTAGCAGCGATCGGGACCGTTTTTTTGATAGTCGGGGTCGTCAGTTTCCTGGGTTTCGATCTCCTGCAAGGCAATATCGTATCGCTGGCAAAACGATCTTCCCAAGTCCAAATCACTACGCTTGAGACTGGGGGAAGTCGAAATAACCGCCAAGGAGCTTTCTTTTCCCAGAAAGGTTCTAGCCGCATAAGCGACGAGCGAGCTATCGACCCCAGCCGAAAACGCGACAACGGCTCCCTCGCATTTCGAGAACCAGGATTCCAATCGCCTGATATAAGTTTCGACCGATTCCATGAAGAAGAGAGTATTTTTTCTAAAGCCCAACTTGGATGGCCAGTCCGCAAAGCAAGATGATGGCTGCCGCCAAAACTTGGCCCCATCTTTCCATGGAAGGCAATCGAAGGAAGCTTAAACCGCGAGTCAATGCAAAGACTGCCACCAACATGGTACCAACGGTTGCCAAACTGAAGGCGAGAACCACCCCTAAGCACCAATACCAATTCTGCTGAGCAGCGGGGTAGAGAAAAAGCGGTATCAAGGCTTCGCAAGGTCCAAAAATGAAAATCACGAACAAGCTCCAGGCAGCCAAAGGTTTATGGGAATTGTTGGCCAAATTCTCCTCAACATGAGGATGGGCGTGGTCACCCGCGTGGTCGTGATGATGCTTGTGGATGGTACCATCGCTATGAACATGAGCATGGCTATGAGAACGACGTTTTCCGGCTTTGCGCAAAGCCCAGGCCAGATAGATCGCTCCAAAAATGATGAGAAGCCAGCCGGCGATATCTCCCCGAAATGATTCGATAAATTCCAAGCTTCCCACACTTACTCCGGCAATGATGCCGACAAACCCGATAATGACAGAGCTGGCTACATGGCCTAAACCGCAAAGCAAAGTAAGCCGAATGGTTTTGGAGATTTTCCATTGGCGAGCTCTGCTCAAAGCCACGAAAGGCATGTAGTGATCAGGTCCCAGAATGGTATGGGTAATCCCGATCACGACCGCGGATCCCGCTAAAGTCCAAAAGCTTAAGTCGCTCAACATCGACCCCATATTGAGAGCCCGAATCTTTTAAGAAAGGAAAATCAGTCTAAACGAGATTCAAGGTAGCTCTCGATCGAAGACTGCACCGCCTTTTGGTTGGCATCCGCGTCCGCGACAATGATCCGAAATTTAAGATCGAGTGCGTCTTCAGGCTTCAGATTAATCTCGCCTAAAGCCGAGACTGATGGACTCAACATTCCATTCTTGTTCAATTTAAACCAAGTCGCTTTGGGTTCGTTACTTGGATGAGCCACTCCAGTGACGCCAAATGCCTCTCCATTCGTAGCTTTCAACTCGTATCGATACCAAGGATCCGGCCAATTCAAAGTTGGATCGTTGAACTTCGTTTTAGGCAATTTAAGCAACCCGTTCGCATCATGGACCGAAGCCTCTCCGTCGCTTCGCATGCGGATCCCAAGACCGCCAAACGCTCTCTGGTCTATGGTCAAGGGCAGCTTGGCAGTGATTCGATAGCGGCAATCGAAAACGAAGAACCCTTTGTCTTCATGAACTGAATACTCCGTCATCTCTGAAAACCATTCCTTTTTTCCGTTTTTCCAGGTGTTGGTGGCTCGGACTACCGCTCCGCTTTTCGATGCAGACACCAGCTCGACTGAAATATTCTCGATGCGCCTACCAATTCGCGGAGCCCATTGCCCCCATCCCCAAAAATCCGCTCTGGCGCTGGGATGAGAAACCGAGACCCAGCCAAAGAAAATACCACGATGGTGCTCATGATCGATAGCTCCGATATCGCCTACCTGAACGCCGCTCGGAGTATAATATGGATACAAGCAGCAGGCGCTCTCGCAATCCAGGATATCCCCGGGAGGGACTTTCGTCATGTATTGAAAAACTGGACGCCCATCAGGAGTCTCGAGCCTGAAACCCAATTCACTGGGCTCGAGCTTGTAGGCGTTTTCGTTGGCGAACGAAGACGAAGCGAGAAGAATGGCGACAGACAGACTAGCCGCACAGCGAGTTAGCAACGATTGGTAGAGCATTGGAAAGGTAGTCAGGAAATACCGCGAATATCAATCAGGATTCCGGAACGATTCGCAAGACCGAACCAGGGCTGTTCAGCAAAACGTACAAAGCTCCGTCAGGACCGAATTTGACATCTCGAACCCGACCGTAACCTTTGAAGAGAAGCTCTTGCTCCACGACTTGATTGTCTTCAATCACAAGCCGACGCAGCTCTTCATAGGCCAGCGCCCCGACAAGAAGATTATTCTTCCATTTGGAAAATAGTGGACTGGAAACGAATTCCGCCGGACAAACGGCTATCGAGGGCGTCCATTGCGTAATCGGCTGCTCCATTCCTTCCTGATGCGTTCGAGTCGAAACCACTTCTCCGTTGTAAGCTTTTCCATAGGTGATAATCGGCCAACCGTAATTGTTACCCAGCTTCAGGATATTCAGCTCATCCCCTCCCATAGGGCCATGCTCTGTGATCCAAATGTCTCCAGTTTCCGGATGCAAAGCTAGTCCTTGAATATTCCGATTGCCTAAAGTGAAAATGGCTTCGATCGCCCTAGGTTTTCCCACGAAAGGGTTGTCATCAGGGATTTTTCCATCGGGACCTATTCGATAACTTTTTCCATTAGGGGTAGTAAAATCCTGGGACGCCATACCGCGAGCCATGTCTCCAATTGAAAAATACAAATAGCCATCTCTATCGAAAAGGAGGCGCCCTCCCCAACGGTTTCCGCCAGCATGATAACGATCTTCCGGCACCTGGAATAAAACTTCGGTATCGACCCATCGATATCCATCTATTTTGCCTCGAATGATACGAGTGAGAGCCCGCGGTTTTTCGTGTTCCGGAGGATCCGGAGTGTGCCCGTGGGCTAGATACACCCAACCGTTTTCCGCATAGTTGGGATCTAGAGCGATATCCATGAGTCCTCCTCTCCTAAAAATGGGAGGTAGGCCATCGATCGGTCTTGAGTCTAGTTTTCCGTCAATCAGCCATCTGAGTCGACCCGCTTTCTCGGTCACCAAAGCCTTGCGTTCATCAATGAACTCGATTCCCCAGGGGTTCCCAAGCTTATCATCGACCAGAACTTCGATTTCCAGGTCATAGTCTTCAGTCTGCACATTCTCAGGAACCGACATCGAAATATTAGGCGGAGAACTTTGAGCATCGATAAGAAATTGAACCAAAGCTTCGATCTGCTCAGCCGAAAGGACCTTGCCCCAGGCAATCATCTCCGTATTGGGAATGCCATGGGTGATGTTTCGCCTAAAATACTTTGGCGTACGTCCGTAAAGCCAGTTTTGCTTAATCAAAGGGCTCGCTTTGTTTCCCTCGAGCTTAGCTCCATGGCACTCCACACAATAGAGTTGGTAAATGGCCGCTCCATCTTCAGCAGCAAAACTACCCAAAGCGGGGATGGCGAAAAACGCCGTGATGAGCAAGTTTCTCAACATAGATTTGAAATTGGAGAATTCTGTTTTCGTATCAAGAGCGATAGCCAGTTTATCGATTTAATATCGATCGAACGGAACTTTAGAAATTCCGATTGTCAGGAGCCGAAAGATGATCGAAGAATGGAATCTAGAATTTATGAAGACTTACCTAAAATGCGTGCTTACCGCTCTCCTCTTTCCAATCCAGGCCTCTTTGGGACAAAGCGAAGTCACCCTTGAAAACGTCTTGGAGGAGCTTCAAGCTCTCAGGGCTCAAGTCTCCGCTTTAGAAGCAAGGATAGAATCGCTCGAATCTTCGGGAATCGCGGCTGCCATTACGGCGTCTGAATCGAAAATCGATAGCGAGGAGAGGCGCAACTGGTTTGAGAAAATGCGACTGGAATTGAAGAAAGCCGACGCGAAAGCGATCGGCGGCTGGACCAAACCAGAAAATTGGACTCGCATTTCGGTAGGCCAGAAACTGGAGGAAGTCGTCGAGATTCTAGGCAAACCCACGAAACGAAAATTCTCGGTAAAGAAAAAGACTGACGAGATTCTTATCTACGAAGGCGACCTTAGCGGAAATGGAGCTCTGATCGAGGGAACCATTCGAATTTACAAGGGGAAGGTAAACGACATCGAAGCCCCTCGCTTTCCTTGAAAACTGTAGTCTGAAACTGATTACAGAAGAATCAAGCTTCGGCCATCATCTTGTCATAGGCTTCTTCGAGCCAGTCCATATTTTCGAGGTACCAGCTAACCGTCGACTCGAGGGTTTCGTCTAAGGATCTCTTGGGAATCCAACCCAATTCATTCTCAGCCTTCGCAGCCGACATCCAATACCTCAGATCGTAGCTATCACGGTCGTCCACTTTCGCGATTTCGCCTTTGCCGACCAGCTCTCTGACTTTCTCAATTACCGTTTCGGTTACCTCTTCCGACTCTTTCATGGGCGCGAGATTATAAACCTCTCCTCTCTGGCCCTTGTGGAGAGCTGTCTCGATGCCATCGATGTGGTCTTCAACATGCAGCCACAAACGCCTAGCAGGCGTACGAAAAAGTGGAAACGGTTCCCCATGGGTAAAGCACCAAATCGCCTTTGGAATCGCTTTTTCAGGAAATTGGCGAGGGCCAACCGAATTGCCTCCACGCGTAACGACCACATCCAGCTGGTAGTTTTTGCTTTCAGCATAGACCTTGAGGAGCATTTCCGCTGCGGCCTTGGTAACGGAATACGGATTCTTAGGAGCAGGTGGAGAGCTTTCCACCCATGGTTCGGAACTGGATGAAGCGTCTCCGTAAACCTCGTCCGTGGATACCTGCACGAGTCTGATTCCAAGGCGACTAGCCTCCAACGCTAGATTGCGAGCTCCGAAAACGTTTGATTTCCAGAAGCTCAGATCATCCTCATTAGACCGATCGACGTGGCTTTCAGCCGCGAAATTCAAAATGGCATCTGGACGCGATTCGCTGATAATTTCTCCTATCAGCTTTGTATCCGAAATATCAGCGCGAATGTCTTTAACTCCAGGCATCAGATTTTTCTCCATCGAGCCCCATCCTCCGAAATCGACGCCCGTGATTTCGTAGCGATCGCTAAACTTTTCGCAAAACGCGGATGCGATAAAGCCCAGATGTCCCGTTACGATGATACGCTCGATTGCCATTGGGTTTCAAAAAGACAACTAAGACCGATTCTGCAAACAACAAATAGATATCAATTTGAGGGATCTCGAAAGGGAGCCAGGAATTTATCCATCTCCTCGTATTTGGCGAACTTGCTGACTTCCTTCCTAAAACCATGGCCTTCGTCCTTTTTAACGAGCCAAACATATTCCTTGCCCAGTTGGTCAAGTCGCTTGCGAAGCATCTTCGCCTGATCAATCGGGACCCGAAAATCAAGGGTGCCATGCACAATCATGAGAGGGGCCTGAAGGTTCTCCAGATAGTTTATAGGAGAGAACTTCTCGAGCAAATCCCTCTCGGTTTTCGGATCGCCAATAGTACGCGTGTAAAACTCGTAGACAAAATCTTGCTCAGTCTGTTTACGCCAATTGATGGCGGTAACGAGATCGACCGGACCCACATTGCATATGCCGAATTTGTATAATTCAGGGAAATACACAAGCTGCGCCATGGTAGCGTAGCCGCCATAGCTTGATCCGTAAATGCCGACGCGATCGGGATCAACATAGCCTTGGTCAATGGCCCACTTAACCCCATCCACAATATCAGTCTGCATATCCGTTCCCCAGGTTTTATCGCCTGCCCTTAAATGACGCCGACCATAGCCTTCGGAACCTCGAAAATTCATTTGCAGCACTGCAAACCCTCGGTTGGCAAGGAACTGCAGCTCGGGATTGAAACCCCAAGAATCGCGAGCCCATGGACCGCCATGCGGATGGACGATTAAGGGCAGATTCTCGGGATCTCTGCCGTTGGGTAATGTCAAATATCCATGGATACGGAGTCCATCCCGGGCAACATAAGAGATAGGTTCCACTTTGCTAAGCCTTTCCGGGTTTATTTTCTGAGCGGCCGAAAGTAGTTCGAAATCCAATCGACCCTCCGCAATTGTCACCAGGGAGTACATAGCCTCAACGCGATCGCTGTAACTTGCCACTACGAATCGCGTTTCATCAAAGTTGGAGCGCACGATGACACTCGCCATGTCAGGAAATTTCGCTTTCAAAAACGCCTGCAGCGATTGACGCTCCTCATCGAAATAGATCTCCTTCGGCTTGGCAGCGTCGTAGCTAATGCCGATGAGCCCTTTTCGATGATTGGACTGAATGACGCTTCCGACATCGTAAGTATCATCGACGAAAATGGGTTCCCCTAATTTACTGGTCGATAGATCATAGGCGAATATTCCAGCTGTATTTCGTCCAATATCGCTGGATACATAAAGTTGCGTACCGTCGTAATTGAATACGGAATTGTTGCCTGAAGAAGACGCTGGCTTCCATTGGGGGTCGCCAAATTCGAAGGAAGCGATCTCATCCCACAGATCATCCGAGGAGTCTCGATAATAGTAGCGAACTAGGCCTTCATCGCTCTCCGCCCGACCAAGCCTCACATCGCCATTCCAATCGGTATACCAGAATCGAATATTCCCCGGATTATCGACAATAAGCGTTTTCTTTCCGGTGTAGACATTCATTCGATACACATTTGGAAATTCTAACAGACTGTGATCATTGCTCGTCACCAGAATCTCATCATCGTTGTGTTCGAAACGATCCAACGCCAGGTTGTAGCGATAGCGAAAATTGCCAGAAGCCAGGAAAGGTTTAACCAGAACCGCGAAATTTTTGCCATCAGCATCCACGGCGAAAAGCCCTTGCGTCCCCTTTTCCTTGTAATTCAAATCGAATACGAGGCGTTCGTTGTTGGCCCAGAAATAGTTTTGCACGCTGTGCTTCTTCTGGGTGGTTACGCGTTTCGGTTCTCTCGTTTCCAAATCGATCACGAACAGATTCATCTTTCCGTTCCATATCCCCTTGGCTGAAAGCTTTGATCCATCAGGAGAAATGCGAAACTGGGAAAGCTCTCGATCGCTAAAGAAGTCTTCAATGGGAATCTCTTCGCTCTGCAGGCAGGCAAATGGAAGAGCAGCCAGAAGAAAACTGCACAATTGCCTGTTCAGGAAAGGCTTCGCTTCCATCAAGGAGATCTTCATTGGCACCTTAGAATATCTTCTTGAAAGAGATCGCCACCATTCGACCTCGCGGATCATGCAGACCGAAATTCTCGTCATAGCCTTCCGACTCTTCGACAGAAGCAGGCGGATCCCGATCAAAAGCGTTGTTCACATTCAGCGTAAGTTGCCAATTTTCCAAATGATTGTAGGCTAGCGAAAAATCCCAAACGATGTGGCTGCCAATCTTAGGCAAATCAGTGAAAATGGATTTATATTGAGAAGCGTAAGTAGATTGAGCGAACGCGCGCCACTTGCGATTCGAGCTAATCCATTGCAGAGAATTTCGAGTTTGGAACTCTGGTATTCGCGCAATCCCTACAAGATCGAAATCGGAAATGTTGAAACTCTCGAAAAAGGAAGTAAAACTTCGAAAGACAAAGTTACCTCTGGTAGCCGTTTGGTGATTGTAGAAAAGCTCGAAATCCATGCCTTCCAAACGAAAGCCCTCCAAGTTGCGATACTCGCTATCGATATACAGAATGTGGCCTGGAACGAATATCGCCGCAGCATCCGGATTGAATTGAGTTGGTCTCCGAAAAACGCCGGTTATTTCGCCGCGTTCATCAGGATCCATATTTATAAAGGCGGCCTGGTCCTCCAGAAAAAAATCAATCTCGTCCTGCAATATGGCCAAAGCTGATCGAGCGGCTATACGATCTTGTAAATCAAGTCGCCAAGCATTGAGCCCAACCGTAAAATCATCGATGAACTCAGGGGAATAAACGACCCCAAAATTGTAATGCTCCGAGGTTTCCGCATCCAAATCGGGATTCCCGAGAGTCCTAATCT
This sequence comes from Opitutaceae bacterium, assembly GCA_028284385.1. Lineage (GTDB taxonomy): Bacteria > Verrucomicrobiota > Verrucomicrobiia > Opitutales > Opitutaceae > JANQRT01. Next base: position 259,476 of record JANQRT010000068.1, on the reverse strand, counting down.
CCCGAGAACTCCAATCGTCGAATGGATAGGGCTCGCCTTCGAACCCGCCCAAAGTGTTGGGAACGTCGTAGGCCAGCCGCAAACGATCCTGCTCTTGACGAAACCCTCTGGTGATCCCGCCAAACGCCTGTTCCAAAGAGGGAGCCTTGAACGCTTCGGAAACGGAAGCCCTTAGAAGAAGGCCTGACAACGGCGAGTATTTCAGGGCAACTTTAGGATTGGTTGTGCCACCAAAATCCGAATACTCTTCGTGCCTAAGGGCCAGATGAGCCTCCAGCTTCCGAGTCAAAGGGGCCGTAACCTCGCCAAAGAAAGCGTACAGGTCACGGTCTCCCTCCGCCGAAGTGCCGCCCGATCCGAAAAGGAGAAACTGTTCCGCCAGGCGTGACTGGCGACGCTCCATGCTTTCCGTACGAAACTCAAGCCCGGCCACCCCTCGAACTGCGCGACCATCGATTTGGAAAAGCTCTTCGCTGGCCGTAAGATTCAGGGCGTGCAGCTCGCGTTTTCCTCGAACCGTGTCGTCCGTCATCATCGATCGATAGATTTCCTCGTTGTCTCCAAAGCCTGGAGCAGAGACAAATGGGTTTAGCACCAGACCTTCTGTTTGATTGAGCGCCTCCTGAAACAAGTCCACGCGTATCAGGTTTTCGGTCGTGCTCTCTATATCGCTTTCGGCAAACATGTAGGAAGCTTCCCACCGACCATTGGCGCCAAAGGGTCCTTCAATTCCGGATACAAACCGGATGGAGTCAGAGCGAATGGTGGTTATGCGCGGGTCCGGATCAGTTGGACGCAACAGTACGTTGCTAATCGGAATATCCGCTCCAAAGAATACTAGGAACGGATTGTTGGGATGGTCGCCGGGAATGGTAAAGGGTCGATTGAAAGCGGCGGGAGCGGACTGCGAAACCGATCGGTTGTCTTGAACTGAAAGTTCGACTATGGCGGTCATTCCATTTTCAAGCCTGCGATCGGCGAAAATCGATACCCCATTTCGTTCCGCTTCAGTAAGCGCGGTTTGAAACTCGTTGAAATTGAATCGCTCGTACTCGTCGTCCGCGGCGATGGTCGCATCGCCAGCGAAGAGAATGGTCCCGACATTCGTTTCCGCTTCGAAAAGCCCTGGATAGGAAGACCAGTCCAGAAGATTGAATCCACCCTCCTCGCTATGGTCAGCGGAGGCGGAGTACTCTCTATCGGCTAGCTGAAGACCGTTTCTCTGAAAATGATGAGCAAATACGGAAATGCTCCCTTTAGCCCCCACTTCTCCATGAGCCAGATCCACCCGAAACCAGGACAGGTCATCGTCTCGAGTGGTATTGCCGTAGGAGACATCGAGCTCGGTTTCATCAAAATCTCGTCTGACGACAAAGTTGATCACCCCTGCAATCGCATCTGATCCGTAAATGGCGGAACCTCCATCTCGCAATACGTCGAAACGTTCGAGGGCATTGAAAGGAATGGCGTTCAAATCGAAAAAGGTATTCCCACTCGAAGTGGAAAAGGCATAAGGCGAAAGGCGCCTTCCATTGAGAAGCACGAGGGTGCCACCAACTCCCGCGCCCCGCAGATTGGCTTGAGCTCCATCTCCAGCGAAAGAAAGCGACTGATCGGCCTCGGAAGAGCCAGCCACCACCGGCATCCGGCGAATCAATTCGGAAACCTGGACGGCTCCCGAGGCCTCGATTTCTTCGCTAAAAATAGAAGTGATGGGTGAAACCTCGGAAACATCGAAGCCTCGGATACGAGAACCTGTAACTTCGAAGCGCTTGAGCTCCACGTACTCCTCTTCGCCTTCCCGATAGGGTTCGATGGATTCCTCTTCAACATCCTCCCTATTCTCTCCATCTTCCTGGTCTTCAGCGTCTTGCGCCATCAAAGAACCAAGCCCCATCCCAATTAGGAGGCAAATTCGCAGTCTCCAAAGCATGGGGAAAAAGGATAAAGGCAAAATGTCTAATCTCACAAGCCTAGAAGCGGAACGCTCTTTTCAGGCAGTTTTTTCACCCTGATTTCAAAGAAAAACCGATTATGACAAACCTGTAATGAAACCCCCTCCAATCGTGTCATCTAGCGACGGTTTATGTGATCAAAGGCAAGATAAAGCCCTAAACATTAAACTGATCAAAAAACTTAAAACACCTGGAGAAATCATCATGAATACAGCAAAAAATATCATCTTCCTCGTAGTCGCAGCCGCTATCGCCTCCGTCGCAGCTGCCGAAAATACGGAAAACAGACTCGGTTCTATAAGCTTGAAGGACCGCAAAGCCTTCGCCAAAGAAACGCTGGTCGCTTACGACATCAACGCAGACCAAGCATTGGATGCCGGTGAGCTGGAAAAAGCGGTCGAATCGATGTACGCCAAGCGGAACTCCGCCATCAAGACGCGTCGAACCAACCTGGAGAAAAAAGGTATCATCGCCGAAAATACAAGCGATGAAGGCGTCGTAACGATGTATCCAGTACCACAAGACGCGGTAGCGTCTCTATTGGCTGAGCACGACGCCAACCAATCGGGAGATCTGGACGCCACCGAGCTAATGGGGTCAATGAAAACCATCCGCAAAATGAGCCTCGGCCCAAAATTTCCGCATTCTCCAAGAATTTCATCAGAGGTTAGCACTGATCAGCAAAGCTGATTGTAAGTCGCAATACTAGTGGGAGAATACGAAGCCGCTGCCTGGGGAGGCAGCGGCTTCTTCTTGCTTGCAAGCCTGGAGGGTTGACGGAAACTTTTGGATCCAAGTTCCAGCTTTCCACGTAAAAATGGGTATTCTGATCGTTCTACAGGGGTATCGGCAAGCGATGCTTGATTCGCTTCGCTATGCTCCATTGCCACTTTATTCTTAATAACCCAATTCCGACTTACTAAGGATTCTTATGAAATGGGCGTGCTTCTCTCTCTTGTTTCTTTTCGTAATAGGGCCGTTGACGAGCTTTTTGAACAATACCCTTGCGCAACCGAGGTTTCCTCTCCCCAGTCCAGCCTCCAGCCTTAAACAGGTCGTTGGCATTACGGAAATTGAAATCGAGTACTCTCGGCCAAGCGTGAGAAATCGCGTCATTTTCGGTAAACATGAGCCTTACGGAGTAGTCTGGCGAACAGGAGCCAATGCTTCGACCGATATCAGTTTCAACACGGATGTAACCTTGGGCGGTAGAAAGATCCCTGCTGGAAAATACAGTCTCTATACGATTCCCGAAGAAGGTGACTGGACGATTATCATCTACAAGAATACTGAATTGTGGGGGGCATTCTTATACAATCCGGCTGACGATTTCACACGGTTCAAGGCCAAGACTCGCAAGCTCAACGAACTGGTCGAGACATTTACCATTAGCATCGGAGATTTGAGAGACGATTCAGCGACCATCTATCTCGACTGGGAGTACACCCGAGTCGTCATCTCGCTGGAAATCGATACCCGAAGCCACGTCTATGCTGAATTGAAGGCGGAAATGCATAAGCCTGAATCGCAAACGGTCGGCGCCCTGAATGCCGCGGCGGTTTTCTATTATGAGAATGGCCATGATCTTGAAGTAGCCAGGAAATGGATTCGAAAAGCCAATAACTTAAGGGATAAGCCGGCCTACTGGATGTATTTCACTCAGGCCCAGATTGAGTCGGAACTAGGCCTTATTCACGAAGCTCTTTCATCCGCTCATCGAGCTCTGATTCTGGCCAAAGAAGCTCAACATCAGATTTTCATGGAAAAGTGCCTTGAGCTCATCGAAAAGCTGGACGCCAGAAAATGAAAAGATGATTTTTCTGCCTTTCCGTCTCGCTCACCTGCTCGGTTTTCTGGCCATCAGTCTTCCAGCCGAGGCGTCTACGCCCCTTCCTGAATCGACGAGCTCAGCGGAAATACAACTGGCAATCAAGAAACTAAGTGTCATGGGACGGGTACTACATGTTAGCACGCATCCAGGTGAGGAGCCCAAAAAAGGCGGCCTTTTGGTAGCCCGATATGGAAAAGGATACTTTATCTATACAAGCTATTCATGGTTTAGGCAATTGCCAGCTGGTGTGCCAGGAGCTTATCGCTTGTTTGCCAACCTAGTATCCTTAGGAAATTGAAGAAATGGATGATTCCAGTAAATCGCGAGAAGATCATGAGGAGGTTCCGTTTTTTGGAACTTGGCGTAGAGCATATGGATTTGTAATCGTGTTCTTCACGATCGAAGTGGCTCTTTTCTATCTATTTATGAAACAGTTCTCGTGAGTCCGATCGATTACACAATTCTGATAGGAACCCTACTTGCCATTGCCTTCTATGGGATGTGGCGAACTCGCAAGGGCGGGAACCTGGACGCCTACTTGAAAGGCGATAGCAGCATTCGCTGGGGCACGATCGGACTGTCGGTCATGGCCACGCAGGCCAGCGCCATCACTTTTCTGTCGACTCCAGGACAAGCCTACGCCGATGGCATGCGTTTCGTCCAAATCTACTTCGGAATGCCGTTGGCCATCATCATCATATGCATCTTTTTCATCCCTATCTATCAGCGATTAAGAGTGTATACGGCCTATGAATACCTAGGCCAGAGATTCGATGCCAAAACTCGCCTGCTCGGCGCTTTTTTCTTTCTCGTAAACAGAGGGCTTGCCGCGGGAATTACAATTTACGCGCCTGCCATCGTTGTATCCACTGTTCTGGGATGGAGCCTGGATTTGACGATCATTCTAGTGGGTGCATTGGTGATCGTCTACACCGTTTCCGGAGGGACGAAAGCGGTAAGCATTACCCAACGCTACCAAATGAGCATAATCCTGCTCGGCATGTTTGTCGCTTTCATCATGATCATCAAGCAGTTGCCAAACGATGTCTCGTTTGGCCAGGCGATTGCCATTGCCGGACAGATGGACAAGTTGCAGTTGGTCGACTTCTCCTTCGATCTCGACGAACGCTACACTTTCTGGTCGGGCATACTGGGAGCGACTTTTCTGATGCTTTCCTACTTTGGGACCGATCAGTCGCAAGTGCAGCGCTACATTGCAGGTACCTCGGTTACGGAAAGCCGAATGGGTCTTCTCTTCAATGCGGTTGTGAAGATTCCCATGCAGTTTTTCATTCTGTTCGTCGGCGTGATGGTATTCGTCTTCTATCAATTCGAGAAGCCGCCGGTCTTTTTTAATCAAGCTACCTTAGATGAGATCGCGGAAACGGAGTACGCAGACGAGCTAGCAGCCTTAGAGGAAAGATACTCAACGACCTTCGCCAAGAAGGAAAACTCCATATCTCGCATGGCAAGGTCTATAGAATATGATATCACAGAGTCTATTGCCGCCGAAAAGGAAGTCCTGAAACGATTGCAAGCGGAGGGAGAAGCGATCCGCTCTGAAGTTAAGGAGATAATTGAAAAGGTGGATCCCAGCCTGGAAACTCAAGACTCCGACTACGTATTCATCACGTTCATACTAAACTACCTGCCCCATGGATTGGTGGGTCTGCTGATGGCGGTGATTTTCTCCGCCGCCATGTCTTCCACCGCCTCCGAACTCAATGCGCTCGGCTCTACTACGGCCATCGACTTCTACCGAAAAATGAAGAAAAAGGAAGCCGACGACGCTCACTTTCTAGGAGCGTCTCGCATTTTTACCGCTCTGTGGGGCATCGTCGCCATCCTATTCGCCCTATTCGCAAATCTAGTCGAGAATCTAATCGAAGCGGTGAACATAGTCGGATCCATTTTCTACGGCGTGATTCTCGGATTGTTCATCGTCGCCTTTTTCATGCGAACGATAAAAGGAAACGCCGTTTTCTATGCCGCCTTGATATCCCAGGCTCTAATACTAGTCATGTACAAGACCCTAAGTATCGAATATCTCTGGTACAATCCACTGGGCTGCATATACGTAGTGATTCTTTCGTTGATTCTCCAATTCACCCTTTTCCGCGGGGACGAAAAACAAGCTTGAAGGACACATGGACGAGCCTGTCATCTGTTTCGGCCAACAACCTTGCGGATTTTTCCCAAAGCGATTCCTGTATTCGAAAATAATTACGGCGAGGAAACTGCGCGAGAAGATCGGAGGGAAAATCGTCTTCTTCTTCCACGATAGCGATCATGATCACCGTGAAACGATGACAATCCTCGAAGAGCGTCACTCCCAGCGTCTTGATCATCTCAATTTTCTCTGTGAAAACTCGCTGCAAAAAAAATACTCGCCGCTTTACGCAAAACGAATCGAGCATGACTGGAAAGCCAACATGCATCGACAGCTCCCCAATTACGTAGACAAAGATCTCGTCGATTTATTTGGGAACGTAAAGGCGAACGCCGTAGCCGACTTTTGCTTGGAGATGTATCGCGGAATGGGGCTCGTCGATGACATGGAGATCGTGAGATCAAGCGATCCGAATGCCAGAAGACAAGCCATTGCGATAGACGACTACTATGTAGACGTGGAACACGATGGCGAATGCGTCAGAGCAAGAAAATCGGAGGGGAAACTCCTGTTGCACAAAGGAGGCGACGTCTATATTGAGCTCCAGGCGCAGAAATACGATAAGTCGAAAATAAGCCCAGCTCGCGACACGCGCTTGCCCTGGATGCAATCCATCGTACAATGCTCTCATTACATAGCCGGAGCTAGCGAAATCAAGTATATGAATACGGCGGACACTCCTGAAATCAATTTCATCGAACGGGATTTTATTGATCGCCTTAACGAGGCCTACGTGGGAAAAGCTTGTTAATAAATAGACCAGCCCCGAGCATAGCAAATGATTCAACCAGCCCATAAAACGATATTCGCCGTTGGCGCCCACCCCGATGACGTCGAATTCGGATGCGGGGGCATTCTTCTAAAGGAGGCTGAAAAGGGAACACGTATCCACATACTTGTATGTTCGAAGGGCGAATCGGGAACGAATGGCTCCGCAGAAGAACGTGTTGCCGAAAGTGAGGAGGCTGCGAAAATGCTGGGCGCGGAACTTCGATTTATCGACCTGGGTGGAGACGGGAAAATTGAAGCCACGAAAAACAATGCTCTGCTAATCGCTCAAGTCGTTCGGGAAGTCCGTCCTCAAATCGTCCTTGCTCCGACAGACTCCTCGAATCAACACCCAGACCACGTCGCCATAAGCAACCTCGTCAGAGACGCTTCTCGAATGGCTCGATATGGAGGAATCGACACCTTGGCAGCCCACGAAGCTCACGAGATAGAAGCGTTTTATCAATTTGCCATCACTCCTTCGGCTGAATTCGGAGCCCTTCCTGACATCCTGGTAGACATAAGCGATGTTCACGACAAATGGCTCAAACTGATGCAGTGCCACCAAACGCAATTGCAAACGCGGAACTACCTCGAGCTTCAAGAATCGCGAGCCAGAGTGTGGGGGCTTCAGTGCGGATTGGAATTTGCCCAGGGCCTGTACTCGAATGATCCACTGGTAACAAGTGAAGTAAGCGATCTGCCACCAACTGCCAGAGTCTTCTGAAATCCGACTTGAACAGGGACTTAAGCGAATGGGCAGGAAATTGAAAATCGGCATCATAGGCTACCCTCTGATTGGGGGAAGCGGCATCCTGGCCTCATCCCTAGCAATGGAGCTAGCTCAACGAGACCATGATATCCATTTCTTTAGCTACGAAAAACCGTTCCGCTTGAATCTCGACGATTCCCGAATCCGTTTCCACAAGGTACCGGTTGCCAATTATCGGCCCTTCGAGTACGCTGAATATACCCTACCTCTGGCCGTCAAAATCGCAGAAGTGGCGGCTAGCGAAAAGCTGGATATTATCCACGCCCACTATGCCGTGCCTCATGCCACCGCATCTTGCATCGCTCGCGAAATGATTGGAGGCAGCCAACCTAAAATAATCACTACGCTCCACGGCACTGATACCACTCTGCTAGGTCAAAACCGGAATTATAAATTCGCTATTCAGCATGCATTAAACCAGTCAGATGCGGTTACGACGGTATCTGAAAGCCTGAGACAGGACACGATTAAGACCTTCGACATTGAAAATCGAATACGGGTCGTCCATAACTTTTTTACTCCAAGCCGTCCGACCAGAACCCAAGAAGAAATTCGAAAGCAACTCGACATTGGGGACGATTTCGTTCTTCTGCACATGTCCAATCTGCGTCCCGTGAAGCGAGTCGATCTGCTATTGAAAACGCTCGCCTCCTGCCAACGAAAAGAACGTCTAAAGCTAGTCGTGCTTGCCGGCTCCCCGTTTGACGAATTCCAGTCGTTGGCCAAGGATCTAGGCATCCAATCTAATCTTCGAGTGGTAGACAACGAATATCTCGTAGAAAACTATCTCCAAACGGCGGATGCCGGACTCTATACTTCGGAACGAGAAAGCTTTTGTCTCAGCATTTTGGAGACGATGTTTTTCGGAAAGCCTTCCATAGCCTTCTCTATTGGCGGAATCCCGGAAGTCGTTCGCAATACGGAAACGGGGTTTCTGCACTCATTCGAGGACATTGAATCGATGGCTAAATCAATCGACCAGCTCGTCGACGATAGAGAACTAGCCGCGAAGATGGGGGGAAGAGCCAAGGAGCATGCTTGCGAAAACTTTTCCGCAGATCTTATTGTTCCCCAATATTTGGATACCTACTTATCGGCTCTAGACGAAGGAAATCAATAGACTATTCAATGATAAAATTGATGATCGCCTCCGCTACGGGATCGTCAGCGTTCGGAATGCGCCGAACGATCGTTCCGTGATCCCTGTCCTCCGCAACGAACAAACTGACCTCGTTTTTCCTAGCCCTCAAGGCAGCTTCCATTAGAACATTCTCCTCCAGTCGCATTGGAAGATCGTCATCCGCGGCAATGAGCAGCGTTCTGGGCAGACTTTCTCTGACATGGAACAAGGGAGCCGCTTGATCGACAATAACGCGATTTTCAGACATCTTTCGTTCAGCTCTTACCGTGGAATGCGTGACCATTTGACCGCTCACGGGAATCAAGCCTGCAATGTCGGTATAATTCAGACCTGTTTCATCGAAATAGCGAGGATCAATGAGAATCATAGTCAGGTAGCCGCCTGCGGAATGTCCTCCAATGAAGACCCTCTTGGAATCGCCGCCATGTCGAGCGATTCGATCACGTATCCACTTTACCGAGGCGGCGCAGTCTTCGATATAGGCTGGAAATTGGACTTCGGGCGAAAGGCGGTAATTTACGGCAGCTACGGCAACGCCTTGCTTAGCCAGCGTGTGAGCGACACCAAGCGTAACGTCGTTAGCCTTATCCCCATTGCGTATGCCTCCGCCATGGAACCAGACCAGCGTCGGGAAAGCCGTCTTTCCTTTAGGCACATGCAAATCCAAAGCGCAGCGCTGCTTCTCGTAGTCGCTCAATTCGGGACCGGACTTGTATGCGATATCCTCGAAAACGTGAACTTCGAACTCAGTCGCCCCAGCCGAATCTGTCACCAAAACAAGAATACAAACAGAAATAATTCGCTCGATCATTTTCGCTATTCCAAATTCGTTCATAACGCTTCAGCCATCCCTATGAAGTGTTCGCGTTTTCAGTTTCATGGCAATATCCAAAGACCGCTTGACGCGCGTTTCTTCACGCTTGGCTCCATTTACGTGATGGGCAATGCTTCGCTGCATGCCTGGCGTCAACCCCTCCCAGCGTTCATTGGCTTCGGAGTCTTGTTCGAGAACAATGAGGAATTCGTCGCATATCTCCACTGAATCGGGATCAGGGTCAGGCCGAATTGAAATGGAAACGGTATCGCCAATTTTCACCCCCACTTCTTTCAGCAGATTCCTTCCAATCACAATGTGACTTCCAAACTCTCGACTCCCCTGCAGGGCTCGACGCAATTCGTATCCATTAATGCCTACAATCAGTCTTCGATTCTCTGATTGCCATATTTTTTCGGATACATCGTTTGGCACAGGAATAACATGCGGCTGCATGCCTCCATCCATCCGGCAAACGGTTGACTTGAAAACGAATGTTTCCATTTCGTTTTTCATCTAGAAGCGCGATGACTAGACTCAATCATTAAAGCTGTTGAGCACACCAAACCAAACGCTGTAGACGAAGAAAGTCCCTATCCAAGCGGCGAATGCCACACCTAGACCCAGATGAGGGGCAGCTAGAAGTAATCCACCGGCAAAAACTAAACCAATTAGGGCCGGAACGATAACCGAACGAAAGATAAGACGTTTCGAAGTCGCTTTCATAACAATGAAGTTTTAACAATAGCAGGACGCGTCCATTTTTGGTTTGCATCGAGCAATGGCAATCGTTCTACCTATTTTCGCTGCTCAAGCAAGCAACCGGTCCGCGGAAAGGGAAGAATCCCGCTTGGCTAATAACTGATATTAAGGAACCTTCATTCCTGCTCGTCATGCGGACACCGAGCTTAATCCTAGAAAGGAACTGGAGGTTATGCCTATCCAAAAACTCCCTGCCAAGCCAAGCTTGGACCACCTTAAATCGCAGGCTCGCGACCTGCTCAAAGCCGTTCGCCAAGGAGACAAATCCGCTATTAATCGAGTGAACGCCACTTCCTCGAGCGAACATAAAGTCGCAGACGAGCGAGAAAAATGCAGCGCCTTTAGGACCGCGGATGCCCAGAGGGTCATTGCTCGCGAATATGGCCTGCCTAGCTGGCCGAAATTGAAACGGGAAGTAGAACGACGAACACTCACGCTGGACGAGAAAATCAACGCTTTCGTACGCTCCGCAACTCATGAGCGGCCAACCAGAGCCGCATTTCTACTGGAATACGAGCCACGCATTATCGACTCGTCATTGCACGCCGCGGTTGTCGGAGGACGAAATGATCTTCTCGCAGGCGCTCTTGAAAAAGACCCCTCGCTCGCCACTGAAAAAGGCGGCCCCAGCGGCAAGGATTGGACGCTCCTGCATTACGTCAGTCATTCCATGATGGGGAAAGAGAATCCGGAAATCGCGACTGGTCTAGTCGCATGCGGCAAGCTGTTGCTCCAGGCGGGAGCTGATCCAAACGCTCATTATGCCACCCCTCCTTGGCCTCAAGCTCGGATACGACCCCTTTTTGGCGCCACAGGGTTAACCAACCAGCCAGAACTGGCTCGAATGCTTATCGAGGCGGGAGCCATTCTCAATGACGGCGAATCTGTTTACCATTCCTGTGAGCACTACTTTCTGGAGTGCATGGAAATCCTCAAGGAAGCGGGAGCTGAACTATCCAAGGCTGACGAAAACTACGGGAACTCACCCCTGTATTTCCTTATTGGCTACAATAGCTTTGCTAGGAATTTCAAAACGGCTCGTAAAGGGATCTTATGGCTACTTGATCAAAATGTGGATACCAACGTCATTTGCCTCAAAGAGAAAAAAGAGACCGCCCTTCATCTTGCTATCGAAACACGCAAAGATGCGGAAATCATCGAAGCTCTCTTGGAGAAAGGAGCCGATCCGAACCTTGAGCGAGGCGATGGAGCCACACCCTACCAACTTGCCTTAAAGTTCGGGTTAGCCGAGCAGGCCAATCTCATGAAGAGGCATGGAGCCCGAGATATTCCCTTGCCAGCAGGAGACGCTTTAATCAGCGCCTGCTTCAACAAAGACGAAGACAAAGTCCTGGAAATCCTCCGCTCTGAACTCGATATTATCTCCAAGTTGAATGAAGACCAGCTGAAATCCGTCCGCCTAGCCGCGGTGAACAACCGCCCGAAAGTCGTCGAACTGTTATGCAAGGCTGGCTTTGATATAAATTATATTGGAACCCAGGACTGGGACGCCACCGCCCTACATTGGTCGGCCTGGCATGGCCAATGGGAAGCGGTCGAAAAGCTGCTTGAATTAGGAGCCGACATCAGTCTCAAAGCCAATCCCCCCGAAGATAGTCGCGTACTGGGATGGGCAATACACGGCTCGGCCAACTGCGGAAACGATACCGGCGACTATCCAGCGATCGTTCGAGCGCTTATAGAAGCTGGTTGTGAGCCAGATGAAAGACAACTTGGCTTAGGAACTGAAGAAATCGATGAGATCCTGCTCCAGCATCTGTAATTCAACTAAAGTAGTATTATGAACATTTCCAAAGAACCACATCAGCTAATTGGTACGGTCCCGTTTTTAATCGTAGACGATCTTCAGGAGTCTCTCGAATTCTATGAAGACAAAATCGGCTTTAAAGCATCTCTTCTCATACCCGACAAGAATCCTTTCTTCGCTCTACTGGACAGGGACAGCGTATCCATTATGCTTAAACAGATCGCCGACGACATTCACCCTATTCCTAATGGCTCGCGACATGAATACGCAGACCTGGACCTCTATATAAACACCTATGACCCCGATTCTCTGTTTGAAGAATTCAAAAACAAAGATGTCGCCTTTCACCGCGAATTGCATGACGACCTTGAAGATGGACTCAGGTTCTTCGATGTGAAGGACAACAATGGTTACGTATTGCGTTTTTCAAGACGCATAAACAATCCTCCGAAATGAACTGCCTCAGTAGCGGTGATTGGCCTGTTATGCTGTATTCAAGACAACACCAAAAATCGAATACACGAAATTCAACACCAAACTTCCCTAATCAGACTCCTAATGATAGTAGAAGGCGAAGGTGATCTCTTCGCTATCCCCGAAAATGCTGATCATCTCTTCCGACCAAGGACCATAAGGGGAGCCGCCTTCCACAGCTAGGCGAACCATATGAATACCGATAAATTTCGCGGTAGCGTCAATCACCTCCAAGTCCTCGACATAACCATGCCGGGTTAGAGTGAAACGAACCCGCACCATGCTGTCGTTTTCCTTGGCCACCGCTTCATCAGCCAACGTGTTCCAACGGATGCTAATCGTTTCAATCAGACGCTCCAGGTACTCCCCAAACTCGCTGAACTTCGCGTCGACCGCAATCCGCCCCGTTCGCGAGACGCCAGGCGCCTTGTTGCGAATGGGGCCAGGAGCGACTTTTGGCAGCCTTGGTCTTGGCCGAGGTGATGGCTCCGAGGCCTCCTGGGCTGTGGCGGCTGTCACCTGCGGTACTGGTTCTACGGATACCTGCTGGGCTGGCTGCTCCTCGTTTTCATTTTCGCCTTCTTCGGATTCGCCTTTAAAAAGTTCCGTGACGTTGGTGGGAGCTTCAAGTTTCTCGAAATCGTGATCAGCCACTCCCGTCTCATCCGGATCGTTGTCATCAAGAGATCCGAAAATGGGGATCTCCTTTTTCAAGGGATCCGAGGCAATCGGCTGAATAAGCGGCTGCGGTTCGAGTGATTGTTGCTGTTCGGTCTGCTCTTGAGCTTCTTGAGCCGGCGACGGAGGAGGCGCAAGTTCAGGCAACTCGAGATCGCCACTTATGAATTGATCCGTCTCGATATTGTCATCGCTCTCCGATGAAGGACGGTTGTCAGAATCCAGTTCGTCCGGCAATTCCTCTTGAGCTGCCTGCTGATTACGCGCGGCGAAGTTATCGGAATCATCCGGAATGTTGTCCGGAACGTCTGGATTGGTCTGCGTATAGGTTGGCAACTCCTCCTCCGGCTCTTCCTCGATCAGTTGCAGAAAATATTCCTTGTTGGGTTTGATAGCTTCCCCTGGCTCCACTGAAAAGAGGTCGTCTGGCGTCACAACGACCGCCAGAAAATGCATCAAAAGGGTACCTACAACTCCGATTGCAATAGAGCGACGAGAAAGAAAGCGATTCTTGAGGAGAATCTCTTTCAAAGGACTCGAACTGACTTCTGAAATAGAACTCATAAAAGCTGCGGTAGCAGCTGTGTGTTTAGATTATATGATCCGGAAAAAATCTCATCCCACAACCCAATTCACTAGAACCCAAAACCATAAACCCAACACCTCAAACTAAATTCCCAACAGCCTAAATGAGCTTATGACGGCTGAGAAGCTCCTTTGTTTCATCGATTGGCAGACCCATAATGTTCGAATGCGACCCTTCGAACGACTCGATAATGATATCAGTACCCTCCTGAATGCCATACGCTCCAGCCTTATCGAGCACATTCACTACTCCAAAGTAGCGATCGATCGTCGTATCGTCGAGCGGCTTAAAACTTACCGAACTTCGTACACCCCGCGTTTCGATCAGTTTGTCGCATTTCCGATGAAGCGAAAAGCCAGTATACACAATATGGGTACGCCCAGAAAGAATCGTCAACATGCCTCGAGCCTCTTCAAGATCTCTCGGCTTGTTCAGTACTCGATTATCGATATAGACCGTCGTGTCCGCTCCCAGCACGAATGATTCTGGATGCCGCTCGGCTACCCAAGCCGCTTTCAGCTCGGCATTGTGCCAAACCATCCACTCCGGATCATGATCGCCATCCTCTTCCTCCGTCACCTCGGCCGGGATTATACGAAATCGAGCTCCGATGCTATCCAGAAGATCTTTTCGACGAGGCGAGGCCGATGCCAATATGAACTCCTTCATCTGGGATCCTCTAATGGGCGCTTCAATCGGATCTGGCAACGAAAGCTTTCGCCAAGCTGGCTTCAATTGCCAAAAAAGCCAACTTGCCCTTTCCCGTAAGCTTCCAACACTTTCCACCTCATTGAATGAAAATAGGCCTAGCTCAGATTAATACCACCGTCGGCGATTTCCCTGGGAACACGTCCTTGGTCATCAATGCCTATGAGCAGCTCGTTGCCGAGGGAGTTGAGATCGTGGTCTTTCCCGAACTGGCTATCTGCGGCTACCCACCTCGAGACCTGCTTTTCAAGCGAAGCTTTGTACGGGACACCGTGGAATCGCTAGGGCAATTCGCCGCGAAAACCGCTTCTATCCCTGCCATAGTCGGCTACGTCGAATCCAATGATTCGGGTCGAGGCCGCGACAATTTCAACGCGGCAGCAGTCTGCTACGATGGGCAGGTAAAGGAAATTGGCAGGAAATGCCTGCTTCCGACCTACGATGTTTTCGACGAGGACCGGTACTTCGAAGCCGCCGACGGTTCTCTTATCTTCACACACAACGACCAACGCATTGGCGTAACCATTTGCGAGGACATCTGGACTACTGAAGAAACAAACAATCGTCAGCGCTACCGATCAGGCCCTATCGATCAGCTGTCCAGCGAGCCTATCGACTTGCTGGTCAACCTCTCAGCAAGTCCATGGCATATCGATAAAAACGAAATCCGCGAAAGACTGGTGTCCGATATCGCCAAGAGCTGCCAGGCGCCTCTTGTCTACGTCAATGCGGTCGGGGGAAACGACGAGCTTATCTTCGATGGACGCAGCATGGTAGCCGATGCTCAAGGCGAGCTGATTGCCGGTTTAGCGAGCTTCGAGGAGGAGTTAAGAATTGTAGATACCAAACAAGACGCCTCCTTCTCCCCTACTTTTCGGCAATCCAGAATGCAGGAGATTGAAGACGCTTTGTCTCTCGGACTAAGAGACTATGCTCATAAAAGCGGTTTCAAGAAGGCCTTGATAGGCCTAAGTGGCGGTATTGACTCAGCGGTTACAGCAGCCATAGCTCAAAAGGCGCTTGGCCAGGAAAACGTTACAGGAATAAGCTTGCCCTCGGATATTTCCAGCAGCCACAGCAAAACCGACGCCCAGGACTTGGCTCGAAACCTTGGCATCGAATTTCATACGGTTCCCATCGCTGAAGTTTTGGCCGCTTCGGAAGAAACGCTCTCCTCATTGTTCGGCGGTAGCGAAAAGGATGTCACCGAAGAAAACATACAAGCCCGATCGCGCGGCCTTCTTCTCATGGCCATGTCCAATAAATTCGGAGCTCTTCTCCTCACCACTGGCAACAAGAGCGAACTGGCAGTGGGTTATTGTACGCTTTACGGAGACATGTGCGGCGGACTTGCCGTTATCTCGGATCTGCCCAAAACCATGGTTTTCGAGCTGGCGAAACACATGAATCGTGACGGAGAAAAAATCCCCCAATCCACCATCGAAAAGCCGCCGTCTGCCGAGTTGAGACCCGACCAGAAAGACGAGGATAGCCTGCCGCCCTACGATATTCTCGATGGCATACTGAAATGCTACGTAGAGGAAGGCCTCTCTTCTCAGGAAATTATCGAAAAAGGCTACGATCCAGATGTAGTTAAAGACATAATACGCAAGGTGGATTTAAACGAATACAAGCGCAAGCAAGCCGCTCCGGGATTAAAATTGACTCCACTCGCCTTCGGCGTCGGTCGAAGAATTCCCATTGTGCAAAAATACATTTCATAAATCGCCCCTCTATGGCCAAAATGATATGAATAGTTCCGAATCCCTCTTTCAACGCGCCCAACAGCTGATGCCGGGCGGCGTCAATTCGCCGGTTCGCGCCTTTCGGTCAGTCGGCGGCACTCCTTTTTTCACCAAGAAAGCTCATGGAGCTTACCTTACGACTGCCGACGATCGCGATCTCGTCGATTTCGTATGCACCTGGGGACCGGCCATTCATGGACACGACAACGAGGTCATTCGCGAAGCCATAGCCGAAGCTCTAAACAAGGGAACGAGTTTTGGAACGCCCAACCCTTACGAGGTCACAATGGCCGAACTGATTATCGAAATGGTGCCATCCATAGAAAAAGTGAGAATGGTCAACAGCGGCACTGAGGCTACCATGACCGCCATTCGCCTCGCTCGCGGCTACACTAAGCGAAATAAGATCATCAAGTTCGAAGGATGCTATCACGGCCACGTGGACTCGCTCCTTATCAAGGCCGGTTCAGGGGCCCTCACCCTTGGGAATCCGGACAGTGCCGGCATCCCCGAAAGCTTTGCCGAAGAAACGATTGTCTTGCCATTCAACGATCTGGAAGCTCTCGATGCGGCCTTCTCGAAATACGGAGAAGAGCTGGCCGGCGTCATCCTGGAGCCCTACCCGGCTAATATCGGGTTGATTATGCCCAAGAGTGGCTACCTGCAAAGCCTGCGAGATCTTTGTTCCAAACATGGAAGCGTGCTTATTTTCGACGAGGTCATGACCGGCTTTCGCGTATCCGCTGGAGGCGTACAGGAAAAAGAAGACATCCAGCCAGATCTAACCGCTTTGGGTAAGATTATCGGTGGCGGGCTTCCGGTCGGGGCCGTCGGAGGAAAAACGGAAATCATGGACTGCCTGGCTCCTTTGGGCCCGGTCTATCAGGCGGGAACGCTAAGCGGCAATCCCCTCGCCATGGCGGCGGGTATCGCCGCTCTAAAGCTTCTAAAGGAAAGCGACGCCTACCAGCGACTGGAAAAAATGGGCAGCCAAGTGCAGGAAGCTATCGAGACAACGTTGCAGGAAATCGGTCTACCTGCTCAAATTCCGCAAGTCGGCTCCATGTTCTGCCTCTACTTTTCCGAAGATCCCGTGGAAAACCTGCAGGACGCTACCAATTCGGATACCGATCGATTCAACAAGTACTTCCATGCCTGCCTTGAAAACGGCGTCTACATCCCGCCGTCGAAATACGAAGGCAATTTCATTTCAACCGCCCACGAGCAAGAAGCGATCGATCAAGCCTGCGATGTATTCGTAAAATCGTTACACGATTTGTAAGTGGGCAGAACCTCCTCCCTTATTAACGGGTAGCGGCTAGCGTCCTCGCTAGCCATAGATATATGAATGTTCGTTTGGCTAGCGAGGACGCTAGCCGCTACCTAGTCATCGTCCGCTAGGATCGTATTCAACTCCCGCTCGCGTTTACGCTGCATGATGCGAGCGACCCAGATGGAAAGCTCGTAGAGCAGCACCATTGGACCCGCCACCATCAGTTGGGTGAAAGGGTCGGGAGGCGTCAATAGAGCTGCAGCCACGATGAACACCAGAATCATGATACGCCTTGAATTAGCGAGTTGATCCGCAGTGAGGATTCCGAGATACACCAGCAGCATCACGACTAGCGGAAACTCGAATGACACGCCCATGCCTAACACTAGCCAAAGCATGAAACTGAAATAGCTATCAGGCGTCCATAGGGGTTGATAGTCCATTAGACTGTTGAACCACAGAGTGATTCGAATCGAGGCGGGCAACAAAAGGAAGAAACTGAAGGAGCTGCCTAATAGAAAAAATATGAATACGCCGATTGATCCCGGCAACAGCAATCGCTTTTCCTTCTTTGTCAAAGCGGGCGCCACGAATTTCGCTCCGTAATAGATGATAAACGGCAAAGCCGTTGACAGGCTGAGCATGAATCCTATCTGCAACATAGCCGAGTAAACGCCCATGGGATTTCGTGTCATCAAGGTACTGATACTGCCATCTTCGCCTAGTCTTTGCTCAGCCTGTTGAAGCGGCCACATCAATAAATCGGATACATCCCGAATAAACACCATGACAACCACGAAAGTGATAAAGAAAACGGCCAGCGGCTTGATA
Organism: Opitutaceae bacterium; assembly: GCA_028284385.1. GTDB lineage: Bacteria > Verrucomicrobiota > Verrucomicrobiia > Opitutales > Opitutaceae > JANQRT01. Next base: position 241,200 of record JANQRT010000068.1, on the reverse strand, counting down.
ATGGTCCAGCGAAGTTCCTCAAGGTGGTCGAGGAAGCCCATTTTCTTTGGATCGCCTGCCCAATCGTCCTCCTCCTCCAGCCCGTACTCTTCCAAGGCATCTTCAGGACTGTCCTCTTCCAGACTTTTGTTTTCGTCGTAGGGCTGAATTTCTTCTTGGTCCGGCATGCGTTCTTGCAGGTGATATCTGGCTTACTCTTCTATTCGAAGACTCGCGTCGTCAAAATCTTTCTTCATGCGCGACTTACTTGGAGTTGCGAGCGTTTCGAAGCGGATTTGCCGCAAAGGGGACGATTTGGTAACTATTAGAACAATTACTGTGTATCCCATTGACAGATGGTAATCCGTTCTTATGTGGAAGCCTTTTCTTCAAGCCGAAAGAGCGGATTTCCTCGTTTCGGCTTATCATTGCAAAACCATAAAGCGAAATAGGATGCCATCCAAATCCACTGCTAAAAGCCCAAAGAAAGCTAAAAAGGCGACGCGCAAATCAGCCGCAAAAGCCCCCAAATACGTTTACTCGTTCGGAAAGAAAACCGACGGTAACGCTAAAATGAAGGAGCTCCTTGGCGGCAAGGGCGCTAACCTGGCGGAGATGGCAAGCATTGGTCTGCCAGTTCCTGGCGGCTTCACCATCACAACGGACGTCTGCACCGAGTACTACAAAAACAATCGCAAATACCCTGCTGCCCTCAAGGGCCAGATCGAAGCCGCCATTAAGACTGTGGAAAGGGAAAGCGGCAAGAAATTCGGCGATAACAAGAATCCCCTTCTCTTTTCGGTTCGCTCCGGGGCTCGCGAATCCATGCCAGGCATGATGGATACCATCCTCAATCTTGGCCTGAACGACAAGACGGTCGAAGCCCTCAAGGCGAAATCCGGCAATGGCCGTTTCGCCTACGACTGCTACCGTCGTTTCGTGCAAATGTACGGCGACGTCGTTATGGGCGTCCAGTCTCGCAGCGAACTCGAGCCTGAGCCTTTTGAACATGTCCTGGAAGGCGTGAAGAAGGAAGTGGGCGTCGAGGTTGATTCGGATCTTACCGAGGAAAACAACAAGGAAGTCATCAAGCGCTTCCAGAAGCTCATCAAAGATCGTACCGGCGGGGCTTTCCCCCAAGACGTTCACCAACAGCTCAATGGAGCCATCGGAGCCGTTTTCAGTTCTTGGCAAAACGAGAGAGCGATACTCTACCGCCAGAAGTACAGTATCCCTGCCGAATGGGGAACCGCCGTTAACGTTCAGCTCATGGTATTCGGGAACATGGGTGACACTTCAGCTACCGGCGTAGCTTTCACGCGTGACCCCGCCAACGGTGAAAACGTTTTCTACGGCGAGTATCTCATCAATGCCCAAGGCGAAGACGTGGTAGCCGGTGTCCGCACACCATTCCCCATCGCTCAGCTTGAAGACGACATGCCCAAGTCCTTCAAGGAACTCAGCGTGGTTCGCAAGAAACTGGAAAAGCACTTCGGCGACGTACAGGATTTCGAGTTCACCATCGAAGATGGAACGCTCTACATGCTGCAAACTCGCAACGGAAAGCGCACTGGCCTGGCCGCGGTTCGTATTGCCGTGGAAATGACAAAGGAGCGTTTGATGACGCAAAAGACTGCCGTGACCAAAATTCCGGCGGACCAGATTTCGAGTCTGCTCGTACCCATTTTCGACGCAGCGGCCATTAAGAAAGCGAAACTCATGGCCACTGGCTTGCCTGCTGGTCCAGGAGCGGCTTCCGGCAAGATCGTATTCAACGCCTCGGACGCTGAAGAAGAAGTTGCCCGCGGCAATCCAGTTATCCTCTGTCGCGAGGAAACCTCGCCAGAAGACCTGCGAGGCATGATCGCCTCCGATGGCATTCTAACTTCTCGTGGTGGCGTTTCTTCGCATGCCGCTCTCGTAGCTCGACAGATGGGCAAGGTCTGTATTTGCGGCGCTTCGGACATCGATATCAATTATCGTTCACGTACTATTTCCGCTGGAAAGATCACCCTTAAGGAAGGCGAATTCATCTCCATCGATGGCACCACCGGTCAGATCTTCGCAGGTCATGTCGACACGGCTCCTTCCGAAGTCTCGCAAGTACTGGCGGGGAAAATGAGGGCCGCTGACAGCTACACCTACCAGCTTTTCGATCAGGTGATGAAGTGGGCCGACAAATACCGCAAAATGGGTGTGCGCACTAACGCGGATACGCCAGAGCAATCGGAGTCGGCAGTAGCCCTTGGAGCGGAAGGCATCGGCCTTTGCCGTACGGAGCACATGTTCTTCGAAGGCGATCGCATTACCTACATGCGGGAAATGATTCTCGCCGCCGCCGAATCGGAACGGAAGAAGGCCCTCAAGAAGCTGTTGCCATTCCAGCGCAAGGATTTCAACGGGCTCTTTAAAGCGATGAATGGCCGCCCGGTCACGATCCGACTGCTCGATCCGCCTTTGCATGAATTCCTTCCCCAGGACGACGCCACTCGTCGCACGTTAGCCGAGCACTTGGGAGTCTCGCCTGATGTGATCAGCGAACGCGTTCGCGCCCTGCACGAGCAGAATCCGATGCTTGGTCATCGTGGTTGCCGCTTGGGAATTTCGTATCCAGAAATTACGGAAATGCAGGCTCGCGCTATTTTCGAAGCAGCCGCTCAAGTTCTAAAACTTAAAAAGAAGATCAAGGTTCTTCCAGAAGTGATGATACCTTTGGTTGGCTTTAAGGACGAGCTCGACAACCAGGTAGCGATTGTTCATCGCGTCGCCCAAGAGGTTCAAAAAGCAAAGGGCGTGAAGATCAACTATCTCGTCGGAACGATGATTGAAGTGCCACGCGCTGCGGTAACCTCTAGCGAGATCGCTGAAAGCGCGGAGTTCTTCAGCTTCGGCACCAACGACCTCACCCAGACTACGCTCGGCATGAGCCGTGACGATGCAGGCAGCTTCCTTGGCAAATACAAGGACCTCGACATTCTGCCGCAAAATCCATTTGCCTCGATTGACCAGACTGGCGTCGGAGCATTGGTAAAGCTTGGTGTTGAGGGCGGCAAGGCGACTCGTCCGAATATCAAGCTGGGCATCTGCGGCGAGCATGGCGGCGATCCTTCCTCAGTGAAATTCTGCCATAAGGTCGGACTGACCTACGTCAGCTGCTCGCCTCCTCGCGTTCCCGTCGCGCGTCTCGCGGCAGCTCAAGCGGCTATCGAGGCCGGCGCCTAAACTGCCTATCTAATAGGAAACTTTAAAACTAGCTCTGCTCTCGCCTAAGGGGAGCAGGGCTTTTCATTTTTCAAAAGGCGATTAGGTTTTGGGTATTGGGTTGCAGGTTTCGATTCACAACCAGATACCTAAGACCCAAAGCCTAAAACCCACTTCCATGTTCGACCTCGAGGAAAACCGGAAAAAAGTGCAGCGAGCGATTCTCATTGGAATCCAGCGCTCCACTATGTCTCGCTCGGAAGCGGAATACCTTCTGGAAGAGCTGGAAGAACTGACCACTAATCTCGATATCCCCATTGTGGATACGCTGATCGTGAAGCTTCGCAAGCCTCAGCCTGCCTTTCTGGTTGGCACTGGCAAAATGCAGGAAATCCTCGAACTCGTAGAAGATCACCAGGCGGACGTTGTCATATTCGACGATGAACTGACCCCGGCTCAGCAACGCAATTGGGAACGCGAGTCGAAAATCGCGGTGATCGATCGCCAGGAAGTGATTATCGATATTTTTTCCGAGAGGGCTCAAACCAAAGAAGCTCGACTGCAAGTGGAGCTAGCTCGCATGGAGTATTCGCTGCCTCGCTTGCGCCGCGCTTGGACTCACCTCAGTCGTCAACGAGGGGGCATGACTGGAGCGAGAGGTCAGGGGGAAACTCAGCTCGAGGCCGACAGTCGCATGGTCCGGGAACGTATCGCTCTGGTTAAGAAGGAGCTCAGCGCAGTCATTCGCCATCGCCATGTGCAACGCGCTAAAAGACTTCGCAAGCCTGTGCCTACCGTATCCATCGTTGGATACACTAATGCCGGCAAGTCCACTCTGCTCAACCAGCTGACCAACGCCAACGTATTGGCAGAGGATAAGCTATTCGCCACGCTCGATCCGACTACCCGACGCTTGGAGCTGGACAACAGTCAGCATGTATTGATTACCGATACCGTCGGCTTCGTGCGCCGCCTTCCTCACCGCCTGGTAGAGGCCTTCAAGGCGAGCCTCGAAGAAGCTGTCGTCGCCGACTTGTTGATACACGTGCTAGACATGTCGAATCCAGAGGTCGACGAGCACCACGAAACGACCCTCCGGGTTTTGCAGGACATCGAAGCCGACGGTAATCCTACTCTGATCGTCTTCAACAAAGTCGACGGACCACACAGCCCGGAGCTCATGGATCGACTAAAACTTGTGTATCCAGACGCTCACTTCGTTAGCGCCTTAAGCGGGGAAGGATTGCCGGAATTAAAGCAAGCGATTTCCGATACGCTAAACGCTAGACTCCGATCAATCGAACTTTTGATTCCCCATGATCGCTATGATGTGGTCTCGCGACTTCATAAAAGCGGCGGCATCCGCAATGAAGAGGTTAGAGACGAGGGCGTTTTCATTGAAGGCCTTTTCCCGCCTAGCCTGAATGGCTTGATTGAAGATTATAGAGCCTAGACCATAGCTTTTGTTTTGGATTAAACCATTTGATATTAATTACTTATATCTGAATATATCTATACGCTGGCCAGATTGGTGACGAGACAAGGAGGCAAAGAGCCGAGCAATACCTAAAGAACATGAAAGAGAGGCAGTAGAATCAGTTTCGATTGAATCACTAGACCTGAGGAACTTTCCAATACTTTTTTGCACTAACGGTCGTTTAAGTAGATCTCAATTCAAGCCTGGGCTTGGAGGAGTGTGGAGGATGAGTTGAGCAATCAAGCGCCGGTCAGCTATTTTCGTGAAGTAAAGACCGCAAAAGGTCGTTTCGATCGGCCAACAACTCCCAGCGACCCTTCAACGTCTCCGCTCGAAGCTCGAAGTAATTCATTGCATCGGATTGTATCTTTTGAAGATGCGCTCCTCTTTTTCTACCGCTGTTCTGGTCTTCGTATTTCTCCCCTATTTCAGTTTCGCCCAGGAACAATGGGAAGAGTTGCCAGGAGGCTCGAACAATCTATCCAGCCAATATTTGAAAGACATTGGGCGAGAGTCACCCGCCTGGTACTTCGAGGCCTCTTCCTGGTGCATGAAAGTCGGTGATGACTCGAATTGGGCAAGTTCGGACCTAGATGATTCGGATTGGGCACGGCCCCAGCCTAATGACGGAATATTCTACGAGGGATCGTTCGACGAGGTCCCTGAAGGGGTTTTCTGGGTACGTGTTAAAATCGTTATCACCAAAAAACGGGTACAGCGCTATTTCGATTCGCTTTTCAACCAGATAAAGGGGGCCAGAGAAATCTATTGGGATGGCAAGCGCATAGGTAGAAGCGGAAGAGTTGGGTCGGATAAGGAAAGCGAAACGCCGGGACTCAATATCCATTGGGCGCCCGTTCCTGAACGGCTACTCGCGCCTGGCACACACACAATTGCCGTGCGCGTATCAAGCAACTACAAGAAAAACGTGGATGGTCCGATTTTCGATACATTCAAGCTGACGGATGACAGCTACGAAATACCTCTTGATCTGAGCAATGTCTATGCTCTTCGCCATATGGTCGGGTTTGCTGGCGCAGTAAGTCTTATTTTTCTTCTCATTTTTCTTTTTGCGGAACGAAAAACAAGCTACGCGCTCTTCGCTTCTCTATCCGGCATCTTCGCGTTAACTCTGTATCTGGCATTTTATGAATTTTCCCATCCAGCGGATCTCACTTACGATGAAAACGCTCATCGCAGGTCCTTGATACTATTTCTGGTATCGATAGTATCACTACTACTTCCCGTCTTTTTTCTTTACCATTTTTCACTGAATAAAAAGCTCCTATTCATCGCGTGTGTTGCCCTTGCCCTGCTAGCGGCTTTCTTCTCCACTCCAGTAGAAGATCTAAGGCAGATGTGGTTCCTTGGGATCGGTTACGGAACCAGTTGCTTGCTAATAATTTTGGCGGCTTGGCAACGAAAGCCTGGGAGTCGACTTATTTTAGCAGGAGCCGGGGCCGCTCTTGCTCCTATTTTGCTAGGGGGCAGCCTTTATCTGCTGATGGGCGGGCATGCCCTGCTCGTTTTAAGCATCCTCACCGCTCTCACGCTCCAAATCGGCAAGGAAAAGACAGACCATCAAAAAGCCCTTCTCAGCAAGGCTAGGCTAGAAGTGTCTAAAGCGCGTTTAGAAACCGAGCTGATCAAGCAATCCATTCAGCCTCATTTTCTCATGAATACGCTCAACGCCTTGATTGACTGGATCGAGGAAGAGCCTAGCCAAGGCATCTCGATGATCCACGACTTAAGTCATCACTTTCAGATTCTTCTCAAGATATCCGGAAAAAACGAGATACCCTTAGAGCAAGAGATCCAGTTATGTAAATCGCTTTTGGCGATTATGAGCTATCGCAAAGAAATACAATATCATTTAAGCGTTGAAAACGTGGGCTCGGACGAACGAATCCCTCCGTGCATCTTGCACACCCTCGTTGAAAATGGAGTAACCCACAACGAATATTCAAGAAAGAGGATAGAATTTAAACTGAAGAGAGAAGCGAGTGAAAGTAAACGTATTTACACAATGGAGACTCCCATCGAAATACAAGGAGCCAACAAGACACTCAAAGCAAAAGGACCCATTTCAAATGGGACAGGGCTGAAGTTCGTGCAATCCAGACTAGAAGAAAGCTATCCTGGAAATTGGGATCTTTGGAACGGTCAGTTAAACGACAACTGGGTAACGCGCATCGAAATCTCTGATTAGCGTTCATTCGCAGTTCAGAAAAGCCTCATGAAGATTCTAATAGTAGACGACGAAGCGAGGGCATTAAAAAGACTAGTTCGCCTTACGCATTCAATTCTTGGAGACAAAATCGAATCGGTAGAGACGGGATCAAGTTTGTCTATCGCCCTCGAGCAAATCGAAAAAGGGAAAATCGACCTGCTTCTTCTAGACTTGAACTTGAATGGCAGAGACGGCTTCGAAGTTCTAAAATCCTTGGTGGCCCAATCTTTCCAAACCATTATCGTATCAGCTTATCACGACAGAGCGATTGAAGCCTTTGAATATGGCGTGCTTGACTTTGTTCCCAAGCCAGTGGCCGAAAGCCGACTTAAAAAGGCCTTTGAGCGTTTCGAAACTCGAAATGGTCCAAGAGAGCGACAACTCAAATACTTGTCCGTAAAACGCCAACGAAGATTAGACCTAATTCCTATCGAGAATATTCTCTATTTCAGCGGAGCCAACGACTACACCGAAATACACATCAAAACGGGGAAGACCTATTTGTATGAGAAATCTCTGGACAGTATAGAGCTTCTCCTTAAGTCGGATTTCATTCGCATCCATCGTTCCTTTATCGTTCGCAGCGATTCAATCGCCTCAATTCAGACCGCTCAAGGCAGTCGCTATTCTATAGAAATGAAAAATGGCAGTACACTTCCAATTGGTAGAACGAAAATCGATAGCGTCCGGCAGCGCTTGCTTCGTAAAACCGAGATGGAATGAGCTGTTCAGTCCGTTGACGGAGCCGTTCGCCGGATAAGCGATGTAATTTGATTAATTCGAGCATAGAGAATTGCAGGCACTCAAAGTGCTTTCTCTATGAACAAAATTTCGCACTGTTTCGCCCTTTCTTTCATTTGGGTCCAAACGCTCGTTCTGCCATATTCGAAGATAGCCGCCTCTGATGACGCGACACTGAAGCCCTCAGCCACCTGGCAATCCGATGACACCATTCTTATCGAATGGGATGCTGAGCCCAACGAGTTTTACGAAGTCATCCATACAGCTGATCTCATTCATTGGCAGCACGCGATCGCCGGTCAATTCAAAGCTCCTCAAAATGGAGGTCGCCTCCAGTGGGTGGATACAAGCCCCAACATATCCGAAAGCCGATTCAACGAAAGCGAAGAACGCTATTATAAAGTGGTACGCAGGAGCGAGATTCCGCTCGGTCAAGAAACGCCTCTTTTTTTCTCTCCTTTCGTGGGACTAGGCACGCAAGCGGTTCATGGAACGTTTCAAGTTCCCGAAAACAGAACGGATCCCGACATTCGAACCATCACGCTTCACTACGTCCGTTTTCCATCGACCAGTTCCAATCCGGGATCTCCTATCGTTTATCTTGCAGGCGGTCCCGGAGATAGCGGCATTGAAGTTGCCCGATTGGGAATTTTTCCGCTTATCCAGAAGCTGCGAGAATTGAGCGATGTAATCGCTTTCGATCAACGTGGTACAGGTTGGTCGAACGACATACCTCCCTATAATGCCACCACTGGTCTCCCTCTAGATGAGCCCTTATCCAGTGAAGCCATGGCCTCCCTGCTTCTTGCTGAATCGGAAAAGGCGGTGGATTTCTGGGAGAGTCAAGGCGTCGATATCGATGGCTACAACGTTCTAGAAAACGCGAGAGACATTGACGACTTGCGGAAAGTTCTCGGAGCGGAAAAAGTTAGCTTGTGGGGAGCCAGCTTCGGTTCGCAACTAGGCCTGGCAACTATCCGAGAATTAAAGGATAGAGTCGATCGCGTTGTGTTGAGGGGTATGGAGGGTGTGAGTCAAACGGTAAAGCAACCGGCAAGAACCGATGTATTCATGGATCGGATTCAGGCTGCAATCAACACTCAGCCCGCAACGGTGGCCATCTACCCTGATGTCAAGGCTCTCATTCATCGCGTTCACGACGATTATGAAGGCAATCCTCTTAACGTCACTTTCAACGGACCGGGAAACGAAGCGATCAGCATGGTGATTGGGAAAGAGGATCTTCAACTTCTAAGCGCTACCATGTTGGCCAATCCAGCGGATATTCGGAATCTTCTATCGCTATATTCGGCCGCGGACAGGCGAGAGCTTTCGAGTTTCGCGCCTGTTATTTATGAACTCTTTCGAGATGATGAATTCAGTTTTCTGGGAATGAGGGAAGTTACGGATATCATGTCAGGAATTTCGGATACGCGTTTAGCTCTTGTCGAAGAACAAGCCGAAACCTCACTCTTTGCAGGTTATCTAAATTTCCCAATGCCCCTACTTAAAGACGGATTCCGGGTGCATGATCTTGGCGAGGCTTTTAGAAGCGCAGTGGTTTCGGATGTGCCGCTTCTTTCGATATATGGAACACTTGATGGACGCAATTACCCGGATTCGATCCGGGAAGCGACCGCCGGGTTTTCGAATCTCACGGAAGTCGCTGTCATCAATGGAGGGCATTGGGATTACATGCTGAATTCGACTGTCGTCCATCAAATCATAATCGATTTTTTTCGAGGAAACTCAGTGCCTGGTGAAGTCGCGGTGCCACTTCCGGATTTCACTAACTAGATTCCAGACAATTAGAAATGAAACACCTCTTAACCTGTATGAGCCTCTTTGCTGCAATCCTTTCGAAAAGTGTAGCGACAGACGGTCTGAGACTAAATGCAATGAAGTCGAATCAGGACGAGCCAATTCTTCTGGAATGGAGCGCCGAGCCCTCAAATGACTATCTGGTTCTGCATTCAGATGACCTTATAATCTGGAAAAATTCTATATCTGGCAAAGTATATGGGCCCGATCAGGAAGAGCGAATCCATTGGTCGGATACAAATCTGAATCTAGGTTCTAACGATCCCGAGAGATTGAAAAGGCGCTTTTTCAGAGTAGCCCGATCTCCAAGCGACATTGAAGCGAGTGAAACGGCCTACACTTTTGTCTCGGCGTCTGGAGAGGCCGTCGACGCTTTTCGCGGGAGCTTTCGCGTTCCGGAGAATCGAACAGATCCAAATAGTCGCGAGCTGGAGCTTTTCTATGTGAGGTTCCCATCGACAAGCCAAACACCTGGTTCCCCCATCGTTCATCTTGCAGGAGGTCCAGGCAACAGCAGTGTGGAGGACCTGAGGCGCGAGGAATTATTCGAGCCCTTTATGGAGCTTCGAGAATTTGGAGATGTGATCGCCTTCGATCAGCGAGGTACGGGATGGTCGAATGACCTGCCGTCTTTCCAAGGAACTCCGCTTCCTCTTGCTCAGCCGCTAACCTTGGAGGCGATAGAGACTCAGCTTGCTGAGGATGCTGAAAACGCTAAAGCATTCTGGGAGCAATCAGGTGTCGATATCTCTGGATACAATCCTTTGGAAATCGCCCGTGATCTCGATGACTTGCGTCGAGCGCTGGGGGCTGAGAAATTGAGTCTTTGGGCAGGCAGTCATGGCTCGCATTTCGCTCTGGCAGCCATACGTGAAATGCCCGGCAAGATCGATCGAGTCGCGCTTCACGGGATTGTGGGGACCGAGCAGATGAAGTTGCCGGACTGGTACGAAAGCTATCTCGATCGACTGCAAGCGGCCATCGATACTCAGCCCGCTGCAGCAGCTGCCTTTCCCGACTTCAGAGATCTAATGCGGCGAACGCACGCCAAGTTCGATGCCGAACCTATGGAGCTATGTTTCGATAGCTCAGGCGAAACAATCTGCTTTGTCGTTGGAAAACTCGATTTGCAGCTCTGGGCTCTCGCTACGAATTTCAATCCAGAGGATGCGGCGAATCTCATGACCTTTTACCGATTGGCGGAATCAGGAAACTTGGCGCCTTTTGCTCCCTTTATCTACGAGGCGCTAAGGAAGAACGGACTTCCATTTAGAGGCATGAGGGAGGGTATCTACAGCATGTCAGGAATTTCGGATACGCGACGTTCGCAGATTATCGAGCAATCGGATTCATCAACCATAGATGGCCAACTCAACTTTCCCTTCGATATCTACATCGATGTGTTTGATCTGCCCGACCTGGGCAATGCCTTTCGAGCGAAGGTTATTACGGATGTGCCGACCATCTCTTTCTCCGGTACCCTTGACGCGCGAACCCATCCCGAAGCCGCTGACGAAGCCTTGACTGGTTTCTCGAACCTAAGGCGTGTGACGGTTCGCAACGGTGGTCATTTCGACTACTTTTCAGATCCAACCATTCGACAGGTGACCATGGACTTCTTTCGTGGCCAAGAGGTGCCAGCTGAAGTCACGCTACCCCTTCCGAGCTTCCCTGAGTGAACTTTTTGTATTTATAAAATAATTACACAAATAGAGTATAGAAAAACTTACTCGCCCCTTTCGAAGGCAAGTTGCTAGACGATGCTGGGAGCGTTCACAAAGACCGCTCTCTTAAATCATTAACCATATGGGCAACAAAACCATCGTCATTTCGGCAACATCGCCTTACACGAAAATGCCGCTGGCGCTTAACAATGCCAGCGGCTATTTCGATGATCTTGTCGTCATAGTCCAATGATGGCTTGCCAAGTGGAGCGAAGAGCGTACTGGTAGCGAGTTTTTGAAGGCCTACCGTTATGAGTGACCAGAAAACGCTGATCGTTGCCTACTACAAGTTCACGCCGCTGCCGGACTACGAGGAGCGGAGGGAGCCCTTGCAGAGGATTTGCCAGAAAAATGGAGTGAAGGGAACTATCCTGCTGGCGGCAGAGGGAATCAACTCGACGATGGCCGGTCCGCCAGAGGGTGTGGAAGCAGTTCTCGACTATCTCCAATCGGATCCGACAATTGGAGAGCTTACGGTCAAGCGGAGCTGGGCTGACGACGAGCCTTTCTATCGAATGAAGGTTCGCTTGAAGAAGGAGATTGTGCGACTGGGAATGCCGGAGATCAATCCTAACGATCAGGTGGGGACCTACGTGGAGCCAGAGGACTGGAACGAGCTGATCTCTGATCCAGACGTCGTGGTAGTCGATACGCGAAATGACTACGAGTGCCAGATCGGCGCGTTCAAAGGGGCACTAGATCCAGAGACGAAGAGCTTTCGCGAATTCCCCGAATATGTGAAGCGGAAGCTGGCGGATAAAAAGGGCCAGAAGATTGCGATGTATTGCACGGGCGGGATTCGTTGCGAGAAGTCAACGTCACTCTTGCTTCAAGAGGGTTTCGAGGAGGTGTACCACTTGCATGGCGGCATTCTGAACTACCTGGAAAAGGTGAAGCCGGAAGACAGCCTATGGGAAGGCGAGTGCTTCGTTTTCGACAATCGCGTAACAGTGGATCACCGATTGGAAGCGGGAGCCTTCGACATGTGTCATGCTTGTCGCCATACGCTCTCCGATGAAGACAAGCAATCGGAACATTTCCTGGAAGGTATCAGTTGTCCTCACTGCGTGGATACGCTTACCGACGAACAGCGGACTCGAGCGGCGGAACGCCAAAAACAGGTCGAGCTAAACACCCAAAAAGGACTCAAGCACATCGGAGCCAGCCAAAAGGATATTGAAATCCGTCGAGAGGAGAAGCGGGAGCTAAAAAATCAACAGCGAACTCTGCGGGCAGAGAGGGAAGCTAAATAGATATATTTAACAAGATCCCTACGCTTCACTTCGGGGCAGGATCCTTGCTTCACAAGGGCATGTTAAATAATCGAATTTCAAACCCTGCCTTGGCGAAGCCAAGATCCTGTCGCGAATGCAAGAGAGCGATCAAGCTTACATAAGCAAGCGTTGTTAAATTCAAGTCGGTGTTCTCCGTGATAAGAGAGCTAGCTCAGCAACTTCCTCAGCAACCCATCCACAGCCTGTGGATTAGCCTTCCCGCGACTCTTCTTCATTACCTGGCCTTTGAGGGCATTAATCGCCTTCTCGTTACCGGATTTGAAATCCTCGACAGGTTTTGGATTCTCTTCGATCGCCTCCTTGCACCAAGCGATAACTTGATCCTCGTCGAAATCCGGCTTGAGTCCTTTTCGTTCGATCACTTGGTCGGCCGTTTCGCCGCTCTTGTACATTTCTATGAATACATCTTTGGCAATCTGCTTGGTGATCACTCCCTTATCCACGGCGTTCACAATGGTGAGCAGCAAGTCAGGGCTCATTTTGCAGTCCTCAAGCGACTCATTCGACTCGTAAAGTTCACGCTGCAAGTCGTTTACGACGTAGTTGCCGATAGCCTGGGCCTGCTTTGGGTTCTGTTTAGCTGCACTTTCGAAATAATCGCTTAAATTTCTGTCGGGAACTAAAACAGAGGTAATTGTATAAGGAAGCTCATAATCCTCCATGAATCGACGCTGCTTATCGAAAGGGAGTTCGGGAATCTCGGAGCGTATCCGATTTCTCCATTCGTCGTCAATTTTGACAGGCATGAGGTCGGGATCCGGGAAATAGCGATAGTCATGGGCATCTTCCTTGTCGCGCATATGCTCGGTACGACCGGCATCCGCATCCCAACGCCACGTCGCTTGCGTAATGGAGTTTCCACGACGGAGCTCGTTGATCTGACGCTTGATCTCGTAGTTGATACCGTTTTTAACGCCGGTAATGCTATTCAAATTCTTAAGTTCGATCTTCGTACCCAATTCCTGCTGACCAACGGGACGTACAGAGATGTTCGCATCCGCCCGCATCTGTCCTTTCTCCATGTCGCAATCGGAAACGCCACAGTAGATCATGGTTTGCCGAATAGCAGTCAGGAAAGCGAAGGCGTCTTCGCCCGAATGCATGTCAGGCTCGCTGACGATTTCCATGAGCGAGGTTCCGGCTCGATTATAGTCTACCAAACTGTCCTCGGCAAAGTGGTTTAGTTTTCCCACGTCGTTCTCCAAATGAATACGGGTCAGCTTGATCTTTTTGTGCTGGCCCATCACCGCACGCGTTTCGCCATCGAGTTCTATTTCAACCTCCCCGCCTTCGCAGATCGGCTGATCGTATTGGGTAATCTGGTAATTGTTGGGACTATCCGGGTAAAAATAGTTTTTCCGGTCCCATTTACACTGGTCGGGAATCGTGCAATTGAGAGCCAAACCAGCCTTGATGATGCCGTCGAGCGCTCGCTTGTTCATGACAGGCAATGAACCCGGCAGACCCATAATAACAGGATCGACCAGAGTGTTCGGCTCATAGCCGAACCCTGCCCGACAGCGTGTCCAGATTTTGGATTCAGCCTTTATCTGAACATGAACTTCAAGACCGATGACTGCTTCGTATTCCATATTTTTCACCACAGATTAAACAGATAGACACAGATGATTTAATAGATTGTGGGATTATTAACAACGAAACACGCGAATTACACTAAAGATTTCAATAATAAGCATTAGAATTCATACTATCCCAATAGACCAATTTCGTGTATTTAGCGCATTTTGTTGTTCTGGAAATCTATAAGTTGGGATGTTGGTTTTTGTAGTCGTGGGCATCTTCGAATTCCCTAGCAATCGCTAAAAGTTCCTCTTCTTTAAAAGGCTGGCCAAGAATCTGAAGACCTATGGGCAAGCCATCACTGTATCCACAAGGCAATGATATACCAGGAATACCGGCCAGATTTGCGGAAATTGTGTAAATATCGCTCAGATACATGGAAAGCGGATCTTCACTCTTAGAACCTTTTTTAAATGCGGGAGACGGAGACGTTGGAGTCAAGAGAGCATCCACTTCATTATAGGCATTGACGAAGTCCTGACGAATCAAGGTACGCGTTTTTTGGGCTTTCAGATAATAGGCATCATAATAGCCACTACTAAGAACGTATGTACCCAAAATGACACGACGCTTGACCTCTTCTCCAAAGCCTTCCGCTCTGGATTGGCAGTAGATGTCGACCGAGTCCTTGTCGTCGAATTTTTCAGCTCGATGCGTATAGCGGATTCCATCGTAACGAGCTAGATTCGAAGAGGCTTCGGCCGTAGCGACAATGTAGTAGGTCGCCACTGCGTACTCCGTATGGGGTAGAGAAACTTCTTTTATTTCACAGCCAAGACTCCGGTAGAATTCGATCGCCTTTTCTACCGGTTCTAATGCAGTAGCATCGGCAATGTTGGCAAAGTATTCCTTTGGCAGACCAAGTTTCCACTTCCGATTTTTCAAACCTTCCATGGCCAAGGAGTAATCAGGGCAATCCTCTTGGTAGGAAGTGGAATCCTTTTCATCATGACCCGAAATAGCCTGCAGCAGCAAGGCTACGTCCTCCACACTTCTCCCCATGGGGCCTACTTGATCGAGCGAGGAAGCAAAAGCAGCCAAGCCAAAGCGAGAGACGCGTCCATAGGTAGGCTTTAGACCCACAATACCACAATGGGAAGCAGGCTGACGAATCGAACCGCCGGTGTCGCTTCCAAGCGCAAGCGCCGCCTCGCCCGCCGCAACCGCTGCGGCAGAGCCTCCGGAACTTCCTCCAGGTACGCAGTCCAGATTCCAGGGATTCGATGTCGCTCCCCTCGCCGAATTCTCGGTAGACGAACCCATGGCAAACTCGTCCATATTGAGACGGCCCCAGAGGACAGCGCCTCGTTTCTTTAGTTTCTGGATACAGGTCGCATCGTATGGAGAAATGAAATTCTCTAAAATCTTGCTCGAGCACGTCAACGGCTGTCCTTCAACGGCCAATACGTCTTTGATCCCGATTGGAATACCATCCAAAGGCCCCAAAGCTTGGCCAGCCGACCGACGCTGATCGGAAGCGTCCGCTTGAGCCAAAGCGTCTTCGGCACTGAAACTATTAAAGGCTCCTACCCTATCATCGACAGCCTCCGTTCGCTCAATAATCACCTTCGTCAACTCGACAGAGGACAGCTCGCCACGGGAGAGCGAAGAAGAAAGCTCAGATGCTGATTTGTAGTAGATTTCTTGGGTCATGGTTTCCTTACCACGGAGAGCACGGAGGCACGGAGATTCAGAGGACTAATCGTTTGATTCCTTCTTTGAGAAGAGCCGATTTATAATTAATAAGGAGTCCTACGGTACAGCTTGTCAGTTTCATATATGTAAGTAATTGCGCTTCGTGGACAGGGAGTAAGGCAGCAACATGCTTGTTTTCCACAACTACCTTATCCTCGACGATAACATCCAAAACCAATTCATCTCCAACTTTAAAACCTTTGTATTCCAATGGTAGTGGAATTTGATTCTTCCATTCTAGCCCACACAGATCTAATTCACGACAAAAACTCTGCTCATAGATTTTTTCATTAAGCCCGGGTCCCCAGTATTTATGAACTTCAATAGCCGCTCCAATAATCTTATCTGTCAACTCGCTCTCAATCATTAACTCCGTGACTCAGTGCTCTCCGTGGTAAAATTTTCATTCTACAACCTTCGGTACGACGACCATGTTCTGGCGCTGTTTGGGGGCGTTGCTGAGAGCTTTTTCGACACTCATCTCGCTACTCACCGAATCTTCCTGCCAGACGTTAAACACTTCGTGCGGATGCGCGGTCGGCGCGACGAAATCGGTATCCAATTCATTCAGCTTATCTATGTATCCAAGTATTGAATCCAATTGGCTAGAGAATCTGCTCTTCTCGTCGTCGGTCAAGTTGATGCGAGCAAGCTTGGCGACGTAGTCGATATCGATATGCGGCGTTTCTGACATACAAATAGAATATAGAATTTAGAACCACTAATGGACGCGAATAAACACGAATGGAAAATCCAGACCAAAGTGTTTTGTTCGCATTAATCAGCATTCATAATTGTGTTATTTCACTTATTACACAGTTCCTCAATCTCTGATTAGATACGTGGTCTTTTCGCGGATTTCATTCTGGATCGCCTCGAAAGCCTTGTTGACCTCCTTATCCTTGAGCGTTCTTTCCATGGAACGAAATGTCATAGAAACAGCGACGCTTTTCTTGTCTTGCGATATCTTAGAACCTTCGTAGACATCGAAAAGAGAGACGTCTTCCAAATCAAAAATGCCTTTCGTCTCTTTGCTGGCGATTTTGGATACAGTCTTTATGACATTTCCCGCCTGCTCGTCTTGGTCGATGACCAAAGCCAGGTCCTTTGAGGAAGCTGGATAGAGACTGAATGGAGAGAATTTAACGCGTTTAGCCTGGCGAAGACGCTCGGGCAAGATACTGAAAATGCCTGCCATCACTTCGCCTCGTATATCCATTTCCTTGGTACGCGAGAGATTCATAAGGCCGATGCGAACGGATACTCCTGCCTTAGGCTCTTCAATCTCACTGCAATGCCCCTCCTGCCAAGCCGCATTGTTGACATTGACAGGCTTAATGGAAAAACGATCCAGGTCTACTCCGGCAAAGCCGGCAATTATTTCAACACGCTTCTTGGCGCTGAAAAAATCGTCGCGTTCCACTTGGTTCCAGGAACGGAAAGCGCTTTCGCTACATTCGAGAAAAGCCACCGAAATCATTTCCACCACCTTTCCATTCACTTCGCGGAAGGATCGACCTGTCTCGAAGAATCGGGTAGCTCCGGTATTTCTCGATTGATTTAGTTTTAGCGTCTCTAGCAAACCAGGCAAAAGACTGTGTCTGAGCTGAGTCTGGTCCTCGCTAATCGGATTTTTCAAAGCGAGTTCCTTAGCCGAAACGTGACTTGCCCAGAGTGTTTGCTCCTCTTGCGAGCGCAAAGTATAGTTGACCGCTTCGCTAAAATTCTGGCCAACCAGAAAGCCACTCGCCGAACGAACGAATTCCGTAATGGGGCTATCATTACGCGTTGTCGCGGTAGCCGCTACAACGCTCGAAGGAATTCGATGAGTGCCGTACATTCTCAGCACTTCTTCCAGCAAATCTATGGGGCGATCGAGATCTCCCCGATGGCTCGGAATCCCTATTTTCCAGTCCCCATGGGAAGTAGCCACGTCAAGCTCCAAAGATTCTAGACTCGACTCGATTTCATCGTCGGAAATGTCGAATCCCGCCTTGCTACGCACCCAGTCTGGAGAGAGTGAAACCTCGCTTTCCCAAGCAGGGAGCCCTCCGACAACGTATTCATTCGAACAAAGCTCCCCGCCAGCCGTTTCCAACAGCAACTCAACCGCTCTATCGGTAGCGAATTTCAGCGAATGCGGATCAATTCCTCTTTCGAATCGATAGGAACTGTCAGTAGAAAGTCCCAATCGTTTGGACACCCATCGAATCGTCGAAGGTTTGAAACAAGCCACTTCCAAAACGATATCCGTAGTGTCTTCCTTGACTTGAGAATTTTGTCCACCCATCACCCCGGCCACAGCTAAAGCTCGATTTTCATCGGCTATGACCACCATGCGACTCGAAAGCTTTCTTTCCTCGTCGTCTAGCGTGGTCATTACCTCTCCGTCATAAGCCAGCCTAACGCGAATCCGTTTTCCCTGGATATCCCTGGAGTCGAATGCATGCATCGGGTTGCCCAGCTCATGCATGACAAAATTGGTGACGTCCACTACGTTGTTGATCGGTCGTAGGCCGACTGATGAAAGCAGGTTCTGCATCCAGTCGGGACTTGGGCCGATTTTGACGCCCTTGATCACAGTAGCCATGTAGAGAGGGCAATCCTCATCGCAATCCACCGCGACCCCGGAGAAGATCGGTTGACCGTCAGGTCGCTCCTCGAGGGGATGGTCGCCACAAATTTCTGGATACATGAGTCTTCGCTTATACCAGGCGGCCAACTCACGGGCGATGCCAATGTGAGAAAGGCAATCAGGCCGGTTCGGCGTCACCTCCAAATTATAAACGGTATCCGAATCGGTGAGCACATCATTGATGGGAGTTCCCAGCTCGGGGCTTCCTTCAAGGATCAGGAGTCCTTCAGCGTCTTCAGTCACCCCAAGCTCTTTTCCCGAGCACATCATGCCATCCGACTCGACTCCACGAAGCTTCGATCGCTTGATCTTGAATCCGCCGGGCAATTTGGCTCCTGGCAAAGCAACAGGAACACGATCCCCCACCTTGTAGTTAGTAGCGCCGCAGACAATAGATTTCTCCCCAATATCATTGCCCAAAGCCACACGACAGACACCCAGTCGATCCGCATTTGGATGCTGCTGGCGATCTAGTATTTCGCCTACCACTACATTTTCGAGAGCCTCCAGACCAGTCGTCTCGATATCATCGACCTCAAAACCCAGCAACGTTAAGGCGTCAGCGATTTCCTGAGGCTTTTCCGGAAGATCTACATAGCGTTTAAGCCAATTGAGAGAAACTTTCATGTATAATTAAGAAGTAGATTTGCCCACAGATTGTACGAATAGTCACAGACCTCACTTTAATGCTTTAATTTCCCATTTGAAAAAGGACTAAAAAGTACGAATCGAATCATTTTGGAAAATCCGTGTTCATCTGCGTTAATCCGTGGTTTCAAACAACTAGGCGAATTGCTTAAGGAAGCGGTGGTCGTTTTGATAAAAATAGCGGATGTCGTCGATGCCATACACAATCATAGCAATGCGCTCGATCCCCATGCCGAAAGCGAATCCTGAATACACTTCCGGATCATAGCCAACCGAATCGAAAACGGCCGGCTCCACCATGCCGCAGCCAGCGATCTCCACCCATTCGCTTCCCAGCTTGGCCAGATGCGTAGAAGAAAAATCGACCTCGAAACTGGGTTCAGTATAGGGGAAAAAGTGAGGGCGAAAACGCGTCTTGGTCCCCTTGCCAAGCATTTGCTCGAAAAAATAGTCCAAGACCGCCTTCAAATCCCGAACCGTCACATTCTTATCAACATAAAGGCCCTCCACCTGATGGAAATTGGCGCTGTGGGTAGCGTCAACCGTGTCTCTACGAAAACATCGGCCTGGCGAGATGATACGAATCGGAGGATCATCCTGCAGCATGGTGCGAATCTGCACCGAAGACGTATGGGTACGCAGCAGGTAGCGTTCGTCTTCCTTTTTGGATACATTTCCAAAGCTAGCATTGTCAGGAAAATAGAAGGTGTCCTGCAAATCTCTAGCCGGATGGTCCGCTGGCGTATTCAAAGCGTCAAAACAGTAGTACTCCGTCTCCACTTCAGTACCTTCAGCCACCGTAAATCCTATTTGCTTAAAGATGCGGCTGATTTCCTCTCGAATCTGAGTAAGCGGGTGAAGACTGCCAGGGCCGAGGGCATAGGACGGAAGCGAAGGGTCGATGGAAGGGCCTAAACGCTCGGCGATTTCCGCTTCCTCAATCGATCTGAGCACATTATCGTACAAGGCCTGCAGCTCGGTTTTCGCCTCATTGATGAGCTTGCCGAAAGCGGGTCGGTCCTCCTTCGGGACGGAGCCCATGCCCTTCATGACCCTGGTGAGCGTTCCATTGGGCCCGGAAATCTCGGCCTTGAAAGCCTCGAAGCCTGCTCTCGAATTGACGGCGCTCACGTTTCGCTTAGCCGACTCGACGATACTATTAAGTTCTTCTTCCATTTGGGACTCCAAAGAAATGGATGGGAAATCTAGGTTGTTTAGAGGAAATTGGGATTCTCAATACGAGCACAAAAAAGGAGTTCGAGCAGAAACCCGAACTCCATGCATTTAAAGGCAAAATTATCTTAGCAGTCGTTTTTAGAAACGTTGGAGCGGGCTTCCAAATCAGGCAGCGGCCTTTGCCTTCAAGGCCTCCTGCGCCTTCTCGACCAATCCTTTGAACGCTTCGGGATCATTCACGGCCAGGTCGGCCAGAATCTTGCGATCCAAAGTGATCTCGGCGGCCTTCAGGCCCTCGGTAAATCGGCTGTAGCTGATACCTTCCTCGCGACAGGCGGCATTGATTCTGACAATCCAGAGACTGCGGTAAGTGCGCTTGCGGTTTTTGCGATCGCGATAGCCATATTGCAACGCATGGGCAACGGCTTCCTTGGCATAGCGATAGAGGCGCGATTTATTGCCGAAGTAGCCCTTGGCTTGCTTCAGCATCTTCTTTTTGCGTTTTCGAGACGCGGACGAATTGGTGGCTCTAGGCATGTTTGACTCTCTTTCTTTTGGTTCTGGATTTCGACAGGTCGCCTACTGTGTTTTACCTGAGCGAAAAATTGGAATGCTCAACGAATAAGGGTTAAAGACCGTGCGGCAGACCGCGGATCAAATCGGCAGCGCGACCGGGCGCCACTTCCTTATCCTTGTTGAGATTACGCTTCTGCTTGGTGGTCTTCTGGTGAAGATGGTGACGCTGCCCAGGGGAGCGACGCATCAACTTGCCAGAGCCCGTCAATTTGAAGCGCTTAGCGATTGATTTCTTTGTCTTTTGCATGACGAAAAAGGAAAACGGAGTAGAAAGATGCAAAAGACTCTCTTTGTAAAGTGGGAAAACCGTTTCGTCGAATAAAGTGGGCTATCGAAAGCCAAGCGCTTTGAAATGACGATTTGAATGCCCCCTCGACGGATCAATAAAGAGGGGGCCGGTTTGAAGGCAGCAGATCGAGGCCGCTATTTTTTGTCTCTCGATTCTGAAGACTGAAAGGGAGTCTGCTTTTGTTTAGGATAGTATCCGAATACGAGCTCGAGGAATAATAGAAACCAATGCTTGAAAAATGATGTCATGTGTTGGGAGATTTTAAATAACTGTCGCTCAAACTAGGTCATTTTCAACCTCTACTTTGAGCATAACGAATCTTTCACGAGGATGGCGCGCAACCTATGGAAGACTCATCTATAAAGAACTATTTCCGTAAAAATATCTAGCAACTTTAGCGCCACAGGGCGATTAGCAAATTTACGTAATCTTATTGCTACATCGTTCTAGTCCATGGACGGAAATTGCTGACGAGGCATTGCTGGATACTCACGAATGGAGCCGCATGATTCCCGGCTTTGAAAAGGGGATTGACATAGCAGGCCGAAATCGAATTTTCGGGTGCCTTAATTTAGCGCGGAGAGCCTCTCTAGCTCAATCGGTAGAGCAGTTGACTCTTAATCAATTGGTTCGGGGTTCGAGTCCCCGGGGGGGTACCACGTTAAAGTTTAGAAGCGCTCTGTCGTAAGACTTAGTTCTTCAAGGTTTATGCCGGCGTAGCTCAATTGGTAGAGCAACTGATTTGTAATCAGTAGGTTGCGGGTTCGAGTCCCATCGCCGGCTCCAGCCTTCGCAGAGGGGATTAGATTTGGATACGCTTGTTTAAGCGCTACGTCCCTTTTGAAAACGACTCCTTTCGATGCTACTGCTTGGCAGGCCAGCCATAAACGGGATGCGATACACTAGAAGTCTTGCAGCTTAGCTTGGCCAACGGATTCGTCTTCCAGAAAACGTTCCCAGATTTCGCCAATCAGGTAGATCGAACCGGTGACCACAAGAGGATTCGTTTTCGTCTCAAGATCGAGTGAGCACTCGCCTTTGGAAGGAAAAAGAGAGGCTATGTCTCCTCTCAATATCTCCCCCTTGAAACTCTCCGGAACGCAGCTTTCCAGATCCTCGAAAGAGCAAGATCTCGATTGCTGGGGGATGACGAACGTGATGGAACGTGCCCAATTCGTCACTACAGGCACCAGCGCCTTGGCTCGATAGAGCCCCATCACCCCCATCACGACGTCAGGAGGGCTTTCACTCGCAGCCAGCCGACCAAGATTGACATCTAGCCAGCCAGCTCCTTCCGCGTTGTGGGAAACGTCGAAAACGATTTTGCGGTGCTGCAGATTTCTCTCCTCCCAGCGCCCTGGCCAGCACACTTCTTGCAGCGATTTTTCGCACTTCGCCAAATCGAGGGAAAACCGCTGCTCCAGTCGGCGAGCGACGAGCATCGCGATAGCCGCATTGATCCGCTGATAGTCGCCTGGCAGACACGTCTTTGGAAAATCCGCGATTTCCGATCCGTAAACATCCGAGATTCGAATCAGCTCGCATTTTCGATCTTGGCAAATCTCTTGAATGACTTCCTCCGCCTCTGGGGGAAGCAAACCGATTACCACTGGCTTCCCCGCCTTGATAATCCCTCCCTTTTCACGAGCGATTTTATCTAGCGAATCGCCGAGAATCTCGCAATGATCAAGGCCGATCGATGTGATGACGCTGATTTCAGGATCCACGACATTGGTCGCGTCTAGACGACCGCCCAGCCCTACTTCGACTACCGCAACATCTACTTCTTGAACCTTGAAATGCTCGAATGCCAAGGCGGTCATGAACTCGAAGAAGCTTGGATGCATCTCCGGCTCCTTTTCGGCAATTCGCTCCCCGACACCCTTGAGATAGCGGACATAGCTCAGGATTTTCTCTTCGCTTAGAATCTTGCGATTCACCTGGTAGCGCTCTCCCTGACGAACCAGATGGGGCGAAGTCGACAAGCCGGTTTTGTATCCATGCAAGCGGAACATGGCTTCGAGCATCGCGCAGGTAGAACCCTTTCCATTCGTTCCGGCAACATGGATTATTGGATACGTTCTCTGAGGATGATCAAGCTCTCGGACCAAGCGTTCCATACGTTCGATGCCGTAAGTAGTGCCTTGATTCTTCAAGGCGTAAAGCCAGTCGCTCGCGTCCTGATAGGTTTTCAATTCCATCCCTGCATTCGTGACAAAAAGAATGGGAGACCTGTTAGAAGTCTCCCATCTAAAGTTCAAATGAATACGACGCTCAAACGGCCTCTGGCTGCTTTTTCAGATACAGAGCCGACAACAAGCCACGCAAATAATCCCTCATTTCCGTACGGGAAACGATTTTGTCGATCAAACCCTTCTCGAGCAGAAACTCGGCTGACTGGAATCCTTCGGGAAGGTCTTGCTTGGTTGTCTCCTTAATCACTCGAGCTCCTGCAAAACCGACCAAAGCGCCGGGCTCAGCAATGATTACGTCTCCCAAGGAGGCGAAGCTGGCCGTGACCCCTCCGGTAGTGGGAAAAGTCAAAACCGAAACGAAGGGCAATTTGGCTTTTGAAAGTCGAGCCAAAGCGGCGCTCGTTTTCGCCATCTGCATGAGGCTCAGGATGCCCTCCTGCATACGAGCTCCGCCAGATGAGGAAATCACAATACAGGGAATTTTCAAATGGAGCGCCCTCTCGATAGCTCGCGTGATTTTCTCGCCGACCACAGATCCCATCGATCCACCCGCGAATGCGAATTCCATGACCGCCAGAGAAATTGGAATATCATGGATCTTGGCGGTCCCGCAAACCACGGCATCATTCAGACCGGTCTTCTTCTGATATTTATCAAGTCGCTCCTTGTACTCAACCGAGTCTTTAAACTCGAGCGGGTCCATTGGCGCTAAATCGGAATCTTTTTCTTCAAAAGAGTCCTCATCCACCAAATGTCGGATACGATCCCGCGATGGAATCGGAAAATGATAGCCGCTTTTCGGAACGACGTTCTGATTCTGCTCCAACTCCTTATTGTAAATGATTTCGCCCGATATAGGACACTTTTTCCAGAGTCCTTGAGGGATGTCCTTCTTTTTGACGGAGACTGTAGAGTATTTCGGTCTATGAAAAAGGGCCATGGCTAATTGCGGTTAACTTGTTGATTCTGAGTAATTAATTACTTCAACCGTGTCCGATTGTCAAAACGTCAATGTTCTTCGCTCCCCCTTTGATGAGAGCGCCTGCACATGCGTTGAGGGTAGATCCGGTAGTAAATACATCGTCGACCAGAACGTATCGTCGGCCGGGTTCTATGGCACTTTTCGGTATTAAAGAAAAGGCATTTCTAAGATTACGGCTTCTCTCACGACGATTAAACTGGGTTTGAGAGGGCGTATCCACCACGCGGGCGAGTAGACTTTGCGGCTTGGGCAAGCCCAGAGACTTGGAAATCTCCTGAGCAATCAGAAGGCTTTGATTGTATCCTCGTTCACGCAGCTTTCGAGAGTGTAGAGGAACCGGAACGAGATCCGAATCCTGCAGAAAATCCTTCAAGCCCGGAGCCTTTTTGACCAGCTCCGCCAAATCGCGAAGGGCCCAAAGCCCTTTTTCGTACTTCAACGAATAAATCAGATCTCTGAGCGGCCCTTGAAATAGACTGATGGTCCAGCCTCGTTGAAACACCGCATTCAGATTTTCGCAATGGGGACATGCGGAATGGGATTCCGTCTCGCCGAAAAAGGGATAGCCACAGGTGGTGCACTTTGGATCATCGACAAGCTTAATTCGCCGACCGCAATCGCCACAAAGATTCGGATACAGGGAGTCATCCGCAATCTCTCCACATGAAGCGCATCGGGATGGGAAAATCGTATCGACCACAGATCCTCCAAAACTGCTAAGCCGTCTCAGCATCTAATAGAAAACCTTTTCCAGAAAAAGCCCCCGAGCTGGGGCGACCTCGATTACAGGCACACGCTTCGCGTCATCGATAAGCTGGCAAGCTTCCTCGATAGACACATTGCCCAGACCGATTTTTATCAGCAGACCCACCATACTTCGTACCATCTTATACATGAATCCCGGAGCTTCGAATACGAGATAAACGTAGCAGTCATCTTGATACAGTGAAGTCGACGTGATGTTTCTAACCGTGGACTCGTACTCTTGACCCCGATTAGCAGCAAACGAGGCAAAATCCTTTTCTCCTTCAAAGAGTGGGAGCGCTTCGGAAATGCGGTTCAAATCGATTCGGTCGCTAACTGAAAGGCAAAACGGCCAGATAAACGGATCCGGCTGGCCAAGATACAAGCGGTATTGATAGCGTTTCAGCTTTGCCGAAAAACGAGCATGAAAGTCATCGGCAACCATTGACGCGCTAAGCGCTTGAACATCGGGCGGCAGCCTGGAACCGACCGCTTTGATCAGATTTTCCGACCCATGCGACCAATCGCCATCGAAATGGAAAACCTGACCTAAGGCATGTACACCGGCATCGGTTCGACCGCTCCCCGTTATCTGAACTGGGTTTTTGAATACAATTTTCAATGTATCGGAAAGAACTTGCTGCACGGACATCTGATCGCTTTGGGCCTGCCAACCCGCGTAATTCGATCCGTCGTAGGCGCAAACGCATTTCCACCTCATGGAGCCACATCCCCCGTTTCCTCATAGCTCCCCAGATCAAGCCGCTGATTCAGGAAGTCCTGCAGAATCAGAGTAGCGGCGGCGGAGTCGATTTTACCTGAACGACGAAGCTCATCGTCTCTCTTTCGAGTAAATCCCTTCAAGGCTTCCTGTGTTGTAAGTCTTTCATCAATACGATGAACCGGAAAGTCCGCGCATTCAAGCACCTTGTCGATAAAGGAATCCACCTCACGGGCTTTAAAGCCGACACTGCCATCCATATTGTAGGGATAGCCAAAAACAAGATCCGTTGCTCGGCGCTGCTTTGCAAGGTCGAGGAGCGAGACTATACGATCCTCTTCCTCCTGATCCGCAATCGCCGGAAGCGGCGTGGCTACTCCCAGTTCATCGCCGTAGGCAACGCCTATTCGCTTAGCGCCATAATCAATCCCAATGCATCGCATTGCATTGAGTCTCAACTACAAGAAGCGAGTTTGGCAATCTCGTAGCCTAAATTAAATGACTATAGGCTTCGTCAGATCCAAACTGCTTCACCAGATCCTTAATTCTCTGAGCATCCTCCTGCCGGCAAACAAGCGTCGCGTCTTCTGAGTGCACGACTATCAAGTCGTCGACGCCAATAAAAGCCACCAGATGGTCGTCCGAAGAGATCGAAATGTTTTTAGAGGAATCTTTGAAGATGGCGGCGCCTTTGGAAACATTGCCATCAGCATCGCTGGAAGAATGACGGGCGATGGCTGGCCACGCCCCGACGTCGTCCCAGTCGAAGCCGGCCGGGAGCGTGAAAACGTTGTCCGCTTTTTCAAAAATCGCGATGTCGACAGGTATCTTCTCCAGGCCTGGATAAAGTTTTTCCAGCAAAGGCTCGAGCTCAGCTCCGTTCCTCATTTCGGTTTCGATCTCGTCCAAGCCTTTCTTAAGGACCGGAGTGAATCGATCCATGGCATCGGAAATCACATTCAATCGCCAAACGAAGATGCCCGAATTCCAATAGTATTCGCCGCTGGCAAGATAGCTTTCGGCGGTTTCCAGATTCGGTTTTTCCTTGAATTCCTGAACCTTGTAGAAGGCTTCACTGTTGGCCTGGTCAACCTCTTCGCCTCGATGAATATAGCCGTAATCAGTCGAGGGTTCCGTTGGACCAATGCCAACCGTTACTAAGCCATCTTGCGACTCGGCAACTTGAAAGGCGGTTTCCAGTGAGTTTCTAAAACCTTTGCTGTCCTGGATGTAGGCATCCGAATGCAAAGTAGCCATCGACGCGTTGGGAGATCTCAGCTTGACCAGCAAAACGGAAAGACCAACGGCAGCCGCGGTATCACGCCCAATCGGCTCGGCCACTACATTTTCAGGAGGCAGCATCGGACACGCGCTTCGAATGCCTTCGAGCTGTTCGACGTTTGTCAGAATGAGAATGTTCTCGAAAGGTAGAAAGCCTTCCAACCTCTCTACGGTTTGGGTGACCATCGGCTTGTATCCCACAATGGGTAACAACTGTTTCGGCCTTCTGAGTCGACTTGCCGGCCAAAACCGCTCCCCTTTTCCGCCAGCCATGATTACTATGTAGCGATCTGCCATATTCGAAATCGACGCAATGGCCGCCAAAGGGTCAACACCTAACAGTTATCGCCATCGCGAAACTTTGGCGCCGAATTTAGTTTGATACGCAAACTCGCTTTGCCTAAAGAGGCCCAATATGAGCAATGAGCAAAATGCTTCGGCCAAAGGGCTAAGCTCCGAAGAACTAGCCCGATACAGTCGCCACATTCTATTGGAAGAGATTGGTTTGGAGGGACAGGAGAAGCTAAAGAATTCCAAAGTTCTGGTGATTGGAGCGGGCGGCTTGGGAAGCCCCGCGTCTTTATACTTGGCCGCCGCGGGTGTCGGCGAGCTGGGCATTGCCGATTTCGACAAAGTGGAATTGCATAATCTACAGCGCCAGATTCTCCATGGAATCAGCGATTTGGATACGCTGAAAACGGATTCCGCGAAAACAACGCTTTCGGAGATCAATCCTCATGTGAACATTCGCCTGCATCCAGACGGCGTTAGCCCGGAAAATGCGGTGACGTTGTTCAGCCAATACGATGTGGTCGTAGATGGCACTGACAATTTCGGAACGCGCTATTTGAATAACGATGCGGCCTTTTTTGCAAAAACGCCCCTCGTCTACGGCAGCATTTTTAAATTCGAAGGCCAGGTTTCCGTCTTCGCTAATGATAATAGCGGTCCTTGCTACAGATGTCTCTTTCCCGAACCTCCGCCGCCAGGAACGGTTCCGAACTGTAGCGAAGCTGGCGTGCTGGGAGCGCTTTGCGGCATCGTTGGCAGCCTGCAAGCGCTTGAGGCGATCAAGCTCTTAACTCAGGCTGGAGACGTTCTCAATGGAAGCCTCGTGGTGATTGATACGCTTTCAAGCGGATTTAGAAAACTAAAGCTGAAGCAAGACGCCGCTTGCCCGCTCTGCGGCGAGCAGCCAACCATTAAGGATATAGAAAAAGAAAAGTACGACTACAGTTGCGAAACGTCTCCAGTCAGCGTCGAAACCGAAAATAGGGCCGTACCTTGGGAAGTGGATGTAGAAGAAGCCAAGCGGTTAATCGATGCACAAGCTGCCGACGTTCTAGACGTTCGAGAACCATTCGAAATTAGCATTTGCTCAATTGAAGGAAGTATCCAAAAACCAATGAACACCGTTCCAAGCGAATTAGACTCGCTTTCCAAGGATAAGCAATTGCTGGTTCTTTGTCACTCCGGTGGTCGCAGCGCTCAGGTAACTAATTTCCTTAGGCAACAGGGATTCGATAAAGCAACGAACGTCGCAGGCGGCATTGATGCCTGGGCCGTACACATCGATCCTTCCTTGCAGCGCTATTAGAACCTATCCCAGCGCTTATAAAACAAAAAAAAACCTGCTCGATGAAGAGCAGGTTTTGGGAAAGACTAAATAGAATCCTATTTCTTGCGGGCTTTGGTTAGGCCAGCCGCTTTCTTAATATTATGAAGCGACGGGATGGAGATTCCGAAATCCTTGGCAACCTGGGTGCCTTTGCCTCCGGCTTTTAGCGCGGCGACGATTTTCTTTTTCATATCAGCGGTGATACGCGTTCTTTTAGCTCTTTTCTTAGCTCCGGTCTTCTTTGCCCGAACCGATTTAGTGGCGGCTTTTTTAGCCTTACGACCTGGCTTTCGGCCACGGCGGCTAGCTGGTTTTGGGCCACGGCGGCTAGCTGGTTTTGAACTTCCGAGCGATTGGAGTGCTTCGATGAGCGCAGCCGTTGATTCATAGCCAACTTTTTCGTGAAGGCCGCTTAGCAATTTCTTTCTCTCAGCTTCAGCTTTTTTCTCAAGCGAAGCAATCTTGCTGTTGATTGACTTTAGTGTATTGGAGATCATTGGACGCTAACCAACCCCGTTTCCTAATAAATTCAACCAATTTCTTAGCTAAAACAGGAATACGATAAGAAAACTTACGGTTTATATTAAAGAATTGAGTGATTCCCCTCATAAAATATAATAGCGAAACCCAATAATCTTATCAACGCCACGCGTACCAAATGTAAAACGGTCGATTGGAAATTAGATAAATTCAAATTCAATGGAAGCATCTCCAACAAATGGAGACAATTTCAGTAACGGGATCTACTGAATTCGTTTTGAACGACTTTGCCTATTCGGACGAACCCGCCTGCATGCCGAAGTACTCTACCGCATTCTTATAGCAAATATTCTCGACCAGCGATCCGATGAGATCGAAGTCGCTCGGCAATTCCCCAGACTCCATATCCTCTCCCAGCAAATTACAAAGAACGCGTCGAAAGTACTCGTGCCTCGGATACGACATAAAGCTTCGCGAATCGGTAAGCATTCCAACGAATCGGCTAAGCAGCCCTATATTCGAAAGGGCATTCATCTGCCAAGTCATCGCTTCTTTCTGATCAAGAAACCACCAGCCGGAACCGAATTGCATCTTCCCAGGCACACCGCCGCCCTGATAATTTCCCATCATGGAAGCGATGCTATAGTTATCGCTGGGATTTAGATTATAAACGACCATTTTCGGCAGTTCGTTGGCGGAGTCCAAGGCATCGAGATAGTTCTTCAACAAGTCGACCTGATCGAAATCGCCAATAGAATCGAAACCAACATCCGGACCTAATTGCTTGTAGAATCGGGTACTCGCGTTGCGCAAGGCGCCCAAATGCAATTGCTTCACCCAGCCTTTCGCGAAATCGAGGCGGGCAAAGAACAGCATCATAAACGCAGCGAACGAATCGGCCTCTTCAGAGCCGGCACTCTCGCCCTTCCGAACTGAAAGATAGATTCTACTAGCCTCTTCCGTGGACGCTGGCGGGAAAAAACACGTATTCAAACCGTGATCAGATAATCGGCTTCCCATTTCATGGAAAAAATCATGACGATTTTCAATGGCGGCTAGAAATCCTTCAAATGAAGAACAATCGCAACCGCTAGACTTCTCTAGCTGTTTGGCCCATTCATTGAAAGCCTCGCCGTTTAGAATTTTTAAAGCCGCATCGGGCCTGAAAGCTGGATAAACCTTCGTGTTGATTCCGCTTTCGGAGATACGCTTATGATAGCACAAATCATCCACCGGATCATCCGTAGTTCCAATCAAGACTACCTTGAAGCGCCTTAGAATTTCATGAGTGGAAAACCGGTCGGACTTTAAAGTCGTTTCGCACGCGTCCCAAATCGATTTGGCCGATTCTTCGTTGAGCAATTCATCAATATCAAAATAGCGTTTCAGCTCAAGATGAGTCCAATGATATAAGGGATTCCGCAAAGTAGCGGGAACGGTTTTCGCCCAAGCCAGAAATTTATCATAGGGTTCGGCATCGCCGGTGATATAATCTTCCGAAATGCCATTCGCCCGCATCGCTCTCCACTTGTAATGATCCCCTTCCAGCCAAATCTCGCTCAAATTGTCGAAGCGTCGATTCTCGGCCAGGTCTTTGGGCGGTAGATGACAATGATAATCATAAATGGGCTGGGCCTTGGCGTAGTCATGATACAAACGCTTGGCCGACTCGCTCTGCAGCAGGAAATCTTCAGTAATAAAAGGCATACGGCTTTGCTTGGGAATTAAATCGTCATGGACGAGTAGCCGCCATCAACCACCAGCTCCAGACCGGTTATAAACGAACCGGCTTTTTCCGAGGCCAGCAAAAGAGTCGCTCCAATAAGCTCCTCCGCATTGCCAAAGCGATTCATCGGCGTGTGACGCATGATGCTCGCTATTCGATCCTCGTTCAGGACTTTGCGATTTTGTTCGGCAGGGAAAAATCCAGGAACCAGCGTATTCACGCGTACACGACGCTCCGCCCACTCGCGAGCCAGATTCTTGCTCAAGTTATGGACCGCCGCCTTGGTCAATGAATAGGTAAACACGCGAGAAAGCGGAACGATGCCCGACATGGAGCCAATGTTTATAATCGAACCGCCTCGTCCTCGCTCGACCATATGTTCTCCAAACACGCGGCAAGCCTTGAATACGGCTTTCACATTCACATTCAGGATTTCCTCAAACTCTTCATCGGAAATATCGAAAAAGGGAGTCGCGGCATTCATACCCGCCCCATTGACAAGTATATCTACTTTTCCACTACACCTTACAACGTCCTCGAGAAGGCTATCAAAGCCAGAGTCGCCATTCGAAAGATCCAGCGGCTTGAAGTACGCGCTTCCACCCGCCTCCTGAATCGCTTTCAGGCGCTGGGCGGCCTTCTCCTCGCTTCTGCCGACGAGCGCGACTTCCGCGCCCGCTTGAGCAAGACCTTCCGCCATCGCTCCGCACAGCTCTCCCGTTCCTCCAATGACCAGGGCTACTTTCCCCTTCAGCCCGAAAAGACTATCCAGATATTCCATTTCTACGATTCTCTATTTTTGTATCCAAAATTCTCTACTTTGCTGGACTGCTCAGCGATTCGCCCTTTATAAAATCAGGCCGAATCAAAACTTGTCTTTGATCATCCGCCAGCGTTCCATCGATATTCGCCAATAATAACGAAACCGTCTCTTGAGAAATTTTCTCAATACGCTGGTCAACCGAAGCCAGCTTTGGATGAAGATGAGCCGATACCGGCAGATTGTCGTAGCCCACGATCGAAATGTCGTTCGGAATGGCGACCCCTTCTTCCTGCAGTCGACCCATGGCCCCGATAGCGACCTGATCGTTTAAAGAAAGAATAGCCGTCGATTTGAATCCTCCCGCCTTCAAAGCCTTGTCGGCCAAGCCTCTGCCAGACTGATAGTCCATGCCCGAAAAGGCGTCGTCTGTCAGAATTTCGATATCATTCTTCCAATCCATTCCCAGTCTTCTAGCCGTTTCCTGCAGCACTTGCAGACGAAGTTCGCCATAAAGAATGTCCTCCTGTATCCCCAAAAACGCTACCTTTCGATGGCCTAGATCGAAAAGGTGCTGCAGAATGAAGTCCATTACCCAAGCACGATCGACTACTACCTGCGGCAGCAGGTTGTCTATCACCGGGTCAATGGAAACGAACGACATGAGATTCTCTTTTTCGAGCGCCTCAACATAAGCCAGATTAGCCGAACTCGGTCCCCCCACGAAAATGATGCCCTCCACTTTCATCGATTGAAAATGGCGAATGGCCTGTTTCTCTAAATCCGCCCCGCCATCGATCAGCTCGACCATCGCTCGATAGCCACTTGCTCTCAAAGCGTTTTGCAGCGCGATCAGGCGGGTCGAAAAAACGGGAGTGCCAAACGTTTGAAAGCAAATTCCAACTACACCGGTTTTACCGCCCCTCAATCCTCGCGCCAGCAAGTTCGGACTAAAGCCAAGCTCGTCCATGGCCGCATGCACGCGCTCTACGGTTTCGCTCTTCACGCCCGAATGCCCGTTGAGGGCTCGAGAAACCGTCCAGCGAGACAGACCTAGATGCCGCGCCAAGGAGGACGTCGTATTGACTTTGGGGCCGGGATCCGAACTCATTGCCACGATATTCCAAACACGTGTTTGAAAATGCAATAGCGAAATCGGAAAGAATAGGTAAGCCCCTTTCTAGAAAGGCCATGCCCTCAAGCAAGCTTCCATTCGGCTATCGAGCGAAAGTATCCGCAATCGGAGAGATAAAGCGTTGAATTCCAAAGGCATTTTCGGCACTGCTACGGTAATGGGGATAAACGCGCGAATACACAGCCTAAAGCGGCCTGCCATCGAGCGAATGCTGCTCATCCACAACGCTCTGAAGAAGGGAGGCTTTCCCAATTGCAGTAGCCTAGCCAGAGAGCTGGAAGTGAGTTCCAAGACCATCAGCAGGGACATCGATTTCATGCGGGACCGCATGCTGATGCCCATCGACTACGAACCATCGCATCATGGCTATTGCTACACGCGTGAGGTGGAAAGTCTGCCCACCATCGATATTTCCGAAGGCGAGCTGCTGGCCTTGAGCATCGCTCGGAAGTCGCTCGACCACTACAAAGGGACTCCTTTCGAAAAGCCGCTGGAGAACGCCTTCAACAAGCTCGCCGCCAGTTTGCCAGACACCATCACCGCGAACCTCGACGATCTGAGCGAAACCATTTCCTTCCGCCAAGGAAGACTTTCTCGCGTCGACGAATCCATCCTGCAAACCGCCACCAAGGCCGCGTTGGACAAGAACGTCCTGACTTTCGATTATAAAAAGCCGGGGGCCGAGCAAACCGAAACGCGCAAAATCAATCCCTATCACCTGACCAACTACTTGGGAAAATGGTATTTGATTGGCTGGGACTACAAGCGAGAGGCTATACGAACGTTTCTTATAAGTCGTTTTCACTCGGCCACCATTCTAAAGAAGACGTTCACGGTCCCCGACGATTTTTCAGTGGACGAATATCTTTGGAGCAGTTTCGGCATTTATTCGCGAAGCGGTTCGCATAAAGTCGTTATACATTTCAGCAAATGCTTGACTGAATACATTTCGGAAAACGTTTGGCACCCTTCGCAAGAAACCAAGATTACGCCCGACGGAAAGCTGGAAATCGTATTCCAGCTGGGCAGCCTCATTGAAGTGTCTCAGTGGATACTGAGCTGGGGAGAACAAGCCGAAGTCCAAGAACCGAAAGAACTGAGAGATCTGGTCCTACACGAAGCGGAGAAAGTGGCTGATTTGTATCGGTGATATAATTACAAATACATTGAACTGGAGTCAGTTTGAAGACCTCAAAGATCTTTTGATTCAGAATTTCGACAAGTGTTTCAAGTAGGAGCGGAATAATTTCGCCACGGTTTTGATAGACTAGTCTACAATAGGTAAAAAACCAAATCTAAGGGCAAATGCTTAATTATGTCTCGACAGAGAATAACACACATAATAGGAAATAACCCTAGCTCATGGAACGGTTCGCATCGCAATCTCGTAAAACTCATCAATACCAAAATGAACAATCCAGCAAGCTTTGAACACGTATCCACAAAGTGGAGTGACTACGGAGATTATATTGCCATTTTCTGCACATTCCGAGGAACGAATTCCTTTAACGCCGTCGTCAAAAACTCCATTACCGCCAAAGCCGACATCGACAGGACCATCTTTGAATTGAAAAAATAATATCCAACTCAACCCAACATGGCAAAAACATATAATACACTAATTGATTTCTTAGAAGATAATTCAATTAAGGCATCTGACATCACGGATCAGCTTATCAAGAGGAGAAGCGAAATTGCTAATTTGAGAAGTCAAGAAATGCAACCTAGAAAGCCACTTGAGGATACCATTGAGACTTTGGTTATAAGAATTATAGGAACAACGGTTGAAGATTACATCAATGAATTCCCATTAAATATAGGATTTTCCATAAGGCAATTAAATGAAATAGCGTTAACTGTATTGGCTGTAGCAAGCGAATCACTTATAGCTAAGCGTCTCTTAATAAATTTTAGAAATTCGGGGTATGTTTCAGTTGGACATGATAAATTTCCATTGAGTGGCGCATCGTTGATTTACAGCGTGCCTCAGCCTGGGATTAGCATGATAGTTCCGAATGAGGTCCAACCATCAGATTCCGCCATCATCATTGATCCTGGCTCAGCAACGCCCGAGGAAATAGGCGACTACTTGGCTGAGCTCTCTCTCCTTTACCGCATGATCGGCGGTAGCGGCCTTGCTTTTTCAGAAGCGCAGTCACGTAATCCTGAACACGCTTTAGTCTGATGTGCTGGAAGGAAGAAGAGAACACGGAGACACAACAGCTCCATAAGTTCGGCGTCGATCCGCAAAACCCTGACGACAAGAAAAAATACACTTGGAAAGGCTTCTGGAGAAACCTTGTCCCCAGGCTTTGGAGACAGCCGGAACTAGGGGAGAGCTTTGAGAAAGCTAAAATTCACAAGACAGAAGGCGAAGGCGACAAGTTGAAGGCAGAGGCAAAGGAAGCCGCGGCTCGGGCGGATCTCGCGAAAGCCCAAGCTGCCAGAGAAGAGGGTGGCGCTATGTCAGAGCATTTCAAGATGATCGATGAACACTTCGGCAACCTTAACGAGGACCAACGAACAGAACTCAAGTTTCTCGAACTCATCAAGAACAATGCCTACATCCAAAAGCAGATCGAAAAGGTAAACGACAAGGGGCAACACCTCCACTTGACCAAGGGCTTTTCCGTGCAATTCCTAAGTTCCGCAAACCTGCCGAAACCTGAAGACGAGAAGACCGAACCCGATCCCAAAGACGATGATAACGAAGAGGAAGAGAGTGTACCTCCCGATCCGTGGGGATTGTAACTAAGCTCGAAAATCGCTACACCCCCACACCCTCCCCTGGCTCAATCATATGAAATTCCTCCAGAACCAGCATCTCCTCAAGCAAATCAACCAGCTCTCGAATCCCGCCCCAAGAGCCTGCTTAATGGTTTCGCAATGGCTCAATCGCAATCTCCAAATAACATACAAATGTTATGCGCGTTTGCTTAAGCGAAGGATCCGGCTTCGCTCTTCGAGCTACGACGGACGCGTGGTCGGGACGACTGGATTCGAACCAGCGACTTCTACGTCCCGAACGTAGCGCTCTACCAGGCTGAGCTACGTCCCGACTTTGTTGGCGAATTTTATAAATCGACCCCCTTTTCAGGTCTAGTCTTTTATCAGGCTAGTTCCGAGACTTAACGCTACTGAAAGTCAGCACGCCCATCCAGCCGACAATAATCCAAAGACCTCCTATTTCCCTGACGTATTCGACCGTTCTCGTTTTCATGGCCGCGTCGACAAACACGTCTTTCCAAATAATGGGATCCGGCGAAGCGAAGAGCGGGGGAAAAAGCGAAAGGCTCCAGACCAGGGCCACCAGCCCGGCCCCCGCGCTCCAACGCCAATGCAGTTTCCTTAACCCGAAAAGAAGGCAGACCATGGTCGCCATCCCATAAACGATCATCCAGGCCAAGGGATCGGGATCATTGTATTGAACGATCAACGACAACAGAAAGACGACTGCCATTATCCAATTCAAGATCCTCATGGAGCGAAAGCATTCCTAGGCTAATGGTTTTTGGCGAGGCATTTCTTTAACGAACGTTTATTTCCAAAGCGTAAATCGGACAGGCTCCGACGCTTGCGATTGACCCAGAGGAGCCTTTTTCACATAGTGCGAAAATGGACGAAAGGTACCAGCTGGACGAGCAGTCGCAAGTGACCCGTCACCCCCACGAGCAGATGCTCAAGCTGGTCGCCAAAGGCTTTTATCAGGAGTTGATCAAGTATGGCGTGGAAGAGCCCGAAATCCTTACCGTTGCCGGCCACTTGCTGGACAACGTGGCCCTGAAAAGCAACCCCAATCGCATCCCTCTCGAAACCTATAGCCAAATCCTGGCCATCAAGGATGTGCGGGACGATTGGGAGCAAGGGCAACGCTTGGAAATGGAGGAGATCGCCATCGCTCCCCTGGCAAAACAAGATCTCGCTCAGCTGACCGCTTGGATGAAACAGCCCGAGATAAGAAAATATTTCTATCCCCAATTTCCGGATACAGAAGCAGGACTGGAGGAATACTTCGAATCACCTGATAGAGCCTTTTTCCGCATTACCTGCCAGTCGAACATTGTCGGCATCATCGGAGCCCACCACATCGACACCGATTCCGGAAAACTGGAAATGCGCAAGCTGGTCGGCGACCCCAGCATGCGAGGAAAAGGAATCGGAAAACGAGCCACCTTTCTCTTTCTCTACTACGCTTTTATCGTCCGCGAATTCGAGAAAGTCTACATGCACTCGCTCGATATCAACATTCGCAACCTCAACCTAAACGGAAAGTTCGGCTTCTACCTGGAAGGCGTCTTTTTCGAAGACGCCACCATCGACGGCGCCCGCCACGATCTCGTTCGCATGGCGCTGACGCGCTCCGTGTGGCAGGAGCTGTTTCAGTAGATCATGCTCTCGGGCGGGACGAGGCTTCCTAGACTCGTCTTTTCGCAGATCCAATGCGAATCGAGGAACGCAAGCGGCGTTTATCGAAAGCGAAGATTCCCTGAAATTCTACTTGAAACCTTAGCATCGATAGCAAGTCTGTGCCTTCCTCAATTTCGGAGAGGACGCTGCTTTCAGCCGGCGTGGTAGCCAAGTGGTAAGGCCGAGCTCTGCAAAAGCTCTATCGCGGGTTCGATTCCCGCCCACGCCTCCAGCCTTCGCTCGCAGCGAAGCGTAGAATCGAAGGCTGTCACGCCGTAGCCGATTTCAGCGAAGGCGGACGTATACAGTCCAATTCGAAGCTACGAGACTACGGCTTGGCAAGCCAACTTGGGTTTCCCATTGTTGTCACGCCGTAGCTTTCCTGAAACGGAAAGCGAAGGCAGACCCCGCCGGCCATTTCCATTTTCTACTTAAACCATTGCCATGGAGGAATTTTGCCTCATAGACATTCGCCAAGATGGCTTGTACCGTATTTACCATCGCGAACCAGAAAGGAGGGGTCGGCAAGACAACCACAGCTGTGAACATCGCAGCGGCTTTAGCTGATCAGGCCATCCCCACTTTGCTAGTCGACTTGGATCCGCAGGCCAATGCGACGAGTGGTCTTGGCTTTGAAAAGGAGGAAGGTCGCAGCATCTACCAGGCCCTTTCGGGAAGCGGGAACGCTCGCGAAATGATCATCGAAACCGGGAGAAAGAACCTAAGCCTACTCCCTTCGGAAGTGGATCTGGCGGCGGCCGAAATCGAGCTTTCTCAAAGCGAAGACTATCTGCTTCAGTTGAAAAACGCCCTGCAGCCGATCATCGCGGAAGGCAAATACAGAGCCATTATCATCGACTGCCCCCCTGCCCTGGGACTGCTCTCCATGAACAGTCTAGCCGCGGCCGACTTTCTCCTGGTAGCTCTACAATGCGAGTACTTGGCCCTTGAGGGACTAGGACAGATTCTCAATGTCGTGCAACGGCTGCATGACGCCGATGTGAACAACAACCTGGAAATCGGCGGCATCATTATGACCATGTTCGACGTCCGCACGAAGCTATCACGAGAAGTGGTCGAGGAAGTGAAGGCGAACCTGCCGGACAAGGTCTTCGAAACGGTGGTCCCGAGAACGGTGCGATTGAGCGAAGCCCCCTCCTTTGGGCAAACCATCTTCGAGTACGACAAGACGAATCCGGGAGCGTCCGCCTATCGCAATCTTTCAAAGGAGATGATCAGCCGCTACCAGCTTAAGTAATCGCTCCGACTCAAGCCCGCATTTTAAGGAGCATGCTTGCTTCAAAGTTAAAAAACGCTTTCTTGAATCTCGCTAGAAGGGACGTCCCTACCGAAGAAACTCAACCTTCATTTCCCGTGACGGAGTTGACTGAAAAGCAGGTAGCAACGCTACAGAATTCGTTGGGCTACGTGTTCAAGAAGAAGGGGCTCCTCATCCAGAGCCTCACCCATTCTTCCTATTACCTGCACACCGGTAATCAGCTTCAAAGCAACCAGCGACTGGAGTTTTTGGGAGACTCGGTCATCCAGCTCGCCCTTACCGAAGAACTCTATAAGGAGTATCCGAAAGAGCGGGAAGGAAAACTCACCAGCCTGAGATCGTCCTTCGCTCGAGGAGACACCATGGCCGATATCGCGCGAAGATTGGGGCTTCACCAGTACATCATTCTCAGGGAAAAGGAAAGGAAAGCGGGCATAGCGGAACAGGATTCCTCGCTGGGGGACGCCTTCGAGGCGATCATTGGGGCCATCTTTCTCGATAGCGACTGGGCTACCGCCAGAAAGGTCACCCTAAAGCTTTATGGAAAACTGGTTCCACAAACCGAGCAGGAAGAACGGATCGCCAATCCGAAGGGCAAGCTGCAAGAGATGATACAGCCTCTGCATGGGAACGACGCGATCCGCTACGAAACCACATCCGAACAAGGCGAGCCTCATAATCGATTCTTCGAAATAACCGTCTTCTGCAACGACAAGGCCATTGGGGTGGGAACAGGGAAAACCAAAAAGGAGGCTGCCGAAAAGGCGGCCTTGCAAGGCCTGGCGGCCATGGAAGAGTCGAAATGACCACACTGGGATCGGCCCTCCTACCCTCGCAGGCAGCTCGCTTCGAGAGAAGAATTGGCATCAGTTCGGAGGCTCTGCCTGTCGTCGTTGAAAACTGGATTCATCATTCAGATGAAAGACTGCTTCTCATAGTCGCTCCCTCCGCAAAGCAGGCCGATCAACTTGTATCCGATTTTCAATACTTCCATGAGAAAGCTCGATCCCGGAAAGTCAAAACCCAGTTCGCCTTGTTGCCGGAGCAATGGGAGAAAGAAGAGGACACCGGGGACGCTTTCGACATCGAGAGCGATCGGATTGCCGTCTTTTCCCAACTGGCAGCGGGTCAAAACCAAAACAAGCTGGTTCTGGTAGCCACCCCGAAATCCCTCGCGCAGAAAACGCCCAGTCCTGAAAGCCTAAAGGCCTCGAAGATTGAACTTGCCCCTGGCCAGAATATCCCGTTTTCGGATCTAAGCGAACAGCTTCAGCAAATCGACTACGATGCGGAAAGCCTATGCGAAGCTCCCGGCCAATTTGCCGTTCGAGGCGGCTTGATCGACGTTTATCCCATAACGGCCGAGAAACCATACCGAGTCGATTTTTTCGGAGATGAAATCGAGTCGATCAAAGAACTTGATCCGGTAAGCCAGCGCTCGGGAAAACCCATCCAATCCATCAGCATTGCCGCCTCGCCTCGCCTCGACCTGGAAACCAACGCGGCCGGCATTCTGGACTACCTGCCCGACTCCATGGCCTGGGCCCTTATCGAGCCCGATGATATTCTAGACGCCATTCATCATTCCTCTTTGGACACGAACGATTCAAGCGAAGGAGAATTTTGGATACGGATTCTTCAGAACCGCGAGCAATGCCTTGATTCCTGGACAACGTTTTCGGATCTGGACCTAGCGAATGACGATGTCGACGATTCGAATACCATCACCTACGAAGCGGAATCGCTGTCCTTCTACCGACCTTTAAGCGACAGCACTAAACTGGCCGACGAACGATTGGCCAGCGAGCAGCAAAGTCGCCTAAGATTTCTCGAGCTGCTGGGCGAATGGGGCAGCGAAGGCGAGCAAATCGTATTCATTCTACCGAATACAAGCGACAAGAATCGCGTTAAGGACCTCCTCAAAGGTACCACCAAAACGAAGTCCTTGAAACCCATTTTCTGGCAAGGGGATTTAAACCAGGGATTTCGCATCCATTTCCGAGACAAGTTAGGCAAGCTGGACTGGCCCTTCTTGAAAGACAGAAAAGGAGCGGTCTTCGTCACTGAAACCGAGCTTTTCGGTCGACGTCGCCATCGCAAACCACGGACCCGCCAAAGAGCCTTGGTCTCCCAAGCTCAGGTCGATCAGCTTCTGGATTTCGCCGAGATGGTGGAGGGCGAGTTCGTCGTTCACGTGCAGCATGGCATCGCGCTTTATCGCGGTATCACGAAAGTGGATATACGTGGTCAGCTACGCGAAGCGCTCACGCTCGAATTCGACGAGGGAATGCTGCTGCATGTTCCGCTACAGGAATCCCATTTGATCAGCCGCTACGTGGGTCTGACGAAAACGCGGCCTCGCCTCGGCAAGCTCGGATCCAACCGCTGGGCCAAGACAAGGGAAGCCGCTGAAAGGGCCACCTTGGATTTGGCCGCTCAACTGCTTGAAATTCAAGCCACGCGTGAAGCTGGCAACGGTCATGCGTTCGGACAGGACGTCGAATGGCAGACGGAATTTGAAAAATCGTTCCCCTTCAAGGAAACGCCCGACCAAATGCAGGCGATTCTGGATACGAAGAGCGACATGCAGTTGAGCAAGCCCATGGATCGTCTCATCTGCGGCGATGTCGGCTACGGCAAAACGGAAATCGCCATAAGGGCCGCCTTCAAAGCGGTAATGGATGGGAAGCAGGTCGCCATCCTCGTACCGACTACCGTCCTCGCCCAACAGCATTTCATTACCTTTCGCGATCGCATGGCCGGATATCCGATCGTGGTCGAGCACGTCAGCCGTTTTCGCAAACCGAGTGAAATCAAAAAAATCCTTCAGGCCCTAAAAGGCGGAAAGGTCGATATTCTCATCGGCACTCATCGCCTCATTCAAAAAGACGTCTCGTTCAGTGAGTTGGGGCTGGTGGTTATCGATGAGGAGCAACGCTTTGGCGTGAAGCACAAAGAGGTATTCAAAGAATGGAGAGAGACCGTCGATATCCTCAGCATGAGTGCCACTCCTATTCCACGCACTCTCTACATGGCTCTCACCGGAGCCCGCGAATTGAGCGTGATTGAGACGCCGCCACTCGAAAGAAAACCTATTCAGACGATTGTTAAAAGCTATAGCGACGATCTGGTAAAAGAGGTGATCCAGCGGGAAATCGATCGCGGCGGCCAGGTCTTCTATCTACACAATCGTGTCCAGACTATCGATACAGTTGCTCTCAAGCTCCAGGAATTGATGCCCAAAGTCTCCTTCGGCATCGGGCACGGACAGATGAATGAAAAGGAGCTGGAGCAAGTGATGATCGACTTTGTTGACGGCCGCTATCAAGTCCTGGTCTGCACGACGATTATCGAGTCCGGTTTGGACATTCCCAATTCAAACACGATCATCATCGAGGGAGCCGACCGATTTGGCCTGTCGCAACTGTATCAAATTCGTGGGCGCGTGGGCCGTTTCAAAAGACAAGCCTACGCCTATCTGCTTTTGCATAAACACAAAAGGCTGATGGATATCGCCCGCAAGCGATTGCAAGCCATTCGCCAGCATAATCAGCTAGGGGCCGGATTTCGCATTGCGATGCGAGACCTGGAACTACGAGGAGCTGGCAACCTGCTTGGACCCGAACAGAGTGGTCACATCGTAGGCGTTGGCTTCGAGCTCTACTGCCAGCTGCTCAAGCAAAGCATCGCCAGGTTGAAGGGTGAGAAAACCGCCATCGCGATTCGAGCCAACGTGAAACTGGATTTCATTTATCAGGGCGAAGGCCAGCTGGAAGACAGCAATAAGTACGAAGATGGATACACGATCTTAAAGAAGCTAGATCTTGAGGAAGGCGAATGCGAACCCATGCAAGCTCGAATCCCGGCAAGCTATCTGGACGAGACGAGACTTAGAATCGACATGTATCGAAAGCTGGCTATGGCCGAGAAACCCGAGGACATTGAAAACCTAAGAGAGGATATGATAGATCGATTCGGAAAGTTTCCCCTAGAGGTCGAAGCGCTTTTGAAACTGACGGAAATCCGATGTAGGGCGGAAGCCAAGGGAATCCTCTCGGTAGAGTCGGAGGGCAATCGACTGAAATGCAGAATCAAAAGGGGCAAGGAAGACGACTATATAAAGTTGGGAACCCGGTTCCCGCGCCTCGTTTCAAACGATGCGTTGAAACGGCTTGATGAAATCATTGTATTTTTGAGAAATTTTGCTACTAGTTAGCCGCTTTAAATTCTATTCCCGCTATGCGACGCGCCTTATTTTACACTTCCCTCGCCTTCACTGCATCCTTCGCTTCGGCTCAGGTCGAAGACGTGAACAACATGGTCGGAGCCCGGTTCGCCAATGGCATAGCGGCCATCGCCGAAGACAAGATCTTCACCGTCGTGGATGTACGTCGAGAGATCCAACCCTACCTGCCGCAAATCCAAGCTGATTCCAAAGGGGACCC
Organism: Opitutaceae bacterium; assembly: GCA_028284385.1. Taxonomy (GTDB): domain Bacteria; phylum Verrucomicrobiota; class Verrucomicrobiia; order Opitutales; family Opitutaceae; genus JANQRT01. The sequence continues at coordinate 198,359 of JANQRT010000068.1, read as the reverse complement.
GGTAACCTTCCACAAGCTTCTACAGGAAGCCGAGGACCAGATCATACAGACCTTGACGGATAACGTGTTGATTGTTAAGCAGTTCTACGAAGATAAAGGCATGATACCGCCAAGCATGGTCGCCAACCGAGTCGAGGAGGACATCATCACTCAATTTGACAACGACCGGTCGAAATTTCTGAACTATCTCAAATCGATAGGCAAGACGCCCGACGAGTATCAAAACCAGATACGAGATGAAATGATCGTCGGCTACATGCGCCAGCAGATGCGCAAGTCCGAGTCATTCGTAAGTCCGGTAAAGATCGAGGAATTCTACGACGAGAACAAAGAGGAGTTCTACCAAGACGAGGCGATTAAGCTTAGTCTCATTCGTCTCGCTCAGATCACCAACGAAGATGCCGATCTGCTCGACCAGACTGCTAACGAAATCGTCCGCAAGCTCGAAGAAGGCTACGACTTTGCCGAACTCGCCAAGCAGCACAGCCAGGACTCCAGAGCTAGCAAGGGTGGTGATTGGGGTTGGAAAGGTCGCAACGACCTGATTCCCGAGCTCTCTGAAAAGGCGTTCACTTTGAAAGCAGGTCAATACAGCGAACCCGTAAAAATGAAGGGCAATATCTTCATCATGTTCGCCCAAGATCGGCGTGACGCGGGTTATATCCCGCTAGCCGAACTGCGTGACCAAATCGAGGACATGCTGGTTTCCGAGATGGCCAGAGAAGCCCAGGAGAAATCGCTCACTCGGCTTCGCAGAGACGGATTTGTAAGACGCTTCAACTAGAAGACGCTTCTAGCCGATAGGCTCGATCGGCTCCTTTCGATTCTCGCAATAGTGCGGGTCCGCCCAACTTCCCTGCGGGGCAGCCCATCTAACGGCGTTGGCGATCACCCGTTTCACGTTCTTGTCGTAGTAGGTTGGATACGTTTCATGCCCGGGTCGGAAATAGAAAATCTTGCCATTTCCCCGATGATAGCAGTTGCCGCTGCGAAAGACCTCGCCTCCCTCGAACCATGAAATGAACACCTGCTCTTCCGGTTCGGGAACGGAAAAAGGCTCTCCGTACATCTCCTCTTTTTCCAGCTCGAAGTATCTGTCGATTCCCTGGGCGATCGGATGCCCTGGATTGCAGACCCATAAACGCTCTTTCTCGTCCGCCACTCGCCAGCTAAGAGTGCAGGAAGTGCCCATGAGCCTTCGGAAGATCTTCGAATAGTGACCGGAATGCAGGACAATCAGACCCATGCCTTCCAACACGCGCTTCTGAACGCGTTCCACGACCGCGTCATCGACTTCCCCGTGGGCAATGTGTCCCCACCATATCAATACATCGATTTCCTGGAGTCTCGCTTCGTCGAGTCCGTGCTCCTGCTCCTGCATCGTCGCGGTGGAAACGATGAAATCCTCCCCCGACTCGACTAGCCCCTGGGCGATCGCCGCGTGCATTCCGTCCGGATACACTTCGCGAACTTGATCGTTTTTCTTTTCATGGACATACTCGCTCCATACGACGACATTCAGCTTTTTCATTGGTCACATAATTTATCTTGATGAAATTCTAGTCCGTAAACAGTTTTTCCTATCCACCCCTTGTAGAAGCGCGTCATCAAGCGATCAACTCTTATTGGCGCAATCAATAAAGACCTGCTCCATGAATACGCTACAAACGTATGTCACCCCTAGAATAAACGAACTTTCAACTGCTGAAAAGCCACAGGAACGACTCGAAAAACACGGTCCCAAAGCTTTGAGCGACGTGGAATTGCTGGCAATGATCCTGCGAAGCGGAAGCAAAGGCCGCAATGTACTCAGCGTGGCTTCGCAGCTTCTGCAGGACGCTGGGTCGCTTGCGGGACTGGTCAACTGGAACGACCGGGAATTCGCGAACATCAAAGGCATCGGAAAAGTCAAGTCTCTTCAGCTTGTTACCGTAGTTGAAATTTGCCGACGTGTGTTGTCCAATCGAAAGAGCGTTGAAATCGCGGTGGACGAACCTCAAGTGGTGAAGGAGCTTCTTGAATCCCAAACCATGGGACTGGAGGTCGAAAAATTCTGGACGCTCTGTCTGAATCGCAAAAACAGATTGATTCGGCTATGCGAAACATCCTCGGGAACAGCCAGCCATAGTCTCGTCCACCCAAGAGAAGTATTTAGAGATGCAATACGTTTCGGAGCGAGCGCCATCGTCTGCGCCCACAATCATCCGAGCGGAGATCCTACTCCTAGCGCGGCTGACGTTAAAATAACCCGACAACTAAAGGAGTCTTCGAAAATCATCAGCATCGATCTCCTCGATCACGTTGTTCTCGGAACCAAGTCCAACGACCCTCGGAGACGGGGCTACTACAGTTTTCAGGAAGCCGGGGTTTTATAAAACAGAAGATCCATTTAGAAGAAGAGCACCCCAACTAATGGCGAAGCCGGGCGTAGCCTACTTTGATACTCACGGCCCATGCTTCGCTTAAGAACTACGCAGGGCACGTGAAAAGCCTAGAAATGACGACGAGCGAACACTCGACCAGAGCCCGACTTAAGATATCTTTCAAAAGCAACAGCTTTAACTTTGGAACTAAAAGCGACAGCCGTCTCGATTTTCCAAGGACGATTACCTCTGGTGAAAGGAACACCACCTTGGTTGTGTTTCCTGATTCGAGATTCAAGATTACCCGTGATCCCGACGTAGTGGCGATCTGGATCCTTGGCACTAATTAATATGTACACGTAATAGAATTGGATAGATGGCATGCCAAGCCGTAGTCTCGCAGCGGAGTGGGTAACATTGCGGTCCGCCTTCGCCCTACGGGTCTATGGCGAGACATCCTCCGATTCTTCGCTGCGCTCCGGCGAAGGATGGTGGTAGGAACTGGATTCGAACCAGTGAAGGCATAAGCCAGCAGATTTACAGTCTGCCCCCGTTGGCCACTTGGGTATCCTACCAAATTTGAAGGCGCATAGAGTTACGTTTTTAGAGGGAAGGCAAGGGAAAATTTCGCCAGAAAGAGGTTGCAGACCATCCCCATAATTTAAGCGCTCGACTTCGAAATCCGCTCGCCAAAAGTGAGACTCGAATCGTATGGAAAGCTCTCTTTTCGACTATGACCTGCCCACGGAACGCATCGCCCAAACGCCTTCGCCAATTCGAGACGCTTCGCGACTCCTAGTAGTTCATCGCAAAGAGAAAAGCCTCGAGCATCGTCAGTTTAGCGATCTGCCGGACTACATAAAAAACGGCGACGCGATTTTTAGAAACAAAGCGAAGGTGCTTCCCGCACGACTGTTTGCCGAAAAGCCCACCGGAGGACACGTCGAGTGCCTCCTACTAAGAGAAGCGCAACCAAACGAACTCGACCCTTCCCAAAGCAACTCTTCAAGCAAAGCCCTGCCGTCTAGTCATAACACATCAAGCGAAGCCTTGCCTGCCGAGCGTAGCTCAAAGAGCGAAGCCTGGTGGTGCCTCCTTCGACCAGGAAGACGACTTTCTCCAGGATCTACCTTTTCATCATCCGGCAATTTCGATGCGGAAGTTCTAGATAAAAACAGCCAAGCCGAATACCTCGTCCGTTTCGAGCTCAGCAGCCACGCGTCCGTTCGCGAGATGGCGGAAGAGCTCGGCAAAATGCCGTTGCCGCCCTACATCGACAGAGAGAATCAGGACACTCGGGATCAGGAAGATCTTCAACGCTACCAGACGGTCTATGCGGACACAGACAAGCAGGTGGCGGCGGCAGCTCCAACAGCAGGACTCCATTTTACCGACGCGTTAAACCAGGCGATCGTCACGAAAGGAGCAGCTTTTCATGACCTGATTCTGCATGTCGGCATGGGAACCTTCAAGCCACTGGAGACCGCAACGCTCGACGAACACCAAATTCATCGCGAAACCTACGAGATGCCTACCGAAACGCAGGACGCCCTCCATAACGCCGCCAAGGAAGGAACCCGTCGAATCGCGATCGGGACGACCAGCGTTCGAACTATCGAGGACTATCTATCTAGAAACGAAGCCCCCGACCAAACCACCGCAGTCCAGGAAGCCGATTTGTTCATCTATCCTCCGTATCGTTTTTCTGGAGTCGATGCCCTGGTTACCAATTTTCACTTGCCCAAATCAACCCTCTTATGCCTCGTCGCCGCCTTTTTGTCACCAGGAGATGAAGACGGAATTCATTGGCTGAAAGAGATTTACGCAGAGGCTATCCGGGAGAAGTATCGATTTCTGAGCTACGGGGACGCGATGCTGATACTCTAGGATCCGTATTGATTCAAGCCGCTCAGGCTCGACAATGAATGAACAATTTCCTAAGTTCTGCGTCGATCCTCCCAACCGAACTTTCTAAATGCCAGAGGACCAGGATCTAGCCACTATTATAGAAGACGCCACCTTCGAATTCACGATGGGTGACAGCGCAACGGCAGTCGCTAAGCTAGACGCGGCTTTGAGCGAGTTTCCCGAATCATTCGAGGCCTGGCATGCTCTTACGGAAGTCCACTACTTCGAGAAGGACTATCAGCAAGCCCTGGCCGCAGCGGAAAAAGCCCACGCCCTTAAACCCGACGATCTCCTCATCAACACCTCCTTGTCACGCATCTGGGTAGAGCTGGGCGACAAGGAGAAGGCGGAAAAATTTGGAGCCCAAGCGAAAATGCTGGGCTGGAAACAGCAATTGCAGAATCCGGAAGAGGCTCAAAATGGCTTTGAGAGCCTTTGAAAAACTCCGTTAATAAACCTGGACATTAACTAAAACGGCCCCATATTGCGCCACTTCCCACACGGTCAGGCCCATGGACAACAAATACGCCCTCGACTTCGAAAAGCCGCTACGCGGCCTTATGGACCAGCTGAACGCATTGCACCAGCTATCCACGGAAAACAACATCGACGTCTCCAACGAGATTGAGGCTATCGAGAGCAAAATCGCTCGCACCAAGAAAACGATCTACTCCAACTTGGATCCATGGAAACGAGTAATGTTGGCTCGTCATCCCCAACGGCCCTACTCGCTCGACTACATCGAAGCCATTTTCGACGACTTTCAGGAACTGCATGGCGATCGCGCTTTCCGCGACGACAAGTCGATCATCGGGGGCACCGCCTTTTTCGGCGGCCAGTCGGTCATGCTGATCGCCCAGCAAAAGGGAAGAAACACCAAGGAGAATATTCACCGCAATTTCGGGATGCCCAACCCGGAAGGCTATCGCAAGGCCCTTCGCCTGATGAAAATGGCCGAGAAATTCGGCCTGCCGGTCATTACTCTGGTCGATACTCCAGGCGCCTATCCCGGCATCGGTTCTGAAGAGAGACACGTAGCAGAGGCCATCGCCGTAAACATTCGCGAAATGAGCCAGTTGAGCACGCCGATCATTACAGCCGTTCTCGGAGAAGGCGGCTCTGGCGGAGCTCTAGGCATAGCGGTAGCCGATCGCGTCCTCATTTTCGAAAACGCCTATTATTCGGTTATCGCGCCGGAAAGCTGCTCGGCCATCCTTTTCAAAGGCCAGAAGCAAGCCGCCAAGGCGGCTAAGGCCTTGAAACTTGGCGATCAGAAACTGCTGAAAAAATTCGGTGTGGTCGACGACATCATAGAGGAGCCTCTCGGAGGAGCCCATACCGATGCCGAAGCGGCAGCCAGGAATTTGGAGAAAATGCTGAAAAAGCATCTCGCCGAGCTACAGAAACTCTCAATAGAGGAACTCGAAGCGAAGCGCTACGACCGCTATCGACATTTGGGGGAAATCGAAGAGAAGGTAGCCGAAGGGAAAGTCATCCACATCAACGAAGCCGCTGGCTAGTCTCCGCTTGATTTCGTTAAAATAAAGCGAAGCCGTATCCACGGATAAAAGCATTCTTGCCTAAGAAACAGCGAATCGCATCTTAATCCGCGAAAATTTCCGAAGTTCAATGAGCGCCGAAACCGAACAGATTACCGCCAAGCCTTCCGCAGAAACCAGCTCCGAAATGAATGGAGCGGACATCGTCATTGAATCGCTGATACGCGAAGGCGTTGATGTCATCTTCGCCTACCCTGGCGGAGCGTCGATGGAATTTCACCAGTCCCTGGCCAAGCGAAAAGACAAGATTCGCACCATTCTTCCTCGGCACGAACAAGGAGGATCCTTCGCGGCCGAGGGCTACGCCAGAGCCACTGGCAAGCCAGGCGTCTGCATGGCGACCAGCGGTCCCGGAGCTACGAACCTTATGACGGCCATCGCGGACGCCTACATGGACAGTACGCCGCTGATAGCGATTACTGGCCAAGTCTACTCGAAGTTCATTGGCAAGGCCGCCTTCCAGGAAACCGATTTCTTCGGCATGACGCTTCCGGTGGTGAAGCACAGCTTCCTGGTCATGAATACCGAGGAGTTGCCTCGAATCATGAAAAAGGCTTTCAAGATCGCGACAACAGGTCGACCTGGCCCCGTTGTGATCGACGTGCCCAAGGACGTTCAGCAGAACAAGATCCTGCCGAACTGGGACGCGGAAATCGACCTGCTGGAGAATAAATACCCGACCCACGCTTCCGATGGAGAGCTGAAAAACGTTCTACGCCTAGTGGAAGAGGCCAAGCGGCCCATGGTCTACTATGGCGGCGGCATCGTAGCCAGTGAATCCTACAAGGAGCTACAGGAATTTATAGAACGCACCGGTATACCCTGCTCTTCGACCCTGATGGGTGTGGGAGCTTTTCCGGAGACGCACGACCTTTCGCTGAAATGGTTCGGCATGCACGGATCCGCGTACGGCAATCTAGCCGTTCACAATTGCGACCTGCTGCTGGCTTTCGGCGTCCGTTTCGACGATCGCATTACGGGCGATGTATCCAAATTCGCGCCTCAGGCGGAGATCGTGCATATCGACGTCGACGCTTCCGAGCACAACAAGAACAAGATCGTCCATCATCCCATCGTATCCGACATCAAGTTCGCCATGGGCCGCATGAACGAGTTGATGCCGCAAATCGATTTCGCCAAACCCGACCTCACTGCCTGGCTCGATCAAATCGACCAGTGGAAAACGGAATACCCGTTCGAATTCGAAGACAGCCCCCATATTCTGGGTCAGGAAGCGGTACGAGTGCTCTATGAATTAACCGATGGCGAGGCCATCATTACGACGGGAGTCGGCCAGCACCAGATGTGGGCGGCTCAGTTCTACGATTTCAAATATCCACGCAGTCATGTTTCCTCGCTAGGGCTCGGATCGATGGGATATGGCTATCCTTCGGCCTTAGGCGCCAAAGTGGCCTGCCCAGATCGCGAAGTTATCGATATCGATGGAGATGGCTCTTTCGTGATGAATATCCAGGAATTGGCTACAGCGAAGATCGAGAAGATTGCGGCCAAGGCTTTGATTCTCAACAATCAGCATCTCGGAATGGTAATGCAGTGGGAGGATCGCTTCTACGACAGCGTGCGCGGCAACACGATTCTAGGCGACGAAAACAACATTGGATCGCCCGAGAATATCGACGCTCTCTATCCCGACTACGTTAAGATCGCAAACGGCTTCGGCTTGCCGGCCAGGCGCGTTCATAAAAGGGAAGAACTTCGAGATGCGGTTCAGGAAATGCTGGACTCGGAAGAAGCCTTCGTCCTCGACGTCATCACGCCTTACACCGAGCACGTCATGCCAATGATCCCTGCCGGCAAGTCGGTGGATCAGATGATCATCAAGTAGGTTCTCCCAAAAACTCAGTCAATCTCGACCACCAGAGCGGTCAGGTTATCGCGACCTGATTCCTCCAAGGCATCGGTAACTAGCCGGTCGGCGATCTCCATCTCCTGAAATCTCGCTACCGGCGGATTTGCAACCAATGTTTCAATACGATGGTCCCGTATCGCGTCGTTGATCCCATCCGTGCACAAAGCGAACCGATCTCCCGACTCCAGTCCGACTGAACCGATTTGCGGAGTCGCCTTAAGCGTCTGGCCTCCCAGCACTTGCTGTAGGATATTCCGCTTGGGATGCCGTCGAGCTTCGCTCTCCGTGATCCTGCCCTGTCGATACAGCCAGGCCACATGGGTATGATCTTCAGTCAGTTGCTTCATCTCCCCCTCCTTCGGCAGATAGTAAATGCGACTATCGCCTACGTGAGCGAAATGGGCCCAGCCAGGAGTTAGCCAAACCAGGCTAAGCGTTGCTCCCATGCCACTGAGTTCGTCATAGTGCTGACCCATTTGTGTCATTTCTTGGTGGATACGAGCGAAGAGCTCGACGAGAATTTGGCCACATCCTCGATCCATACCCATTGCCGCGATTTCGAAACTGGAAGGAAGCAGCTCGGTGATCTTATCGACCGCAATCCTACTCGCGTATTCCCCCGCGTTCGCTCCGCCCATGCCATCGCTCACCGCGAATATGAAATCGCCCTTGGTTAAAGACCCCTCACCCACCTTGCCTAGGTAGCGAACTTCCTGAGCGTCGAAAGTCAGGGCAAGAAAAGCGTCCTCGTTGTTTTTTCGGAAACGCCCTGGATGCGTCATTCCTGACCATGAAAGCTCGGGCGTGTATAAATCAGGAGAGGACTCGCTCATAGTTTGCGCTCGGCCTTTTCTCGTTCCTTTTCGTCCTCAGCGTCCTTGAGAGTCAGCCCGGCGCCTGATTCGACCAGCGTCGCGAACTCGAAATCGATCACGCAAAAACGACCGCGTTGAGGATCGTAGGTAATGTTTCGAGCAAAGGGGTCCTCATGTCTGACCCCGTATACTTCAAGCTCCGCAAAAAGCTCTTTCACCTTCTCCTCTGTGATCTTCGTGGCTAGAGAACCGCAATTGGTAGTGACGATATACAACTGTGATTCGTCCCGGCTCAATAGTCTCGGAACAAAGGGGCATCGATTGTCTTCCAAAACTTGAAGCATCCTCATCTCGTTCTCGAACCGCTCCTTGGCCAAGGGACCCTTGTACCATTTGTGCACGCGTCCATCATATCCAATCCGGACAACCGCTCTCTGCGTATCTTTGACCTCGCGCATGATTAAATTTGAGCTCATTAACAGAGCGATGGCCACGCAGAAATAGAATTAGGAAATTTTTTAAATTTTTGCTCGCGCAAGGCGCGTCTTTTGCTGAACTCGGATTTCGTCCCAGGAGCCGGATTCTGCTCCCGACTTTCCACAGCGATTTCTGGACAACCAAACCCTTAACACGAACGAAAACAATATGGCTAAATACAAGCTCGAATACATTTGGCTAGATGGATATCAGCCAATACCCAATCTACGCGGCAAGACTAAGATCGTGCAGGAAGCTCCTCAGTCCGTTGACGACTGTCCACAATGGGGCTTCGACGGCAGCTCTACGCAGCAGGCCGATGGCAGCGATTCCGATTGCATGCTCAAACCCGTAGCGCTTTACCCAGACGCAGGCCGCAACAACGCCTTTCTGGTCATGTGCGAAGTAACGCTTCCCAACGGCGATCCGCACCCCAGCAACTACCGTGCGACTATCGCTGACGATCCCGACGCATGGTTTGGCCTCGAACAAGAGTATTTCCTTTTCGAAGACGGTCGTCCTCTTGGCTGGCCGGAAGAAGGTTATCCGAATCCTCAAGGCGAATACTATACCGGCGTGGGATTCCGCAATGTCGGCTCCATGGCTCGCGAAATCGTAGACGAGCATCTCGAGCTTTGTCTGGCAGCTGGCATCAACCATGAAGGCATCAATGCCGAGGTGGCCAAAGGCCAGTGGGAATTCCAGGTCTTCGCCAAAGGCTCTAGGAAATGCGCCGACGATATGTGGATCGCTCGCTACCTGCTAGAGCGCCTCTGCGAAAAGTACGAAATCTACGTCGAGTGGCACTGTAAGCCATTCACTGGCGACTGGAATGGTTCCGGCATGCACTGCAACTTCTCCACCAAGCACATGCGCGAGGTTGGCGGCAAGGAGTACTTCATGGCTCTCATGGACGCTTTCGAGAAGAATAAGGACGAGCACATCGCGGCCTACGGACCCGATAATCATATGCGCTTGACCGGTCTTCACGAAACCCAGTCTATCGACAAGTTTAGCTGGGGCGTGGCGGACCGTGGAGCCTCGATTCGCGTTCCTCATAGCTTCGTGAATAACGACTATAAAGGCTACCTAGAAGACCGTCGTCCCAATTCGCAAGGCGATCCTTATCAGATCTGTTCTCGCGTTCTGAAGACCATCGGCGAGGTGCCAGTAGCCGAAGCTGCGACTGCCTAAGACAACTTAAGGTCTATACACTTTTTCAAGCGATGCCTAGCGGCATCGCTTTTTTTATCCAAATTCCGAATACGAAGGGATAGGCTCTAGGTGAACAACGAGGCTACCAAAGCGGTCCAGCCCGTTTGGTGGCTGGCTCCCAAACCTCTGCCATTGTCTCCGTGAAAGTATTCGTAGAAGAGAACGAGATCTTTGAAGTTCGGATCCTCCGAATACAGACTGGCATCTCCATGAGCTGGTCGAGAGCCGTTGGCATCTGGCAGAAACAAGGAGCGCAAACGCTCGCTGAGAAAGTCCGCCGCTTCGTTTAGATTGAGCAGGTTCCCTGAGCCCGTTGGGGCTTCGACTTTGATGGAATCGCCATAGAATCGATAGTACCTTCTAAGCGATTCGACGATAAGGTAATTCACCGGAAACCAGACCGGTCCTCTCCAATTCGAATTCCCGCCAAAAAGCCAGCTCTGCGAATCTCCAGGCTCGTAGCCGACTTCGTAGCGCTCCCTGTCGATCGTCATGGAAAAAGGATTACGCTCATGATACTTGGAGAGCGCTCTTATTCCGTAAGGCGAAAGAAATTCGTCCTCGGAAAACAGATACGAAAGCACGCTTTGCAAACGTTCTCGGGAGGGAATTGCCAGGAGATACTTGCCTCCCGAGGCGGAGCATTCCATGTAGGCGATTTGCTGAGCGAGATCTTTCCGATGCTCAAGATACCAGTTCATTCGACTCCGAAAGCCAGGCAATTGCTCGAGCTCGGCCTCGTCGAGGAGATCGACCGCGAACAGCGGAATAATCCCCACCATCGAGCGAATGCGCATGCGTTGGGAGCCGTCAGGCAGACTCTGACTGCGAATGCGGTCGTAGTAAAACCCGTCTTCGGAGTCCCAAAGGCCCTCGCCGCCCAGCTTGTTCATCGCGTCGGCGATTCCCACGAAGTGCTCGAAAAACTTCGAAGCCACATCCGAGTAGCTCTTGTCGAACTTGGCCAGTTCCAGCGCGATCGAGAGCATGCGGGCGCAATAGAACGCCATCCACGCCGTACCGTCCGCTTGCTGCAAATGCCCTCCACCAGGCAGCGGCTTGGAGCGATCAAAAACGCCAATGTTATCCAGGCCCAGGAAACCGCCGCTGAAAATATTATTGCCGTCAGGATCCTTGCGATTCACCCACCAGGTGAAGTTGAGCAGCAGCTTTTGAAAGACGCGTTTTAGGAAAAGCAGATCCTGCCTCCCTTTGTCGCGCTCAAGCTTATACACCTCCCAGCAAGCCCAGGCATGCACCGGCGGATTCACGTCCCCGAATTCCCATTCGTAGGCGGGAATTTGGCCATTGGGATGCATGTACCATTCCCGTAGAAAAAGGATCAGCTGCTGCTTCGCGTAATCCGGATCGATGTCCGCGAACGGAATCATGTGGAAGGCCAAATCCCAAGCCGCGTACCAAGGATATTCCCACTTGTCCGGCATGGAGATTACGTCTCGATTGAACAAATGGCTCCAAGCCTTGTTGCGACCTTGAAGCCGTTTTTTGGGAGGCTGGGCGATGTCGGGATCTCCCCTCAGCCAATCGTGAACCGAGAAATGGTAAAACTGCTTGCTCCACAGGAGACCAGCATAGGCCTGCTTCCGCGTTTCGCGATCGCCATCGGAATCCGATCCTTTCAAAACTTCGTTCCAATACGATCCCGCCTCTTGTTTCCGTTTTTCGAATACGGTTGCGAATGGCTTCCCGAACGAAGATCTCGGGCGCTCCTCCTCGGAATACAGACGCATTCTAACAGTCACTTCTCCCCTCGCTGATATGTTCAAGGGATAGTAAACGGCCGCTATGGTCCCGATCTCCTTCGGATTCACGGCATCCGTCTCCCCATGAATCAGCCAGCGATTGAAAGCGTCTTTGACATAGGGCGTGTAGTTGTCGGAATCATACAAATCTCTGGTATTCGTTTCGTTTTCCGAAAAAACGAAAATCGGCTCGACGCCATCCGAAGCGACATCGGCCTCGAAATGAAAGCGATTCAAGGTCTGGTGCTCGAGTTCCAGCGCTCCTGAATCCCTCTTTCGAATGGAAGGCTTCAAGGTGCAACCCTCGTGCTCGCATCCCCATATCCAAGTATTGCGGAAAAAGAGTTTAGGCAGGAAATGGAATGCGGAGGAATCGTCGCTTCGATTCGCGATCGTCGCTTGGATCAGCAGGTCGTTGGGTCCCTTTTTGGCGTATTCGACAAACACGTCGAAATAAGCATCGTCATCAAAGATTCCTGTATCCAGAATTTCATACTCGCTATCGTGGTAGCCTCTACGAGCGTTTTCCTGGCGAAGGCGTTCGTAGGGAAACTCGGATTGTGGATACTTGTAAAGGCCTTTCGCGTAGGAATGGGTGGGAGACGAATCCAAGTAGTAGTACAGCTCTTTACAATCCTCCCCATGATTGCCTTCTCTGCCATTCAAGCCGAAAAGCCGCTCCTTGAGAAAGGGATCCTTTCCATTCCACATGGCCAGAGAAAAGCAAAGCCGACACTGCCGATCGCAGAAGCCCAAAATGCCATCCTCGCCCCAACGGTAGGCTCGCAGATGGGCATGTTCGAAAGGAAACGAGTCCCAAGCCTCGCCCTCTGCCGAATAGTCCTCGCGAACCGTCCCCCACTGCCGCTCCGCCAGATAAGGGCCCCAACGCTTCCAGTTCTTATGGCGCTCCCTATCCTCTTCTAACCGAAGACTCTCTCCACTTGACCTACTTGAATCGCTCATAACAACAGTGCATTACGATACTGGCTAAAGCGAATTCGGATAGAGTCAACTGCCGCTGCCCCCTTCTCCCCAAATCGCAGTCAGGCAAGTTCGTCTGTAATTATCCTGCTCCCGAATCCCGCCCCAGCTTCGCTCGGATCAAGCGGAAGCATTGTTAAAAACCCATTCCTAACTCTAAGACCTGCGTCTATTCGCGTTCATTCGCGGTTCGTTTCTAAAACGATAGTTGAAACATTTGGGTAGTCAGGAATTAGCGTGTCCAATTCTTCACTCGTCGCAGTCGCAAGCTGTCGGCTCGTCCGGATTGAGAAAGCCAGCGTAGGGTTTGCCGGAATTATCGAAAGACAGCTTAACCGTCCCTTTGGTTTTGAAATCGTCTTGCCGAATGAAGCGGTCCCCAAAGCGCACGTTTTTGAAGTTTATCTCGATCGAAGTCGAATCGTCGTCGGCCTTATTCGCGTAAATCCAGTTATATTCTCTGGGAGGCTGCTCAAGCGTCACGTTCTCTATATTCAAATTCTCGTAGGTGATCGGATGATCCAGACCATTCAGGCAAATGAACCGCGCGATCTCCGGCTGGATATATACATTTCTGAAAGTGGTGTTGAGCAGCATCTTTCCGTAGTCTTCCGACTCGCGATGATTAATGAAAGAGCGAGCGATGCCACCGGAGCCTAGGTCCGGATCGCCGCAGTTCGCCTCCCATTCGAGAACTTCTATGTTCTCGATCAGACAATCGTCGCCCGGATCGAGCCGATTCCACGCGAACTGGAAAATCGCACCGTTCCACTGTTCGTAGAACACGCAATTACGCACGATGGTTCGCGGGTAATAGAGTTTTATGTGGTCGTCGTTGCATTTGAAAAAGCTGTTCTCGATCAGCGAATCGTCGCCGGCTACGATGCCATCGTTGTTGGCCCGATAGCCATAGATTTTTATATTGCGGGCGTGAGCGGCCTTGCTCACGCGAATGGCGAAATGCCGCCCGTTGACGAAGGTCAATCCATCAATCTTATGCCCCGAACCATGGGTCAGCTCTAGGGCATTGAACCTCATCTTGACGTCGTTGCTGGGCTTGGAGGTGTAGCGGCAAATGATCATGCCGTTGCCTTGCACCGTCAGAGGCGTCGAACGGGTTTCCTCGAGATGAATGGTTCCCTTGAACAAGGCTCCGTCCTCGATTACAACTGCATCCACGTCGTTTGGAACCGTGTAGCGGTCCCACTCCGCGGTTTGCTCATGGATTTTGCCATTTTCTCCTCCATCGAAAACCACCACCTTAGCGTCGGCGGGAAGCGGCGGATTATCGTAGGGATCCACGTGAATCATCAGCGGGTTGGCCTTGTCGTCTGGCATTCTGACCATGAGTTGTTTCAAGGGCTGGCAAACCTGAATCAGGAATGCCCCGTCCTTGAAGGACGTCGTGACGCCCTTGTAGGTCTTGTTCACTAAGCCGATGTTCGCGGCAGATAGGGCCGACGCGTCGTTCAAAGCCACCTTGATGGTAACCGGTCCATCCGCCGGATCGAAGCCGAACATGGCGAGGTGCTCCTTTCGAGTCACGGTGGATTCGTTGTTCGGCGTTATCCCATAAGTATACACGGAACGATAGGTCTCGCCACAGGTTTTCACTTCGACGGAGAACTTCTCCGAGAGGCCAAAGCCAATGCTGCTATCGGCAGGCAGTTGCCTGAAAATTCTAGTTTGAGCCCCCGCTTGCGGCCAAACTGCCAGGAGCATCAGCCCGCCAAGCGCGATCTTTTTCAGAGATGTGTTCATACTTATTCTTTTTACGGGCAAAGGGCTTCCGGCCGGAAATCGCAACACGATAATGGTGCGCCAGAAACGCTTTCCCGAGATTTCTCTTCTCTTTAGAGCATCTCGTTGCCGCTTTGCGAATAGATAACCCTAGTGAATAGCCAAGCGAAACTAGAACCGGTACGAAATGATTGCTTTTTCCCTACTAGAAGCGGCAAATCCGCGAGGTGAGTCGACGTACCCAATATTAAATCACAACCCTCGGAGTCCAAAAACGACCTAGACATAAAATTCGTCAGATTAGCCCCTGTCTTTCCAGGAGTCCGGATGCGTTCACAGGCGCATCACTGCCGATATGATGACTTCATCGCCTCCTATTGCTTAGATCAGACCGTACAGATATTTTCGAGCACGACAGCGTCGGTGCTTTTCGGATACGTTTTCCTATAGACATTTTTAACAACGAAACACACTAAATACACGAAAGACTTTATCATTTCATATTCCAATTTCGTGTGATTGGAGTATTTCGTTGTTTCAAAAATAACAACCTAATCCAAATTCTAAGATCCGCGTCTATCCGCGTTCATTTGTTCTGCCGTCGTGTCCGCCTTAGCCTTGGCGTACCGAGGTCGAAGATCGACACCTCAACGAGCATCGCGAGTTCCGAGCGTAGCGACACTCTCATAACAGGAGGAAGTCTTGGTATAGGAAGATCCGCTTGTCACGGCGTAGTCCCGCTAAGCGGGACGAAGACGGATGGTTCCCAAACTCTCTCTTATTCTCAGTGACTGACCCATCTTGCCTTTGGCGCTTTTCGTCGTTTTCTTGTCATTGCGCCAAATGGGTTCGACTGATATTCTTCGAGGCATGCGTTTACGACACCGAATCACAACGATCATCAGAGCGGCTTCCTTCGCTCTTTTAGCGACTGCCACCGGAACCATGGCAATGGGTACAGACAAAAGCAAACGGGACCGTATCAAGGTCGCTATCCTAATGTTCGACCAAGTACAGATCATCGACTTCGCAGCCCCTTACGAAGTCTTCGGACAAGCGGGGTTCAATGTTTTCACCGTTTCGAAAGACGGCGAGGAAGTGACCACCGTGATGAATTTGAAAGTAAATCCTGAATACACCTTCAGCAACGCTCCGGAAGCGGATATCGTGCTGGTGCCTGGAGGAGACGTCCGCGAGATCGAGCTAGATCAAGAGACCCTGGACTGGGTTCGCGAAAACAAGGAAAAAGCCCGCTACACGCTGTCCGTCTGCACTGGCGCTCGGATCCTAGCAGCCTCGGGCTTGCTGGACGGTAAGGAAGCCACGACCTTTCACGGCGACTTCAAAGGTCTCGCGGAAAAGTACCCGAGCGTCATCGTTCGCAGGGATCAACGCTTCATCGACAGCGGAGGCATCGTCACTTCGGCAGGGCTAGTCTCGGGAACGGATTCCGCGCTTTATCTGGTTTCCCGAATTCTAGGCGAGAAACGCGCCCTAACCATCGCTTCCAGACTCGAATACGATTGGAATCCGGAGAACGGATACATACGAGGCCTGTTAGCGGATCGCCATATACCAAGGCTTCCCGGCGGATTCCCAAGAGATTGGAAGGCAAGACGCCTCTACAACTACGGCGACGCCGAGTCCTGGAATCTGGAATACAAGATCGACCCAGGGAAAAGCCGAGAAGTTATCTACTACCTTCGCTCGAAGCTAGAGGATGTTCCTAACTGGAAACTCGCCACTTCCAGCGATCTCTTGTCTAGTTCCTGGATCTCCACAATCGATGGAAATCTTTGGCACCTTAAGTCCGAATTGGATACAAGCGATTCGGTTCTAAAAATCAGTATCGACAAAACGGCGACATCACACTGAATCTCTATCCTTTTGAAACCGAAACGCATAGGATTTCTTCTCTACGACGGGTTCATCAGCTTGGACGTATTTGGACCCCACGACGCGTTCAGCTATGTAGGTTGGATCAGTCCCTATCGCTACGAAATCGTTTTCCTCAGCAAGTCTCTCCGCCCCACATCCACGGCCTCGGGCGCCCGCGTATTGCCCGACCACGACCTCAAATGGCGAGGCGCCTTGGATACCCTCATCATTCCTGGAGGAGCCTGCTGTCGAGATCAGTACGTGTCCCGTGAATACGCAGTATGGCTGAGAAAACGAGCCGAAACGACGCGTCGCATGGTTTCAGTCTGCACGGGGGCCTTCATGCTCGCCACAGCGGAACTGCTCGACCATCGAACCGCGAGCACGCATTGGCAGCACGCCGCTTCATTCGCAGAGCGCTTTCCTAAAGTGAATCTACAAGCGGATAAGCTGTACGTGAAGGACGGACATTTCTACAGCTCCGCTGGCATTACCGCGGGGATCGACCTCGCGCTCCACTTAATCGAAGAGGACTACGGAAAGGATGTCGCCATCGACGTCGCGCGACAGCTGGTCGTCCACTACAAACGGTCCGGAGACCAAGCCCAGTATTCGATTCCTTTGGAGACTCAACGAAAGGCTTCGACGAAATTCGAAAATCTACGCTGCTGGATCATGGACAATCTGACATCGGACCTCAGCATCGAGCGACTCGCGGAACAGGCGAACATGAGTCGCCGTAGCTTCTACCGCCAGTTCAAAGAATCCGAAGGCCAGACGCCCGCAACGTTCGTGGCGTCATTGCGTTTGGACTACAGTCGACAGCTGCTCGCTGACCAAGACTGGCCAGTAGAAGAGATCGCCGCCGCCTGCGGCTACCACAGCGCCGACGTATTTCGCCGCGCCTTCGAGCAACACTACGGTGTCACTCCCAAAGGTTACCGCCAAAATTTCCGAGCCGAATAGAAGCTATTCCAAAATCTCGAATGTAACCGTTACCTCTGAATCGGGTTTTCGTAACCAAGCTTCAAATAAAGGTCCTTATGCTCAGAAAACACCGTTACAAAGTTCTGCTCGTTCTCGTCCTGGCTAGCGCAGTCTGGTTCACCCAACCGATCTACCTATTCTACGCCTACAGAGGCAAGGCTCCCATGCCGCCCTTTGGCCTGCAAGATATACCCGAAGATAATCAAAGCCATCAAGTTCTCTATATGCCGGGCTATCAGAAAGCGGGGGAAGAAGCGATTGCCATTCTCCAACGACACAAGACCCAGATCAATGTGCCCGCCATCTCCGCAGCAGTGGCCATTGACGGCGAAATAGCTTGGGCAGGAGCCGCCGGCTGGGCCGACATTTCGTCTCGCGCGCCAGCCACGCCTCAGACCCAATTCCGCATTGGCAGTACCTCCAAAGCCCTCACCGCCACCGGACTGGCCAGACTCGTCGACTCGGGAAACATTGATCTCGATACTCCAATATCCGAATACATTAAACCGCTCCCCAATCCCAATTGGAGCGACATCACTCCGAGGCAGCTTGCCTGCCACATGTCAGGACTACCCCACTACAGGGAAAACACGGACCTCCTTGGACTCTATCGGAGCATATCCCTAAAGACTCGCTTTCGGGATGTGAATGACGCTTTGAGTATGTTCGACGGCAGCGAACTGCTATTCGAACCCGGAAGGGGCTTCAGCTATTCGACCTACGGTACGGTGTTACAAAGCGCCGCCATGCAGGCTGCCTCGCAAAAACCCTTCCTAGACATCATAAGGGAGCAAGTACTCCAGCCCCTTGCCATGGAGTCGACCATGACGGAAACGGAAGCCAAAGCGACGGGCAGGCTCGCGACATTCTATTGGAACGACGAAGGCCGACAGCGACGAGCAAAGCCATGGCGAAAGGTAGATCTAAGCCACCGCCTCGCAGGCGGCGGATTCATCTCCACATCCTCCGATCTGGTAAAGCTAGGATCCGCGTACTTAGATGATCAATACATCAGCCCGAAAACGCGCTCCATCTTCTGGACACCCCAAACCCTCCTGGACGGATCGGTAAACAGCCAAAACTATGCGCTCGGCTGGCGCGTCCAACTACGGAATCCCCAAGATCCCGAAACCATTCGCAAGGCGAACCACGGTGGCGTCTCGCGCGGCGCGCAAAGCTGGCTGATGATTCTCCCGGAAAGACAGATCGTCATCGCTGTAAACATCAACTCGAACACCGAAGATTTCTGGGAGTTCGGAAGCGTCTCCAAACAATTGGGCGATCTCTTCATTAAAGCCAAACAAGTGGAAACCTCCATCTAGCAGTATCCATCCAAACCTCCGACCCTTGCTTCTCCCTCTTGCATTTCTACTAGACCTCGATGGCATTCGCGATTGATATCGTTTCCTGATTCAAACCTAACCAACGATATCGTCATCTCATGCACTGCCCCCTCCTTTTAATCTGCATCTTCGCGATATGCTTGGCTGTTCAAGCCGCCGACCGGAAGCCGTATAAGCCATTCGCTACCCGCTCAGAGGTGATCGCCCAAAACGGCATCGTGGCGACCAGCCATCCGCTGGCCACTCAGATCGGTCTGGACATTCTGCAGCAAGGGGGATCCGCGGTCGACGCGGCCATCGCAGCCAATGCGGCTCTTGGCCTGATGAGGCCGATGAGCAACGGGATCGGAGGCGATCTTTTCGCCATTGTTTGGGACCCGAAAACCAAGCGATTGCACGGCCTCAATGCTAGCGGTCGATCGCCGCGCTCCCTGACCATGGAGGCATTCGCAAATGAAGGAATCACCGAAGAGATTCCCTACATGGGCAAGTTCTCCCTGTCCGTTCCTGGATGCGTCGACGGCTGGTTCGAGCTTCACCAGAGATTCGGAACGCTTTCCATGAAGGAGATTCTCGAGCCCATCATTCGCTATGCGGAGAAAGGACATCCCATCCCCGAAATCATCGCGGACAACTGGGCGGCTTCTTTGAAGAAGCGTAAGAAAGATCTGGATATCATGCCGGGCTTCATCGAGACCTTCACTCTTGACGGCGAGACGCCTCGCAAGGGCGACATCTGGAAGAATCCCGCTTTGGCCAAGACCCTATCGCTCATCGCCAACGGCGGCCGCCAGGCCTACTACCAGGGAGCGATCGCCAAGAGCATCGATGCCTACATGAAAGAGATCGGCGGCTACCTTTCTTACGAAGACCTCACAGCTCATAAAAGCGAATGGGTCGAACCCGTATCCACGAACTACCGAGGCTGGGACCTGTGGGAATTGCCGCCTAACACCCAAGGCATCGCTGCCCTGCAGATCTTGAATATTCTGGAAGGATTCGATTTGAAAGCGGCGGGCTTCGGCAGCCGGGAACATATTCACGCTTTTGTGGAAGCCAAGAAACTCGCCTACGAG
This sequence comes from Opitutaceae bacterium, assembly GCA_028284385.1. Taxonomy (GTDB): domain Bacteria; phylum Verrucomicrobiota; class Verrucomicrobiia; order Opitutales; family Opitutaceae; genus JANQRT01. The sequence goes on along the minus strand of JANQRT010000068.1, from coordinate 178,381 downwards.
GATCGGGCTCGATTCTATGCGGATCCCGACTTCGGAAAGCTTCCCATAACCGAACTCATTTCCAAGGAATACGCGGACAAGCGACGCGCCTTGATCGATCTGGAAGCGGCGTCGAGCCAGTATCCCTCAGGCATACCCGAGCATGGGGATACCGTTTATCTCTGCGCGGCCGATTCGAACGGCATGATGGTTTCGCTGATACAAAGCAACTACGCGGGCTTCGGTTCGGGAGTGTGCATTCCAGAGCTCGGATTCGGACTGCAGAATCGAGGCGCTCTCTTCACCTTCGAAGAAGGGCACGCCAACAAATACGAGCCGGAAAAGCGTCCCTTCCACACCATCATTCCGGCATTCGTTACCGAAAACGGTCAGCCGCTCATCGCCTTCGGCCTCATGGGAGGCAGCATGCAGCCGCAAGGCCACGTCCAGATCATTATCAATGTGAAGGATTTCGGAATGAACTTCCAGGAAGCCGGCGACGCCCCTCGCATCAACCACTCCGGATCGACCCAGCCCTACGGAACGGATGGAACCATGGAAGATGGCGGTACCATTCTCTACGAAAAAGGATTCGATCCAGAGGTCATCCAGGCTTTGGAAGCGATGGGCCACAAGACGAAGCAAGGCGCGACCATTATGTTCGGCGGATACCAAGCGATCTACCGCAATCCCGAAAACGGCGTCTACTACGGAGCCTCCGAACGCCGCAAAGACGGCCAAGCCGCAGGGTATTGAAAAGCAGGATGCAAATATCGGCTACTAAACCTCATCTTGAAAAGCTCAGGCGCTCCAATTACCCTAATCAGTGAGCTCCGACAATCATCGACATCATCCTGTTATCCAGGAATCCATAGGATACTATTCCGTTCTTCTACCAGAAGACTACGACGAAGCTAGTTCAGCGGATAGAAGCTTTCCGATTTGCATCCTCCTACACGGTAGTGGCGGTTCCAATACAAGCTTGGAAGAGACGGCGAACAGCCTGGGCCGCGATGGAGTCATCTACGTGCTACCAAGAGCCAATCACCCCAAGAACTCCGCTTTCTTCGACAAGAAAAAAGCTGGATTCACAATTTGGCCAGAGCATACGCGTCCGCGGAGCTCTACAGTGAATGTTCCTGTCGACGCAGTGAACCGATTCGCCATGGAACGAATGTTCACCAAGCTAATTGCTAACTGCATTGAAGAAACGAAGCGGCTATATAGAACTAGCGACGACAGAGCGATCGTCGTTGGACATTCGGAGGGAGGAGCGTTCTCGTTCCTTTTCGGAATTCATTATCCAGAACTGACGCGAGCTTGCTTCGCTTCAGCTGGATACTATCAAGTTCCAACCGAGGGCCAAGACTTGGCTAACATCGTCAAAGAAAATTCGATACTAATCTCGATCTTTCACAACAAGGACGATGACTCAGTCGACTTCAAAAACGCTACCGACCTCAGCGACTGTCTAAAGAAGAACAATGTGCCTCACGAAACGCATTTCTATGAATCAGGAGGGCATAAACGCCGCAATGAGTTCATAAAAAGGATACGCGAGTACCTGGATAACAATTTAAGGGAGTGATACTTCCAACGCCGCTCCACCCCCATAACAGGAAAACGCATTCAGTCTAATCCCCCAACTTGCACATCCGCGTCAATCCGCCTGTCGCGGCGTAGTCCCGCAAAGCGGGACGAAGACGGATGGTTCCAAAAAGAACACTATATCACTCTGACATGATTCGAATTTTCGCCTCCCTTTTCTCCGTAATCATTCTGTATTCGCAACTCGCCCACGCCGCCAGCAATCGACCCAACGTCGTACTTATTCTGGCTGACGACTTGGGCTATTCAGATACTGGATACACCGGCTGCGAGGACTTCCAGACGCCGCACATCGACCGCCTAGCGGAAACCGGAATCGTCTGCACGAATGGCTATGCATCGCATCCCTTCTGCGCTCCGACCCGCGCCGGAATCCTCACCGGTAGAAACCAGCATCGATTCGGCTTTCAGGAAAATCCAGGCCCAAGGTTCCCTGGTTTCGGCTTGCCGGAAGACGAGGTAACGCTTCCCGATCTGCTGTCCAAGGCAGGCTACCGCAGCGTCTTGGTCGGCAAATGGCATTTGGGCGTCGAAGACGGGCATCACCCGCTCAACCGTGGCTTCGACGAGTTCTTCGGCTTCTTTCCAGGAGGACATGATTATCATGCCTCCAACCCCGATGAGACCAATATCCACTCGTGGATGCATCCGCTCGAACGCAATGGCGAAGCCGTCGCCGTCGAAGGCTACCTCACCGACCAATTGACCGACTACGCCGTGGACTTCATCAAGCGCGAGCGCGAATCGCCCTTCTTTCTCTTCATGTCCTACAACGCTCCCCACACGCCGCTTCAAGCAAGCGACGAATACCTAGAACGGGTCAAGAACATCGAGGACCAGACCCGCAGAGTCTACGCCGCCATGATCGTCGCGATGGACGACGGCATTGGCCGGATCACCCATACCCTCGAAGAAGAAGGCATCCTCGAAAACACGCTGATCTTCTTCATGAGCGACAACGGCGGCTCTCCCGCTGCGCCTTCCGACAACCGTCCTTTCAGAGGCGTCAAAGGCACAGCCCTCGAGGGCGGCGTGCGAGTGCCCTATATCGTTCATTGGAAAGGAACGCTAACCCCCGGGACCTACCATAAACCTGTCGCCAGCTACGACATTTTCTCCACCGCCGCTGCCGTCGCGAGAGTCGATCAACCCGCCAATCGAATCATCGATTCCCAAAACCTGCTTCCCTACTTCACCGGCGAGCGTTCCGGAGCGCCCCACGTCCATCTATTCTGGCAACTGGCCGATCTGCAATGGGCGGTCCGTTCAGAGTCCCAGAAAGCCATCAACGTCGCCGGATCGCCCACCTACCTATTCGACATGGGCGGCGACATCGAGGAGAGCCAGGACCTGAGCGCTAGCGAGCCGCAGACCGTCGAAACCCTCGAGCAAACCTTCCGCCAATGGAAACGAGACCTACCCGAACCCGATCACCAGTCCGACGGGATAGCCGACTCCGAAGGAGTCGCCAGTCAAACCCAACGAAAAGCCCTAAACGAACTACGCGACACGAGGCAATAGGAGCCATCGTATCCATATTTTCATACAATTTACAACTAACGACAACTGGCCGATCTCATCATCAAAGCCAAAACCCACTCCGAAAGCGAATAAAGTGACCACAAGAGAATCAAAGAAATTAAGTTAGCCACACAAAACACAGAAGGCTCAATCAGGGATTCGGGGATATCATTGGGAATGAGCGTTTTAGGAGAACAATGAAATACACGAAAAATAGATGTGGAATTAAGGAGACTTTCCTAGATGGATGGGTCGTTTTTACTCTGTGTGCTCTGTGCTCTCTGTGGTTCAATTCTTTCCCGCTTCGCGAATCCTTCCAAACCCTCTTCAGCCCTTTGAAATCCTGCATAGCCCGTACGGCGACGCACGGACAGCCTTCGGTCTAATCCCCTCTCTTCAACCGGATCGATTGCAAAACGCGAAGTCATCCGGAAACGGACGACTGACGCTGCGACGCTGGTAAAACGGATGGTCTTCATTGCCTTGCCCGCCTCACTCCTCGACGATGGCGCTCAATGAAATCCTATCTGATCGCACTGCTACTCCTTGTTTGCCTTTCGCCCGTCGTTTGGGCTCAAACCATACCTTATTCCGTCGGGCGCATCGCCGTCAGCTCCGACGGCAACGACCATGACCACGACGACTGGCCTGCGACGCCCATGACCTTGGCCTTGCTCGCTTCTCGTGGACTGCAGGACCAAACCAGGCTCTACACCTTTAGCGATCACGTTTGGGGAAGCGGCCATGAACACGGCGATGGGGCAGAGCAGATGCGGACCAGCGCCCTAGGCGGTCAAAAGTGGTTCGGTTTCGAGAAAACCGAATTCATCGAAGCGGTCGCGAACCCGGAAGCCGCTTACGAAGCGATGAAGCGTGAAATCAACCGCTCCAGCGCCGAAGACCCGCTCACCATCATCGCGGCGGGACCCATGCAAGTGGTCGGCGAAGCCATCGCTCGATCCGATAAACGCAAGCTGAAGCATGTCCGGCTGATTTCGCACTCCCCCTGGAACAACAAGCATCGGCACGCGAACACCCCTTCTACGACAACAAGAAAAGCGAACAAGAGCTGGACCTGGGACGAACTCGAAGCCGAATTCGCTCAGCACGGACTCTTCTTCGACTACATCGCCAACCAGAATGGCCGCGGCAACTGGGATGGTCTACGGGCTCATCGTGACAAGTACGACTGGGTTCGCGATTCCGACGCGCGAAGCCTGTCGGCCTACAAGGAGAGAAGCTGGGACTGGCTGTACACGCGACTGGAGAGCTGTATCAAAGCTAATGGTACAGAGTTCGATCCCTCCGACGCCGGGATGGTCGTCTACCTGCTGACCGGTATCGACAAGACGGACCCGGAAGACGTTCGCCGCCTCATGGAAAACCCAATCATCGACGGCCGCCGACTCGCGCCTCGAGAGTAGTTGTCATTCGAATACGATGTCCCTGTACGCTCATGGCTTCTTCCTACGAGAAACTCACGCGCTCCCCGATTTGATTTCCGCTCACTTCGGTAAATGAGATTATACGTGCAATTAGTCCGGCTCGGTTTACCTCTTCCTGTAATGTATCGAACACTCGCCATCCTCGCTTTCCTGCTCATTAGCACCCTCTCCAGCACGGCGGAAATTCTCGATAAACGAGCCCTACTGGAACGGCAGGATTTCTGGGTCAATCGCGACTTCGAATGGTTCGAGTCCCACATTCCCTTTCTCGAAACCCCCGATAAGGAAATCGACACGACCTACTACTATCGCTGGGAATTGGCGACCCGGCGCCTGGTCTACGGAGACCCCAACACCGGCTACGTCTTCACCGAATTCTCCAACCGCCCCTTCTGGTCCGGAGCCTACGGCACCATCGCCTGCCCCGCCGGACTGCAGATCGACGACCTCCGCTGGCTGCGGAACCCACGCTATGTCCGCGACTACATGCGCTACTGGATGCGCCATCCCGGCGCCCAGCCCCGCAAGTACTCCTTCTGGGCAGCAGAGTCCGCCTGGAGCATCCATCAGGTCTATCCTCACCAGGAATACCTCCTCGATCTTTTCCCAGACCTGGTACAAAACTTCAACGAGTGGGAACGGGCAAAGTGGGTCGAGGACATGGGCCTCTTCTGGCAACTGGGCCATGATGACGGCATGGAGCTGGATATCAATTCCCGCCAGACCCAGAACCGGGTACGAGGCGGACAGTCACTACGGCCCAGCTTCACCACCTACATGTGGGCCGATGCTCAGGCCTTGGAAAAAATGGCCAGGCTCAAAGGCGACGCCGCCCAGGCAAAACGCTTCGCGGACAAGGCCGCGCTGATCAAGACTAACCTTCAGGAAAAGCTCTGGGATCCCGACCGCGACTTCTTCTTCCCCATGAGCAACCAGCGTCACGAAAAAGACGGCCATGTAGTGGAAAAACACACACTAACCTATCAAAGCGGCCAATTCGCTGGTAGCCCTCATGGACGCGAACTGCACGGTTACGTCCCCTGGGCCTTCGGTCTCCCGGATCCCGGCTTCGAGGAGGCTTGGCAATTTCTGCTCGACGAGCAGTTCTTCAAGGCTCCCTACGGACCGACCACCGTCGAACGAAATGATCCGCTCTTCATCTTATCCGAACGTTGCTGTTGGTGGAGCGGCCAATCCTGGCCCTTCGCGACTTCCCAGACCCTCCAGGCCATGGCGAAGCTTCTCCAGGAATACAGTCAGGATCACATCGAGCAAGGCGACTATGCCGATCTCCTCCACACCTTCGCCATTTCCCACCGCAAGGACGGCAAGCCCTACATCGCCGAAGCCCTACATCCCGATACCGGCTCTTGGGATTATCATGACTTCCCGAATCGCAGCGAACACTACTATCACTCCGCCTTTCCGGATCTCGTTATTACGGGACTAGCCGGACTTCAGCCCTCGGACAACGACACAGTTACTCTTAAGCCTCTCATCCCGGATAACTGGGACTACTTCGCTCTCGATGATGTCCCCTACCACGGTCACAACCTCACTATCCTCTGGGACCGCAGCGGCGAACGCTATGGCAAGGGCGCCGGCCTGACGCTTCTGATCGACGGAGAAGTAGCCGCCCAATCACCCGAGATCGGCCTTCTTCAGGCCAAGCTACCCGGCGGCTCGAAGACCATCCCGATCGATCCGTATCCTCCAATGAACTACGCCGTCAACAACGAGGGCTCCTACTTTCCGCGCTACTCCGCCTCTCACGTCGGCCCAGACGGCTCTTTATCGATGATCAGCGATGGCGAATACATCTACGATCTCCAGCCAGTGGATCGTTGGACCACCTTAGGTTCGCCCAACCCGGAAGATTGGGTTGCGGTAGACTTCGGTGTCGAACGCCCGCTCGACACCGTCATGCTCTATGTCATCGACGATGGACCGAATTCGAAGTTCCGGGCTCCGAAAAGCATCCGTCTGGAATACCGCCAGGGAGACCGTTGGGCCGTCATCGTCGACACGCAGACCTCGCCAGCGAAGCCCGAAGGCGGACGCCCCTACCGTATCCATTTTCCCGTTATAAAGGCTTCCGTCATCCGGGCTCACTTGACTCACGCCAAAGGAAGCAACTCCGCCCTCACCGAACTTCAAGCCTGGGGACCCGGCGAGAAGCCCTACCGCGCAGCCCCGCCGCCAAAAGGCAATCTCTCCTTCAACGCCACCCCCAACCAAGGATTCCCCAAAGCCACCGCCTCCTTCGAAGGCCGCTACGGCGGAACCCCGGACAAGGCCATCGACGGACGCATCATCTATCAAAGAAACCCCAACAACCGCTGGACAAGCTTCGGCTCGCCCAACGAGGAAAGCGACTGGTTGGCTGTCGATTTTGACGAAGAGAAGGTCGTTGGCCGCGTAATCCTCCACATCTACTCGGACGGCGGTGGCGTGAAAGCGCCCGTGAAACTCGAACTAGAGTCTTGGACCGGCCAGGAGTGGGAGAAAATTGAGATACAAAAAAACGTGCCTGAGCAACCCACCGGTGGCATGGCTAACACCTACACCTTTCCCGCCATCGAGACCTCGCGAATCCGAGCCATCTTCTACCACGCGGAAGGAGAAAGAACCCGCAGCGGCGTCACGGAAATAGAAGCCTGGTCCAAGTGAGCGAGTCGAACTGAAGCGGAATCTACCTCAAACAGCGGACATGAATGACCGTTGCCTCGCATTTAAATAGTAGTCGATACTCGAATACAAAATTATCAGACGCTTATGGCTTGTTCTCACGAGAAGCCCAGGCACTCCCCGATTTGACTTCCGCTTGCCTTGGCGACACAACATACCATTGAAGTCCAATTAAATCCGTACTTCAGACAATCACGAACATAAGAGTTCCTACAAGAATGAAAAGGATCTGCAACCGCAGACAAACCTCGGAGCGTTGGTTTGTTTTTATCTTTTTGAAAAGGATGGAGCCGACCTGCTTTAACTGATCTTTATATTCTTTGACAATCTGATCTTCGCCAAATCCCAAAAACCCCTCTACTGCTTTCTCGTAATCGGCACTTGCTTTCTTATCATCGTAGAAAGGAAACAGTACAGAGTATGAAGCTTTTCCGTTAGGGCCACGTGCTTTCAAAGTGGATATCAGGAAGAGTAGCGAGAGCATCCCTAAAAATACGCTTATAGCCCAAACTATGATTAGAACATAGGAATCCACAAGCGAACCGCAGTCATTGAATCCTAGATCGACCTCTCCCTCTGAGACAGAAAAGGCAGCTGTAACCAACAAACCAACAATCGCGATTTGGAAACCAAATAAGACGTTAGTTTTCGTATCCAAATCCCGGATTCTCTCTTGGCAGTTGGAATATCCAGCCTTTAAGTGTTCAATTTTTTCCGTTTGCATCCTCGATCACTTTTGCCTCTCCAATCTGTATTTGTTCTAGCTCCCTTAAATACTGCTCAACTCCCTCCTTATCATGCAGAAATTCACTCCACTCAGGATTCCAGCTTTCTTCCCCTTTCTCGTATCCAATCCGGTGACATTTCAGTAAATATTCCACGTTTCTAAGCAGGAAGAATGCAGAGGACTCACACAGGCTCAGGGTTGGAATACGTCTTTCGAAAGAACTTACAGCATCCTTCCATTGCTTCGGTAACACCCAACACAGCTCTCCTGTTCGATAGACATGCCAATCAATATGTCGCCTAACCCATGGCTCTTCGCATATAACTGTAGGTGGCGAATCTCTCCAGTTGCTAAAGATCCTTATCTTTATATCACTTGAGAAGCTCTCGCCCGAATTAATCGGTAATACCCCTTGAACGCAAAAGTATTTCTCAGACTTAACTTTGATTAGTCTTCGAAATTTAGGACCTTTTAGATTTTTGCTTAATTCCACAGACAATCGATCCGCTCGAGTTCTTTTCAAACGCGCTTTCGAATCCAATTTAACCGCCATCCCGATAGTAGGGTCGCTGAGCTGGTATCGCTACGCTTGATCCAGACCTAGTAGTATATGCCTGAGGCTCCGACTTTGGCGGATTCATGGATTCCACCGCCTCGCGCAATTCATTCTTTGAAGAACTGTAGAATTTCGAATCCCCGAACTCAAAAATATTCTGAAGGGATTTCCGCAAGACCAAGTAGTCCTCTCGGTACAAAGCAACCTGATCGCCCTCAAGCCAGTCAGCATGCTCCCCATCGCTGGAGACTTTTACACACTTTCCAACTGCAATCGGAAACAGCCGACCATCGGTTGCGAGTGTTGCTCGGAGCATATTGAAGCTCGCACCTTCAGGATCCCCTCCAGCAAGCGCAACTGCCCAACTGGATCCCAAAGTCCTGCTCGCGGATTCTCCCATCTCTTTATTCCATTTGTCGGTTTCGATTACAGGCAAAAAAGGTCTACTTTCTCTGTATAGCTTCGCACTGCTTTCGCTAGATACAGCTGTTCCTCTTGGCAGCAAAAGCATATTTGCACAATCACCAGCCCAAGGCATCGCGATAGAAGAATTGGGGCCGTGCTTCTCTATGAATTTATTGTAGTCGTCCATTAGGCTAGCAAATCGCCTGGCCAAAATCACCTTCGATTGATAACTAGTCGCCGCAGCAATTTGGGCACTGAAGCCGTCTAGATCGGCTCTCAACATCCAGCCATAGAGCGATACAGCATTACCACTTTGAGCATAACCTTTAGTTTCGATCTCATTCAAAGACAGATCGCGAACAACATACTGATCTTCTAACAGTCGATCAGGTCGAAAAGATCGGTTAAACACCTCTTGAAAAATCGTTCTAAAATCGGGCCTCACACTCACTCTCTCTAGGAGCACCTCCCTCCATTTATCGTCATCAGCATCGTCAAGATATGGAATGATCTCTTGAGTAACCAAGCTCTGCGGAATGGATAGCTCTTTAGAATGAACAGTATCAGCAGAAGCTCCACCTTCATAATAGCCAAGCCGTTTAGCAGGGCGATTCGCGCAATTACCAAGCGATACTATGGAATCTGAATCTTCGATTCTCGACCTTAACATCATTGCTTCCCCGAAATCCGCCGCAAAGGCGATTGCAGATTTCTTTTCCGGAAATCTTCTATCCATTTCGGACTTAACTGACTCGTACAGAAAAGCACACAGCTCGACTAGCTCGAACATCGATCGAGGATTATGGGTGTTGGCTGGAAGGATGAGATGTGTTCGCGCTCCTTGAGCCTCAAGTAAGCTACCACCAAACAACTCTGCCGTTTCAGAACAAAGCCAAGTGAAGCGCTGCAAGAAGCGCAGATATTTTCTAGCAGTGTCTTTATCGGTAGGTGCCGTTATCGATTGATCGAGCCTTGTCTCAGCATATAAATGGTAGCCTGTTGCCACCGAAAAAGGGGCCTGCCCTTCGAATTTTTTAGTCCGAAAATCAAGTAGATCGGACAAATCAGAATGTATTACGTCCATGTACAATATCTAGTTTGAAAGAACCAACATCCTACCTCCCATGAAATAGAAATGCCTATGTCCCAATTGCTACACACCCTTGCATAAGCCGTGCCAGAAAAAGGCATAAGTATCTATCATTCTGATACACAAAGAGATAAAAATAAAAAAGCCCTGGATTCAAATATCCAGAGCTTAAATCAAGGGCCAATATGGCTCACTAATTATACGTAGGGCAGAGACACAAAATCACTTTATGCCACTAATAATTCTCTTATAAGTAACGACGGTGTATGCATTAACTTTAGACGATCAAGAACAAATTTCAAATGCACTAGATTGTTTAAATGGGCCGAATGTTCCATGTTCCAAATTCCTTCGCATCGTTTTCTGCGACCATATTCAGAAAATGGCGACAAACGATACCTTCCGAATTTCCAGACCATAGCACCGTATCTCCTACGCTTCAAATTTAGCGATAGTGAAACCAAATAAGTTCGCCGACTCATCTTCCCACGAGACCTAATCTGCAGAAATTATACTCCCCTCCACGGGACTAGGGTGATGGGCCAAAGGATTTGATTGACTGGATCGCTCAAGTCAGTCCCGAAAGAGACTTATCGGTCCCCAGTGTTTTGCTATAAAAGATTGCTCTACCCACGTCGTTTGCACGCAAAATTGTGAGTAGAGCAATTTAGATCGAAATCAATTCCCCCCGCTTGATGGCGTTTGCAGCCCAGCGAGCTCGTCTTCTGCTTTTTTCTTTCTGAGCTTAGCCTCGGCTAACTCAGCCTCTTTAGTAGCCTGCTTGAGCTCTGTATTCTTGGCTTCATCGATTTTTGCAACGGCATCATTGTAACTGGAAATTTCTGTAGCCAGACTTCCGATAGCTTCGCTTGGTCCTTGTTTTTGATTCGAAAATGCCAAAAGACCGCCAGTGGTGGGGTCGAATTTTAAACCTACACTCCGTTTTTCGAATGCTCGAGCTGAATAATCAATATATGAAATTACTCCGAGTTGCGCAATCGGATATTTCTGATGCTCGAAAGTAGTGATTGGGTCAGACTCCTCGGTAACGTCTTCTAGCGAGAGGTTGAGAGTTCCCTTAAGGGAGGCTTCTGCGGGTATCCTAAAAACGATTTTTTCCGATCTTCCGATTTTCTCCTCAAGCTCCTCGAGTTCTTTTGATTTCTGTCTCAGTTCTTGTCTTACCTCGCTTTTTGATCTTTCCGCTGGATTGGTCATTTCTTTTTCCAATTCTGCTATCCTTTTTTTCAAGCGAGCTGATGAATCGGATATCTCAAATATAGACAGAGGTAATTCGGAATCGTTTTCTATTTTCTTGGTTATTGAATTCTCGACCACCGTTGCCTCCACTTTTGGAGTAAATTTCCAAGAGATCTCTTTTGTTTTGCCTACATCATCTGGTATTGAATGAGTCCAGTTTAGTTTGGCGATTTCGGTTAACACGTTCTTTGCGTTATTGTCGAGGCTTGGGGTGAATCGGAGAACCAATTTTCCCGATCGACTGAGTTGGGAACGCTTGATCCCTATTGCTTTTTCCATCAGCTCTGCAACTTCCTTTGCGTCTTCCTTATCCGGATCTTTTAGGAAGTCTAAATAGCTTTTTTCAAGGTTGGCAATTTCTCCAAGTAGAGCAGTTTGCAATGGAAAGAGATCCTTGAATTCTTCTTTGGCCTGCTGATCGCCATGTGAAAACAAACCGATCTCTTCACCACCCTTTATGATGGGTAGAGCTGCTGTGAAGACTTTCAGCGCCGAAGTTAGTCCCGATAGCAACTGATACCCACCCCCAGTATCGGAGGTATTAGCTTCGCCAATATATCCCTCCTTAGATAAAGTAAGATTGTTTATTTTCTCAAGATCGACGAAGTAGGCTTTTTTATGATCAGTCGAAGAAGTAGGAGTGATTTTATAATCCGTGATCGAGACTCTTGGCCTTGCATATCTGAGGTCCTTGCCATTTTTGTCTTTAAAGTATTTACCCTTTTCGTCTTTTGCCTTTGTCAGCGAGAATGTCTCTTTCAGGCTATATTCTATTAAGAATGAGGTTTTGGGCAGATGGCATATTGCAGTGTCTGCCGGTATTGATAACTTGATTTCTTCGGTTTGAGAATCGGTTTTTGTGCCTGTGTCTGATTTTGCCCAAACGACGGAACAGCATAGACAGGCTGAGAGTGGGATCGCTATTATTTTATGTGCTTTCACTTTGGTTGGATTGTGGTGTTATCTGCTGAATAGCATTAGTGCTAAGAGAGTCTAAAAGTGATCGCTTGAAATCTATATTTGATAGATTACCTTCCCCTACGGAATTAGGGCATTTTTTAGGGTAGAATCATTCTCTAGTAGCTTATCTCGACATCATCATGATGAATCTGTGTGGAGGCCGTCTAAAGGATCGATTGAAAGGAAGAGTCCCCACTCTTTCGGTTGTTGAGAAAGAGCTGCGTGCGTTTGCTTTTCTTGCAGCAACATCTGCCTAATGAACCTTGTTCATGCTCTTTCAAAATGCACATCTCTGTTCGCAGATTAGTACTAGCAAGATGAAATCAATGGATCGAAGAGAAAAAGAAATTTAGGCGATTTCGCGTCATTCAAGAGTCGGATAATACGGGATTAATGTTATTTTAAACGGGCTGAATAAGATTTATTGAACAAGTAATTGCCAATTTAAAAACTAAATGCTAACCCTATTTTAATTTCAAGTGGTTTCTCAGTAAATCAGACTAGAAAGTTGCGGAATGGACCAGAAATCCAAAAGGTGGCGATGTTCGGTACACTTCGCTCCAATAGTGACAAGAAGCTGAAGAAATCTAAAATCCACTGAAATGCTAAGGAGGCAAAAAGGGTCAGTGTTCAGAATTCAGTTCTCTCTATAATCCCTAAAGAAGAGCCAGCGAAACTTCCAAATGATATTAAAGGCTCCTTCCTCATCCCTTCGATTCGATAAAATTCAAAGCAGCCTCGGGATCTCTCTCCGACCACTCCCTCAAAATATGCTCGTACATGAACTTCGAAGTCGCGTCGTTGGGAACAGCCTCGATCGCCATGGTCATCCACTCCAGACGCTCCGCATAGCTTCTACCAGTATTGTTCCCTGCAAGAATCTTATAGATATCCGCCCGCTTCCGTTCGTCTCTAATCAATCCCTGAATTTCCAAGAGCATCTCCGTTTCTTTGCGAACACTCACCGCAACGACAAGCAAAGGATCGTCGAGATCGATCGACCGGTCGAGTCCTGAAAGCGTTTTCAGAGCTTCGTATCCAAAATCCGGATCTCGTTTTTCCCATTCGTAGAAAATCGTTCCTACCGCCGCTCCCGCATACGCGTCTGGAAGCCCGGCGGCCCAGCGTGTCGCATCCTTGGGAAGATTTTCGCTCATCGAGGCAATCGCGGCATGGGCGATCCTGCCTCCCGTCCGCGGTCTAAGATTCACTTCTCCGAGAATTCGCTTCACCTCTTCCCTATCAAGACCCTTGACCAATTCGGTTTCAAACCGCCCCCCTTCGCCCTTTCGATGCAAGCGATATATATGCTTCTTCGGAATCGCATCGAAGAGACGATAAGCGATGCGATGATCTCGCCGATTGAAGACGTCGATGATAAAAGGACGCAATTGCCTCAACATGTTCTCATCTGTAGCGGGCCCGACATAAGGCTGACCGCTTTCAAGCGGACCTTCCCCCATTAGATAGTCGATGTGTCGCTTGTACAGCTCGAAACGCTCCTCCTCGGACAAGTCTTTGGATTCTCCGACAATCGAAGTTTCTCCCTCAACGTCTCCATAACCTACCTCAATCGTATTCGCTAAATTAGTACGACTCTTCTTTGCCAACACGGAGTCCTCTACATACAAGTCCTCGCTCGACTCTCCTTTCGGGTCGCCCCTGTAGTGCATCACGATTCCGGATGACATCGCCAGCGCAATAACAACCATTGCGACTACTCCTTTCGTCGTATTCATAAATCCAAATATCGAAAGTAAACTCGCTACGCCCACCCCTCCAGCAACCTTGGCCAGAGCGCCGCTAGCCAGCAGTGACGCCATGCCCGCAGGAGCAGCCGTGTTCGCTTGCCCACCCACGGCCGCGGCAATTGCCGCAGTCGTCGAAGTAATTCCCCGACGCGCCACGAGGGCTCCCAGTTTATCCAAAGCTCGCTTCACCCGCATACGTGCTGCATTCTCGCTCAACTGGAGCCTCTCTCCAATATCGGTATAGCTTCGATCCTCGAAATAGCGCAGCCATACAGCGCTCCGATCAGACTTCCCCAACTCGCCAATGGCCTCGTCCAAGATGGGTCGAACCCTATCGGGATCGATCTCCTCGATTCCAGGTTCGCTCAATCTACGCATCTTCTCCGACTCCTCTTCCCGAAGCCGCCGCCTCTTCGCATTCTTCATCAAATTCCTAGCTTCAAAATGCGCGCTGCGGCAAAGCCAACTCCCCAACACGACATCTCTCCTCAAAGAGGAAGCCTTCCGGGCTAATGCGCAAAAGACCTCTTGAGAAACATCCTCCGCCAAGTGACGATCATATCCGACATGCCGCAAAGCGACGGAATACACCAAATCCACATGCCTCCGTACCAGTTCCGTAAAAGCGTCCTCCGCCCCCGTTTTGCAATACTCGCTCAGCAACGCACTATCTTCGATCATAACTACACCCTGTTACATACACTACCCTCCCAAACCGCACAAAAATTTTCGGGAAAAGGAAAGCTCCCAGCCGTTGAAACGACTATCGTCTCAGGGAAGGCAAAGGGGTCGACGTTCAGAATTCAGTTTTCTCCATAATCCCTAAGGAAAAAGTCAGCGAGACTTCCAAATGATATCAATGGCCCCTTCCCCTAGTTCGGATCCGCCGGAGAAATTCTCACCTCGAAGGGGGGGAAGCCGATGGTGTAGTGCTCGTTCGAACACGTAGCGGTTAGACGGATATGGTCGCAGTCGTGGAGGAATATAGGTTGGGCTTGCTCGCGCATTGCATTGGTTCATAAAAAATGAAAAGAATGAATCGGCGCGAGGCGATTAGAACGGTAGTCGGAGGCGTGGCCTTGAGCTTCACCCCGTGGCTGAGAGCGCAGCAGAAGAAAGAGTTCGAGCTGTTGGGCTACATACGAACGAATTGGAGCCAAGACCCTTTTTCGTTCGGGTCGTATTCGTACATAGCCAAAGGGTCTCGGCGACGCGATATCCGGGCTCTCGAAAAGCCTGTCGGCGATTCTCTTTTCTTCGCAGGCGAAGCCACTCATCCCCATCGGAACAGCACCGTGCACGCCGCTCACGAATCCGGCTTGCGGGTGGCGGAATCGATTTTGCAAGGGAGGGCGAAGCGTATTGCTGTCATAGGGGCTGGCATGAGCGGCCTCACCGCAGCCAAGAGCCTCTCCGAGAACGGCATCGAGGTAGAGGTCTTTGAAGGGCGCGATCGCATTGGTGGAAGAATTTGGACGGAGGATCGCTTGGGCACCCCTCTAGACTTGGGAGCTAGTTGGATACACGGCACTAAGCGGAATCCATTGACCAAGCTGGCCCAGGCTCAGAATCAGACTCTCGTCGAAACAGACGATGAATACATCATCAGAAGACGCGATGGACGGAGGATAAACGATTCCGAGGCGCCGCCTTGGTTGGAAGACGTGGTCAGCGTGCAACACAGCGCCGGAGCGAGCATCGAGAAAATCAATCGACTGGCCTATCTGGCTTCTAGCGATTATGGGGGACCCGAAGTCGTTTTTCCAGAAGGCTACGCGCCGATCCTCGACGCCTTCAAAGGCGAATATAAGATAAATCTGAATACAAACGTCGAAGCGATCCGCTATGCGGATGAAAAGGCGACAGTGGCCACTTCGCAATCGGGCGATCAATCATTCGACGCGGTCCTTGTCACAGTACCGCTCGGCGTCCTGAAAGAAGGAGTCATTAACTTTGATCCTGAATTACCTAAAGATAAAACGCGGGCCATCAATCGGCTCGGTATGGGCACTCTGGACAAGCTGTATCTGCAATTCAAAGAGCCGTTCTGGGATTTAGACGCGACCTGGATTGCTACGCCGGAAAACGATCTGCCACCCGGCCAATTCAATCAATGGCTCAACTTGTATCGATATTTCAATCACCCCATCATCATGGCTTTCAACGGAGGTCAACCCGCTCTGGACCTCGCCGAGCTCTCCGATGAGGAACTCGTAGAAAAGGCCCTCCATACCATCACGCTTCCCTATTCTTAAGAGACTGTCCGATAAGTCGATTTATGCGTCAGGAGGTAGGGGCTCGACCGCCGGGCGAGCCGCAAACAAGCCTATCTTTTCGGACGGCCTGGCAGTCCGTCCCTACCTTTTGCACCATTTATTTGACACTTTCTAAGAGATTGTCCAATAAATCCGAATACGCTGGGATGATGCCTTCATCGACGGGGGCGATGGTTTAAATTTTCGGGCTTTAGAATTTCCCATTGTCGTTAACCCATTGGTCGCGCGGCGGGACTTCGTCTACGGTGTCCCAGTGCTCCACGATCTTGCCCTCCGCGATGCGGAAGAGGTCGTAGAACGACACGTGCTCGTCTCCGTGAAAGCCTTCCGTGACGCAGAGGACGAAGCTGCCTTCCGCGAGGACGCGATGAATCGTCTGGTAGCGTCGCCTGCCTCGGTTGTTCGACAGCTCTTCTCGCAGTTGAGGCAATCCGTCGGCCATGTTGGGATTGTGCTCGATGTAGGCTTGCGAGTCGATGTAGCGCTCTAGAAGCTCCAGCCGTTTGTTTACCAAGACGTCCTCGATGAAGGATCGGGCGAGTTCTCGGTTCGCTTCGGTCTTGTCCAAATCCTCGGCTTCTGTGGGGCCGTCCAGCATGGTATGGCCGGAGGGATTGGGACCGCTCGGCTTGAGCTGGAGATTGTCCCAATGTTCAACGACCAAGCCGTCTTCGAAACGAAAGACTTCGAAGCCGACCTCGACGACATTGAAATCGTAGTCGGTGTGGGCGAAGACAAAGTTCCCATCCTCGAAAGCCCGAACGATCTCCACGCGGGGATTGGTTTTGGCCAATCGCTTGAACAGTTCGGCCAGGCCGACGTTACCGGTTTTGGTAAGCGGATTGTGCTGTATGTATTTGTTTTCGTTGACTACAGCCGCCGCTTGCGGGTCCCCAGTCTCGATGCCCTTGAGCAAGGTCCTGATCTGTTCCTTCTTGGAAGCCATGCCTTAAGGAATCTCAAATCCGATGGCCAAAAGCCAGCTCCTCCTTCCAGACTGCGAGATTAACTTGCTAAGGATGATCGAATTACTTCAGGTTTTCGGCTTTTTAACCGAATCTTTTGGCACAAATGATCTCACTAAAACACCTTACGCTTCTATCTCTCTTCGCCTGCATTTTTTCGTCAGTGGCCGTTCATGCTGGCGATGCTCTGCGGATGCAGAACGACAAGCTTTTCAAATCGATGAAAGGGACGGCTCACATCGCTCAGTTCAATGTGAGTTTCGCCACTGCGGACTGGAAAACGGCAGCGGCTTACAAAGATAAGTGGAAGAAGCTGGATGGAGCTTCGAAGTCAACCATGGCGGTCAAGACAGAGGGCTTGAACGACCAGCTGATGCAGAAGATCACTGATCATGCCTGGAAGGATTTCAAGGGCAAGCTGGAAGCGGCTGGTATCGAGGTAAAGACTCCGAATTTTACGGAAGGCGTCTCGAAATACACACAAAAGGTTCTGTCGGGATTCATGTCGCCAGGAATCAAGGACAACCAGTCTCCATATGAGGCGTTTGGCAATGTAACGAGCCGAACGGTGCCTGCCACGGGGTTTTCCGTTGTCGAACCGACTCGTCAGAATCATTTTGGCCTGGCGGGCAAAGAGCTCGGCTTTCCCGCTTTGAATGTGAACTACCTAGTGCACTTCGGATACCTCGATCCCAGTAAAGGAAAAGCGAAGAACGACTTCATGAACGAAGTCTACCTAAAGTCGGGAGTGAAGTTTCTCGAAGGCGTATCCATTTATTGGAACTCAGGTGTGGATATTTGGCCCAAACACAACAGGACCGGCTTCATTCGCATTAACGAGCATGTGTATGTCGAAGAGTCGGTCGGCAGTCTCGAAACAGTAAATCAGAGCAGCTTCCAAGGCTTCAAGAATTCGAGATCGAATGTGGGACTACTGCTGAGCATCGATACCAAAAAGTACGAAAGACAGGCGATAGACGTTTTGGAGCGGGCGAACACCCTTCTCGTCAACGCGATAAAAGCTCGTCAGTAAGAGAGTGTCTTAGAAAGTGTCTAAAAAGTATCCAAAGAGGTGGAACGCGTCGTCCTCGACGCGTTTTTACAATGGTCGAACGCGAGTCGAGGACGTCTCGCGCCACCTTCGAGAATCGAGGTAGGGAGGCTTGTCCCCAAGCCTCCGTATAAATGCATCCGAAGCGGAGGCTTGGGGACAAGCCTCCCTACCATCGTGCAAAATTGCATTAGAATTGATTTTTTGGACACTCTCTAAGAGAGAGGCCATTGGCGACAGCCGTCGCCGCTAGGGATTTCCTGTCCGTAGTTTAATACTAGTTACAAAGAATTCTCCTCGCTCGGCTTGTTGTTCACGTATCGGTCGAACCATTCGAACATTTCGGCCAGCGTGTGGAGGACGGATTCCCGGGCTCGGTAGCCGTGGCTCTCGTTGGGCAGCATGACGAGTCGGGCGGTCGCTCCGTGACCTTTGAGGGCGTGATAGAGACGTTGGGATTGCATGGGGAAGGTGCCGGAATTGTTGTCGGCCTCGCCGTGTATCAGCAAAATGGGTTCATTGATTTTATGAGCGTGCATGAAGGGAGAAACCTTGAAGTAGGTCTCGGGAGCTTGCCAAAGGGTGCGCCGTTCGCTTTGAAAGCCGAAGGGGGTGAGAGTGCGGTTATAGGCTCCGCTGCGAGCCACGCCGGCCGCGACCAGATCGCAGTGGGCCAATAGGTTCGCCGTCATGAAAGCGCCGTAGCTGTGGCCTCCCACGCCGATTCGTTCGGTGTCGATGACGCCCATCTCGTCCAGCTTGTCGATGGCGGCTTTGAGGCCGGCGACATTCTGCTCGATGAAGGTGTCGTTCATCGTCTTGGGATCGCCGATGACGGGTATCTGAGCGCCGTCGAGGACGGCGTAGCCTTGGGTGACGTAGAAGAGTTGGGAGGTGCCGCGGAACTGAGTAAAGCGGCTGGGCGAGCCGCGAACTTGGCCGGCGACCTTGTTGTCCTGGTATTCGAGAGGATAGGCCCAGATCACGCAGGGCAAGCGATCACCCTCTTTGTAGTCTTTGGGCAAATACAGAGTGCCGGAGAGCTCGACGCCATCGTTGCGATGATACTTCAATAGCTGCTTGCGCATGCCGGTCATTTGAGGAGCCGGATCCTTGAAATCGGTCAAGGCCTGCCGCGTGCCGCGTTTCAAGTCGCGAAGGTAGTAATTGGGCGGCTCGGTTTTCGATTCGTAGCGGGTGACGATGCGCTCGCTGGAACTGCCGACGAAGTCGATGAAGATTTCGTAGCTTCCTTCGGCGCAATGAAAGAGGCGCTCGCTTTCTCCGCTTTGCAGATTCATCCGGTCCAGGAAGGGAAGGTCGCCCTTGGGGGAAGCGCCGCTGCCGGAGAGGAAGATCGAATCGCCGTCTTGTATGACAAGGTACTCTCCGCGGTCCGTAGTGGTGAAGATGGTACGGCCTGGATCGTTGTAGCGATCCTGATAGCTGATATCGATGATCTTTTTCGATGGGTAGTTCGCATCGTCGACGTTGATGAGCGATACGGTTTTCCATCTCCGCTTCCAGTCTCGTTCCGTAAGCAAGGCCAGCCCTTCTTCCTGCAGCCACGAGATGCCGGCATAACGGTGCTCGATTTTCGTGATTTCAGAAGGCGGCGAAGCAAAGGGCGCTGCCTGCGACATGAGCTTGTCGCGAAACGGCGCCTCGTTTTCGGGATCGCCTCCATCCAAGGCCTCGACCCATACCAATGTGGCGGGATTGAGTGGACGCCATCTTATCGAACGCGGACCCGTGGGGACGCCTCGAATGGGCACTTCGTCTCTCAGCGGATGATCCGCGAAGAGGTGGACGAGATGGCCGTCTCTATCCCAGATTTCACTGCTTTGCGGAAAGGCGTAGTAGGGTACGCTGAAGGAATAGGGCTCTTTGATTCGATTGACGAGAAGCAGCTCTCCGTCCGGCGAAGGATTTACGTAGGAATAGACATCGGGACCTCCAATCTCCCTGCTTTTCCCGGTGTCGATATCGATTTCCTGGATTTGGGAGGTGGCGTAATATTTAAAGAGCTCCGCATCGTGAGGCGTCTGCAAGAGGTCCTGGTAGGTGCGAACGGTCGCGAATCTTCCGGAGGTTTCCTGAATATTGGGCCCAAGCGGGACGTTTGAATTCCGGGGAGCTTGTCCTCGATTTTTCAATACGGTGTAGGCGAGGAGGCGATTTTCAGGCAGCCAGGCGAATCCAGAATTAAGCGTGGCATTCAAATCAGGTCCAGTCAGTCGCTTGCTTTCTCCCGTTGACGCATTGGCTACCCAGAGCTCGAATCCCGTTTCTTGCAGCACAGAGAAGGCGATCCACTGTCCATCGATGGACCATCGGGCTGTGCCCATCTTGGCCTGATCCGGAAGCTGGATACGCTTTTCAGATCCACCATCGATGGATTTAACGATCAGTCCCGTGACGAAGGATGTCTGCTGTCGACTATTGCTGTTGGGCGTGATCCTCGTTCCTGCTAGCCTAAGAAGCGGTTGAGACATGTAGGCGATAGATGGCAGAGACTCGTACTCGACCAGAAGCATCAGGTCGCCCGTGGGGTTGATGCTTGCTCGAGGAAGGGGCGGCGCGTCGATGATGTCGATCACCTCTTGTGGCGGAAGTTTGTAGAATTCTTCCGAATACGCGGAAACGGCAAGCAGGCTTGAGGCCAGAAAGGAGATGGACAGTTTTCTAATCATCTTGGTTTAGAGTATGGATTTAGCGCCGGAGTATCCTTCGAGGAGCTGATGGTCGAAGTCATTCCTGTTATCAATAGTCATCATCGTTAATGAAATGTATATGAATTGATAATTCGGATACTAATTGATACATGTAAAGCGGATATTCGAGAGGCGACATTCACTAGCAAAGCGCTAGGGTTCTAATTTTTAGGCGCAAGGAATTCGAAGTCAGTAGCCAGCGGAGTGCCGCGAACGCCTTCAGGAATGTGGCGCCCCTTAGGAATGTCTCTTTGCCAAGTCCCCTGCCCCACAAGGCCTTCGAACTTTCCGGTACCTTTCTTGACGATCCATTTGGGCTTGGTCGGAGCGATCTGTTCGCCCCAAAGCCACAGGTGATCGCCATCATGATCGGAGGTTTGCAGCATGAAGAATTCGCGCACTACATTCTGGGAGCTGAAAGCATCGCCCTTGTTTTTGGGCTTGAAGAGGGCCAGTCGCATTCCTGTGAAGTCGAGCGTATGGAAAATGCTGTAGGGATTCTCGGAGAGATAGAATCCGCGGATGGAGTCTTGCTCGATGGCGAAGCCGCCCGGAATATCGGCTTGCCGTTTGTTCATTCCCGGTTGCGTCCGGTAGAAGGTTATGCCCTTTTCTTGGATACGTCGCGTAGTCGTGTCACGGTCCATCGAATCGCTGCCCAAACCGATGGGAGGCGTGTCGATCCAATAGACGGATTTATCCTCTGGCGTGGGGGCGTAGTAGAATTCCTCGGCGTTGGGATAATCGTATCCCTCGACTTTGGCAGGCCTCGGCCAGAGGGACTGCGGTTCCATTTTGGGCCAATTCCAGTGCCACATGCCTTCCGCATTTTCGCCTTGGCGTTTGCCCGTGGTGGCAACGATCCATTGCATGGGCAGACTAGGAGGATTGAATTCGCCGAGCATCCAAATTTGGTTACCCTCCTTGTCGTTTCCCTGCGAGAGCGAGTATTGGTAGACGATGTTCCTCCTGTTGTAGCGCTGACCTGGATACTCCGGTTTATACAGCACGCTTGTCACGCCATAAAAAGCCCGATCGTTAAGGAGGCTTTCTGGATCGTCGAATACATAGTAGCCTTCGTAGGAGTGGCGATTGTAAGCGTATCCATGCGGGAGCGGCGTGTCGACACGCATGTCCGGTAGTTCCCTGAGGATTACGTGTCCTTTATCGACGTTTTCCTTGTGAGGAAAGGAAGGACTTTTATCAGGGACCACACCTGCTAGGACGACTGATACGCTGATACAGCACACGATAGCCGGTACGATTTTGGAGGCTGGAATTTTCATTTTTGTATCTAATAAATGGGTATCATATTTTTGAGGAATAGAACAGTCGAATGGGTGCACTTACAGCGGACTCTTTCGCTGGTAGACGATCTTTCCATCGACGATGATCATTTCGATTTCCATATCGAGGATCTGGTCGGCGGGGATTTTCAGAAGGTTGCGGGTCAAGAAAGAGATCGTTCCATTGTGGGAATGAAACGAGCGGACGGAATCTACTAGCCGCGCATTGCCGGAGCAAATATAAATAAACCGTGTTGCTTGGCGACCGAAGCCAGTTTGGGCCATACATTTAAAAATGGAATAGAGTGGACCGTCTGCGCCCATCTCCATCTTTTCCGTAGTTATAAAAGAAATCTAAACCACGGAGTACACAGGGTGGATTTCGTAAGGCGTCTAGGAAAACGAGTTACGTCTCGCATCGTCTACAAATCTTGGATCGAGCCAGAATATCCTGAATCCCAAAGCCAAGTTATAAGCTGCACTCACTCTGTGCAGTCTGTGCTCTCTGTGGTTGAAAAAATAAACCCAAACCATAAGCTGATCTAACTGTCCTTTAACGCCAAACTCTAAACAAGTGGCAAGTCGAGCCACCTCGAATCTTATTTGGAATAAAGACTCCGCCAGAAAGCTCTCTTTCATTATGAGAATTCTACAAATCGCCTTGCTCGTTTTCGCCCTGCTTCCTTTCTCTGGAGCGGAGAATCCCGAAGAGGTGGGCGACGTCGCATGGGGTCGGAACTACGACGAAGCACTCGCCAAGGCCAAAGAGGCGGGTAAACCGATCTTCCTTCTTTTCCAGGAAGTCCCCGGCTGCGCGGGGTGCAAGCAGTTCGGCAATGACGTGCTCTCCGATCCCAAGGTAGTGGCAGCCATCGAGGACAACTTTATTCCCCTACTGATCCACAACAACAAAGGTGGCGAGGACGGGCGTATTCGCAAAAAGTTTGGCGAGCCGGCTTGGAACTACCAAGTCGTTCGCTTTCTTGATTCCGAGGGGAAGGACATCATTCCCCGTAAGGATCGTGTCTGGACTTCCCCCGGAATCATGACGCGTATCCAAAAAGTACTGGCAAAGACCAAAACCGTAAAAACGGCTTCGCAGAGGGGAGCCACTGAGCGTGTCGCGTTCTGCCAGTATTGCTTTTGGACGGGCGAACGAAAGATGGGAGCATTGCCAGCAGTGCTGGAAACCGAAGCCGGATTTATCGGCGGACGCGAAGTCACGCTAGTGACCTACGACCCCTCGCGAATCACCCTGGAGTCCCTTATCAAAAAAGCAGTCGCCGAGGAAGTGGCCACCGACATCTATCTCGATGACCCAAGCCGAATCCCGGGTTCAAAAAAGTTGGCCAACTACCGAACTGCCCCGAAACACGACCAGAAGAAGCAAATTCAGGGCACGATTTTCGCAGAACTCGATTTAAGTACTGGGCAAGCCACCAAGATAAACGCCTTCGCCCGAACGGATCCTAAAAAAGCCATCCAGTACCTCACTCCAGAGCAACGTGAGCAGCTAGGACGTAAAAACGCTCATTAAGTACTTTTCGGAAGACTCACGTCTTCCGCTACATCGAGAGGATCGATGGTCTAGATATCTATGAGACAGGATCAGCCGGAGTAATCGACCCTTCTACCGGAGCGAAACCTATGGTATAGTGGTCGCTAGCGCAGGCGGCGGTAAGGCGAACTTGGTCGCCATCTTGGAGGAATTTACGTTGGGAGCCGTCGGTGAGCTCTATTGGTTTTTCGCCGCGCCAGGCAAGCTCGAGCAGGCTGCCGTAAGAGTCGGGAGTGGGACCGCTAATAGTGCCGGAGGCGAGGAGATCGCCAGGCCGGAGGTTGCAGCCAGTGACGCTGTGGTGAGCGACGAATTGCTCGGCCGTCCAGTAGAGATGGCGGTAGTTGGACCGGCAGATGGTCTGCCAGCCGTCCATCCCAGAGGATCGGATCTGGACTTGCAGATCGATGTCGTAGGTGGTCGACGGATACGATGCTTTCAGGTAGGGCAAGGGCTCTGGGTCTTGAGCGACGGCGGGGACTCGGAAGGGTTCGAGAGCCTCCATGGTCACAACCCAGGGAGAGATGGAAGTGGCAAAGTTTTTGGCGAGGAAAGGGCCGAGGGGCTGGTACTCCCATTTCTGAATGTCGCGGGCGCTCCAGTCGTTGACGAGGACCATGCCGAAGAGATGATCGTGAGCCTCGTCGACGGAGACGGCTTGTCCGAGCTCATTGCCAGGACCGATGAAGAGCCCCATCTCGAGCTCGAAGTCGAGCAGACGGCAGGGTCCGAATGAGGGAGCATCGGCAGTGTCAGCCTTAGTCTGTCCGCTGGGGCGCTTGATGGGGGTTCCGCTGGTCACGATGGAACTGGCTCGCCCGTGGTAGCCTACCGGGAGGTGGAGCCAATTGGGCATGAGGGCGTTGTCCCTACCTCGGAACATAGTGCCGACATTGGTGGCGTGTTCGCGACTGGCATAGAAGTCGGTATAATCGCCGATAGCGGCGGGAAGCATCATGGTGACGTCGCTTATTGAATACAGCGCTTTTTGCCGGAGGGCGACGTCGTCTCGGAGCTTTGGGGATTCGCTATCGAGGGCTTGGGAAATGATTTGGCGAGCTGCGGTCCAAGCGGTCTTGCCTAGAGCCATGAAGGCATTGAGTCGTGGCTGAGCGAATACGCCCTGCCCTTCCAGCGGCGTCCCGGCAAAGTATCCCGCTCCGTCGAGAACGCTTAGATCCAAGACTTGGTCTCCGATGGCCACGCCCACTCGCTCAGGAGCGTTAGCGTTTGGCTTGAAGACACCATAGGGCAGATTCTGAATGGGAAACGGATGACCGCTAGGCACTTCGATAAAGGAGCGTAGCTTCGGGTCGTTGGTATTGTAGGCTTGCATGCGTTGTCTTAGAAAAATGGTTACGGCGGCTATGGAAGCAGTCCGAGAGCCTGAAGGTCTTCTCGGGGCTCATCGAAACTACAGCTTCCGTAGGAAATGGCGAATTGTTGGCGGAGAGTTTTTATATTTTCCGATGAGATGCGGTGCCCGCAGAAGGTCAAAGCGTCATCGGCAAAGAGTATTTCTTTAGGGTTTTCGCAGGACACGAGCTCCTCAATCACTTCGCGGGCAAGGTCGTTCTGCTTGGCGATGAGAGCCGCCACAAAGACATTGAGAAAGCCATGCATCTTGGTTTGCACGCTATCGTTGTAGTGGCGAAGCGGATGATGCAGTCCAGCAGTGAACTTCAAGGGAAGGTCCTGCATCGCGCAAAGGTGTAGGACGTTGGCGACTTGACACACGCTGGGGAATTGCTCCGCACTCAGACCGCCACAACGGAGTTTGAAGCCGATCTTCGGGAGCATCGCTTCACGCAGAGCCTCGACGATTGCGGACAACGCTTCGCCAACCGAGGCTTCAAAAAAGATGCTGGCGTCCTCGAGTCCATTTACGTCGATCTGGGCTCTCGTTTCTTTGGCCAACATAGCGGCCATATCGGGATCGCTGGGAAGCTTGACCTCAAATGCCGTCACGCGGGCGTTTCCGTTTTCCGTATCCAAAAAACGGAGTGTATGCTCAAGTCCGTTTTCTAAACTTTTGAGATAGGAGGCCGATTCGGCTCCGCCTTTCAGGATGATGGAAAAAGGAACAGGGCTACCCTCGCTGGAATCGATGCGAGGCAGCTCTTCGAGTCGGACGGCTGGAATGATGAATTGAGAGAGCATCCAGGCATCGGGCTCGCCGCGGTAACGCAGAAAATTCTCGAAGGCCTCGTTCATGGGAAGAATAGCTGGAGGGAATAGCCCAGCGTAGTCGATGAGCCCTGCAAGGAGATTATGGAGAGAGGTCGGTATCATGACTGCGTAACGGGCGCGAGCTGACTGATGGCCTCTACAGCGTCTTTGTTTTCCACGCTGGAGAGATCGCCGACGGATTCGCCGCAGTAAGCCCGTTTGATGACGCCGCGGACGATTTTTCCGGAACGGGTTTTCGGGAGGGCCGCTATGGTGTGGACGTGTTTAGGAGCAAGCGGCTTGCCCATGCGTTTGGAGATATGCTCGACGAGATCGGCCTCTTCGATGTCGCCAGAAACGACCGCCATGCACACGATGGCTTGGCCTTTGAGAGCGTCGGGCACGCCGATAGCAACAGCTTCCTGGACTGCGTCGCACTCCATGAGGGCGGACTCGATTTCGGCAGGGCCGATGCGCTTGCCGGCGACTTTGAGCGTGTCGTCAGCCCTACCGTGAAGAAACCAGAAACCGTCCGCATCGATGCTGGCCCAATCGCCGTGACACCAGATGTCGCGACCGAATTTCTCGAAGTAGGTGTCGAGGTAGCGCTGGTCGTCGCCGAGAAAGCTCTTGGTCATAGACGGGGCCGGCTTTTTGCAAACGAGATGGCCGACTTTTTCGCGGAGAGGATGGCCGTCGTCATCGAAAACGTCTACGTCCATCCCCAGGCCTCCACGCCCGAGAGTCATGGATTTGAGGGGCGAGACGGGATAGGGCTGGAGATGGCAGCCCATGATTTCAGTGCCGCCGGAAATATTCATGATGGGGCAACGCTCGCCGCCGACCTCGCGGAAAAACCAATCGTAGGAGCGTTCGTCCCAAGGCTCGCCGGTAGAGCCGAGAAGTCGGAGACTGGAGAGATCGAAGTCACCCGGCCCCTCCCCTGTTTCGTGCTGCATGAGGAGACGAATAGCGGTGGGTGAAATGCCGAGCGTATCCACTTTATGGGTCTCTATTATTTCCCAGATGCGCCCGAAGCGCGGCCAGTTGGGGGCGCCATCGAGGATGACAACAGGGGCTCCGAAAAAGAGACAGCCGACGAGCTCCCATGGGCCCATCATCCAGCCGATGTCGGTAAACCAGAAGAAGGGCTTGCCGGGCTGAGCGTCAAAGGCGTAGCCGACTTCTTTGGCGACTTGAGCGAGCACTCCGGCATGGGTGTGGACCGTGCCCTTGGGCTTGCCGGTAGTACCGCTGGTGTAGATGAGCATGCAATGGTCTTCAGCGGCGGTGGCGGCTTGGGGCGTAGGCTGGTCTTCGGCGGTCTGGAGAAAATTGGTCCATTCATCCGTATCGACATGAACGATACGTTCGAGAAGCGACAAGGCGGCTCGGGCCTCCGCAAGGGTATCGGCAGTAGGGATCCGCTTACCGCGGCGATGGAGGAATTGATTGGCGAAGAGGATGCGAGCTTGGCAGGATTCGAGACGATCAATGAGCGCTTGAGCACCGAATCCGCAGAATATGGGTACGAAACGAGCTCCTATCTTGAAAGCGGCGAACATGATGGCGACCGTTTCGGGATGCAACGGAGCGTAAAGACCCACGGCATCGCCTTTCCCGATGCCAGCGGCCAGAAGAGCGGCCGCACAGCGGTCGATCTCCTGGGAGAGCTGAGCGTAGGTGACGATGCGGCGATCCTCGGGATCTCCTGAGTCAGCTTCGTAGATGAGAGCAGTGGTATTGCCGCGTCCGTTGGCGAGATGGCGGTCGATACAGTTGGTGGTAAGATTTAAGCGTCCGTCGATAAACCAGCGAGTCCAGGGGAAGCCGTCCGTGGCGTCGAAAATTCGGGATGGCGGCGTGTCCCATTGCACGCCCAGATCTTCGAGCGCGGCCTGCCAGAACCATCCGGGATCCTCCACGCTTCGACGATACATCGTATCGAAATCTTCGACACCGTGTCGCTTCATAAAGCGAGCCAAGCGGCAATCGCTCGTCCAGGCGTGGTCTTCGGGTGTCCAGATGAGGTCGCTCATGAATCAGTGTCGCGTTCGACGCAGATAGCCAAGCCTTCGCCGCCGCCGATGCAGAGAGCCGCCACGCCGCGGCGGGCTTGGCGTTGTTGCATGGCGTGGAGAAGCGTAACGACGATGCGCGCCCCGCTGGCACCTATGGGGTGACCAAGGGCGATGGCGCCGCCGTTTACATTGAGTTTCGCACGATCGATGGAGAGCTCTTTTTCGGCGAGCATGGGTACCACGGCGAAGGCCTCGTTAATTTCCCAGAGATCGACTTGATCGGCGGTCCAACCCGCTCGGTCAAGGGCTTTGCGAATGGCAGGGACGGGAGCTTGGGTGAATTCGAGGGGAGCTTGAGCGTGGGAAGCGTAGGCGACCAGGCGACCGAGATGATTTTGTCCGGGATCGGTGGATACGAGTAAGGCTGCGGCTCCGTCGTTGAGCGAAGAGGCATTAGCGGCGGTGATGGTACCGTCTTTCTGGAAGGCGGGACGCAGGTTCGGGACTTTTTCGAAGTTGGCTTGGGCAGGACCTTCGTCGGTGTCGACGAGGACGTCTCCCTTGCGGCTGGGGATGGTCACGGCTGCGATCTCGTCGGCAAAAGCGTCCGAGTCGATGGTAGCTTGGGCTCGCTGATAGCTGGAGATAGCGTAAGCGTCCTGGGCTTCGCGGGAAAAATCGTACCTCGTAGCACAGGTTTCGGCGCACTGACCCATGTGAAGATCGTTGTAGGGATCCCAGAGGCCGTCGCGGACGACAGAGTCGATCAACTTGCCCCCTCCCAGTTTGATGCCCTTGCGACTCTCGAGAAGGAGGTGCGGAGCACGACTCATGCTCTCCATGCCGCCGGCGATGAGAGTTTCGGCTTCGCCATTGGCGATCATACGAGCGGCGGTCAGGATGGCTTCCATACCGCTGCCGCAGACTTTGTTGAGCGTCAGGCAGGGAGTGGATTCCGGAAGGCCAGCCTTGAGAGCCGCCTGACGAGCGGGAGCCTGACCGGCACCGGCGGAAAGGACGTTGCCGAGGATGACGCCACCGACGGTCGCTTCAGGGAGCGCTCGGATGGCCGCTGCCGCAAGCTCGGGAGCGGGAACGCTGGCCAGGACTCCCGTGAAGGAGCCGATGGGAGTGCGTTTAGCGGCGCGGATGTAGATGGATTGATTCATGAACACTTAGGTCGTATCACAAACTTGATTACAACCAGCTTTTCGGGTAGTCGGGATCGTCCATGGAGATGGCTTCTTCGGCGATGTGCAGACGATGCTGAGTATCGAACATGACGGCGAGCTCTTCGGTTCGGTCGGCATCCATGCTGGCCATGATAGTGCCAGGATGCGGACCATGCGGAATTCCTTGCGGATGGAGGGTGAAGGAACCAGGCTCGACGCCTTTTCGGGAACCGAAGTTTCCACGGACGTAGAAGAGCACTTCGTCGGCTTCCACGTTGTCGTGCACGTAAGGGACTTTGATCGCATCGGGATGGTGGTCGAGATAGCGCGGAGCGAAAGTACAGATGACATAGCCTCGGCAGTCGAAGGTCTGGTGGATCGGCGGCGGCATATGGGTCGTGCCGGTGATCGGTTCGAAGTCGTCGACGTTGAAAGTGAAGGGATAGAGAAAACCGTCCCAGCCGATGACGTCGAAGGGATGACTGGCCAGGGTCATGGCGCTGAGGCGGTCGCGATCCTTGACCAGGACGTCGACGTCATTCTCTTCGTCGTTTTCGATGAGCTCAATCGGGCTATGGAAGTCGCGCTCGCAGTAAGGAGCATCGAGAGTCATCTGGCCATCGATGTTCTTGTAGCGCTTGGGAATGCTGACAGGACTGAAGGTCTCGAGGATGAGATGGTCTTCCACAGAGATATCGTCGGGAACGAGTCGGTAGGTGGTCGTTCTCGGAATAACAACGTAGTCCCCTTCCCTGTATCTGAGTTTTCCGTACAAGCTTTCAAGAGTGCCGCCGCCTCGATTGACGAAGATGACTTCATCGGCTCCTCCGTTACGGTAGTATTCGAAGCTTCCATACGCTTTTTCCGGACGGCAACGATAGCTGACGACGTCCTGATTGAAAAACATGGGGACGCGGCCTTCGTAGAGATCGCCGCTTCGCTCGATGTCGCGCGTCTTGAGATGATGGTGACGCAAAGGATGATCGTCGAAGGCTGGGTGGAGTTGAACGCGTCGATGAAGCCGGGCATCGCGAATACGCGTTGGCGGCTTGAGGTGGTAAATTGTGCTAAAGGCTCTCCAGAATCCCTCAGTCGTAATCACGTGTTCGTAGGCGAGGCCTTCGTTCTTGAAGCTCGTATCCGGATCGAGCGACAAACGCGTGTGACGTTTTGGCGGGATTCTTCCAAGGGATCTGTAGAATGGCATAATGGGTGGGGTTATTTATAAAGAGTTAAGACAGACGACCGAGCTACACCGTCGCCAAGGCTGTAAAGTACGCACGGTCGTCCCTACCATTTTGGTCAAGTACGGTAGGGACGATCCGCTGGATCGTCCGATTGTCGAATTGGTAGCTTTGAAACCCTGAAGCAATGAACGCGTCCGGAGGCCACGTTCCACCTTTAGTGTAGTGCTTGAGAAGAGGGAGCCCGACCTCCGGGCGAGTTTCAATTGAAGGAATGGATTTTTGGATACTCTCATAAACTAAAGAGTCCCGCGCCTCGCTTGTTCGCGTTCGATGGATTCGAAGAGGGCTTTGAAGTTGCCTTCGCCGAAGCCTTTGGCCCCGCCCTTTCGTTGGATGACCTCGTGGAAGAGCGTGGGACGATCGTAGAGGCACTTGGTGAAAATCTGCAGCAGGTAGCCATGTTCGTCGTCACGGTCAGCGAGGATGTTGTTGGCGTGCAGGTCTTCGATATCCTCGTCGATAGTTCCCATGCGGCGATTGAACTCTTTGTCGTAATAGGCATCGGCGATGTCGAGGAATTCCATGCCTTTGGCTCGCATGGAGGTGACGGTTTTGACAATGTCCGACGTGAGCAAGGCGATGTGCTGCACGCCGGGGCCGTTGTATTCGTCGAGGTATTCCTGGATCTGTGAATTTCCGGACGAGGGTTCGTTAATGGGCATCTTAATGTAGCCGTCAGTACTGCCCATGACCTTGCTCATGAGCGCGCTGCGTCCTGTATTGATATCGAAATGACGAGTGGGCTCGAAGCCGAAGACCCGTTCGTAGAAATCGACCCATTCATCCATCACTTCCACGTTCGCGACCACGTGGTCGATCATAGCGAAATTGATATCGTCATCCTTCTTCTCTTCGTTGGTGGGGACGTATCCGGGGAAACCAACCTTGGCTCGATCCTCTCGTTGAATGAAGGTATGGATGGTATCGCCGTAAGCTTTGATCGATCCGCCGATAAAGTGCTCGTGTCGGTCGATGTCGCCGATGCGCGTCGCTCCGCGTCTTTCCGCCTCTTCGAGGGCATGAACGCAATCCTTCACGAGGAAGGCGACATCCTTGACGCCGTTGCCGTGCTTCTCGTGATGATCGCGAAGAACCTGGGCTTCGGGTCCATCGCCATAAGGTTCGGCAATGATAAAGTTGATACGTCCCTGCCCGATCAGATAGGAACGGCGTCCGACAAGGCCAGTGGACTCATCGCCATAGGCGCGGCAATACATGCCGAATCGATTCACGTAGAAATCGCGCCAATCGTCCCGATCGTCGACGATGAATTCGATATGGTCGATTCCTTTAATTCCCAGCGGATTCGAGTATTTTTCTTCGTATCCAGATGATGGATTTTCCAATGTATCGGAAATGTTGCTCATTTTGATAAATTCCGTTATATATTATCTCTACATGCGAATAAATGGGCACAGTTTTGCACCCTGTAGACAGTGGTTGTTCTAAAACAGCTTATGCGAACGGGAGTACTGAACTCGCCGTGTATGGCATACACCTAGAAGCCATTGAAGGAGGTTAGAGTTTCATGAGTCCTCCGTAGCTCAGAGAGCGTAGGATGGAAGTCCGACTCTATAGTGAACGGGCTTAAGCCCATCCTCCGTATCTACTTTAGAATGATCCCGCTAAGCGGAAGAATGCATATAAGAACGGACGCAGCTCGAAATCAGTAGCGCACAATTTTTTAATCCTGACAGGGACCTCTAGCATTTAGGATATGAGCGTAATAAAAGTTCCGTTCGATAAAACGCTACTTTTAAAATATCGCCATTCTCAATTAGTCAAGCGTAAGAGAGGGTGTCAGCGAATCGTAAACGAATCCTCGACGCCGAAAGCCCCACTCTCGGATTCGTAATACAGACAGGTAAACCCCAAACGATCTTTCTCGATTGCCAATTCCGCGAAGTGGTGACGAGTATCGTTCCGCGACGCCATGAAATCATGTTGAGGGCACTGGAATTTGGAGAACGTATGTCCAATTTCGGATCGTTTTCCGGAGGGACTCACCTTCGCGAATATCACCCCTTCACCTCGCTTGTAGGAGGAAGTATGCTTGCTCGTCGCTCGAACATTATGCGGTACTCCAGATACTGGATACGTCCGCTCGTAGCTTTGGTCATGGGCCCCTAAAACCAGATCCGCGCCCATCCGTTCGCACAGAGCCCCGAAGGACGAAGAGACCATAAAACTAGAGGGATGACTAAATCCGTGCCCAAATACTGGCTCATGAGTAAACACAACAAGCCACTTATCCCCCTTCTCCTTCGCATCTCCCAAGTCGTTCTCCAGCCACTCCAAATGATGCTTCTGCGGCCGTGGACGCCCCGTGAAAAAGGAAACGATGTGGGCGGAGCCAAAATCGAAGCTATAGCACTTCTGTTCGTCGAAACCTTGCGGATGGTCGAAACGCGGCGCCCAGTCCTCGTAACACTCCTTCAACACGTTCTCATGATTACCGTATTGAGCGAAAAAGGGAAATCGGCTGATCATTCCTTCGGCCTGTCTAAACCACTCGTCGACCGCGTCCGGAACGCTATCAAATCGGTCGTCCTTATTAGCATAGGCGTAATCCCCGCCTCCAAGTAAAATACGAGGCGAGCGGTTTTCAATTTCCCGGTAAATGGCTTCGGTCCCATCGGCATTGCCATCACTTCTTCCGATCAAACCCGTATCTGCGAAAAAGATACATCTAAAAGCTTCATCATTCTGAGGCGGCAGGAATACTTGCCTTTCCGCCAAAACTTTCTCTTCTTGCAGCACTCGGTAGCACAGAGAATTGAGGGCCGAATCCGCAGGAGCAAGAGAACGGTAACGAACCAAGCCGTTCATATCATCAAGTCTCTCTACCTCGCAACCGGCCCACTCTCCACCATCCAACGAAATTCCAACACCGAGTCCCGCTATCTCGGTTTGGGAAGAAAAGCGAATGGAGAGAATTCGCGCATCGGGATCGACCCAGCAAATATGTAATTGCTCTATCATTACGACCCGATTGCATTTATTGCTTCGCGACTAGCTTCAGGATCCAATCATCGCCCCCTTCGGGACAAACGACTTTGTCACCGGTCCTCACCCGGCCTGCATCGACTCGCGAGCTAAAGTCTTGAGCATCGATCCATTCTCCTTGGTAGCTTCCGCCTTCTGGCAGTTCCAATATCGCTTCGCCGCCATCATGGAAATAGCAAAGAATCCGCTTATCGTCTTCGATCAAACTGGCTCGCCAGTGGATCTCGTCCTTACCTTCTCCAGCCGCCCCCCAAACCGTGGCTACGTTATAGGCTGGTTTCATTTTCCAAATCTCCTCGCCTTCCAAAAAGTCCCACACGCCTTTAATAATGTCATGCAGCTCTTGGCGTCGCATCTCTAAATCCAGTTCGCCTGAAAAGCCAGTCGACGATAGACCATCGTTGTCTGCGTAGCAGAGGGCCGCCCCCGTGAAGTTTATCATGAGAGCGTTCTTGCGGATATCATCTTTGGAATAGTCACGCCTGCCTCCCTCGGCACTCTTTTGCGCATGCAAAGGATTTCCGCTCCAAAGCGTCTCCTGAGCAAAGAGCGGCTTGGCCCAATGATGGTTTTTACGCAGCACCTTCAACAATCGAATGCGGTCGATGGTTTTCGGTCCCTGCAAAATGCCGTAGTTAGTCCAGCTTGCATGCTTGTATTCATCATCTCCTGTCTCGTTGTGCACGCTCAGCAGATGATTGAATATATCCAGTTTTTGGATCAATCGTCCCAAGCGATCCACCTCCTCGCTCCCCATCCAGACGATGAATTTCCCGTTCGGCTCGGGACCAGCGACGTTGAACATTAGATTCCAGTAGGCGCCAAGGCGGGCTAAGGTATAGCGAATGTAGAGCTCCTGATCTTCGGGATCGCGTGGATAATTCGATTTCTGACCAAAAAAGCCGGCGAATGGGAAGACCATCAACCGTCGCCGCTCCAAATCGTCCAGGATATGCTCCATTTTCCGATACTCGCCTGCATTCAAGGGCCACAGCCGCGGTGTTTCCCAGCTATCGCCACGGCCAGGCGAAGCCCGATTCAGGTAGTGACTGGCGATCGAAAGAGTATTATAGCCCTGACTCTGTAAATAGTCCAAAACTTGAATACGCTGAGCTGCATCGAAATTGTCGGCAAAGAAACGATCTCCGATGTGAAACGCTCGTAGCAACATTCCCTTCCCGCTAGAGTATCCGAACCAAATGGGATTCGACGGAAGAGCGGAGATCATGCCCGGAATATCTCCTTCGATCGCTTCAAAAGCTCCACTTCGAATAGGCGTCTCCTCGTCGCTGAACTTGAGCCGATAATTCCACATTCCAGGTTCGTTCGGCATGAAGCGGATGCGCCAATCGGAATCGCCATCGTAGAATCCCCACCATTCATAGACGACCCCATCAGGCCCTTCGAAGGCTCCTTCCAGAACGACATCGCGGTACGGGTCTTGGTAGGCACGCTCGTTTTCGATCGTGATCTCGATCCTTCCCCAAACTTCAACTGCTTGCAAATCTGTATCCATTTTTTAGTATTCTATCTAAACAGTCTCTAAATCTCCTGCTTCTGTTCTACCGCAACCCCCGGTCCATACTCCGCCAAGGCGACCATAATGTATTTGTTCACACAAGCATCCTTGCGTTCTCGGGCGAATTCCCAAAGGCGGCGACTAAGCTTTTTTCGTATTGGGCGATATTCTTGGAAAGATGCTACATTCTCTAATTCCCAAGGGTCGTTTTCCAAGTCGTATAGCTCATCGTAATCGAATCCATTATACACGAATTTCCATTTATCCGTCATCACCGATCTTTGGATACCGTATAACTCGTTTCCATTGGATTGGGTAAAAAGGGCGTCACGCCAATCTCCAGGCTTCGTCTCGCCTCGCAAAAACGGAGCCAAGGAACACCCGGAAAATTCACGATTCGCATGGATCCCACTTAGTTCCAGAATCGTCGGAGCAAAATCGGATAGAGAAACGAAAGCCGGCTCGACTTCCCCCTTTCTCGCTAGACCGCAATTCCACTGAACCACGGCAGGCACATGATAGGCAGAACGGAAGCAAGGCAGCCCTTTGGTCCATAGACCATGCTCTCCGGCGTAGTCGCCATGGTCAGACAGATAAATCACGACCGTATTGTCCCGCTGACCAGTTCCATCCAAAGCCTGCAAAACCTGTCCGAAAAGATCGTCCATGTAGGAGCAGTAGGCCAGATAGTGCAGAACGGCCTCGCGATGCTCCTCTCTACTCAGTTGAGCGAAGCGGTCGCGAACACGACGATACAGACCAGGACACATCACCAAATCGTCATCGAAATTAGGAGGGAGCTCGATCTCATCCAGGTCGTAGCGATCAAGATACCTCTGTGGGACGAAATAGGGATCATGCGGACCATTAACGGAAATCATGGAACACCACGGAGACCCGCTCTTCGCATTTATCTCCATTTCATGGATACCATCCGCTACAGAAGCCTCGTCGTTTGTTTTCGTTCCTTCCCCGTAGTGAGTATAGGTAGGATAGCCGGGCCTAAGAATCTGCCCCCTGCTACGCGTATCCGCTTCATCTCCAGAATACTCGTAACCACTCCAGTCCTTCTCCATTCCCTTAGACCAATAGTCCGTGGCGCGATCATGGGCTTGTGGATGACCGATATAATTCGTACCCCAGCCTCGTTCCTTCGGGGAATCGTAGGCGCTGACATGCCACTTGCCGGAATAATGCATGGCGTATCCCGCTTCGGCCAGATCTTCGCTCCACAAGCGCACTCCTCGGCGCAAGTCGCGCGTAATCGCGTTCGCCACATCCACATTGTGCCATACGTTGTGCTCTGATGGATACAGCCCACTCATGAAGGTGGCTCGTGAAGGACAGCAATGGGGCGAAGGGCAATAGGCTCTCGAGAATTGCAGTCCATTTTCACGAAAGGCGTCGAGATGCGGTGTTTTTGCTTTGTAGATCGAATCTGTCAGCGCCGTGTCTCCACGCTGCTGATCCGTCATGAAAATAAGGAAGTTAGGCTGATCCGTCATGACATTTTTCTCATGAACTCACAGACACACCGCTCTTCAGAGCTTTGACCCGAGTCCAGGTTTCTTCGTTAAACCGGTCCTCATTTTCCAATGACATTTCGTGAGCGCTGTAGTAATACATCAAGTGATCCATCTTCAAAGCGAAAGCTCGATCGATATTCTCCAGATAATTCTCCAGATCCTCATCGCGATGTCGCTGAGCTTCCAGGAGATAGAAACTCTTCTTGCCCGCTTTTTCCAGAACAGGCTGAAATTCCTCGTAGGCTTCGAAAATCGTGCGCTTCATCCTATGCATCTGATGGCTTGGGTCGCGAACATGTCCATCGGAACCCAGATAATCAACGTGGGCTTTATCGAGAAAGGTTTCCAGCATCATCCGTTGAAATGGCTGCACGAATACCGAAACCACTGCGTCCGGATTCGTATTTTTAATCATGCCACTCATCTCGTCGATGAAGGTCGCAAAACATTCATGATACCAAAGCTCAGTAGGTTCTTCAGCGCAAAGCTCACGACAAAACCGGCAGCCGCAAGCCGCCGCATGCGGCTCGTCCCAAATCAATCCATCGAAATCGTAGCGATCTAGCAAATACCTCAAGGTTTCTTTGATGTGAGCCCGGGTCTTTGGATTGTTGATGCAGGACACCATTTCGCCGAAGACCATAGGAGCGTCTCCAATCGGCTGAATCAGGGTATCAGGATTATCCAGCGTAAATCTCCCAAACCCATCCAGCCAACCTGCCACCAGACCTGCCCACCGATTCGGCACCGCATGGGCTTTCATTCCGTACTCATGGATCAAGCTAATCGCATTTCGGATGCGCTGCTGATGCCAGTTGGAGAGCTGACCCTCTTGCACGCAAAAGGAAACGATATCGGTTCCCATCTCAGCGATTCGCTCTAGATCGTGTCGCATATGCGACGCTAGCAGGGTGTGATTATGAGGCGCGTAATAATAGCAATTGACGAGCATGGTCAGGTGTGAAAAATTCGGGAATCATCCTATTGTATACAGTATAACAATCAAGTGATTTTTGCTGTCCCTAACAATAGCTCTCTCAAACGTCATTAGACAGATATGGATTTGCAATTTCCAACAACTCGCTTTCTCAGAGCGGACTTGGCTCCCACGCCACCAATGGGCTGGAACAGTTTCGACAGTTACGGCGTGTACTTGCACGAAAAGGCGGCTCTCGAAAACCTCGAAGCCTTTGCGGAAAAACTGCTACCGCGCGGCTACGACATCTTCGTTATCGACAACGGCTGGTTCGGCGAATACCGCCTCAAATCAGGTACGTTACTTCCTGAAGAAACGCATGCCGAGGAGATTCGAATCAACGAGTATGGCATCGTTCAGCCTTCCAAGACCTACTTTCCCAACGGATTCGGGCCCCTCGCCAAGCGAGCCCGAGAACTGGGTATACGCTTGGGCCTACATCTCATGCGCGGTATTCCGCGCAAAGCGGTGGAGCTAAACACGCCAATCCAAGGTACGCCATACCGAGCAAGCGAGATTGCCAACCAGGAAGACACCTGCGTGTGGTGTCATTATAACTACGGAATCGACGTCTCACATCCGGGAGCCCAGCCTTTCTACAACAGTCTCGCCCAACAAGTCGCGGATTGGGGATTCGAGTTCATCAAAGCCGATGATATCGTTCCCTACCCCCAGGAAATCGAAGCCCTCGCGAAAGCGATCGATGATTGCGAAAGGCCCCTCACCCTCAGCCTCTCGCCAGGCGGCAAGGTCTTGCCGGAGGCTCTGACATCGTACCATCGTGGACAGATGCTGCGCGTAACGAAAGACATTTGGGACAACCAACGCGGCATCGATCAATGCTTTGACGCTTGGCGCAAATGGAACGGCAAATCAGAGCCTGGATTTTGGATCGACATGGATATGATTCCCTTCGGCCAATTGCAACTCATGACGCCTCCCGAGGACGGCATTGGCACCGAGGAATCCGCCCAGAAAGCCGCCCTCGCTGGCGAAGGCGAAAACCGCTGGTGTCAGCTCAGCGACGCCCAAAAGGAAACCTTTATTACGCTCCGCTCAATGTCTCGCTCGCCCCTGATGATTGGCGGTGACCTCCCCACTCTGGATCAACACTCGCTAGAATTAATCACGCATCCCGAAATGATCGACTGCAATCAGAACAGCAAAGCGGCAGACCTCGTCTACGATGAAGAAGATTGGGAAATCTGGAGAACCGTATCATCCGTTGATGAAACTCGAGGTTGGCTCGGGATCTTCAATCGTCGAAATCAAGCTCGTGAGATAAATGCGGATACAATTCAACTCGACCTGCCGAAAAGAACCGACTTTGAAAACATCTGGTCTCCCGATCAGGAAACTCTCTCCCTAAAGACCGCCGCTAATGGATGCCATTTCCTATCCTACCAAATAGCGGTATCCTAATTTTGGGGCAATGTGTTGCTAACCACAGAGCACACGGAGATGATTCACGAGGAATATTGCTCGAGATATAAACATTCTCTTCTCCTCTGTGGTTAAAAATTTCATTGGAGCCTTCTAGGCGAACTACTGAGCCGTCACGTCAACCAGCGCCAATTTTCATTTGATTCAAACCGCAACGGAAACACGCTTGATCCTTAGATACTCCTTTAGGGCCAAAGGCGAACAATCATGGCCGATCCCGCTTTGCTTGAATCCGCCATGG
Source organism: Opitutaceae bacterium (assembly GCA_028284385.1). GTDB lineage: Bacteria > Verrucomicrobiota > Verrucomicrobiia > Opitutales > Opitutaceae > JANQRT01. Next base: position 139,221 of record JANQRT010000068.1, on the reverse strand, counting down.
GGTAGATGAATGCCGTAACTTACTCCATTCACCATAACTTCGCCAAAGTCGAGTTCGCGCGTGAATAGACCTATTATCTCGCTAGAGGCTGTGAATACATAGGAGGCCAAACCAGCATCCGTATCATTTGCCACACGTAGCGCTTCGGATGCAGAACTAAACCGATTCATGGAAATGACTGGGCCAAAAATTTCCTCTTTCCACAAACTGGTATCCATCGGAACGTTAGACAGTACTTGCGGTTGCAAGTAGTATCCACGTTTTGGAACTACTTCTCCGTTTCCAGAATATTCAAGGACTGCTCCTTTAGCCACGGCGTCATCTACAGCCGCTCGAATTCGATTTAAAGCAGTTCGATTCATCACAGGGCCCATAGTCGCTTCACTACCTTTTCCATGACCGATTCGAACCGCTTTCGCTCGCGATATTAGCAATTCGAGAAATTGATCAGCTATGCTCTCCTCAACCAAAACCCTGTTGGGAGCGACGCAAATCTGACCCGTATTCCCGAATTTCAAGGCAGCAATGATATCGGCCGCTAACGACAGGTCCGCATCTCCAAAAACAATTGCCGGGGCATTGCCGCCAAGTTCGAAGCTGAATCGCTTGATGGAGGTCGCGCTCTGCTCCATGATCTTTCTGCCGGTCTCGCTAGATCCGATCAGCGTAACCATACTGGGAATACGGCTTCCCGACAAAACAGGCGAAATCACCTCATCGGATCCTGCCAAAATAGTCACAACTCCTTTGGGAATTCCCGCTTCCGCGCACAGCTTACCCACTCGATATGCCGACAATGGAGTGAAGGCTGAAGGCTTGATGATTATCGAGCAACCTGAAGCCAAAGCAGGTCCAAGCTTAAAGCCAAGATTAAGCAAAGGGAAGTTCCATGCCAAATAGGCAACCACGACACCCAATGGCTCATATTCCAGGCGATGAACATAAACTCTGTCGGGATCGGCAATCGATTCCGTCGTTAAGGCCTGAATCTGGTCTGCGTAATATTTAAGCGAATCGATCAGCGAGTCTACATCCTCGCTTGCCTGGTCTAGAGTCTTGCCTTGCTCGTCGCTAACAATTTCTCGCAAGAGTTCACGATCTCGCTCAACCAGTTTCCTTAAGCGACTCATAGCTTGAACACGTTCATCAATGGGGGTTTTTGACCAATCTCGAAATCCTTGCTCAGCCGACTCGAGAGCCTGATTCGCATCCGCTTCGCCTGCCCAAGCGATTTCTGCAATGACCTCCTCGGTGGCGGGACAAACGACTGACCGACGCTCTTGGGCTATAGAGTCTTTCAAGCCCCCATCCAAATACAATGGCATGTATCCGTATTTCATATACTAGCCAAGTGTTGAAAATTCCTCAAGAAGATCAGGATCGATTTCGATCCCTAGACCAGGCTGATCGCTCATCTGGACAAATCCGTCTTCCGGCTTGAAGACTGGCTGGATTAACTTGTCGCGCAAGGGATTCTCAGTTCGATCCATCTCCAGAACAGGTTCTCGATTGAACACCCGCCCTGGCATGGAATCGAGCGTCGAAACGAAGTGCAGTCCGGCTGCGAAAGCGATTCCCGTTCCCCAACAGTGCGGGGCTAATTCAATGTGAAAGCTTCTCGCCAAGGCGGTGATGCGAAGTATCTCGGTCAATCCGCCAGTTCCGCATATATCGGGCTGAGCTATATCCACGCACTCTCGTTCAAAAAGGCGTTTGAATCCATAAACTAAATACTCGCATTCGCCAGCGGCGATTGGCACTTTAAGCGACCTGCGCAGTCTTCGATACCCTGCGTAGTCTTCAGGCGAGAGAGGCTCTTCGAACCAAGCAATGTTTTGGTCTTCCAAAACCAAGCCGAGCTCTCTCGCCTCTTTGAAATCGTAGGCATGATTCGCGTCAACCATCAGTCCGACTTCATCGCCAATTGCAGTCCGGACGCTCTCGACATTGCGGCGATCTTGAGCGAGCGAATGACCGACCTTCATCTTCAATCGCTTGAATCCTTGATCCACATAAGATTGCGCTTCGTCCGCAAGCTTTTGCTGCAGATTACCGCCTTCAGTAAAATACATTCCAGTCGCGTAAACCTGAATACGGTCGCGACGCTTTCCTCCAAGCAATGAATGAACTGGTTGCTCAAGCAACTTGCCCTTCAGATCCCAAAGAGCGATATCGATGGAACTGATGCTGGCCAGCAGAACTCCACTTCGAGAAAAATCCAGAGTTTTCAAATACATATGCTGCCAGATACGACCGATCTCCATGGCGTTCATTCCGATGATCGAAGGCGCTAGCATTTCCACGCCAGACTTCACAACCGATGCCGGACCATAGCCTTCTCCCCATCCCACTGTCCCGTCTTCCACCTTCACACGGGTCAGACACACGCTCCTTTGATCGTAACTCCATTGCGAGAATGAGAACGGGGCATCCAATTTCTGCGATACGACGAACGCCTCAACTGATAAAATCTTCATAGCCCTTTCAAACCAATGGAAACCAGACGCTCATTTCCGTCTCCCCCCGATTGTGCCAGGCGTAGTAGGGTATCAATTTCAAACGCTGCTCGACGAAGTTGCTCGGACTCAAGGTTCGATACAAAACGTCACCATCCATCTCGCTGGCCTCTTCAATACGACCATCCGCCCAAACAAGCCCAACACCTCCCAGCAAACTCTGATCGAACGAGGCCTTCAGCTTCCCGTCGCGTTTAAGGTAAACCGAACTCAGTCTCACTTCATCCGGCAAGTCCACACTTTCTAGACAATAAACAATCGGTCCTCGCGCCACGCAGCCCTGATTCCTGGTTTCCTCTATTCGCTCATGGCCGATGACGATTCGGGGTTTCATGTTTAGCCGAATTCGAACTGTGTCTCCTTTCACCCATGTTCGCTTGATTTCCAAATATTCGCCTGCTCGAGGACGTTCGACTACATGTTGATTCACATAAACATCGGTCTCATCTGCCCAAGATGGTATTCGAATTCTTATGGCATATTCGCAATTCGGCGTTTCCTCCAACACGATATTAATATCCTCGTCCCAGGGATAGTCGGTCTCCATTCTCAGAGAGACTTCACCGATGCCATCCAGCAGAATTCTCTGTCGAAAGGATCCAAACAAATGTACCCAAATCGCACCTACACTCTTGCTAATCATCCATTGGTATAGCCATCCAATAGCGCGGGCAACTTGAGGCGGACAGCAATAGCACTTATGCGTTTTCCAGCGACCCGGACGATCATTGTTCAGCAACAACTGCTCTTTCCCATACCAGCGTAGCGGATTCGTATAAGTGAAGAGACTACCATCCATACTTACAGCGGACAGGGCTGAGTTGTAGAGTACCGTTTCCATGACGTCGGCGAAACGGACTTCTCCATGAAGTTGCAGCAGTCGCCAGTTCCACATGGCGTTGGCGATATTCGCGCAGGTTTCGTTGTAAGCAGTCGCATTGGGGAGCTTATACTCAACATTGAATGCTTCGTAAACGACATCGCCTCTCTTGGATACATTATGGTGCGTCGCTCCAACCGCTCCTGTGATGTACATTTTTCGCTCCACCACATCTACCCAAATTCGATCCAATGCCCGTAGAAAATCAGCGTCACCAGTTTCCCTATACACATCGGTAGCTCCAGAATACAGATACATCGCAGTGACGGCGTGTCCCACCGCCTCGTTTTCCTCTTTAAGCGGAACCCGATCTTGGTTTTGGTCTCCAATGTCTCGCTGAGAGCCTTGTTGAAAGACGTGAGTTCCCACCTTTCCACCTGGATCCGACCCACGCATCTCTACGAAAATCTTAGCAAGATCGCGGTATCTGCATTCTCCGGTACAGCGATACAGATCGATAAGCCCCATTATTTGCGATGGATTCCATCCCAAATGCGTGAACTCGACCGGCTTATCTCCGAATATCGAATACAAATAGTCCGCAGCTTTAGTCGCGATATTTAGAAAGCGGTCGTTTCCGCATAACTTAAAGTGTACGACTGCGGCAGTGAACAAGTGTCCAAAGTTGTAGAGCTCATGCATAACCTTCTTCGACCATCGTTCTCTACCGGTTAGCTGCGTTTGCGTCCCAATATATCCATCCGGCATTTGGGCCTTGGCAATGATGGATACCCATTGATCTACTTCGTCGATCAGTGATTTGTCACCAGATAACTTATACGCATAGCAAAGAGACTCGATATACTTGTAGCAATCGCCATCGCTCCAATCCACTCCCACGAATTCGCCTTCCTCAAGGCCAGCCGCTCGTTTGAAATTCGCAAGAAAGGTGGCGTTTTCAGGATCGTTCAATGCGTCACGCATCGACGGGATCGTACTGCTCAAAAGCTTGTCGAATCGGTCCGACCAAAAACCGCCCGTCCAAGCAAAGCCTCCCGACTCCCAGGTTTCGTAAAGCAATCGATCGCTACGCATGTCTAAGCCGCTTGCCACCGATGCCGGCACCCGGCCTATTGCCCTACTCATCGTATCCATGTCTCAAGTATACGAGAAGATCGTTAACCCGTATGTCCCGGTAAGGCTCGACCATACTTTCCGTACCGACCTCCTCTCCGGTACCCAAAAGGGCGAGTTCGATTCTCCGATTTGACATCGGATCGTCGCTCAAATCGACGAGCGGAGCAGGATTTTTCCTATGGGTGAATACACTTGTGATCAGAACGTCCTCAGAGCCGGTGATACGAAACACCGCTCCTCGATCAGGCTCAGTCTTCGCGCCTAGCACCGCAATGTTTCTCGAATTAATCGCCTCGAAAAAAGGGTGGGCTCGCGCCTCGTTGGGGTAGCCGCCTCGCTCGAGGTTCAAGCCGTAAAAGACGATTGGATTAGACGTTCCTTCAATCAGAACCTTCCGATGCTTGGAGCTTAGGGGAGACTGACCGCGTTTAATATTCCGATGGTCGGCAACTCCATAAAATCTGCCGCCAGCTTGGCCGGTAAACCAGTAAGAACGATTGTCGCGCTCCATGTTTCCGTGTCCTCGAAAATTCCTTACATTCATCATGTACCCACCACTGCTACGCCAATGGACGCCTCCTTGAAAATCCCTGTCTTGCGTCTCCAGAAAGAGATTTCGCACGATCGTTTCCCCATCCGCATCCTCCGTTTCCAAAACGAACGCATATTCATCTGGCATATAGATTGGTTTAAGATATGTCTGCTTGCCAGGGTCGCCCACCAATGCTTTTCCGACCGGAATCTGAATCGCTCGATCAAGCTCGTATCTGCCTTTCGGGACATAGATAATGCGATCTGGGCCATTGAGCGCGTTCTGAATTTTTTCCTGATCATCCCCTCCAGGAAAATCGAGCGCGTTTACCGCCTCGGGATGGGCAAAAGTAAGCTCTTCGCCTGGCAAGTGACGTGTACGCAAGTCATCTGGGATTGAAGAAATTACTTCCAATTTCTGGATACTCCCTCCGTCCATAACACCGCCTTCCGAAACGATAAGCGCTCGCTTTCCCCCACTCGGCGAACCGGCAATCGCTAGCGTTTCGATTTTTTGCCATTTTCCAGATTGAGCAGCATCAAATGGCGACGCATCTGCCAGCCGCAACGGAAGAGAGCCTCTCGATACATAGACGTTCTTGAGCACGACCGATCGATCATCGATATCTAAACCAATCCTGCCCGTATTCCGAAAAGCGATTTTCGCATCTTGTAGAAAAAGCTGAGCATGTTCGTGACTGTTACCACGGCAAATGATGGCGGGATGCGAATCGATCGATTCAAATCCGACAATAGTCGAGCCTCTTACGTTTTCTATCCAAACCCCTCCCTCAGACTGACCCTCGCAACGTACGCCAGTCAGGTTCACACCCACCGAACCCTGCAAGATGAAGCCAACGCGTCCACCCACGACTTCGATATTGAGATTTATCGCATTCCGTCCTGGAAATCCAATGACACCAGCAGCGAAGTTCTCTCCACGAATACTGATGTTCGACAGCATGCTGTCCTGAGCCGCCGCATAGTACAGAGCGGCCGCTCCAGGATTGTTCCCCAAATCGAAATCTATGTTAGAGAAAACGGAAAAGAAAATCCAAGCCGACCCCTTTTTCTCCTCTACGTGTTTCAAGCGAAATACCGGCGTCGCTTCGCGCGGATTCACTTCCTCGGGAAAGCTTTCATCTTTGAGACGTATGACTGGACGCTTGTAGGCATCGCCCACCAGGTAACTGTGGCCATCTTCGTTATCTCCGCCGTCTTCGGCATTAATTCGAATCTCTCGATCCACAAGGTAGGTTCCTGATGGAATAAACAGAGTTCTCTGATTCACCCTCGACCATTCTATGGCTTCCTCCAAGAGATCGGAAACCACGGTCCCGCCACTAGTGTCGGGATTCCAGTCCGCAAACGACTTCATTCCCGTTTTCTCGAAGGGAACCGCAGCATTCACCTGCAAGACGAGCATTCCCCAAACTCCAATAACCAAAAAACAAATACGAATCATATTATTTATTAAATTCCAACCTCGGTCATTCAAAAGCCCAGCTCCTTAACAGAGCTGGGCTCGAAATAGATAAAGAGTCCTTTCGCTCTTCGGAAAACGACCGCTGTTTAGAATCCGAGAGTGGCCGTGAGGCTTACGGATCGAGGATCGATCAATTCAAAACTGCGTATTTCTCCGCTGCTGCGTTTGCGCGTAACGGTGATCAGCCCTTGATCGAAAGCGTTTTTGATGTTCAGGCGAAGATTTACTCGGTTATCGTTTTTCAATGTGAATTTGTATCCAAATTTCAGATCGACGATTTCATAGCTGTCGGAGAAATCAAGAACGCCATTAACAATGCCTGTCTTGCGCTTGCCGAGATGACGCACGCCTATTCCAGCGTCGAAGCCTTCAAGAGGACCATCGAAAAACTCGTACTTGCCGAAAAAGCTGGCTCGCGATTCAATGAAGTTGTCCGGCAAGCTGCCCAGTTGCAGCTTGTCGTCTTCGTTGCTTTCAATCATTTGATCGATGCGATCATTGATAGTGTCCGTCACACTGCCATCGATAAACAAATCGCCGTGCTGCCGCCAGAAGGAGATGTTTTCCTCTAAATACTGAGTGACGAACGGATTTACGTCGGTGACGGTATTGTCGCGATCCGTAAAATTGGCTCGGAGCGTGATGTTGGGAATTGGATTCGATACGAGCTCTAGCTCTATGCCATCTCCGGTAAAGCTTCTGCCTTTAACGCCATTCTCGATAATGAATTCCGGATCCGAAACGATGTTGTTGACCTGCAGAGTCCGCCAGATGTCGTTCGTGCGATTGATAGTCGAGAAGTTGTTGCTTCCTTCGTTTTGCACCTCGGTCTCGTAATACGATGCGACTAGGTAGACCTTCTGCTCGAAGGCGTCGAAGCGAACGGAGTAATCCTTGCCGTCAGCGATGACATTTCCGATGTTTTCGTTGAAGATATTGAAACGTGTCTGGGGCCGAAAATTCTCCGACTGGTTGGCTGTGAAACTCACCCAATCAAGCGGCTTGTACACCACACCTACAGACCGCGTGTCGCCGTCGAAAAATGCAGGATCCGTCAAGCCAGAACTCAGAATTTCGTCGCGCAGCGTACCAGGATTGGCCGCGACATAAGCGTTGTCCGCTTTCTGCTCGGTGAAATTGCGTTGAGCAAGTTCATCTTTGCGGAACCCCCAGGTAAACACGAGCGTGTCATCGAAGAAGAAGCTCTGGCCGGCAATCATCTTGCTAGTGGTCTCAACCGCTCCCGGGCGCTCGCGATCCTTTACCCAATCTGGACTGACGGTTCCAATCACTTCATTGGTGACGGGGTCTCGAACTTCAAAGGGAGCAACCATAGCTTCGTTGAACGGATCGAATGCGAATCCGCTCGAAGCCCCAGACGATCGATCCGGGCTGATATAGGTTACACCATAAATCCTGTTCTGGCTCACGCGATTGTTACTTGGATTAAGCGGCGTGCGATTCGATAGAAAGTAGCGATTGAACTGTTGATCGTTGTCCTCCTCTTGATAGAGAGCGGCGAACAGATGGCGCCCCATCCATTTTTTCTCGAAATCCAATTCGTAGGAGACTGTGGCTCGAGCAGTAGTGAACTGCTTGAAGAACGGCTGCCACATCGGGCGCGACTCCAAGTAGTATTCTCCGAAATGCGGATTAGGAGATCCATCGGGCAATCGCTGAGCTATATCGATCGCGGGCTCAATATCGCCATGATTGATATTGGTAACCACGTCTCGATCTTCTTTCTCGTCCTTGAAAGCGAGTTCGACATAAAAACGATCTCCAATCTTCTGTTCGAGGAAGACCGAGTAATTGTAGTAGTCATGATCAGATGTGTTCGCTACGCCGCTCAAGCCTCGCTCGAAATCCCAAACATCGAAGGTTGTAAGAACATCATCCCGGTTAGGTCTAGATCGAGCGCTGTATTTACGATTCACCGTGGTCCTCGATTGACCATCGTCAATGACCGTTATGCGATCGGATGTTACAACATCGCCTCCGTTGTCGCGAATGAAAGAACGAGCTCCGCCGAAGTCGTAACTGCCATCATCGTTGAGGAAATCGTCGAAATCAAGAGGGACGCTTCCAGCCTCTATCCACTGAGAGACGCCATCGCGAGCGACCCATCGGCGCTGCTTTACTCGATCGGTAAAACCTCTCTCGTAATCAGCCCTGATCGTAGTGTTTTCATGCGGCTTGAAGGTCGCCGCAATGTGAGCCCGATCGGTACGATCGAAATCGTTATCGCGATAAGACTCTTTCTCGGAATGCAACAAATTAAGACGTAGGCCGAACTTTCCTTCCACCAAGACACGGTTGACGTCGAGAGAATACCGCTGGGTCCCAAATTCATCGAACTGAGCCTCGAATTGTCCGAAATCTCTTTCAACACGAGCGCGCTTTGTAATGGCATTTACAATACCTCCAGGATTTCCAATGCCGAAAAGGATCGAGTTAGGTCCACGAGAGAACTCCATTCTTTCCACATTATAGCGATCGGTGGTCGTCTCGGACCGAAAGAAGTCCCTTGAAGTGCCTTGCGATGGAGGAAAACCGCGAGCGGAGATATCGCCGGGACCGAATTGCTCATGGTTGCCATTGTCGGGACGGTTGTCGATATTGAAGGCCATCGAGTAGTCTATGGCTTCGCGGATCGTATCAAGTCCCGCATCTTGGATAAAATCCATTGTGAATACGGAAACCGAAGCGGGCGTGTCCTTGAGGGAGGAATCGAAACGTGTGCCTGCGAGCGTGTTAGTCGCCCGATAGCCACGGTCATCAGCCGCATTCACTTCGAATGGAGAAAGAGTAAATACTGCATCGTCTTCCGCCTCTTGAGCGAAGAGCGAGACCGAAGCGCTGGCAAAAAGAATGCAGGTGGCCAATGCCGCGCGGCGAGACGGTTTAGATCTCGAAGGTAGCTTGTGGATTTTCATCGTTTGTTATCTGAAGTTTATAGTTGCTGGCAGGAGATGTGGGCCCGGTCCTAAGACTGAGAAGAGCGATGGGGGTACCTCAATTTTCTTGCCGTGTTTACTGTACACTGTATACAGAAAACGTTTTACGGATCTTCAGCAAGTGATTAAATGTGATACTATCTTGCAGTTTGTGATTTATTGAGGGATTTTTGAGAACTCAGACACAGGGAGTTCTAGATGATCGATAACGATGAGAAAATGAGGCTATCAATCCATTTGCATAATGAATTGCACCGTGTCGGCTGGAAAGCTCCTTGCTGGAATCATCCCGAGCCTAGACCAAGTAAGCTAATTTCCGGACACAAAGATTCAGAGCTAATCAGACCTAATGTGATTCTTAGCATAATCGACGATCTTGGCAGGCGAGACTGGGAAATCTGCGGTGACGCTCTTCACCCAGCGTCAATTATCGGTCACTTCGTCTCCAAAGTGACTCTATTCGCAAACGCCTGCCCTGCCCCAATTCTTTATTCAGAAAAAGGAGCTCAAATGCCGAAATCTCTTCCTTGAGTAGCTTCCCATGAACTCCTTCCTGAATCGTCTTTTCGTCTGCGGTCGCGAATCGCGTCAAAACGCTTCTTACTATTTCGATAATCGTTACAAGGGCGGCTCCTCCCGCTGCGTTATTCAAAGAACTCTAGGCGGCAGATGCTTTTTCGAACAAGATGGCGAACGGCGATTTGTCGAATCGAATCAAGCCGTCCTATTTCGGCACTCGGAAGATACGCGGTATGGATTTTTCAAGGACGACAAGCAAGCCTACCAGCTAGAGTTCATCGAATTCCTGGGCGACCCAGCCGAAGCCGCATTCGAAACCATTCGCGATACTTACGGACATATTCTTAAAATGCCCGACAACTGCGAGTCGGCCATCATCATGCAATCCATTGTCGACAAGCAAAACAAAAGCAAATTCCGCGACCATCTCGAAGCTTCTCAACTTATCTACGATCTGCTTATCTGCATTTTGCGGGAACAGAAGGAAGCCGAATACAATGAGGATCCAGTACTTGAGCTACACGAAATCATCCAGTTTCGTTTTCACGAGGATATTTGCATGAAGTCGATCGCCAACGAGCTTGGTCATAGTCGCGAGCATCTGACGCGCGGATTCAAACGTCGCTATGGCATCCCTCCCGGAGAAATGCTTCGTCAACGACGCATGCGACATGCCCAAGAGCTTATAAGCGGCTCCAAACTTTCAATACAACAGACTTCGCATCGTTGTGGATACGCGGACAGCAATGTTTTTAGCCGCGCTTTCAAGAAATACTTTGGCCATTCTCCAACCGAGCTCCACAAACGGGACAGATCGACTATTCGCGACGCCAAACTTTGAGGTCCGAGAAGACGGGGCCAACCCAAGTGCCAAAGTCGCCGGCTTTACCGATGAAAATCGTATCCAAATTATCCCGCTGATCGACCCAGGCGAATTCGTCCAAAAGTATTTCGTTCACGAAAATCCTCAAGAATTCTCTTTCGGCGCTCCACTCCACTCGAAACCGGTAGCTTTCGTCCTCCCGCCATCGCCAATCATCCGGCATGACAATCTTGGTTTCGTGATACAAGCTCCCCTTGCTACGCTTGGCCCCGCGCGAACTCCATAAGGCCTTGAAACCATTACCGTACCTAGGCTTTCCATCCTTAATGCCTACCCGCAGCGTCCAAAGAGCGTCAGTAGCGGTTCCCCCATCCTCAGCATGGTGGTCGCCGATTTCATTCGAAAACATATTCAAAAAATGGATCTTTCGATTCGCCACCCCAGCTGATTTCGGATCGTCCCAAACTATGCCAGAAAGAGTGACTTCCAAAGCTCCTTCACTCATCGCTGTTTCCGATAAACGGATCTTTAGAAAATCACCCTGCTTACCTGCTCGCCACCCCTGAGCGGTAAAGACTCCACCAATACTCTCTTTTGAATTCTCGCCGGAAACCAACCGAGAATCAATCAATGGATCATCGACCAAAGGAAGCCAATTATCCCTGCTATAACAGACCGGTCCCAAAGCGATGAATGCAAGCAAAAGGAACTGACCCGCGCAGAGAAAACGGAAGGCTAAACGAGAAATAAACATTGCTATCCTCAAAAACGGTAACAGGGTTTACTGTATACAGTATATCAGAAAATCAAGATCAATCCATTAATTAGCGCCCAAGATGAGTCCCCGCCTGTTCATAGCTTTCCTGCTCCTTTCCCATTCGATTAATTACGGGGAAGTCCAGGAAATCGTTTTGAGCGCCATCACTGATTTCGAGATCGTAAACGAGGCATCGCTTTTCGCTCCGCACTATGTGGAAGACCAATCGGCATATGCTTATACTCACGGGCTCGCAGTAGATACCAGCAAGCATTTCGGTTCTCCTGCCGCGGTCACTGCGATCTTTAAGGGCGCTCCACACGATTATCATGTTCGACTATTTGCTGTATCCGAAGAAGATGGACAGAGCCTGTATCAGGTTTTTCATAACGGAGAACTGATTGCTACACGGAGATCTCCGCCTTCATCCGAAAAACGTGAACCTGATTGGCTCTCCTTTGGGGAAAGGTTTCTCGAAACAGGCGACCGATTGACCATCCTGTTCAGAGGCCATAGCAACATGAAAGCGCCCGAAGGGGCGGGCTATGCTTGGTCGCGTGGCCGCTGGCGATCGCTCTCATTGAGACCAACGGCTTCCACTTCTTCATCACCCTCGCCTATCCCCATTCGACTGCCTGAACTCTGGACTTTCGAATCTCTATCCATAGAAATTCCTGACACGGAATCCGAGGGCATTTCACAAGCTCCGACCAAACTCTTAAATCGTATCCAAATTACGAATCCATACAATGAGAATGTAGCCCCGTTGCTACAACCGCAAGAAAACGGAAGTTGGAAGCTACGCAACTCTCTCTATATAAGTGGAGACTGGCTTATTCGTATTGGAGAGGATAACTACATTTGCAACGTCTCGCCCGGCAAGCCGACCGGACCACTATCCCGATGGTCCGAAGATCCGACGTGTGTGGCTAACGGTAGCGATCGCCCGATCGAACTTTTAGGGGTCCGTTGCGAGCCGGAACGGTTGCTGACAAAATCCATCGAAGGACTCCAAAAAAGGATATTCCCGCTCATGGAAGCTCCCTTCAATTTCATTAGCTTCGTATCCCCATTATTCAATGACACTGAAACAAGCGACTGGATAACCGAAGATGGATCTCTAGTGGATGTAAAAGTCCTGACCGCTTTCACGCGCCTCGAACCGGCACTCGACTTCCTCGGCAAGCGGGGAATCTACCTCGATTTTTCCTCCGGCATAATCTCCTCTAGTTTTCTGGATAGCTTAAGACCTGCCGACCAAAAGAAACTAACACACTACGCTCGGAATTTCTTTCGAGCCTATTGGAATTGCTACACTCCTGAATTGTATTCCGAGTCCCCATACGATTCCGGTATCGCCGGAGCGAACAGCGCTTTGCAGCATCCCTTCGATTTCGAACATGGCAGGCACGCTAAGATCATCGCGAATTATCCTGATCTACCTGAGGACGACGCGGCAATGAATTCGATTCTGCATCGGCTCGCCAATAACATTCTGCAAGCCTCCATTCAAACGGACGCAAAGGCCGCAATCCCGGTCGCGTCTGGCTCCTACCCGGACTTGGTCGCGGACGATGCCGGAAACATTCACCTCGTATATGCTCGCGAAGGCTCACTCTTTTATCGTAGCTTCAATCCAACTACCGAATTCCTGTCAGCAGAAACCTTTACCGGAATCCGCTACGAAGGCTCCAACGAAGATGGTCCGCAACGAAGTGACCCGGAAATCGCGATAGATCCGATGGGACGCCTGCATGTCCTTTGCGGAAAGAGCTATGCCCTTTACGACGGCGAAGTCTGGACGCCGGTAAAAACGCTTTTCACCCGAGATACTGCCCTCACAATCGACAGCAAGGGTAACGCTTTTGTCTGCAAGCGAGGAGGCAACCATGAGGGAGAAGTCGGCTTCGATGTTCTCCTTGCTGGCTCCACGCAGTTCGTTCCTAGCCGTCGCGACCCTGATGTAGGAACGCTTTATGGCGAAGTTTGGTCGATTGGGAAAGACCACTCCTATGGTCACGTGTTTACTTCTCCAGATGACACGGTTTATCTGGTTTATCGGCAGGGAGCTCCGGACTACATAGCCTGGCGAGCTACCAGAGATCTTGGAGAAACCTGGTTTGGCGGGGGAGTATATGGTAGGGAGCGCTGGCAACCCGAAGCTCCGAGCGGCATAGCGAATACGCGAAATACTACCTTCGTTGTTGGGCCTACGGGTTCCGTATTCGCGAAACGGGTACAAGCGCCATCATTTCAAGAAATCGGAGACGCACTTGCTTGTGGCAATCGCGATCTGCCAATCTTGGCAGCGACACGAGACTCGGTTGCGATCGCTAGCCACGGCGGACGCTACGCCTTTCTTTCGAAGGGACGCTTCAATCCAGAAAAGCGGCTTCCATCGCCGGATGGCAATCCGATTGGCTTCGTAAGTCTGGCGGCGGCGGAAAGTCGAATCGTATACGCCTTCTTCGAAACCGGAACCGAACTAGACAAGGAAAATGAAGAACAACGCCCTTCAGGCACCGCAAAATTGTGGCTCAAGCGGCTTGATTCAGTTCACGAATGAAATCGAGAATTTCTTTGCGAGAACGTTCGATGCCTTGCTTTAGAATCCGGATCGCCCCTTTGCTGTCGCCAGTTTCGACCGCCTGAAGAAGCAGCTCGTGATTCTCAATCGAAGCGCTTTTCCACTTCTTGATGTCTCGAGCATAAGCGCGAATAAATTTGATCCGTCTCCAGATCATCGAGAGATGCTCTTCCAATTCGCTATTACCGCAACCAGACCAGAGAATGCGGTGAAAAGACTCGTCGATATCCAACAGCCGGTCGAATTGGCCGCGACTCAACTTGCCCTGCTCTTTAACGAGCTGTTTTGCCTCTTCGATCGCTTCGGCTTTCAAATGTGGCAGCGATTTACTCACCGCATAGCTTTCAATCAGCAGTCGCAGCTCGAACAAATTCTCTACTTCCTCGACGTCAATACGTCGAACTTCGACGCCTTTGCGGGGAAGATTCACAACCAGCTCTTTTTTTATGAGAAGAGCGAAGGCGTCGCGAACCGGTAAACGCGAAACGCCAAATCGCTCCGCCACCTCTGTCTGTATCAATCGCTCACCAGGCTTCAACTCGCCGTTCAAAATAAGGGCTTCAAGCTTGTCAGCTATGAACTGCGAAATGTTTTTAAGCTGATTAACCTCTTCGCGTAATTCGCTCATGCCGAGATTGGTATTAGCAAGTGGGGTACAGGAAGATCACTCCGATCGATAACGTTCATCCTGTATACCGTCGTACAAAAACCAGTGGAATGTCGAGTCTATTGTTAACGGACGCAGAAAGATGGATTCCACTAATCCACTCGCAATCTGCAACTTAGGACTAAACACGAACTATTCTTTGAGAAACAGACACAGACGCTAGAGAAGCTTGCCATTGACCTGTTAAGCGTTTTTTGTATACAGTATAACAATTGTATGCCTTTTTCTCTGAAACAATTATGCGTGGACTTTTCGTAGGAGCAGGTCAATTCGCCCGAATACAGCTGGAGGGCTGGAAGCCTCTGTCCATCAACTGGGTCGGCATATGCAATCGCACTCCCGAAAAGGCCGCCCCGTTGGCTCGAGACTTCGGCATTCCAGAAGCGGGCTCCGATCTGGCGACGATGATAGAGGCCTTAAGACCGGATTTCGTAGATATTTGCACCTCGGTAGGAACCCACTTGGATATGGCCAAAATCGCGGCGCAAAGCAACGTACCCATCCTGTGCCAAAAGCCCATCGCGCCGACCCTTGAAGAATCGAAGCGTCTGGTAGCAATCTGCAACGCACACGAGACGCGTTTAATGATCAACGATAACTGGCGGTGGCAAGCCTGGTATCGAGAAATCAGGAAAGTCATAGCGCAAGGCCTTCTTGGAAACATTTTTAATGTCTACATGAAGATGCGTACTGGAGACGGCTTTGGTCCCGATGCTTACGCTCAGCAACCTTATTTCAAAAAGATGGAGAAGTTCCTAATTTTTGAGACGGGTATTCACTACATAGATACGATTCGCTTTCTCTTTGGAGAGCCTGAATCTGTTTCCTGTTCGATCAGAAGGCGCAATCCAGAAATTCAAGGAGAGGATAGTTGCCTTCTCAGACTTAACTACAATAACGATCTGGCAGTCACTTGGGATGCCGATCGCTACGCCTACTCCGAATGGCTAAAACCGCCCGCCAATGGTTTTCTGACTATCGAAGGATCTATGGGCAACTTGCATTTGGATCCATTTGGAAAAATCATGCTCGAGCTCCGCGGCTCAGTACTACAAGAACATAAATATGTAATCCCCACCGGATACAGAGGTGGAAGCGTCATTGGCGCTCAAAGGCATTTCTTGGAATGCTTGAAAAGCGGCCAACCCTTCGAAACAGAAGGGGATGAGTATTTGAAAACCGTGGAAATCGTTTTTGCCGCTTATAAGGCCGCGAAATCTCAAGAGCCTCTATCCTTGAAGTTGCCCATAGAACAATCATGAGCATCGCCCTTTTTCACGCCACCTCCAAGGCAATCAAACCAGTAGTTGAAGAGCTACGACAGCAAGCCCCGGAAATGGCTCTGCTTCAGTACATGGACGAGGGTCTGCTGGAGATGGCAAATGAAGAGGGACTCGGCGAGTCCTGCTATCAACGATTAAGAAACTGGATATGCCTTTCGTACCAGGATGGAGCAGAAGCCATACTTCTCACTTGTTCCATGTTCACTCCTTTTGTCGAAAGACTTCGCCAGGAAGCTCCTCTTCCCGTAATTGGCATCGATGAGGCGATGTTCGATCACGCAGTCAGCCTAGGAGGGCGTATCGAGATCATCGCTACGATCGAGTCGGCGGCTAAAACGACCTCCACTCAGCTCAAGGAGCGAGGCAATCAGGCAGGAGTCAAACTCGATCTCAAGGCCACCTTTGTTCCGCAGGCATTCGAAGACCTCAATGCAGGTCGCTCCGAACGCCACGATGAACGCGTACGCGAAGCTATTCGAAATGGAATTCAAGATGCGGATGCCATCATTCTCGCCCAAGCTTCAATGGCCCATTTAGCGGCTGATTTTTCTGAATACAAAATTCCGATCCTATCCAGCCCACGCTTGGCGGTGGAACGCTTGCTGTCCCTATCAAAGCCTGCAGAAGCTCAATGAAACTTGCCTACCCAGTCGCCACACCAGAGATCGAGCAGCCTCTTCTGGCTTTTTCGGGAGAACCGGAAAAAGTTTTCGCTGATCTAAAATCGGCCGGCTATCAAGGTATAGAGCCTTTTATTAGAGACCCCAATCGATTCGACGCTGACGGATTTCTGAGTGCCGCTAGAAATACCGGACTCGATATTGCCGCGGTTGGAACCGGTCCGGTGGCCGTCATAGACAAGCTGGTTTTCTCAGACCCCAATGAACTCCGGCGACAGCAATGCCTTGATCGAATCAAATCTATCGTCGACTTCACGGCCCAAGCCGGTTCCCAGCTTAACGTAGGGAAACTGCGTGGACCGGTTGGCAACGATAGCGAAGCCATAGCTCGACGCGACAATGCGTTTCGAGATATCTGCCGATATGCTGACAAGAAAGCGGTTATCGTGACTCTCGAGCCTCAAAGCAAGTCGGTGATCGACAACTTGAACAGCTCGCAATCCGGCATCGATTGGATCGAGCGAATGAACGAGCCTAACCTTCACATGATGCTGGACACCTTCCACATGAGAAACGAAGATCCAGATCCACTATCGGGCTTCGAAATAGCCGGACATCACCTGTTGCATATCCATTTTAGCGATACGGATCGACTCGTTCCAGGCAAAGGAGGAATCGATTTTCCCCCAATCGTTCAGAAACTGCGAGACTTGAATTACGATCACTACATAACGCTCGAAATCAGTCAAAAGCCCAATCAAGTCGCGGCAGCGACCGAAGCATTCCAGGCAACCATCGGATTTCTTCAGACTCGCTCCATTACAGCATGAAAGTCGGTATCATCAAAGGTAACGGCATAGGTCCGGAAATCGTTCAAGCGACCCAACTCGTTCTAGAGGCGACTTCTCTGCAATTCGAGTGGATCCCAATCCCCATTGCTGACGAGGGACTGAAGCAATACGGACATCCTCTTCCTTCAGAAGCTGTCAACCTGCTGAAGGAAATCAAACTTGCCATTAAAGCGCCACTCATCGTCAACAAGCTACAAGGCCGTCTTGCTTGTCGACAGCCTGATGGATCGGAAATCGTCTACCCTTCTCTAAACAACGCTATTCGCCGCGAATTGAAGCTTTTCGTCAATCCTCGCCCTATTCGAGGCATTTCTGGTCTGAGCGAACCTCACCATAATCTGGATACGATTATCATGCGCGAGATCACCGAGGATGTTTATATCGGTTGGGAACACAGAATCGGAGATCATGCCGCACAAGCAATTAAACTTACCACGCGCGAAGCGGCGACCCGCCTCGCCCGATACGCCTTCGAATACGCGAAATCGAATCAAAGAAGCAAGGTAACCTGTATCCACAAAGCTAACGTATTGAACTATACCGACGGGCTTTTCCTGGAATGCTGCCGTTCTGTCGCTTCGAAGTATCCGGAAATCGAATTCGACGACCTCATGATCGATGCCGCTTGTTTTCATATCGTTAAACAGCCAGAGCTCTTCGATGTGGTCGCCGCACCCAACCAATACGGCGATATTTTTTCCGATCTCTGCGCAGGCCTTGCCGGAAGTTTGGGCCTGGCTCCCGGAGCCAATATCGGCGATGACACTGCAGTCTTCGAAGCTTCCCATGGAGCCGCTCCCGACATTGCAGGAAAAGGCATCGCCAATCCGATCGCCTTGATCTTATCCGGCGCCCTGTTGTTGCGTTATGCGGGATATGCTAGGGAAGCAGGCCTCATTGAAAGCGCAACTTATTCCGTTCTTGAAAAGGGAGAGCTGCTTACCCCCGATCTTGGCGGAACCGCTGGTACCATGGAGGTTGCTAGCGCCATCGCCCATGCTGTACGAGAACCGGTCATCGCCTAATACTCATGTCCCTGAAAAACTTCATCGATCTACACATACATACCTCTCCTGACATTCGTCCAAGAAAGCTCGACGACCTGGAACAAGCAGCTTTGGCGGAGAAGATGGCGGCCAGAGCAATTGTATTCAAAAATCACTTTAGCCCGACTGTGGCTCGCGCTAGAATTGCGGAAAAGCTGCATCCAGGGGTTCAAGTCTTCGGCGGCGTGGTTCTGAATGAGGCAGTAGGTGGGCTCAATCTGGCAGCGGTTAAACACACCTTGGGATTGGGCGGCAAGATAGTTTGGCTGCCGACTTTAGATGCTGCCAATCATCGCTCACTATGTCGAGAGACAGGAGGTATTCGTATTTTGGACTCAAATGCCAATCTTAAGGATGAAGTTCTCGAAATTCTCGATCTGGTGAATGAGGGAGAGGCCATTCTAGCTACCGGGCATATTTCAAAGGAGGAAATCTTCTTCTTAGCAGCCGCGGCGGCGGAAAGGGAATTCCCTCGTCTGATGATCAACCATCCCGAACATAAAGTAACCAATCTTTCTATACAAGACCAGTGTGACCTTCTAGCTCTTCACGAAGTTTACTTCGAAAGATGCCATAGCCAGCCAGACGGCAATGGAAACTACCGCGATAATCTCGAACACAACTGGAAATCAATTCAAGAAGTTGGATACGAATCCACCATCATCGCTTCCGATTTCGGCCAGATCGAGAATGATCGGTGGGATACGGGTATGGTAGAGTATATGGATTTCCTGCATCAGCATATCCTGGACCCAATCAAGTTGAAGACCATCACGCATGACAATGCGGCTATGCTTCTCGGATTGCCTGAATTGACTGCTGCGACTGTCTGACAGCGCTAAAATTGGATATGGAATCGATCCGCTTTCCAAACAAGCTACTCACGCCGCACCAGAAGGCATGGCGATGAAAAGCCGACTGCCACAGTGGCGAAAGCTTTTCGGTCGCCTCTTTCTACTCGCTGCTCCTTTCGCCACAGTGGCAGGGCTTTTTCTTTTCTGCTCTTTTATATTTCAACAGGATACGAATCCAATTGTCGAATACAACGAGAACGAAGCAAGAGAGCTGTCTGCTCTGAGGAATTTCGACAACGACCTTAATGGTGTTCATATCCCGGTCATCGACGTTGACTATTCCCAAGGAAAAGAGACTTCATGGAGGCCGAAAGGAGAGTCCCCCATCATCCGGGAACTTGTGGAACAGGGCAAACTACCACCCGTGGAGCAGCGCGTTCCCAAAGAACCGCTTGTCCTGAAAGGCGTCGAAGGCGTAGGGAAATACGGTGGCGCCTGGATCGAGGCTGTCTGGTCGGAGGGCAGATTCAACTCTATCGAACAAACGCACTCCTACTCTACCCTTCTCCGATTTTCCCCGCGAGGCCTGCCGGTAGTGCCGCATATCGCCAAAAGCTACGAACATTTGGAAGACAATCGTGTGTTCACCGTCCACTTGCGCAAAGGCATGAAATGGTCGGATGGCCAACCCTTCACTGCTGACGACATCATGTACTGGTACGAAGCGGAGGTGATCGACCCTATCTTCGCAGGCGGTTCGCCTTCAGGAGAAACCATCCGACACGTGGGGGGCGATGGCATCGTGTCTAAGATCGATCAATACACGGTGCAGATCGAATTCGAGAAACCGCATGGTCTTTTTCTTACCGAGCTTGCCTCTGGCAATTCTCGACACTTGACCAACAGCCCCAAGCACTATCTTGAAAAATTTCACCCAACCCGAGGCGACCAAGAGCTGATTCAAGAGACGATGAAGGCCTTGAAAGTTCCCAGCCCTATGGCCCTCTACAATCGAATCAAGCGTCCTGACAATCCCCAACATCCCCGACTCTGGCCCTGGATCTACGCGTCCTATACGCCAAGCGGCCCCTGGGGTTTCGTCCGCAATCCCTACTACTTCGCGGTCGATACGGAAGGCAACCAACTCCCGTATTTCGACAAGCTGCACTGGGAGTTGAAGTCCCGCGATCTCCTAGGAGTAGCGGCAGCCAACGGCGAGTTCAATCTTCAGACCACCGCTCTGACCTTTTCTCAATACACCCTGTTGATGAGCCAACGCGAGCGCTGGGGCTACGAGATTCGTCACTGGGAGCCTTCGTCTCGATCGACCTTGGTAATCCAGCCCAACCTGAATCGCAAAGTCCTTCCCGAGCAACCAACCAGTGGATACAAGAAGCAACTGCTTAATAAAAGAGAGTTTCGCCAAGGGCTTTCCTTGGCTATCAATCGCGACGCGATCATCGACACCGCATTCGCCGGGGTGGGAGAAAAATCTCAAGTCGAACCTGGTAGAAGCTCTCCCTTTCATGAACCGAAGCTGAAGAATTCATTTATCGAATACGATCCTGAGCGAGCCTCCGATCTCTTGGATTCGATCGGTTTCTCCAATCGAGATCGCGAAGGCTTTCGCGCCGGACCGAACGGCGAACGTATCGAATTCTACATACACTGCGCCGAAATCGTCGACTCCAACGCTCTGCAAATGGTAATCGATGACTGGGTCAAGATCGGTGTCCGAGCTCGTCTGCGCATGCGCTCGCAAAGGCTTTGGAGAACAGAAGTCTCGGGACTCCAGCATGATATCAGCGCCGCCTTGAGCTTCGCCGAATACATTCCAACGCTTAATCCGCGCATGTTTCTTCCCGGCAGCGATTGGTCCGACTACGCTCGCGGTTTTGCTATCTGGTACGAGTCGGGCGGCATGAGCGGAAATCCGGAAGCGGATAAGCCCGGAGCTATCGAGCCTCCCCTTGACCACCCTCTTCGCAAGGCCATGGAGCTCTTCGACCAATCGCGGATGTCTCTCTCTCTGGAGGAGCAAGTGGAAACTTTTCGAGAGATTCTCCTCATCGCGGCAGAGAACACCTGGACCATCAACATTGCGACCGCTCCACCCTACCTTGCCCTTGTAGGCAATGACATTCGCAACGTTCCCGAACTCGCCCTGGCGGGAGACGACATCCGCACGCCCGGCAATCTGTATATGGAAACCTGGTACATGGAGGAAAGCAATCTCACCGAGAGAGCCAATCTTCAGCTGCAGAGACAAATCCTAGAGCCAGCGACGCTGCCTGGCCTTGAAGGGAAAGCTATCAATGGCGTTGCCACGACTTCGAGCACCGGATCCAGCCGCGCCCTCATCGGCAAGCTCATTGTCATCATGATAATCGGCTCGCTGCTGCTCTTCCTGACTCTGGCAGCTTTGCGGCACCCCTTCATCGCCAAGAGATTGGTGATCATGCTTCCGACCATGGCTATCATTTCCATTCTCTCCTTCATCATTATTCAGCTGCCTCCCGGCGATTACCTGACGACGCTGATCATCAGCCTCGAAGAAGAAGGAGGCGAGGCATCCGAACAACAACTACAGGAATTCAAGGACTTGTTCTATCTCGAGGAACCGGCCTACAAACAATATCTTCGCTGGTCTGGCCTTTATTGGTTTATCTCATTCAAGCCTGAAGATACGGGTTTGCTGCAAGGAAATCTAGGACGCTCCATGGCTACGCAAAAACCCGTCGCGGAGCTGGTGGGCGACCGGGTCTTGCTCACCTTCCTGATTTCTATCGGCACCATAATTTTCACTTGGGCTTTCGCCATCCCCGTCGGAATCATATCCGCCGTTCGCCAGTATTCGGCATTCGACTACATATCCACATTGATCGGTTTCATCGGGATGAGCATCCCCAATTTTCTACTGGCCATCCTGCTCATGTATGCCAGCGCCGAGCTATTCGACTTCAGCGCCTCGGGTCTCTTCTCGCCTGAATTCTCGGCCCAGCCGGGTTGGAGTTGGCCGAAGTTCTTGGACCTGATGAAGCATATTTGGGTGCCGGTTCTGGTTCTGGGAACGGGAGGCACCGCCTCCATGATTCGCATCATGCGAGGCAATCTTCTTGATGAGCTGAAAAAGCCCTATGTTCAGACCGCCCGAGCCAAAGGGGTGCGCCCTGTCAAGCTGATCATGAAGTATCCAGTCCGCCTAGGACTCAATCCCTTCATCTCCGGCATCGGGTCCCTTTTCCCTCAGCTTGTATCCGGCGGAGCCATTACGGCGATTATTCTTAGCCTGCCAACCGTGGGACCTCTCATGCTCGACGCTTTTCGCAGCGAAGACATGTACCTGGCCGGCTCAATGCTCATGCTTTTAAGTTTCCTTGGCGTTTGCGGAACGCTGGTGAGCGATTTGCTGCTGCTGGTTCTCGATCCTCGCATCCGCATGGAGAAAGGAGGTAGCAAATGAGCGAAAAAGATCTAGGCTCTCTCTCGCAATGGCAGCTCACTAAGATCCGCTTTATGCGACATAAGATCGCCGTTGCCTCGCTGCTGTTTCTCGTCGCGATGTATACCATCGCCCTATTCGCGCCCTTCGTGGCTCCGAATTCGCAAACGTGGCGAGATGTTGAATACAGCAATTGCCCGCCTATGCTGCCTCGCTTCAATTTCAAGGATGGCTTGCATGTAAAAGCGATGGCCCAAAAGACCCACCCTATCACGCTGAAACGCTACTACGAAACGAAAACCGATATTGCTGTTCCACTAGGCTTCTTCGTCAAAGGCGAACCGTACAAGCTTCTGGGTCTTATTCCACTGGAACGACGCCTGATTACGGCCGATACCGAAGAAGCGAAAGAAAGAGGCATTCCACTCTCCTATGCCAGATTCTATTTGCTGGGAGCGGATCGGTTTGGCCACGACGTATTCAGCAGAATACTACTTGGTAGTCAAATTAGTCTATCGATCGGCCTAATCGCCATCGCCTTCAACTTCCTTTTCGGGATTTCTATAGGAGGAGCCTCCGGCTATTTTGGAGGCAAGACGGACGTCGTGGTTCAGCGGCTTATCGAGATTCTGAACTCCTTTCCCCACATTCCGCTCTGGCTGGCCATGGCCGCTGTGATCCCGATAAGCTGGGGCCCGTTGCAAACCTATTTTGGCATAACGATTATGCTAAGTCTACTTACCTGGACCAATCTCGCTCGCGTGGTTCGTGGCAAGATTCTGTCGCTTCGGGAGGAGGATTACGCCGTAGCTGCACGGCTTCTGGGAGCATCGCACGAACGAGTGCTATTCCGACATCTCATCCCTGGCTTCACCAGCCATATCATCGTGGCCCTAACCTTGAGCGTCCCGTATATGATCATTGGCGAAACGGCGTTGAGCTTCCTCGGACTTGGCCTAAGACCGCCCGTGGTCAGTTGGGGAGTGATGCTACAAGACTGCATCAACATGCAGATCGTTGCCAATTATCCTTGGCTTCTGATGCCGGTCATCATGATAACAATCACAGTTCTCGCCTTTAATTTCCTCGGCGATGGCCTAAGGGATGCGGCAGATCCGCATGCCAGTTAACTGAAATTATATGACTAACGGAAAAAGACCGAACATACTTCTTATCACGAGCGATCAGCAGCACTGGAATACGATTGGCTTGAGAAATCCCGAGATCAAAACTCCGAATCTCGACCGCTTGGCAAGGCAAGGTTGCCTCTTCGAACGAGCCTATTGCCCAAACCCTACCTGCACCCCAACAAGAGCGTCGATCATCACAGGCATGTATCCAAGCCAGCATGGCGCTTACTCACTGGGGACCAAGCTATCGGAAGATCGGATCACAGTAGGCGATACTCTGTCGGATACGGGCTATCGAACGGCACTGGTCGGCAAGGCTCATTTTCAGCCGCTTCGCTCAACGGAAGAATACCCTTCAGTTGAATCATATCCAGTTCTTCGTGACCTGGATTACTGGAAAGATTACGATCAGCCGTTTTACGGTTTCGACCACGTTGAACTCGCTCGCAACCACACTGACGAGTGCCACGTCGGGCAACACTACGCCATTTGGATGGAAGAGAAGGGACTCGAGGATTGGCCAAGACATTTCCAGAATCGCTGGAACGAGTATTCGTTTACCAATTACGATACCGAGCCCCAGTATCTCAAATGGAGCTTGCCAGAAGAATTTCACTACAACGCCTGGATCGCGGAACGCTCTAATTCGCTTATGGACGATTACGCTAGAAACGAAGAACCGTTCTTCCTCTGGGCCAGCTTTTTCGATCCGCATCCGCCCTATCTGATTCCTGAGCCTTGGGACTCCATGTACGATCCGGAAGCGGTTACCGTTCCGCAAATGACGCCAGGCGAGCACGACCGGAATCCTGAACACTTCCGAAAAACCCAAGAGAAAAATCCGGATTTCTCCAACTGGGATGAACCAGGCGGAAACGCTATGCACGGTTGCTGCTCGCACTTGCAGGATCGCGAATCGCTGTCGAAGGAAATCGCCGTCTACTACGGTATGATCAGCTGCATGGATAAGTATATCGGCAAGATTTTGGATAAAGTCGAAGAGCTGGGAATAGCCGATAACACGCTTATCGTCTTCACTTCAGACCACGGTCACTTTTTCGGTCATCATGGACTAAATGCGAAAGGACCATTTCACTACGAAGATCTGGTCAAGGTCCCCTTCATCGCCAGTTGGCCGGGCAAAATCAAAGCCGCTTCCACCTCGCCAGAAATCCAGTCCCTAGTGGATCTAGCTCCCACCTTTCTGGGAGCTGCTGGCGTGCAGATCCCGAATGCCATGACCGGCATCGATCAGAGCGACGCTTGGACAGGGACGGCGTTGCCAGAGCGCGATCACGCGATAGTCGAAAACAGGCATCAGCCAACGACCATTCACGTCAAAACCTATGTCGATAAGCGATATAAAATAACGACGTATTACCAACGTCAATACGGTGAGCTCTTCGACTTGGAGAAGGATCCCAATGAAATCGACAACCTCTGGAATAGCCCAGAACATAAGGATATCAAGGCGGACCTGACCCTAAAGCTACTCCACGCCGAAATGGGCAAGGAACCACTCCCCATGCCAAGGATAGCTCCCGCTTAACGATTTTCGTTTCTTTCCGCCAAGCCAATCCCTGATCAGGATTCATAGAAAAGACCGATTCCGTAACCATTATTTCGATATGCGTCTTCTCGAATTTGGATTTCCAGCCATAGGTCTGGCGCTTTCTCTGTGCAGCGCCAGTTTATATGCCCAGCTATCCGCCCTGACTCCAGAAGAACGTAGTTCCATCACAATGAAACGTCTTCCGGCTGAGGCGGCGACGCCTATTCCCGTACCCATAATCTTCGATACGGATATGGGAAACGATGTGGACGACGCGCTAGCCCTGGCCCTTATTCACGCTCTTCAATCGCAAGGACACTGCAAACTGAAAGCGGTAACCATTACCAAAGATCATCCGCTAGCTGCGCCGGTAGTAAGTCTAATCAACCACTTTTATGGAAGACCCGATATTCCAATTGGAATAGCCGAGCAGGGGATCTTCTTCAAAGCTGATCGTTTCCTTGAATTGGCTCGCGTCACGGACTCGTCAGAAGCCTATCGCTACCCGCGCAATCTGAGTAGTAGCGAAAAGGCGGTACCACTTCTCCGTAAAACGCTTGCCGAGAGTGAAGACCAATCCGTGGCGATCGTTCAAGTGGGCTTCTCCACGAACTTGAGTCGATTGCTCGACTCTAAAGCGGATGACTATTCTCCGCTAAGCGGTCTCAAGCTAGTGGCCCAAAAGGTGAAACGACTCTCCATCATGGCAGGGACATTCGAATACGAAAGACGTCACTTGGAATTCAATGTGAAGCACGATATTCCATCGGCCCAGAACGTGGCTTCCAACTGGCCTACGCCGGTAATATGGAGCGGGTTCGAGGTCGGCATGGCCTTACTCTATCCGTCAGAAAGTATTGAGAACGACTATAACTATCTGCCTCATCACCCAATAAAGGATGCCTACTACCTGTACATTCCACCGCCACATGATCGCCCCTGCTGGGACTTGACTAGCGTTCTAGCCGCCGTATGGCCGGATCGCGGCTACTTTTTCCTATCGCAACCGGGAACAGTGAAAATTGAGGACGATGGATTTTCGCAATTCATCCCAGACGAAAAGGGCCAACATCGATACATGAGAGTAGACGAAAAGCAAATCGTCAGAATGACCGAGGCTTTCGTGCAGCTTTGCAGCCAGAAGCCAGACAGGTAATGCTGTTTCAAAGGCTGCGACGCGTCTCCCTTCTTAAAGCCGTCAGTGAAAACCAGTCGCGTCCCTGATGCATTTGGCGAAGTAGTTGGAATCCCGATTTCCGCATCGTAGGTAAATTTCGATTACAAATAAGCTCGTTTCTCTGAGTAGCCTTAAACGCGATAAGTATCCAACTATTCCGTCTCAGTCCGCAGCAGCGTCTGCAAATTAAGCATTTCCAGATTTCTCAAATTCTTGCGGTACTCTACAGGCGAAACTCCGAGATGCTTCATAAACATGCGCCAAAGGTATCGACGCTCCCCAAACCCACTCTGATTCGCCACTTGATCTTGCGACAAGCTACGCTGAGCCAGTAGCAAGCATGCCTTCTCCAAGCGTCGCTGTAAAACGTATTGTCGGGGCGTCATTCCTGTCTGCTGCCGAAAGAGTCGAATCGCGCTTTGCGAATGCAGGCCTACGCTCGCCGCATAGACCTCATTGCTTGGAGCATTCTCCGGCTCCAGATCAATCCGCTGTATCCATTCTGCAATACGATTGTCAGACACTTCGCGCTCAACCGCTCCTCGAGGCAATTCCGCCAAAGCTCCAAACAGAATCGAAAGACAGGTTAGCTGCGCCTCAAACGCGATCGCCTCGCCAAGCATGACCGTATCGTACACCTTCGCCGCTTTCTCGGAATCCGCGTCAACTTCGTAAACGCCCATTCTGAAAATGCGGGTCGATGGCCCCGAATACGAGAAATGCAAAAAAAAGTGATCCATCGGCTCCGGCGAATCGGGCTCGAATTGGGTCCCAGGCGAAATTAGCAAAGCCTTATCCTGTCTTAGGCTGAAACGCTGCTCTCCCACCCGCACTGCTCCCCGACCATTCGGGTTCCAGTAATACTTCCAGTGGAAGCTCTTAATGCTTCGCTGCATCCACCGAAAATTCCGACGAGCCCCAATCTCCAAAAGCGTAACTCGAGGACCCTCCGTAAAACCATCATGAGAAAGCAGATAATCCATGTTCGTTTTGTTCACATTTTGCCCGACTTCGACGCTTGTCAATACAGGCAGTAGATTCTCAACATTAAAACATGAGAAAAACCTCCCTCATCGACCGCCAAGTCCACCTCGACTTCCATACCTCTGAACATATAATTGGCATCGGCTCCCAGTTCGATGAGGACAAATTCGTCGAAGCGCTGAAGGTCGGTCACATCGCCGCCATCAATCTATTCGGCATCTGCCACCATGGCTGGGCCTACTACGATTCGAAGCTAGGCTACAAGCACCCCCATCTCCAAACCAACCTGCTCGAACGCCAAATGGCCGCTTGCCATAAAGCAGGCGTTCGTCCCGTCGTCTACAACACCGTGCGATGGAACGCTCGCGTTGCTCGTATGCATCCCGAATGGACCGTACGCGAAAAAGACGGCTCCAGCTGTGGCGCTCTCCCCCACCCGCACAGCGAACTTCCCATGTACGCGTGGAACACCCTGTGCTTGAATTCCCCTTACATCGAAGAGTATGTCCTCCCTTCGACCGAAGAGATCATGACCCTGCTCAAGCCTTCAGGAATGTTTATGGACATCACCTTCGCTCACGTTTGCTACTGCGACTACTGCAAAGAGAAAGCCACTGGCCTGGGACTCGATACCGATTCAGACGAAGATATGAAAACGCTCGCCGATGTATCCAAAAAGGACTACAGAGAAAAAGTCGCCAAGCTCGTCTGGAAGATTGATAGGAAGGCCACGCTCTTCCACAACGATCACCAGATGCGCCGCGAGCACGAAGCTGACTCTTTCCGTTCTCATTGCGAAATCGAGTCATTGCCAACGGGATTCTGGGGTTACGACCACTTCCCTTGCAACGCCGCTTATTTCGACCAACTGAAGGACTCCGAAGTGGTCGGCATGACCGGCAAATTCCACACCTCGTGGGGCGAATTCGGCGGCTTCAAGCATCCGAATGCGCTCCGTTGGGAATCCGCGCAAATCGCAAGCTACGGCTGCCTCACCTGCATCGGACACCATCTACATCCAACAGGGGAGATAGATTTAGACAGTTTCCGTCTCATCGGCGAAAGCTTCAAGGAATTGGAAGAACGCCAAGAGTGGCTAAAGAACTCGAGAAACGCTGCGGAAGTCGCGGTCTTGATTACTGAAAATCGTTTGACCGATGCCGAGATAGGAGCCTGCAAGATGTTGCTCGAAGCCCAGGTGCCATTCGCAGTAGTCGATCCCGACATGGACTGGAGCGCCTTCAAAGTCCTGCTCCTTCCCGACGAACTGCTTCTCGACTTAAAGCTTTCCCAGGCTCTCAAGTCCTTTCAAGAAAAAGGTGGCAAGCTACTGGCCAGCGGTTTTTCGGGTCTCGATTCGGAAAAGAGAAAATTCCTCGTCAACCTCGGCGTCACCTACAAAGGCGAAAGCCCCTGGAATATCGAATATATCCAATCTACTGATACAGGACTACTAGCCTCAGGCATAAGCGACCCATTCCTCGTTTATCACAGCGGTGCTGTGGTTTCTCGTAAAAGCGGAAAGGAACTAGCGAAAACCTGGCAGCCCTACTTCAATCGCGCTGCCGCGCGCTACAGCGGACATCGCGACGCGCCCTACGAAAAGCCAAGCGGCAGCCCTTCTGTGGTTGTGACCAGGAAAGCCGGATACATTAGCCAACGCATTTTCCAATCTTATCATAAATGGGGTACTCGCCTCTATCGAGAACTCGTAATAGGCGTGTTGAAAAAACTCTTACCTACCCCAAAAATAGAAGTGGATCTTCCCTCGGCTGGCCGCGTTGCTCTGCGACAGCAAGCCAAACCAAACCGCCACATTCTCCATCTCCTCTACGCCACGCCGATCCAACGCGGCTCAATCGGCGTTATCGAAGACATAGTGCCCATACACGACGTATCCATAGCTCTACGTCTCGAAAAGAGGCCAAAGAGTATCCGTCTCGTGCCTCAGGGAGAGAGTATCCCCTTTAAGCAGAATGGCGAACTCACCCGCTTCACCCTCCCCAAACTAGAGCTCAGCCAACTGGTCGAAATTACTTAGTCTATTAATCCAGGCCTGGACGCGTCTCGCTTCTTAAGCCTGTCGGCGAAAATCCTGTCGCGTCCCTAATGCATTTGGCGAAGTAGTTGGAATCTCGATATCCGCAGCGTAATGAGATTTCGCTTACAGCCAGGCCGGTTTCTCTGAGCAGTCTTAAACCCTCCAATAACCTCAAGCGCGACAGATAGCCAATTGGCGTATCCCCATAGCGAGCTGAGAACCGACGGTAAAGGGTGGCTCGATGCATCCCCAACGAATCGGCCAGGCCGACGATGCCGAATTCCGGATTGGCGAAGGATCGTTCCATCATCCGCTTCGAGCGTTCTATCTTATCCTCGCCTGTGTTCTCTTTTCGGTAACTGCTCGAAACGCTCAACAAGAGCTGATAAGCCAGTTCGCTGCACTTCATCTCCGCCTGCAAATCGGGACGCTCGACCATGGATCCCATTTCAGCAAAAAGGCCGACCGGACAAACTCCCAAGCCTCTTTTAATGCCCACCCCAAGACCAAAACTCTCCATGGTCCGCCCCGCTTGCTCGCCATCCAAGGTAATCCAGCGCGTCTCTCCCGATTCACTCCTCAAGGAATGGCGATGCGGATCGCTCGCTCGTAAAATCCAAATGTCGCCTTCCCTAACAAGCTCTCTGCACCCGCAAACCTCCACCTCGAATCGGCCTTCGACGACCCACCACAACTGAACGAATCCGCGAGCGGGCATCGATTCCGACCAACCTTCTCCAGCCACCCGCCTTCCCACTGAACGCAGACGAAGCGGGGCTCGGATAATGGCCTGGGCACTGGGCCGAAATCTAGGTTCATAGATCGTTTTGCGCAACATATCTCATACTTTGCATCAATTTTATCTCTAGATCCATTCTTATCTATTTATAGGATTCAGAAATTAAAATTGCATCATATTTCTCAATCTAATTAAAATCACTATGCAGGAAAAAGGTCCAAAAATCGTTATCATTGGAGCGGGCTCCTATTTTTTCGGCCGTAAACTCATCTGGGCTATGAATCACCTGGAAGGTCTGGCCAATGGTCATCTTGCCCTTGTGGACACTGATCCGCAAACGCTGGAAACGATGAGACGGCTCGCCGAGAAAGCGAAAGAAGGATCTCAGGCAAGCTATACGGTTTCAGCCACCACGGATTACCGAAAAGCCATTCCCGACGCGAACTTTGTTATTCTCAGCTTCTCCAATCGCAACGCTCATTATCGTGGAATCGATGTGAATGTCAGCGCAAAAAGCGGCATTCGTATGTGTTCTGGGGATACGATTGGACCAGGAGGCGTATTTCGCGCTCTGCGGGAGTTTCCTCAAGTCATGGAAATCGCGAGGGCTGTTGAAGAGATCTGTCCAAACGCTTGGCTCATCAATTACATCAATCCCAGCTCCGTATTCGGGATCGCCCTCTCCAAGCATACCAAAACCAAGAGTCTAGCTCTTTGCGACAGTCTGCATCTGCCCAATGCCAACTACCGCTTCATGGAACTCATCGGGCTCGATCGAAAAGACGTCGAGGACTTTTCTATGCGAATCGCAGGAGTGAACCACTTCACCTGGATGCTCGAGTGTTCTTTCAAAGGAGAAGACATGATGCCTCGGGTACATGCGGCTTTGCGCCATTTGGGCCAGAGCGAGACTGACGACCTCGCCAAAGCCGCCTTCAATAAGCGCATAGCCGCTCAACTCGCTGATGTTTACGGCGTCATCCCGGTTTGCGTCGCCCACACCAAGGAATACCTGCCCTATTGGCAGGGCTATGGGCCGCTCGTTGATATCGAAGAGACCCCTCCCCTAAAGCTTTTCGAACATGAATACCGTCAGGATCAAACGGATACATTCATGCAGGAAACCGCCGATTACGGATCAGGGAAACTGCCTATCGCCGAATTCCACGAAAAGGAAAAGTCGGACCACGCGACCGATCTCATCCAGGCCATATGGAATGATTCCGGCAGACATCTCTACGTCAACGTGCCCAATCAAGGATCTGTGCCGAACATGGCCGAAGATGCCCTTCTCGAGCTCGAATGCGTCTGCGACAAGAACGGCGCAAATCCCATCCCAGCTCCCGAAATGCCGGTTGGACTCAATGGTCTGCAACGCCAAGTATTGGATACGCACGAATTAACCGTAGAAGCCTATATCAGAAAAGACCGCTCTCTTCTCCTTAGAGCTCTCGCCGTGGATCCGATCGTCAACTCTCTCGCTGCCGCTGAAAAGGCGCTCGTCGATCTTTATGAAGCCGAAAAAGAAGCGTTAGAAGACTGGATCGCCGCGCCGGAATCAAAGAAATCCTCCGAAAAACTGTCCTTCACACCCAGTCAATCAGTTGATCTAGGCATGACAGAAGGAAACCGTTAGGCGGCGTTTCGAGTTTAAGTCTCAGATAGAGCGGTATAAAGCCGTTTCTGCTATGAGGATTTCAATCCCCAAAACTATACTCGCACCTCCAGCTATAGCTTTCGCCTGGCTGTACCGTAAATATCACTACGGGCTCAGGGCAAAACACGTTGGGAGCGACCCAAAGGTTCATGCCATTCAATGGAGCATCGCTATCGTAGTAGACGAGTTTCCTGCCGGAAGCATCCGCTATCTCGAAAGCATGAATTGCGGCAATGCCATTTAATAGGAAACGAGCGAAACCTGTCCTATTCGGAATCAGGTTCTCATCCACCCAAACACGCCCTCCCTCGCGTCCAAATACATCGTGTTTAGATTCAAGTTTAAACGCATCGAAAGGCAGCGTTAGGGCCAAACCCATATTCGCAAATCGATTGTCCGACAAGAAGAAATTATGACTGTAGTGAGATAATGAGTACGGTATTTCACTCGCATTGCGAATCGATCGCTCTAAGATGATCGCCGAGCGGTTTCCATCCACGCGAATCGTCTTTTCGTATTCATAGGCTAGCTCTGAGGAATGATTGATCGCGTGCCGAAGCGTGAGAGCGTCGCCCGAATGGAGAATCTCCCACCTTCCCGTATCGATAATTTCATACTTTTCCAAAAACAGGTATGGTTCGCGTTCCTGCTGACGTAGAACGCCTATGCCCATTTTTAGAAATGCTCCGGCATTCTTCGTCTCGTCATAGCCTGGCGGGCTCGGCTGGCCGAATTTCCCCATCGAAAACTCTCCCCCAATCCCGGAAACGTGATCATGACTTTCCGGATCATGAGGCGACCTCCAAGGACCGAATAACTGGTAGCCGTCGATCGTCAATTCTTTGATATGGCCGCCCCAGTCGAAACGCGTCCCCCGATAAAATCCTTTTTCCGCATCCGGAAGATAGATACAAACCTCCATTCCATTAGACCTCAGCCACACATGAGGGTAGCCTGCCTCGCCCGCTACCAGAAGCCCTACTCCCGAAACGACTGACAGAACAGCAAACCAAACACGTACTAAAAAATGCATGCCTTCGATTAACCTAGAGCGGGATATTATCCCGCTGGAATAGAAATCCGAACGGCTCTTTGCGCCAAATGCTGAACATTCTACTCGCTAAGCTGAATGGTTCCCCACAGAGCCGGAATCGCATGAGCGCCTCGGTTAGTTTGCTCGAAGAAGAATTCGCTAGTCGCTCCTTTTTTCCTTATCGCATAATTCATCCCCATACGACTTCCAACTCGGAGGGATCCCTCTGACAACTCATCAGCCGGTATTTGAAATTCGACGACATATCCATTATCTGTCATTCGACAGGTAAAAGGGATACGATCAGTCGGACCAGTAGTACGATACAGTTTGATTTCATGCACAGAGCAAGCGTTCTCCTCCTCGGAATCCCCGGCTCCGAAAGTGTATTGCCTGGCCCATTCGGCACGGAATGAAGACTGACTACGGCCCCTTTCCAATGCATCTTCCACCAAATCGCGCGATCTCACTCGAGACAGCGCGCTATCGAGGAACAGCTCCAGTCTATCGCTCTGCGGCGGCCGTTCGGAATCGGCAACCGAAACATGCTTTCCGAACTCCACAATGCCAAACAAGCCTTCTTCATTCCAAGCCAACTTCAGCGAACCCCGCTCCAAACCACTGTAAGGCGCCGGCAGGGCTATGACGCCATGCCAGTCGGCAGCGTCCGCATCGACTATAACCTTCGACTGAACTCGAGAAACTGGCACCGGGCTCTCCAACGACCCAACGGCCCCTGAACCAAGCTTAGGTCTCTCGTCGCCAGCGGTCGATACTGCTTGCCACATTCGAGCCAGCTTTTCGCTCGGCATCCAATACGCTTCCGCCGGATCGCCCTGGAAGTCTTCCGCGGGGACGATCGAGGCGATGGCCGAGCCATACGCGCGAATCTCGGTCAGCGAGTCGTACTTCAGCGTACACAACCAACCGCTCCGAGGATCGATCTCCCTCAGCGCGGGAGGCGCGTCAGTCGACACTGTCGAACCCGGAAGCCGCTGAGTTATCACTTCTTCCAACCAAGCCAAGACGAATTCATCTGTTCCTAGCTTTTGGTGGGGCATCATAGACTGATATACAGCAGTCCAAAGCATAGCGCCTTGACGACGGGCATAAACCAATCGCGCGTGGCTTGCCAGCGGCGAGTAAAACGAATCTCGTCCTCCAATCGGAAACAAAGCGGGCACCTGTCGACTGGCTTTTGATTGAAGCATCATGCCACGAGTATGATACCCAACGATGGCGATTACTTGCCCCTCCATATGATTGGCAAGATTGACTGCCTGAGCGCCCGAGGCGCTCAGGCCGGTCAGAACCAGCGGAGCATCTTCCAGCTGTATCAACCCATTACGTTGCGACGCCTCAACCAGTCCTTTCCGCAAGAGATTAGCCGCCGTATCGTCGGGCATTATCACGATACGCCCGTCTTCGATTCGATTGAAGCGATGGCGAATGACAGCCATGGTGAGGCGATCCGCCAATGCCCGATAACCCGTATGCGTATAGATATCCCGACCCGCCTGGTAATCGCTAGCAGCGATGATGCCTCTCACCTCTGCCCGCTCTGTCACCGACGGCGGTAGATAGAGTTCCATTTCTAGTTTCAACCCCGCGCGGGCATCTTCCAAAGCCACGCGTAGCTCTCTTTCTGATCCCGATAGCAACGCGGCGGGCGCCATCAGCAAGGCACAGCAAAATGGAATTAACGCTAGTACATATTTCATCACAAAAGTCGCATTCGTTCGAAGCGCCGCCTAGACGTTTATGATGGTCTCCAAAACAGCGTTCGAGCGTAAAAAGCAGTCGTCCGAACGCCGTCTTGGACCAGACATCGAAATTGTCTCGAAGGCCCTCTCCAGGAAGCAATCCATATAAAACTGGCGCCTGCTTTCGCACGCGCCAGGCACTTTATCTCTGACCCTAATCGGCCTACCTAAAACAGGAAACGAATCTCCTCCATGGGTGGCTCTGGCTTAAAATATAAGCCAGAGCGCTCGAAATCAGAACCCAAGATCGAGGGAGAAGGTCCATAGACGCTCGTCGAGGAAATTCTGTCCACCGGGTGCACCGAAGACACGAGATTCGTCTAATACATTCTCTACGTTCAAACGAAAAGTGGCTTCAACATCATCGAAAAGCGTCGTCCTGTAACCGCCGAAGAGGTTGAGCCATACGTAGGAATCGACTACGAGTCCGGGGTTGGTAGGCGAAGGATCAATAAGGACTTGGTCCTCACGCCAGTAACCCGCGGTACCGATAAAGAAACCTTCGAGCGGCCCTTCGGTGAAACGGTAGCGAGCCGTCCAGTTATAACGCTTGTCGTCGTCCGGATTGAGAATCTGGATTTCATTGAAGTAGGTTTGCGTTTCCGGGAAGTCGGCAGAGCTGAAACCGGACGACTCCAATCGGGAGATGATAGTGGCCAGCTCTGATCCCTGGTTGGCCGTTTCCTTGTCGAAGTTCGAGTAGGAAAAGCGCAGGGAAAGATTATCCAACGGCTGCGCGACGATCTCGATCTCTTCGCCTTCCGTTTCCTCGTCGCGAGTCAGGTTGCCGCGCGAGTACACTTCCTGGCCTGGATTAAGCAGGTCGTTGATTTCGTCTACTACATCTTGAGGCGGAGTCCGGAAGCGAATGTTGCGGTAGGCATTCTCATAGCGGGTAATGCTAGCCCTGACCTTGCCGTCGAGGAACTTGAAACGCAGCCCGAAATCATCGCCATCCCCCACCCGAGGACCCCCGGGCGAACCGTCAAGGCGCGTGACGACTCCAGAGAAAGTGAAAGATTCGGAATAGTTGTAGAATGCGGTAACCGAGTCAGTGAAATCGAAAGTAAGACCATAGTTAACGGAATCGTTTTCCGGACTCACATCATGATTGACGCTGTCGAAGTTATTAACTCCCTCGCCATCGACGCCGTCGGCGGTGTAGTTGTAGCGAACGCGGTCATACTCGTCATGGCGTATCCCAATCATCGTGGTGAGGCGATCTTCGAAATAGCGACCGTAAGAATTCAGATAGAGGCTATCCAAGCCGACATCCACAAATTGAGCAGGACCTCCCGGGCGCCTGTAGTACTGGGTGTTAGGCGGCAAGTTCGACTCGGAATACACAGTGATTCCATCGTCGATATAATCGATAAACTCCAACCTGTTGCTGTTCAAGTTGCGAGGGCGCCCGATGGATTCCGCATAGTCCGGATCGAGGGCAATGGACCATCTCTGGAAGTCGAATTCGTCCCGCCGCATGTAGGCGCCGAAATTCAACTCCTGCCGCATGAAGGGAAGTTGAAGATCATAAAGGCCCTGAATGCGGTATTGCTCTTGTATGTTGCTGCGATGCTCGGTGGTACCGCCGTTTCGAACAAAGAACTTCTCGTAATTGGGGTTAGGGATAAGCTGCCCGGGATTGTTCGGATCGGGCAACGACGGATTCGTATCGATGCGGAGCGAACCAGATCCCCCTCGGATACGAGGCGTCTGCGACTGAAAATTAGCTGCAATCTGAATAGAGAAATTCTCGGAGATCGTTTGATCGTAGTGAATCTGAGCCACCCAGAAGTCGACGTCGGCACGATTATAGTCGCCAGACACGATGGTGTCTTCAGGTACTATAGAGAAGTCGGCTAACGGCCCACTACCCGATTTGTTGGACTCTCCGAATCGCGTGCCCTCGACGCTTGAATAGTCATAGAGTACGCCATCAATAAAGTGGAGATTGCTCCTGTTTCTGGCGCCAGGGACGCTGACAGAGGGATCATTAGATCCTGTGCCAAGAACATAGTCGGAATACTCGTCGTTGGCGTGATTGGTGAGCTGGGCACGTTCGATTTCACCCCACTCGTAGGTCGCGGTAATGTGCGTATTGGTTGACGGGCTCCAGGTAAGACCTGCAGTAAAGCCCAAGCGGTCGTCGTGGGCAGGACCGCGCCAGTATTCTTCCTCCGAGACAAGTGTGTTCAGACGCAGGGCCCAATTCTCGCCCAATGCTTTGTTCCAATCCAGCGTGTTGCGCCAACTGCCTTCCGAGTCGATCTGGAAACGCGTTCGCAGAAAATTGGCGCCTCGGATCGGCCGCTTCGTGGAGATATTAAGCGCGCCGGTAGCCGCCGATTCGCCATACAGCATACCCACAGGGCCCAGATTAACCTCAAGACGCTCTACGTTATAATTGTCCGAAGGAACATACCAGCGGAAGTTATCACGCGCCTGCCAGTTCGTCTGAATGCCTCTAAAGGTAAATGAATTGCCGTTACCGCCAGGCACACCGTTTTCACGCTGAACGACTACACCGGTAGCGAACTCCATGGCATCTTGAAGATCCTCCGCCCCGAGATCGTCAAGCAGTTCGGTCGTCATCACGCTGATGCTTGCGGGCACATCTTCAAGCGCGATGTTGGTCAAATTCCCTGAAAGCGTAAAATTGCTGATGTAGCCGACATCACCTTCGGAGCTGACTTCGAACGGAGAAAGCGTATAGATTTCTTCGTCCTCTGGTTCATCATCTTGGGCTGAGAGGTTGACCTGTAGGCCAATCAAGCCAACGAGCGGCAAAGCTAGCGCTCGCAGGATGGGTTTGCATTTGGTCGTGTTCATTAGTTAGTTTGAGTTAATGTTGCCGCTAATGCGATTCGCTCAATAGCTAGCTGGGGTTTCCATAGGGGATTGAGGAAACGCATGGCGGGAAGCTGTAAGAAAGAAACAACAGTTAGCTCTCCCGCCGACCTTCAGCAAAAATTGCCGGATGATACTGTAGCATCTAGCCCCACATCTGCACGCGACCTACGCGTAGCTAATCGTACTAAACGAAGAAGTTTCCTGGGAACTCATATTCAAGCTAACCCCGAAGTTGGCGTGCCAACGTTACGACTAGGATAAAACGAAACGATCTGAATCGAAATCCCTATTCTCGTCGAGCCTCACCAAGCGCCTTCGTATTCGACATCAGGACGAAACCCTGGTCTACAGTTCTCGGCAATCAGTGATCTCAAACGAGCTGCCTCGTCGCTCGATTCTCCATTCCAGAGATTTTCCCGCTCACCGGGATCGACAACTAAATCATATATTTCGCCGCTCTCTGAATCATGCGCGTATTCAATGTATTTGCAATTCAACGACCGAGCTCCGCGCAACGAATTATTACCCTTTTCGGAGAAATGCTCCCATTCGAAGAATACGCAATCGCGCTCGCCTTCCGGATACAAATCGCCGTCCATTCCGAACATTGGGCGACTATCGGGAGCGAATTCCTTAGTATTGATGCCCGCCAACGCCCCAAAGGTCGCGTAAAAGTCCAGAGCCGAGCTTAACGACTTCGATCGAATCCCCGCCTCCAGGCGCCCCGGCCATCGAGCGATCATGGGCACCTTCATCAAGTCATCAACCATGAAAGGTCCTTTCCAAAGCAGCCCGCGTTCGCCAAGGAACTCGCCGTGGTCCGAAGAAAAGACAACCACCGTGTTCTTCGTTGCTCCCATTTCCTCCAATTCGTCCAGCAAGCGCCCGACATTCACATCGATCTGCGCCACCAGTCCGCAGTACGCCCCGCGGATAGCATCGATTCTTCCCTCTGGTAAGTCGCTCAGTCCAACTGACTCGCGAAATTCGCTGTAATATTTTGGTTTCGTTTCGTATTCGGATTCCAATACGACGGGCGGCGGGATCGCCGCATCCCTGAAAGCGCTCGCATAGGGCTCTGGAGGATTAAAGGGATGATGAGGCGCGAAGTAGCCTACCGACAAAAAGAATGGCTGGTCCTTTTCTCGCTCATCGTTGCGCAGCCACTCAATGGCCTGATCCGTCGCCCAATGGGTCAACGTCCTCTCCTCAGGCAGCAGCGCCGTATAGGCCTTTCCGTGCCCCTCGGCAAAGTGCTGATTCCAATACTCGGAAAACTGCCTTGGATCCTGTTCGCGCAACCACATGTTATAGTCGTCATGCAACAAGTGTTGGTCTCCTTCGCCAATCAAGCAAGTATCGAAACCATAGTCATAGGCCGGCTTGGTTCGTTTCACGATCGGCTCCAGATGCAGTTTGCCAAAATGCCCGGTTCGATAGCCGACCCGTTTCAGCATACGAGGCAATGTCTCCGTATCCAGAGGTAAACGACAGCCATTACACCAAAGTCCATTGTCGCGCGGCATTCGACCTGAAAAAATAGCGCCGCGCGAAGGCGAACAGACCGGATTGACCACAAAGTGATTATCGAAACAAACCCCTTCTTTCGCTAGCCGATCCAAACGCGGCGTTTTGGCGTAGTCCGCCCCCGTACAACCGAGCGAATCGTAGCGTTGCTGATCGGTAAGAATGAAAACAATGTTTGGTTTGGACGCGGTCTCGGTATCCATTATCCATTAACGGTAACGACATTCGCCGTAGGCGTGGTCACGCTTTAGAGATACCGTAACATTGCTAAATCACTGACCCTCAACCCAGCGAACTGACAATCCCCATCGATCATGGAACACTCGAATGCCCGGACCCTATTCGTCGATCAAAAGCATCTTGAATCCTCCGATCAAAACGACGGCTCGAGCGAACGCCCTTTCAAAACCATCGGAGCCGCGGCTTCAGAAGCTCGTCCTGGCGACACGGTTCTCATCCGATCAGGAGTCTATCGCGAACGCGTGATTCCCGCTCGCGGAGGTCGCCCCGATGCCCCCATAATCTACCAATCCGCCGATCCTGGCACAACGATCATCAAAGGTTCAGACATTTGGAGCCCCAAATGGAGAGCAGTCGATCAAGCAAACGGCATTTTCGAAGCCCCGCTTCCGAACGATCTAGTCAACGGTCCCTTCAATCCGTTTGCCATGAAGATGCCGGCTCATGTAGGTTCGCGATCGTACGGGGAGATTTTTCTTGATGGGCAACCGCTTCGCGAAGCCGATTCCGAGGACTCGCTCGTCCGCTCATCCGGAGCCTGGAGAGCTATAGACAACGGCGCCGCAATCCGCTACCGGCCTGTCAGCGAGAGTCTAGATGCAGATAAACTTGTATACGAAATTTCGGTACGGCCTTATGTCTTTGCTCCTAAAAAGAGAGGCCTGGGCTATATACTTATTCATGACTTGACGATCGAGCATTGCGCCAATGGCTTTCCGGAAAACTTCTGGTCCGCTAAAGATGGGCACCCGCAAGCTGGGGCGATCAGCACTCGCTCCGGTCACCATTGGTCGATCCGTAATTGCTCGATCAGCTTTTGCAAGGGCATCGGCATCGACTGTGGAGCCGAGGGGGGCAAGGATCCGGAAGGAACTCAACCGCAGCCTAAGAAGCTCGGGCATCACCTGATCGAAGACTGCGTTGTCGATCACTGCGGGGTATGCGGCATCGCCGGTTGGATGTCGCCAAGCACGACCATTAGACGCAATATAGTCCGTTGGTGTAATCGTCTTGGTTTCTTCGCCCCAGAAGCTGCAGGCATAAAGACGCACAAGTTTTTCGGCGGAGTCATTACCGATAATTTTCTCTACGCTAACGACGCCTTCGGGATCTGGGTTGACAATGGTTTTGCAGGCTGCCGTGTATCCAGAAATCTCTGTCTAAGCAATCGCGGCGCCGGCGTATTCATTGAAATGGGACACGGGCCTTGCCTTGTCGATCACAATATTTGCGGACTAACCGCTCGAGGCGAAGGGATCTACGCCCACGATGCTTCGGGAGTCACCATTGCTCACAATCTGCTCTTCAATAACGCGCATCTCGGCATCTACCTGCGCAAAGTCACCGAGCGAAGCTGTACGAATCGCTCTACCGGCAGCGACCAGGAAGTTGAGAGCTCGAACAATCGCGTTATCGGCAATCTGCTCATCGACAACTACCGCGGCCAAATTAGCATCCCAATCGAATCCGATAAGAGCCGCAACAATTTCAGCGACTGCAACATCTTCATCAGCGGCTCGGCGTGGCAATGGGAAGGTGCCGCCCTCGATAAATTCTACCCGAACACCAACGACGGTCGCATCCCCAAAGACGCTCTCGCAACCGCCATGAGCCGCATTCGCAAACAGCTCGATCCCGAAGCCCTTGCCATATGGATGCGAGATCCCAGGATGGACATCGTCGAATGGCGCCGAGTAACGGAATGGGATTTAAACTCGCTGACGATTTCCGTGGAACGTGGCGAAATCGAAGTCGGCGCCATTGCCAAAGGAGCCTGCGGCATCGCGCCGCTCGACGCTA
This sequence comes from Opitutaceae bacterium, assembly GCA_028284385.1. GTDB lineage: Bacteria > Verrucomicrobiota > Verrucomicrobiia > Opitutales > Opitutaceae > JANQRT01. The sequence goes on along the minus strand of JANQRT010000068.1, from coordinate 97,892 downwards.
CCGTCCATTTCCGCGACGGCAAGGAAATCAGCCGTAAACTCGTCCCACCCATCGACCAAGTCGATCTCGATTTCTATGGCATCCCTCTCGACAACTCCCCGCGAACCGTCGGCCCTTTCAATGAAATCAAGGAAGGTCTCAACATCTTTCCGCTCTACCCACGGGCAAAAAATCCGTAACGCCGACACGAATACAGCGTTAATCGAAACTCGGATCCATTTAAAAACGCATCAAAAATTCGGATACGACCCAACTTCTCGCAATCGTCGGCGAAGAGAAGGGCCTTCGCGCCAGATGCCTTCGATCATGACTTTTTTGGAAAAGGGCGAAATGCCGCGTTCGTCGTGCATCAACTGATGGGTCACCAAGTCGGTCGCCGCCACGCCGATAGTCTCGGAATTCTGATCGACCCCCGAACAATTCTCCATACCCTCGATCCAGTCGATTTGGCAAAAGCCCAGCTCCTTAGGAATCGACAGTCCAGTCTCCTCAGCCCAAACCTTAATGCCCGGATCGTTGCTGATCACCACGTCGGGGGACGTCTCCGCTAGCCACTGTTGGTAGGCCTCTTTTTCGACGCGCTCCGGCAGGGCGATCAGCTCGGGAGCGTTGATTTGCATTTTGTTTTGATAATAGGTGAATATCGAGTGCCAGGCGTGCGAAACCACGGCGTCGGTTCCCTTTCCAATGTAAAGACCGATTCGCTCGTAGCCGCGAGCCATCAGTTCGTAAAGCGCCAACCTCATGGTATAGTAGTGATCGTTGCATACCAGCGCCAGCGGAGTCCGGTAATTCGACCGACCGACGATCACGCTCGAGGTCACTTCCGCCAGCGGAGTCATGTCCTCGCCGGAAACTCTCGTGCCCAAAATAATGATACCCTTGATGCCTCTCGCTTCCAGGATGTCACGCAACCTCTTTTGCCGCATGGTTTTGGCCTGCCAGGTAAAGCGGTCTATATCATAACCCAATTCCTCGGCACGCTTTTCGATCCCGGCGATCAAGCGGCGCTCGGTCGGACTCTTCGAATCCGAGGGATCCACGTGAGCGGGCAACGGATGAATAATGCCGAGCGTCTCGCGAACCGGCGTTTCGCGACTCTCGCGGAGATAGCTCATGAGCTGAGAAATCTTAGGATCCGGCTTATAGCCCATTTCTTCAGCAACATCGTGGATGCGCTTCATTAGCTCCGAGCTCACACAGGACTTGTTTCGGAGCGCTCGCGACACCGTCATACGGCAAACGCCAACTTCGTCAGCAATGTTCTGCAGCGTGGGACGTGAAGAGGGCATCGGCAGTCGGCAGAATTCGTTTAAGAATCGTTAGTTTCAAAATGATGACGCGGCCAGGAGCGAAAACCGCCACAACAATTATGTGACAGTAACAAAATAGCTCGTTTGTGACCCGATTGGCTAGCATCTTTAGTTGAAAAATGCGGCATCGATATCGATTTCTGACAATTATCGGCTGCACATGCGGTCTTCTCCTCGCCAAGGCGGAGGAAAGCCCAAGCAATCCGTGGGAGCTCGCTTCGCGTATGCTATTCGACGATGCGCGCAACGCATTCGAAGTTGCACGCGAATCCGTTCCGACAGACGAGACCGTCAGTCTCGGCTGGGCCGTAGCCCGCCTGAACGAACCGCCCGTAACCAGAGCCCGAATCGAGCAAGTCAGATCGACTCTCGAACCTCTCTCGGCATCCGCCGACGCTACTATTGCCCAGACCGCCCGCTACCTACTCGCCCGCATTGCCCACACTCGCGAAAACGTCTCCTCGCTCGATGAAGTCTATCGAGACTATCTCGAGATTCACGAAGAGCGCCCGACCTCTCCGCTAGGCCAGCTAGCGGGCGCCCATGCGATCATTATCGATCTGACCAGGAAAGGCGCCTCGCAAGCCGATCGCGAACAAGCCTTCGAACATTGGAGCGAGCGAGCCTTCCGATTCGATTCCCCAGAAGACGCCCGACACCTTCATCAAAGCCTCGCCAAACTTGGTTGGCATTACAAAATCGAAAACGAAAAGCTGATACCCCATATCGAGGCCTTTCTCGAATCCGGCGTAGTTACAAAAAGACTACGTCGCGATCTAGAAGCCAGATCAGCCTGGCTTACCCATGAGTCCGGCGACTATCCTACGGCGCTGCAACGCTACCAACGCTTCATCGATAACAATCCCGACGATGCGCGCGTCAAGATCATGTCAGAGCGCCTAGCCGAGGTATCCGCTCTCCTTGCGCAAGCAAGCCGATCATGAAGGCATCGAGCAACTACATCGGCCTCGCAGCGCTAAGCGTCGCGTACGCCATATCGCTACTCTACGTCATTCAGCATAAGGTGGCCGATGAACCGACCATCAATGACGACCGTAAGGTGATCCGCTTTGGACATTGGCAACTGGAGAGTGGGATACGTGGCGCGTTCGATGCCGTCGTCCGAGAATACGAAGCTCTGAATCCCGAGGTCCGTGTCGAGCAACTGGCAATCCCCGACCGAGCCTATCCTAGCTGGCTGCGGACTCAACTCGTCGGCGAAACCGCTCCCGACCTTGTTCTCTTCGGCGGCGTGCTTAAATACGACGAGGAACTCCTCGCCCGCTACTTCACTCCACTGACGTCGAAACTGGAAGAGCCCAACCCTTACAACCAAGGTACAGACTTGGAGGGTATGTCCTGGCGAAACACCTTTCTCGATTCGCTCGATAACGCCTACTCGGTTGGCCTGCTCGACTATTACTATGCGCCAGCAGCCATGTACACGATCCGCATGCATTACAACGAGCAGCTTTGGGACAAGCTTTTGGGAGACACGCCTACGCCTTCCGACTGGGACGAATTCATTGAAATCAACCAACGTGTATCCGAAAATGCTTACGCCCAGGAAAACGCGATCATGCCGCTCGCCGGATCAGGCTACAATTCCAACTTCATTCTAAACGGCGCCATGGAACGCGTCACTCAGCGCCTCAACGCCCAACTGCACAGAGCCCCGTATACCACGGCTGAGCGCAGCGTTATCGGATCCGCCTGGCTGGATGGCGACATATCGCTCAAGCATCCTTCTATCCTGCTCGGCCTTCGCGAGAAATCGCGCGTCATGCGTTTTCTGCCGCCCGGATTTTATCAACTCCGCCGCGACGATGCTCTTTTCCAATTCGGTCAGGGCCGCTCGTTGATGCTCGCCACGGGCAGCTGGGAAGCTCCCAGCCTCATGGCCACGGTGCCCTTCGATGTCGGCGTGTTTCTCTTGCCACAACCGGATCCCAAAAAAGAACGGTTCGCCGCGCATGCGTACGGGGTGTCAAGCGAGGCAAAAGCCGCCTCTGAAGCCGGCGGGTTCGTCGTGCTACGCAGCAGCGCGAATTCCGACCAGGCCATTGACTTCCTCCGCTTTCTTACCTCAAAACCGGGCTCGAGCCTATTCGCCCGCAAGAGCAGCTGGATGTCGCCTCTCCGCAATATCGAAACGCCGGAAGAGACCGAGATTTACAAACCAGTTCTCGACGGCTACCAGCACGGCTTTCACCTCTACTTCAGTGGAAGCAATTCGCGTCGCGTTTTCCGACAACGCGTCAATCGCTTGATCTCCGGAGGAGCCGAAGCGTTTGCTGAGAGTTCGAGCGATCTATTTCTCGATGGCGTTCGTGAAGATGTCGTTCTCGAATCACGCGTCGCCCGACAGACGGCCCAACGCCAAGACACAACCATCGCATCACTGCATTTTCTATCGAGCTCATCCGACGATCCGGGCGAACGGAAACGTTGGGCCACTCGCCGAAACGAGACCATGGAAGCTCATATCGAACAAAGCATCAATCACGCCTGGATGGAAGAGACCCTCTACCGGTACGATCGAAAGAAGAAAGAGCAGTAAGACCCGATCGTATAAATTCGAGCGCTACGGTAACAGATCGATAACGTTACGACCAGTCTGCCCTTGAACGATCATGTTCTCCCTATGACAGATCGCTCTAAGGCTATTGTCTTCAGGTCTGAAAACGAGGTAGGGACTGACGAATTCGCGCTGCCGGCCCTACCACCTCAACATCTGTCGGTTCGAGCCCTATACACTATGGTTTCGCCCGGCACCGAATTGCGGGTACTCGCAGGCAATTATGGGGCTGCAGACAATTACCCGCTCATTCCAGGCTGTTGCGCTGTGGGCGAAATCGAGACGGTCGGCGAAGCAGTCGAAGGTTTCCGAGTCGGCGATAGAATCAGCTATTGCCCAGATCCGTCGCCAGAGATTTCTCCACAAGGGATACACGCTCATTGGGGTGGACACGCAAGCCGCCATATAGTGCCGGTCGCGACCCATCCGATTTTGCTGCCTCAAGACGCAAATCCGCTCGACTATTCCATCACCGAAATCTGCGCCATCAGCTGGCGAGGCATTTACGCTGCCCAACCAAAGACCGGCGAAATCGCCGCAGTCGTCGGCCAAGGCGCGATCGGCGCCTTCTCGACCATTTGCCTCGTGGCGCTCGGCTGCAAAGTCATCGCGATCGACATCGAAGAGTATCGTCTCGAAAGATCGCTTCGCTACGGAGCCGCAGCCGCGGTCAACAGTCGAGATAGCGATGCATTGCAGCGCATCCTAGCCCAAACCGACGGAGGGGCCGACATCGTCGTCGAGTCAAGCGGCGTCAATCCGGGAGTCGAACTCGCCCACAAGCTCCTGCGAAAAACGCCTTTGGCATTCCGTCAATCGATCTCCGACAGTCTAAGCCGTTGGCCTAGACTCGTCTATCAAGCCAATTACCTCGGCGACTTCCCAATCAATCCCCACGGCTACTTCGACGCCGAAGGCGCTCTCGTGCTCACGCCGACTGATCGGGGACGCGAAGACCGCATGGCCGTAGCTGAATTGATCCGCCAAGGCCACATCGACGCGTCCGTATTCATAGAACGGATCGCCAAACCCTCGGAGGCTCCCGAGTGTTTTGCCACGCTGCGCGATCATCCCGATCAACTCTGCTCAGTCGTTTTCGACTGGAGCCAGGAATAAGGCCGCAATTAGCAGACTTCCATCAATACATGAATCCATATTTTCTATACGCCTGGCCGTGATTCACGCGAACTTGAAGACCTTCCTTAAACTGCACTAAGCTGGAAGGCAACCTCCAGACGTGTTTTCCAAATGCGAATCCTCTATCTAGACCTCGACGCCGTCAGACCCGACCATCTCGGTTGTTATGGCTACCATCGAAACACCTCGCCCAATATTGATCGAATTGCCGCCGAGAGCATCGTAATGGAGCAGCTCTACTGCTCGGATTCGCCGTGTATGCCGAGCCGCACGTCGCTTTTCAGCGGTCGTTTCGGAGCGCGTACCGGAGCCATTTGCCACGCGGGTCAACAGGCCGATCCATATATCGAGGGAGCCGAGAGAGACTTCAAGTCGGAATTGGGACGTACTTGCTGGATGAATACGCTACGCGAAGCGGGCTATCGAACCGCTACCATCAGTTCATTCGGCGAACGGCATTCGGCCTGGTGGTGGTACGCGGGCTTCAGCGAGATCCACAACCCTGGCGACGAAGGGATGGAAAGCGCCGAGGAAATCACACCCATAGCTCTTGAATGGCTCGATCGAAACGCCAAAGACGATAATTGGTTTCTGCATATCAACTACTGGGATGCTCATACGCCCTATCGAACTCCAATCGAATTCGGCGAGCCTTTCGCCAACGATCCCCTTCCTGAATGGCCTGATGACGCTGCGCTTCAGGAGCATTGGAACGGAGTCGGCGCCCAATCCGCGCGCGAACGGAGCGGCTTCGATACCGACTACTACGATGATCGCTATCCCCGGCAACCGGCAATCGTCAGGAACCGATCCGACCTACGGCAATTGATCGATGGATACGATACCGCCATCCGCTTCATTGACGAGCAGATCGGAGCAATCATCGATGCCCTCGAGGCAGCAGGAGTGTTGGAAGAAACGGCTATCCTTATCTCCGCCGACCACGGCGAAACGCTCGGAGAATTCAATATCTACGCTTGTCACCAAATTCCGGATGCAGCAACGACGCGAATCCCAGGAATCTTGAGATGGCCGGGAATCAGCGATTCGGGAATTCGGATCAGCGGCCTCCGCTATCACTTCGACGTGGCCGCCACTATCAACGAACTAGCGGGAGCGAAGGTACCTGAAAATTGGGACGGGCAGAGTTTCGCAACAAGCCTACGGTCGAGGTCACCAAGCGACGAGGGTCGTGAAAGCCTTGTCCTCAGCCATGCCCAAGGCAGTTGCGCCCGCGCAGCCCGTTGGGACGACATGCTCTACATTCGCTTTGACCACGACGCCTACCGCGATCTGCCCGAAGAGGCCCTTTTCGATTTGAAGAAAGATCCTAGCGAAACTCGAAATCTGGCAACTCGACGCAAGAAAGCAGTCGCTAAGGGACGCAGAATCATCGAGGAATGGAAACGGCAAACGATCGATCCCGCTCGCGGCGACCCGATGGAGGTCGTCATCAAGGAGGGCGGCCCTCCGCACATACGAGGCAAGCTAGAACCTTACCTGAGATACCTTCGAAGAACGGATCGAGCGGAAGCGGCCGAGCGTATTCTAGAGCGTCATTCGCAAGATCTCAGGAAGTCGGAACATAGCGAAATTCATTCTCCATGAGCCCATAGAATGGCAAGCGTTTCGGCCCAGGAGCCCGCCATTCAGCAACTGAGCCGACACGCCAGCAGGAAAAAAGAAGCGATCAAACCCATCTTTACCGAGGTATGGACCCAGCTAAGCAAAGGTAGTTATCAGTTATATGGCTCATCGATTCATGTTACAGTAGCTACCATTTTTTTTTGCCGCTTTGGACGCTTGGCGGATCCTGTAGTCCGAATACGATGGTCACCGAATCGAGAAGATTCATTTATCGGTGCAAACCAGTAATATAGGATGTCGCCAGCTACGAACTATAGATCGCTCTTTCTCGACTGTGATGATCCGGAGCCCGATGTCGTCGTTTGGAAAGCGATGCGCGTCAACGCCACTCGCGAAGATCGCGGAAGCATTGTACTGTATGTGCCATTCGCTCGATGCGAAACGACCAACGGCTACAGCGGCAGTGATGCTGAACGGATCAATCACGAAGTACGTATCCGCGCCTATGCCGGAGGAATCATCCGCGTCACCTTTTCCTTGACCAATGCCGAACCCGACGAGCTCAATCCAATGCTCGCTTTCGCCGACGATCTCCGTCCCGTCGAACTGCGCCTGAAAACCACGACTGAAACCTGGCGGATCGTCGATCCAAACGGTAGACGCCTGATAGAGATAGATCGATCAGCTCCTGAAACCGTCGACTGGAGCTCGCTGATCGTGTCGCCCGACTTACACTTCAATTGCCATTTGTATCCAGGTATTGGCGACAATGAAGTTCAATACGCCGATCAGGACACATTCACTCCCCGGCTGCTCAACTCGCTTCCGCTCGCTTATGCTGAAACGCCCAAAGGCATCATTACGCTTGGGTCCATTCATGCGGACGCGAACGAGCATTTCGTCGGAACGGGCGAGCGCTTTGCCAAACTCGATCTTTCCGGGCGTACCATCGAACTCGAGAATCGAGATGCTCTCGGAGTCAATAATCAGGACGCTTACAAAAACGTGCCCTTCTATCTTTCTAGTAGCGGGTATGGGCTGTTTCTGAATACATCCAATCGCGTGCTCCTTTCTCTGGCAGACGTCTCCACACGAGCAGTCGCCTATCGAAATGAAGGACCGACGCTGGACCAATTCTTCTTTGGCGGTCAGCCTGCCGCCATCCTTCGCGATTATCGTCGGGTAACTGGATTCCCGCCAATCCTGCCGACTTGGTCTTACGGAGTTTGGATGAGCCGGATGACCTACTTTTCGGCCGAAGAGATAAACGAAATCGCCAACAGAATGCGAAAGGAATCGTATCCATGCGATGTGATACACATCGACACCGGATGGTTTCGCGAGAACTGGGTTTGCGAGTGGGAGTTTTCACCAGAACGATTCCCCCAACCCGCAGCCTTCATGAGCGGGCTACGCGAAAAAGGGTTTCGCGTAAGCCTCTGGCAAACGCCCGAAATCACCGAAGGATCAAAACCCTACGACGAATCCGTCCAACGAGGCTACGTAGCGAACTTCGCCAACAGAAAAACGGAATCGAATTTCGCTGTCGCCCAATCGGAAAAGCGCTCGATCGACTTCACCAACCCCAAGGCGGTCGAGTGGTACAAAGGCATGTTGCAGCGTCTGCACGAACTCGGCGCCAGCGTCATCAAAACCGATTTTGGCGAGACCATCACCACCAATGCGGAGTACCATAGCCTGGAGGCCCAGACCTTGCGCAATCGCTACGCTTTGCTCTACCAAAAAGCGGCATTCGAAGCGGCCGCCAAGAGCAACGAGGCTCCGCTCATCTGGGCCCGAGCCGGCTGGGCAGGCTGCCAGCGCTACCCCGTCCACTGGGCGGGCGACTGCTCCGCCGATTGGGACGGTTTGGCCGCGACTCTCCGGGGCGGTTTACATCTCGGGTTATCGGGGTTCGCCTATTGGAGTCACGATGTCAGCGGCTTTCACGGCCTTCCCGATTTCATGAATACGCGACCTACTGACGAGCTCTACTTACGTTGGACGCAATTCGGCGTATTCACATCCCACATGCGCTACCATGGGACCTCGGTTCGCGAGCCCTGGGAGTATCCGACCGTATCCGACGAAGTGCGCCGATGGTTGCAACTCCGGTATTCGTTAATTCCCTACTTGCTACGCGAACAAGAAACGCTAGTCTCAACCGGATCTCCCATAATCCGAGCCCTCCCCTTCGATTTCCCCGACGACCCCATCGCCTGGACTGTCGATGACCAGTACTGCTTCGGCAGCGATTTCCTTGTCGCCCCCATGGTCCAGAGCGGCGCCACCCGACGCGTTTACATTCCCGAAGGCGAGTGGATCGACTTCTGGTCTGGCGAGCGCCTAATCGGATGCAGCTTCCGCGTGGCCGAGAGCATTTCGCAAAACCTAATGCCAATCCTAGTTCGCAAAGGGGCCAACCTACCTCTACACGCAGCAATCATCCAACACACCCAGGAATTGGATACAACCAACAACTTAGAAATCCCAATCGACGACTCTTACTCTGGCTTTTACCAGACCCCCGTCGGCCAAGCTCTCTCCTGGCCGAGAGACTCCATCGCCTGGAGTCCGGTCTCCTCCCGCAAATAGCATCCTCAACCGACGTTGAATTTCACAAGGCCATAAGGCTCAGTGTTACACGTGAGGTTAGGAAAGCCAGGGGTTAGCGTCTTCGATCATTGGATACGAAAGTTTTTTGGACGCTTGAGCAGAGGCGCCGATGCCGGTCATTAGGTCGATCGCTTTTACGGCCTCGGTGGCGTCGATGCGAATTGGGCTTTGGGTTTGAACAGCGCGGACGATGTCGGCTAGAGCTCGATCGTAGTAGAGTTGAGAGTCGGTTTTGCCGTGGTGGAAGTGTTCGTCAAATTGGGGCGATTCGACGGCATCACGATTTCCACCAATGATTCGCAGGATACCATTCGCTCCTTCGGGAGGAGAGAGATAGATTTCCACAGCGCCGTCGGCAAGATTAACTCGGATGACAGGGGCTTGGGCTTCGATTTCGCCAGCTTCGTAAACAAGCCGTTTACCAGACTCGAACTCGATAGAGGCTAATAGATTTCGTTCGACTTGGAGCCCCTTATAGTCCCCAAGCTCGCTGCGATCCAGGATGGCCAACACGGTTCGGGGACTAGAGAGCTCTCCTAGGTAGATCGCCATATCGAGAAGATGAATACCGAAATCTATGACTCCTGGAAATGGCTGAGCGATTTGGATGGACCGTAGATCGCCTAGTTCTCCGGACAACGCGATCTCGCGAGCATGCTCGAAGGGACGGCCGTAGCGGCGTTGGTGATTTACGAATACGCGAACATTCGCTTCCTGCGCGGCATCGAGAATCCGGTTGGCTTCGCCGCTGGATAAAGCCATAGGTTTTTCGAGCCAGATCGCTTTGGCGCCGCATTCGATGGCCGCGTTGGCCATGGCGACACGGTCTTGCGGAAAGGCACATACGGAGACGATGTCCGGCTCTAGCTCTTTTAGCATCGAGCGGTAGTCGTCAAATCCCCGAGTTTGCGGAAATTCGTTTTGGAAGGTCGCCAAATGCGATTCGACATTCGCAGCAGCAGCCACTAGATTGATATCTTGGCACTTTGAATACGTCCAGGCATGAGCATAGCCAATCGAGTGGGCTCCGCCACGTCCTTCGCCGCCGGGTCCAGTACCAATAATAGCGGCTCTCATTCGGTTGTCGTTTAGAGGCATACCGAACAAGAAAAGGCAGCATCTTTTCGAGCCACCGAACTCGCTTGTTACCGTATCAGACCCCTTCTCTCGTTACTCGGTAGCCAGTGATCGAGGTTGGAAGTCACTATTACCGTTGATCTCTCTGCAACATGATCAAACCGATTCGACTAGCGCCTTCTTGGGATCAACCAACCACGCCATTCCGCCACAGCTGGGCGGGGCTGGGCAATGTCGATCAGTTTCGTTGGTTCATTCGCCATGACATGATCGACCAATTGCGACTGGCCCACGAGGAGATCGGCCTGCGCCATGTGCGAGCCGTGGGAATGATGTGCGACGAGCTGAGAACCTACACGATCGATCCGCGGTCTTGGCGCGACGAACACCGCAGTCCTCGCCCGAATTGGCAAATCGTCGACCGCTGTATCGAAGCTCTCCTGTCAATAGGAGTGAAGCCGATGATCACCACCTGCTTCACGCCCGAATCGATGGCGTCGGGCAGCGCAACCGTGTTCTCTACCCGCAGCAACGTAACGCCCCCCAAAGACCTGTCTGCTTGGACGGATCTCGTTCACGAGACTATCGAGCACTTGACTGAGCAGTTCGGCGGCGAAGAGCTGCGGAGCTGGTATTTCGAAGTCTGGAACGAACCCAATCTTGACGGCTTCTGGGCGGGGACGCAGAGCCAGTGGTTCGAACTCTGGAAACGCGCCTTCGCCGCAATCAAATCGGTCGACGCGAACTACAGAGTCGGCGGCCCATCGACAGCGCGTGGAGAGTGGCTGTCGGAGGCAATTGAATACGGACGCAAGAACGATTGCGAGCCCGACTACATTATTACGCATTGCTACAACAACGATTCGGCCCACGGGGCGCTTTCGCCTTTCGACGGCCCACAGTCGGACCGAATCAACACTTCGCCCAACTTCCTTAGCGGCGTGGCGCGGGGAACGCGCAAACTGCTCGAAGACATGGACTATCGCGGCGAGGTCCACTGGAACGAATGGGGACGTTCCTGGTTCCCGGCAGACGACGAGCGCGAACGAGCGAACGAGGCTGCCTTCGTGGTCAAGACTATGGCGGAAGTCTCGCAAGAAGCCGACTACTTCGCGTATTGGAATCTCTCGGACATCTATGACCAAGTCGGGTACGGGGCCGAAGAATTTTTCGGCGGATACGGCATGCTCTCGCACCACGCATTACGTAAACCCGCCTGGCAAGCCCACCAGGCGTTGGAACGACTGAGCGAGGAACGCTACGATTTAGACACGAGCGATTTCCCTGACTGCAGCGGCGCCATTGCGACGCGCGGCGATAACGCTTGGCAAGTTCTTCTCTATTCGTTCAAACCGGAAGATCAAACCGACTCCAACTTGCCTAGTCCACAGCTCTTGATCGAGCCCCCGAGTGGATCGGGCGAAGCTTGGGTTTACGAGCTATCCGAAAGCGAGAACGAAATCGTCGCAGAATGGGAAGCCCTTGGCAGTCCGCCTTATCTCTCGCGATCGCAGCTCGAAGTTCTCCAAGAAAAGAATAGGTTCTCGCTTTCTAAAATCGATTGGAATGCATCTAACGATAGTCTACTCTCCTCTCTTCCCTACGGCGGAATCCGCCTGATCGAGTTTCGGCCCTAGCGGTCTTCGTTACATGCCCCGATCTATTGCAACACAAAAGGCTCTGCGGGAATGGAAGCTCTACTTCTTCCTAGCGCCCTCGCTAATCCTAGTTGTGATGTTTTCCTACTTTCCCGCCGCCAGTGCGGTGTACCACAGCTTCTTCGATTGGGCCGGCGGCGAAACCAAGCATCTGATCGGTCTCGACAACTTTCGCAGAGCGTTTGGCGACCAAGTGCTTTGGAATTCGTTCAAAACAGTATCGATCCTCGTCGTTTTCAATCTGTTCAAGATGATCCCCTCAATCTTTCTCGCGGTGATCATTCATCGAATCGTTAGCGATCGATGGCAGTATTTCTACCGGATTTTCCTAGTCATCCCCATGATCGTACCGCATCTGGTGACGCTGTTCATCTGGAAATTCTTCTTCGATCCGAATCTGGGCGCCCTAAACAAGGTTTTGGACCTGACAGGAATAAAGGAGGTTCTTGTTCAAATCGATCAGTGGTTCGGCTGGGGGGTCTTTCACGCAAATGCGTCAATAGGCTGGCTCTCTCAGCCGGAGCTAATCCTACCATCGCTATTCATTTGGGGATTCCCATGGATTGGCACAGTAGGTGTCCTGATATATCTCGCCGGCTTGCAATCGATCGGCAAAGAGATCTACGAAGCCGCCGAGCTCGACGGCGTAGGCCCGTTCAAGAAATTCCTATATATCGAACTGCCGTTGATAGTGACGCAGGTGCGCCTTTCGCTGGTTCTTCTGATTATCGGCACCCTTCAAGGCTACGGGTTGCAGCTAGTATTGCTAGGCAATGCAGGCGGTCCGGACGGACGCGGGATGGTACCCGGGCTTTGGATGTACAATCGAGCCTTTATCTCTGGAGAACTAGGCTACGCCTGCGCCATCGGCATGATGCTCTTCGTATTCATCCTGGCGCTTACGCTGATCAACAACAAGTACGTGAGGGTCGATAAGTGAAGCTGTTCAAGAACAGAGACTCTATCAACCACGCGATCGTATGGTTCGTTCTCCTCATAGAGTTGTTCCCGATATACATGATGCTGCAAGTGTCATTTAAGGACAACGCGGAGTTCATCAAGAATCCATGGCTGCCGAGCAATCCCGAGACGTGGCAATGGGAAAACTGGGCGTTTGGTCTAAAACTAATCACTCCCTACATAGCCAACACGCTTTTCGTCGCGGTCACCGGCACAGTAGCCACCCTCTTTCTCGCAATTCTCGCTTCCTATTTCTTCGCTCGGCAAAAGATGCCGTTTTCAGGCTTTCTCTGGTCGGCTTTTCTTATCCTCATGCTCATGCCGGGCGTAGCGAACTTGGTGCCGCTATTCAATCTACTCAAGAATCTCTCCTTGCTCAATTCGCTATTGGCTTTGATCATCGTAGGCGTCGCCGGAGCTCAAGTATTCAATATATTCATACTTAGAAACTTTATCGAGGACCTGCCCAACGATCTGTTCGAAGCCGCTGAGATGGATGGAGCCAACCACTTTCAGCAAATCGTCAACATCGTGATCCCAATGGCGGCGCCCATCATCGGCACGCTCTCCATCCTGGCCTTCTTGCAGAAATGGAACGATTTCCTGCTGCCGCTCATCATTCTGCGTGACAAGGAGCTCTTCACGCTCGGCGTCGGACTGATCTACCTCGATGGCGAGTACGTAAAGCAATGGGGACAGATCATGGCCGCCTACTTCATCGCGTCGGTACCGCTGATCATCATCTTTCTGTTTTGCATGCGGCTGTTTGTCAGAGGGCTTTCGGCAGGGGCGATCAAAGGGTAGGATCGGCAAACTCCGATCATTCAGTTTCACACCAGAACAACTTTACCCGTCAGATCCATCTTTTCGATACAGATAGAGGAACATCTCAGCGGCATGCCAGGTATGCGGCGCTGCAAGGCGGGCTCGCGTCAGGGCTTCATCGATACAACTTAAATTCGTGTAAAATCCTTTCGAAGCCTCCATCTCCCAAGTCATAGGAAAGGCTCCCGGCGGACTAGCCAATTCCAAGGGAGGCTCGAGATCCAAGTAGTTGGCCTCGGCCCACGTTAGATAAGGATAGCGTTCGTCCATTGGGAAATAGCGCTTTTCGAAATCGGAATCATGATCGCGGAGAGCCCACCAAAAGAGGCGATTGTAGGAGTCTTCGATCCGGGGTGATACCCATGGATCCTCCAAACCCAAAGCATTCATCCCGAACTTCAGCCACTTGGTTTGATACACCGGATGAAGAGCTCCATCGGTAATGCCTTCGATAAAGTCTCCTTTACGGAAACGGTCGGCTTGCCTAAGGGTGGCACTAGTCAACGGATGACGCGAATCAGCGAATAAGCTGATGAGGAAAAGGGCCTGGCCAAGATTGTCTGGCTCATCATTTCCGTTATTCCGATCAAAGGGATCTTTGAGATTGAGAACCCATTCCTCAATCAGACGTTCATTGCCCGTTTCTTTGAGAACCATTGCCATCATGGCCGCATCCCTGTACCAAGCTCTCGGATACACCAAGAAATTCGGAACTGGCTCGCTCCCTACGATATTCAGTAGAATTTCGTAGTGAAGGGTCCGCAAGTACCCCTGCCAGGGATGAGACTGGAAACTTGGGAGATGAATGGGGTCGGACTCCGCTAGCGTCCTCGCTTCGTCACTTCCCGATTGATAGGAAAGCTCGGTCTCAGTTTCTCGAATCACAATATCCCGTCCTGATTTCGTTTCGAGAGTCAGACAATAGCCTGACGCGTCATATCGCTCGCGGACAACCGATTCCTCGAATATTGTTTGACCCGACGACCAAGAAAAGAGCCTTCCTCGGCAGTAGATAAACTTCCGACGCGGTCCGATGCCGAAAAGATAGTAAGGAGCGAATTCTCCTGGCCGCGTTATCATGCGGGTTCGTCAGGAGAGGCGGTCCTACCGCGCTCTTGAAGCTGCTCCCAAATACGGGAAGGCAGCGCTCGTAGACGGCCAACGACTACGTCAAGCCGCTGCTCATGAAAATCGGCCAGCGAAGTGTGAATAGTATTGTTAAAGGGTTTCAGCCATCGTTCCTGCAGGTGGCCGGGACCGAAGAAAACGCCCAGGATAGAGCCAACCGTGGCCCCAAAACTATCCGTATCATTGCCTTGCGAGACTTGCTTACAGATGCCGTCGCCTACATCGCTAGCGAATTTCAGAGTATTGATGAGCGTTCCAATTTCCTGATACACCTGGCAATGGCTGTACTGCTTGTATTTTCCGTGTATGCTTTCATAGGCTTCCAGCCAATCGTCGCTTTCTTTCACTCGCATCAGAGAATCGGATACGATTCGATGAAAACGCGATTTCTGTGGAATAAAGGCGAGAGCTTGCTCGAATGGCCGAAGGCGATCATTGCCTTGCTCATCGCCTGCCATAAGAAAACAGAGAGAAATGACCGCCGCCACATACTGGGTAGCGTAGATGCCAGTACGGCGATGAGTGAAGCTGGCATCTATGTAAGCCAGCTTCGAAGCGAGCAACGGATTGCCAGGACAGGCGTACCCATAAGCATCCGCCCGAATGACCGCTCCACAAAGCTCATCACCATGGTTGAGCGTTTCCACCCAGCTCTCGTCAACCTCCTTGATCCCTCCCGGCAGCGAATTGATAGCGGTCTTGATAATCTGCGTTCGCTCGGGACCCCAAGAAAATAAAGGCGGAATGTTGAGCAGCCAGAGATCCCTCACTCTCTCCTTTGTCAGATCGACTCCAAATTCCTCGAGCAAAAGCATTCCCGTCAGAGTATAATTGATATCGTCATCAGGAGCTATGTGTTCGATTTTTTCGGATACGCATTCCTTCCAGGAATTATTTCGCCGCCCAAGCGCCAAGAGGGTTTCCTCGGGAAAATAGTCGTTTAAGGGCCATTGGTCCGTCTGCTGAGCGGCTTCCCGAATCTCCTCCAAGGTCGGATTCACTTCAATCGGCTTACCAAGCATGCAGCCGCAAACGGAGCCTTCGAAGGCCGCCTGGACACGATCGGCAGCCTCATTTAGATCAGGCTTCTCCCAGTAGCCCTCCCGAGCTCCGCCCGACATCTCGGAAACGATGCTGCCCCAATCGTTGGGCTCGACGTAAGACCAGTCCGACCGTATCGCTAGACTGGCCAGTTCGCGGGCAAGCCCGTCCAGCTTATCATAGCTGTCCCGCGCCTCCTCGAGTTCGTCGAGAAATCGCTCAAGATCCAATTCATGTCCTTGATCGATCTTATTTTCCGCGCATTTTTTAAGAAAAACTTGTAGTATCTCTTTGCTTACAAACATAGAATATTGTCATTGAAAATGCTCAATGATATCCGCTTTTTCAACATCTAATCTACTATTTCGCCGTATTCGTGTAATCGAATTTCAGCGACGCTGTACCCCTTTGCTTTTCCTTCACGAGCTTACGCCCAAGGTATAGCATAGGCAGGCCTACGGAAAGGATCATCAGAGCGACAAAAACTATGTATATCCGTCCCTGCAGATCATTGCCTGGAATCGCGCAAAGGCAAAAGACGAAAACACCCAGGATGCAGGCGAAGGTTCCCAACATGGCCATTTGATGCTGGTCGTTTGGCTCTCCAACTTCCTTTTCAAAATCGATAGGAGTTCGTTTCTTTATAAAGAAACGGTCCACCTTTTCTTTGTATTCAGCGCTGCTAAATCGATAAAAGGGCATAGTGACCAGAAAAGCCGAAACGCTTGCTCCCAAAATAGTGAATACTTTTTGAGGGTAGCTCCACGGAGTTCCCCGATTTGCGAAATAGAGAGACACCAGACCAACCGACACGCCGCAGGCTAAACTGACTAGCCCCGCGCATTTCGGAGCCTTGCGAATGAAAAGCCCCAGGACCATGGGAACCACTAGAGGTGGCGAGAGAATCGCATTGGTGTCCATAAGGATCTCGAACATTCCCATCCCCTTGATGTTCGATAGATAGAGGGCTACCGAAATGATAATCGCTCCCAGGACCACGGAAAGAATCCTACTGGCCGACAAGAGCTTTTTCTCGCTGGCCAGCGGCATATTGAATAGAACGCTTAGCCGAGGATAGATATTCTTTATGATCATGGCCGCATTCGAATTCATTCCTGTATCTAAGGAACTCATACAAGCCGCGAACATGGCGATGACCATCATGCCGATTAAACCCTGTGGAAGAAGATTGATGCTGGCTATGGCGAAAGCCGACTCGGCTGGCTTGCTAAGATTCGTCGACATGACCTGCTCCGAGTAGAGCAAGCGCGAGGTGATGTCTGGTATAAGAAAAAACACGCTCAGGACGGGACCGGCAATACCTCCCATGAACATGACGCGCTTGGCTTCTTTTTCATCCTTGACGGAAAAAAGCTTATCGGCTGCTCCCATGGAAAAGCGCCACATGCAGCCCGCCACGAACAAGGCGGCGACCCAGCTCCAGTTGTATTTGCCGTCGAATAGCGTTTCACTCATCTCCTTCGACTTAATGGGAAGGTACTGCTGCCAGAGTCCTTGTTCTCTGATCGCGGCAATCATTCCGCTAGCTCCTCCGAATTCCCGCAAGCAAAGGTATCCAAGCAACACGCACATGGAAATCATGATCAGCCCTTGAATAAAATCGGTCCCCATAACTGCCCATTTGCCCCCCGTGGTGGAATAGAATATCACCACAAGTCCAAGAATCACGATAAGAATTTGTGTTGGAAAACCAAATACGCTGCCAACGAAAATGGCCAACCCCCACAGCCAAGCGCCTCCGTACAGAATGAAGGTGATGATGCGAACCGCTGCGACGATCTGTTCGGTAGCGAAACCGAATCGCTCGCAAATCACCTCCGGAGTGGTTGTCGCCCTAAGACGACGGAACATAGGGGCCAAAACAGAGTACTCGACAGGGAGTATGACTAGCCAGGCCCAATAAATAATGAAAAAAGTGAACCCCGCTTCATAACCTACCCCAGCATTCCCCGTAAAGGCGCTGGTGCTGGTGGAAGCCATCACCAAGCTCATCCCGACCAGCCACCAAGTGCCTCGCTGGCCACTGCGGAAGTAATCGCTCGTATTGGCGTTCATTCTGCTGAACAGACTCCCCATAACGACAAGAATCACCAGATAAACGCCGATTATTATCCATTCAATCGTCACAGAAACTCAACTACGATTTTCAGATTCGGACAAGGCGAACGACGCTGAAAGACACGCTTGTTCCAAGGAAATACGTATTATTCCCTCAACTACACTCAAACCCTATTCCGGTGTGCGACTGCGAGTCCAGAAACGCAAGTGCAGAGCGAGCTTTAAAATAAGCCCCCATTCGAATCGAAAGGGGGCTTAGCTCCGTTATCGTTGTTATATTAGAATTCGAAGGAATTGCGTATCGTCCAAGACATGGGATCCGCGATTCTCCACGAAGAAATCTGTCCGTTAGGATGGGTTTCAACAGGGACAAGCTCCTTCCCGACTCCGATATTTCGCACGTTAAGCTGGATCTTCCAGTCAACGTCGCGAGGGAGTTCGCGAGTATAGCTAATCCACATGTCGTAATTAGTCTCGCTAGGACCGGTAAAGGGACGACTCAGGTCGGGAATATCGCCAAGTTCAGCGTCACGGCGATAGCCAGAACCGATGGCCGACGCGCTTTGATAGCGAATCGCTCCGCCAATGCCTACGTTAGCCAACTTGCCTTCGTTGAAATTGTAGTTGGTAATCAAATTCACGCGATTATCGCGTACCTCGGGCTGACTAAAGCCATCCTTGGCCACTTGCTCGCGTACGGAATTGAAGAATCCCTGAGCTCTTTCACGCCATGTCTCGCCATCGGGAAGGATGACGCCACCTACCGGACCTGATATGATTGGCTCCATGAGGAGCATCATTTCAACCGCATCGCGAGCCGTATTGCTGGTAACCACATTCTGCTTGGCGTAATTCAACGCAATGCGCCAATTGGAAAGCGGATTGTAAGTCAGTTCCAGCTCGTGCCCATCGGATACAATATCCGTGGTCTGCAGATAGATGCCTGCAGGGTCGGCTGAGGTAACCCCTAGGTTAGGATTGCTCGGATCCGTAAACCTCATATCGTAAGCATCACGCAGGAAGGCGCTTTCAGGCGAGTTATACCAATCCTTGAAGGCCTGAGCGTTCGCTTCGTTGCCGATGTTGTTTTCATCGATATTGATCCAGGCCCCAGCAGCTCCGTTTCTAACAATCTCGTTGATAGCTCCACGCAAATCGACCGATTTGCCTGCAGTGTCGCTTTTATACTCCGCAAAACGTAGCGAGAGCTTGCCTTCGAAAGCATCGAACATGATGCCGTACTCTTCAGTATTACCACTTGGTGAAGCGATCGGCTGACCGAATATATCCTTGCGTAGCGACGTCGGCTGGAAGGTTTTCGACGAATTGTAGAAAGCGCGGAGCGCGGAGCCTTCGGGCAGGAATCCGCTCCACTCTTCCGGAAGAATACCAACCACGCCCCAGCTGAAGGAGTCCTCAGTTTGATCGAGGTCTGGGCTGGATTTCAGCGAAATCGGCGCTGGGAAAAATCCTGTTTCGTCAGGATCAGCTCGCGGAGCGGAAAAGCTTCTATAGGAATCTTCACGCCAGCCGACGGTAGAGATCACGTTGCCCCAAAGCAATTCGCTATGCACAATGGCGACTTTCGATTCGAGTTCTTCGCGCTCAACGCGATTACCCCAACGTGTACCCAAAATGTCCTTATTGAACTCTTCGCCAAAGAACGGAACGCTCTGAACAGTCGTCCACGCCTCGTCGTCCTGATGATAGAAGTGGATCGGTATATTGCGCAGATGGGGAGACTCCGCATTAAACTTGACCGATTGGATATTCGCATCGGTCGGAAGACCTGCTTGACCGAGGTAGACCATCAGATCTATTTCGCGATAGCCCTGAATGGTACGCTTGAAGTTCTCGATCGCCGGATTGGCATAGTAGTAGTCTAGACCGGAAACCTGGTTGCGACCACCGGTACGCGTATAATCGCGTTCCCACTCGGAATAGAGCAGGGTTGTGGTGTGCTTACCCAGGATCTTGCCCAGTCGACCGCCGTCACCGAGATCTCTGAAGTCGAATTCATAGAAACCAGTGGCACGCTTGGTCGAACGCTTGTCCGTCGAGGCCAAAGCCCAGCTAGGACTAGCGATATAGGGACGCAGGAAGTTGGGATTTGGCGATCCATCCAACAACACCTCATTAACGTCGAGCGTTATATTATAAGTCTGCCAATTGAACGGATTCTTGAAGGAATAATCCGTATCCTGAACATCGTACACGACTTCGATACCACCCTTGCGGTTCGGAA
This sequence comes from Opitutaceae bacterium, assembly GCA_028284385.1. Classification (GTDB taxonomy): domain Bacteria; phylum Verrucomicrobiota; class Verrucomicrobiia; order Opitutales; family Opitutaceae; genus JANQRT01. Next base: position 77,648 of record JANQRT010000068.1, on the reverse strand, counting down.
GCAGCTGTTCGAAGGTCACATTCGCCGTATGGAAACGGAAACCTTCCTGGCGGCTAGGTCCGTACAGGATGTCCTCGTAGAAATCGAATATGGCGGGATCGGTGATCTGCGAGTGGCGATAGAAAGTAGAACCAACTTCTCCAGCATGCAGCTCACGCAAATACACGTTCGAGAATCTCATCGTTCCTTGGTTGCCATTGGGCGATGTCTGTACGATCGCCGCTGGCTCCGTAAAACCGAATATGTTCGAGCTCGGGCTAAGCGGATTATCGAAAACCAACGTCGGGTGACGTCGATCGTAGCCCGGTCCCGCAGTGTTGATAATCGAACCATTCGGACTGCCGTCATCGTTGAGAGCGGAGATGGTTCTCACTGGTCCGTTTAGCTTCCACTCTCCAGTCGTCGCGTTGTAGGTCGGCTGACCAACGTCCCACCACCAGGTGTAGCCATCGAAGGGAGGCCGCCATTCCGGCTTGATCGAGCGCTGCCTTCCGTATTCAACATTTCCTCTCAAGGTCGTCAATTCCGTAGGCTGATATTTAATAGCGGTAAACACTCTATTGTCGCGGATATAAGCGTCGTCCTGCATGAACTTCTCGTCGCTCGATTTCGCCGCGACGCGAACGGCCAGCTTTCCGTCGATCAGTACCTCGTTTCGATCAATCTCGATCCTGTGGGAGCCAAATCTTCCGTATTCGAATATCAATGATCCAAAATCTCTTTCGGCATAGGGAATGATCGTAGTGTTATTCAAGATACCTCCCGGACTTCCATTGCCGAACAGAAGTCCATTGGCACCGCGATTCACCTCCACGCGATCAACGTTATAGGCATCAAAGGGAATCATCGATTGGAAGAAGTCCCGAGTAGTGGTAGCCAAATCCAGTCCACGCACGCGAACGCCGAATCCGACTTCCCGGTTTATTTGGTCGCCGTCGAACCACGGCTTCCCCGCGCTTCCGGAAAAGTTTCCATGGAGACCAGTGACTTCTGTGCCCAGCGTGTAGGTCATCAGTGTCTCCGCGTTGTCCGCGCCGATATCTTCCATGAAGTCTTTGGTGATAGCGGAGATGGAAGCGGCCACGTCTTTCAAGCTGGTTCTCAGACGAGTTCCGGCCATGGTGCCATTGGCAACGTATCCAGAATCCCCCTCTGCGGTAACCAAGAATGGCGAGAGTTCGAAGACATCTTCTTCGTTATCAGCATCTTGAGCGATGGCTGGATTGACCAAGCCAACTGCAAGGAGTCCGTTTAACAGAGCCTTGAGCTTAGATTTTCTATTCATATCAATGTTGCTTGAAGGTTTGTTTGTCGATTCGGTTTGCGTAGAGTCCGCGATCCGTTTAATCGCATAAACGCCTGACTCCTCGTGTCGGAGTATGGCGAGCGGCGATCCTTCCAGCATGAGATGAAAAGCTTCGAGTGGCGTATAAAAACCCTCGATACGAGAAGTGCGAACGCCATGTACGGCGGCTTCGGTGAATACGAAATCCACCTCGCCCTGCTTCGCAGCCTTCTTGATCGTATCGATCGCTTTCCCCTCCCGGACGCTGAAGCTTCGCTTCTCCGTTTCCGTCGCGGCGGAAATGGCTGGAACGAAACAAAGGGCCACCAGAGGCAAGAGCAAACTCAACCAAATGCTGTGAGCTTGTCGCATTCGCATTGTTCGAGTATTGGGTTTTTCTAAACATCTGGAGCGCTTTGATACACTCTTAGACGTTTTAGCTATCAGGGGGTTGTTAGTAGTTTTTCAAAAAAATTACAGAGGGGTTGAGCGAATATAGTATCCGAACGAAAAATACTAAACGATTTTCCGAGCTTTTCATTTATATCCGAATATCAGATACGATTCCTTTCATGGAAAAGAGAATTTCGCCAATTGGATTCAATTTCAGCTTTCTTTAAGGCCAGTCAAAGGGAACTATTGCTTGTAAATTGCGATTTCATTCGGCTTCTCACGTTCGACCCGAATGGGAAGGGTCAGCTCTAGAAGCTCAACGAAATGCTCGACATTCGCTGATCGAAAGGAAGCCATAATCGGCAATGATTCCAACTCGGTTTCGGCAATCACTATTTTCGTCTGATTACGTTCATTGAAAGCGTCTATCACCTCAGACAAAGGGGTTGAGTCAAACTCAAGCAACATGGGCTTCCAGGTCAGGATGCGATCAATCTGAGAATACGTCGCCTCTTCGACTTCAAGCCAGGAATCCTCCGCTTCAGGCGAGACAACGGAGAGTTGTCCAGCCCCAAGCTCGCGAATCGCCGAATCGCCAGATTCGCTCTCGTTGCTATTCTTAATCTCAACCCGACCTTCCGTGACCAGTACTTCGACCGAATCGTCCAGAAGGCGGATGTTGAAAGCGGTCCCTACCGCTCGAATTTCTATGTCGCGGACGCTGACTACAAAGGGTCGGTCTACATCCTTGGCGACGTTGAAATGAGCCTCGCTCGAGACAAGATTAATGCGACGCTCTTTCTTAGTGTAGTTGACTTCGACCTCGGCTCCCAGGTTCAATTCAATGACCGAACCATCTTCGAGTGAATGACTCTCGTATTCATTGGCGATCATCCTTCGAGCCATTTGCGGTGCATCCGTATCGAAAAATCCGTTACCTAGCAGCCAGAGAGAAAAAATAACGGCGAAACCTGCGGCGAGACCAGAGATCCAAAATCGCAAACGGCTAGAACGACGCTGATAAGCCAGCAAGTTCTGGTTAGGCTTGTGACTATGCTCTGGCTTCCACTCGGCCAGGCGATCAAGACGCTTCCACATATTCCAATGAATCCCGTAGTATTCGCTATGCCGCGGATCGAGTGCCAGCCATTCGAAAAAGGCGTCCTGCTCCTCTGCTGTAAAGCCTCGCGCTTTCTTTGCGATCCAGTCCGCAGCTTCGCGATCGATGCGTTGCCGTTCAGGAGATTTCGATTCTTGGTAGTTCATTTTGACACTCTCATTTGTCCCTACCGTAGCGATGCATGAATTTTGTGCACTTCGATAATCCCACTGAAATGTGAGCCGCTACGGTGTTAAAGGAAATTCCCATTTCCTTAGTTATTTCATTATAAGTCATGCCATAGACTTTGCTCAGGGTAAATACGCCACGACAACGCTCGGGCAGCGATTGGATAGCCTGCGTCAAGAGCTCAAGCTCGTGGTTACGAGCTACTGTTTCTTCGATGCTCACGCCATCATCCAATAACTCGAGCATCTCGGACTCCGAAAAATCTCCGACGGCCGTGACCTTGGAGCGTTTACGCGTCACATCGACAGCAATGTTTCTCGCAGTAGCAAAGAAAAAGGCTTTGGGAGCATTTACCTCTCGTTTCTTACGCGCCTTGAAGACCCGCATCAAGGCTTCCTGGATGACGTCATCCACGTCTATTTGCTCGCCGTAGCGACTGTTAAGCCAAGCGCGAATCATAGATTCATGTGGCCGCAAATGTTCTTCGTACCAACGCGTTTCCTCAGTTTTGGGTCGCTTCATTCAATCTGTAGTTTGATGGGGCAATCGAGTCGATTCTATAGGCATTAGGTAGAAGTTAAGAGGCGATTCCTGAAGGCTATTTACCGATTTTTCCGTTGGGCTTGGTCTTTCGCTTAATGACATAAACGCCCAGCTCCCCCTGGCGTTTCACGATCAAAGAAGAGTCCGATAACATTAAAGCGAACATTTCGCGAACTGACATGGATCCATTGATGGCAGGCGTTTTCAGTTCGCAAAGAATTTCCGGCGCGCAAATGAATTCGATGTTGGCCTGACGAGCCGCTTCGGCAAGGGTAGTAACGGCATTTCCTTTCGGGAGACGAAAGACGATTTTCTTTTCCTCTTTGCCCTGCGGCGAAATTTCCACGGTTGGGGTTCCTGGGCAAAAAGCAGCAACAAGCTCTAGCAATATAGCGACTCGCAAGAAACAAGCAACGCCGCAAAGGCGCCGCCACCCTGAAATCGTGGTAGTTGTCATATCTGAACATCTAAAATGCCCTTCTCTACTAAGTCGTTTTGGGGAACCAAACCTAGTGAGAAAAATTTCAGAAAACAATCTCCACAGTCTTTGAATTCCTAGGGCGTCCTAGCAGAATCGCCACTTTCAGGCGTTATCGGAAGATTGGTTAACGGATTGCTCGCAGCCAGCGGCCGTCGTCTTTATCAACGCTGATGGCTTGGCTGATATCGACCTCCTCGTCGGTTAAGACGTCGTAGACACATCGGTAGTCTCCAGGCAGACGGGTGAAGCTGATTTCAGCGCAATCGCCTTCGTTGATCAGGAAATAGTGGTCGGCCTTGGGAGCGGCAAGTCGAAGAGCGTAGGGCTGGCCGAGCGTCTCGTAAAACGTTTCGCGGCCATCGAGCAAGGTCTTTGCCAGCATTTCCTGCATGGCTGTATTGCCGGGTCGATAGCAACTGCGAGCGGCTTCCCAGCCGAGGATAACGGCCGAACCTTTGCCCAGCCGATTCTCAGTGATGGCGGGACGGCCGTTATCGTAGGTCGCCTTGACCTCGGCTTGTGTTGGGATCAGATCGCAGACATAGCCTTTCAGGGCATTTCCATCGAGCTTCCAGCTGACGTTGTTTCCTGAATACTGCAGGTCGCTCAACTCAGCCCCGAACAAGCGTTCCCAGGGCGTGCCCTTGCGTGTCCACAACACGCGACCCCGATCGTCATAGCAGCCTCCAGGCATATCGATCGCCACCCGACCGCCTTGCTCCACGTAATCGACGAGATGCTCGACGAGGTCTTCGGCCAAACCGAGAAATCCAGGCAGGTAGATGATTGGGTAACGCTTAGCTAGACCTTCACGCAGGTTTTTGCCGGTCACGTACTCGGTAGCAATGGAACTGTCGATCATTGTACGGAAAGCGCCAATACGAGCCTCGACAGGGTAATGCTTAAACACGGTTCGATTAAACTCCGACATGCCGGCCCAGATCGCTTCGTTGTCCCAATCCATGAGAATACCCACTTGCGGCTCCTTGTGGGCCGACCAAAGCTCGTCGCGCAGAGCATTGGCTGCTTGAGCGATGCGGCCGACTCGTCGCGTGCGATCGCAGACTTGCTCGTTGCGATCTAGCAGACCGTATTCGCCTCCTTCTACTCCGGCCAAGCGGGTGTTCCAAGCCCACAGGCCCACGCCACGGCAGCCAGCCGCAAGGTAGCTCAAGAGCAGTTGCATCATGACGCCCGCATCGACCGTAAAACCCGGCTGACTGTCGCGGGCAGGCGGAAATAGCCGCGCCTTTGCTCCCGAAGTCTGCTGGGGTCCGCCGGTCGATTCCCAAGGCGCAGTCCAACCGCCTTTGTTGAGATCAACCACGAACGAGGCCTGCATGTAAACGGGTCGAGCGACTTCATAATAGCTTTCCTCGAAGTGCCAGCAAAGGTGGATGGATGGGTAGAAGGATCCCGTATCCTTCATGGCGGTCGCAATGCCTTCCATATCGGTTCCGCGACTGGCGAAAGGCAGGAAAAGCCCCATCTCACCTCCTGAGCGATGCGGTTCGTAGGGATCGCGCTCTCTCGCCAAAGCGCATACCGATGCGACATCGCGGTTTTTCAGGTCGGCCTTGAAACGCAGAATGTCGCGTATGCGGCCGTAGTCGCGCTTGTTGGTCATGTGACCGAAGGAAATCTCCTCGAAGCTGTCGAAGGACGCATTCGCTTCATCGCTGGGACCGTCAAACTTATGCACGTCCATGTTCCAGGTGACGTTGAGCGTCGCGATGTCACCATAGATATTCCGTAGCCATTCTCGGAATTCGTCTTCGGCCCAATCGGGAAGGTCGGCATTCGCCCCGTAATCGGCTGCGATACTGCCTTTCGCTTCATCGAACATCCCCTCCTGGTTTTCGGGATTCAGCCTTAACTTCGGTCGTCCGAAGCGCTGGGCGAAAACTTTTCTCTGATGCTCGAGCATTTTGGGGTGAACTCGAATTTCTTCAATTGTAGTTGAAGGATCGATACCTAGCTTGGCGAGCAATTCATCGCTAATAGGCTCCCATCCACCTTCGCCATACCACCATGGCGCCAAGCCTTCCTCGAGAGCGAGCTCCTCAAGCAACTTATCCGGCCAACGGGGACAAGGCATGAACTGCTTAATCGCGTTGAAGCCCAAATCCCGCATGGTTCGAAGATGCCAGCAGATGGTCGCTTCGTCCATGTCGTCGCGAGCGATCAGAACCGTTCCAAACGGCATAGGGGCGATTTTGCGAAACTCGCGCTGACGCGCACTGTCGTTCACCGCATCGACAAGCTCATGATGGAAATCGTGTCCGATAGCTGTGATTTGAGGTTTCACTGAGAGGCTTTACTATATTCTTGTAATTGAAAATTCGATATCTGATTTCCGCAATTCGAGACCTTCATCTTATTTCAATCTGGCAATCCTCTAAACGGCAAGGCTCGACATCTTCGCTAGGAGGCTTGGCGAGCGGGGCGGAGAAATACCCGCCTTGCACGTTTCTCCCCCAGAAGAGATGGAAATCGGGGATTCGATCGGCGTTAAACTGGGGACGATCGAAGTAGAGATCAAAGCCGCCATTGACCGCCTTCACAGGAAACTTCCAATCTGATGGACACTCCACGGAGCCATCCGCTTCAGTCTCCGGCCACTTGACCACCAGGTTGTCGACCACCAGTCCTGTGACACCCTCGGCCACCAAAACCGCTCTAGCCGCACGGGCGTCCGGATTCCCAGGGGCGAGCTGGCTGCAAGGGATATCCGCGTGTAAGAGCTCAGGATCATCAACGGTCGGATAGATCATCTGGATGTCGCGCAAAACGATGTTCTCTAGCGGCGATTCCGCTTGGCTGGTTAGAAGAATCCGACCGTCAGTGCGACAAACCACGTTGGAAATGATAACATTGCGAATCTTGCCTAATTTCCCCTCGGGTTCGGCCGCGTGATTATCAATCTGAATTGGCCGGTTTGCCAGGAAGGGATTTCGCGTATCGCAAACGATGTTACTTATGGTCACATCCTCGATGGTGGCGCCGCGTCTCATATACAAGGCCACCGCCCGACTGCTTTCATGAACAATGCAATTCGACATCGTCACCTGGCGAAAATCCTGGAACGACTCGGAACAGCCGAACTTCAAAGCGGCGCACTTGCTGCGAATCACGCAATTCGTGACCGTGATCCGCTCGCAGGTCTGCGAATCGGGAGTGGTCTTAAGGCAAATCGCATCGTCGCAACAGGAGAGATTGCAGTCGCTGATCGTCACGTCATGGCATCCTGTGATATCGAAGCCGTCGTTATTGGGTCCCATCAGATTAGCCGTGAGCTTCACACCCTGGATCCATACAAAATTACAATGATGCGTGTGCAGGAGCCAGCCAGCTGAATTGGTTATATTCACGTCTTGGATACGCACGTTCTTGCATCCCGTAATCTCGATCATAGGCGAAGGACGTTTCTCTTTCATTGCCCGTATCCAGGAAATCGGCGCCTTGACCGGATCTGGCTGGCGCGACGCGACGCAGACAATCGGATCCATTTGCTTGAAGGTTCCGGGAACGATTCGAGTGGCATCGTCATCAGGTCCAGCAACGCATTCCTCCCAGAAAGCGGGGCCATTGCCGTCAATGGTTCCGCCACCGCAGATCTTGATATTATGGATACCGTTAGCGACAATCAAATGCCAGGGCGAGCGATCGATATGCTGTCCCCAATCTAGCGCTACATAGTCTTCAAGATTCGGAGACCCTAGGATCCTTCCCGCCGGATGGATTTCGAGCGTTATGCCCGATTTCAGAAAGAGGGTGCCGCTTAGGAACACGCCTCGGGGTACAAACACGATTCCACCACCTTGTTCCGCGGCATGGTCGATAGCCTTCTGGATGGAATCCGTATTCAAGGTGGAGCCGTCGCCCACAGCTCCGAATTGGGTTATATCGTACGCTCCGTCGCTCATAATCAAGATCGCTCGTCCACTATTGGATGCCTACTTGATTCGAGCCGCGAGCTGATCCGGCAAGGAGTCAGCCGTATCCGATTTGTGGTTATCCATCATTTTCAAAAGCCGATCAACGATTTCCGGATGGGCATCCGCTACATCATAGGCTTCCGAAATATCGGTTTCGATATGGTAGAGCTCAGGCTTGTCGAGATGAACGACCTTGCCGTAGTTTATCGGCTCGCGTTGCTGCACGTGCAGCTTCCATGGGCCCGATCGAACCGCGTGTAGCTTAGCCCGCGTCCAGTAGTAAAATTCCTTCCGTGGACTTTTCTTCCCCTCCAGCAAGACGCCGGATAGATCGTAGCCGTCCATTTTTCGATCAGAGGGAGTTTTTGCTCCCGCCATAGAGGCGAAAGTCGGCAGCAAATCCAAGGCGGAACCCATTTCGGTCACCACGCCCGGCTCGATTCTGCCAGGTCCCCAGAATATCGTTGGAACGCGCTGCCCTCCCTCGAAGGTCGTTCCCTTGCCAGCTCTGAGAGGTCCCGCCGAGCCGCCGTGGGTCCTGAAAGCGAGCCAGGGACCGTTATCAGTAGTGAAAACGACAACCGTACTCGTATCAAGTTTTTGATCACGCAAAGCTTGGAGGACTTGTCCGACGCTCCAGTCGATTTCCTGCAGAACGTCGCCGTAAAGGCCGCGAATGCTGCGGCCGACGAAATTCTTGGAAGCGAACAAGGGGATGTGCGGCAAGGAATGAGCGAGGTAAAGAAAGAAGGGTCTATCCTTGTTGGTTTCAATGTAGGCGACGGCCTTTTCCGTGTAGCGTCGCGTAATTGTATTCTGATTAGCAGGACGCTCTATCTCTTTCGTGCCCTTTAAAATCGGAACGTTGTAATCGCTGGCATCCGCGTAATAGTTCGGCTCCCTTGATGCCTCCCTCTTGTAGTTCGGAGAGCCCCTGATTTTGTCCATGTCGTTTGAATACGGGATGCCCCAGTAAGAGTCGAAGCCCTGCGTGGTTGGCAGGTACTCGGGAAGATGGCCGAGATGCCATTTACCAACCACTCCGGTCGCATACCCTTTCCGCTTCAGGATCTCGGCTATGGTGATTTCGCTGGCAGGCAATCCGCCAGCCGAATCAGGGAAAAGGACTACTCGCACGGCAGAAGTCATCCCATTGCGAATCGGGTAGCGTCCGGTCAGCAACCCAGCTCGGCTCGGCGTGCACACCGGAGAGGCAACATAAAACTGGGTCCATTTCTGGCCTTCTTCAGCCATCCGATCGAGATGGGGCGTTATGATCGTAGGATTTCCAAAGCAGCTCAAGTCGCCGTATCCAAGATCATCGCAGAAAATGACCACGAAGTTAGGAAGACGTTCCTCACTGCGGGCAAAGCAAACAAGTAGCAAAGTTAGTATAAGGAATCGCATATCAAGATTTCAGAGTTATTCGAAGGCATCACGTCACCGATTATTCCATTGCTTGGAGAGGAAGCCGGAGACTGGCCTAAGGGGCGATACGACCGATAGCGAACACAAAGCGCCAAAGGCAATGCTAGCCAAGGCAGATGGCGTCGTGTTTGCCTGGGTCGGCGGCGCTCCCATCAAAATCCTCTATATCAATCGGCTCCACGCTTTTCGCAGACAATGCGTGATGCCAATGGTGTCGCTCTTCCCCCTCAAAACAAATACTACTTCTTCGAATGACAAGGCCGTCGACGTGATAAGCAGTAATGCCACTGAGAGCTCCACGCACGAGACCTCCGTGCTCCTGGGAATGGCGAGGGCGCAGATCGTGATAGTCGACAGGGAAGCGACTGGTCTTGCTGATAGTTCCGTTCACTCCGTCGAGGATAACATTTCCAATGCGAGCATCTTCAGATCCGCAAATGAATACGCCATTCTCTCCTCGAAAAAGGATATTGCGGCAAACGATGTTACGAGTGATTCCAACTTCCTTATCGTCGTGTCTTCGCACGGCCGTGATGTAGATCGCTTCGCCATTGCCCCAGTATTTCGGATGAAACTGTCTCGTTTCGACGACGCAATCGGTGAACAGAATATTCTCAACCACGCCGCGATCGCGGAGCTGGATGGCCAAACCTCGATGAGAACGGCGTATGATGCAGCCGGTCACCACTACATCTCGAATGTCGTTTTCCGTTTCAGAGCCTATTTTAATGGCAGCCGATGTGCTGACGATCGTGCAACCGGTGATGGTGATGTTTTCAGAAGGACCATATTCGCGGAAATCTCGCGTTGTCTTGATGGCGATGCCATCATCTCCTGCCTCGATATGGCAATCGCTGATGCGGACATTGCGGCAGTGATCCGGGTCGATGCCATCGCAATTAGGGACGTCCAGGCCATTGAGAATAGTGATCGCATGAACCACGACATCTTCGCACCCCATTAGGTGGCAGGTCCATTGGGCCGAGTTCTGTATGGTAAGATTGGATATACGGATTTGCCTGCAGCTAAATAGCCCGATTATCCTCGAGCGAAACCGCTTGGGCTTTTTGATATACTCGCCGTCATCGGTCCACCAGCCGTCGATGAAAGCTTCCGCTTGACCATCAATGGTGCCATTTCCGGCAATGCTGATATTGCGAGCGTTCTTGGCCTGTATCAGAAATCCTCCTTCATTTCCTCCGTATTCACCGGCTGTCGACATAAGCTTGTAGTCAGCTTCGCGATGACTGGCCTGCAGCATGGATCCATTCTCGAGATACAATTCGACGCCATCTTTCAGCTCGATAGTCCCCGAAACGAATACGCCTCCAGCCGGAATGACCAGGCGCCCTCCCCCTCTTTCGTGGCAAGCGTCTATCGCCGCCTGTATGAAGGGCGCGTTATTTGTAGAGCCGTCATTCTTGGCATTATAGTCAAGGATCGAGATGGTAGACATATTTTCTACTGAAATTCGGATGCGACGACGGAGAGTCGGTCGAAAAGGGAATGGATTACGCTTTCGAGAAGCGTAGGATCAGTTGAAAATCAGAAGAGGATAGTAGCTATATCCTCGGCAGGAGAACAGTTAGATTCTTCTCGATTTGCCGAAAGTCAGGAAGGCAGTAATGGAAAGCTTTAAGAGTGACAGCGCCTCCTGCAAATTGATAAAAACTCCATCGCCTAACTGTTCAAACGAAGGATCAGTGACTTTCATAAGCCCCTTCGGTAGCCCTTTCTTAAATCACTCCCGCCCTTGAGATTATCTATCGACAATCGTCTTTTAAACGCGGCGGTCGCCTTACTGCTGGTTTTCGCTTACAGCGCTCAGGCCAATGAAGAGCGAAGCCGAGCATGGGAACAGGCTCACGCCCAGGAATGGAAACTGGCTCTTCCTTTATTTCGAGAGCTAGCGGCTTCTGAAGAGGCCACGAGAAAAGACCGATTCGGCCTGGCCCTGACTCTGCTTTTTCAGCAACCGCGAACCAAGAATGTTCTCGATAAAGCGGACCAGCTATTCAAGGAGTTGACTGACGAATTATCGGACGACCCGATAGGCATCGCCTCCCAGTACTATCGTATTCGAATAGGACACGTTTTTTCTCTCAGTCCTAATCTAGAGGCCTCTCGACTAGCCTATCGGGATTTGTATCGAAAATATAGTGACGACTTCTTCGGTCAGCAGGCCTTAGTTCGCTACGCGATCCTAACCACCTTCGCTCCGCAACCGATCGAGGACTTGAAAGCCGACTTGCCCGAAATCGAGGCGATTATTCCAAGCCTTTCGGACTCCTCATCGCGACGCGATGCGGCCCTGGCCTTGGCCCAAGCCTATCTCGTTCTCTTTCGCGACAAACGTTCGGCTCTCAATTGGTATATTGTCGCCGACGAAGCCGGAATCACTCGCCGAGCCGACAGCAAGCGCTCTTATCTTTCAGCAGCAGGAACTGCATGGGATCTGAGAGAGTGGGACAAAGCTCGGTATTTCTACAACAAGTTCCTATCATTGAATACGCGCGACAATCGCGAGATTGTCGTAAGAAAACGCCTCTACGCCATTGATCGAGCCCTGGCGGGAGAAACCATCGAGTTCCATGAAATTCCATAAAGCTTCGTCCGATCATCAGCAAATATTGTATGCGAATTTTAGCTACAATAATCCCGATCGATCTAAGCGCATCGCTTTTCTATAGACCGTTCGAGATGGAGTTGAACCAGAAGAAATGAAGCTTACTTCGTCCGGTATAGGTCTTTTCATACTCGCCTGGCTGCTGCTTTATTCGATTTGGTCGCAGATCAATCGCGATAAGGGGGAAGGCCTGCTGGACGGCGATAGAATCGCGATATCCTTCGCCCATGTTCAACTTGAGTCGGGGATGCGGGAAGCCTACGACGCGTTGATCGCAGACTACGAAGCCCTCCATCCCAATGTTTCCGTAGCGCAAATCCCGGTACCCTTGCGGGTCTGGCGATTTTGGATGGAAAGCCGCCTGGCAGGGGGCATGGCCCCCGACCTCATGCAGCTGGTCGACAACGATCCTAATCCCATCCAGCGAAATTTCCAGCCAATCGATCAATGGGTCGAAGAGCCCAATCCCTACAATGCGGGCAACGACCTCGAAGGCATTCCCTGGAAGGACACTCTGGTCGTCAATCTAGACACGCCCCCAGCCTACTGGCCGGAATACTTGTCTTACTACAGCGTGCCTCTCACCGTATTCACGTTTCGAGTACTATACAACAAGCCCTTGCTGGAGGAAATCTCTGGCTCAAGCGAATTTCCCAAGGATTTCGCGAGCTTTCTCGAATTGTGCGACAAGGTCAACGCAGTCGCCACCAAAGAAAAACGAACGCTGTATCCAATCGCCGGATCGAAGTACAACGCTCCTTTCTTCAATATCGCTTTGGTGCGTTCCCAAACGCAGAAGCTCTATCGCCAGGTGGACCTGACGCGAGAGCTCGACAACAACTTCGACGTGGCCATGTCGGGCTACCTTTGGGGCCTGTGGAACCTCAGGAATCCGGAGATTCGGTCCGGTCTGGAATTGGTGCAGCGCTTCGGTCGCTACTTTCAGCCGGGATTCAATCAGGCCAACCGCGAAGACGCTCTCTTCTATTTTCTGCAGGAACGCGCTTTGATGAATGTGGCGGGAAGCTTCGAGCTGGCTGGAATTCGGGAGGACGCCTCATTTGAAGTAGGCGTCGCTCGAATTCCTATGCCTGATAGCGGTCATCCTTCATACGGTCGCTACACGCTCGGCCCAGTGAGCGAACGGCAAGCTTCGCTGCGATCAGGTTTCGCGGTGACCAAGCAATCGAGGCATAAGGAGCAAGCCATCGACTTCCTTCGCTTCCTCTCGAGCCAAGAGGCCCATCGGAAATTCGTCGGGATAAGCCGCTGGGTCCCGGTAGTTCAGGGTGTCGAGGCCCCGGAAGATACGCGCATTTTTCAACCGATTCAATCGGGCTATCATCAAGGCTTTGCCGTTGGCACCGGTGTCGAGACCCGACGCTTGCGGGACGTTTCCCAAAACCTCTTATTCGAGAAACACGGCATCGAGAAATTCCTGGACAAGATTGAACCGGTTTATGCCCAACATGTAGTTCTCGATATGGCCAAGGAAGTTCGAGAATCGCTAAACAATGCGAGCAGCTGGGACGGCGTGATAGCGGCGAGAAAAATAGGCGGCGAGTTTTCTCCTCCTAGTAAGGCCGACGACGAAAAACTATCCAAGGCTCTCGAATCCCAGGCTCGCCTGGAAAGAGTGTATCATCGTACTCAATACGAGACTTGGCGTTTTCGAGAGTACGGCATTCCTAAAACGCCGATTCCTGCCTATGTCAACCGAGACGAATCCGAAAAATAGACATGTCGCCGCCAAATAGCATATCCATTCGCAAAGCCTTCTACGAGTGGCGGCTTTATATGCTGGTGGTTCCGTCGCTGGTCATGATCGGTCTATTCGCCTACTTTCCAGCCGCTAGCGCCGTCTACCATAGCTTTTTCATCTGGTCGGGAGGGGCAGACAAAACCTTCATCGGCCTGGACCACTTCCAGCGAGCGGTGACCGACAGCGTGTTTCTCAAGAGTTTCATCACGATCCTCATCCTCGTCATCGCCAACATCTTCAAGCTGATCCCCTCCATCTTCGCAGCAGTGCTGATCCATCGCGTCATCAGCAACCGAGCTCAGTATTGGTATCGTATCATGGTGGTATTGCCGATGGTGGTGCCAGGCATCGTGACCCTTTTCGTATGGAAGTTCTTCTTCGATCCGAATCTTGGTCCACTCAATACTTTTATCGAAGTAACTCCCATTAAATCGATGCTGGTATTTTTGGATACGATCTTCGGCTGGGGAGCCTTTCAGGAAGGCCGGCCCATCGCTTGGCTTTCCAATGAAAAGCTCATTCTACCAGCCTTGATTTTCTGGGGTTTCCCATGGCTGGGAACAGTTGGCGTACTCATCTATCTAGCTGGACTGCAGAACATCGATCAAAGCCTCTACGAGTCTGCAGATCTGGATGGCTGCGGTCCTTTCCGCAAGTTTCTCAACATCGAGTTGCCGCTCATCCTCACCCAGATCCGGCTGACCTTGGCACTCCTATTCATTGGAACACTGCAGAGCTACGGCCAGCAATACTTGCTTCTAGGCGAAAATGGCGGACCGGGTCGAGCAGGCATGACCCCGGGTCTCTGGATGTTCAATCGAGCTTTTTTCAATAGGGAATTCGGCTACGCCTGCGCCTTGGGGCTCATCCTGTTTCTAGTGATACTGACTCTTACGTGGTTGAATAATAAATACGTAAGGATCGAGAAATGAAGAGTCCGGGCTACATCTCGATCGAGGGGCGACGCGTTCGCTACGAATGGATCAAGCATTCGCTGATCATTTCGGTCCTCCTGCTGGAATCCTTCGCCTTCTATATGATGCTGCAGATCAGCGTGAAGGACAATGCCTCCTTTCTGGTCAATCCGTGGCTGCCGCCTATGGATATATTCTCGGAAGCCGACGCTCCTCAAAAAGTGGATACGAGCGCCTGGCATTGGGAAAACTATGGCGAGGCCATGCCCTTCATTTTTCCCTATGTAGCCAATACCATTTTCGTGGCCTTCTTTTCCACGACGGGAACGCTTCTATTGGCAATTCTTGGAGCGTATTTTTTCGCCCGATACAAAATGCCTTTTAGCGGACCGATTTGGGCGGCTTTCCTCTTCCTCATGCTCATGCCGGCTATTGCCAACATTGTGCCGCTCTTCACGCTGCTCAAGACCCTCGGACTGTTAAACTCGCTTTGGGGCATCATCCTGGTACAGGTTGCTACCTGTCAGGCGTTCAACATATTCGTCCTACGTGGATTCATCGAAGATCTGCCCAAGGATTTATTCGAAGCCGCCGAAATTGACGGAGCGTCACACTGGCAGCAGATTCGCAACATCGTCATCCCACTCAGCAAGCCGATTCTCAGCACCCTGGCCATTCTCCTGTTCATTCAGTCATGGAACGAATACGTGCTGCCTTTTATCGCCCTGCGCGACCACGACCTGTTTACAGTCGGCGTTGGCCTGATATATCTAGATGGCGAATACGTTAAGCAATGGGGATTGGTTATGGCCGCCTTCTTCCTCTCCTCCATCCCCATCATCGTCCTCTTTCTCTTCTTTATGAGATACTTCATCCGCGGCGTGCTCAGCGGAGCCATCAAAGGATGAATTCAATCGCAATGCGCCTTGGACATGCCAAATTCTGTTAACAACCACCCACTAAGATGAAACCTACTAGAACTTACCTGATCCTTCTTGCCTGCGTCCTGATCTACTACGCATCTGGCCAAACGCTAAAACCCTGGAGCGAAAACGCCTGGTATTGGTCGCATAATGACAAGCCTATTTTGCTCTTGGGAGGCAGCGATGACGACAATCTCTTTCAGTGGCCGGAGGAAGAGCTAATCAAGCAGATGAACAGAATGGCAGCCGCTGGCGGAAATGTCATTCGAAATACGATGAGCGACCGAAAGGATAAGGGCTTCGAGGTCTACCCCTTCCTCCAGCTGGCGGATGGGAAGTACGATCTCAACCAATGGAACCCCGAATACTGGATACGCTTCGAGCGTATGCTTAGCGAAACGGCGAAGCGAGGAATTTTCGTGCAAATAGAGGTCTGGGATCGCTTCGACTATTCGGATAACACGACCAAGCGACCAAACCGTTGGGTAAAGCATCCCTACAATCCCGCCAACAACATCAATTACAGCTTCGAGGAATCAACCTTCGAGAGAGTCTACCTGGAACATCCTGGAAAAAACAAGCAGCCCTTCTTCTTTACCACGCCAAAGCAACGCAACATTCAGATCGTATTGAAATATCAACAACAGTTTGTCGACAAGCTGCTATCCCATTCATTCGAATACGACCACGTCCTCTACTGCATCGACAACGAGACCCGAGCCGAACCGGAATGGGGAGCGTACTGGTCCGAATTTATCCGCCAAAAAGCTACAGAGACTGGAAAAACGGTAATGATTACGGAGATGTGGGACGACTGGAATCTCGCTGCAGAGCGTCATCGCCAGACCTTCGACCATCCGGAACTTTACGACTTCGTCGACGTTTCCCAGAACAATCACAACAAAGGTCAAAAGCACTGGGACAACTTTCTATACGTGCGCGGCTATCTTGGCGACCTTCCCCGACCGATGAACACCACCAAAACCTACGGAGCCGACGGCAACAAGTTCAACCATACCGATCAGGATGGGATCGAACGCTTTTGGCGACATTTGCTGGCGGGAGCCGCCTCTATACGCTTCCATCGACCTTCGTCCGGCATGGGCATCAACGACAAGGCAGTCGCCTCTATCCGCGCCGCGAGGGAACTGGAAAAGCTGATTCCCCTTTGGTCCGTCGAACCTGCCAACCACCTGCTAGATGAGCGAGAAGAGAATGAAGCGTACTTGGCCGCCGATGAGGTGCACTCCGCTTTCGCTATCTATTTTCCTGCGCTTGACGAGAAAGGGATAGTCGAACTGAATCTTAGCGAAGATGTTCGCTGGGTTGCGCAATGGATCGACATCGACCAGGGAACACTGGCGGAACGCGAGCTGCTTGATTCCGCCAAAGCTCGCCTTTCACCCCCAAGCCAGGGAAACTTCTGCGCAGCGATTCTTCCGACCGGACAAATCGACCAAGCAAAGGAGGAATAGCTAAAAAGCCAAAGAATGTTGGCTGTCAGATTGAGTCTCTCATGTCGTTTTTGACCCATCTAAGCGCGCTTTCTGAATGGCAATGCGTATCCACGCAGCAGTGATTTAAGATCATTGAATAGACAGGTAGGGAGGCTTGTCCTCAAGCCTCCGTGTATGATGATCCGAGGCGGAGATTTGAGGACAAACCTCCCTACCATGCTTTCAGGGCTTTATTGAAAATCGACTTTTGGACAGTCCCATAGATACTTATTACTCTCTCGACATAACTCAGATAAAAGAAAGAGTCGGCGACTACGCTATTTGCCCTCCAAAGCGGCATCGGGGGCGGTATTTTCGTCCAGATCGTATCGCAATGTAGGCCGATCCACCCATTCGCCTTCCAACAGCGTCGTACGGGGAATACTGGGCACGCCGCACTGATGTAAATGTATTTGAGATACCAATACATCGATGGCCACTGCCCCTAGCAAGTTTGGCTGCAGATTCAACCCCGCCACGTCACGTTCGGTGTAGTGCCGATTCAGACTGAAGAAGCCCACATCATCGGGCACGCCTACACCCTCCTCTTCCAGCCAATCGATTACCTCGGCTCGATGCCCGACCAATACATCCGGCTTGAATTCGCAAAACCACTTGAGAAACTTGGAGCGATCCAATTCGCCCGGCTGAAAGACTGAAAAATCTTCGCACTTCGACGAAATTTCCTGGAAAGCCCGAAAGCCGGTCAGCCACTTCATGAATATCCGTTCGTCTTGAAAGCGTTCCACTACTAGGCCTGGACGTCGATAGCCCATACTCTCCAACCTGTGCATTGAATTCACGATAGACATGTGATGGTCCGGCATCACCGAGTGCATGCGAACCTTACGTAGACAATAGTCCATCTGCACCACTGAAAAATTACTCCAGTCAAAGCCGTCGAAGTCTTTCCGACGTAGAAAAGGAGGCAGAAAGAGTCCGTTTATCCCGCGATGAAAGAGGACTTGCTGCAAGCGGCTCAGCGAACGGCTGTAAGTATCAATTAAGAAAAACTCCAGCTTGAAGCCCAGTTCTTCGGCCCTTTGCCGGGCACCGTCGAACATGTCTAAATGCCACAAGCTGACCTTTCGCTGTTTCCGGAAACTCTCGGTATCCAGAACTGCGATATTGCCGCTGTAGCTCTCGGTCTGCGAAAGACGCATTCTCGACATCACGTCGCCTATGAGAGTATTGCGCTGGTATCCAAGTCGATGGGCAGCCTCTACTATCTTCGCCCGCGTTGCCGGTTTTACTTTATCGGAGTCACGCAACGCTTCGGACACCGTCGCAACCGAGAATCCAGTTTCGCGAGCAATCGTTCGAACAGATGGCTTGGTTGAGGGCATATTCGAGAACGCAAGGTATTAGAGCAAGCCAGACATTTAACTGTTAGAATCATGGAGTGCTACAAAACGGAAGCAAAAAGAAATAGAAGTATGGGTATAGGC
This sequence comes from Opitutaceae bacterium, assembly GCA_028284385.1. Classification (GTDB taxonomy): domain Bacteria; phylum Verrucomicrobiota; class Verrucomicrobiia; order Opitutales; family Opitutaceae; genus JANQRT01. Next base: position 59,123 of record JANQRT010000068.1, on the reverse strand, counting down.
GCAAAACCAAGTCCGGTCGCGTTTTACCATGACTGGATGATATCTTAGCTAACGACCCACCAACGCGCCTCCCATTACCATCTACCCATGTTGAAATTCACCCCTGCAAATCGCCTATCAACGATTTACTGGTTCGAAACCCTACAAAGACTACAATGAACAAGCAAAATACTACAAATCCTAGACCGTTGCGTCTTGCCTCCGCGCTGACGACGAGCTTGCTGCTGACGACCAGTCCTTCTATCTTCGCCCAAGACGATGAAATTGAAGAGGTATTCGAATTGTCGCCCTTCCGGGTGGACGCTTCAAGCGATCAAGGCTATCGAGCTACTAACACGATTTCAGGCACTCGCTTGAATACGAAAATCAAGGATGTGCCGCTGTCTATCGAAGCCATTACGGAAGAATTCATTACCGACACGGGGGCGCTCGATATGCGGGAAGCGCTGGAATTCAGTTCAGGCGTTCTTCTTTCCAGCGAAATATCCAACACCACTGGAGATCAGCGGAGCTTCGATTTCTCCCCATCGAATTCAGGTGGTGGATACGGAGCTGAAAACGATCCTACCGATGGCGTGCTAAAACTCCGTGGATACACTACGCAGAATCAGCTACGCAACGGATTCACTGTACAAGGCAATGTGAGTTCTGCCGATATTGGCCGCTTGGAAGTGGCTCGTGGACCTCAAGCCTTGCTCTACGGTGTCAATTCGCTGGGCGGAATCGTGAATTCGATTCCCAAATACCCAACCGCCCAGGAGCGATTTTCTTCCAATGTCACGGTGGGCAGCAATGATCTGTTCCGAACCGTTTTCGATGCGTCGGGACCACTAGTCGAATTTGGAGCGGAAACGCTCAATTATCGTGTCATTGCGGAATACATACAACGAGGGATTAATTTGGATGGCTTCAAGCAGACGGACATAACCATTTCTCCGAAGTTCGAATTCAAGCCTACCGAAAAGAGCAATCTGTTTCTCGACCTCCAATTTCGCGATCGCACCATTGATGGCTATCAATCTTCCAACGATCAAAACCTCAGCATTGGCGGAAGCTTTGGTCCTATTGGAACGGGTCGCAATCAATTCGACGAGAGCATTAGGGTTCGCGAATTATTCGGTCTCCCGCCCGATGCGAACTACATTAAAGGAACCGAACGCAAGCTCGACTCCTTCCTCGGAGCGATCATTTACGAACACGAAATCACCGAAAATCTCACCCTGCTGGTCGGGCATCAGTACGAAGAGACCGAGGGGCGGCAATTCCGCAACAACCCAAGCATACGCTCGTTCAACGCCTCCGACAGCAATATTCCGCCAGAAGCCACCAAGCTAGACGAGAGCGGAACACTCTATGCCATCAGAAACGAGATGAATCGGGATTTCAATGACACTACAACCGACCAGACGCGCGTCGAATTCAACTATCGATTAGAGCTCGGCGAGACGAGTCACAGCTTCTTGCTCGGTCGCACAGACCTGAAGACCGAGCAACTGATCGGTACCACGGCAAGGGACCAAGATTACACCTACACTCCAGTGACGGAGAATGGAACCAATTACGATCCGAACTTCCTTACTCGAGCATTCCGCGAAATCGAGGACGAGCGCTGGAATACCGGTCATTACCTAGTCTACCACGGCAAGTACTTTAACGATAAGATGAACGTGATCGCAGGCATTCGCCGCGACCGTTTCATGGTACGCCAGCTGCGTTTCACTTTTGTAGACGAAAATGGCGATGGAACCTATGCCCGCTTTTCGGGAGGGCCCGATGGTTCGACCGAGGATGCTCCAGGCCGCTCTCGCGATTGGAATGCCGGTCCAGGCACAGCCGATCCTGAGCGCGCTCCTTTGCGAGAAGGATACCGATTTGGCGGCGAACCACAAAATGATACCAATCCCACCATCGGTATCAGCTACGCGATCAATCCGAATCTGACAGCCTACGTTGTATCGGCCGAAGGCATTGTCCCCAATCCAGGTCAGAGAAATGGCCTATCGGAAAATTTCGACAACGAAACGACTGAAAGCTTCGAAGTAGGCCTGAAGTTCGAGTCTCCAGATGGCAAGCTCTCCGGAGGCATCGCCGCCTTCGAGATCGACCGCACCAACGCCATCTACTTCTTCTCCTCAGCGTCTTCGCCGCGAAACGCCGGACCACCCCGCTCTGTGAGAAACAGTCGTTTCAATGTCAACTGGGGACGCAGCTACCAAGTGCCGCGCTTTGATGGGAACGGAAATCCGTATTTCCCGGAAGGATACGTTCCAATCGCGCCTGAAACCGAGGACAACAACGGAGACACTTGGGTAAACGTGAATCAGCTTATCGCCGATGGCGAAATCAATGACAGCAATTTCTACGTGAACTATGAGACGCTCTCTCAAAATCCAGAGGAAAGGGCGGCGCTCGATGCGGCGATGGCAAACGGCGAATGGCTCTATGGCGGCAACAGACGCTACTACAATGCTCCCGGCATGGCTCGCGGATCCGACGTCTCCTTTGGAGATACCGCCGAGGGTGTCGATACGCAGATGATTTACTCGCCCAACGATAAATGGCAATTCACCTTCAACTATGCCTACATCGACCGTGTCGTAACCCAAGGATTCGAACTCGTTCCTTTTAATGTCGAAGGTCAGGAGAATTTAGGCACTGAATACGATCCATGGGTACGTTTTCTGGGAGCCGAGAATTTCTCTGATCCCACCGATCCATCCACATTCAATGGAAACGCCATTCTTGGCGCTAAACTGGATGATTCACCTGAGCATTCTTTCTCGATGTGGAGCAAGCGAACCTGGACTGAAGGTCAACTCGCGGGATTCAACGCATCGCTTGGCCTGATTTACACGGGCGAGCGTAATACAGCTGTAGATGTGGCAGGCGGCAATCCGGCAGTAGTAGGCACGCCAACGCCTCCGGTGCCCTCGCACCTTGAAGCGCGCTTAGCCTTTGGATACCGTACGATTGTGGCCGACAAGTATCACTGGAACTTCCGCTTGAACATCAACAATCTGTTCGATGATCAGAAGGAAGAAGCGATAACCTCTTTTCCTGAGGACGCCCGGTATCCTTTCCGCCAAACCGTTCGCTACTACAACCCACGTTCCTATCGCTTATCGGCTAATCTAAGCTTCTAGGATCTAGGTCTTTTTTGAATGAGCCCGGGACATTGTCCCGGGCTTTTTATCGATTCGAGATCAGGTAGTAAGCTATACCGTTTCCAAAAAGGCATGATAACATTCAGGGAAAACTCGGAACGTCGCAGACGTTCCGCTACATGTTCGCTTATTTAAGCCTCTCCGTGCCAAGGCGTAGCGGCATGACTAAGTCATACCGAAAGGTTGATCTTATCTCATTGCATCAAACCTGCTTTACGGTCGTACGAAATTGTATTCAAATATTAGATATTCTTTCGAAACCTCAGAGTCTCTAGCAAAGCTAGTTCATCATCTAGGCACCTCTTAAAGCGAGTGTCAGTCGATCTTGGAATATATCGGATTTTCCGGATCGTCTACCACAACGCGGTAGCTTTCCGTCCCGTCACTCACCGTCATCACGCCATCCTTGATTTTCAAATACGGCGAGTCGATATGTCCACGCCCTTGCCAGGCGTCCGGAATCAAGGAGTTTCCCTCCAGCTTCGCTTCCGGCCGCAGCAAAGTTCCTTGATAGAAAAGCTCCAGCAAACGCCCATCATCAAGTGTGAAGGCGGTGCGACCTTCCCCAATTTCGCTTGTATCCAATCGGCTGCGACTGAATTCATTTGGATCCGACGCATTTGCCGAAACCACTTCCATGGCAAATCCGCTGGGAGCGCCGGGAATGATGAGCAGGCGATCGCTTTCGAGCCTTCTCAATGGATCCTTTCTGCCGGAAAACGACCATTTGGACGTGCTTGGCTCAAGGACCATCGGATCCCCATCAAATGGGTACAAAAAAACGCGCGACTTGCCCGACCGAAATACAACCGCCTCCGTATCCACCCGTTCGATATCTAGATCCCTCTTGGGCAACCACAGCCAGGTTCCGGCAAAATGTTTTCCCGATTTCAGAAAAGCCCTCCACTCCTCCTCATCGTCGCCCTGCGGCGGCTCGATTTCTCTCAAAAGGCCTGCCCGTCCATTATAACGATCATAGGCCAAGTGGCCCAATATCTGATCGTAGGACTCCAGCGTTTCCGGCAGATTCGAGTAGATTCCAGGAGCCGATTGATCCATCATGTAGAGGAGCGTGTTCTTGTGCTGGACATACTGATCATAGGGGCTATGACCGCCTCGCTGAATCCAGCGTGGTTGCCCACCCGTCACGGTAACCGTGTCGCCGCTATCGCCACGCAATGCCAGCACCCAAGTCGTCTGTTGCCCAGAGTTGTTGATATGCGAGAGCTGGACGCTGCCGAGAGAGAACTCCTCATCGCAATAGTAGTACTCGAGATGGTGATCTGGAGCCGACATATCGTAAACCGGATGGTTGATCCAGGCCTCGAATGGCAAGGCGACTTCCTTTCGAGTCAGGGCGCTAATCAGCTTGTTCGGACGGTAAGCGGTTGTAATTTGGTGTATCGTCGTATCCAAAGAATCCGACTTGACCGGACGCGTCCCAGCCCCGAACCAAGCCCACAGATGACGATCCATTTCGTTCCACGAATGACTATCCGGATAGCCGCGCCGCTGGGCTCCGGTCTGCATTCCGTTGAAGACCTTCAAGCCATAGGTCGCCACATAGAAATCGATTGCCGTCTTTGCCAGTTCCCTCGTTTCCGCTTTGGGCGAGAAGTCAAATAGGTTGGAAAATCCACGAAATGAATACGGATAGTAAATCGAGGAGGAGTACTCTCCGCTGCCGACTACATATAAGCCGCTAACATAGCGAGTGAGGACATCATTGACTGCGGAATGGGCAGTATTCAAATCGTAGCCAGAAATGAGCGAACCCTCAGGAAGGATTTGAGCGTAGAGAAGAGCCGTAGCTCGCCACATGGTGCGATGGTTTTCCGTACCGCCACCTCCCAAGTGTTCTTTCAGGTTGCCCACCAGGTTCTTGGGATGTCGAATGGGAGTGTTCTTCCGGTAGCCATCCGAAGGACGAGTGGTTTCCTTGTAAGCCGCTACCGCGTCCAGAAAGCTCTGGTTCCAGGCATCTCCCATTTCTTCATGAAAGAGCGGCCAGAAACGCCCCCAGTTCACAGCCGCGAAATGGTACTGCTGGCGCAGGCTGCCATAAAAGCCCAAGTACTCCCTCAGCATCTCGTCATCCTTGTCCAAGGTGAAACGAGCGATCGCGTAGGCTAAGGAATGCTTTAGCGGATCCCCCCCGAAGGCTGTGATTTCGCCACTTTCATTCTTTCGCTTCGGACCAAAATAGCCTGTATCTCCCTGGATGTATTCACGCTCTGTATACGGCGATCTAATCGTCTCTCCTTTGAGAGCCCAAGTCAGAACCTCTTTGCCCGTGTCCGGACAGACGGACGGCGCCATCGCTCTTTCCATTACGGGATATTCCGCAAAGCGTTCCATCATCCCGGAGATACGCTGCCGGTATTCCTCCTCGAAAGGAAACGATTCCAAGGCCCAGGGCTCGATTTCCTTGGCGGCGGAGGCGGCAGCCGCAATCGAAATCACCCAAACTAAAACATTAACTTCTCTATTTCGCACGATAAGACAGTCACCAGAAAACCCATTCGCTGAAACGCGCTTAACAACACTTTGGGATGACGAACTGTTAGATTGGCGTATCTATGGCAAATCTACGATTCTAAACTAAGAGTCATACGAAATTCATCTCTGAACCGAATGAACTCGATACATCGTCAGTCCCTTCCCGTCGCTCGGAAGGCGCAACCTGTTTCGCTGATCCTATCTGTAACTATTCTTTCCGCCCAATTTGCATGGGGACAGATAGAGGCCAGGGTAACTGAAGCTCCGCTTGCGCCAGAACGTTCCCGAAAGGGTCACGCCCAAATCCCGCCGAGCGTCGAACGTTACCATTCGCTTAACGATGAAGCCCATAAACATATCCTAGCAGGCGAAACCAAACTCGCGTATCGGCTCTTAAATCAAGCCATAGCGCTTCACCCGGAACGAGCATTGGCCTACGTCAATTTCGGTTTTTCGCACAGCCAGCTCGGAGAAATCAATTCAGCAATAATGGCCTTAGACAAGGCCTTGGAACTCGATCCCTATGAAGTTCGAGCCTGGCATGTCTATTCCTTACTCTATACGCGTCTTGGTAGATCCGACGAGGCGATCGACATGGCCAAAGCGTGTATCGAGCACGATCTGAACGGCAGATGGGAATATCGGAATTGGCTAGGCGAACTTCTGTACCGATCCAATGACTACGCGACTGCTCTTGAACAATACAAGCTTGGTACTGAGATCATCGAAAACAAGCTGCAACTTGCGAGAGTGAAAGCGATGCAGGAAAAGAATCAAATCAATGTCTACGATGTCCGTCAGGAAGTCGACAAACAAACCCGTGTCGTTTTTACCGATCAAGGCATTTCCTCGGAAACGGTAGATGTTGATATGACTGTCTACGAAACCGACACAGGATACGTTTCTCCTGAATTGAACAACCAGATCCGTCTGCTCGAGGAGAACTTGGGCAACAGCTTGTTCCGAACCGCGATTTGCCTTATAAAAACGGGGCACTCGGAGATAGGATCCCAAATGCTGGGCAAAGGATTTCGCGAAAGCGAAAGCAAATCGAATCAAGGACTGTATTGGTTCGCTACGGGGCGCTACGAAGAGGCGCTTCAGCCTCTTAAAGCTGCGAGTCGCGGATCAGGCAGCTCACTCTCCGTTCTAGTTTCCTTGTTAACAACGCAAATCGCCATCTCCGACAACAAGGGAGCGAAGGCCACGTTAAACTCGCTAAACCGGCGAATGAAGAAGCGAAACGCAAATTGGCCTAAGGATGTCTTGTCTTACTTCAGCGAATACGCTATCCACCTCTATAGAAAGGGGCTCGGTCCACCGCCTAGATTAGATTCGTCCGGGAAAGCCAAGGCTTCGTTTTACAAAGGCCAACTACATATGGCCCAGGACCGAGCCGATTTAGCAAAAGAATTTCTGACAACAGCAGCATCTCTGGGACAAACATGGAGCTTCGAAAGCAAGGCAGCCGTCGCTCAGCTCGCCTTGATGGAAGCGAATTGAGGCATGGGCGCGGTGGTTTTCCGGTAGCCGTCAGAGGGGCGATTGGTTTCTTGCAAATCACTTCAACGGCCCAAGTTTCGATTTCCCTAGCGGAAGAGGCGACGGCTACCGTCCTAACTAAACAAAGCGCTAACTTGACTATATTTCATGCAAGACTGTCACTTAATAAACCGATTCGCCGCAACTCAGCTTAACAACACTATGGTGAACTAAACTGTTAGATTGGCGAATCTATGGCAAACCAGGCACGCTAAGTTAGAGATCATGAAGAATCATTTCTTATTAAGAGCAACCGTACGTCCTTAATCTCAGTGAAACGCACAGATGTCAGAGCTTGCGGGGTCGCGTTGTATTTGATCCCGGTGGAAACACGAATGCCGTTGAAGTTCGGATCGGAAACACTCACCTCGGCGCATTGCGCTAGGGTATGTCTTTCCATCGTAAATACGGAGGGCCAAATGGCTCAAGGCTGGGGAGAAACGCCGTTGAGCGTACAATGGGTCTGGCCATCCCCCCGACCCTACCAGGAAAGGCTAGACGCGCTAATCGCATTTTGCAGACAAATTGCCGAGAAATGGGCTGCTTTCGACTACTCGGGTAGCGCTTTGGAAGTGGGGCATACTTTCATTGAAGAGGTTCTGCTCCGAGAACAGAAGCTGTTCAACGCTTCGCGAGAACCATCTCAACAAATGCCATTGCTAGCAGCGCTGGTCTGTTGCTCCGCCTTCGACATCGCGCTGCACGACGCCTTTGGCATGATGTATGGCCGCGACACTTACACGACCTATGGCTCGCAGTTCGCGAATCGCGACCTGTCCTCTTTTCTAGAATCCGATGCCGATAAGTCGTTTGCTGGACAGCATGTATCGGATTTCCTTGTCGAGCAGGCGCCTTCCCAACTGCCCGTATGGCATCTTGTCGGCGGCATGGATCCCATCGACCAAGACGAGCTGGTTGGAACAGAGCCAGACGACGGGTATCCGGTACTTCTTTCGGACTGGATGCGACGCGATGGACTGACCTGCTTGAAAATCAAACTGCGCGGCGACGATTCGGATTGGGATTACCAGCGGCTAGTGAAGATAGGACGCGTCGCCATAGCTCATCAGGCAAAAGCATTGACGGCAGACTTTAACTGCATGGTGGAAGATCCTGACTATGTAAACGAGATCCTGGATCGATTAAAGAAAGAGGAACCGAGCATCTGGGATTTAATCCTCTACGTGGAGCAGCCGTTTCCCTACGATTTGGAAGCGCATCCCATTGAGGTTGTTTCAGTCTCGAAACGCAAACCGCTCTTCATGGATGAAAGCGCGCACGACTGGCGTCTGGTAAGAATGGGCCGCGGTCTCGGATGGACAGGCGTCGCTTTGAAAACATGCAAAACCCAAACGGGAGCGTTGCTCAGCCTCTGCTGGGCCAAGAACCATGGAATGGAGCTGATGGTGCAGGATCTCACCAATCCCATGCTGGCTCAAGTGCCCCATGTTCGTCTAGCGGCTCACGCCAACACGATCATGGGCGTGGAGAGCAACGCGATGCAGTTCTATCCCGAAGCATCAACCCCAGAAGCCCACATACATCCTGGTCTGTATCGACGCCGTAACGGTGTACTCGATCTATCGACTCTTGGCCAAGAAGGTTTTGGTTATCGTGTCGGCGAGATCGACCGAATCTTGCCAGATCCGGCCATATCTTTTGGAATCCTGTCTCAAACGGAACTGAACACATAGACGAGCGGACGAATCACTTCGACGTAAAACGATTGAATTATGAATAGAAGAGAATTTGCCAAAGTAACGGCTCTGGGAGCGACTGGAGTTTTGTCCAAGGCCTTTGCTGCAAATGCGAAAGCGGGTGATAAAAAGCCGGCCAATGAGCGAATCAATGTGGCGTTGATCGGGGCTCGAAACATGGGCGGGAAGACACATCTTCCATCGCTAGCAGGATCGTCGCAATGCCAGCTGGTGGCGGTATGCGACGTTGATGAAAAGGTACGAAAGGAAGCGATCTCGAAAGCGGAGAAAATCTATGCCGATCAGTATGAATCTTCCGGATACAAAGGCATCAAAGGATATCGAGATTTTCGTTCTCTTTTACAACGCGACGACATTGATGCCGTTCTCATAGCGACTCCCGACCATTGGCATGTGCCGATCGCGAAGGAGGCCGTACGAAGCGGCAAGGATGTTTATGTGGAAAAGCCTCTCTCGCTTGCCATCAAAGAAGGGCGCGAATTAGCGGATTTGTTGAAAACGCATCCATCGATGGTCCAAGTCGGCAGCCAGCAGCGTTCGCAGGAGCGATTCATCATCGCTTGCGAAATGGTTCGCAATGGCTTGCTAGGCGATATCAGGCATGTGGAAGTATCGATCGGCACACGATCAGGCAGCGCGGAAAAGTGGGAGCCCGAAACCCCGCCAGGCGAATTGGATTACGAAATGTGGATCGGTCCGGCTCCATGGATTGAATACAACTCGGAACGCGTCCACTACAACTTCCGTTTCGTACCCGATTTTTCCGGAGGCGAGATCACGAACTGGGGTGCCCACCATCTGGATATCGCGCAGATGGGGCTAGGAATGGACGACACGGGTCCCGTTTCGGTTCAAGGCATGGGCCAGCGGAATCCGGTAGGGTCGCTGCACACGACCTATTTCGATATCGATGTGGATTTTGAATACGCTAACGGAGTGACCATGAAGTTGAAGACCGGACCAAGGGGAGTGACCTTCTTCGGAACCAAAGGCCAACTCTTCGTCGATAGGGGAAAGCTGGAAACGTCACCTGCCAGCTTAATCAAAGAGTATTCGAAAGATCTGAAAATCTTGCTACGGAAGACCAAGGGAGGCCATCTCGAAAATTGGTTCAGCTGCATTCGCTCTCGCAAGGCTGAAGACCTGCACGCCCCGGTAGAGGTTGGACATAGGTCCGCCACCGTTTGCCACCTGGCCAACATCGCCATCGAACTAGGCCGACCGCTCTTTTGGGACGCGGAACGCGAGAGCTTTATTGACGACGCTCATGCGAACGCTCTGGTTAATCGGCCCGCAAGAGGGAACTGGAGCGCCTAAGGAAATTATTCTTAAAGAGGAGATCATTCGAATGTCTCGGACCTTTCTAACCGTCGCCGTACTTTTATTTTTGATACATTGCGTTCCAGCGCACGCTAAACCTCTAGCAATACATATGCTCTCCGGGTCGAAAGAGTACAAATCGGAGGAATCGCTGAAGTTGTGGTCTGAACACCTAAAGCAAAACTACGGATTCAAAAGCACGATTTCATGGGGAACGGACAAGATCACGTTCGTCGAAAATCTAGAGTCGATGGACAAGGCGGATGTGCTAGTCGTCTTTTGCCGTCGCTGGGAGTTGGAAGGCGAGCAGGCGAAACGCATTAGAGATTGGTGCGAATCAGGAAAACCGATTTTGGGAATCCGCACCGCAAGCCATGCCTTTCAGTTCTTTCTGGAATTCGATCAAGAAATCCTTGGAGGCGATTATGAAGGTCACGACGGCGGCGGAGTCGAGGTGCAGATCACGCGGAACGAGGAAAACACTGGTCATCCGATCCTGAAAGAGGTCTCTGATTGGTCGCGAGATGGAAAGCTCTATTTCAATCCGAACATCGCCGATGATGTTGTCCTCTTGCTTTCCGGAAGGACCGAAGAAAACGAGGCTCCCGTAGCATGGGCTCGCGAAAACGGAAAGCAGCGGATTTTCTATACGAGCTTGGGCATTCCTGACGACTTTCGAAACGAGAACTTTTTAAGGTTGCTCGACAATGGCCTCCATTGGCTAGTGGAACAACGCTGAATCTTCATTTCACGATCAAGCTGCTAACGGAAAGTCGTCATTTCTTAGTGACGTTGTCCTGTTAAGAAACTAGATCCGACGGATGAATTACAGAAAGCTTGGCAGCAGCGACGTCGAAGTATCGGAAATCAGTTTGGGATGCTGGACCATGGGAGGCCTCAATTTCGTAGACGGGAAGCCCAATGGGTGGCGGAATGTCGATGAAGGCGAAATCGAAGCGGCTGTCAAAACTGGCATCGATCAGGGCGTGAACCATTTCGACAATGCCGACGTCTATGGAAACGGCAATGCGGAACGCATGCTAAGCCGTGTTCTGGAGAAGCTAGGAGTTAAGAGCGAGGAAATCATTATCGCGACAAAGGTCGGCCATTTCAAAGGAACCGCTGAAAACGCCTACGAGCCGGCTCACATTCGTCATCAGTGCGAGCAGTCGCTGATCAATTTAAAAAGGGACTACATCGACATCTACCATCTTCATCACGGCGACTTCGGTTCCGATTACGAGTATTTGGAAGGAGCAGCCGAAACGATGAAGGCCCTGCAAAAAGAGGGAAAGATAAGGCTGATCGGGCAATCTGCCTATCAATCCTCCCAATTCGAAAGAATCATCCCCGTCGTCCAGCCAACCGTTCTGCAAAGCTGGGCCCACATAATGGATACGAAGTTTATCGAGGAGTCGGGTATCGTCGGTCAGTTGATGAAGAAACAGAAGATCACCTTCGTCGCTTTCAGTCCTCTTAATCAAGGTGTGCTCCTCGACAAATTCGATCCAGAGAATCCGCCAGCCTTCGAGGAAGGCGACCATCGAAAAGGGAGCATCAAGTTCACGAAAGAAGCGCTAACCCAATTGAAGCCAAAAATGGCGGAAATGAAAAAACGATTTGGAGAATCCGTACCGGAACTGGCTAGCGTTGCTCTCCGCTACGTGCTCAATTTTCCAAACGTGTCCTGCGTCATTCCCGGCTTCCGCAACGCTCAACAGGTTTCGTGTAACCTTTCGGCGAAGACTCGCGTTCTTTCGAATGAAGATATGGACTTCATATCGAACCTGTTCGCTTAGGAATTTTCCACACGACGCTATTAGTGCACAACACACACAGACGCTCTGGCTGTTTTTCGGCCGGGGCGTTTGGCGTTTAAACGGGCAAGCTATTTGTAAGGCTCCCAGTAGTTGCGTTTATCCCGTTTAACGACGTAACGTTTTCTAGGATACGGAAGCGGATCCTGCGTCCTCAGCATCCAGGTGAGCAAATCCGACATGAGTTCTTTCTGAACAGCGACGACCGAAGGTTCATCAAAAAGATTATTCAACTCGGCTGGATCTTCAATCAGGTTGTAGAGCTGACCCCTACCCTGCATATCCCAAACCAGCTTCCAGTCGCCTTTGCGCAACATCCGCACCTGACCGCTCATAGTCCAGCTGTTGAGGCAATCATACGCTCCCCATTCCTTGCCATCAGGACTAGCCGTACGGCCATCGTCTGCAGGGTCTAGCGGTTCGGAGCCATCGTAATAAAGGCCTCCGAATCCGACTTCGGCATAAGCGCAATCGAAATCGGATTGCGAGTACTCTTGTCCCGTAACCATGGGCCAAAGGCTTCTACCTTGAACCCCTTCAGGAGCATCGATACCAGCAGCCTCAAGAAGGGTCGGCATTACATCAGCCAAACTTACGTGATCCTGCCTTGAATCCTCGCTTGCGACAACACCTGGTCCTGTAATAAAAAAGGGAATACGAGATAGAGTATCCGGGAGTTCCGGCCCTTTGCGCATCAGGCCGTACTCTCCTACGAAGTCACCGTGGTCGGAAAGAAAGAGAATGACGGTGTTATCCAAAAGACTGTTTGCTCTAAGGTGTTCGACAACTTCTTTGACACTGTCGTCGATCATGCGAAGCATGCCATGATAGTTGGCCCGTAAACGCGGCAGATCCTCTCCGAAATCCGGAAACGCTTTAAGAAAGGAGTCGCGGCACCATTTGTATTTAAACCCCTTGGTTTCCAAGCTTGAGACATCGCTATCCATTGGAGGCAGGTCTTCCGGATTGAACATCGAATAATAAGGCTCGGAAACCTGAAACGGGTTATGAGGTTCTGGATACGAAAGCCACAGGAAAAAGGGATTCCCTTCCTCGCTAGTGGAATCCATCCAGTCCATAGCCTTCCTACCCAATCGGAACGGCAGTTGAACCTCAGCGGCATGGGGCGTGGCCTCTCGCCAAAAGTGGAAATGCGTCTGATTCTTGAGAAAATCGTCGAAGGCCGCGTTCTCCTCGCTCTCGTCTTTATCTTCGGCACCCAGATGGCCTGCCTCGAACCAGTAGTCTACCTCAGGACGTTCAGGAGTGAGATGAGAGTGATTTTTTCCGCATAACGCGGTTTTGTATCCATTATTATGAAACACCTGAAATAGGTTCTCACAGTCGATAGCGTCATCCAGATTATGATTGGTGCGACAACGAGTGGCGCTCGGGTATCTGCCCGTTAGCAGACTCACCCGGGCGGGTCCGCAGAGCGGCGTAGTAGTGTACGCTCGGTCGAACCAGGCTCCTTGCTTTGCAAGCGAGTCGAGAAACGGGGTCGTATCCAGAGAATAGCCTTCTCTTGCGCAGAGATCGGCTCGCTGTTGATCCGTCATTATGAGGATGACATTGGGAGGTTTACTCATTCGATCTGATGTTTGGGCTGGTGAAATCGAATAGCGGGAGGAGATTTCCGAGAGCAAATACGTCCAGGAATAGCAGCTTGTCGATTGTCTCCAAAAAGCTAGGGGACTGATTCCTGAGGCGACAATCCTTTTCTGGGACTTAACAAGGCAATCATGATCGTTCTGGTCGAAAACCTAGCTTTCTCCGACAACTAACGAGTTACACCTTTCGGTTAGTTTGGCTTGTCAACTACGTTCATTCGCGCCGAACTTCCGTCGCTGAGCTGAAAAATCCCATGAAGCTAGGAGCCCCAATCGTCATAGCTGCCATTTATTGCGCGATATTCCTCATCTGGTTATCGCAACAGTCAGGTATTCTCTCTGGCAGCGGCAAAGTGCAGATACAGTTCTGGAATGGACTAACGGGACCGGCAGGCATCTCGATGGTTAACATCGCCCAGAAATTCAACGAAGAGAATCCAGACATACATGTCACAGTCCAAAGGATGCAATGGAGGACCTACTACAACAAGCTCTTCGTAGCAGGCCTAAGCCAAAGAGAACCCGAAGTCTTCATCGCCCATGCAAGCATGCTGCCTCGCTTCGAACGGGCTAAATTTCTAAATCCGGTCGATGACTTCATGGCAGGCGACAACGGAATCGATCCGAACGATATCGATTCCGCCGTTTGGAGTTCAGTGGAAATCGACGGCAAGCACGTTGGACTGCCTCTCGATGCCCATCCCATTGGCATGTTCTACAACAAGGATATTCTCTCCAAAGCAGGCTTTGTAGACGAAAACGGGAAGGTCATTCCCCCGAAGACAAAGGACGAGTTCCTTCATTACATAAACGATCTAAAGAAGGATTTCGACGGAAACGGGAAAGTGGACCAATGGGGATTCGCCTTCGAGTACTCAGAGCAAAGTCAACCGAGACAGGCGTTCATTGCGCTGATGAGCCAATTTGGCGGGAGGGCGTTCAACGAGGACTACACGAAATGCCTTTTGGACTCGCCGGAGAATATTGCCGCCTTCGAATTCGCCAAGGAACTGGTCTTTGACCGAAAGCTGGCTCCGCTCCCGGAAAGCGAGTCGAGTTGGATTGCCTTTAGACAGGGAAGCGTGGGGTTGTTTTTCGGCGGAGTATGGCTAGTAGGCGATCTCAAACGACTTAATTCCGTGAACAACGAAGGAGCCTCGCTGCCTGTGCTGGGAAAACGCTCAGCCACTTGGACAGACTCCCATATCCTCTGCATGTCATCCAATCTTTCCCAAAAGAAGAAGGAAGCCGCTTGGCGACTGATGAAACACATTTCCGACAACAGCCTTGACTGGACAGCATGGGGACCGATCACAATTCGCAAGTCGTTAAGAAAAACGGAGCGATTTAAAGGCATGCAGATTCAAGCAGCCTTTGCCGAACAGCTCGACAACGTTCAATATCCTCCAAAGATTCCCTATCTCTTCGAATTCAGGCGCGAGTTTGAATTGGCTATCGATCGAGTACTGCGAGGAACCTACTCCCCCAAGGAGGCGTTGCAGGAAGCTACTCGCAATATAGATGAAATGATCGCCAGGGATCAATTACTCTACCAGCAGATTGCCGAGCTGGACCATCAAAATTGATTCGGTTCCTTCATCACTTTAGATCGACAGGGCGTTTTCGTAAGAATTTTTTCAATACAATTTATGAGTCAATCATCCTTTCGTCCGCCAGCCGTCCCGCTGGTAACGCATGATCCGCATTTCAGCATCTGGTCTCCGGCTGACAAGCTGACCGATTCCGAAACGAAACACTGGTCGAATTTGCCGATGCCGATTCACAGTCTTGTCTACATTGATGGGAATGGCTATCGACTGATGGGAACGGAGCCTAGCTGGGCGCCCCCTGCGCGACAAGTTGGACTCGAAGTGTGGCCTACACGATCGATCTACCGCTTCGAGCAAAATGGCGTATCCATAAAGCTGACATTTCTAAGCCCGCTTTTAATCGACGACTTGGAACTGGTCAGCAGACCAATCACGTACATAATCTACGACGTCGTTTCTCTAGATGGGAGTGAACACGACGTAAGGCTTTACTTCGATGCAAGTTCCGAGGTCGCGGTAAATGAACCTGATGCAAACGTCGCTTTCACGCCTGTCGAAAACGCCGCCATTCCAACGATCAAAGCGGGAATGGAAGAGCAAAACCTGGTGGCGACAAAGGGCGACCTCGTTACGCAGGACTGGGGATATGCTTTGTTGGCGGCAGAGAACGCCCAGAAGGACGAACTTCTTCCATCATCATTAAAAGAGGCTACGGAAACCTTCACCCTGGAAGGCAAACTTCCTCCAAGGGATGTGACGCAGCCTCGAAAAGTGGATCAGGATACTCCGGTACTCGCGCTGCTGTTGAATCTTGGAACGGTTGGAAATGAATCGATTCGCAAGTATGCTATTTTTGGTTACGACGATATTTACGCTATCGAATACTTTGGCAAGCGCTTGAGGGCTTATTGGAGACGTGATGACGACAATGAAAGAACCCTTGTCGAAAAGGCGGCCTCGGAATTCGAAAGCATCGTTGATCGATGTGAACGTTTCGATAAAGAACTGTTCAACGATCTTAAGGAAAAGGAAGGCGAACAATACGCCCACATCTCCACCCTAGCCTATCGCCAGTGCATTGCGGCCCACAAACTAGCCGTCGATGACGACGGAACGCTACTCTATTTCAGCAAGGAAAACTATAGTAATGGCTGCATGGGTACAGTTGACGTCACTTATCCATCCTCTCCATTCTTTCTTTTGTTCAACACTGATTTGATGAAAGCTATGATCGCTCCGCTTTTTGAATACGCGGCTAGCGATCGGTGGCCTTGGCCCTATGCGCCTCACGATATTGGACGCTATCCGCACGCTAATGGCCAAGTGTATGGCGGTGGCGAGGAAACTGAGGACCGGCAAATGCCGGTCGAGGAATGCGGCAACATGCTGACGATGGTGGCTGGATTGGCAAAAGTCGAAGGCAATGCGGATTTTGCCGAAAAATACTGGGCTCTTTGCCAAAAGTGGGCCGCCTACCTACTCGATAAAGGACTCGACCCTGAAAACCAGCTTTGTACTGACGACTTTGCAGGTCACCTAGCCCGCAACGCTAACCTGTCAGCCAAAGCCATCATGGGTATAGCAAGCTTTGGTCTGCTTTGCCAAATGCGCGGTCTCGACGAGGAAGGGCAAAAATATTTAGACGCCGCCAAGGCGATGGTCACAAAATGGATGGAGATGGCGGATGATGGCGATCACTACTCGCTCACCTTTGAGAATCCAGGAACCTGGTCACAGAAATACAATTTCGTATGGGACAAGCTACTAGGATTGAATCTCGTACCCGAATCTGTATTCAAAAAGGAAATCGCTCACTACTTAAAAGTGCAGAATCGCTATGGCCTGCCGCTTGATAGCCGTAGCAGCTACACCAAACTCGATTGGATCCTTTGGACAACTATTCTAGCTGAGAATCAAGAAGACGCTCAGGCTCTAATCGAGCCCGTCTACAGATTTCTTCAAGAATCGCAGAGCCGCATTCCAATGACGGATTGGTATTGGACCAAAGAAGGCAAGCTAAGGGGATTCCGAGGACGTTCCGTCGTAGGGGGAGTTTTCATACGGATGCTTGCCAGAAAACTGGAAGCATTCTAGAAATCTTTGAATTATTCCTTTAGGATTAGATGCTTTTCAGCTTAAGTTCCCTACTCATTAGATGAAATATTCCATTCTCGCCTTCGTCCTCTGCACATTCTCGACTGTCATCTTTGCCGGGCATCAGGAATACGATTTCTCTCCTGAAAAGAACCGGCTGGTCATCCTAGCCGATATGGGTAACGAGCCGGATGAAGAACAGCAGATGACCCATATGCTGATGTACGCAAATGAGTTCGATATTGAGGGGCTTATTGCAGTGACTGGCAAATATCTCAGGAAAGATCCTCAACCGGAATTGTTTTACAAGCTGATCGAAGGCTACGACAAAGTCGTAGATAATCTGCGGATACACGCCGATGGCTGGCCGGAGACCAGCTACTTGCTGGGAACCGTGAGAGAGGGACAGTATCGGTATGGCATTCAGGATACTGCAATTGGCCGAAAGTCCTCGTCTGGATCGAAGTTGATTGAAGAGATCATGGCGAAGCCAGATCCACGACCTATTTACATCGTGGTGAACGCTGGATCGAATACCTTGGCTCAAGCCTTAATCGACTTTGAAGCGAAACATTCTAAAGAGGATTTTCAAACCGCGCTGGAAAAGCTTCGCGTATTCGAAAACGGATCACAGGACAATGCCGGAGCTTGGATTTGCTCTAAATATCCGAGCATAAACTGGATCCGCAGCAACTATCAGACCTATTGTTACGGTGGACCCAGCATTGACGGGATGGTAGACAACTCTGGCAAACAAAACGAACTCGGACCCCACACTTGGGAGCCTTACGCCTACTCGGGACTTGGCCAACACCAATGGGCCTTGGAGCATATAAAAGGAAATCATGGACCTCTCGGAAGGCTATGGCCTATTCGCCAATTTCGCGGCGGCGGCGTATCCTTTTTGGAAGGAGGCGGAACGATTCCTTGGCTCGGCCTGGTAAACAAAGGCCTGTACGACATCAACCATCCTCACTGGGGAGGATGGAGCGGATTGTTTAGTCGCGAAAAAGAAAAGAACTATTGGTCCAAGCATAGCGATATCAGCGTAGACGAAGAAAAAGTGGCGCCCTTCTACGTCTACAAGGAAATGCCGGATACTTGGACGAACCCAGAAAATGGGGACATCTATGAAGATAGCATCTTTTCGCCTGTCTGGCGTTGGCGACGAGCCTTCTACAATGACTTCGTTTGCCGCATGGACTGGTGCCAAGAGGATTACGAGAATGCCAACCATAATCCGACTGCGGCTATCGATGGGGACGTGTCTAATCGAATTCTGGTCAAAAAGGTGAAAGCAGGCAGTAAAGTAACCTTCGATGCTTCTGCTTCATCAGACCCAGATAAGGACGAAATTGCGTACCGGTGGTATAACTACAAGGAAGCGGGAACCTACGATGGAGAAACTTCATTATCAGGCATAGAGGACCCTAAAGTCGAGCTGACGATTCCAAAAGACGCTAAGGGCAGCGAAATACATCTGATCCTAGAAGTCAGAGACCGAAGCGAGATCGCTTCATTATTCGACTACCGAAGAATTATTCTGCAGGCCGAATAGAACCAATCCTCACTCGAACCTAGGATCGTATCTGGCGAACGGATACTATACATCCCGATAAAACTACTCAGTTCGAAATAAGTTCAATTCTCTATGGTTCCCTAGTGTTTTGAGCTCGCCTTTCGAAGCGTACATCTCATTGCCGGAGAGCAGGTTACGTAAAAATTTAATCAACGGGTTTTCAGGTCGTACATTACCGTTGATTAGGGCGGATTACATCCGACTTAATTGGTTGTTTCCGAGTACCGCCATGAAAACATTTTCGAATTCAAAAGGGATCACACTTGTCGAGCTGATGGTATCGATGGGCATTTTAACCTTAGCCAGCTTCGGACTGCTTACCGGGTTGATGCAATCGCAACGCCTGGCCGCAGCAAGCGTAAGCCAAGCCACCGCAACGACTATCGCGAATGGCTACCTAGAACAATTGAAAGCTCTCCCCTACAGCCAACTCGACTTAGATCCGCTCCCAACCATGATCAATCAAGGAGAAGCGGATCCCATAACCGCAATTCGACTACCGGACTACGATTCAGCCAGCCCGATCACAGATAATTTCTTGCGTACCAATGGCGCGGATACAATCAAAACCTACGACATCAAAAGCACTCCTGGCGATGCCAGCGACGATCTGAACATGGGAGTAGCAGTATTCACGCAGGACATAACAGACGAACTTAACGGCTTAGGAGAGAGTCGGTTGATCGTTCTAAGGTACACATATACCTACCAGGATAACAATAGGACCTATCAGCCACCAGTTCCAATTCTGCTCAAAGCGATTCGATCCGAAGTACCTACCAACTAGCTTTCAAAATGAAAACTCGCGTTCGCATAAAGAAAAAAGGCTTCACCCTTGTGGAGATAGTCACGACCCTGGCAATCTTCGGCCTATCAATTGGCGCGATCATGTCCATGTTTATCCATGGATTGAAATCTCAAGCTTTGGGCAATGCAAAGGTCATGATCAATCGGGACATTCGTTCATTCACAAACGACATGATCGACGCAGCCAACCTGGCTAGCTACTTTATAATCTACAACGCGTTTGATGACAGAACGGAAGTCGGCGACGGCTCGACAGGGGATTTTCTAGTGTTCGTTTCTTTAGACGAGACCAATCCCTCATTGATAGATAAAGTAGTCGGGTTCTACCGATCAGCTCCGGCCTTGAATCAAGAAGGCCCGGTCCTGACATTCGAAACGAACGATAATTTGAATAGCGCTCAAACGGTGGAGAATCTAATTCCCTTGGCATCGACCATGGGCAACCATCAGGAGGTTGTGGAGATTTCAAGAGGACTGAGCAACCAAAGGCTTTTCTATAATTTCAATCGAATCGCCATTATGATTCGAGGAGAAATAAGGCGGGAAGGAACCGTCGAAATCGACCCAGTGAACACTTATAATTTCACTATTGCTGCAAGAGGATAGAGACATGAAAAAAGGCGAAAACAAAAAAGGGTCTGCACTCATAACAGTGCTAGTTATCTTAACGGTACTAGGAACAGGTCTGGCTGCCGTATTGGGCCATTCAGTACATGAACGGAAATTGAACACCAGTCAGGAGCTCTGGCTGAAAGCTCAAAATGTGGCTGAATCGGCAAGCCAGTATGGACTGGCTCAGCTTAGGCTGAAATTCGCGAATCGCTCTAATATCAACCAAAACGCTCTTCAACCAGGATCTGCGGACGAGCTGGTTTTACCGAGTGGAGCAGAGCTTGCCAATCTGATGAATGATGGCGGGTATAACGTGATTCAGAATGTAGAAATAGTCGGGGGCGTGGTTCCGACAAGCTGGAGCTGGGTTTACTTCGATCCAGCCAATCGAGAGTACCAAGATGACGATCTCGTCGGCGAAAGCGCTTGGGTTAAGGAAGTCGATATCTTCAGCAGAGCCACAGTACAAAGAATTGATAGAAACACTAGTAATGCAATCGGAAACCCCGTATCAGCCCACACCGTACAAACGCTTCAAATCAGAAACGAAGGCATCTTCAGCCATGCTATTTTCTACAATCTCGACCTGGATATTCATCCAGGCCCGCAAATGGATATATACGGAAAAGTCCATACAAATGGATTGCTTCGATTGAATGCCTACACAGGTCTGAACTTTCACGGGAAAGTCACAACAGCCAAACATTTGCTCCATGCTTACGAACACCAGGCTTCAAAATATTTCGAGCCCGTGCAGTTCAAAGATGAAGACGGGAACTTGCAGAACATGAAGCACGACAACATTTGGAAGGACTCGACGATGGGCACGGGAAGCCTCAGCCCAGACTTCAGAGAATGGGCTCGGGAGCGCTGGGGAGATATGGTGAAAACATCGGATCACGATGTGAACTATCAGAAGCCGGTGGCATTTGACGAATATCTACCAGATGATCTTTCGACTCCCGAGTACGATCCCATAAATTCTGGGCGAGCGATCATTGAACCTCCGCTCGCGAGTGGGCACCCCGACTACGATGCCGAACTCGAAGAGCAGAAGCTTTCCGCGAAAGCTGGTCTATACTTTACCTGGGACACCTACACCGGTGAACTCACAGCGAAAAAACGACTAACTGATGGCACATACAGCACCATTACAAATCTTGGAGATTTAGTGGCAAGCGACGACACGGATAAAACTGGTTTGTACTATATCGAGAAAAACGCGGATGGCGATCCTGTAAGAGAATTTTACGAAGACCGTCGCAACGAAGACATATATGTCATGAACTTCAATATGGGAGCTTTAAAACAGCTCATAGAGAACCCAGATACAACTGATATAGATAAACATCTTCAAGGATTCGATCCAGCCACCGACTGGAACGGAATTGTCTATGTGGAAAGCAAAAGCTCCAATCCCGATTCCAACGCGGCGGAAAAGTTAGACTATTCGGGCGTTCGTCTCCGCTATGCCCAAGTAGGTGTATCCGAAGAAGGGATACCTAGCCGAGGTCACGATCCAGGTATGACTTTTGTAACGAACAATGTCATGTACGTACAAGGCCATTTTAACTCAGATGGAAGCATGAGCGTCAGCAGCTCGCAAACTCCTGAAGTCAACGAAGTCCCCGTAGCGCTGATGGCCGACGCCGTTACTTTCTTATCTGAGAGTTGGGATGATGACCATCCCGATATGGGCGACAAGCCGGATGCTTCGTCAACAGAAGTTTCGGCTGCCGTGGTTTCCGGTATTCGCCCGCCAAACGTTCAGGGTGACGATACGCGGAGCGGGGGGGCCCATAATTTTCCAAGATTCCTGGAAAGCTGGTCGGGAGACACGTTCTATCTGAGAGGTTCTATGGTTTGCTTGTATGAATGTGAAATAGACCGATCTGAATGGAATACATCTTATTACAGCCCTCCGAACAGAGCTTGGGGATATAACACGCTTTTCGACACTTACGACGTTCCTGGAGAACCACGTATTCGCACCTACAAGCGTATCAATCATAGGAGCTTGAGCGAAGCCGAGTATCTTGCACAAAAACCTTGGTAAGAGAGCCCACAATATGAACATGAAAAAATGCTCCCGCTTCATCCTGACTGCCATTATTGCTTTCTGCAGCTCCACGATTGGCATTGCTCAGTCTGCTGAAGAAGAACTTCCCCCAATCGACTGGCCTGCCTCTTCTCGACCAAAAATTGACGCCAAGCTTCTCGAAATCAACGAGGATGGGGCGGTCGAGGATCGTATAGCTTTCAAATGTCCTCAATTCGATATGCTAATGGTCTACAATGGGGATTTGAAGGTAGTTAAAAATTCATCACGTCACTCTATTCTGCTTAAATCTGAAAGTAGTCATGGCGTTCATTTCGGAATATCGTTGTTTGGTAAAAACGAGTTTCTGTCAGACCTGGAAGACGAAACATGGAATCGGTATTTAGAATCCTTAAAAATTACAAAGCCTAACGCGGAAATCGTATTCCAGAGCGATCGGCCCACAGATCGGGTTGGACCTAATCTCTTTAATAAACGAGTTCGTCAAATCGCCTACGAAATCCCAACCAAGGAAGGCGAACCCTTGAAGAAGCGCGAGATGTTTTTCTTTCTAGAGGATAATCTGTTTGTATTCACTTATTCAGGCCCAAAAAGTGATATTGATCGTCTATGGAGGCGACATAATCAGCTCGTTTCACAAATGAACCTGGTAGCCAAACCGAAGAAGGTCGCCAGCCTCTAATAAGGAGGAAATATTTACAATCAGTCAATTCTACCCCATACTTGGGGTAGATTACACTTATCAGTAACGCGCAATTTATAATGCCTTTCCTTTTGCAATTCCTTGTAGAATCGCTCTAAGAGGGTCTACGGAAACCGATTAATCCGATTGATAAGTACGCATACTCGATTTGCAGAAAATACCCAGGCTTGTGAGTAACCTTAGCAACATGGAATTGTAAAACGTTGAACTCGCGTCACAAGCGTATAAATACAAATCGTATTATGCTGATAAGAGAAGGTAGGATAACCGGATATCTTTGCTTTCTCAATGCGACATACCAGTTCTAGACAGGAAACGAATAGAGGTTTTAATTTGGCTCAATCCCAACTAGAAGCCAGCGAATCCTCATCAAATCGGCCTTCGAGTTTCCTTTCGCGAAATCTTCGCGGAAAGAAAGGTCTCACACTCGTCGAAGTCATGATTGCCTTTTCCGTATTCACGGCTGCGAGCATTGGAATAATGACCTCAGTAGCCCTATCCCAAAGAGTCGCATATAAAGCAGTACGTCAGAATGCTGGATTCAACGCGGCCCAAGGGTACTTAGAGCAAATGCGTTCAATACCATTTAACACGTTCGACACCATTTTTGCGGCTGGCAGTGGAACGCTCCCAACCGTCAGCTCCTCCTTGGGAGCCAGTGCCATCGTTGACGATCCACTTACTTATTTCGGAACCAACTCGACATTAGAAGCGGAGCACGATTCGAAAACGGTCGTAATCGACATCCAGGAAAACGATGTAGGAGAAGAAGAACAAGTAATCATGCCGATGGAGTTCAGGTTGGAAATGAGAAGCTTGAGCACGAATCCATCTACGGGAGACGCTCCTTGGGAAGCTTACGAGGTAACCCTTCTTTATCGATATGAGGAAATGAAAAAAGGCGGCTTAGGATGGTCGGCCCCTGAAAAACTTGTGACAGTGATTACAAAGCATGAAATCTAAGGCAAAACGGAAGAGCAAGAGCGGTTTCTCATTGGTTGAAGTCGTGTACTCGACAGCCATTGCGGGCACAGCCTTAGGGTTCGCTGGCTGGTTTTGGTTCGAGTCAGTGAGAGCGTCTTTCATATCCGAAGAAAAACTGCAGATCAATTCCGATGTGCGAGAAATGACCAACACTTTGGTCGACCTCGGCAGAGCAGCCGACTATTTCTACATGTATCCATCTTATAACTCCAATGTGAAAAACTTCACCATGGTAGATGGCGAAGAAGTCTATGGATCAGACAGATTAGGGGACGGCCAGACCGGCGATTTACTACTGCTCGTTTACGAAGATGCCGGCTCCGTTGGAACGTCAGGCTACCCCATCAATAGGATTGTCGGTATCTACAGAGAAGATAATGGCTCGGAAGAGGCTCCTGTAAAAATGTTCATCGTCGAATCGGCCGCTATTTCAGACCCGTTAGCTGATCCGGAAGCTTCCGTACCAAATGTAAGTGATATTCCAAATCATGACACAATCGTCGAACTAGCTGAAGGACTAGCCGACGGGAAGCTCTTCTATAATTTCAACGACTCGAGCGTGATGGTAAACGCAATGATCGTTCACGGCAACGACGCAAAACAAGTTACGGACACCTATAACTTTACTATTAAGCCTCGAGGAGGAACCAATTAAAATCGACGTTAGATGAAGAAT
This sequence comes from Opitutaceae bacterium, assembly GCA_028284385.1. GTDB lineage: Bacteria > Verrucomicrobiota > Verrucomicrobiia > Opitutales > Opitutaceae > JANQRT01. Next base: position 34,389 of record JANQRT010000068.1, on the reverse strand, counting down.
AAGTCTCAAAGCTCAAAGCAGGATAAAAAAGGGTTTATAGTAGTATTCGTTCTTTTTCTAACGGTAGCTATAGGACTGGCCGTTGGTTCGCTCTTGAATTCCGCTACGACCGAGCTTCGCATCAACACTCGTAACATTTATCTCCATGAAGCTCGAAATGCAGCTGAAGCCCTTCAGGAATACGCGACAGCTGATATCATAAAGCGCTTTAAGGACAATCCTTCTCTCACCGGAAACGATCTGATCAATGCGGGAATTGATATTCCTGCAAGCGCGACCAATCTTTTCTCGGGAACGAAGGTCGATCTTTCAAACTCCGAGGTCCTGGTCGGACAGCTTAGCGCTGGCTCGTTCGAATTCATTCCCAATGATGGTCGAAACGATCCCTTAGCAGGCAAATACGCGTTCTCAAGATCAGCGGTTATCCTTTCGAAAGCTCAAGTCGACGCAAGCGGTTCTGCGGGCGGCGGCTCTATCACCTCTCATTTGTACCAGGAATTTGAATTACGTGACGCTCCCCTCTTCACGCACGCCATTTTCTACAACATGGACCTAATGGTTGCTCCCGGACCGGACATGCATGTTTATGGACCCGTACACAGTAACCGACATTTAGGGGCAACCTCCGCGAACAAACTGCATTTCCATGATAAAGTCACGGCAGGCGGAAATTTCTATGTTGGCCACAAGATGACGGACTGGGAATTCCATTCTGGCGGCTATGATGCGGACAACGTTAAATTCATTGATGATGCGGCAAACATGGAAACCGTGTATAAGGGAAGTGGCGACAAGTCCAATATCGATAATTACTGGGACTCTCGCCAGGGAGATTGGGAAGAAGAAGCTTCCCAGCGCTGGGGCGGCATGCTCAAAGACTCGGCCCATGGCGTACCAGTCTTAAATCCAATATCCATTGATGATTACGAACCCGACGATCCAACTACAGGGGCTGATGAACTTCTCAATCACGCCTACGCTATGGTAGAGCCGCTTTTGCCGGTTGGTCACTCGGACCGCAAAACCAACACGACTCGATTAGAGAAATTCGCAATGAAAGCCGGTTTGCTGCTCAAAGTTGTAGAGGACGTGAGCAAGCCATCGGGATATCGAGTAGACGCCTACAAATATAACAGGCCAAGCGCCCATAGCCTACTCCCAACTCTAGACGCCTTCTACGATCCAACACCTGTGCAAGTAGACTTGCCAGCTGGTCTTATTGGAGATGCCAATGCCGATATGGATAGCATTGAACACGACGGCGAACCCGAATCCTACGAATATGGATACACTGATCCTGGGTATAGTGGAAGCGAAGATGTCGAAGGCGGATGGTACGATAGAAGGCAGCGCCAGAAGCTGGATATACTTAGCCTGGACATTGGCAAATTGAAAAACTTGATAGACGACGGCCACAGCTGGGACGACGCTGGCACTGGTTTGCCTGACTTCGATCCTAGCTACGACTGGAATGGAGTCGTCTATGTTGAATTTCCTACATTCACTGACTCTGGGGGAGAAGCCGATAATATCGTTCTAGCCGATGTACAACCATCGGCCGAAAATAATAATGAATCCACTACCCCAGGAATCGCTCTGGCCTTGATCGACGGCGGAACACTACCACAGACTACATTCAATTCCCAGCAAGGCCTTACGATTGCCACGAATGCCGCTCTGTATGTAGTAGGTCACTACAATTCTGACAACGATGCCACAGCCGCTGGATCGGCAAACGAGACTGATGCTCTCGAAGTCCCCGCTGCTATTGTCGCCGATACGGTAACTCTTCTTTCCGGTAACTGGAGCAGCAATCGAGCGAAAAGCGATGAAAATCTCGTCAATAGCAATCCTGGCAATCGACCTGCGGCTGATACGGAATGGGCCTTTGGCCTCATCAGTGGCTATTCTCCAGCTGATCCCACAACTCAGGGTGGAGATAAAAACTGGGGCGGCGGCGTGCAGAATCTTCCAAGATTTCTAGAAAGATGGCGCAAATCAGGCAGCACCAAGGCTATTGCTACGATCCGCGGATCGCTTGTATCACTGTTTGAAAGCGAGGTCCAAACCAAGCCCTACAATTTGAGTGGAAGTCATTCGTTCGGCAAGTGGTTCAGAGCCCCAGCGCGTAACTGGGGATTCAGTGATCTCTTTCGCAATAACAAGATGCCACCGGGGACCCCGAGCGTACGCCATCCAAGATTGACTAATCTCAGATTCATTCCAGCTGACTCAAGCGATCCGGATGATCTTGGCTATACCCAGATAAAGACCCAGATTGGCTACTAGATCAGGTGGGCGAGCTTATTATGAAAAACTGGAATTGTATTCTAATTTAGAATACAATTCCTATCTATAGGCATCCTTTACCGCCTTGGCAATTTTCGGAGATACGGATCTATCCAATGGATCGGGAAGAATTTGATCAGCGGTGGGTTGATCAACGCATTCCGCCAAAGCGAATGCAGCCGCGATCTTCATGGGCTCGGTGATTCGCGAGGCGTTGGCATCGAGGGCTCCACGAAAAATTCCAGGGAAGGCTAAAACATTGTTCACCTGATTCGGAAAGTCGCTTCGGCCGGTTCCAACGATTGCAGCTCCTCCTGCTTTCGCCTCTTCTGGCATGATTTCAGGAATCGGATTAGCCATAGCCAAAATAATGGGATCGGAAGCCATGACTTTAATATCATCGGCTTCTAAAATCCCCCCTACACTGACCCCGATGAACACATCCGCGCCCACTAGAGTTTCCTTAAGCGACCCAGTTTTACCGGATCGGTTGGAGAAACTAAGCAAAGATTCTTTTTCAGCAGTCAGTCCTTGGCGATCCCGATGGATGGCTCCTTTGGAATCGCAAACAATGACCTCCTTCACCGGTTCACAACGATCGTCTTCCTGTCCCACGCAGCGCAATAGTCGAGCGATTGCCGTTCCAGCAGCTCCAGCTCCATTTACAACAATGGTTAAATCAGTGAGTTCCTTGCCGACCACCTTACAGGAATTGATAAGAGCGGCTAGCATGACGATCGCAGTCCCGTGCTGATCGTCATGGAATACGGGAATTCCCAGGTCCTGCAAGCGATTCTCGATCTCGAAGCAGCGAGGGGCTGAAATGTCTTCCAAGTTTATTCCTCCAAAAACAGGCGCGATCAGTCGAATAGTTGAAATGAGCGGTTCGGTATCCTGGGTATCGATACAGATCGGCCAAGCATCGATACCGGCGAACTCCTTGAAAAGGAGGGCCTTCCCTTCCATAACCGGTATCGCCGCATACGAACCGATATTTCCCAAACCAAGAACTGCCGACCCGTCTGAAACGACCGCCACCGAATTGCTTTTCAGAGTAAGCTTGCTCGCTTGAGAAACATCGTCGGCAATTACTTCACAAGGCTTTGCAACTCCAGGCGTGTACGCGATCGACAGGTCGTCCCGATTGGCAACCGGCATCTTGTTCATCACGCCGATTTTTCCCCTCAACTGCTGGTGGATCAGAACGCTACGCTCGCCATAATTAAGATTATTCATAGTATGGATCGAAAATGGATACGTTTTAATTTGGCGACCGATTTCATTAATTCTTCCCAGGTTTGGCAGTTAGAAAAAAATTGTAATCAAGTTTAAACTACGATTAGTTTTATAAAAATTCTTCTAGAAAAAGCTAGTCGGACGCGTTCTTGGGAATGGCTCGCTTAGCGCCATCCTTGTCAATCGATACATACGTAAAGGCGGCCTCCGTTACCTTGAATCGAGGACATTCTTCTTCACTTTCCCTCAATACGGGTTTTACCCATGCTTCCAACTTAAGCGTCACCGAAGTGGTCCCAATCCGATCCACGCTGCCGTAGCAGCAGACAACATCTCCAACTTGTACAGGCTTGATGAAGACCATTGACTGTACAGCTACCGTCACGGTCCTAGAACCCGCAATTTCTTTTGCCATGATTCCGCCAGCGATATCCATCTGCGACATAATCCAGCCTCCGAAAATATCCCCATTGGCATTGGTGTCAGCCGGCATAGCCAGAGTTCGTAGGACCAGCTCTCCCGCTGGGTCTTGGCATGGGGCTTCGCTCATAGTAAAGATGCTTGAGGTTTAGAAGGCAACATCAAGCAATTAACCACCAGGTACCGAACTTTGCAACCCAACGGGCTTGCATAGGAAATGACTGATCGAAACAATCAACGTCAATGGAATCGAAGACCATTCTGATAACGGGAGGCAACGGAAACCTAGCTCGAATCCTGGCCGGAGAACTGAGCAAGGAAGACCACCGAATATTGTCCCTAGATCTGCACCAGCCAAGACAGTCTGATTTCATAAAAGGTGTAGAGCACTTTACACGAGACATAAGAGATAACGATTTTCTGAATACATTACTCAAAGACCGAAAACCGGATATCATATTCCACATGGCTTCATTGCTTTCCGGCAGTTCCGAGCTAAATCGCCGCAGAGCATGGGAAATCAATGCGACGGCATGCTTTAATCTCTTTGAAGGAGCCTTGGAAAACGGAATAGATCGAATCATATTTCCGGGCACAGCCGCCTCCTACGGAAATAATCTACCAAGTTCCCTACCTCAGGACCATCCGCAGTGGCCGGAAAATATTTACGGTGTCACAAAGGTAGCGTGCGAGAGATTGGGCTTCTACTACAGCAAAGAACACGGTTTGGACTTTCGCTGCATCCGTCTGCCGATGGTGATATCGCCCTTTGCGCCAAAAAGCGCAGTGACCGCTTACGCGTCGCACGCTTTTGTAAACGCGTCTCGCAGTGAGCCTTTTACGTTCCCAGTTTCCGAACACACGGGCATGTCGACCATTTACGTGAAAGACGTCGTCAGGGCTCTAAAGAAAATAGCCTTCGCGAGAAAGGAAAGCCTCAATCATCCCGGCTACAACTTGCATGGCTTTTTCCCCACAGCCAGAGAAATAGCTGAAGCGATTCGCAAAGAATCATCAAATTTTGAATACGATTTTCAACCAGAGCCAGCAGTCGATGAACTTCTCAAGTCTTGGCCAGACAGGATAATCGACGATACCGCAAGAGACGATTGGGGATGGATGCCCGAATACGACTTAAGCGATGCCACAACCGACATTTTCAAGTGGTTGCAAGAGCTTAAACCTGAAGCTGGCTAAAGCTCTTGAGGAACATGAGAAGCCGTCATCATATTTCCAATACGTTCGACTATTTCGGGATGCTGATTCGCTAGATTGGTTGTTTCGCTGATGTCTTCTTGCAGATTGTAGAGCTCAAAGGTCTCGGAAAGAGGCTCGCCAGTCTCTCTGTCAAAACGCCTGTCCCTGAGAGCCTTCCAGTCGTCCCAGCGAACACTCTGCTGAAATCTCCCAGGATCCTTCATCTCCCAATAAAGGAATTCGTGCTGTTTCTGCTCACCCTTATTCAGCAACGTGGGCGCAAAGGAAATCCCGTCGATATCCGCAGGAGCATCAACATTGGCAATCTCTGCCAAAGTAGGCAGGACATCCCAAAAGGCTGAAATATGGTCCGTAGTGGAGCCTGGCTCGATTCGACCAGGCCAACGCGCTAGAAACGGCATGCGAATGCCGCCTTCATAGAATTGCCTTTTCCCGCCGCGTAGGACGCCATTGCTTTGGAAACGCCCCTCCCAACGAGTTCCGGCCCCATTATCGCTGGTAAAAATAACGAGCGTGTTTTCATCAACCCCCATGGAGACAAGCGTATCCATAATCTCACCTATTTGCGTGTCCATTCTCGATACAAGAGCCGCCTTTCCGATTTCATTATCCGTCCAATCCTTGTCGGCATATTCTCCTAGATCAGGAACCTCGATCCAATTATCCCTTGATTCGGCTTCGCCATTTTCGTGAGGAATGGTGTAGGGCAGGTAAAGGAAGAACGGCTCGTTTTGCTCCCTAATCCATTGGAGAGCTTCTTCCGTTGTCATGTCTTGAGAAAAATCCACTTTTTTGGTGGCGTAGCCAACCAACGGTTCCTTGTGATGCCCTTCAAGACGATTGACTACGTTTCTCAATTCGACCCTCTCGCCATTTCGCCACAAGAATTCGGGATAGGAATTGTGGGCATGCCACATATCGATGTATCCAAAAAAGTAATCAAACCCACGCATTTCAGGAGCATTAGGTTCCGGATCAAAGCCTACTCCCCATTTTCCAATGCAGGCCGTTGCATAGCCTGCCCGCTTCAGGACAGATCCTATGGTTGGCTCCCCGATCGCCAAGGTGTCCCCTGCCCTCTGATTATGGCGAACTGAAGCATGACCCATGTGCTTTCCGGTAAGGAGAGCGCATCGCGTAGGAGCGCAAACCGAACTGCCAGCATACATTTGCGTAAACTTCATTCCCTCTGATGCGAGACGATCGAGATGAGGAGTTTTGATAAGCTTCTGCCCGTAGCTTCCCAAGTCTCCGTAGCCAAGGTCGTCGGCGAAGATAAAAATGATATTCGGGGGATTGCTGGCAGCTGAAGCATTCATTGTGAGGCAAAGAGAATTAAGTATTGAGAATAGAATTACGGACCTAAGAAAAAAGATTCTAAAGAAGCTCATAAGCTGAATTGGCTAAAAGGGGTTTCTAAAGGAATTTGAATCAATTAAAGAGGCCGCGAAAATAAAAATCTGACGAAGATGAAATCGATTGCAGAGAGCCGGGCGAGATTTTTTAATCGAACTTAATGCAATTAATACCCAAATCGCCAATGATTCCACTAAAGGTCACCCTCCAGCATTTAATCCTTTTGCTTAGCGTCATTCTTATGCATGCAGCCAGTTCGCATGCAGAGAATCCGTTAAAAGTTGACGGCGGAAGTTTTTACGGAGCGGATCCATCAGCCCTGGTGACCTCCGATGGAAGGCTTTTCATGTTTCCAACGACCGATAATCTGGATTGGGACAAGCAGATTGGATGGAGCGTCTATTCAAGCGAAGACTTGGTTAATTGGAAGGACCACGGGGTGATCTTCGACTTCGAAGATTCAGGCTGGGCGACAAACAATGCCTGGGCTCCCGACATTACCGAGAAGAATGGAAAATTCTATTTCTACTACTACTTTAGAAACAGCGGAAAGGATACGCGAGGAGTCGGAGTAGCGGTTGCTGACCAGCCAGAAGGCCCCTACAAGGAAGCGCTCGGGAAACCGCTGCTCATCGGTCATGATCCGGCTGTTTTCAACGACGATGATGGCACCTCATGGCTTTATGTCCAAGACCGGGCTTACGAGCTAGGCGAAGACATGATCAGCATCAAAACAGGACCTATTAATCTGGGCCTCGAATACCGCCCTAAAAAATTCGAAGCAGCCTATGTTTTCAAACGAAACGATATCTACTATTTCACCATAGCTCGGGCGTGGAATAATCTCATTTACTACACAGGCGAATCGCCCACCGGCCCCTTTAATCTAAGAGGAGAAATAATGAAGCCCTACGGAGGGAACAATCACCATTCGATTGTCAAATACAAGGGTCAGTGGATCATATTTCATCATGAATGGGTAAAAGGAAAGCCTGGCCATGAAGGTCGTCAGCGACGTATTCGAGCGGAGTATTTGCATTTCAATGACGATGGAACGATTCAGCTCGTATCCCCCACGAAAGAGGGGATTAGCTTAGCTACGCTCGGCAAGGATTAGATTCAGCATCCCGCGGAAACTAAAAATATGGCCAACTTGAAGTAGAACCCCTCTGCGAAACGTAGGTTTATCTGGGGTCGTTTGCCACAACAGGCATCACTGCACAGATATCGGCTTCAAATCGGTACCCAATTCGATCAATGCCTATGTTTAAAAGTCAGTCAATTCGCGCTCATAGACGATTAGATCTCTTCGAACGGCACTGGTTATGCTTTGCTTTAAACGAACGCGGTTTAGAAGGAACCCAGCTTGATTTTGAACGCAGAATGACGATAATACTTTGTAACAAACGCCGGTTTCGGACGTTCTTTCAATAAGTCCACAGCAATCATGAATACCCGACGCAAAAAGCTGATCGTTTTCGCCCTCGCCTGGGTGTTGTTCACGTTTATTGCGAAGGGGAACGAAAACGCTGGTGGGCTGGACATTGTCGAGGATGGAGTGGAGGACATTTTTTCCGAGCTGACTCGAGAAATGGAAAGGCGAGCTGCTATTGAGGAGATGCTCAACAAGCCTTATCCCATTCGGAAGCGACTGAACCGCAATGAGATCATAGTTAGGCACAAGACCATGACATTCGAATCAGGTCAAAAGGCTACGCTGATCTATGGGAGACATAAAAAAGCTAAGCTGGCCCCCGCCGTTTTCGTAATTGATGTCGAAGCTGCATCGCTTTCAAGCGCTCCAAAACGAACCATTTGGGGACAGAGCAAACGGAAGGAGAACCTAGAGAAGAAAGCGCGATATCTTTGGACCTCACCTTTCGGCAGCAATCTGCTCGCTCACGGGTTCCTTGTTGCCTACTTGGTCACCGATGATTTGGCCACGCTTCGAAAAGCCAAAATCATAGATTGGCTGGATACCTTCGATACAGTGAGAGATTTGAAGCCGGTCGAGCCCAACAGCCTATTCCTGCTTTCAACCAAAGAGTATGCGAACCTCTCTCTGTACTTGGCCGCCAGGTATGCTTTTGCAGGCTTTGTTCTCGAAGAACCGCAGTACATGCTTTTTTCGCGAAGGACCTACGAGCATATCATCGAAAGAAGTCATCGCCTATCAGAAGAGGAGATTTGGAGAAGGACCGATCCGACTCGCGAAGAAAAGTATAGAAGCGTACTTAGCGATATAAGCTCTCCCATCTTGCTGATACGATCGGAGGACAATTCCGCATTCGAGTTTAACGAAAAGACGCTCATCCCAAAACTTTTGGAATCAAACACCTATTTTGAAACGCTGACGCTGGAAAGGCAACCCAGATGGATAACGACTTTCGGTGGCGAAAGAGGAGTTATGAACATAACACCTGAGGTGCGATACGACGTGATGTCTATTTCCGAGTGGCTTGAGGGTATGATAACCTATTTCAAGATGAACTCTAGCGTCGACACCGTTTCCGTATCGGAATCACGAAATCGAGCGTCCTTTGCCAGCAGCTTCCAGAATTGAAATCATAGGCGAAGGCTAAATCTCGTTATTTAAACTCGATCGATACGGAGCGACTCATAGAGTTGGAGGATCCTTATGGAAGGTCCACTCGATAGAGACTCCGCTCTCAAGCATCTCGACACACTCAACTCGAAGATGGACGAGACTCGTCAAGACGCTAACGAGCTGCGAAACAAATTTCATTTCGGCGGCATCATCGTAGTCATAGGACTTTTAAACGCCGATCTAGTCGTTGCCAACGCTTTGGAGGGCAATCAGATCGGCGCAGCGCACTTCACGCTCTTCACCACACTCGCCTATCTCATTGCCGGCATCTACTTTTGGCTGATAAGCAAAAATGTCGCGTACCATAGATCTCAATACAGAATGACGAAGCATAAATACGAATTGACGCTTTACGCCCTACAGCTTGAAGCGACCAATCTTGAACTCCTCAATGCTCTTGAAACCTCTCCCAAGGAAGAAAAAAAGGCAGTAGAGTACGATAATATCAGCAATTTCTCGCAAGCTGCACGCTATCTGCATGATCATCACGCAAGAAGATTGGCTTACCACCCAGGTAGAAATTGGCTCGTTGCCATGCTTGTCGTAACACTGGCGGTAATCGCCAAATTCTTTACCATTAGCGCTATTTCTGGATAGAGCGGCAACGATCAAGGCCCTGAGCTTGCCTTTGCATTGACATCCATCACGCGATTGATGACTAGATCGCCTCGACAAGAGGAGGCAGTGGCCAACGGAAAACTTCAGAAGCCGGCTTTTATTTACCAAAATGACAAAATGGTTTATTGGAATTCGCGACGCAGGATGGTTTCAAAACGCGATCATCAGCGTCATTATCATTGCGGCAATCGTCATTGGACTTGAAACGTATCCATCAGTCACCGACAAATTCGGCATCTGGCTACATTTCGTGGATAAGACCATACTTTGGATCTTCGTCATTGAAATCCTGATAAAGATATTGGCCGAAGGGAAAAGGCCTTGGAATTATTTCAAGGACAGATGGAATGTATTCGATTTTACCATAGTCGCCGTTTGCTTTCTCCCCTTCGACGCTCAATACATTGCCGTCCTTCGACTAGCTCGCATTCTTCGCGTACTGCGACTTATAACGGCCTTGCCGAAACTCCAGCTGCTTGTCGGAGCTCTACTGAGAAGCATGCCTTCCATGGTCTATGTTGGACTGCTTCTGGTTATCCTTTTCTACATCTACGGCGTAACAGGAACCATGCTGTTTGGCAGAAATGATCCTATTCATTTCGGTACTCTGCAAAACTCGCTTCTATCACTTTTCCGCATCGTTACTCTGGAGGATTGGACTGACCTTATGTATATTCAAATGTATGGAGCGGAAGGATACGGCTATGACGGAAATCATCACCTTATCATCGAGAATAAAGCCCAACCCATGACTTCCGTTTTCTTCTTCGTTTCCTTTGTTCTCTTTGGAACCATGGTCATGCTCAATCTTTTTATCGGAGTTATCATGAACGGGATGACAGAAGCCCAACTGGAAGCGGAGCAGGAAGAGGAAAAACGTCATATCAAAGAACTCGGGCACCTAACGACCGAAGACGATATCAACCATATCGAACGAGAATTGGAAGCGGTGCAGACTCATCTAGCCAGCCTGAAACGAAAAATAAGAGGCTCTTCAACTGATTCGTAATTACGGATTAAGAGCCGCTTTTCGAGATTAAGTGCCCGCAAGCGACCATGAATGTCCGACCCTTTTCGCTATATCTAATCTCATATGAAAGTAGTTGATGTAGCCTTCACTGGATATCCCGTTGTGAATATCGAACGCGCTCGCGGGTTTTATGAAGACACGCTTGGCTTGAAGCCGAAGGTATTTGATCTTCCGGAAGAAAAGTATTGGGTAGAATACGATCTCCCTAATGGAACTTTGGCCATTACCGACGTGGATCCAAACTGGAAGCCACAAAACAACGGAGCTGCCATCGCCCTCGAAGTAGACGACTTCGAGAAAACTATGGGACAGTTAAAAGAAAAAGGCGTGACGATTGTTCAGGATTTGATCGATACGCCGGTTTGCCGCATAGGTACTATTTTGGATACAGAAGGGAACGCCGTTACAATACATTGTCAGAAAGATTGTCATCCGGATAAGATAGGGCAATCTAACGGATAGCTATCAAAGGTTGCTTCCAATCCAAGAGGGAATATCCGCAACACGGCTTAAAACGATTTTGATGACCTATAATGAATTCAGAGATCGAATACAGAAAAAGCTTTCTCGCAACTCGTCTGGCTTAACCTGGATTGAATTAAGGGACTCGCTCAACCTGCCCTACGATCACCCTTGCCCGAATTGGATCGGTCGGTTAGAGATCGATATCCGCCTGGAACGCGTCAAAGGAAAAGGCCGAGCTTTGGTTTGGAGAATTGAAAAGAGCAATTAGAGCCACTTGCCAGATTGGCAATGCTCTTCGACAGGAAAACGCCTACTTTGAACCGCCGGTCAAACCTCGTTCAGATCTATGAGCAAACGAGAGAAAAGAAACCGCCTCACTCGTATCCTTATACTGACTACCATTCACTACGTCGATGGCCTGTTGCCGATTTAGGCCTTCCCGATAAAAGGTTTTAAAGAGAAATTTGACCACACTCAACTGTTCCTGGCTGAAACCGGCTCGTTCGAGCCCTACCTTGTTGAACATGCGGATTTTCGCAGGATGACCATCCCCAAGCAGGAAAGGAGGAATATCCTGCTCCACCTTGGAGCAGCCTCCTATATAGGAATGCTCTCCAATTTGGCAAAACTGATGGATGGCAGTGCCCCCTCCTCCAATTCCAGCGTAATCGCCAACCGTCACATGTCCTGCAAAAGCCACGCCGTTACTGGCGATGATGTGATTTCCCAATTTGCAGCAATGACCCACATGGCTATAGGCAAGTAGGTAGTTATCGTCTCCAATTTCCGTATACTCGCCATCGTTGGTAGCCGCGTTTATGGTGACGTACTCGCGAAATACATTGCGGGCTCCAATACGCACTCCAGGATCTCCTCCCTTGTATTTCAAGTCCTGAGTCTGCATGCCAATGCAAGCATAAGGATAAATCTCGCAACCCTCCCCTAGCGTAGTGTTGCCCCAAACGCTTGCATGATGCCAGACCTTGCAACCGCTACCCAGCGTCACGCCAGCGCCAATCACGGCATAGGGACCAACTTCGACGTCGTCCGCAAGATTAGCAGCGGGATCGACGATTGCTGTAGAATGAATGTTCGCGCCCATTTTCAGCATTTTGTGCCCAAATAAAAATTACAAACTAAAGCTCTTCTTCCTTGTCGATGAGCATGAACTTCAACTCTCCGGAAGAAGCCAAGTCCTCCCCGACATGACAGGATGCCTCGGCCGTTCCGATTTTTCCACGCATGATCTTCTTCAGTTTCACTTCGATTCGCAATTGATCTCCAGGGATTACTTTGTGTCGAAACTTTACCTTATCGATGCTCATGAAAACGGCAGTCATCCCTTCGTTTTTGGTGGCTCTCAATAGAAGGATGCCAGCGGCTTGAGCCATCGCCTCGATTTGCAAAACGCCTGGCATGATCGGCTGACCCGGGTAGTGACCTTGGAAATACTCTTCGTTTATAGTGACATTCTTTAATGCCGTAAGCTCATCGTCTCCCCGAAATTCCACTACACGATCAACCATCAACATAGGATAGCGGTGAGGAAGCGTTTCAATGACTCGCCGAATATCCAACTCCGATTCTTCAGAGACAATCACCTTGCTCTTCTTGACCTGCTTTTTTGGCCCCTTCGCCTTCTCTTCCATGCGGTCATGGAGCTTTTTAGTGAGCTCGGAGTTAATGGCGTGACTAGGTCGAACAGCAACCAGATGCGCTTTGATCGGCTTGCCTAGAAGCAGAATATCGCCAATCACATCCAGCATCTTATGCCTGGCCATCTCGTCTTCGAAACGAAGCGGCTCCTTGGACATGATCTTGTCGTCTTTTAAAACGATAGCGTTCTCCAAACTTCCTCCCTTGATCTTGCCCAGCTTTAAAAGTTCTTCGATCTCTTCGTAGATGGTGAAGGTGCGAGCGGCCGCAATTTGAGTCGAATAGACCTCAGGGTCGATTTCCAGAGAAACATGCTGCGTGTGTATGCCTCGATCGTCCGCGGAAGTGCAGGTCACTTTCAATCCGTCGTGAGGCAAGGCGATAAGCGACGAGTTGCCACGCGTTACCGATATCGGTTGATCCAATACAAAGTATTCTCTTTCCGCATCCTGCTCGACGGGTTCTCCCTCGAGAATCATGTTTACATAGGACTTGGCCGAACCGTCCATAATCGGGGGTTCGCTGGCGTCCATTTCAATTAAGATGTTGTCGATTCCCATCCCATGAAGAGCGGAAAGCACATGCTCGACTGTATGCAACTTTGCATGACCGGAATTCAAAGTAGTGTTTCTCACGAGATCTCCCACCAGATCGATTGAAGGCCTGATTTCCGGCTTTTCATGAAGATCCATCCTGCGAAAAACGATCCCGTGATTAGCAGGAGCCGGCTTCATGGTTAAGGTCGCTTTGTCTCCCGTATGGAGAGCGGCCCCCTTGATCGAAACCTCCCGCAGAATTGAGCGTTGCTTCATGGGGAAGGCTTAGTGGCAGTTCTGCGCCGAAATGACAATAATTTATCGAGATTGCCCCAAAGTCAGGTCGACAGGCTGATTGACACTTAAATTTTTAGCGTCTAGTGAGGCTCTTCTCAAAATCCGAATCATAACGAAGTAATTATTATGCCACTCGCTCTAGACCTCCGAAAAGGCAACGTGATCAATTATAACGGCACACCAAATCTGATCTTGGAATCGCACCACCGAACGCCTGGCAAGGGCCAGCCGGTTGTGCAAACCAAGATGCGAAATTTGAGTACTGGTCGCTCGGCGGACGTGCGCTTTGGCTCGACGGAAAAAGTCGAGATTCTGATGACCGAGCGCAAGAATCTGGAGTTTAGCTATGAGGATAGAGGCGTCTACGCCTTTATGGATCTAGAAACTTACGAGACCATCGAGTTCAACCGGGAAATGGTGGAGAGTTCTATAGATTTCCTTGTTCCGAACACTGAATACGAAGTGCTCTACGTGGATGGAAATCCCGTCCAGGTAGACATGCCGTCCGCCGTCGAATTAAAGGTTGTGGAATCGCCGGAAGGCATAAGGGGCGACACGGCAAGCAATGTACAAAAGCCTGCGACCCTTGAAACGGGGCTCACCATTCAGGTTCCGCTCTTCATCAAGGAAGGCGAAGTAATAAAGGTTAACACGTCCGATCGCAGCTACATGGGCAGAGCTTAGATTCTAGCAAAAGGAAGTTTAATTTTAAAACGTCTCCAGATTCTGGAGGCGTTTTCTTTTAAGAAAAATGCGCTATCGGAGAGCAAAATGAAAAAGCCGGTCTGGAAAGACCGGCTTCGCAATTCTAATACGCTATTCGACTAGGCAACGCGCTCGACAATGAGTGGCGGAGGCGTTGGGCGCTTTGGAGCCAAACGATAAGCGGCTTTGAAGTATTCCAATGCCTGCTCGAGTTTGGACTCGTCGTTGTAATGAATCATCATCAGCGGTTCGCCTTGCTTGACCTGCGTTCCCACTTTCTTGATTTCCGAAACGCCTACGGCAAAATCGATGCCTTCGTCCTGGCCAGGTCCTGCTCCTAGCAGGTGAACGCCTTTCGCGATTTGGGCAGCGTTAATCGTATGCACGTATCCACGTTTTGGAGCTGGCAGCTTTCGAATATGCTGAGCCGTTGGGAACTTGTCCGGATTGTCGATATAGGAAGTGTCTCCTCCTTGGGCGGCGATTATGTCTTTAAGCTTCTCAAGAGCAGTACCATCTTCGATGTGACGCTGGACAGTCTGCTTAGCCGAAAGCGTAGACCCAGCCACACCAGCCAGACGCACGATTTCCATTCCAAGCTTGAGCACAAGCTCCTGCAAATCTTCCGGACCCTCGCCCTTAAGCAGCTGAATGGCTTCCTTAAGCTCGAGGGAGGTTCCTACCGTGTCGCCCAAAGGCTGATTCATATCGGTAACCAAGGCGACGCATCTGCGCTTCATCGAGCGGCCAACACGGGTCATGGAGCGAGCCAATTGCTTTGCTTGCTCAAGATCGCGAATGAAAGATCCATTGCCCCACTTTACATCGATTACCAGACCTTCGGCGCCTTCGGCCAATTTCTTTGATAGAACGCTTCCAGTAATCAGTGGCAAACTGGGAATGGTTGCCGTTTTCTTGCGTAGTTGGTAAAGAGTCGCATCAGCGGGAGCGAGCTCGGGACTTTGGCGAACCATGGCTCCACCAATGCGTTCCAATTGCTCGATAAACGCATCTATCTCCATCTGTGGATTGAAACCAGGAACAGCACTAAGTTTATCTAAAGTGCTGATAGCGAAGTCCTGATCCACGCTACCCATCATTGGAAGCACGATTCCGCTGGCGACCGCAAGCGGTACCAAAACTAGAGAGGTCTTATCTCCAACTCCACCCGTCGAATATTTGTCGATTTTCGGTTTGGCGATGTGAGACAAGTCGATCACCTCACCTGAAAGCATCATTTCTTCAGTAAGAATAGCCGTCTCCTGAGCCGACATGCCCTGGAAATAGACCGCCATGGCGAGGGCCGCCATTTGATAATCGGGCATCTCTCCATCTAGGATAGAGTCGATAATGTACCGAATTTCATCTTTAGTAAATTCCTGCCCGTCCCGCTTTTTCTCAATTAAGTAAGCATAGGTGGGCTTGATGAATCGACGACTACTCAAGGTTTTTCTAACCATTTTTATAATTGTAAAAGAAACGTTAATTGCATTAATGCATTGATTGGCAGAGACTTACAAGACTATCGGTCGTGCATATCTGAGCCAATATCAACACAGTCGACCTCGTCGTAAGAACCGCTACCGCAATGAGTTAAGTCTACTGCAACGGCTCTCGCAACGATTTTGAAGTTAGTATTATGCCACACGTGTCAAGCCCCTATGGTTTATCCAAAACAGGCCTGGAATGAAGAAGTTGAATTCTACTAGCTCCAACGAAAATGGGTGATGGAATCGGTGTCGATTCCGGGGAGGAGCGAATAAATAGAAGCTTGATCGAGCGAACCTTCCGTCTTTTGTAGGGCCTTCTTATGCATGGATGGTTCGACGTAGCGGATAAATTGAATACAAAGGTGGTGGCAGCGGCCCACGAAAAGGGTTTCGACCTGGAGATCTTCACTGCCGACGTGAAATTGGCTGATCCAAAGTTTGGAGACTTCCAAGCGAATGGCGCCCTCCCCTACGCGAAAAGAACCCAATCCAATCCAAGAGAAGTCGCGAACTCGCTTATGGGCACGCTGGCGTCCGACAATGAAATCCAGTCGAACTTCGAACTGAGTATAGCCGGCCCCGGGTTCATAAATTTCAAGATGAAGCCGAGTTTCACTCTGGAATGGCTGAAAACCTTTTCGAGTGAAAAGTCCCTCGTTCAGTCGGCGATGCATCTAAACGAAGGTCAAACCATCGTCGTCGATTATGGATCTCCGAACACGGCGAAGCAAATGCATGTCGGGCACATTCGATCCGTCGTTATTGGCGAGGCAATTTGCCGATTGCTGGAATTCTGCGGAGCGAAGGTCATTCGCGACAACCACCTTGGCGACTGGGGTACGGCGTATGGAAAACTTTTCTACGCATACAAAAGACATCTTGATAAGGAGAATTTGGATACGGATCCGTTAGGTGAATTGGAGAGACTTTATCGGATCGGCAACGAAGTAGCCGAAAACGACGAAAACGCTCTCCAGGAATGCCGCGACGAACTGGTGAATCTTCAAAATGGAGAATCCGAGAATGTAGAGCTCTGGCAGTTAGTAAATGAATACAGCATAAAAGGTCTCAAGGAAGTTTACGGGCTTCTTGACGTGGAATACGATCACTATCTTGGCGAGAGCTTTTATCGCGACAAAGTGGATCAAGTGTATGAAGAGCTGCTCAAGTGCGGGATAGCAGAGGAAAGCCAAGGAGCTCTGGTCGTATTTCATCCTGAACACAAGCGCTTCAAAAAGCAGCCTTTCATCATCAGGAAATCGGATGGAGCCAGCAACTACGCTTCGACGGATTTGGCTACCATGCTCTACCGACTCGAGCATTTCAAAGCTACGGGAATCATAATCGTTACCGACGACCGCCAGAAAGATCATTTCGAGCAACTGGAGCTCACGACGAAAAAATGGTTCGAGAAGACGAATCGAGAAATGCCGACCTTCAATAATGTCATGTTCGGCAAGATCACCGACGATCAGGGAAAGGCCATGAAATCGCGTAGTGGCGAGCCCATACGGTTGATTGACTTGCTACAGGAAGCCGTCGAGCGAGCCTATCTTATTGTCAAAGAGAAAAACCCTGATCTACCGGAAGAGGAACTGCGATCGATTGCCAAGACCGTGGGAATCAGCTCAGTGAAATACGCGGACCTCACTCCAAACCGAACGAGCGACTACGTCTTTTCCTGGGAAAAGCTACTGTCGCTGGATGGCAATACCGCACCTTATTTATTGTATGCGGCCACGCGGATACAAAGCATCTTTCGCAAGGTGAACGAGAGCAGCTTGGACTCAATGGAGTCAGAAGCCTCCAGCTTCGAAACCGCGGAGGAGCAGGCTCTAGCTAGAAAGATCATCGAGTTCGTCGGCGTGATTCATCAAACCATCGACACACTCAGACCTCATACTCTTTGTAGCTATCTTTACGAACTCTCAGGAGCCTTTAGTTCATTCTACAATGCCGATCATGTTATTGTAGACCAGCCTGACGTTAGAGCCCGTCGTCTACTCCTTTGTCGTCAAACGCTAATAATTCTTAAAATGTCGCTGAACTTATTAGGAATACGGACTTTAGAGCGTATGTAGCGTGGGAGCCATTCCTCCTCATCCTTGACTTTTAACCCTATTCTCGTGTCTCATTAAGACAGCCTCTAGCTATGCAGGAGTACTACATTCGACGAGAAGGAGATGAAGACGCGAGCGGTCCATACGACGTGGATCAGATTACATCTCTCATCGAAGCTGGAAAGCTCGATTCAGAAGCGTACTACTACGATGTAGATACGGAGCAATGGATAAAGCTCTCGTCGAATGACGATCTCATGAACGTAGTGGCTCCCAAAAAGAAAAAGCTTACCTTGAACATGGGGGGAGGCATTGCGAGCAGCGAGGAAGACGACGAAGATTCCGAGCAGGAAGGCTCTGAGGAAGAATCGATCGCAGGAGAAAAAGGCGGAGAAGAAGGAAGCGAGTCGGCAGAGGGTACCGAAGAAGACAAGAAAGCCACGCGGAGGAAACCTCAACTCAAGAGCAAAGAGAAGCAGGAAGAACGGCCAAAAGTATCCGTTCACGCAATGCTAGCTCAAGCTGAAGGTAAAGACGATGACGATCCGTTCGGCAAGTCCCCCGCGCAGAAGCAGGCAATCGCCTCGTTTGTAGGGCTTCGCATGGCCACCATCCTCATCGCGCTTTCGGCTCTGGCGATGGGCTTTGTAGAGCTCGAGCTCGTAAAGACGGCAAATGTGCCGCAAATGATGAAGAGCCCCTATCTCATCATCGGCGTCTTCGACATAGCGTTATTTGTATTGCTGCTTCTTCAAGTGACCGAAGTCTACCCAGTGGTTCGATTCAGAGCTGCCATCGGATTCGGACTGCTTACCGTACTTTTCGGAGCGAGTGGAGACTATCTCCTTTTAGCGGCGAATGCGGCGATGATGATAAGCCTATATTTTGCAACAGCTGTGGTTCAATTGCCCAAGCAGATTATGGTGGCGGTCATAGGCCTTTTGGGTATAGGAATCTACGCTTTTGATTTACTTCTGTAGCTCGTACAGAAGAACGTCATGAGCTGAAGATCATTCCCCATAAAATGAACTCTCGCTTCCAGGCCCTAACGGAAAAAGGGAAACACATCCGCAGCCAGATGTGGAAAACCCATCTGCGAAAGCTGTCGAAACGAGAAAAAGCGCTGTTCGCATGCCTAAGAGTAGCGACCATTACGTGGCAAGGCATCGTAGATAACAGACTCTTCAACCGAGCGGCTGCTCTTAGCTTCAGCTCAATGCTGGCCTTCGCTCCCGTAATCGTGCTGATGGTACTCGTCGCCGGTTTCGCCATGAATCAGGCGGGAGTCGATACGGTTATCCAGAAATTGGATGACGCCATCGAGTTCATAGCCCCGCAACTCGAGAATCTTGAGGCAGTCAACGAAAGAGAGGCCAATCAAGCCCAATTGGCGGAGTCTGAGAATATTCAGAAGATCGAAGACATGCTTTCCTCGTTCATCGAAAAGAGCCAATCCGGCAGCGTTGGAATTGTGGGAGCAATGGTTCTTATTCTGATCGTCATACAGCTTTTCTCTACCATCGAAGGGGCGTTTAACGATATTTGGCGCGTGCAGCGAGGACGGTCCTGGGCAACCAAAGTGGGTCTCTACTGGACGGTCATCACTTTGGGAGCCGTATTGGCATTTGCAGGACTCGCCATCCTAACAACGGAATTGGCAACCATCAGCAATAATCTTCTAGAGAGCTACAACTTCCTGGAAATGTGGATTACCATAGCGGTGAAAGCGACAAGCTTCACCATGATCATCTGCATTCTGGCCGTGTTCTATCGATTTATTCCGAATACGCTCGTGACGTGGAAAGCCGGTTTTGTAGGAGCGACATTTGCCGTCACCTGTATCGTTCTCAACAACGAGATGGCGTTTTTCTATCTCGAACGCGTGGTCCTTTTCAAAAGCCTCTACGGTCCACTCTCTCTTATTCCCGTAATGATGTTGGGAATGTTCGTATTCTGGCTGATTATCCTGTCAGGGGGACAAGTTACCTACGCGGTGCAAAACGCTCGGTATAAGAGCGAAAAGATCGTGTGGGACGAACTCAGTCTCGCCTCAAGGGAAAGCCTGTGTCTTCTGCTCTTCGCTCGAATCAGTCGGAGTTTCAAGGACTGCAAGGAAGCTCCCTCGGCAGGCGAACTGGCAAGTGTAGCCGACCAGCCAATACAGCTTGTCAATTCCGCTCTTTCCATGCTCTGTGACATGGGCCTCGTATCGGCTAGTCCACCCGAAGATAATGGAGCTTATCAGTTTTTCCGATACCAGCCCGCCAAGCCTCTCGATCGCATAAGCCTGGTCGAATTCAAGAAAAGCTTTGAAAACCTAGGCAATCAGCCAAACGAAACGCTCTTCGATCATCATGATCCCGTCGTTAAACGATTCCACGAACAGATGAACGAGGGATTAGCCAATTCCTTTGGCGATCTCACCGTCCAATCTCTGCTTGATCAGTTAGCCACAGAACAAACTGATCCTACCAACAAGAAGGTCGAGCCAATCTCCGAGGGTAAATTCGCCTGATTTAGAACGAATCGAAGGGATCCGTTCACTTGGTTTTGCCCATTGACAGGCACTTGCCCTATCCTAGTTTAGCCGTTCCTTAAATCTCTACAGATTATGATTTCCTGGCTCCAAAACATCCTTCAGAAGCACTTTCGTTTTGTCTTCATCATACTGCTGGCAGTGATCATCGTTTCGTTCGTTTTCACAATTGGAGCCGCTCCAGGGATAGGAGATGGCCAAAACGAGCGAATGAAGAACCTGAGCTTCTTCGACTACGAGCTCGATACGGAAGTTAAAAGAGAGATTTTTCGTAAAGAGGGTTACTGGAGCGCCTACATGCAGTCTGGAAACATGCGTCTGGATCAAAACCAGTTGTCTACCTACTTTTTCAATCGAGCTACCACCCTTTATTTGGCGAATCTGCACAGCATTCCCGACCCAACTCCCGAACAAGTCCAGGAATACATTAAGGAACTGCCTCTGTTTATGAATTCTCAAGGAGAATTCGACCCTCAAGCCTACGCGAGGTTTACCGACGAAATAGCCGTTACCGGAAGCATTACGCAAAACGAAGCTCTGAAAATCATTTCGGACGATTATCGAATCACTAAAGTTAACGAAGCGCTAACCGGACCGGGGTTTGTTTTGCCGGAAGAAGTGTTAAGCGATCTGCGACAGGACCAAACCAAATGGTCAATCGCTGTGGCTGAATGGGACCAGAGCAGCTATAATCCGCAAATCGACACGACCACTGAAAAACTGCAGGAATTCTACGAATCAAACAGTTTTCGCTACGATACTCCTGAACGTCGCATCGTAAGCTACGTCGAATTCAAGGCGCTCGATTATAAGGACGAAACGGATACAGACGAAGAAGCGCTCCAATCCTACTTCGCGGATAATCGATCGAAATACGAAACGAGAAACGAGGCTGACGAAACGCAAACAGTCGAGCTCGAAGCAGTAAGAGAAAAAGTCGTTTTCGACTATCAATTAGAAATGGCAAGGCAGACAGCGCAGACCAAGGCCGAGGCCCTGGTATTGGAAATCGTCGAAAGCGAAAGCAATGCAGGAGCCGACTTCTCGAAAGATGAAGCCATTCGAAACGCATTGGAAAAATTTAACCTCTCCAGTAAGGACACCGTTCCTTTCTCGAACGACGGAGCGCCCATTGGCGTTAGCTGGAGTCGAAATACGGTCAACGTAGCATTTCAATTAAACGAGTCCCTGTTCTACAGCGAGCCAATCCAGGAAGGCGATTCCACCGTCGTCTTGTTCTACAAGGACGTCTTTCCCCAAACGACACCGGAAATGGAAACGGTTCGATCACGGGTAGATCTGGACTATCGAGAAGAAGAGCTGCGTCGCCTCCGTGCAGAGCAAGGCAAGACTCTCTACTCGACGCTTGCCGAATCCGGAAGTTCATTACAGTCGTTCCAATCCAAAGCCGAGGAAGAAGGGCTGGCAGTCAACATCTACCAGGATTTCACCCGAAGGGAACCCCCGACAGGTCTGGATCGCAGCTTGGCTTACTCGACGGCTACCTTGTCGGAAAGCGAGGTATCGGAAATGATAACACAGGGCGACAAAGGATCCTTCGTTTACGTCATCAAAAAAGAAGTGCCCGAAATCCAAGCGGAGGGCGAAGAATACGAAGCTCGCATCGAATCCTTGAAATCCGCGTATTCTAGGTATGCAGTTTCTCAATACATTGGAAAACTGATGAATGACGAACTGGAGCGCTCAGGCCTAGCGGCGAACTAACGCTACACAAAATGCCCTTGCAGCGTTTCAAGCCAGTTTCGGGAAGCTGCAAGCTCTGTTCCGGCGAAATTGAATTGCAGATCAAAGGCAATGCGACGAATCCCACAGAGTGCCCGAAATGCGGACAGGAAATTGAAAGCTGCGTAAATCTGACTTCGCCTCAGCCTAAAATACTGCGTAAGCCCTCCACTTCCGAGGCCAAATCGGCTGGATTCCAAGTGCTTAAGCGTATTGGTAAAGGCGAATACGAAAAACAGTAGCCCTAAATTACCCAAAGAGCTTATAAGCTTCAGATTTTCTACCCTCGATGGAACGAAGCAATCAGCACTTACTGTACAATCTTTCAGAGGACGAATATTCGCTCAAAGGAATAGGTCTTCTGGTCATTCTTTTTTTCGGATCGCTTCTATTTGCCGCCCTGGCGAGTCCCCTTGCCTTTCAGCTCGTGCATTACTTGGATCCAGACCAGTCCGGCTATCTGGCCAACAAGTCGTATTCAAGGTTCTTTGATAGAGCTCGTCTATTCTGTGTAGTAGTCCTTTTTCCATTACTCTTTATTAAAACCGGGCTTACCACGGCGGAAAAAATCGGATTCCGAGGAGATCCACGCAGAATAGCAATATACTGGGCCTGCTACGGCATGGGCATGATGGCCATTGTTTATATTCCACTGTTTCTCATTGGAGTCCTGGAGCCGCTGCCTCAGTTCACTTGGACTCGGTTGATTAATCGAGCTTTGATAGCCATCGTTGGAGCTACCATCATAGGTCTCATTGAAGAAACGCTATTCAGAGGGCTTGTATTCAGAATTTTCTATACTGCATTCAAACCGCCTTTAGCAATTCTCTTCTCTTCGGTTTTCTTCGCCTATCTTCATTTCAAAATGTCAGGCGAGACAATAGCCCATATTCCAATTCAGGAAATCGGATTCGACGACGGCTTTATGGCGATCTGGTACACTTTAACGGCTATACTGGAAGGCTTTAACGGACTACTCTT
Source organism: Opitutaceae bacterium (assembly GCA_028284385.1). Classification (GTDB taxonomy): domain Bacteria; phylum Verrucomicrobiota; class Verrucomicrobiia; order Opitutales; family Opitutaceae; genus JANQRT01. The sequence goes on along the minus strand of JANQRT010000068.1, from coordinate 11,145 downwards.
TCTCAATTTGACTCTGGTTGGAATCATTCTTCATCAAGTATTCCTATTCACGCGAAGTCTATGGGCCTGCATAGGCCTCCATGCTGGATGGGTATCCGTGATCATGACGCTAAGCAGGAATTTCAACGAGACAGATCGAGCGAATTTGTTTACCGGGACCGAAAAAATCGCCGACGGTATTTGGGTTACTGTAATCATGACTATTTTCGTATTCGTTTTCTCAAGAAAAATAGCACTAAAACCAAAAGAATAGCTATCGTCAGCCTATCTTAAATATGGATTCGCTACTTCGAGTCGCCGTAATATCAGACACCCATAACCACGTCCCTCAAAACTTGCCGTCACTGATATCGGAGGCCGACGAGATTTGGCACCTGGGGGATGTTTGCTCCCCTGAAGTACTGAAAGGTATCGAAGCTTTGGATATAAAACTGTCTATAGTTAAAGGAAACATGGATCCCTACGGAATCTGGCCAGAGACGCTTATTCTCGAGAGACACGGTCTAGAGTTCAAACTTCAGCATCTGCCTCCCCGCTCGATAGAAAGCGACTACGATGCCACCCTATTCGGCCACCTCCATTACCCTTCGCAAGACACCAGAGGCGGATCGCGAGTGCTGAATCCAGGGGCGGTCACGGGACCTCGAAGAGGCTCGCATAGCAGCTTCGCCTGGCTTTCGATTCTGAAAGACAGTAGCTGGACATGGGACGTCCAACCAATCAACTAGCTCCCTTCTACCAATTCCTTGGAAACCGAAGCCGATGGCCAATACGGGTCGATTGCGAAGGCTCCAGCTCAGGAAGACCTTCAATCATCAGCCGATGATCGTCCTTTTCTAGAATCGACCCTGCCACGTTCTTCAATTCAAGCCACCGATCCCACTCCAAATCAGGACAGGCTTGAATATGACGCAAAAGGCTTAGCCATTCCAATCGAGCTCGTTGCACGTCCCCTGGCTTAAGGGATTCATCATAGATCTGCTTAGCCTTGGCTGGCTCGCGGAGGAGCATTTCGACGACTTCAGCTGCTCCGTATCCATATTGCGGGGGCAAGCCATGTTTCAGATAACCCTCGAAGCTTCGATCCCCGTAGGCAAGCCGACAGGACCGGGCTAGACGATGGCTGTAGGCGCTGTGATCGTCGAATCTAAAGCCCGCTCTTAGATTCGCGATGTCGATCGCAATGGCATCAACTGAATAGCTTTTATCTTCGAGGGCAGCTGCGATTGCCAAACCTTCGCCTCCTTGAAAGAAACTGAAAATCCTGCCTCTCAGAGTTGGACGACCGTTCTCTTCAATCAACTTTAGTTGCTTCCATGACAGCGCGGGAGATCTTCTCTCGGAAAGTTCAGTTTGACACTTCTCGAGAACCGAGCAGCTTCTGCATTCAGCGGGATATGCTGAACGCGTATCTGGATTTTTAATACCAATCCCAAATGAATCCAGATAAGCCTCAATGGGATGGCTCGCCAAATCGATACTGGCCATCAGTCGCTTACCGGAGATTTTCAGTTTCCTGATCCTTCCAAATCCGATCGCCTTTCGCGCTTCCTCAAGATCAATCGACCCGATCGCGTCTTCCTCGATTCGCTTGCCAACCTTCTCGAGAGATTGTTTCCGAATTTCTGCAAGAGATCGGCGAAACCATCCCGCGAGCGCAAACGAGTTTCGTTTTCCTCTCTCCCGGTAGGCGATGGTTATTCGCTTGCCAAATCGCTTCCCTCTTCGAGTTCGCCTGCCTTCAAGCGCGCCACTTCCAATTTTCCTGACTTCTTCTGGAAACGACAGCCATGGCCCTAATTGACTATTTTCCTGAACGAAAACGTTGCGAGCTTCAACCATAGACAGACTAGGAAGACTCTCCCAGATCTTGCGGGAATTAAGCATTTCAACCTTCTTCGGCTTTGCATAGCGCGCTCTCTCAGAGTCGATAATCAGACCGCACGGAACTTCTGGATCCCTCAAAGAACCTTCGATTCCCAACAAGCCCTCGCCTGCATTAAAAAGTCGTCGACTGATATCGAAAGCAGCCTGAAACGGGTTCTTTCCCGATTGGCAGGCAGCATCCATGATCGATAGAAAACTGGACCAGTCTAAGACGGGCGGTCGCTTAACAGGCCTCTGCCTTGCCTCACGCAAGCGAGGTCGATCGGGAGCCACTAAAGCGTAGCCAACCTTATCCATGCCTCTTCTTCCCGCTCTGCCGAACATCTGCAGCAGTTCGTCTGGAGAAATGATCTGCTGAAGGTGATCTACCGTGTATTCGCTTTCGGTTACCAGGACCGATCGCATCGAGAAATTAACTCCAGCTGCCAAACCCGTCGTTGAAACCACAATACGAAGCTGCCCAGCCTTCGCTAGCGGTTCTATCAATCCTGCACGTTGTTCGTAGCTCAGGCCACTATGGTGGTAGGCTGTCCGCTTAGAGAGAAGCTTCTCGAGCTGCTTTCCTGCCAGGCGCTTCTGGCTAGGCGACAAGGCAAGCGGGTTTTCCTGAGGAAACTGATTAGCGAGCTGTTTTGCCAGTTTTTCGACGGTTTTCCGCTGCGGACAAAAAACTAGCAGCGGACCGAGATCCGCCATGAGAGCCTTGGAAATCAAGCGCGGCCAAAATCCAGAGACTCTAGCGGGCGGATTGAAATTCAACGCGTCTATATGAATTTCCTCTAGAGGAACAGGTCGGTCATTTGTGGATACAAGCTCCGCATCGCGACCAAGTTTCCTTAGCCAATCGACGACTTCACGGGCATTGGATACGCTTCCGCTAAGCAGGAGTAGCTGCGTTTTTTCGGAAGCCATGACAATCGTAAGCTCGTAGTTAACGCCACGAGCCTCGTCGCCAAGCATTTGATATTCATCAATCACCAGCGCATCGGGACCATTCTCAGACAAGACTCTGAACTTCTGCGTCTCCAAGGTGGCCACTACTAGAGGAGCGTGGAGATCCTGAGCGACGTCGCCGGTGGAAATGCCTACCCTGAGACCTTTAGCGCGCCATTCTCGAAACTTGTCGTTGGCCAGCGCTCTTGTGGGCACCGTATGAACGATTTGACCACGCTTCCCGGAAGCGGCCAGTAGCTCGACCAAGTAGGTTTTACCCGCTCCAGTAGGAGCGTCGACAACCACATCCTTGCCCCGATTCATCAAGGCCAGCGCCTTTTGTTGCCATAAATCAGGAATGCGAAGTCGAATGTCTAGCTCGCGAAACTCGTTCACTAGGAAGTCACTAATAAAGTGTCAGTTTGTTTAAATAAAGATGAAATCGCCAGATTCCGCTTTGCCTGCAAGAGGGAATGGCATAGGGTAAAAATTAGTGCAGAAAGCAGAGATCCGAGAGGGAAAGCTCGCAGGTAGCTTAATGACATTCAACATTGCTCATGGCAGAGGACTCTCGCTTTACCAGGGCTTTCACACGTCGAGAGGCATAATTAAGAATCTCGATCGAATCGCTGAGATTATCAGAAGATTCGAGCCAGACGTAATCGCGCTGCAAGAGGTGGATGAATGCTCGCATTGGAATAAACACATCAATCTCCTCGATTACCTTCAAAAGGCTACAGGCTACCCCTTTGCCGAACATGGGGTGCACAACAAGCGAAGCGGTCGCAAGCAGCTCTCCTACGGAAACGCCTTCCTGTCCAAACATCCAATCGTCAACTACGAGGTGGTGGCTTTTGGCGAAAAGAAGCTAGGTGAAAAGGGTTACATGGAAATCGGAGTCGACTTCGGAGGAATCCAAATCGACTTTATAAATATCCATCTGGATTTTCGATCGAAGCGTGTCCGCATGCAGCAGATCGAGAAACTATTAGCCAAAATCGAGCGCCGCCATTACGAATCGGCAGAACACCTGCCTCCTATCATCTGTGGCGATTTCAATACCGGCTCTCGCGTCTTTAGCGATGCCGTAAGACAATTCGTCATCAGGGCGGCTGAGCATTATCACTACGCCTATTTTCCCAAGAACGGTCGAACCTTTCCAGCCCACTTTCCCTCGAGAGGACTGGATTTCATCCTCCTAGCCAAGCCCTATCAGGAAACGAATACCGAGATCGTGCGCAGCTTTGCTTCGGACCATCTTCCAGCCATCATTCACTTCGAGCTTCCAGTAGGTGAATACGTGAATGGAAGAGCCGCTGCAAAAGGGAGATAAAAAATCCCGAAGGAATCAGATTATCCTTCGGGATTTCAAAAATCGAGATGGTGAGGAAATAAGCCCTACTTGAGGTGGCCTGAGACGAGTTTCGTCATTTCAAACATGGAAACTTTGTCTTTGCCATCGAAAACCGCTTTCAACTTATCGTCGGCCACGATCTCGCGCTTATTGGAAGGGTTTTGCAAATCGTTCGATTTGATATAATCCCACAACTTTTTAGTGAGCTCGGTACGGGGAAGCGGATCCGAGCCAACGACCGCCGCTAATGCCGCATCGGGAGTTACAGGTTTCATGAATGCCGCATTGGCCTTTTTTTTAGGAGAAGACTTAGCCATATTCCTACTTCGATACGCTCTCCCTCTGGCGAAGCAAACTTATTTAGCAGAAGTGTGAAAAAATTCTACCGAATTTACCAGAATCCTGCCTGCCGGGCTCAATCAGACGATTCGCGGGTTAACCCTGCCTTCATCGCGTAGGCTTTCGTGTCCTCAAATGCTTTCCTCAAAACGGGAAGAACTGACTCCGATTTCATCATTTGGCCATGGCGCGTCCACTCGAGAAGGGTTTGGCAAATAGAAGCAAGTCGATCCGCCCGAACAACATCGACGCTTCCCTTGAAATAGTGGATTCTTTCCTCAAAGGCCTTGGCGTCCCTGGAATTCCAAGCCGCATCGATAGCTTCCAGCGCTCCAGGAGCGTCATCGAAGAGCAAAGACAGCATCCGCTTGTGCAAATCCGGATCATCTTGCCAGTCGTCGGTATTTATAAGCTCAATTTCGTCCCAGCTCATGTCAGCCTTGTCTGCAAAGCCCAAAGATGGAAAGTACCGTCCGCCGGACAGGGTTAAATCAATGCCCTTGGCAAGATTGTCCAGCGTAACAGGCTTTAGAATGTATCCATCCATACCGGCTTCCAGACAATTCTTCTGATCATGAACGCTATCGCTCGCCGTTAGAGCGATTACCTTGATCGAACCGGTAGCTTTGAGTGTCTGGCAAAGCTCTAGTCCATCGACCTCCGGCATACGAAGGTCGGTAACGACAAGATCGAAGGAGGCTTCCTGATTTGCCTCGATGACATCATTGGCATTGGAAAAGTCTCGAGGATCGTAGCCCAGTCTGACGAGCAGCCGTCTTGCGATTTCCAAGGACACTTGATTATCGTCGACTACAGCGACTCGTAGGTTTGACTTCTCGAACTTCTTTTCCTCCTGGGGACCGCTCGATGTAACAGAAATGTCATGACGCTTTAAACTTACTACGGTATCCTTCCCCTCACAAGCTTCTCGAGCGACGAAATGGATCGATAAAGACGCCCACCGACCGTCTTCAAAATCTAGGTCGCCTGACCGACCTTCATCGATATACCGCAGCGCTTCCCCCACGTCTTCCAATTTCACATCAAAGGCGTCCAGGACATCGGCCAGGTCTCTGTTACAGAGTGATACTCCCAAAACCTCGAGTTCCGAGAGAGCGCTCCGATTCATCCAAATGACCTTGCATGAAGCATCTAGGAAAAAAACAGGCCAGCTCGCCCCTTCCGCGATAATTCGTTTTGATGAATCTTTTGAGTCGCCGTTTGCCATAAATCTGCCAACAGTACTTATAAGTTTGTAATTGGAGATCAGTATTCCGCTGCAAAGCGACGAAATTGCAAACTCAACTTTTAAAAAATTTGTGAAGAAAATTTAGATATCCCTATAAACAACGTTATTCCCTAAGTAATTTCACCTTAAAAACCATTAAATAATAAGTAGATTCACCTAGGTTAGTAAAATTTCATTGCGGAATTGATAAGACCGTTTTTGCAATGGGCGGAGTCACGATAATTTCGTGGTGCCTCTACTTGTCTTGCATCCCCCAAAAACATATAAAATTATTCTATGAGTCATATGAACACCGCTCAGACGCGTATTGTAGTTATTGAAGATCAGATCATGCTAAGGGATCTTGTCGCTAGCATGGCGGTTTCCATCCCCGGCATGGTGGTTGTCGGCGAAGCTACTGACGGGAGGGAAGGTCTAAAGTTGTGTGAGGAAGAGAAGCCGGATCTAATTATCTTCGATCTGTTTCTTCCAGGTTTGAATGGCATGGAAATCTTAAGGCAATTCGGGCATAAGAATCCCAACGCCAGATTCATCGCCATTTCGGCAAATTTCACGCCCGAAGCCATTCGTGAGCTGCTAGAGCTCGGATGTCACGGGATCATCGCAAAAAGCTCCTCCGCCGCCAAGCTCAAGGAAGGGATGAGAGAGGTTCGAAACGGGAGTGGCTATCTATGTCCCGTAGCAGCTAGCCTCCTCAGAGAGTCTCACCTGGGGGGTTCGAATGCTAGTAAGAAAAAGGGGAAGCTTTCCAATAGGGAACGCGAAGTTCTTCAGGCCGTTGCAGAAGGCATGAGCACCAAGCAAATCGCCAGCATGCTTGAAGTGAGCGTAAAGACCATCGAGGCTCACCGGGCGAACTTGATGAAAAAGCTCGATGCCCGCAGCGCGGTGGAGCTAACCCGATGCGCCTACGAGATGGGTATCATCGAACTGCCCGCTCGATACAATCAGCCTCCATCTTCGCCAGCAGGCGAATAAAGGCGGTTTCGATTCGCTTGAAGGGAAAAAACGTCTTTCAAGCCTAGCTTTGACTCGCTTTGGAAAACTGCTCGTAGAGACCGGCATAGATGCCTTCACGAGCAACCAGTTCTTCATGTGTGCCCATTTCTTTGATACGTCCTTGATCAAGGACGATCACCTTGTCGACATGCCGAATAGTACTCAAACGATGAGCTACGACAAAGCTGGTTCGACCTTTTAAGAGTCGCTCGAGAGCCCTTTGCAATTTGGCTTCGGTCATGGTATCGATCGAGCTGGTCGCTTCATCGAGTATGAGGATCCTAGGGTTGGCCAGCATTGCTCGGGCGAAACAGACGAGTTGACGCTGCCCAAGAGATAAGGACGCTCCGCGCTCTCCCACTTCCGTATGAAAGCCGTCGGGAAGGCTTTCAATAATATCAAGGCAGTCCAAATCTTTAACTGACTGAACCACCTCTTCATCCGAAGCGTCTGGCCTGCCAAAGCGAATATTCTCCGTAACCGTCCCAGTGAATAGAAAATTCTGCTGCAATACGATTCCCATGTGTCGGTGCAGCGATTCGCTAGTGATTTTCTTTAAATCAATGCCATCGATTTCGACCCCACCCTCGTCGACCAGATAGAACTTGGCCAAAAGGTTGATAATCGAGCTCTTTCCACTGCCGGTATGTCCCACAAGAGCGGTTGACTCGCCAGGATTGGACTTAAATGAAATGTCTCGAAGGACGGGCTTGGTTTCCTCGTATCGAAAAGAGACATTCCTATACTCTACGCGACCCTCAATGGATTCGATTGCCACTGCATCCGCTTCGTCTTCCCAATCAGGTTTCTGATCGAGCAATCCAAAGACGCGCTCTGCGCCGGCCATAGCGACGAGAGACTGGTTGTATTGATTTCCCAAGACAAGCAGAGGGGCGAAGAATAAATTGGCGAGAAAGAAAAACCGCACCAAGTCGCCGACATCGACTACGCTATTTGCGGAAAAAACCTGAAAGCCTCCAAGCAAGAGCAGAATGGCGAGAAAGAATTGCCCATTCATTTCTAGCAATGGGTTCAAAAGCGAGGAGGACTTGGCTACCGCCATATTGTAGCGAGAGTGCTCATCGACAAGCTGCCTAAAAAGTCCGGCATTGGTGTCCTGCCTAGAGAATCCCTGCGTAACACGTATGCCGTTGACGGACTCGGCAAGCGTCGAGGTTACTCGGCTCATGCTTTCCTGAACTTCTCGCGTCGCTTTGCTTAAACGCCTGCGGAAGTGTCGATTGATGAAATACAGGATCGGAGCCATGGCTAGGATCACGCTGAATAAACGCCAGTTGTAGTAGATCATCAATGCAGCCGCGCCTATCATCTGGCCTCCTTGAACGATGCTAACGAAAAACACGTCTTGGACGCCAGCTCTGACCGATTCGATATCGGATGTCATGCGACTGATGATACGGCCGAGTTTCGTCCTGCTATAAAAGCTCATCGGCATGCGCTGGAGATGTTGATACACCTCGTTCCTAAGATCGCAAACCACCGATTCCCCCAGCTCCAACGCCAGTCGTTGTCGAAAATGGAAAAAGAAATTGGTCAAGGCGGCCAAACAAAAATAGCCAACCACACCCCAGAACAAACCACTTTGCTCGAAACTGGCGTCCGCTCGGGAAAGATTCGTGACAGGGCCCCCAATCACCTCGCCTATCGCCCAAGCCAGCATCGGCATTTGTAGGGCTCGAGAGACTACAAAGAAGATCAGCAGGTTTCGTCTGAGGCGATACTTGTTGGTGTAGGAAAAGATGCGGCGAATTAACCCAAACTCCAAGGGTCGCATCCGTTCTTCATCTTCGATGCGATTGTGGTAGTGAGTAATACTGAGGCTTTGTTTTGGCATCGCTAAACGACTCAGTATTGTGAGCTATTTAAAATCATATCCCTTGAACGAGTGTCATCCACCACTTGCAAGTTGGCCAGGTTGCGATAAAGTCCCGGGCTCCCCAATAACTTGTCATGCGTCCCGGTTTGAACGACTCTTCCCTTGTCGAGAACCACCACGTAGTCAGATCTTCGCAAGGTGCTCATCCTGTGAGCGACGACAAAGGTAGTCCTCCCTTTCATCGCTCCATCCATCGCCTTGAGAATCTCGTCTTCCGTACTGGCATCGATAGCGGCCGTCGGATCATCAAGAATAAGAATCGAAGGCTCGAGGAGCAAAGCTCGAGCGATGGCCAGACGCTGTCTCTGGCCTCCTGAAAGATTGGATCCCGCCTCTCCTAGCACCGAATCATAGCCTTCAGGCATTTGAACAATGAATTCGTGGGCCGAAGCCAGCCTGGCCGCTCGTTCAACTTGCTCGCGACTAGCCCAAGGGTTTCCGAAGGAAATGTTGGAAGCGATCGTGTTGCTAAACATGAAACTCTCCTGGAAAACGATTCCGATATTCCGCCGGAGATCCTCGAGTTTCAATTCGCGAGCATCTATTCCATCGATTAGAACCTGCCCTCTGTCAGGATCGTAAAACCTGGGAATCAAACTTAGCAAAGCGCTCTTGCCCGCTCCCGTCGCCCCTACCACCGCCACAATCTGGCCGGACTCTACTGAAAAAGAGACGTCTCTTAGAACATATTCATTTTTCGAGTACCCGAAAAACACGTTCTTAAAGGCGACTTCGCCTTTCGATTTCCGAATGGAAGAGGCGTTGGCAGAGGACTCGATGGAGATTGGCGTATCCAGTATTTCAAAGACGCGTCGAGCTCCGGTCAGGCTCCGTTGCATGCTATTCGCCAGTCCTGAAATATTCGATACCTGATTGGAAAACTGCTGTAGCAAACCGGAAAACACGACTATTCCTGTCCCCAAAGCCAATTCGTTCCGGTAGACCAAGTACCCACCATAGCCCAGCAGGACAGTTATGTTGACATGAGTCAGCATGTTAACCGAAGGGCCGAAAAGACTGACCAGCTTGAAGATCGACCTCATATGGTCACGCACTAGATTGCTGGCCGTATTGAACTTGGCTTTTTCTTCTCTCTCGCGCCCAAACCCCTTAACCGCGTATATCCCTTGGACTGATTCCGCCAAGGCGCGCACCATTTCGTCGATCAGCTCGCGATTCCTGACGAACGCGGGACGAACGCGCCGGGAAAACATAACGGAAGCGACCCAAAGCAAAGGAGTCGTAGCCAAGCAGGCAAGCGTAAGCCAGAAGTGGATACTCATCATGAACACCAGGAAAACCACCAGCGATATGAGCATTATCAGGCTTTGAACGAGCACGCCGTCGACGAAAATTCGAACCGCCTGCACATCGCTGGTGACCCGATTTATGATGGATCCGCTGGCATTGGCATCGAAAAAGCGAAAATCGAGCTTCTGCAGCTTCTCGTAAACTTGGGCTCTCAGATTGGGAACGATTTTAGCCTGAACGAGTCTGGCTACCGACATCTGATAATGGTAATTCAATAGAGCTCGTGTGAGAGCCAATGCCAGAATCAGGCCGGAAATCATGGCTACGACCGAAATCGCAGACCAATGGGAAGGAGGAGATAAACCCAAAGGCCATCTAGGCTTTTCGGTAAACGGAGCCACTTCATGGTGGATCACATCCACTCCAAGCCCTGCAAATCCAAGTCCAGCCAGCCCCATGGTCAGCAACAGCAACTGGAGACCGATAACGCGCAAACAGTCGCCCCTGTAGTTCCAACTCAATCCAAGCAAACGCTTGATAAGCTCATTGTTGGCGTAATCGTTTTTGAGCGGATCAATCCTATGAGTAGACATGTCTAGGCCTAGGCAGCGGACACAATTGCCCATGATTTCTGCCTATGGTAATCGAACCTAAGCGATCCTTTTTGAAAAACACGAAAAAATTTCAACAATCTCCGATTTCAGAAACTCCAGCCAGACTGGACTCTGTGTTCGTATTAAAGTTTTAAATACACTTCGAATCAGCGTAGACGGAAGCCGCATTCCATAGTGGAGAATTCTGTTTGCCACGCTTAGGCGATTAATCTGAAATTCAAGCAACCTACTTCCTATGCGCCAAACCGCCTACTACAAAGGGATACTCCGCATCATCGCCGCGATCTTATCGCTGTGCTTGCTGCAAGAGCTCCACGCTATTGGGGAAAAGGGACTCAAACGCAGGTCGGAAAGATTGATCAGGACCCTTGATGACATCCAGTTCGAGGACGTTTCCAAGATCCCGGCTAACGTGCTTCAAAGCGCGAAGGGAATCATGATCTTCCGGCAATACGAGGCAGGGTTCGTTCTTGGCGGGAAAGGGGGTTTCGGCATCGCATTGGTCAGAAATGATGACGGAGAATGGGGATCTCCCGCCTGGTTCAAAACTGGAGAGGGAAGCGGAGGACTTCAGATCGGTCTGCAGAAGTTGAATGTCGCATTCCTGCTCATGAACGAGAAC
>JANQRT010000035.1 GCA_028284385.1 Opitutaceae bacterium | reverse complement strand
TTCAACATAGTTAATTGCTCTTTGATTCATTCTCTGGCTTAAGCGTCTTGAGAATTGCAGGTATTCGCCTGCAAAGACGAAGGATAATCAGGGGTTATGGATCACAAGGTCCACGTTCGCCGCTCCGCGGCCAAACACTATGAAGATGGCTCGAGGATTTGGGATCCCTCAGACAAATGGAACGAGACGAAGCGCCTCCATATTGAGGAATTCTGCGCTCCGATTGTAAGCAGAATTGAAGTCTCTGCCGATCAGACCCTTAACGCTGGGGCTGGGTCACACCGATACACATGGCTTCCCATGGACGCTTTCGCCTGCGATCGGTTTGAAAAGCAACTCAGGGGATATGAGAACGGTGTTTGTTGTGAACTCGAAAATCTGGCGTTCGAAGATGCTCGGTTCGAATTGGTGGTATGTGTCGGCTCGGTCTTGAACTACACCTCCGCTTTCGAAGCGATTTCTGAGATGTCGCGCGTCCTCAAGGTTGGCGGCCATCTGCTCCTCCATTTCGAGTGCTCTGATAGCCTTGAGCACATTGGCACTAGAAAATGGAAAAAAGACGTCGAAGTCACTCATACAATGAATAATGGCTCTAGAGACACAGTTTGGATCTATTCAAGAGACTTTGTCCGCCGATCATTGGAACGTAGTTCTTTTTCTATTGTCAAAGAAAGTAGCTTCCATATCCTGTCTTCGCTTATGCTAAGGCTGGGCCTGAGCCAAGATAGGTCCGCTAGGTTCTCAAGGTTCGATGGACACCTGCGTTTCTTAGCCAAATTTTCCGACGACGTAGTTTTTCATGCTGTCAAAGAACAGCCTACTCCTCTTGGTTTTGCTAATGAGTAGGAGCAGCAACAAGATCAAAATGGCGGCGATCGCGTAGAAGGTAACTTCAGGGAACTGAATGGCGCCGATCGCCAAGGTTAGCGAAGTGCCTAGGACGCCGTAGGTCGCGTACGCGCCCTGCGCGATGTCAGGCTTTGTATTCAATTCAGCTTCGAGGCCGGTGATCCCGTTCAGTGGGATATCTTTGATGATGCTCGCGTCCCTTTTTATCTCGGCAAGAGCATTCTGAACCGACTTTTCATATTTTGCGAACTCGGGGTCCGACATAGTAGCTTTGTACCAGTCAAGGTAATGCTGCTCGAAAATGCAATTGACAACGTCCGTGAATTCACTCGACGCCATGCTTGTTCGTTCTGGAAAGGTCACAACCATCAAGCATGCTGCACAGTCTTCGGCGCTTTTCGAGATAGAGGGATCTGGAGCGCAGTAGTCAATTCTTGCGCGTTTGAAACCAATCAACCTCAGCAGCTTGATCAACGTTAATGGACGAAGATTGCGCGATATTGGCATGTCCTTGAGCGTTACTTCACAAGCGACATAGTCCAACTTGAATTCGCTTGATTCGAGAAAATCAGCGATCAGATTTGTGAAAGCGAAGAAGGCACCGTAGCCACGCCGATTGGGCGAGATAACGATGAAATCAAAGATCCCAAGATGTCGTTCCGGGTAGTACATGAGCGACGCGAACCCACACGGTTCCCCATCATGGCTCAGGCCAAAATACCTGATCTCTCGGCCCTTCGTGGGGTTCTTCAGATAGTAGATCAACTCGTTCGTCGAGGTTCGATGAAACGGCGCGTAATTCTGCACATACAACGCCAGAAAGGCCTCTAACCTCTTAGTCG
>JANQRT010000011.1 GCA_028284385.1 Opitutaceae bacterium | reverse complement strand
CACCGGCCTGGCCGATGACACTGGCACGATCCGCGAGGCGTACGACTGCGACGCCTACGGCAACACGCTGATCTTCCGAAACACAGGCACTCCGCCGGCCGAGATTACGTTCTCGGATAGCGATACCCAGATCGACGAGCCGACCTGCGAATTCATCTACACGGGAAGGCGATACGACGCCGAAACGGAAAATTATTTCTTCCGCGCGCGAATTTACGCCCCCGAGTGGGGACGGTTCTTACAGCGGGAATCAGATCGAGGCCCGAGTTTTTATGGTTACGTAGTGGAACAACCTGGAAAATTTGTGGATCCCACGGGATGGACCGTTATCCCTCCGGAACCACCACCTGGCCCTGAAACGCCAGACTGGCCGTCACCAACCCCAACCCCAGCTCCTGATTTGCCTTTCCCAATCATCTTCTCACCGCCCTCGCCGACACCACCTGTAACCGACCTTCCACCAATCGACAGTACAGATGTGCCATTCGAAACTCCAAGTATTGATCCGCCTCTAACACCGGAGCCGTGTCCTATAGATACGTGCTACACAGCAGTTTTAATCCTGGAGCCGGCATGGATTCTTATCGAGAGCCCCCCCCATTCAGGACATTATGTAGAGATTTGGGGATTTGAGACAACTATTGAATATATGCCTGTTCCTTGTCCGTAATCAGATATGCCCTGAAAGTGCCTAGATCACCATCGCATTGCAACTCGCCATATGAGATCAGGAGACGAAAATGCATTCGTTCTATTGGGTTGTGGCTTTAACTTTACTGGTCGGATGTGGCTGCCAGAAATCAAAGAATAGTGAACCTCGCTCACTCGCACGCGAAATTAATTCTGAGAACTCTTTAGTCGACTACCGGCTACAAGGTAAGTGGGAAACTCAATCTATCTTGCTAAATGGCGATTACGCTCCAGGTTGGAAGGCTCAAAAGAAAAACTATCGAATGCTAGAGTTTAAGGGAAAACGTATGACTTGGTACCACTTCGCACACGACCCTATGCTAAGAAACTACAAGGTCGACCCTAAGCGGTCTACAATCGATACTTGGTCGCTTGATGTAGATTTCGACTGCGACGACCGACGCACTAAAGGGATTTACATGATTGATGGCGATTTGCTCGCCCTGCGATTTGGCCGACCAAGACCGACGCGTTTTGGTTTCGAGGGAGGCTCCACAGGCGGTCTGTATCTTTTGCGGCGTTGCGGCAGCAAAGCGTTTGATGATCTAAATAAGGATAATATGCCGGAAAGTATGAACGGGAGTAATTAAGTTGAAACATCTGCGACGAAAAAGAGTCGAATCGCATTCTTTTGGCTTCTGGAGATCAGCAGTGCAAGCGACGCTTACGCTGGTGTTGATTCCCACTGTCATAAGTGGATGCGGAGAGATGGATTCGCTAAGCGTGGACTCGGTCAATATGGTCTGTAAGCAAATGAATGACAAGCTTTTGGATAAGACAAAATCGGCTTACGAAAACGACAAGGCAATGCTAACTACGGCAGATATTTATTGGCGCGATGGCAAGCCGGAGCTCGCTGGGCAGCTATACACACGCCTTGTGGTAAAGAGAGGTCATTTTATGATCGCAGTCCACGAGGGGAATGAGGCCCCAGCGAGAATATTCCAACGAGCTGCAGAATATCAGTTGGAACAAGGAAACAAATCAGTGATTGACCAGATCATAGAAACAGCAGTTTACAGTAACGTACGCCTTAAGTTCACCGAAGGTACACGAGAAGCTTTGCTGTTCACCAAACAATGGGAAATGGCTATGCAGGAAGAAAGAGGGGCTGATAAGGCTCGCCAGTATATGGCATGGCCTACCTCAGATTCTCATGCAGATTAGGAAAGATCTGGGGTCAGGTCTTGACAGTTAACTTTTGATTGAAGGCGGTCGATGGGCAGGATGTCGCCAGGCGTGTGGAATGCGAATTTCGAGGCGGCGTACCACTTAAGCGAATCAAAGGGAAAAAATCAATCACATTGGT
>JANQRT010000003.1 GCA_028284385.1 Opitutaceae bacterium | reverse complement strand
CAGCACCCGATCGTCGCTGGCGTAGCGGCGGACAGTCTCCTGCACGTAGGGCTTGAGCTCGTCGTGGCGCTTCGGGTCGCCGAGGATCGCCTTGCCCGGGCTCTGCACCCAGCCGGAGTTGTGCAGACCGGGAATCGGATCCGGCTGCGGCCCCAATTTCGGGATCGGGTGCCAAACCCCGTCGAAGAACACGAACATGATTCGAATCCCGTGCCGATCCGCGATCTCCAGAAAGTGGTCCACCCGAATCAGAAAGCCGCGCGGGTCCTGAGCATAGACCAGGTCGTGCAGGAACACCCGCATCGTATTCATCCCTATCGACGCGGCCCAGCCCAGCTCGCGATCGATGGTCTCCGGATCGAAGGTCTCCGCCTGCCACATCTCGATCGGGTTGATCGCGGTGCTTGGCACGAAGTTGGCGCCTACGAGCCAGGGCAGCTCATCGTACCAGGCGTTCGCCTTTTCTTCAGACCAACGCTCGCCGGCCAAGCCAGCGGCGCCTATTGCAAAAACGGCACTCATCAATACTATTTCTCTTAACATAAAGGGTATGGTTGAAATTAGGATTCACGGGCGCTAAAGGGGCCTTCCCCAAGGCATTTCAACTCTACTTCCCAAAACGCCCTTGGAACTAGAGCAGCATCGCGTAATAATTGTCTCAAGTCTATGAATACAGAATGCGACGTCTCTCACTTTCCAACCTCTTCGACTGAGCGGCCCGCAAATAAGCGAACCGCGCAGTCATTTGAAAAGGGATACAAATTTTCCACTTCGATTAGAAGGAGAAGGTGTTCGTTAGAAACCACTCTCGCGTCGGCGGGTTTCTGACTACGGCGACCCTTCCGTCCGGATTGGTGAGAACGGGAATATAATCATCGCTGCCGATCGCATTGCGAATATTGAGCTGAATCTTCCAATCCAAAGGCATGTCCATGAGTTTGATTTTGCGCTCATAGTTTATCCAAACGTCGCCGTTGAGTTCATCCGGGCCCCAATACGGATTATCCAAATTGGGAGTAACGATACCCTCAGCATCCGCAAACGCCTCATAGCCGGTAGCCACCTTGCTCTGCCACCGAAGCGCCCCACCTAAAGCGAAACCGTTTAGACGCGAATCACCCAAAAAACGATAGGTAGTGACTAGATTAGCCCGGTGCTCTCTCTGCTCCAAGGAGACCGTGCCATCTCTCGCCCGCAATGCGACAACCGGATTGACCTCCGATGTCAGATACTGAGTAAACGTGGTGGTGGGACTGCCACCCGCGCCTAGATGCGGAATACGCGTCACAACATCGAGACCGCTGTCTTGTATCGCTTCCCAGACCGAAAAGATCAATTCACCCGCGACGGGCGCGGAATCACTGGTTACGGTCTCCTGCTGACCATAATTGAACATCACGCTCCAGTTATCGGTTATATTGCCCACCAGGTCGATTTCGAAGCCTTTCGAAACCGCATTGGTCACGGCAACCCTTCCTGGGTTCGGATCAATGATAAATGCCGTGCCATCGTTATTGAGACGCGGGTTATACAAATCCAATTGGGTTTGGGGCATGAGACTTAGTATCGCGTCATACATCTCGTCATATGACGTGATATTAGGAGTCAATGTTGGGCGAGAATCCAATCCAATCAATAGAGCATCCTCAAAGGGAAGGCCCTGGAGTTCTGCCGATTTCCAGTTGGTCATGAAGTTGTTAACGAGAATACCCATCCCCCCTGGCGACGAAGAAGCTGTCGCATTGTTCTGGCTCAGCTCATACCAGTTGAAACGGGCAGAGAGCTTGCTCTCGAAGAGTTGTAAGGTGAATCCGTACTCCTTGGTTTTGCCGGTTTCCGGAGATAGAGTATTACCGTTCGCATCTCTTCTGATCCGCCCAGGAACAAAAGTCTCCGACTCGTTGTAGTGAGCGCTCAGATTGGCGCCAAACGGTAGATCTCCCCACTGTTCCGGCATATGGCCCACAAGACTCCAAGTCGTGGTTTCGTTGCTTACTTCAGTTATTTGATCTGCATGATCAGGATTTGATTCATCGGCTAAGGCAATCCTTCGCGGATCCAGGTCGCCTCTTGCCAACCGCCCATCACTCAGCATATCGGGAAACTGGACCAGCGCGTTAGCAAGCGACATATTCTCGACCGTCTTAAAACTGTCATCACGCCAACCGACAAGCCCTACGAGGTTGCCCCCAAAGAAATACGATTGCCAGCTAAAGGCTTCCGACTCGTTAACTTGACGAAGCGCGCTTCCACTGTGCAGGTAGTTCGTAACCTCGAAAGTTTCCTCATACATTGGAGCAGCCGCCCCTTCAGTATTGGCAGGCGTACCGGGGAAAAAGGGCATGAACCACTGAGTGATCTGATCACCTGGCTGTGGAATATCTATGGTCATGTAATTGTTAAGATGAACATCTGACGGACTTTGATATCCCGAACCTAGCAACGATTCTCCTAAATAAACCACCAGTGGCATATTTCTGCGTTCTCCATTGATACGCGCATTTACGGTCGTTTCTAGGTCCCACGGAGATCCCGGAATGTCTATCATCTTGTTTTTCGTGTCTCGGGTGGCCCTGTCGATTGTACTATCGCTGTAGAATCCAGTGAAAATGTGACGACCGAACCACTTGGCGATGCCATCTTTTCCTGTGAAATCCGCTTCGTAGAATGCGGTCGCGCGCGTCGTATCGCGGTCGATGTCAACCGTTCGAAACGGCGTGCCTATATCGACGAGGAAGGGGCGACCCAGGTTGGGATTAGGCGCTCCATTGCTCAAGTACTCCATGATATCGACTTTGATGGAATAACCTCTGAATCCATTTCCATCAAAACCGCCTCCAGCGAATGGATCGTAAAACTCATTGGTGTATGCCTGGTTATCGAATGCTAGTTCGATCCCCCCTTTGCCGCCAAAAAACTGCTGCTCAAGGGCAACGTTATGTACGTCGATGTCGTAGTTGCGGTAGCTTACATCTCCGACCGCGGCCATGTTCTGGTTGTCCCAGATTCCCCGATCCGTTATCACTGGAACAGTGAAGCCAACCACGTTCCCAAGCTGCCCATCGTAAAAAGAGGTGGTCGAGAACATGTCTACTCTTTGCAAACCAAGCGCTCCCCTCCAGAGCGTCCTTGCAAGTATTCCATCCACATGCTCTGAGCCTGGGATACCAATACTAGGCTCCTCTAAATTCGGTTGGTTGTAGATAGCCGGCGGCTGAATGAAGTATGGTCGGTTGCCTGCTAAAGGAAGATTTGGAAGGTCCCATTGACCAGTTCGGTTGTCGAGCGTGGTCTTGGGAACGAAGCTTTCAGTCCAATCCGGAAAATCTATGCCCGTGTACTGCTGAATGTCGCTAGGCGGCAACTGAAACCAATCGGTAATGCCATCTCCAGGGGGAATGATTTTCGGAGGATTCGAATCTACATTAATCGACTCTATATTCCCGCGGAGGATAGTACGGCCAAGTATGCCTCCATCGCTTCCATCATACAGCACGCTGTTCACGGCGGCGTAAATGCGGCGGTCATCCTTGAAAGTTGGCTTTTGCTGATAATCGGTCTCGTCGTTCAACAGGATCAACCGCAAAGCGAGACGGTCTTTTACGATCACCTTATTAAAGTCGAATACCTCACGGTGGCTCCATCTCTCTCCCACCCTCAACTCGACGCTTCCGAAGTCTCTTCCTAGCACCGCTTGCTTAAGCGATTGATCAACAACTCCACCTGGCGTCGTCGCTCCGAAGAGGAGAGAATTAGGTCCGCGGTTGATCGTAATATTCGTAGTATTGTATCGGTCGAAAGGAACATCGGTTTCGAACAGACCTCTTGAAAGCACTGCGCTGGAAAGACCTCTTACTCGAGTTGCTCCCTGCGCATTGCGCGTCGTGCTATTGCTCCTCAAGCGGCTGCCGCCTGTATCATTCGTATCAGCGAAATTACCCTGAGTGCCGGCGACTTCTACATTGAGACTGTAAGGCAAAATAGTCTCTGCATCCGTAGCTCCAGTATCTTCGAACAGCTCTTCAGTCAAAACGGAGATCGCTGAGCCAAGATCCACCAATCTGCTTTTAACTCGAGTACCAGCTAGCGTGCTCGTTGCTACATAACCGGCGCTTTCCGAACCGTCCACCACAAACGGCGACAATTCTAAAACGGCGTCTTCCTCTACATCCTGGGCGGAAACAGGCGGTTCGACGTCGACCGCGGCAATTCCGAGCAAGCCGGAAAGCAGCTTGCCAATTGTGGGTATTTTTTTGTTCATTTCTTTTCTAGCGTGTTGTTTCGGGTTAGCGTTTGCAGGCCCGCTCGAGTTGCCGCTCGACGGGTCTGAGGAAAGTTTCGATGAGGAATCGTCAAAATGGACCAAAGCAAACGCGCCCGATTCAACATCTTGATCAAAACCGAGAGGGCTGCCTTCGAGCATGATTTCCAAAGCTTCTTCAGGTAGGTAAATTCCGGATACTTTGTTGGTCCTGACTCCCTCGACTTGCTCGAATCGATAGATAATGCTCATTTTAGACTGTCGTCCAAACTCGCGAATAGTTTGCCTCGCTTCGCCAGCATCGATTTCGAATTCCATCTTCTTGCCGAGGGCTGCGAAGGCGCTATGCAAACCGATCTGCGGCAAAAGGCAGAGCGATAAACAAGCGACAGATTTAAGAAATGAGGAATTCAATTAATTTCGCGAGGGGTAGTAGACTGCGATAGCCTGTGAATCCTTGTCGTGATGAAATATTAAGCCCGAATCGGATATCATTTTCTCCAACGCCATCTCAGGGGTCATCTTTCCGCTAATTTTTTGCGTTTCAATGCCCTGTAGATCATTCTCGCTGAAGAGGATATTAATCCCCGCTTGTACTGAAAACAGCTTAAGCGTTTCCGAGGCCTTGCCCGCCTTCACATCGAACTCGAGACGCTCTTCTTTGATCTGGCAGGACACGGAAAGCAGCGAAATGGCGAGTAATGAAGTTAGTGATACAAATATTCGATAGACCACGGCTGGATGGATGGATGGGGCTTAGTGTCAGGAATTATTGAACAGGTAGATGGTCCCATCCTCGCCCCATTCGGCCTTGATCTCGAAGTTGGATTCCAGCAGTCGGATCAGACCGTTTATATTGTCGGACCAGAACATGCTTGAGAGACGAGCCTCGTTTACGGAGGCATCGACAATCACCATCTGAACGGGATTCCGGCGATTGAACTCGTCCACGATTTCGCTCAGGGGAACGTTTTCGAAATCAATGAGGACCGGCTGCCAGATGAGTTCCTGCGCCAAGGTTTCTTCGCTGATGCTTTCAATGAGCGGAACGAGCTCATCCGAACTGAGATCGACCTTAACGCGTTGATTCACTTCGATAAAAGCCTCATTCGAAATCGAATCCATATTTTCAATACCAGACGGTTGCACGGCCACGGTTCCTTCAGTCACAATCATTTCAACTTCGTTCGAATGAAGCCTGACATTGAACTCCGTACCCACCGCCCTGAGATGCACTCCAGCCACTTCTACGAAGAAGGGCCTGTCAGGATCTTTCTCCACAATGAAATTCACCTCGCCTTTGCGAAGACGCACTGCGCGGCGCGATTCGCTGTAGGCTATTTCTACCTCCGCGCCTCGATTCAGCTGCAGAGTGCTTCCATCTTCCAAATCTCTTGTTTGTATCCTATCTACGATTACATTTTCGTTTCTACTCTGCCCTGCGTCCCCATCGAAAATCTGCAGTCCTATCCAGGCGAATACAGCCCCTGCCATCAGAGCCGCGCAGGCTACCATGGCGAAGCGACTGCCGAACCACGAACCTCTTGCCGGTGTGGGCCGATTTTCGATAAGCAAGTCCGGGTCTTCGGAAGACCCGTAGGCGGTCTGCAAACCGGCCAGGCGATCCAGTTCCTCCCAATTCCATTTCTGCTCGGCATAGGCCTTTTCGTGAGCCTTCGATTGAGCCAACCAGCGATCAAACTCCTTCTGCTCCTCTCGGGACAAGCCCCGGTCCGCCTTGGTAACCCAGTCCGATGCAGCCTGTTCGACCGCCGACCACGCTTCACTATCAAACCTAAACTTTTTCATCTACTCAGTCCTCTCTTGTAGCCAATTTTTCGAAAATAATCGCCGCACTTCTTTAGCCCGATAGCGGTCTGAACCTGGACGGTGTTGACAGTAATCCCTAGCTTCTTCGCCGCTTCCTTCTGGGAAAATCCATAGATTTTCCGCAGGGTCATCACCTGGCAGCAGCGCGTTGGGAGGCTTTGCAGCGCCTCGATCAAAATATTCACTTCGTCGTTGGCGCTAGCCTCTTCCGAGGGAGATCGCATCTTGTCTACGATATCGAGCGGGTTTATCTCCTTCACATCGAGGGGATGCTCATGCTTCAGCCTTCGAAAACGGCTCATCACGAGATTCTTCACCGTCACGAACAAGTAGGCTCTTGGATTAACGATAGGACCCGAGGTATGGGCTCTCATCAGACGGAAGTAGGCTTCTTGAATCACATCGTCGACGTCTGTGAAAACGGGGAAGCGAGAGGAAAGCCAGTTTCTCAAATCCTCCTCGTGAGGCAGCACCTCTTGGGAAAACCAATCAGATCCATCATCTCTCGCGGGTAGCCTTTGATTCATTATTTGGGGTAGCTTTCTATACCACGCATGAGTTCCGAAAATCAGTTAAAGGAAATGGCATTTTTTCTGATTTGGATCTGCTCTCTTGAGCAAGTCTTGAAATAGACTTTCAGCTCAAGCCAATATTTCAGGCCGCCCTGCTTCCCAATGGCGACTTCTACGATCAGTCGCATCAATTCCCGGTTCAAAGTAGGCCAGAGTTAAAGCAGCCTACAGAATAGAGCTACTCGGCTGCCGTCTCCAGGATTCTTATATTACGATAATGAACATCGGCCAATTCGGCTTGGAAGCAGATGCGGCCGGAGCGGGCGGTGGCGTTCCAGCCTTTGTTTACCAAGTCGCCATTTATGTAGACTGCTACCTCGCCGCCATTGGAGACGATGCGGCAATGATTCCACTGACCAGGGGCTTTCTCGGAGTCGTCGGTCAGGTTGAGACGCAGGCGTTTCTTCCAGGATTCCTTCTTCTTATCGTAGACCGGTAGTTGTTCCTTGGTGACGTCGATAGTCTCGCCTATATGGATGAAGTCCCCTGCGCTTCCATGCTGCATCTGCACCTCGAGACTCCTGGGCCAAACGCTCATGAAGCGCTTCCCGGAACAGAAAAGCAGACAGCCACTGTTGCCCGGCTCGGCAGGCCAGCGCCATTCGAACTCGAGCTCGAAATTGGAGTAGGATCCTTTCGATTGGATGACCGCTTTCGACTTGCCAGTTCCCTCTATCTTCAAAACGCCGTCGCTGATCGAAAAGATCGATTCGGCTGGCGAGTCGTCCAGCACGTCGAAGGTCCAGTCGTTGAAGGTCTGGCCATCGAAGAGCGGTTTCCAATCGCTAGCGGCGAGGGAACAGGCAAATAGAAGCAAGATCGCAAGAAGGGAGCAGAGGCGGTTTGCCTTCATGGCTTCAGAAGCTATACTAAAACCGATCACGGCGCCAACAGGATTCATGCAATAAGCTTGCCGGATCTTTGGTCGGATCCTGCCGGCATCTTGTCACACCGTATCCCGCTCAGCGAGAGAAGGCGGAAAGCGGATCTTGTTCATCTATGGATTAAGATCGTCCTACTTCGCTATTCGTCGTCACGTGTAGCGGTTACGCTGCCGAACTGATTTCCAACTTCCAGCGTCTTCCCGTCTTCGCTTAAAATGACTCGATCGACGATGGGATAAGCGAATTGGTAGGTTTTCGCTTCGACGCGCTTCCAAGAGCCCTTAAAAGGACCGGCCTCGATCTGGCCATTGGCTTTAATGTTCATAACAAGCCCGTCATGGCGTCTCCAAACTCCAACGATATTATTTCCATTGGACTGAATACGCTGAGCGCTTAAACTTGTACCGAAAAAGCCCTTTCCTTCAAAACGGTTTCCATCGTCTGAAAGCGTTACGGTTTCCAACCCATCCGGCCATACGATTTGGAAGCTTGAGGAATTCTCGCTCAAACGTATCCACTTTCCGGTGATAGCCCCATTTCGAGCGACACCGCCCTTTTCGATCTGGATCGATGCTCCGTTCGACCACTTCCAACTTCCCACCAACTCAAGCCGCTCATCAGAAGACTTGATTTCGCCGCTCGAGGGAGTCGACTTCTTGAGATTCCCAGGAGCTTCTTTGATGGTGTTCTCATGGCTAGCAGGTTTCGAAGGTTTTCCAGCCTGGGCCATTTGGGCCCGATCTCTCAGCCAATAGCTTTGAGGAATTCCAGAAAGGTCGTCAGGCCCGCCTGGCCAGCAATCGAGTGGCAAAAGAGCGGCCTCTTCCTGGTATTTTGCATTCAGCGCGGCGCTCCATTGGTGTTCGTGGGAAAAGTCTGAAAAGAAATTGGCGTACGTCGTGTACATCGAGATTCTCGCCGTCAGCGAGTCTCCGAAAAGCGAGGCGATTGCCCTTGTCTGGTAGGATTGCCCATCCTTCGACTTCATATTGAAGGTCGCCTTTTGAGCTAGGCTACCCCATTCGAGGGTCAGGCGCTCTCCGTCAAAACTCCAGCGATTCGACACGTCGTAGGCGCCTCGGAAGCCAAAGACGCCATTCGGCCGCAGGTGGATCGGGATCTTCTGATGCGAAGGCCGATTCCGGAAGGCTTCCATGTATTTCGAATAGGCCGACCGGGACCAGTTTTTGGGCTTGTCGTTCAAGGCCGGGGTTATCTGCATTACCCAAACCGTATCCGCGTAATTATTACGGCCGACTTCGGATGCAAACGCGGGATAAAGCTGCCTCGATCGTCTTTGAGCGCAAACCGGCACCCGATAGTAATAGCGAAGCTCGGGGGGCGACGGGTCATCGGGCGCTCTGCGGCTCTCCACATACTTCAAGAACGCGTAGAGATCATTGCCGGGCAACGGCACTTCTCGAACGCTATCCAGGACAACTTCCGGCGAACCCTCGATCCCGAGACTCAGCAAGCGGTCCCGCCATGCGCGACATTCGTCCGCAGGAACGCCGGCCTTGGTAAGCTGAAACACCCGCGTCTTGTAGCTCTGGTAGAGGGTCTTCAGGTAGCTTTTATTTGAGCGAGCGAGCGCTCGGTAAGACTCCCTTTCTGAGGGCGCTAGCGAATCCGCCCGGACGAAGCTCCGGTTCTCATCGCCTATCAGGTAGAGCCTCGTATCGCCGTGGAGGAATCTCAGCCATTGCGTCTTGAACTCCATCGGACGAGGAAATTCGCTTCCGATATTGGTGGGGCGAGCGATCTTTAAATCGACACGCGTGAGATCCGAGCGTTCGCCCCCAAAGTCGAAACTATTCAGCTTATGCTCCCTTCGCGGAGAAAGGGCGAGCATGATCATCGCGATCCGAGTCTCCTTGTCCAAGCCCATCCGCCATTGCTCGCGTTCAAGCCCGGACATGCGACTCAGTTCCCTTCCCGTACGACCGCCGAGGGCCGCCTCCAGCTTTTCGAAACTCTCCACGCTGATCGTGTCCTCTCTCAAATCGACTTCCTCGATGCGATAGAGGATGGGCGAATAGCGTTTGAAGGCCGTATCCATTGCCAGCCAATCCTGGTCGAAAAAGGTGAAAGCGTTTACCGCTTTGCCATCTTTCACTTCGACCCATTCTCCCTGCAGCCACCGCTTCTGGTCCTCCTCAAGGTTCTGGGCCTGGAGACTGCCAGTGAAAAGAGCTAGGGAGAGAGGCAGAGCAGCGTGATACCATGCGAGGATTAGACGGCGAAACATGTTCTTCTCTTTTAGCAAAACGGTTAGCGAGTTAACGACTTTCGTTCACAAGTGACGAATAGTTTTTCGGCTTTATTCAGATAAAGCGCTTCGTCGCCAACATGATTCAAACCGCAAATTTTCCCAAATCTCGCCTACTCTCTTGACCGAGTCTTGAAACAGATTTGCGGCTCAAGCCAATGTTTAAAGCAGTCCCGCCTTCAAATGACGATTCCCATGACCGATAAACAAGCAAAACCACACTGACTTATTCGCGGCATTTGGCGGCCAAAACGATTTTGAAGAATCAAGAAAAGGCCCCGGCCGCCTACTCTAACCCTCTTGGTACATATGGAAAATATTGCCCAATGCGTCTAGACAATCCATCACACCTATCGTGAGGCTGCGAAATGAAGATAGGCGCGATTCGAGATGGCTGAATCGCCCCGCCCCGATTTGTATTAAGGCGCTATTGTTTTTTTGCGGCGCGTTTGCTGGCAAAGCGGAATCGTCCAGCGATGGACTGTTCTCGGAGCGGATCCTGCCATTGACCGACAACTACTGCCTAGATTGTCATGATGACAACACTACAAAAGGCGATCTCGATCTAGAAAGCTTCTACGATGAAGCGCACACGCTGGCCAATCGCGCGATCTGGAAGAAAGCCTACGACATGCTCGATGCGGAGATGATGCCGCCACCCAAGGAGGACCATCTGCCGTCTCCAAGCGAGCGAGCTGAATTGCTGGCGGCGATTGCAGCGTATTTGGCGATTCCGGATCCGAACCTGGGGCAGGCGAATCCGGGCAAGCCCATCGTCAGTCGATTGAACCGTCTCCAATACAACAATACGGTTCGCGATTTGTTTGGTCTGGACCACGACCTGTTCATCTTGCCGGACCGCTTGCCAACGCGGAGGGATCCTTATTACGCGGAAGAGGGCAAGATGCCGGACTCGATGATCATAAACATCCGCGAATTCGGCAGCAAGTACACGGTCCTGCTTCCGTTTTCCGGCCTGCCCGGAGAGAATCGAGTGGCTCATGGCTTCAACAACCGCGGGGACGCGATGAATGTCTCGCCGCTGCAGCTGGAGAAGTATGTCTCGATCGCCGGGGAGTTGGTAAACTATCCGAACTTCATGGTGGAGAGTCCGCGCTTTCTGACCTTGCTGGGGCTGGACATCGATGCGCTCTGCGGACCGGATACGGGCGGAACCGGCGGCGTATTGGTAAATGCAGCACAGCGGTTTGCAGCCCGGGACAACGTACCCGCATCCGCTCCTGGCAACGACTTTTCCCTGACAGACTTTCGACAGGACTTGCAAGCCGCGGGCAAGCAAGGCCGGGCAGCGGTGTTCGATATTCCAAATCCATTTCAGAAAGAGCTTCTGTTCGACTCGGGGGCGATCATCGCGGTGAAATACGGCTCGGAGCGCGAAAGGCGCTTCACGATCAACCCCACCTACGGTGTCAGCATCGTTCCCTACGAAACGGCGGAGAGCACAGCCAACGGCTTGTGCATGGTGAACAGTCATGGAAACGAAAAGTATTTCGATCTCGTGCTCGCGGCAGACGCCAACGACCCGCGCGAAGAGATTCGCTCCCTCGGGTTGTGCGTTCTCGGAATGAATGAACTTTCTGGATACGTGACGGTTACCGTGACGTTGAGCGACCACCAGCGCCTCTCGCGTACAGCTTACGTCAGCGATGAAAATACCTTCTTCGGTTTCGACATCCCGGAAGGCTCCTCTTCCGTCAAGGTGACGATCGATGGTCAGGCTTATGGAGGCAAATACATCGCCGTCGGAGATATCGCGATCGCAACGAGCCAGGGGAAAATCGGGACCGGAAACCTGCGCGACCCTTGGATGACAAAGAATCGTCTGAAGCCAGGATGGAAGGATCGGTCGCCGCGCACGCGGTTGGGCTATTTCATGAATGACGCGTTTCGCCGAAAGGCGACTGAAGAGGAGATCGATCGCTTTCACTCGATCTATCGGAAGGAGGAATCCCGCGGAGCGTCGAGTGTCGATGCCATGCGGGTGGCGGTTCAGTCGGTTCTGTCTTCGCCTCAATTTCTCTTTCGTCTCGAAAAGGAGGCGTCGATGGGGAACGAGAAGAACCCGATTCGCGAGCTAAGCGATCTCGAGCTGGCCAATCGCCTCAGCTACTTTCTGTGGGTTTCCATGCCGGACCGCGAGCTATTCGAAGCGGCGAATCGCGGGGAATTGACCAATTCATCCGGACTGGAAACACAGGTTAGGCGCATGATGCGCGACCCGAAAATTCGCGAGCTAGCCGAGACCTTCGCCGTTCAATGGTTGCGACTGGATCAGATATACGCCACCAAGCCTGACCGCGAAGTTTTCAAGGCCTTCTACCGCGACCGTCTGGAAGAGGATACGCTGCATGACGATTACATCATCGAGGCGGTTCTCCTTTTCGAAACCATCATGATTGAAGACCGCAGCATCCTCGAACTGATCGATGCGGACTACTCCTGGCTGAATGCTTTCCTTTTGGATGTATACGAGCTCGATGAGCGCCACGAAGGCCTGTTGGCCGCCGCGCCACAACATCTCAAGGATACGACCGGGGTCACTGATCGCACCAGATACCACCTGTGGTACCGCGTTCCACTGACCGACAAGACAAGGGGTGGAGTGATGACCATGGGTGGTCCGCTTACGCTCACCTCCACGCCGCTCGAAACGAGTCCGATCAAGCGCGGTAATTGGATGTTGGAGACGGTCTACAATCGCCCGCCCCCCGAGCCGGCCATGGCCTTCGTGCTGGAAAAGAGCAAGAACGAGGCAGAGAGCGAACCCAAGACCCTGCGCGAAATGTTCGAGATGCATCGCGACAACCCTTCCTGCTACACCTGCCACAACCGAATCGATCCTTTGGGTTTCGCCCTCGAGGCTTTCGACCCCATCGGCAGGCTGCGCGAAAAGGACACCAAGGGCGCGGTGGTGGATGCGAGCGGCGTCTGGAATGGCAAGGCCTACGATTCGCCCGTCTCCTTCAAGTCTGCCATTATGGAACGCCCGGAATATTTCGTGAGAGGCTTCATAGAGCACCTGCTCAGCTACGCCATCGGCCGCAAGTTGGAATACTACGACATGGCCACCGTGAGCGACATCCAGCAGAAGCTTGAGGAGCGAGGCTACCGGTTTTCAGAACTTATTTTAGAGATCGTCAAAAGCGATCCATTCCGTAAGACATTAACAGGTAGGGCGGCATCGCCGAGGCCGCCGCAGTTCGCAGTAAAGGAACGCGGCCCTCTCGGCGAGAGAGCTCTAACCAGCGAATCTCCCCTAAACCAATCGAGCCGCTATGATACAGAGCAATAAACGAATCTCCCGTAGAACCATGCTGAAAGGAGCGGGCGTGAGCCTGGCGCTGCCGTTTCTGGACATCATGAAACCGCTGGAAACGCTCGCCGCCACCGTCCCCGGCGCCCCGACCAGCCCCAAGCGCGTTGCCTTCGTTTACACGCCCAACGGTTTCTGGCAGCCCGATTTCGTTCCCACCAAGGCCGGCGTGGGCTGGGAAATGCCGAAGTCGCTCAAGGGACTCGAACGCCTCAGAAACGACTTTTCCATTGTCACTGGTCTCGATCGTAAATTCGCGGGCGGGACGAGTACGCACGGGCAGTGTTGCTCCTGCTGGCTTTCCAGCTCGCCTGCCGATGAGGCCCTCGATGCCGGATTCCCCACCAACCGGACGGTCGATCAATTCCTCGCATCGGAGCTCGGAGCCAACACCATGCTGCCCTCGCTCGAACTGAGCTGTGTTGATTTCAACGACAACAAGGAAAGTCGTTACTACGAGAGCGTCTCCTGGTATGGACCTGGCTTTGCCGCGAATACCGAGAAAGATCCCCAGCTCGTCTTCCGTAGACTCTTCGGCAAGCCCGATCCGCGCACCTCCAGTGTGCTCGACGCCGTTTTGGACGAAGCCAAAGCGCTGCGCGGAGAACTTGGATACAACGATCGCCAAAAGCTCGAAGAGTACATGCAAAGCGTACGCGCCACGGAACGGCGTATCGAGCTCTCTAAGATCGCCATGGCCAAGCGCAGCAAGCCACCGATTCCAGAACCGAAGGGCATACCGGAAGATCGGAGCGAGTACATTAGGCTCATGGCGGACCTCATGTTCCTCGCCTTCCAGTTGGACCTGACACGCGTCGCAACCTTAGTCGTCGACCCCGAGCGCTGGGCGACGCCACGAATGTACCACGGCGTTTTCGACAAGCCAATTGAGCATCACAAGCTGACGCACTCCAAGGAGGAAGGCTCCAAGGAAAAGCTGCAGAAGATTGACGCCTTCCATGTGGAGCAATACGCCTATATGATCGAAAAGCTCAAACAGATCCAGACGGAGGACGGTGGATCGCTCTTCGACGAAACCTCGCTCATCATGGGCAGCGGTATCAGCGATGGCGACAAGCACGACTTTGCTGACCTGCAAGTGCTCATGGCCGGCGGTCAAATCAGAAGAGGCGAACACATCAAGTTCCAAGGCGAGCGTCCCTTGGCCGACCTGTGGCTGACCACCCTGAACCGACACGGCGTCCAGCAAGAACGCTTCGCCGACAGCGAACGCCTGATCCCGAATATCTTCGTGTAGGGAAGGAGATTCTGTAAGGTTCCATCCGATTTGTAGTGATTATCTAACCACTCGCTCATTACAGTCGCTGGAGTTCACGAAGTCTTAGAGAAAAGATTAATGAATATCACTCCGTGTCTCTGTGTCCTCCGTGGTAAAGAGCATTAAATATTAAAGCACAAGAAGCTCAAAAAATCCTGCCCACAGCTTGCTGTGGATCCTGCTCCCGCGAATGCGGGATCAAGAGAGCAACGCGATCGTTGTTAAAACAAACAATAACAAGATGAAGCAATTTAGAATATTCACACTCGCATGCTCGCTCCTAGCGAGCGCCTTCGCGGCAGGCGAAACGCTCTGGAACTACGGCGACATCCGCCACTACTACGATTACGATAAGTCGCTGCCCCTAGAGGCCTCGACAGTTTCCGAAGAAACCAAAGACGGTGTAGTGGAAAAAACAGTACGCTTACGAGCTGCAGATGGCGAGTGGATGAACGCTACCCTCCACATTCCCGAAGGCGAAGGACCTTTCGGTCTTTTTCTGGGCCAGAGCGCGGCAGCTGGCGGCGCTCAAGCGCTCGCCGCAGCGCGTTACCTTTGCGCGGATATCGAACGACGTCTGGGCGGGGAGCGAAAGCGGGAGGGACTCTCTATGAGCTTGGGCGAGAATTTCATGCTCTCGGTCTGGAGTCGCCAGCAGATGGGCGTCGATTACCGCCGATTGATGGATTATGTATTTGATGAATACAACATCCAAGAAGATCGCGTGGTTATGGCCGGCAATTCGCGGATGGGACGAATATCCGTCATCACCGCCGCATGCGACGAACGTATCAAAGCCGTGATCGCCCGTTCCTGCTGCGCGGATTGGTCCAAGCTCATTAGCGGTCCGGGAAGCGATCCATCGCTGGAGCATTTCGCGGACGAGCCTTGGTACGACCAGCCCTTCTTTCGCCGACTAACCGCAGCTATAGATCCACTCCACTACGGACAGTGGCTAGAGGGTCGAAAAGTCCTCGTGCAAAGCGGCGAGGAAGACAAGGTAGTCCCCACCATCGCCGTCAAGCGCCTGGCCGACGTTCTCAAAGGAAGCGCAACCTTTCGCACGTATCCAGGCGAAGGGCACAAGCTCCTCGGGAATGCGGTGATCGAAGATACCCAATCCTGGCTAGACGAAAACGGCCTTTGGCAATAGCCAAGGTATTCTTGAGAGGGTCAAGGGACACCTCAACGTAACGAAGTAGAGAAGGAACGAGCGCGGAAATGGCGCAGCCATAACAGACCGGGCCCTAAATGAAACCGAAACATTCGAGTCGTCCTGTTGCGATTCAACAAATCGAGAAAGAAGGGAAATGACTTTTTCGCTAGGAGAAGGTGAAAAAAGCTATGCCTATTCTTTTAGTCGCTATCCTGCTATTTCTGCTCGCTCCCGACTCTCTCTTCGCAGATAGCCCCAGGGATGGATATTCCGAAAAGGAATCGCGCGAAAAATTGGTTGCCTCAGGGGCGAAGGTCGAACGACTTGCGACCGGCTTCGGCTTTCTGGAGGGTCCTATAGCCAACGATGCAGGCGATATCTATTTCACCGATATACCCAATAACGTCATCCACATTTGGACGAGCGACCATCGACTCGAAACATTTCGGGAGGATTCCGGAGGAGCGAACGGTCTGGCTTTCCTGGACCCCAATACCTTGGTGGTTTGCGAAGGAAAAAACAGACGGCTGACCGCGATCACCCTGGACGGCGACGTGACTGTGCTCGCAGACGAGTTTGAGGGTAAAAAGCTGAACAGTCCCAATGACCTTTGGATCGACCCTAAAGGCGGCATCTATTTCACGGATCCTCGCTACGGCAATCGAGATGATTTGGAGTTGGACGGCGAATACGTATTCTATTTGTCTCCGAATCGCGAAAAGCTGATCATTGTAGTAGATGATCTGATACGCCCCAATGGCATCCTAGGCTCTCCCGACGGCAAAACGCTCTACGTCGCGGATCGCTCGGGAAACGCCAACTACGCTTATGTCATCAACGAAGACGGCACCCTGTCCAATAAAACGTTCTTTTCCACCGAGGGCTCGGATGGGATGACCATGGACAGCGAAGGCAATCTCTACATCACCTCTCCTCATCAAGAACCCTATTTTCGCGTTTCGATTTACAGCCCCTCAGGCATCAAGCTGGAGGAAATCATAACTCCGGAAAAGCCAGGCAATGTTCACTTCGGAGGAAGAGACGGCAAGACCCTGTTCATTCCAGCGAGGACTTCTCTCTACGCGATCAAGATGCGCGTTCAGGGTATTTGAGCTAATTGAGGCGTAGGTAAACGAAATACCCATCGCAAGCAGTTGCGAAAGGGATCGAAGGATCGCTAGTTTTTCGTGTAGTTTGCGTGTTTCGTTGTTCCCTCAATGACTTCTACCAAAAATAACAGCATGAAGCATTTCGGAATATGCACGCTCGCATGCTCGTTCCTGGCGACCACTTTCGCTGAAGGGATTCGACATTCGATAACTGTTCGATCGAAAGTCGGCTTTCCCATTCCGACCAAATGATTCGCTATTCGAGCAGTCCATGACCTCCCGCCCAAACTTCCTCTTCCTATTTCCCGACCAGCATCGATTCGATTGGCTGGGCCCCAATCCAGACTTGCCGCTGCGTACGCCCAATATCGATTGGCTAGCCGAGCGGGGTACGCGGTTTCTCAATGCCTACACGCCATCTCCTCTTTGCAGCCCCGCCCGGGCCTGTTTAGCGACGGGTCGCGACTACCAGCATTGCGGTGTCCGCAACAACGGACAAAACACGCCGCTCGAACTACCTAACTATTACCGCAACCTGCGCAACAGCGGCTACGAGGTGTCGGGAGTGGGAAAGTTCGACTTGCACAAGCCGGACTTGGAATGGGGTATCGAAGGCAAGAATAAGTTGTCCGAATACGGTTTCAGCCGCGGCATCGATAATGAGGGCAAGGGCGATGCGATTTGGTCTTACCTCAACAGCGACCACACGCCCCAGGGACCGTACATGCAGTTTTTGGTCGAGAACGATTTGGCCGAGACGCACGTCGACATGTATCGACCGCACCGCGACTCGCAAAACGCGCTAAGCTTCGCAGCGGTCACCGAGCTTCCCGACCATGCTTACTGCGACAATTGGGTGGCCGAGAAAGCGTTGAGCGAATTGCGCTCCTTTTCCAGCGATCGCCCCTGGCATCTGGTGGTGAACTTCGTCGGACCGCACGACCCCTTCGACGTCACGCCGAGCATGCGTCGGGAATGGGAGGGCGTCGATTTCCCCGACGCAGTGGATAGCGACGAAGGCGATCCAACGGACATTCGCGTCAAACGCCAAAACTATGCCGCGATGATCGAGAATATCGACTCCCAGATCGGTAGAATGATCAACCTGGTTCGCGAAAGAGGCGAATTGGAAAACACCATCATCGTCTACGCCAGCGACCACGGCGAGATGTTGGGCGATCACGAGCGATGGGCAAAATCGGTCTGGTATGAAGCGTCGGTTCACGTTCCACTCATCGTATCCGGCCCGCAAATACGCGAAGGAGCGGCATCCGACGCTTTGGTTTCGCTTCACGATTTGGCAGCCACTTTCTTGGACTACGGCCAAGCCGAGGCCTTGCCCGATAGCGACGCCCGTTCCCTGCGGAGCGTTCTCGAAGGCTCCGCCGAAACGCATCGCGAACATGTGGTCAGCGGTCTTAACGATTGGACCATGGTCTTCGATGGACAGCACAAGCTCGTCCTCGGGTCAGAACCGGAACCCATCCTTTACGACCTTCAAGCGGATCCGAACGAGCTGGAAAACTGCGCTTCTCGACATCCGGAAATCGTTGCTCGACTTCAATCCCCGTTGTAGCGCTGATTGCTCTTTTTCCGCCGCTTTTATCCAAAAAACGCTTACAATGCCGCGTCCATGAAAGAACGGGGCCTGGATTTGTTAACCCCTTTGCCTCCGCGTAGTATTAGGCCAAGCCTAACATGAATTTCGTAAAAGCCTTCTACTTCTTTGAGAATGTCTCCCTTTTCGTTCGGAGAGCCGCAACGCGTCCATCTTCAATAAGGAATTTGACGTTGCTTCCGGATCCTTTTGTCCATTCGACCCTCACCGTTTCCGGCTTTGAGCCAGGTGTGGCAATCGACCGCAAATTGCCCCATTCCATGAAAAGCCGATCCGCATTATCCCGTTCTACCTTTATTTCCCCGTAAAGGGGATTCTTGTAGATGCCCGTGTAGGCCGGCTTCTCCATTGAAAGATCCCATTGACGAGCGTTCATCCTTTCCGCAACGGCAGCCATCCTTTCGTCTAGCTTATTCGTTAGTTGGACTAGGCTATCGTTCAGGCCAGTCAGTCGAGCATCGAGATCGCCGCTTTCCAGCAAAACCCCATAGACCGCGTCAGAGATGCGATTCATTAGAGGAATTCCAATCTCCAGATTGTTATTCAGCACGACAAGCCCGATACCCTTCTCAGGCATGAAGGAAACATGAGCCGACGATCCGGAAAAAGAGCCAAAGTGATGATACAAGGTCTGTCCTTGATATTCCCCTACATTATAGCCCCAGGCATATCCGGTTCGCTTGATATTGTCGAAGCTACGATCCTGCTTCGCTTCTACGCGATGGGATTTTCGTATGATCGCCGCTGGAAAAACCTGTTCCCCATCTACGCGACCTTCATTCAGTTGAGCAATGACGAGTCGACCAAGATCGCTCGTCGTCGAAATCATGCCTCCAGCCGCGTGCATCGTATTGTCCTGCTTCGACAAGCTTAGCGGAGTCCTTTTCTGCAGAATGGAATAAGGCTTCGCTACCGGCCAATTGTTTTTCGCCGCTTCGCTCATGTAGGCCGAGGTCCGCTCCAGTTCAAGTGGATCGAGTACGGTTTCTCTCAAGGTCTCTTTCCAACTGCGTTTATAGTATTCGTCAAACCAAACGCTCAGAATATTGTATCCTATGTTTCCATACGCGAATCGATCTATCCCTCCCTCTGATCGAGGAGTCGATTGATCGACCAGCTCACGCCGAAACGCATAATCGTGCGATCCCGTATACGCGGTTGCCCAGACCAAAGGCTCGTTTTCGATTCCAGAGGTGTGGACGAGCAAGTGTTTAACGGTAATGTCGGCCGGACTGATTTTCTCGAATGCCAGATCGGGAAACAAATCTCGAAGCGTTGACGTTTCATTCAAATGGCCTTCTCCTTCCTTTAGCAATGTCGCTAAGGCGAAGAACGATTTCGTTGAAGATGCTATATAAAACAAGGTTTCCTCATCCACCGGCTTTTTCGCGGCAATATCCTCATAACCCGAGAATCCCTGATAGATTATCCTATCGCCTTTGATGACCGCGAACGCCGTTCCAAATGGATAGTCGATCAAACGTTTCGTATCCTCTACCTGCCGGTTTATTCGCTCAAAATCATCCGTATCCAACGCATAAGCATGAGTCGCTATCAGCGTTAACGCGATTGACAGTCCTATTGGCCATATCCTTTCCATGACGCTAATTACACAGCAACTAAGCTCGTGGTTACTTTTTTCTTAAACGCTAGACGAGACTACGGCGTGACAGGTAAACACGGATGCAGTTGACTGGCCAACCCATTGGCGCGGCGTGGCAATCAAAAGCTAAAGCTCTCAATAAGAAGGACAGCGACGCTGTTCATACATCTTCTGCTTTTATTTAATTAACCATCGTCCCGCCAAAGCGGGATCCTCGTGCTCGTTACTTGTCACGGCGTATAGAGCAAAGCGAAAGGAGACGGAGAGCATTGTTATTGCTACGCCCGCCATCTCCGCTTTGCTTCGTCTCGACTACGTCTCGTTGAGGTGTCTCTTCGTTCGGTAGTCGCATCTTGTCAAGCCGTATCCCGCTCTGCGGGAGAAGGTGGACAGCGACACTGCTCATTACTTAGACTATCTTACGAATTGATTTTCATGACGCGAAAAGAGGAGCCATTTGATTCGTCTCGTAGAGATTCTCCATCTCCTCATCGGCAGGACCGGATTCGAATCGCGTCACGGCGTCGAGAACTTTGGGAAGCAAATGAATGTCGCCGACCGTATTCAGAAACAAGTTACGATGAGCCAAGGTATACCAAACGGCCTGATCGATCGCCGATTGGTCCTCGAGCGGCTTGTACCAAGTGTTCCGACTCTTCTCGTCTTCAGACCAAGGGCCTTGTGCAATGGATTTTATGGTTTGGATCGCGACGTGACGCTCGCGGCAGAGCTGATAGAGTTTCTCGAAGTCCTGAGCGTACTCCGCCCGGCGGATCATAGGATACTGATAGGGCAGCAAAACCGAATCGAAATCGAATCTCTGCAAACTTCTCAAATGCATTTTGGCCACCATCCAATCATGGCCAGTCACGCCGATAAATCGAACGACCCCCTCTTCTCTTGCTTCTATCAACGCTTCCAAAGCGCCGCCTTCGCCGAAGGCCGTTTCCCACTCATCGGCATCGATAAGGCAATGCATCTGTATCAGATCCAGTTGGTCGGTCTGCAGCCGCTCTAAGGATCGATGGATGCTTTCCTTGGCTTTTTCGTAGGTTCGCTCGGCGGTTTTGGTAGCCAGAAAGAAGTCCTTGCGATGGTTTTTCATCCAAGGCCCGATACGCAGTTCCGAGTCGCCATAACTCGCAGCCGTATCGATATGATTGATACCATACTCAAAGAGCGTTTCCAGAATGCTATCGGCTTCCCCCTGCGTGACCTGTCCTAGGGCGGCCGCCCCGAAAATAGCGATCGAGCTTTGATGCTCTGTCTTTCCAAATGGCTTTCTTCCAATCTTCATACCCTCATCGTACAAGCCTCGTTCCACTTGGCAATCAATAGCGAATGGAGAAATCCGTAAATCCGCCAATCGAAACGGAAGATCAGGGGAATTGATCCCTCATGAATGTATTTAACCACAGATCACACGGATTACACGGATACAACTGACTAGCTGGGGAACTGTCACGCCGTAGGCCATCCTGTTCCGAGAGTAGCGAGGATCTGTCGCCTCGGCGACACTGTTCGTTCCATAAACCAATCATTTTACATCCATCCGTATCCAACCATTGGGGCTCTTCACTATTGTTTTGAATCCCTCACCTAAAGCGCGCAACTCTCGCTGCGAATCTTTGTCCCAACTTCTCGCCTACGTTCCTAATTCACTTTGGCCATGATCCAGCGGCAGCGAATCCTGTTTATCCTGTCCTCTCTTATCTTGGGAGCTGCTCTCCTCAGCGCCGACGACTCCCCACCCGATTCATTACTCGAAGACCGCGTTGCCATCACCAAAAACGGACTGACGATTGAATACGATCAGGTCCACGAAAAATATATCGAGCCCATCTTCTCAGCGCATCGCCAATGGGCCCACGCCATCGAAGCCAACAAAGCCAAACAGAGCGACTCCTCCCATTGGATGGAACGGATATCCAAAGAATCGCTACAAACGGACCAAGGCGCGATCCTTGCTGAAATCGCGGCAGCCCTGGCGATCGAAAATCCAGGCCCATGGCAAATCGAAACCTTCGAAGCTTATCTCGATATGTTCAGCTTGGAAGAAGCGATGGACGCCAACTTCCGACGGCTCCTATTGCCGAACAAGATCGCGATTTGGAATGGAGAACGACTCAAAGCGGCTCTTAGATCCGGTTATCACATCGAAGGATTTTCCTACGACCCCGGGACCGATAGAGGCACCTTCAAGTTTACTTTCAATACCAGTTCGGCGCTAGAGGAACTCGATAAGGAAATCCAAGAAAGACGCCGTCTGAGTCATAGCTTTCGTTTCAAATCGGACGACAACACA
Source organism: Opitutaceae bacterium (assembly GCA_028284385.1). Taxonomy (GTDB): domain Bacteria; phylum Verrucomicrobiota; class Verrucomicrobiia; order Opitutales; family Opitutaceae; genus JANQRT01. Next base: position 268,598 of record JANQRT010000003.1, on the reverse strand, counting down.
GTAAGCACCGCCGCCCGCGTCAGTACGGAAAAGCCAGAGGAAGCGGCAGCCGAAAGCGTCCAAGACAAGCCAGAAAGCAATACGAGTCTGCCCAAAACGGTTTCCTATCCCATCATTCTGAGCCCAGAAGAACGATCACAGCCAACTCGACAACTGGCTGAAAGAAAATACATCGGACTGGTACGGAATACGGAAAGCAAATTACGACAATCCATGGCTCGGATGCGCCTCTCGCTTGCCTACGTCCTGCTTCATGAGACCATAGAAATCACCCTGGCGGAGCAATATATCGTCAGCTCTGACCGCCGCTGGATTTGCGACGGGATGGCCAATTTCCAGGCCTGGAAGATCGCGGCTAACCGACTGGGAACCGAAAATGCCAACAGACTCTACGATTGGAACAGTCAACTGCGTCGCTACGCCCACCGTCAGGATGAGATTGATCTATTCGTCTGGAAAGCCGTCGAAAACCAGGAAGAGATTCTGGAAGACGAGGAGCTCGACAAGGCGCGCTACGCCTTTGCGACTCGAGTCGTTGCGGATATCGCGGATAAGTTCGGAGACGAAGCCCTCACAGAGCTTTGGAAGCAAGTCGGTAAATCGCCTCGAGACAAGACCAACATGAAGACAGTCGCCAAGGCATTCCGAAAGGTCACGGGTTCCCATCTCAAACGTTTCGTAGAGAAATCCGTAAACGCTCCGATTGAAACGGAAGATGAGGGGAATTGATCCCTCATGAATGTATTTAACCACTACCGAGCGAAGCGACATGAACACAAGAGCCCAATGTACACAGATCCTCCTACGTCCCTCAAGGCGAGACTACGGCGGGACAGATAACACGGATACAACTGACTAGCTGGGGAACTGTCCCGCCTAAGCTTCACGCTAGAGTGTTGGCCAAGATCTCTCCGTATCCAATAATTGGAGCTTTGCTAATCCCTGCTCTTTTGCTCCCCCCTCCTCTTAGTCCTGCATAGCTCGAAGAGCGACGCATCGATACCTTTCCCTCTTCTCCGAATTTCCTACATTAATATATTGACAATCAATATATCTATAAAAGATATATTGTCGATCAATATGACAGACAAGAAAAACGAAGTGTTTCAGGGGTCGCTGGAATTGCTGATTCTGAGGGTATTGCAGTCGGGGGACCGTCACGGCTACGGGATCGCGAAACGTATCGAGCAAGTTTCCGGCGGAGCGTTTAGCATCAACATGGGGTCGCTGTACACCGCCCTCAATCGATTGCTGCGCAAGGGGCATGTCGAAACCGAGTGGGGCGAGGCGGAAACGGGAAGACGAGCGAAGTTCTACGCTTTGACCGATAGCGGCAGAGCTCAAGTCGATGTGGAGATCGAGCAGTGGAACGCGGGCATCGCTGGCGTGCAGCGGATCATTGAAAACGCCTAGCTCTCGTCGCGGCGAGGGCCAGATACAGGGAGGAAAATAGTGTTTGATTGGATACGTAGGTATGGGGTTTTAAAGAAACGCGATGATTTCTGGGGCGAGCTGGACGAGGAGCTGAAAGAGCATGTCAGAATGATGGCTGAAGACTTCGAGCGCCAGGGCATGGCTCCTAGGGAGGCCAGGCAAAAGGCGTTGCGCGAATTCGGGAGCGTAGATCAGATCAGGGAGCAAGCCTATGAGGCTTGGGGCCTGCGTGTCATCACTGACCTGATACGCAATGTCCGCGCTTCGGCTCGATCGCTAGTGAAGTCGCTCGGCTTTTCCTTGTCCGTCGTCACTACGCTGGCCCTCTGCGTCGGAGCGAATGTGGCGATGTTCGCGGTCATCGACGCTATCCTGGTTCGGGCCTTGCCTTACCCGCAGGCGGAACGGCTGGTCACGGTATTCAATTCAATTCCTGGCTACGGCTTGGACCGTCTCCGCGTTTCATTGCCAAACTACTATGAACGCAGAGGGGAATTGAAATCATTCGAGTCGCTTTCGATACACCGAGATGCCAGTGCCGTGGTAGGCGACGAGGATTCCATTCGCCGCCTTGAGGGGTTCTTCGTCTCGCCTGAATTTTTCGATACGCTTGAGACGCGCTTGGCTATGGGACGGCGAAATTTCACTGAAGAAGAGACCCATCCAGACAACGCGCGCGTCACCATCATAACCCACGAGCTCTGGCAGGAAGAGTTTAGCGGCGAGCTCGACGCGCTCGGCCGTTCTCTCAGGCTCGATGGCCAGCCTTATCAAGTCGTGGGAGTGCTGGCTCAGGGGTTCGACTTTCTTGAGAGTGGAGCAGCGTTCTTTCGCCCACTCGCTTCGGAACTGGAAGATCGGCAAGGAAGCGGACGGTATAATCGAAACAACTACGGAATGATTGGCCGGCTGCGACCAGGCGCGACCGTTGAGGACGCCCAGCGGGAAGTGGACGCGCACAATGAAAGGCTCATGGAAGGCATTTCCAAAGCGCGCGCAGCTGATCTGAAGAAGGCCGGGTATCGATCATTCGTATACAATCTGCACGAAGACATTGTTCGAAGCGCCCGTCCCACCCTTCTCATTCTCCAGGCGGGCGCGTTTGCTCTGCTTCTGATCGGCATCGTCAATCTCATGAACGTATTCCTCATTCGGGCCAAGAGTCGAGCGACAGAGACCGCAGTGCGCCAGTCGATCGGAGCGGGCAGATTGCAAATCGCCAAGGAAATCGGGATCGAGACCCTCATGCTCGCCTTTGTCGGAGGCGGGCTTGGACTGCTAGTCGGGGCAGTGGGTATTCGCATGCTAGATACATTGGGAACCGATCAATTGCCATTCGGCTCAAGCATAGCCTTAGATGGTCGTGTCATTGCGGTTTCCCTGGCAGGAACCCTTTGCGTCGGGATAGCCCTCGCCCTGCCGATTATCATCTCGAGTTTTCGTGGCAATCTCTCGTTGGCGCTGAAAGCCGAATCCAGAAGCGGCACCGGATCCAGAAGCTCCCAAAATGCTCGCAACGTCTTTATTGTCACTCAGATCGCTCTGGCGTTCGCGTTGCTATCGGCTGCCGGAGTATTGGGATTAAGCCTACGAAAGACTTTAGATACGTCGCCCGGATTTCAGGCGGAGGATGTCTTTACGGCAATTCTCGGTCTGCCGTCTGCCAAGTATCCAGAGATTCATCACGTTCAATCGTTTATCTCTCGACTGCGCGACGAACTGGAGGCCATGCCGGGTGTCGAACACGTCGGCCTCACTTCCGCTTTGCCTTTCAGCTACAGGCCGGATGACAACACGATAATCGTTGTGGGGCGGACGCTGGAACCCGGCGAAAGCCACCTTAGCCACTTCACCGGATTCGTCAGCGGCGACTATTGGCAAGCCCTCGGCATTCCTCTTATCGAGGGGCGTTTCCTGGAAGAATCGGATAATCGCGAAGACCTGCGCGTATGCGTGGTAGACGAATCCGTGGCTAAACGCTATTGGCCCGACCAGAGCGCCATTGGCCGCCTCATCAGGAAGGCTGGAGAGCGAGACCCCATTACCATAGTCGGCGTGGTGGGAACGGTGAAAACGCAGGATCTCACGGAATCGGATCCTCTCGGGATAGTTTATGCTCCCTTGAGGCTGAACCCCTCCAGATGGATGGCTCTAGCGCTTCGTACAAAAATGGATACAGAGGCATTGGTTCCCATGATTAATGATGTCGTTCGATCTATTGACCCGGAACTCCCCGTCGATGGAGCTCGCATCATGCAAGAACGGATAGACGAGAGTCTGGTCATGCGCCGTTCACCCGCAGTTCTGGCCATAGCCTTCGCCTCGGTGGCTCTGCTTCTAGCCGCTGTAGGCACCTACTCCGTCATCGCGTTTGCCGTCAGCCAACGGAGGCGAGAGATTGGGATTCGCATCGCTTTGGGAGCGCGTCCTTCCGCAGTTCTCAAACAGTTTGTCGGTATCGGTATTCGCTTGCTCGTTGCCGGAATCGCGCTGGGAACGGTAGGCGCCTGGTACGCTGGGCTAGGGATGAAAAGCGTTCTCTTTGAAGTAGCGCCCTTTCACCCGAACATTCTCCTAGCGACCGCGGCCATCCTGTCCATTGTCGTGCTCTTCGCGATTTCCTTGCCTTCAAATCGAGCCTCGCGCGTAGATCCGGTCGAAGCCATGAATGGCGGTCAAAATAGTTAACATCGCCCCGTCCGTCTTCGCTCTTCGCGCTACGCCGCGACAAGCCGTTCGCCAGAGCAGTTCCGATGCTTAGCCGACTACCGAGTGGCAACGACACCTCAACGGAGCGGAGACGGAGCGAATGCAGAGATGGCGCAGCAATAACAGACCGGGCCCGATAGGGAACCGGAACCATCGAAATTATTACACACAAGATCCTGTTGGCCGTAGGCCATCCTGTTCCGAGAGTAGCAAGGATCTGTCGCCTCGGCGACAATGTCGATTCATTTAACCTGGTGATCCGCCAATCTCCAACCGTATCCAATAATTGGATTTACTCTACGATTTTACTTTCGACTCTTGACCTTTGCTATGCTCCCTTTGCTTCCCTTGTCCCCCTTTAGCTGCTTCCCTTACAACCAGCCAATGTTTTGAGCTGTACGATCGCTGAGGACAAGCTCATCAAGAGGACGAAATGAATCATGCATCACACAGTGCCCCATTTTGTCTTGTCGGTACTCCATCAAGATCTGGTTTGATTCCAGATAGTAGTCATCAGCGCCAAAAAGGTGAAGGATCTCATGAGCATGAGTTCCGACCTCGGTTTCCGCGCTAAGAACACAGTATTCGATTAGCGCCTCGTCTCTTTTAGAGACAAAATAGGAGGGGACAGCATAGGAGCGAATTTCCGAGGACAGGTATATGACGAGAAAGGAGTTGCTTTGCGTAACGTCGATTTTATGCACCTCTTCAATTGCTTGCTTGAAATGTCGCATTACATTTCCCTGAAAGCTGCTTAAGTCGAGGTAATCATTCTTCTCGGAAGGGATTTCTGCTGTTGGTAAGGAAAAGTCTGGGATTACTGTATGATTATATTCCGTAGATACATTGTATCGTGAAGCTTGAATATCGATCCAGGCTAAGGCTTCTTTGCTTTTTGTTATTTGGTTGTTTTTGAATTTTTCATCTACTTCTCCCGTTTCGCTAATGAATAGATGGAAAACATCAATTTTTCCTTCAAGCCGTTTAGCGGTTCCTGTATTTATGTTGTAGATACAAAATGGCTTCATTAATCTTCTTATTCTTTCTCTCCGTTCAAATCTTTTGAGGACGAAAAAGAGAAGATTGAGAGGGACGAGCAATCCCAAATAGGCCATCCGTTGGTAGATGAATATTTCTACAGCGAGCGAGCACAGTGCGATGTAGAAACCAAATGATAAGAAAATATCCAGCGCTATTGCAGGTTTAATTCTTTTATAGAGGGGAAGGCTTTTAGATGGAAATAGATAGAACGTCGCTTTAAGAGCGATGCACCGAAAGCTATGGAAAGTATAGAAAATACCTGCTAAGCGTTTTCTCATCCCAAGAAAATCAGCGATAAGGAGAAGTGTTGCAACCAACAAAATCTTCTTAAAAACAGTCGATAGCGTTAGGAAACATGAAGGAGACTGCTTCCTAATCCTCGTGATTTCCAGTCTCCAAACTCATCCGTATCCAATAGTTGGAGTCCTTTTAAGACCTGATTTTACTTCCCTGCCCTTTTATTCCCTTGCTGCTTCTTCCAATGGTCCTTCCAATGAGGTCATCGTGAAGTATCACCGCCTCGCCCTCACCTTACTGAGTCTCTATGGCCTAGCCGCAATCGCTACCGCCGAAAAGCCTCGCGTGTGGATTTACACGGATCTCTCGGACCCGCGAGACCAGCGGACTGGCGGGCATCCGCAGAATGATCCAGACGATATCGTGACCATGGCAGCCTTGATGCTCGAAGCCAATCGTTTCGACATCGAAGGAATCGTGGTGTCCTCTACCAACCGGAAGAACATGAGCAATCCCATGCCCTTTGTTCGCGACGTCTTGCTCGAGGCTTACGAATACGAGGCGCCGTTCATGAACGAGGTGTATGGCGGCTATCCGGCCTCCCTTCCCTTCATGCGATCGACGATCACGCAGGTGGCCAATCCAAAGCGGTTCGATCCGATCAAGGATTATTCGGATTTGGAAAACTATGGAACGGTAGCCAAGTTTCTGGAAGCGGCGCAGGAAGGTCCGATTTACTGCTTATCCTGGGGACCGCTTACCGAACCGGCGATCGCCGTCAAGCATTGCCTGGATACGGGGAAGATGGATACGCTCGCCAACATCGTTTTCATTAGCCATTGGACGATGTCTTTCTATGCTCAAGGCTCGCCGGAAACGCCCTATCGAGTCGCGAATTGCCGAGACGACGAAAAGGCATGCCTGTTTATCCACGATCGAGCAAGGGAGTATTCGGAAATCAGGTACATAGAGGTGGGATCAGTGGGACAGAATGGTATTGTCGACGGATCGGCGGGATTCGAACGTCTGAGCGAATTCAACAACAGCCGTCTAGGGCAGATCTACGTCAATGCCAAGCGCTACGGCGACAAGCCGGACATGTCAGACGGCTCTACTTTCTGGCTGCTGACGGAGGCATTCGGCGTCGAACTCGATCACTATAGACATGACGGAACCTTGGACCAAGCGACCGAAGAAGCCGCCCGCGACAAGTTCAAGGCCAACGGCCATCGCATCGTTCAGGACCTGCTCGATCGTTCGAATGCCGCCGCGAAAGCCGATGCCGCTTGGCCGGAGTCTTTCATCGCAGACCTCTTCACCTATGTCTACCAGTTCATCAATGGCCGCTATTTCATACACGCCCCGTACGACTTCAGCTATCGCTTCGTGAACGGAGAAGGAAAGATCGTGAAGCAAGCGACGCATCAGGCAGGAAAGTATCAGCTCGATCTCGATGATCTTCCCGAAGGGCTTTACGCTGTCTTTGTCGAAAGCGCGGGTCTCAAGCAGAAATTCGAGATCGAGAAGGTAGCCGAAAACGACCAAAAGGGAAATACCCGAAAAGTCTCCGTGTACGATAAATAGGCTAAGCTATTAATCGCCTGTCTGATCCCCGTTTCATTAAATACCTCACAGCCAGCGCAGCTTGTCCAAAGGCACTTGCTCATTCTTCGGGTCTCCTGTTTGGTTTAGGGAGTTCCACAGCTGAATGAAGTTGCTTTTTATTATCTCAATGGCTCTTGCCGCCGTGGCGACTCGCATCATGGCAGACGAAACTCCCAAGTCCCTTGGATACACGTTTCCCGACGAATGGGAAAAGCGCAGGGGTACCATGATGATCTTTCCGGCGAAGCACAGTTACGGACGCGCGACGAAGGGGTTGCGTCGCGAATTCGTCAACATCGCTGAAGCGATCGCCAAGAACGAGCCAGTAGAGGTGTTCTGCTTCGCCCCGGAGGAATCGGAATGCCGCAAGTTGATGGGCGACATCCCCAATATACGGATACACGCTGGGGACTTTCGCATTGACTGGGCGCGAGACAATGCGCCGATGGTTCTTCGAGGACCAGACGGAGAGTTGGCTTCGGCGGGCTTCCGCTTCAATGGCTGGGGAAGAAAGTACCGGGGATGGGAAGAGGATGTGGATACTCGAGACAATATATCGAGAGCCATGGATTGGCCGATCTTTCGCTCGAACTTCGTGCTTGAGGGAGGATCGATCGAGATCGGCGGCGGAGTGGGCATTGTCACCGAATCTTGCGTGCTCAACCCGAATCGGACTGACTGGCCGAAGGAAGCGGTCGAGGAGGAGCTCAAGAATATGCTCGGGCTCGAGAAGATCATATGGATCGAGAGCGGATTGATGCCTGACCCGATTACCGATGGTCATGTGGACGGTCTTCTGAAGTTCGTCGCCGAAGACACGGTTCTGCTTCACACCACGGAGCTCGAATCGGACATCAACTATCGTGTTTGCCAGGATGCCAAACAGGTACTGCTGGCCCATGGCTTGAAGGTTGTCGAGTTGCCGCTCATGGACGATATCGTCCATATGAATTTCTATATCGGAAGCGGTGGCGATGTCGCCTACGTTCCGATCAGCGGAGACCCTGAACAGGATGATCCGGCCTTGGCTATCATCGGGACGTTTTATGATCAGGTGGTTCCCATCGTCTCCAACCACTTATCAAAGGCCGGAGGAGGCATCCATTGCTACACGCAGCAAATCCCTCATTGAGGGAGCGCTCTGGTCTGGCGGTCAGAATCGTTAACATCGTCTCGCCGTCTTGTCTAGCCGTAGTGCACAAAGGCTGAAGCCTGCCCAGCGGGAGAAGGCGGATGGCGGGAACAGGATTCGATCCGTATCCAATAATTGGATTTGTTCTACTATTTAATTAGCCTGCCTGCGTTGAGCTTGCCCGTACTGAGTTCATCGAATGGGTCGTAACGCCTCCGCGCCTTGTCACGCCGGCTTGTCGCGGCGAATCAAAGAGAAGACGAAAGTCTTCACGTAGGAGGAAGCTAGGCGAAGACGGGACACCTGATCGCTTTCGGCTTCTTAGTTGATAATTGATCACTAACCCCTTTGGCTCTACCACAAATTCTGCCGCGCTCACGGCTCGCTTCGGGTGACTCCGGCGATGGAGGCTGGCGTGTCCGATCACATTTTGGAAACCGAAGAGCTTATCGCCTTATTGAATGATTAAATCAAAATGTACCACTACCTGCGAATCCTGATAAATTGACATACGCAGATTCCAAGACCAGAAACAACCATGAGCTGTTGGTATTTGAAAGGCGAAAAGGAGAGTTTCGACCATGCGGAAATAATACATTTGCATACCGACCCGATCAAAACCGACAGAACCTACAACTACGACAAGAGAACCCATGCCCAAACAGGGACAACCGACAAAGTCTTATGGCAGACTCGAACCATATCGATACCAAGATCAAGGAAAGCTGCTTCAGTAATGCGGAATACGGATTATCTGATCAATAGAATCCTAATGCCTATGCTTGGCATCTACTTCGTCACCGGAATTTGGATTTGGGTGCTTGGTCGAGAGGATGGAGTACCTTTCATCAAGAATTACTTGAAATTCGTAGATTCTCAATATCAACACTACAAACCCTATTCCATTCTCGTCTGGTTCATTCCTCTACTAATATCAATCGCGTTCGGAGCCGTAGGTCATTATCGCTCCGATAAAAGCAAGCAATGGTTATTCACGCTGTTAGCGATATCTCCACTACTTCTCTATCCTTTTCTTAAGATCTTTCCACTAGTATTGCCTCTACCGCTTCTGTACGGCTCTATCGCGCTTTTTATTCTAAGGAAACGACTTGCGATCGCCCTTACGCCTCTCGATTCGGACGGCAGCGATTACCCAGAATTGGTAGATGCACTGAAAAGAGGTTGGAATGTCGGTAAGAAACCAGGAAGTTACGCTATCGACAACGCGCCCTTCGCCGACGATTGAATTCCAGGTACGAAATTTCCAGGATCGCAACTTGAAGGCTATCCACTCACAAAGTCCATCGGTCCACTGAATAGCGACCGGACCGACGGCAGTCAATTCCGGAGGAGCGAAGAATGGGGACAGACTATTTATTTTGGCCACAAAGAGCTATTTATAAAAGTCAATTCGTATCCAATAATTGGATTTATTTTAAGATTTGATTTTCGCTTGCTATCCCGTCGTGTCTAGCCGCAGTGCATGAAGGCTGAAGCCTTTGCGAAGGCAGGAAAATTAACCCCTTTCGAGGCCTAGGGGAGGCAGGAGTGTATTCATCATCTAGATTCTCTTACCTAAGGACAATGAATATGATATGTGACCAGGCGCTAACTATCTCTTCAAGTAACTTTTGAGCTTGAGAAGCCAATCCGAAGCTAGCAATACTCTTAAAGTAATCCTTCCCGAAAACTCTTGTCCGGTTGACGCCAATCGCTTCATCAACCATCCCAAGCCCCTTATCCAATTTTTAGAATAGCAGATTGATATGGCCCAAAGTTCCGAATCTTGCTCTACGTTTTCAACCGGCTCAGATGCATTAGATAAGATGATCCACGATGGAGAAGCATCTGGGAAAACGACCGACAACGATATTCGTAACGGAATTCGCAAAGGAAACGTAATCCTAATTAGAGGAGAACCCGGCTCGGGTAAAACAACTCTAGCTCTTCAAATTCTATCCAATTTCCAGAAGGAAAACGATGGTAGCAAAGCTCTATTTCTTACTTACGAAGAAACAGTCCAATCGTTATTCTGCGATAATTCCAGATTTATAAAAGATACATTTTTTCGTGATTATACACTTAAAGAGAAAGAGAAAAAAAAAGGATACCCCGTATACAATTTAGAGAATCAATTAGCTTCTAAAACTGACATTGGACCAACAATTCTACAGTGCATTCCAGCCAAAACTTTTGTTAAATACATAAAAAATTCATATAGCGAAAAGGCGAATATTATAGCTTTGCTCATACGATTACTGCGATTCTTCTTCCGACCTTCGCCATCCGATATTTCCGCTGAAACGGTAGAACAAGCTTTTCGAGCAATCCAAGATGTACTTGCTACTAGAAAAAAGATCAATAATGCGACGCAGGCCAGTGGCCTACAAAAATCTGTGAATGCAGATATTATAGTGCTAGATTCCTTAAATGCATTCTTGAATCTTGTTCAGCAACAATTTCCCAATCTTCAACCAAGACGTCTCTTGAGCCGGCTTTGCTTGATATTGAAAGAAGAATTTGGAAATGGAAACGACACCACGATTATCCTAACTGGAGAGCATCATTATCACGCGGAGAATCTGGACAAGTCCATTCGAGAGAGTTTTATATGCGACATTGAGATTATCCTCAGACCAGAACTAGTGAGGGTTCCGGTAAGCTACGAGCCCTCTATTCAGGCCCCATTAGGCTACAATTTAAATGCGCTTATCGGACCTGATGCTACGGATATCGAGTCTCGCTCCTTTTGCAGAGTGCTCAAATCTCGAGGAAGCAATAATCAATCTCGCCGTTGTGCTTACGATATTGTGGCAGGTATTGGACTCCACTTTTATGAAACCTATCCAGGAGACGGAAAAATTGTGCTATTTTCCGAGAATAAAAAGCAGCGGGAAGAATGGGAATCATTCTTTAGAATCGACATGCCTGAATCCTATCCAGCGCTCCGGTATAAAGTATTCAATCGCCATCATATGCAAACGGTCTACCAAGGGCAAAGGCGGCTTCGCAATATGCCATTGAAGACCGATATGTACATCGGAAGCTTCGATAGCTATTGGGTGAATCTTTATCGCGACTTCAAGCTAAAGACCGAGCTAGATTCGCTGTTTCGTTCTATCGATTTGAATATTGAAGAAAAAACCTATTCTAAGTTCATCAATCATCTCGTCTATAGATTAAACGAGGAAATCAACAACGAGAACAGAAAATTACCAACTGAGCAGGATAGAATTATATCGATAACGATAGAAACTCTTGATTCGAACAACATATTTTCCCCGATGAAAGACCAACTTCTTGAGAGGAGATCAAAGTCTAGCATCACAAATGATAGAGACGGCCTCGCAGAAACTTTGCTTGATCGACTATTTTCCGAAAAGAACATCAGGGGAATGACATTTCTTAAGAACTATAGCTCCTTCCTGTATCCTTTGGAGATGAAGAAGTTAAAATTATTCGGAGAACGAAGAGCGAATATTATCCCTGAGCTCTTGAAATCCCGGACGTCATTAAATGAGAAGATGATCGAAGGTCTAATGAGTAGTGGAGGGATTGCTTCTAACCGAGACGAGGTTCAATATCGTCTCTCAATTCCCTACGATGCCAATATAAGCTTTTTTGTGGTCAAGTCATCGCTGTACAATGAACTGGTCAAAAAACTGGATGAAAATGAGCTTAAAGAGGAGGTCAGGAAGCGATTGAGCTTAGACCAAGACAGCGATTCCCGAAAAAATCAAATGGCTAATCGATTAGTCAATTATAGAGTCAAAGAATTACTAAAAGGCGACTACCCAAGAACCTGGGAAGAAATGATGGCTGTCGCGTCGTTGACTAATCGTAATATATTACTAGAGACGCAAACATTTGACTCATATATGTGTACAGTATTGGAGATCATCTGGAATAGTGGAGCAGAGGATTTCAACATAGATGCACAATATAACATTGAAAACGCAGATAAAATGGAAGCGGCTTTTTGCCGCAGCTTTAAATTATTGGATTCCTTATTTTCATCTGGAATAGTCGATCATTCTTCTACGCTGGAGACGAATTTCAAAAATTTCAAATCGCCTCGGAATAAACTTAATAGCAATTGGCTCTTCGCAAGGCATTGGTATTCCACGCTTGTTGATAGCTTAACTGCAAAAGATGATGAAGGGAAATTCATATGGAAAGGGGATTGGAGCAAGAGTAGTCCAAGGCTGGACATCATTCCAATTCCAATCAGCTTAAGCTACTGGCTTGAGCGACTCGTTGCGAAAAAAGGCAATTCGCCTTCGATCGACGACCTCCTATCCGTAGAGCCACCTTCTCATTCGACCTGGGGAGAATGGAGCTTGGGAGTCTTATCGGGCAGTGAGAACACAGCATTAGCCATTGATATCATTAATAATTTTATGAGTAGCGGAAAAATATGCGACCGCGCATTTAGCGGAGCATGTTTACCTACGGTAGATAAATTTTATGAGATGTATGGCTCCTTACCCTGCTTGAACTTAAACGATTCGACAGACATAGAACTGCCTCAAATTACTTTCTCGGAATTGAGGAAAAACTACTTCGAAAACGCGAAAACCCGTTTGGATATATATGATTATAGACACATTGCACGCATCATTCATTCAAAAGTAGAAAAGATAAGATTACGCAATCGGGACGTCGATCACAGTGCGGAACCCATAAGCGGAAATGAAATCATGAATATCGTAAATGAAATGTTCGCCGAAATCGCGTCGTTGGTAGAATGTCCTATATTATTGAGTACAATTGAGCGAAGTATCGACAGTTGAGGTTCATGTCCCTTGCTACCCTGACCTTTTCTAAACTCTTGCGAAGGTAGAATCCCTTACTGCCTCTTGGAACTATATGTTCAATTCAGCTTCGGTAGATTTATATATAAAAGTAGCGATATTTGAATAACCGCTATTTCCAGAATTATTGTAGGCCCGGACCCTATAGTAATACATCTGGTTTTCTACGATATTATCGTCCGAATATGATGCAACATTTTGTCCAACAGTTGTTATGTTATGAAAATCTTGTCCGTTGATTGATCGTTCAATACTAAACCCATCTTCATTATCTGAGTTGTCATTCCATGTTAAGAACGCCTCTGGTGAGAATAAGATTTTGATGGAGGTAGGTCGGTCAAAGCCAGTTTCGGAGGCCCCTTTATTCAAAGTAGCGCTTAAATTATCAGGAGCTAATATATCCAGGATTTGCTGACTCATTCCTTTTAGGTCGCTACTCTGTTCCGATATTCTCTTGCTCAAGGCGAGGTTCGCTTCACTCAGGTCTTTTATTTCCAAATTCTGTTCTGCTATTTTCTGGTTTAGAGAACGGTTTGATTTACCTAGAACTTCTAGTTCCTGCGTTTTATCTGAGATCCTCTGGGTTAGAGAAAGATTTGTTTCACTCAAGCGCTCTATTCTGCCTTGTTTTTGTCTGCTTTCTTCTTCCAGCTCTTCCCTCTTAGCAGCACTGTCTTTCGAAATTTTGTCCTGTTTAAGCTCTTTAATAATACCCAAACTGAAGGCGAGGACGATACAGGCCAGAGACAGCCAGCCTCTAGGAGTTATTCTGCTGAGAACGGGCGCTTTCCCTTTTTCCCAAGTGTCACCTCCAAATGCAGCTAACGTTGCCAACAGTCCGAAAAAAGCTATGGCAATGTTCAACCAAATCATGTCTGAAGATCTGCCTTTCCTATTTCAGTCAGCGGTAGGCCTTTCCATGTTGAGTACTGAATATTCAAAATCTTCCCATAAACCCAAATACTTGATACTACTGAGAGAATAAGGAAAGGTTTAAATAACCCCATACCGCCTACTCTGAATTTGAAGTCGCAAAACAGACTCCCCAGGTACTGCGTAACTAGTAGCTTGCTGATAATTGATTATAGACCCCTTTTCTACCCATTCGACGAACATCTACGGGATGCTCAACCTAGTTCTGAGCTCTTTGACCTCAGAGGGGATTCGGGTTTCGAAATCCTCGCCTGAAATGAACCCTTCCTCTAAATTGTCATAATCAAAACTTAGGTCGAAGCATTGATTGTAAAGTGACTTAGATATTGGCTCACACTGTCCGCAAATAATGCATCCTATATAGTAGTGCTCGTTTTTAGAAGCGTCCTGGTAGGAATAGGCTGAAAAGGCGGCACTCTTACGACAATGATTGCATTTCGTGTGAAAACAGTGAACGCCTCCAATCTCAAAGGAATTTGCATTAAGCTTCATCCCAGGAACTTTCGTAGTCCGCATCAGATTCGGCGGCAGTTTCCGCTCACGCGCTGTGGCAGGCGTCTCAATCGTAACGGGAACGAATTCGTTAATCCGTCTCAACTGTCCGTCATCGACTTCGAAATTAAGACGTCTGCCTCCAAAGTCCAAATACAGAAAATTGTGCCTCCCTTTCTCTTTTATTCCCATGTCTTTGATGGCCTGGTAACTATATTCCCTTTCGCTGAAAAGAAACGTGACCGTTAGTCCTGATTCTCGTAAGATGATTCTTTTCGGCAGTCTGAGCACCGAATAAAAGAAAACCATTGGATACAATACGATCGCCCAAAGCGTGGGCTGAATTATCATGGCCACCAGCCATGATGGATAGAATCCCGTGTCAACCCAGTAGAATGGGTCCGGCCAATCGAACATCCAGACAGTAATTGATATAGATAATCCAATGGTGGAGCTATAAAAAGCTGCGAACAAAGCCTTAGAAGACAGATGATTTGTCAGACGAATCATTTCAGTATCCAATAATTGGAGTTTTCTGCGATTTGACTTTTTTGCCCTCTTTCACCATTTATAAGATTAGTTAAACTGAGAACGGTACCGAGCGTTTGCGACACTTAATGAATGCCAATGAAGCAACACATTGACTACTTTTCTCTCCCCTGGCCCCCATAGAGGTCCTCCCGAAGTCTAGTGCTCAATCTAATTTGCTGGATACCCGATTAAGAGCTTTGATTGCTTCATCTAGATTTATACGATCATGAGCATTGATTTCGTCTAATGTTTGCTCTGAAAGGTATGCATCGAACTTATCTTTTTGTTTTAATTCGATCTTTGAGGCAAGGTCCCTTGTATTGAAGTTCTTGTTCGCGAGTCTGTGACATGTATCTAGAAAGTCTTCTAGTCTCAATTTCGGCAACCGGATCGAGATTTTGTCTGATGAATGGGGAATACGCTCTGTTGAAAGAATAAGGACTAGAGTATTGAGAGTTATTGTTCCGACCCATGGATACCAGATTATTGCAGACCCAGTTTCGACTATACCTGTTGTAGAGGCACTACTATCGTAGCCAGCTTTTCGAGCACAATTCAGCAATGATATTGCATTTTTATCTAAGTATTTCGGATTGGTGTCTTTTCGAAGAATGTTTCTCATTTCTTGAAGAACCTTCGTATGGATTTCTCCTGCATCTCCCTCAAAATTGGGAGGAACCCGTTTTTTTGTAGGCGCGACCCAGACGCACTTTTCTTGGATACTAAAATCGCGAACCTTCCAGCGTCTTCCATTAAGGATGAAGCACTCATTTCTTGGAGGAACGCAGTCAGCTTTTAGTTCCCCTATTGCCTCCTGGTCGTACCTGATCTTGAACATCTCTTGTGATGCGAAGGCGGCATAAAAATCGTATGAACTCGCAATGTACTCGCCTTTTGGAGACAGGATGATTTCGCCCGTTGGGATCTGTTCGATAAGGTCCCCATATCCCAAATCACGTATTATTGGAATGAACAGTTTTTTATCAACCTGCCTAAATGGTCCAACCAAACACAAGATTTCGAACAGAACATCCGCAGCGAGCCCGCCGGTTTGCTTAAGAAGACTGAATAGCTGGTGAATGAGTGTGCTCGCATGGTATCGATCTTCAGAGTTTGGCTCAATCCATCTTTGTAACATAAGCTCAATGACGGCGATTGATCTGAGCAAACTTGGGAAGAGCAAATCTGTTAGTGTTGAATCGATGTGTGGTGTTTCGTTTCTCGAATAGATTCTCATCCGAGCGACTTCTCCTTTGCGTCTTCCGGATCTGCCAAGTCGCTGAACTAAGGCCGAAACGCTCCACGGAGGATCCACCTGCCCAACTGTTCGAACGTTGCCTATATCTATTCCCAATTCTAGGGTGCTTGTGCAAAGAGCTGTTGTAGGTTTTCTGTCTTTTAGCTCTTGCTCAACATCTTCTCTGGCATTTTTCGAAATCGATCCATGGTGCACGCAGAATGGATCATGTGACCATGATTCTTTGTTTGCCCGCTCGTGTAGCAGATCGACGAGAATTTCCAATGTTTGCTTACTGTTGCCGAAAACTAAGTTATTTCCCGATTGAAAATGGACAGAGATATCATCGGCAATTTCATCCA
The DNA here is from genome assembly GCA_028284385.1 of Opitutaceae bacterium. Lineage (GTDB taxonomy): Bacteria > Verrucomicrobiota > Verrucomicrobiia > Opitutales > Opitutaceae > JANQRT01. Next base: position 252,071 of record JANQRT010000003.1, on the reverse strand, counting down.
ATGCATCTCCGGGTACGGCATCTATTTCACTTGTAGGAAGCCCGAGATTGGGTCCTAAGGTAGCGAGTGGATTTTCTGATTTCCATTGATGCTGATCGATTGAATCATATGCCTGAAGTATTTCTTGAATACCGAGACGAGGAGCTAATTTATCTCCAGTCCCTTGTTTCTTTCTTTCAATTGAAGCAAGGACTCCGATTCGAATATCCCGGCCGGTTTTCGAGTCAGCTACTAGATCAACATTACTAGGGTTGTCGGGCCTGATGAATTGTTTGGCATTCTCTGAATCACCCAATGTTGCTGATAATCCAATAAGACGAGGAGAACAGTCAGCAACAGCCGTTAGTCTAGAAATCAAGCTTCTAAGGTGCATCCCACGTACATCGTTTATGAATACATGAAGCTCATCGATTACTACAAATGCAGTATCGGCATATATTCTATCAAGCGCTTGCCCATAGTTGATGAAATTAGACTCGAGAGATTCAGGTGTAATCAGCAATATACCCTTTGCCTGATTCCGAAAGTTCTTTTTCTCAGTTGCCAATATGTCTCCGTGCCAGCGCCAAACATGAATATCGAGCTCATCACAGAGAATTTGTAGTCTACTCCACTGGTCATTAATTAGAGCTTTTAGAGGGCTAACATAGATCACTACCTGGTTCGGATTTTCTAGGAGTATCGATAAAATTGGCAAAAAGGCGGCTTCAGTTTTCCCACCTGCCGTAGGTGCAGATATGATTAAGTCTTTGCTTGTTGTCAGGATATTTACGATACTTTGAGACTGGATAGAGTGGAGCTCTTTCCAACCTAGTCGGTGGATTGCTTTCTTAACACCGTCGTTCAGAAGCTCGTAGGCCATCTATTCTGCGTTAAAGTCGAAAGCTGGCTAGATCTTCATCGGTATCTCCAGGACTTAAAGAATTGGGTACTAAGTCTTCTTCAGCGGAAATGGGATAGGCAGGTTTCTGTATGAAATCTGTTCCGATGACTTCTTTCCAATTTGTATCCGGATTTTGTTCTAGAATATTTAAAAGTCCGACGAATGCTCTCACAACATCTCTAGGCGTTTTATAGAACTCTGCTCCTAGAGTCTCGTTTGCTTTGTGAAGCACAGCTTCAATAGCTTCACTGTCGACGATAAGGTTCTCTGGTTTTCCTGATGCGTGCACATTTGCGACATTTGAAAGAAGAACAAACAAATCTTCGGCTGTGAGATTTGGCAGTCGTAGGACTGGTCCCGATAAATCTACTAAACTCTCTGTGGCGAAACTGTTGTCGCATAATCTGGATCGAAGCGCTTCGTAGCTAAACAATCCTCTTCTCTTGTCCTCAAGAAACTCGTCGGTTCCGGCTAGCAGAAATCCAATGCCACTTGCGTTTCCCTGTAGACAGTCATTAATAATGGTCAATAGGGCTTCGTAGTTGGCTTGTCTTGCCCGAGAACTCGGTAAGCGATGTGACAGTACAACCATTTCATCCATACACACATAGAGTCCAGTGTACCCTGCCATTCTTACGAATGTCGCTAATAGTTTTAACATGGGATAGATATTGTGGTCATCCACGATTTCTCTGACACCCAGATCCTGTCTGGCTTCGGTCTTGGTCGCATATTCGCCTCTTAGCCAGCGAATCGCAGAGGATTGCAGTGTATCGTCATTTTGAATATAGCCTTCGTAGAACTTGCTAAGAACGGATGTGAATGCATAGCCACCGACTAAGTCCGATAAGTCTCTTAAATTTGATTTTATTTGCTGATGGACTTGGCCTTCATTGCCACCCTTTGACATCACATTGTGGTGGATATCTGAAATCCAACGCTCGCACAGCGATCTTAGCCCACCTCCTTGAGGTTGGGTTTTGGTTGAGAGATTACCGACAAGTTCAGAGTATAGAGCTCTAGCTTGACCCCCAGTAGCCTGGATTCTCTTATCCATTGTTATGTCTGCGGAAAGGACAACCAGTCTTTTTTGAAGAGCTACATTCTTAATGAGATTCAGGAAAAAACTCTTACCACTTCCAAATCTGCCTATTGTGAACCTAAATGCGGCACCTCCGTTTTCGATTCTCTCAAGATCTTTGAGCAAGGCAGTTACTTCCTGTTTTCGACCCACTTGAATCAAATGTAGTCCGATTTTTGGCACAAGACCGGCTTGCAAAGATTGGAGGACCGAGTCGCGTTCTCGCGTTTTAATTCGTATGGGTTTTATGGTGTCGCTCATAGGGATGATGTTTGGATGATATCGAGATTTACGTAAATAGGATCATCTCCGTCTAATAGGAAATCTCCTAGCTCGTCGTCAGCCCATTCGTTGACAGAGTCGATTGCCGCACCTGGGACAATGTGAAGCTCTTTAGCGGCTAACTCTAAGTCACTACGGCTCCAAGATTCTCTCTCGATGATTCTGTTTAGGAGTGGGACGAGCTTTGTGTCTAAACCATCGTATTGAGAGTCAATTGTATCGATATACTCCTGCGCACTTTCGCTTTCTGCTTCTTCTTCGACTATGTCATGCTCTGCATCAGCCATAGCTTCAGCTAGTATGCCAATGACAGCCTTTGTTTCTATTGTGAGCTCTTCGATTCGTTGCCGATTTAGGGACAGTGCCTCCTTCTGCTGTTTCTCTAACTGAGGTATTGGCTCACCAGGAGTGGGACTTTGACCCGAAACAACTTTTGCTTCCTTAAATCCTTCTAGTTCTTTTTTGAACCGTGCTATAACATCGTCTGAAAGCTCTAAATTACGAAAGATCTTAATTAACTCTTTTTCTTCGCCTTTTGTAACTGTTCCATCTGTCTGAGCTAAGTGGCAGAGCATTTGGCCGACGGCTTGGCTTTCTTCTCTTGGTACAGCCTTCGCTACTTTCCTTGTTGTTGCAGGTGCGTTAGATAGGTCTCCTCCTAACAAGCGACTCCACGCATGTAGTCGGGTTATTTCTGAGTCTGGTAATCCACAGTTTTCGACCAAACTAAAGACCGTTTCTTGTTCAGATTCATCAAAGCTGCCATCCGCGAATGCCACTGTAATTGAAAGTTGGATAAGCGCACACCAACCCAAATACTCTCTGTGGCATGGGTCGGTAGAGTTGATCTTAAATATAACAATCTCTTTGTTGTCGCTCAACGATATGCCATGAATTCTTGGATCTGGCTCCATGGCCCATCCTAAAGCTTCAAATCCCTGAGCAATTTGTTTTGACTGTCCACTTGTGTACCTCTCGCGCTTTGGAATTTTGAAGAATTGGCAAACGTCAGATACGCGCAAGAAAATCGACCCCTCATCTCTCGCTCCTGAATCAATCAGTTCGTTCAGAGATCTTGACCAAGCCTTAGTTTTCTCAGCCCAGAGTTCGCGAGGTGTAGCGATAAGAGTTTGAAGGTCAATCTTACTACCACCTGACCTATCTTTTGCTCGTGCGTATCCAGATAAATCCGTACAACAACTATTCCATATGTTGACGAGGGTTTTCTTGTGATTCGGTTTTAGGACAACGTATTTAACCCGAGAAGCAAATCGAGATTCATCGGATCCGCTTTCGTATCTTAATTCAGCACTGGCCGGTAGGTATCGTGCAATTACAGTTCTTTTCCCAAGACTAAGTGGTAGGCCAGTTGGAAACTCCTCCTTAAAACGCTCATCGAATAAAGCGTTGAAATCCTTGAAAGCTCGTCTGGCTATTGTTGATCTCTTTGCGTTATTCTCTTTGGAAGCGATTTCCTTCGCAACCATAGCTGGGGCGTTTTTGACTGATGATGCAAGATTGTACAATATCAGTTTAAGCTCATCCTCTCCGAGGAGGCTATGTTCCAAGCTTAGTATCCACGGCCAGAGTTCTGAATAAGACTCGCCACCTTTTCTCCATGCCCAATGGTGGAGGAGTTGTGAGCAATAGTTCGATAATGATTTGGACCTTCCGTAGGGAGCGTAGGTTGACATCAGTCTGGCGATCTCTTCACCGATCGCTTGATGGTAGTCTCCGTCAATAAGTACCCTTCTTTCTATCCCGTATATGAAAATGAAAATGTATCCAAATTCTCTTAGCTCTGGGTGGTCGTCTTTCCTCTCTTTGGCAAGCCAGTCTAAATAGTTCCCCCGTTGCGTCGGAGATAGGTTCTCGTAGGAAGGAAAGTAGGGAAGCTCATCGCCATGATCGTAGTCGGGAGTGGCAACCTTAAGATTCATGTTGATCGCGGAAGGTTCGTTTTCGCGGGCTCTCCCTTTGCTGGTATAGATCATCCCACCTTGTAGATCGTAGTTTCCGACTCTGCATGATTGTTTAGGAGGGATCCAAATTAAAGATCGTGAATGTGGGCGATAGCCTCTTGGGGCAGCGTTCCTATGAAGAGAGGCGGCGTCCGTTACTTTACCGTGGATTGAATCAGTTGGAGCTAAAGTAGTTTTCGATTTGGAGCTATTTCTGCGAGATCTTTGATTGTTAGGCTTGGATAGGGATTTCATATATTTTGAGATCCCGTAGCTCATGAAGACCACAATAATTATGGTAAGAACAAACGCAGCTCCTCCACTATCATCAGGGGAGGATTGTGTAGCAGTTGCTCTGTCATCCCTCGATGGGGGCGTTTGGATATTTTTATCAAGAGTAGGGATATGAGCAATCTCTTCTTTCTTAATAGGAGAGTTGGAGGCTGTTTCTGTATTGGTAGATTGAGGGCGGTCTATTTGGCTTTCGGAACTCTGAACAGGTGTTGGTTCTTCATTGGTTGGAATGGGGGTGCTATAAAGTCGTGCTCTGATTTCAAGAGTTAGATCGGGTTTGAGAATCTCTATCGTCTTATTATCAAGAGTTAGCACCTTTATTGAATCTTGAGATATTCCGATTAGCCTGACTTTAACTAATTCAATCTTCTGCTCGTCGTAGACGTATATTTCCTCTCCAACCTTCAGTTCCAGTGATTGTGAACCAAAGAGATTGTAACAAAATTGCCATGACAGTATACAAAAGAAGGTGTAGGCCACTGCACGGCAGACTGTATGTTTAATGAAATTAAAACTTGGTCTAGGCATCAGACAAAGAAAAGTGTTTTTGAGCCTTCAGCAGCCAGGCAATAAACAAAGCATTATACACAGCAAAAAGGAAGAAACCATAGCGATTAAGTGCAAGTGTTAGAAATTGGGCTTCTTCTGTGATTACATTATCGATACTGGACTTACCATTGAGAATGTTAACGAACGTCCACCACATTGCCTCGGAAGCGGTTGTTATGGAAGTACCGACGCCATTCTCGAATTCGAGAATGAGCAAGGATCCATACATGAAGACTAAAAGTGTGAGGAAAACGGAGAAGAGGAAAATCCCTTCACTTTTGTAGCGGCGGAATTCTAGAAGGAGGATCCTAATCGATTTAAGACCACGGAGAAAACGAAGGATTCGAATTAGTCGAGCAATGCGGCCCCAACGTAGCGTATCCAAACTTGGGATAGACGAAATAAGGTCAATCCAACCCCATTTAAGATATTCTTTTTTCTTTTCTGCAGCCCAAACGTTTCCAAAGAAATCCAAGAGAAAAAAGCAGCAGATGATTAGATCCACAGTTTGAAGTATCTCTCGAGTTGAATCTTGGAGATCCATTATGGTCTCTACGGCCAGCCCGGTTAGCACATAAATGCTTAGAAGAAGCAGGAAGACTCGATAAGCCGTATGCCGCCTTTTACGTATCGATGACATCGATAGAGGTTGCTCCTTTGCAGGAGTTTCTATCGCTGAGGTATTCATTTAGGAGGATAACCAATGGTTATCCTGACATTTTTTTTACTTTTGCCAACCCTATTTTCCCTGAGAAAACTGAAGTGAGAATGCCTAAGAGCAGCTAGTCAGGATGTGGACGAAGAAAGGCAGAAGACGGGAGACGCGAGAGTGAAAGAAATAGGGACGACTATTGCTCTGCTTTTACAACTGGTGCAAATGGATGGGTGTCCAGCGAAGCGATACTTGAGAGGTCACTGCTTACTTGAAATTGAAAAGTTCTTTCGCACGCACGCTCAGGGCATTCGCGATCCGTTCACAGCCGTCGATCGAAGGGGCGTTGATGCCGCGTTCGACGAGACTGATGAACTCGACTGAGTAGTCCGTCGCTTCGGCGAGGGCTTCTTGGGTGAGCCCAGCTTCCTTGCGAAGTTTCGCGATCTGTTCTCCAAGCTGTTTCCTAAGCACGTAGTTATACTACGTTTTTTGGCTTGATTCGAACACGTAGCTGAACTACGTATTTTCCGAATAAATATTTAGCCTATATTTGGCTCATCCACCTCTCAAACCTGCTCCCGCGAATGCGGGATCCTGTTCCGGCAGTTGCCGGATCTAGCCCAACGTCACTCTACCAGCTATGACGGGCGATGTTAACACCTTCCTAAACCCATAAGAAATGTTAAATGATGAATTTGAAATGGTAAATGGGGACTCTAAGACTCGCATCTCTCAGATCGAAGCTAAGCTAGAGGACACCATTGAGCTGCTGCACCTGTGGAAGAACGAAGCCCTAGCCTACCGGCATTTGGTGGAAGCCATGATCGAGGGCGATGTGACACAGGAAACCGCCCGCAGGGCCCTAGCGTTGGCTGATCCTGAGAAGATTGAAGAGCTGGAGTGTACCGAGCGAAGCGACACTTGATGAACGAAGTGAAGAAACATTTTGAAATGTGGAAAGGGGAAGGAATGTTTTGGAACCGCGGATGAACACAGATTAACGCGGATGCGATTTGAAAGGCGACTTGGTTGATAGGTTGCGGGTTTTAACATCGTTCGTGCCTCGCTGGATGCCGTTACACGGCAACAGGACGCTGGCCTTAGCCAGTAGCATGATTTGAAATGCTGTAAGACTAAAGTTTTGGTCATTTCAATCCTTTGGGGTCGCGCAGCGTTTCTTGATTTTCATGCTTTCTCGCTGGTGGCGAGCTTGCCCTTCGACGTAGCTCAGGATACTTTCGGTAGAGGGGCGGCCTCTTTGGCGGGGGCGTTGATTTGCCAGCGCCAGTAGCGCAGGAGGGCGCGTTTCAGGTCGTCGAGAATCAGGTTGTTTACCGGAACCAATATCAGCGTGATGAAGGTGGCGAAGAGGACCCCCCAGCCGAGGGAAATCGCCATGGGGATCATGTACCGCGCTTGGCGACTGGTCTCGAACATCAGCGGAAGCAGACCGGCGAAAGTGGTGAGCGACGTCAGTAGAATGGGCCTGAAGCGGCGAGCTCCCGCGAGGCGTACGGCTTGTCCCAAGGTGTCGCCCTCCTTCAGGCGCTGATTGATGAAATGCACCATGATCAGGCTGTCGTTTACTACCACTCCGGAAAGCGCGAGGAAGCCGAGACGCGAATAGAGGTTAACGGTGACGCCTTCGCCCGTGAGGGGCACCAGTATCCAATTCATAATGACGTGCCCCATGACCGCTCCAACGATGCCGAAGGGAATGACGGCCATCACGATAAAAGGCTTCACGTAACTGCGGAAGGGAATGGCGAGCAGAACGTAGAGTCCGGCGATCACGACGAAGGTGTTGAATCGAATGTTGCGACCGTCTTCCTCCGCCTGCTCGGCTCGGCCGGAGCGGACGTAGGCCATGTTCGGGTAGTCGTCGACAACGGTGGTAATAAAGGTGGTTTCCAGCTCCGCCACGATCCCATCGATGTCGACATCGTCCCGCGCTGCAGTGGCGGATACGCTCAATTGGCGTTTGCGATCGACGCGGCGAATGCTGGGCAAGCTCTTGCCGGGTTCGATCTCCGCTATGGTGGTGAAGGGAACCTCTGTACCGGCAGGCGTGCGAATCATCATGGAGTCCAGTGTGGCGAGGGATTTACGCTGCTCTTCGGGGTAGCGCACCATCACGCGAACATCGTCCCGACCGCGTTGGATACGCTGGGCTTCGGTGCCGAAGAAGGCTTGGCGCACTTGCCTGGCTAGGCTGTTGGTGGTGATGCCGAGGTGTTCGGCCTGCGGTTTGAGCTGGATTTCGAATTCCGATTTGGCGCTCTCGAAGGAGTCGGTGATTTCGGCGAGTCCGTCGTATTCCTGAAGCTTGTCTTGGATGCGGGCGGAGGCGGCTCGCAAGTCGTCGAAAGAGGGGCCGGTCAGCCGAATGGAAAGTTGATCGTCTCCCCCGCGCAGATAGCCGAGGGAAAATTCCTCCGCCTCTTGAATCGGACCGATTCGCTTGCGAAGCTCAGTGGTGGCAGTGCGGCTTCCGTAGTTCTCGCCGTGCTCTTCCTGCGGGGCGAGCTCGATGACGACTTCGCCTTGTTCCGCAATTCCGACTGGACGGGAACCCCAGCTTCGGTACATGGGCTGGCCTCCGGAAGTGGCGAATACATTGCGGATGATTTCCTTATCGTACTGGCGGTTTACCTCGTCTCTGTATTCGAGAGCGATGCTCTCCATGCGGCGAATATGATCGTCGGTGACGGCGAAAAGCGTGCCTGAAGGCATGGACAGACGAATGGTCACCTGATCGGAAGGAATGCGCGGAAAATTGCTTGACGGTATTCGATTTGTGAGGACAAGACTCCAGACGATGGCGAGCGTGGCGACGAAGAGGGAAAGCGTGAGATAGCGGTGATTCAGGGCGACCTCCAAACAAGGCTTGTACACCTTTTCCACGAATTTCTCCAGACTGTCCGCAATGAGTCTTTGAATACGAAGGAAGAAATTGAGTTTCTTTCGTTTTGATTTCGACCGGCCGATATGGGTGCAGTGTTTAAGATGGGCCGGCAAAATAAGCTTTGATTCCACCAAGGAAAACAGAAGCACCGGGATGACCACATAAGTGATCTGCTTCAAGTTGTTGCCGGACCAGCCAGTCATGGCTTGAAGGGGATAGAAGGCTACAATGGTCGTTATAATGCCGAAGGTGACGGGAACGGCGACCTCCTGGGTGCCGCGGATTGAGGCGGTGAGCGGATCATCCCCCTTCTGCATGTGGCTGAAAACGTTTTCGCCTGTCACGATCGCGTCGTCCACCACGATCCCCAGAACCAGGATGAACGCGAAGAGCGTGCTCAGATTCAGAGACACTCCCCAGAGATAGAACACGATGAACGATCCCGAAAACGCCACCGGAATGCCAAGGCTGACCCAAAAAGCGAGGCTCGGCCGGAGGAAAAGCGAAAGCACGACCAGGACCAGGAAGAAACCGGTCAAGGCGCTGGAGGCGAGCGTGGAGAGCCGGGCTTTGACGCGTTCGGAATCGTCGCTCCAATAGCTTAGGCTGATGCCTTCGAGCATATCCTCTCGGGCCTGATCCAAGTAGACCTTTACCTCGTCGGCGAGCTCGATGAGGTTTTGGTCCCCCGTTCGAAAAACGTCGATCACCACGCAGCGATCTCCGTTGTAGTTGGAAATCAATGGCGTTTCGTCGAACCCGTCATTGATGGAGGCGATGTCGTTCAGCGTCAGTCGCGTACCATCCTCTCGGGTGAGAATGACGATCTTGGCGAAGTCATCGAAGTTATAGGCTTGGTTCGAGGTGCGCAGAAGAACGTCGCCCGCGCGAGTGCGGATGTTTCCAGCGGAAAGATTGACCGAGGAGTTTCTGACGGCGGCGACGATTTGATCGAAAGTCAGTCCGTAGCGTTTGAGAGTGGCTTCGGATACTTCGATGCCGATTTCGTAGGGACGAGCGACCTTGAGGTTTACCAGGCTGATGCTGGGCAGGCTTGAGATCTCCTCTCGGATGTCTTCTCCCAGGCGCTTCAGATCGAATTCGTTCAAGTCGCCGGCGACGACGATGGCCATGAGACGTTCGGCGTAGTTTTCGAGATTGACTCGAGGACGCTCGGCCTCCTCGGGAAACGTATTGATGCCGTCGATACGGTCTTTCACCTCAGCCAGGGTCTTGCTGAGATCGTAGCCGTCTTCGATTTCCAGAGAAACGGTGCCGGAGCCTTCGCTCGCCCGAGACTGCATTTCCTTGATCCCTTGCACATCGAAGACCGCTTCTTCGATCCGCATGACGATCGACTCCTCGACTTCCGCTGGAGTAGAGCCGCGGTAGGATACGCTGATTTCGATCTCGCGACTCGGATAGTCCGGCCACTCGCGCAGAACCACCTTCTCGAGCGCCATGTAGCCTCCGACGGAGACGATGCCGAGCATGAGCAGGTTGGCGGCGACTCCGTTGCGCGTGAACCATTCGATGACTTTGTGCATGATAGGCGGGTGGCTTGCTTAGCTGTCGGCGTGGGGAGGAGTGGCGGTTGAGAGAACCTCGTCCGATACGGCCGGTGGTTGATAACCCACTACCTTGACTTTCATGCCGTCGGACGGGAAGCGCAGTGGAGTGAGGCAGACACGGTCGCCAGCCTTGAAGCCCTCGCGAGCGATGAGATTTTCATCGTCGGCCCAGAGAGGAACGATTTCTCGACGCTCGAGCGTGTCGTCCGGTCGAATCATTACGATGTATTCGTTTTTTCGATATAGCTCTCGAGGAATGACAAACACGTCCTTGAGCAGGTCGCCTTGGATCTCGGCTTGCACGAAAGAGCCGACTTTCAGCGGAGGGCGATTGTCGGCTTGCTTGATGTAGGGATTGTCGACCTGAGCGATGACGAAGAGCTGACGGGAGCGGGTGTCGAAAGCGCCCTCGGAGCGCACGATGCGAGCAGGCCATTGGTAGGATTGATTTCCCTGGCTGTAAGTCAGGATAACCGGTGGCTGGTTTTCCGCTTGGGGATTGGAGTCGCGATAAATCTCAGGGATCTGGAAGAAGGAAAGCTGGCGCTCATTGAGCGGGAGGCGGATCTCCGCGTAGTCGACGGCGTAGATGCTGGCCAGATTGTTGCCCGGCGAAACGAATTGCCCGACGTCGGCATTTTTGGAAAGGACCCGTCCGGCGTAAGGAGCGGCGATGCGCGTGCGCTCGAGATCGAGTCGGGCGTTTTCCAGCTGGGCGATGGCGGCGGCGACATTGGCTTTGGCCTCGTTGAGCTGTGGTTGGCGAAGCACGAGGTCGGTAGCGGTTTCATTGGGGTTCATGCGCTCCCAATCGATCTTGGCTTGATAGGCCCGGGCTTCTTCTTCGGCCAGGGCCAGCCTTGCTCGAGCGAGAGCCGCTTCAGCGATGGTAACGGCGAGTTGATAGTCCCGCGGATCGATTTCGAGCAGCACTTCGCCTTCTTCAAAAAAACCGCCCGCTCGAAAGGCGGGAAAAATGGAAGTGACCTTTCCGCGTACCTCCGAAACGAGAGTGCTCTCGGTACGGGCATTGACGGTGCCCTGGGATTTGAGGAGGACTTGATAGTCGACCGGCTGCAGTCTCTGGATGGTGACCTCCGGCAAATTCTCCCGAATAGGCATCTTCCTGGGCTCTGGCTCGGTGACGAAAATCACGTAGCAAATCGCAGCAGCGACGCCGAGAACGGCTATGGGAGGAATGAATCTTAGCATTGGATGACAGTAGAGTAGAGCAGATGCCAAGCATCCGTCAGAAAACACAGTGTCGATTCGATACAGAAAATTCAATCGTTTCGATGCCCGAATCGATTGAAGAGGCGAGCGGGTGTTCACCACGGAGTCACGGAGCGTTGGAGAACGAAGGCGAAAGGCGGCGTTTCTTGATTTATTTCATCAGGAAGATATCGTAAAACAAACACAATCAATGAGACTGGAGTCTCGACTTTTTGAGCTAACAGATCAGCCTTAATCGCTATGGAACTTTCCAAAGTCACGCGGGCGGCAATGGAATTGCCGAGAGATCAACGCCTTAGTCTCGTTCGCACTATCTTGGGAGCCACTGGCTTCAAATCCGAGCCGAATGAGGCGGTGGACCGAGCTTGGGAAGACGAAATCGCAAAGCGGATTCAAGCTATAGATGCCGGGGAGGCGAAGGGCAAGGATTGGGAAGACGTTCTCAAGGAGATCGATAGCAAACTAGCTTCATGAAGACAGTTATCCTCGATGAGGCGATTCTTGAGCTTCACGAGGCTGTGGATTATTATGAGGAGCTCTTGGATGGCCTGGGCACGCGGTTTCGTGACGAGGCGAATGCGATTGTTCGATGGATACAAAACAACCCTGAAACACTCCGTATTCGCTCGGTTGGCTACCGAAGGGCGAACTTCAAGACTTTTCCTTATTTTATTCCATATGTTGTTCGCGAGAAAACGATCTGGATTCTAGCCTTTGCCCATACGAGCAGAAAACCACATTATTGGATAGAGCGAGGAAAGAGGGCTTAACCATCATCTCGCTTTTGAGGAGACTTTTTCCTGTCATGAGGATGTCGCTACAATCGGAATTCGCGATGCTCCTTGAGGTGTCCGTCTTCGCTCAACAGCTCCGCCGACACAAATCGGTCTTCGATCTCGGTACGCTATAGCTCAGGATGGTTTCCAGGTTATGGGTTTAAGGTTTTTGAGACGTACAGCTTGTGGTAGCAAATCTGGATAATGGTCCTGCTCACTCCGAATCTAGCGAACGGGTCGAAAGGCGGCGTTTCTTGGTTTAAATGGCGTTGATTAACTCGAATGAGAGATCGATGATGTTCAGTAAATATGGGTAAGACGGTGATCGTGTTAGGTGGGCCGAATGGGGCTGGGAAGACAACCTTCGCTAATAAACCTGAGAAAATCTTTGCAACCACGGATTCCTCGGATGGGCACAGATAAAACAATGGATAAGTAATGCAAGAAAGCCGATATCCGGAAACCAAGCCTTGCCGAGATTTCTGCGTTGCAGCCTGATTCGGAAAGCGCAGGAGCGCAAACTTCGTCAAATGGGGAGCCGCAAGTGGTCTACACCAACAATCTCGATCCGATTCTGAAGGCTGTAGGGGAATTCTTGAGACAGCAGTAGGCAGATATTGATTTAGCATCACCATATATGAAAAAGCTCTTTTACGGATACAACCGAGAACGCGTCGAAACCGGTTATCAACCGTATACAGTTATTCTTTACCGGGTGAGTAAGCGGCTATCTATGGTGAATTAGTTGCCGTCACCCTCATGAGGATGGATTTCCAGCAACTCGGCTGGCGAATAGAAGCCCACTTTGTCGGCAGTTTCCGAACGCACTCTAGCTACTTGGTCCGATTCTATGGCTGGAGCTCTATTGTCGAAAGCGTTTCGGACGTACGTTAGCACATCAGCCACTTCCTGATCATTCAAAATACCCCTGAAAGGGGTCATTGGCGTTAAACCAGGAAGCGTCTCGCCATTGACTTCCATGGGCCCATGCAAGCCGTTCAAAGTGAGTTTGACGAGGCGCTCTGGGCTTTGAGTCACCCACGGACTATTCTGCAGACTGGGAAAACCCGATGAAGGCAACCCCTTGCCATCCTCTTGATGACAGGTCGCGCAGTGCCCTTCTCGTCCGTAAATTTCGTATCCACGCTGGAATGACTCCAGCTGAGACCCTTCGAGCTCGGCCACGGGAATACTTGAATCACTCTTCTCCTCAAAAGGAAGGTCGTTTAATTGGGCAATCGTATAGCGGTACACTTCTTTTGACCATTCATCCAACAGTCCCGGGTTTCCCTCAATGCCTTCAAGCAAAGCGAGCCCCCTCTCCTCTCCCAGCCAGGAAGCAGCAGTCATGGCAGATAGACGAACGCGCCCGTGAGGGTCATCCAGAGCCGTCCGAAGCAATCCATCGAAATCCTCAACGCGGCCCTCATTAAAGCGCAGCGCATATACCGCCGCCGCCCGAATACGATAATCCTCGGACTCAAGCAATCGTAGCAATAGCGACTCGTCGATTCGATTGGCGCCCCAGCTAATCCATAGCGCTTCAAGCGCCAGACGCTCAGTCTCGGGCTGGGAAAAATCGATCTCCTGTATCCAATCGCTAAGGGCGCTCACGACCGCATCCGGATCACGCCCACGCAATTCCCGACGATTTCGATGCCGGCCACGATACTCGTAACTCTTAGTATTCTCGAGCAGTTGCTCGATACTCGCTCCCTCGATTCGCATAGGAGCAACCAGTGAACGGCTTGGGTAGGTGATTCGGTAAATGCGTCCATGGGCATGATCGCGATTGGGATCGCGGGCATTGTGTTGCATATGCCCGATAAGCGGATTGTACCAATCGACTACATACAACGAACCATCGGGAGCGACCTCCAAGTCCACAGGTCTGAAATTTGGATCGCTCGACTTCAACAGATCCTGCCGGTGAGTCGTTTTGTATCCAGTACCCTCGTCCATCACTCGATGCTGCTTGATTCCTCGAAATCCTATAGTGTTGCAAAGCAGCAAATCCCCTTGAACTTCATCCGGAAAGTGGCGGCTATAAAGAAATTCCAATCCCGCAGTTGGACGAACACGGTGCCCTTTCTCAATAAGGTCGTGGCCTCTAGGCGCTGCATAGCCATACTTTGAATACACCGTGCCCGGCAACATCCACTCGACCCTCGTATTCGACGTATGCAAGAAGAAGGGCTGTCCCCAGTCGTCGAATGCCACTCCCCATGGATTCGGTATCCGCAGTTGGGCGATTCGATCCAAATGTCTTCTCTGAGGCGTATAGCGATAGAAACCGCCATTCGATCCCCGCACAGTACCATAGGCTGTTTCGATGTGACTCCTCAGAAAAAGGCCTTCGCTCAGAAAAATCGCTCCAGAAGGATCGGCGCAAAACGCTCCAATCGCATGATGGGTATCGTGATCGTCGAAACCGCTCATAGTGATTTCCTTCGTATCCGCCTTTCCATCACCATTGGTGTCCTTCAGCAACACTAGACTCCTCTCTTGCGATACATAGACCCCCTCCGCAGCGATCTCAAAGCCTAATGGCAGATGCAATCCGTCAGCCCATACGCTTTGCTTATCCGCCTGCCCATCATTGTCGGTGTCCTCCAAGATCAATAGCTTATCATTTGGGCGCGAGTCGCCTGGTCGGTAGTGAGGATAGCTAGGCATCACGGCGACCCACAACCTACCCTGCCCATCGAAAGAGAGTTGCACGGGATTCGCGAGATCGGGGAATTCCTGCTCACTCGCCCATTGATCGACCTTGTATCCATCTGGCACTGTCAAGCTATCCAGAGCATCCGAGCCGTACAACATATTCAAGCCACCGCGTTCGCCAATCTTGTAGTTAGTCGGTACCGGCGGCAAGCGATGCGTCTCGGCATCCAACGCCTGCAAATCAAGTTCAGTCCCTGCCAATAACGCCCAAATCGCTCGATCACGATTCGTCGTCATCTCGCGAGTCTTTCTTACCTCGTCCGGATAGTTTTCAGGTCCAAATGGATCGAAACGCTGCCCATAGGCATGTACGCCGTTTGGAATTTTGAAGTCATTTAGCCAAAACCAATCCTTATCCAATACGGCTCGGCGAACCCTCTCGCGTTGCCCCGTTGATTCGGCTTTGGCCGGGCCCGCAAGAACATCCGCCAGATAGGCGCCCAATTTCCGATACCCCAGCTCATTGAGAAAAGTCCCGTCGTTGGTTAGCGGGTCCTTGCTCTTTTGATACCAGCGTCTCGATGGATCGAATACGTTCACGAATAGGACATCGTTGTTTCCCGCAACCTTCTTCATCGCCTCTACGTAGCGAACGAGCGCGGCATTCCTTTCCTCTCCATTAGGAACATCCAACTCGCCCGAACGATCCTCCACCGCAATGGGAGATATCAAGACAACCTGAGGCGGGGCCACCGCGTTATAAGCCGTTTGGGAAGTTCGCTTCAAAAAGGCGTCTAGCTCCGCTTCGAAATGAGAAATCCCAAGCAAACCGATGAATGATTCGCTGAATCCGAAAAACGCGATGATCGTATCTGGCTTCAAATCAGAAAGCCATTCTTCTTCTGTAGGGAAATGACCAATACCTTCGGCTAGATTGCCACCCGTATAAGGTTCATGAAAATTCTCCGCTCCTGGAAATCCCAGCTGGTACGAGCGACTTGAATGCGGACGAAAACTAGGCGTATTGCCCTCGTCGCACATATTCCTAACGACCAATTGGCTTTGTGGCTTTCGAAGGTGCATCTCGGTTTCAAAGTAGCCAAAGGCGGTCATGCGCGATCCCAGTCCATTTCCCACTATGACAATTCGCTCCCCATCATTAATCTCGATGCGATTTTCGGCCGCTTTCGCCTGGCCATCGCCTATTGCGTCTCCCACGATAAAATCGACCGGTCTCAACCCCTTTTTATATCCACCAAATCCATACATAGTCGGGTCATAGCTTTCAGCAACGACGACATCAGCTTTGGGGGGAACGTTCAGTTCAAGCCCCCAATAGATCGCGTTCAGTACCAAGCGGCGCAGATCCCCATCGAGCAAGTCCGTTGCCGCTCCCATGGTGGTCGTAAAAACGCGATTGGTTTTTCCCGCTTCATTTTGGTACTTTCGCGTCCATGCAATCGGCTGCATGGGATTATTCTTTTTTCCCTTTAGAGCTGGAGAATCGGGAGCCAAGCTTTGCGTTACTTCGCCCCGAAGCAATATGGTAGAGCTCTCGATTGGCGGATTCGCCGTATATACATCAGAATCCCCGAATATCTCCCCCACTCCGTTCAGTATGGGATGCCGACTATTGGCCGACTCGACCTTGGATCGCGTCCCCTCCACTTTATGCTTCCCGTGATGACTTACCCAAGTTTCGCCCAGGATCTCTTTCCCGAAACCGTTTTTCCAACCGGTTTCTTCGGAAGCGCGAAAACTATACCTAGCCCATTTGCTGTCGGAGGGAAACTTGAACGCGTGGGTGGATGTTCGCAGAGCGATAATCGGAACGCCTCGTAAAAGGGCATCCTCGAAACGTTGCATCGCAACATCGTCCCAATTGCGAAAACGAATCGCCATGACAATCGCATCAGCGGAATCCAGCGCTTCCGAGTGGGCTAAACTCGACTGTATATCCGGATTTACAATACCGTTTTCGTCTAGAGAAAAGAGCACCGTACTCTTAAACCCATGACGGGCGGCGATGCCAGCCAGCATGGGCATGGCTTCCTCCGAGCGATACTCCTCATCTCCCGAAATGAATACGACATGTTTTCCTGCCCCTGGCCCTTCGCCAGCTTCGAAAAACAGATGATCGCTTCCAAAGCTAGAAGGCGATAGCATCGCGAGCAGCATGGCTGCATACGCAACGAAATTAATAGAATTCCTCCTGCTCCTCATAACCTGATTCAGGCCGTAGTCCCTGAGCTACCCTTGCTTTCAACCAAGTCGATCAATGTATCCACCGCCTTCCGTACAAACGCTTCGTCCTCGGCATTGTTGTCCATCTCTATCAATTCGATATGCCGTGGGAGCAATTCACGTACCGCTTGATGAAACACCTCGTCGCTATCGCGATCGTAAAGGGCGCCACCCTCAGCCGAGTAGCTACTCACTCCTTTCTTCGGCAACAGGAAGACCGTTCGTTCCTTGCTCCACTGCAGCCTTTGGGCAACGCTCTTCATAATCTCAGCCATTTCCCCTCCGTTAGTACGCGGTACGAAAATGTGCGGGTTGTGAAACGAATAGATATGATCCTTATACCTTTCAGGAACGGAGTTCGGTTCGTTCACCCAAATACCTAAATGGTCGATGCCGCCCGGAACCACCACTTGGGGAAGTCCTAGTTTTCCCGCCACGGTCAATCGATCATCATCTCCAGCCCGCAAGCCTTCGTGAACGGCATCGGCGATCTCGCCCATACCAAAATCAAATACCGCCTCGATGATCCCGTCTCGCATCATCCGCTCCATGGCGCGACCGCCAGAGCCCACTGCATGGAAAACGATCACTTCGTATCCACGTTCCCCAAACAATTCGATCGCTTTTATGGTGCCGCGCGTAAGCACGCCAAGATTCGAAATGCCAATTACCGGCTTCCCGCCTCCGAAATCTATGGAGTGCGGCACTTGAGCCATGCCGTAGCCAGCTCCCGCCGCATTGGCCAGAATACGTCTTGAAAATGGATTCAATCCCAAGATGTCACTCACCGAAAACATCATAGTGATATCTTTGATACCCACGAAACTCGAAGTATCACCCGATGCCATAGTAGAGAGCATGATCTTGGGAAATCCATAAGGCAGGTCTTGCATGATTTCGCAGCAGACATTGGTCCCTTGCGTACCGCCAAGGCTAATGAGCGAATGGATTCTCTTCTCCTCGATCAATTTCTTGAGGAGCGCGATCGCCCCTTTGACCATCACTTGCGACGCTTCCTGACGTGTCGGGTTGCTCAACAGATCGTCTAGCGGTCGACCACCTTCATCGGCAACGGTCGATTTGTCGATGTCGACTTCGATATCCGTCACGCCAACAACGCCAATATCGATTAGAAACGCGCGTCCTCCTAGTTTCTCGATTTCCTGTCTCAAGAAACGGCACTCCGTTCCTTTCGTATCCATCGTAGCCAGTATCGCGACACGCTTTTCCATGACAGCTCTCCTTTCGCTATTTGGAAAACGTGAGCGCGGAAAACTCCGAAGCCGCGGCGGATACCGCTCGCTCTATAGGCAGTCGTTCCGTCGACGAGCCCGTCCAAAAGCCATGCCCGGAAGTATGGTCCAACATATACTGAGCATCTGGCGGATTTTCCATGGCGGCTCCATGTCCAACGAGTATGACATCCGGGTGCAAGGAGCGTACTGCCTGATACACCTCTTCTGTCTCCGCAGCAGTCTCTTCTATCGTCGCTCCCTTATCATAGCCACTGAGCCCGCCCTTCGTCGTCCCGGCATGATAACAGAAAATATGCGGCTTGGCCTGGCCGACCAGCTCGAGCGAATCCTCCATGGTGAATGCCAGACCGATCGTCACCATATTCATCTCTTCCTTGGCTAGCTTGAGCATATCGATTTCGTTTTGGAGAGTGATGCCCGCGCTCTGCAGCACTCTAAAGATTTCGCTATCCTTGTCTACATAGCTAACGGAAGGGCCAATATTGGATACGGAATTGACCCCCATTCGCTGGCAGTCTTCCAAAACCATTCGCATGTCCTTAAGAGGATCGTTCGCATTAAGACAGGCGCAAACGAATGCATCGCCATTCAATGCCGGCATGATGTCCTCGCGCGTGTAGTCGAGCGTTTGCCGATTGGAATCCAATATTGGCCACATCATCGACATCGTACCCATTCCATTGGCTCTCAGCCGAGCCCCTGAGAATGTGTTGATGCAATCGGCTCCCGCCTTTTCCAGCAGCTTGGCGACCAGACCGCTGCCAGCGCTGGAAATCATGATAGGTTCTCGTTTGCCAACTTTAGTCTTCAGCTTCTCGAGAATCCGCTCCGTTGAAATGCGTTTTACAATCATAGCTTAATTTGAATACATCATTAAAGAGAATAAACCAAATCTCCCAGGGGTAGTTCGTTACCTCAATCAAAGGTATAGGGCTTCAAGAAAACGATGAACACGAATTTTAGACGATAAATCCGGTTTCGTCTTTTGTCTACTGCCTAATTTTTATAACGATTCGCTTATTTAAACGACTTTGACCATAGAAATGCGCCCGGAGCCAAAGGCTACCGCAGCTTAGCGACTTCGGCGCCAACGTTCACGATATCGCTTGGGGGAGATATCGAAAAACGATCTAAACTGACGAGTAAAGTAACTCTGGTCGCAGAAACCGCACTTCAAGGCGATCTCCGACAACGGGTCGTCCGTAGAGTCAAGAAGATGGCAGGCCGCCTGCAAACGAACCTTTTGGATGAACTGCTGGGGAGGCAGTCTAAACAGCTCTTTAAAACGCTTTCTAAACTGACTGCTCGACAAGGAAGTCATCTTGGCCAGCTCTTCAACATCGATCGCCTCCGAGTAGTTTTTCTGGATACGCTCGATCGCCGGAGCGAACTGGTGGAAGCCATCCGGCAACCGATCCGATCGTCGCAATACACGAGTTGTTCCCATCAGCCCTCTCGCGCTGCCGTTTTTCCCAAATAGCGGTAGTTTATTTGTGGATACCCAAATTAGATGACCGGTCTCGTCTACGATGAGCTCAGCGTGATTTATAATTTTTCGATCATTCCTAATCACGTCGCAGTCATCAGTTTGAATCGGATCGGCGATTCTATCAGGAAAGAAATCGTATTCGGTCTTTCCTATCAGTTCATCATTAGACTTTAGGTTAAATAGCCGCAGAGTGGCCTCGTTTCCCAAAACGAAGCGGCAATACTTGTCCTTGATATAGAAATAGACATCGGGAAGAAGATCGAACATCGCTTCCAAATTCCCATGCCCTCGCAAGGATGACATGAATTCGGTAACGTAGTCCTTCTTAGCAGTCTTCTTCGGCATTCGAGATTCAGTAGAGATCAATGCTTCGGTGCGCTTCAAGGCAAACGATTTTGAGCGAAAAATGAAGCCCTCCATCAACAGAGCAATGCGTAGGCTAGCCGGAAGTCAGGAGACAGATTCCTGGAGTTGGCTCGAGTTCTCCAAGGCTTTAGTCTTCTTTCACTACTATGACTAGGCAAGACATCGTGGCAAACGGCAGACATCGTGGCAAACGGCAGACATCGTGGCAAACGGCAGAAAGAAAGAAGATAGTGGGCAGCATTTTGATGGTCTCCCCCAAGGATGAGCGGGAGTGCTTGTAGCGTTCTATAGTGGGCGAGCGATTTTTCTGGACGATAGCCTGCAGCGAAGAGCAGAACGGTGCAAAGCTTGAGGGTCGCGTTGTAGGCAATTCCAAATCGCCAGTCGTCAGAAAGATCTGCAGATTTAGCATCTCTCATATCTCACTGCACAATGGCCAGTAATTCGCTCACCTGACGAGCAGAAGTCTGGTGAGGTTTGAGCCAGCCGTTACGACGCCATTGCTCCAAACTCATCAGCTTCTCCTTGTATCCAAAGTTTTGGTGAATCTAAAACGTTAAGAATAAAGCTGTCTCCACTTTTCACCTTTTTGGCAAACTTATCGCGAGAGATGACGTAAGGATTGAATTCCCGCCCGATCTCTTCCGAAAGAGGTCGCAGACGAGGAACCAGTTGGCGCAGGCCAATCTTCCCAATGATGAAGAGATCCACATCGCTATGAGCATTTTCGCCTCCCTCGGCTATAGACCCAAACACAAACGCCAATTCTATGCCCTCCAGGCTATCAAGCGCGGATTTTATTTGTTCAGATAAGCCGACAGTTTTGAGAGCGAGTCCTTGAAGCTCTTGAAAAACTGGATGGTTGGCATTAGCTCGAAAATAAAGACGATTTCCATCTCGGCGAGAAATCAAGAGATCCGCCTGCTCCAGTTTTTTCAATTCAGTCTGTAAGGTCCGTAGTGCCAATCCGCTATGACGTGTCAAATCACGTACATGCAATTCGCGAGCAGGATCGGTAAAAAGCAACCGGATCACCTCGGCTCGAGCTTTGGAGAAAAGAATATAGATTACGCTCATACAGAAAACGACTGCTTTTAGCATACGATTGTATGCAATAACCAGTCAAAAACGAGAAAGAAGAAATAAGCGCGAGACATTTACAGCGGTCCAAGTAACTCGCCTTGCAAGTCGAGCGTTTGCTCAAGAGATTAAGCTATGCTGACACGAAGAGAGATGCTCAAAGGAACGGCGCTTACGGCAGCGGCGTTTGCCACCCCGGGATTGTTCGCGGATCTGCTTTCGACCGCTCAGATGACGGAAGGACCATTTTATCCGGACAAGATGCCGCTGGACACGGACAATGATCTGCTGCTCATCAACGATTCCCTGACTCCTGGCGTGGGGACGATCACACACGTCTCAGGCCGCGTGCTATCGAAGAGCGGCAAGCCGATTCGCAATGCCTTCGTGGAAATCTGGCAGGCCGATAGCAATGGCGTGTATCTGCATTCTGGCGACAGCGATATCAGAAAAGGAGAACGCGACGCGAATTTTCAGAGCTATGGCCGCTTTCTAACCGACTCCAAAGGACAGTACTACTTTAGGACCATCAAACCCGTACCCTACACGGATGGCAGCATCTATCGCACGCCGCATATTCATTTCGCCATCAGCTTAAAAGGACAACGCGTATTCACATCGCAAATGCTGATCAACGGGCATCCAGACAACAAGCGAGACCGACTCTTCCGGAACATCAGAGATCCCAAGGCTCAGAAAACCTTGCTGGCCGATTTCAATCCCCTACCCGACTCCAAACTCGGCGAGCTCTCTGCTAACTGGGACATCGTCCTCGGCCAAACCGTCGAGGAAAACGACGACGGTTCCGTCTACGGTCTTGGCAAACCGCAAGGGCACCGGCGAGGCCGCTGAGCTATTTGGTGAATTAACAAAGCATCTCGAGGCGGACGAGAGCAGGATCGATCTTTAGGATCGGCAGGATTGAGTCTTTCGGGATTTGTTCGAAAAGACCGCCCAAACAGAAGTGTAGTTATTTTCCTAGCACGCAACCGGCAATCCAGGATTAACTCCTTTAAAAGAAAGAGCCGGTCCTTCGCAGGACCGACTCCTCCAGAGATCAGTCAGTAAAAAAGCAAGGGTCTACAGATCCACTCCAACCGAGAGGGTCGCTTGACGACCTTGGACGCGTACCAAGGTGAGCGGCTCTCCAGTGAAGAAGTCTTGGCGCGAAGGCACATGGTCTGAATCATCCAGCACGTTGCGCACATTCAGGCTCACGGTGTAGTTCCGGTCTCCGAGCCATGCCGCTTTTCCGCGGTAGCCCAATGAGAGATCGAGGAACTTCTCCTCTTCGCCAAACATAAGCTCAGAAGTATCGGGGACCAAAACGCCGTTAACTTCCTGCGGTCTGAATCCAATGGCAGGAGCTTCGCGCCAGCGATAGCCCAATCCGGCTCGGAATCCTTTGAGAATACCGTCGTTGAAGCGATACATGACATTCAAGTTCCAACGATTCTTGCGCACAAAGTCGTTTGGACGGCCATCGAACGCCTCCATCACCGGAATGCTGGCATTGCCGTTGTAAACGTTCTGTACCCAACGTTCACGCATGGTGAGACGGCCGAAATCCGTCCCCCAAGCTCCGCCGCGATAAATCTGGCTGTTGGTTTGCGTAGCGCGACCGGCTCCATTGCCGTCCGGAATCTGATCCCAGCTGAAATAATCGAGACCTGCCGGGAGTCCGTCATTCGGATCAAGATCTTGACCGTCCATGTCCCAGCCATTGGCGAAATCGATATCAGGATCTTCAATACTGCGTCCTTGATCGCTTAGCCAGCCCGGGGTTTGAAGTCCGCTCTTTCCATCCAAACTAGGTACGCGGCCCTCGACGAAACGAGTGTTCTCCATAATCGCTTCAAGCTGAGCTGCATATTCAACCCACTGGGTGGCGATATTGGTCTGTACCACTTGCTGCTCGTTCCAATTGAAACGAATATCGATATTGTCGTTGGGCTTCCAGTTCAGCTGGATTTCCTTACCCTCGGCAGAAGAGTCGGCAGACATGGCGTAAGGATCGCCGAAATTGAAGAAGTTCTTGGCATCCCAACCTGCGCCGGACTCGAACGGAAATATCTTCGAGGGATCAGCCGCTACGTCCTCCAGGGGCCACACGGGAAAGTGGGCTCTCCAATCGGCTTCGTCAGCCACCATGTCCACGACATCACGTAGTACGGGACGCATCGCGAAACGGAAGCGACGAAATGGAAGCAGAAGGTTGGTCGGTCCTGCCAAGGTTTCGAATTCGTTGTAGCGGACAGTGAACCTGCCGTCGAACAAGCCAAGGCGAATGCCACGGTCTTCTCCTTCGCCCTCTTCACCCTTCTGGAAACTTCCATCCGGATTGAGAGCCGAGAGGTTAGGTTGGAAGGTATCGGACTCGTTGTAGGATAACGAGATCGAAGCGCCTAGCGGCAGATCGAGGCCCTTGGTCGGGTGCAGAACGACGCCCTTGAGTGAAGTCACCCCACTCTGCTCGTCGGTGGGATCGAAATCCTCGAACGTAAACTGGGAGAAGTGAGGAATGAAGCCGGCGCTGCCCGCATCGACACCTCCGATAGTAACCGTCGGTTCAAGTTCTTCGCCAGAATTCAAGGTGTCCGTGCGTCGACCATAGGTAAGGATGAGCCGTCCGCCAAACAGAGAACTATTGTAAGAGAACTGATCGGTTTCCAAAGTCTGGCGAGATCCGTTGGTATTGCGTCCTGTAATCAGGCGTTCGCCATTATCTCCAACGGCAGCGTTAGACGGGTCGATGGAATAGGAGGTGCCAGCCGAATCGGTAAGCTGCCATACCTCACCAGGAAGGTAATCGACTTCCGGAATGATCGAACCGCTGCCGTCCACACTCACATAGCTGCGAATGTTGATGAGGTTTCCTTCAAGGTCAGTGGATCCTAACGGGTCAAGGTAGCCATCGGGAACCTGGTATCGAAATTCCTGATTCATGGACTGCGTTTCGAGATCCGAGATCAGTCCGGCAAAGCGATGAGTGCCCAGCATGTTTACCCAGCGATTGTCTGACTTGGTGAAGTCGAGCTCATAAGAAAGGGACGCGCGCCATTCCTCACGATCGCGAAATCCTTCGACCCATTGACTGTCGCCTTGAAAAAAGAGTCTTCCGAAGTTCGGGTTAGCCGCCCCGGTCGGCAAGTAGGCATTGGGGTCGACCTTGACGGTTACGCTGTTATTGAAGAACATCGATTGCGAAGCGAAATCCGTGTAGTCTTCTCTCTGATACGCGCCTTCGAAATGGAGATTTTCGAGAATCTGGTGATTCAGGAAAACATTGAAGATCGTCGAATCGTCTTCCTCCCAATCCGTATTGAACATCGTATTGACGTTGGTAGGATAGTATCGGTCGTTCCTGAGAGTGATGCCGTCCGTGCTTTGGTTAGTCTGGTCGATCAGGCCGCCCCAATCGTTATCGTCCAAGCTCTGAACCTGCACGGCATTATCCCAGCTCATAGCGGGGATGCCAGAGGCTGAGTCGGCCATGAGCACGAAATCGCCCGCACCCGTATCGAAGATGGCTTGTCCATCCGCCAACGGAAGTCCATCCGCGACCCAAGCGGCGTCGTTCTCGAAACGGTGCATATCACCATAGACGCCTCCGCCTCCGCCGAGCGTTCCTCCTTCGAACCAAGCCGTGATTTCTTCAAAAGGAACGTTCTTCGCCGGACGATGGCTTTCTATGTCGATGTCCTCGAAGTGCAACGACAGCGAGGTCTTTTCGGTCGGCTTATACATGATAGCGCCGTACTTGCGCTCGCTGTACTCCTCGCCGAAAGAGGCGTCCCAATGCTTTTCGTCGTCAATCAACGCGAAAAAGAAGGCCAGTTTGTCTTCGATGATGACCTTGTTGTAGTTGAATTCCAAGCGATGAGAGCCGAAAGTGTCCACTTTGACTTCAAACTCGCCACCGTCCTGGAAGCGAGCTCGACGCAGCGTGGCGTTGATGGCCCCAGCCGGACTGCCTGTTCCAAACAAGATAGCGTTCGGTCCCGAAGATATGGATACACGGCTCAGATTGTAGTTGTCCTGTTTGGCATAGGTGGCGAAGAAATCGCGCGACCGAGTGCCAGCCGAGAGGCCGCGAATACGAAGCTGACTGTTGTCGTTGTTCTGCTTCGCTCCGCCGAAATCGGGCGTGAATTCGTCCTGATTCTCGACATTCACAGAGTAGATGGCCGCCTCTTCGATAGAATCGAGATCATATTCGTCCATGAACTCCATGGTCATGATTTCGACCTGGGAGGACACGTCGTTGAGGTTGGTTCTCAAACGGCTGGCGGCCAGAGTCTCGGTAGGAGCCCAGCCTTGCTCGGCCGCTTGAATAACGAAGGGAGATAACTCAAAGACTTCGTCGTCATCGTCATCCTGGGCGGAGACGAAGGTCATATGATTTAACGCGATAGCGGCTGCCACAGAGGCAATCGCCCAACGCGATTGGGGGAAGTTAGGTTTCATGTAGGTCTTAACCTTTAACTGGTTTAGTTTGCAGATTTGCTTTGCTCGCGATTAATCGCGTCAACAAAGCATAGGGAAACGTAAATAGAGGGGACTAACGCCCTTCTATGAAGCCGCCAAAACAAGGCGGCGAGATGTCTAGTTTTGATAGTCCGGAACCAGCAAACGCGTACTGCTGGAATCCTATGGATAAACCTGCCGCAGATCTGCCTTGCTCTAAAGAGAGCAGATATGTAATGCGTTACATTAATGGCGAAATTTATAGACGGCCAGCGCCCAACCATCAGGCAAATCGCAAAACGAGCGAAGGTTTCGGAAGCCACCGTTTGCCGGGCTTTGAACGATCATCCTCATCAGAGCCAAACCACGAAGGATCGAATTAAGCGGATCGCCGAGGAAATCGGCTACATCAAGCATCCGTTCGTCTCGGCTCTGATGACCGAGGTACGCAATCGCCGCAGCGTCAATCACAGCCCTGTCATCGCCCTGGTCCACTGTTTGCCCAAGGAATGGTTTCCCATTCCCAATCTTTCCGATTTGAAAGAGGGAGCTCAACAAGTGGCAAGCGAGCAAGGCTACACCGTCGAGGAATTCTTTCTAAAGGAAGACGGCATGACGCCCAAGCGTCTGATCTCCATCGTAGAAGCGCGCGGCATAAAGGGAATGATCTTCGAGCACATGATCCAACCCGATCTGACCTCGCAAATCGATCTTCGCCAGTTCGCTTGCGTCACCATCGAGTATCTCGTTCACGCCCCCGAGTTCCATAAAATCAATACGGATCAGTTTGGAGGCATGCAGATAGCTCTTAAGAAAGCGGTCGAATACGGATATCGAAGGATCGGCTTCATTTCCAATACCAATCGCGAGAAACTCAATGCCTATCGTCGCAAAGCGGCAATGCTGCTTTCCGAAAACATGGCCGACGAGGACGTCTTCTTCACTTCCCATGAAACGGATTTCGGCAAAGTAGGCTATGAACATGAAGCGGCAAAATGGATACGTGAGAACCGGCTCGACGCAATCATGTCGATGCGAGCTAAAATGCCGGAAGAACTGAAACAAGCCGGTGTGCAAATTCCAGAGGATCTCGGCTTTATCCACTTAGATCTATCCAAGGAAAATCCGCACAATCACTCTGGCATCGATCCAAACTGGCAGCGAGTCGGCAACACTGCCGTTAAACAAGTAGTGGGAATGCTGCGACGGAACGAACACGGCACTCAAGACGAGCCACTGCTCACCTATGTCCCAGCCCATTGGGTGGATGGGCAATCGCTTCCCAAGCGAGACCAGTCTTAGTGGAATCGAAACAGTTATTTGAATACAGATAACCTGCTAGCCGCTTCGGCGGCGGTCGAGTTCGGCATGGATTTCCGCGGCCTTCTTTTCGTTCATGGGATAAAAGATAAGGAGAATGATTCCGACGATGGCCAGAGCCGCAGGCAGGATGGCGTAAAGCAAGCGCATCCAGAAAATGGATTCAGGGGTTTGGTCGGCTCCAAGGTTTTCGTCGTATCCGATGAAGGCCAGCATAATTCCAGCTCCACCGAAGGTGAAAGCTTGGGTCATCTTTTGAAACCAGCCGGTGGCCGCTCCGTACATGCCTTCCCGTCTGAGTCCATATTTCCATTCGTCCCAATCGCAAATATCGGCCTTCATCGAGGTGACGAAGAGCCAGAAGCCTGTGTCACCGAGAAAAAGGAAGGGATAGACGACGATCTGCAGATAAGGATGTTCCGGCGTGTAGAGCCACCAAGTCAGGCCTGACCCAATGGCAACGGATCCCATGCAAATTCCTAGGCAGACAAGCTTGCCGTACTTCTTTGAAAGGCGAACGAAGATGGGAATGGATATTAGGGAGACGGCCGTTCCTAGCCAGGCGCCATACATCTGGTACTTGCTGGCTAGGGCCTGATCGCCGCCCGAGACGTGGTAGGCATTCACATAGTATCCGAGGCTCATTACGAAATTCGCCCCGAAAATGGTCACACCCGTCAGGCATACGAGGATGAGGAAGGGCTTTACTCGAATGGTAAGCTTGACGGCCTCCGTGAGGGAGATGCGTTTTTGGGTCTTAACTTGCTCCTGCTTGCCTTCCTTCACGTATTTCGCGGAGGGAAGAATGAATACGATGATGATCAATCCAACCCCAGCTCCGACCCACTTGACCCCCAGCATCGGGTCTCCCCGAAATATTTCCAGCTGACAGAGAAACCATAGGGTGGGCATGAGGAACTTCGCGATTTGCCCAAAGCACATTCGATAGGCGAAGACGCTGGTCTTTTCATGATAGCCAGTGGCCATCTCGTAGCCAAGAGCATTGAACGGTACTTGAAAAACGGTTACAGCCGTGTAGTGGAGCAAAGCGAAGGCTAGAAAATAGATGAAAAGGAACTGGGAGTTTCCGTAGAAGCTGGTCGGAACCTGCCAAATCAGAGCGAAAATGATGCCCGAGGCAATGGCTCCGCCGAGGACATAGGGCTTACGCCGACCCCACTTGCTGCGAGTGTTGTCGGAGAGGTTTCCCATGAACGGGTCGGTAAACGCGTCCCAGATTCGAATGATGATGAAAACGAGACCGACCAGCGCGGAATCCATTTTCAAAGTGATATTGAAAATCTGGTTCCCGAGGTACTTGAGGGCGTTTACAGCGAGCTCGAAAGGCAGAGATCCAATTCCATAAGCGAGCTTCTGCTTTAAGGAAACTTGGGGCCGATCTTCTGGGGTACTAGGAGGCGAAGGAGACGCCATAATTCAAGGGGCTTAAAGTTGGATTTCGAAGGCAGGCTTGGAGAAAATCAATCTGAAAAAGATCGAGGCCAGGAAAGCCAACCAAATCTTCGGACCCAAATCATCCTTCGGCAGCCTTAAGGTTCTCAGCTTGGATCCGCTTCAGGCGACCGCGTAGCTCCTCTAAGCGGGATTGGTATTCGGGATTCCTGGCCAGGTTATGAAACTCGTCGGGATCGGATTGATGGTCGTAAAGTTCTTCGTTGTCATCAGTGACAACGTCTCCCCAACGACTGTAGCGCCAGCGAGCGGTCCTCAAAGAGGCGCCTTTCGAATGGGTCACGGTATAGGCGTACTCATGGCCTGAGGCTTTGTCGGGATTTTCCAAATACGGAACCAGACTCTGCCCCTGCAATCTGCCAGGTTTCTCGTCAGTCAGTCCAGCTAAATCCGCCAAGGTGGGAAACAAGTCATTCAATTCTACGACTGCCTGGCAGCGGGCGCCAGCATGCTTCATTTCCGGAACGGAGATGATCAGCGGCACCCGAACGCTGTCGTCCCACAGACTATCCTTCTGCCAGCTGGTGTGCTCGCCGAGGTTGAAACCGTGGTCCGAGAAAAAGACGATAATCGTGTTGTCTCGCTGCCCAGTGTAATCTAGAGCGTCGAGCAAGCGGCCTAGCTGCTCGTCCATGAAACTGACGCTAGCGTGGTAGGCGGCTATCGATTGGCGTTGCTGCAAGGTCGTCATCTTGAAACGGCCACTGCGGCTATTGGCGTTGCGGGTGGCCTCTAAAGGGAGATCTTCCAGATCGTCTTTTGGTGTATTTGGAATATGGGCACGCTTTTCAGGGTAGCGCTTGAAAAAGCGCTCTGGAGCGATCAAGGGCACATGCGGTCGCACGAAGCCGACTGCGAGAAAGAAGGGATCGTCAGGCTTGAGCTTAACGTCGTTGCGGATGTTTTTGGGCGGAGCGACTGCCCTACTCTCGATGATGGCCACCGCCTGATTGGCGGCCAAAACGTCGATCTGGGTGTGATCCAAGTGATCGGGCACGATCAGCCGAGCGAAATTGGATCCGTAGTGATCACCCGCCGAGAGCTTTTCCAGCTTGCCGGGCGACAGGGTTTCCGGAGCCATGGGGCTGGAGGCGAAGTCCCAGGACTCGGGAACGTCGGCTCCCCATTCGCCACGTTCCAGCCCAAAGGGAATTCTCATGTGAAAGATTTTGGAAACGCGGGCGCTGTAGTAGCCGCGTTCCCGAAAGAATTCGCCGATTGTGGGATGGTCGGCCAATGCCGGATTAGCGATTTTGTGATGCGATTTATCGCCTCGATTGCCCATGATCTTGACCGTTTCCGGATAGAGTCCCGTCATGAAGGAGGCTCGCGAAGCGCCGCAGACCGGATACTGGCAATAGGCTTTAGTAAAGGTCATGCCCTCCGAAGCGAGACGATCTAGGTGGGGAGTGTATATTGACAGCTCTGGATCGGCATAGGGCCCGATGCGCGTGTTGAGGTCGTCGACAACTACGAACAAGATGTTAGGTTTACTCTTAGTCGAGTCGAAGGGTTGATCCTTGCTAGCCGCTGAAGCAACGACAAGAGCCAGTCCAAAGAATAATACTCGCATCAGCATTGAGCGAAAAAAAGGGTAGCTGAATGAAGGCGCGATCCCAAAAAGCTATGGAGCCAGATAATTTCCGAAAACGACAGCGCTTTGATTAGTGTCCTTGCGAGCTTGCCGCCAAGCCTCGAATCCAGGTTCGGAAGTGGAACCAACCCCTTCCTTGCTTTTGGCAGGTATCCATTTTCCCAATGCAGCGATGATTTCGACAAAGGCCGGATCTTGAGCCAGGTTGTCGAATTCGTGGGGATCCTTGCTGTGATCATACAGCTCCTCGCCGCCATCGGAATAACGAATATAGCGCCAACGAGCATCGCGCACCGCATGGCTCCCCGCCCCTAGATCAATTAAAACCGGAGCGGACCGTTTGGCTCCCGACTTTGTCATTAGTTCCACCAGACTCTCGCCCGATAGATCTTGCGGCACTTCAGGCAAGCCACAGAGCTCCTGCAGGGTTGGAAAGATGTCGAGCAAGCTGACCGGCTCGGCGATCCTGATTCCCTGAGGTCCGTCAGGCAGCTTGACCATAAGCAGATTGCGGGTGGCCTGTTCCCAAAGCGTGGTTTTGCCGAGGTGATCCTTTTCGCCGATATGGTATCCATGATCTCCCCACACTATGATGACCGTGTTATCGGCATATTCGCTGCCTTCAAGCGCCTTCAGCACGCCACCGATAGAATCGTCTGCGAAACTGACGCAAGCCAGATAGGCTTGTAGGATCTCCTTCACACGACCCATTTCACGCAACTTTCGCGTTCTCACCCCGCCACTGGATCGCCTGCCAGGCACATCGGCCAAATCATTCTCTAAATAGCCGGGAGCTTCGGACAGCGTATCCAAAGGATACATATCGAAATACTTTTTCGGCGCGGTAAAGGGGGAATGAGGACGAATGATTCCCGCTGTCATGAAAAAGGGCTTATCGAAGTCGTATTTCAACCAGGAGCGGACCAAAGCCACGTTCGCGACATCCGGAAACTGGGCAGGAGGATCGACGACGCCATAGCCTCTCGGAAGCCCGGGACCAAAGGAAGCGATGGTACAGGAGCCATCCCACATCTCGCCGGGAACGTTGGTTCCCGTCTCGTCCCACATGGCCTCCAGTCGCGCCTTGTAAGGCGTACTCAGAGGATGGAAAAGCTTGCCCGCCCAGTAGGTCGTGTATCCGGCAGCCTTGAAAGCCTCGGGCAAAGACGTAGCGTCGTTGGCCTCCTGAGACATAGTCCAATGGTCGCCATTGGTGTAGACGCCGGTAACATGAGGCGCGAGTCCGGTGAGGAGAGACGTTCGCGAGGGATTGCAAATCGGACCGCCACAGTGAGCGTTGGTGAAGGTGATGGCTTCCTTCGCAAACGCATCCAAGTTCGGCGTCTTGATGCCCGGAAAGTCCTGCAGCAAGCTCACATAGTCGTTCAAGTCGTCGACCGGTATGAACAGGACGTTATAAGGTTTCTTACTAGAGGCTTCTGTCCCTGGTATCGCGAAAAGCGCTACCGAGGCGAAAACAACCAATGTCCAAAGGGATCTAACGGTAACCATTAATTCGATATAGTTTGTTTCATCACTGCGTTACAGTTCCGAAGATCTTCTCCGCTTCGCGTTTCTTTCTCCGCTCCTCGCGCCAGGCTTCTATCTCGGGAACGAAACGAACCGGTTCGGCATTGATAGAGGGTAAGTATTGACGTAGACGAGCAATCTCAGGGGCGTATTCAGGATCTGATGCCAGGTTTTTCCACTCGTAGTCGTCGTTGCTGTGGTCATACAATTCTTCGCTGCCATCGTCATAGCGAATGTAGCGAAAGCGATTGTCTCTCAAGCCATGGTTCTTGAATGGATAAGTAGTCAGAACCGGATCTTCTCGGGTGAGGTTGGGATCGTCGATGAGCGGCAGCAGGCTCTTGCCAGACAGGTCTTGGGGAACCTTTGGCAGCTGGCACAATTCTAGAAGCGTGGGATACATGTCTAGAAGGCTAACTGGTTGATGAACCGTGGCTCCCCGGTGTGCCATTCCGGGTACGCTTACCATCAAAAGGTTACGCGTGGCTTGCTCCCACAGGGTCCACTTGCCCAAATGATGCTTCTCTCCCATGTGGTATCCATGATCTCCCCACAGCACGATGATCGTGTTATCGCGATATTTGCTATCATTTAGGGCATCGATGAGTTTGCCGATCGATTCATCGGCGAAGCTAACGCTGGCTAGATAGGCCTGTACTGTCTCCTTCCAAGTACCCTTTTCGCGAAGCTTCTCAAAGTCGATGCCACTTGCCTTGGCCAACTTCTTGCCTGCCTCGGGAATGTCATCCATGTCGTCTTCCGAAAAACCTGGAGGCAGTGGCACCTCGTCGAGCGGATACATGTCGAAGAATCGTTGAGGAGCAGTCCATGGACGGTGAGGGCGGATGATGCCAACGGTCATGAAGAAGGGCTTTTCATGGTCTCTGGAAAGCCATTCCCTGGCCATCTCCACGTTGGTCACGTCCGCAAAGATCTCGTCCGGTCCAAGAACGCCATAACCCTTAGGAGCGCTAGGACCATAGGGAACCAAGTTAGTCGATCCATCCCAAAGATGTCCTGGGATATTGGTGCCGGTGTCGTCCCACATGGCTTCGAGCCTGGCCTTAGAAGGAGTGCTAAGATCGTGAAACAGTTTACCTGCCCAAAGCGTCGTGTAGCCGGCGGCTTTAAAGGCTTCCGGCAGTACCGTGGCGTCGACCGCGGGCTTCGATCTCACCCAATGGTCGTCGTTCTCGTAGAGGCCAGTCAAATGCGGGGCCAGTCCAGTGAGAACGGATGCTCGCGAGGGAGCGCAAATGGGTCCCGCGCAATAAGCTCGGGAAAAGGTGACGGTTTGCTTGGCCAGCCTTTCCAAGTTAGGAGTTTGGATACCTGGAAAGTCCTCCAGCAGGCTTACGTAATCATTCAGATCATCTACCGGAATGAAGAGGACGTTGTAGGGCTTGGGTTCAGGCGCTCGCTTGCTACACGAAACGGCAAAGAACGAAACAGCAGAAATTGTAACCAAAATTAAGATACGAATAGTCATAGTATTAAATTTGGATCGGTTTTTTATAGATCACGGAGAGTAAGCTAGTGGCTATCGCCCCGATAGCCATTATGAATATGCTGTGGCCATCGGGAGCAGCCTTTGCATGAAGCTACAGCTTGGCGCTGCAATAACCGCTACCTCAAGATCCATCGATTCGTCAGAGTCCTTTGTATTGATAATCTTTGAAGGTCGCTTCGCCCTCTCCTGCCGCGTAGAGGACAATGCGTTGCACGGTTTCCGTGGAAAGGGCTGCTCCCCATTCGTGCTTGGACCAATTTGCGCCATCCTTGCTGTAGTAGAAAGTCACGTCGTGATCCACATTTCGGATACGGAGCCAAGCCGCATTCTCAGGGAAGCTATCGGGCACGGCAGGATTTCCGCGTCTGGTATGAATGACCTTTCCATCTTTGAGCTCGATGCCGACCGTTCCGTGCGAGCTCAATAGGCTCATTCCCGCTGTCACCCCGCTTTCGGCCTCTACCTTGACGGTGACTTCATAACTGTTGTTGACTGGCAATTGAGCAATGCGAGTGGCGGTTCTAGGTCCACTACCCGACGCCTCCAATTCTAGAGAGCCGCCTCCGGACTTAATCCGCCCTTCGAAATCCGGATCGTAATCCCACTGAATCGCCAGCGTGTCGGAAGAGAAATCATCGGAGAGCGGCATGCCGTGGCCGACGTTTTCGCCCTTCGGCATGAGATAGTTGCCGTCGTCATCGACTGGTTTTCCCACTACTGGCCAGCCATCGTCGCTCCATTCGATAGGAACCGCGAGCGTGCTTCGACCTGCAGAGCGTCGACCGTTGGCAATTCCATGATAGAACATCCACCAGGTACCGTCTTTGGCTTCGATAATGGTCCCATGTCCTTGCGACCACCAAGGCTCATCGCGACTCCAAGTCCGAAGCAGCGGCGAGTCGGGGTCGTTTTCCCAAGGTCCGACCGCACTGCGGGATCGAGCGACGATCGCCATGTGGCTGGTCGATGGTCCGGCAGTGCCGCCAATCGCGGACACCATATAGCACCAACCATCCCGCCAAAATAGTTTCGGACTTTCCAAGCAGTCGCACTCTACCACCCAGTCCTCAGGAATGGGCCAACCGTCGTACACTTTTTCTGGTGGACCAATCGTCGAAAGGCCGTCCTCAGAAAGTGGAGACACCACGCCCTTGTTTACGTAGACGTATCGATCACCCTCAGGCGAAACAACGTGTCCTGGATCGATACCTCGAATGTTTCCCAAATCAACAGGATCGCTCCATGGACCGGCGGGATCATCAGCCGTAATGACATAGTTAGAGAAACTGAGGTGCTGCTCAGGTGTGGTCCTTCGTCGCATGCGAAGCGGAAGATACAGATAATACTTGTCGTTGTGATAAATAAGATCAGTGGCCCAGATATCCCCAAGACCGGCGAGCGATTCAATCCGGCCGATGGGACGCCAATTGATCAAATCACGACTATGCCACATGATCGGACCTCGGTTGTCGTGCTCACAGTGAGTCATGTAATAGTCTTCGCCAACACGAAGCACGGTCGGATCGTGATAATGGCCAGGCAGAATCGGATTTAGAAAAACGCCGTTTTCCTGATCGGGAATCGGCTGGTTCTCCAACTTAACTTGAGCGACTCGAGCAGCATCGGCCTCGTCGCGAGCAAAAGGAGCAGAATGAGCAAGCATAGCAGGTAGGAAGACTATAAGGACAAGGTAGAGGGGGTTTTTCATAGATACATTTTCTAAATCTAGGCTAAATAGGAAACCGACAGGAAAGTGGAAATAGTCGGAGCATCTATCAGAATTGGGCCATTGACGATAATTCGAATCAATCGTGAATGGATCGATTTCGCAAGCTTGCGGTCTGGCCGAGGAATTTTCTTTTACTAACCAAAAAGAGACGAAGAAAAATTGACATACTCATGTGGATTATGGGTAGTTTTATGTTGGGTACGGCTATTTATGCATTTGATTGTGAGGAAATCATTCTACGGACAGCTCAAGCGTATCCAGAAACCACGCCGCTGATTGCATCTAAACGATTGCCGAACTACTCTGACAGCCCAATGCTTTGATCTAGACGATTTTACACGCACTTCGATGGTGAACTTGGCCAAACCACTATTTTTCGCATCTTCGATTTTTCTGCTTTCCATTGCAGGCGGGGACGAGGGCACCGAGCAAATGGTCGCACGTCTAGCTGAAATCAAAGCGAAACACGAAGCCAATCCTCACATCTATCTCTCCGACGCTGTCGCCTCGAATATTCGAGGAACGCTTAAACCTGAAATGAGCGTCCCAGAGTGGTTTCGCGTCTCCATCACCCTGGCCAAAGCGCTGATTGAAGGAAACCAGAACCAGGAGGCTATCGAAATCATCGAATCGATAAAGCGGCGGATTTCCGTGATCCCTCCAGAAGCGTACGCTAAAATCGAGCCGGACCTCGACAGGCATCTCGGACTAGCTTGGCTGCGTTTCGGAGAACAGGAAAATTGCGTCTTCAATCATTCCGAGGACGCCTGCCTGTTTCCCATCAAAGATAAAGGAGTCCACATTCGACCTCAGGGTTCGGAGAATGCCTTGAAGATTTACAAGAAGCTGCTCGACCAGAATCCAAACGATTTGAGATCTCTTTGGCTTTACAACGTAGCGGCTACAACGCTGGGACTGTATCCGGATTCTATTGACGAAAAATATCGCATCGATCCCTCGCTCCTGGCATCCGACTATGCGCTTCCACGCTTCTATGATGTCGCCGCGAAGGCTGGCATCGACATCATGGGACTGTCCGGTGGGGGGATCATGGCGGATTTCAATGCCGACGGGTTTCTGGACATCATGGCCTCCTCTTGGTCTCTCGACGACGAGATCAAGCTTCTACTAAACAAAGGCGACGGAACCTTTCACGACGCCAGTCACCGGGCGGGACTCACCGGAATCGTAGGCGGTCTTAATTTGACCTATTCCGACTACGACAATGATGGCGATCTCGATGTTTTCATCCTGCGAGGGGCTTGGATGAACAAGTGGGGCTACCAGCCCAACTCCCTTCTCCAAAATGATGGAAATGGCGGCTTCAGAGACGTGACCAAAGCTGCAGGATTACTGAGCTTTCATCCAACCCAAACGGCCACTTGGTTCGACTTCGACGCAGATGGCTGGATTGATCTCTTCATCGGCAATGAAACGACCCAAGGGGATAACCATGCCTCTGAATTGTACCGCAATAATGGAGACGGCACCTTTACCGAAGTGGCAAAGGAGTGCGGCATCGTCGTCAAGGCTTTGGTCAAGGGCTGCGCCAGCGGGGATTACGATAACGACGGACGGCCTGACCTTTTCCTCTCCGTCCTGCGAGGACAAAATTATCTGTTTCGCAACGCGGGTCCTGGAGAAGATGGTGGTTGGCGATTCGAGGACGTAACCGAGGAAGCGGGCGTATCGGAGCCGATTCCTTCGTTTCCTTGCTGGTTTTGGGATTATGACAACGACGGCTGGGAAGACCTGTTCGTATCCGGCTATCAGATCGATGATGTCGGCGATGTCGCGGCAGCCTATCTTGGGAAGCCCAATGGCATCGAAACGCCCCGCATCTATCGCAACAATCGGCAGGGAGGCTTTGATGACGTATCCACCACAGCAGGACTGGAACTCTGTTGGATGCCGATGGGTGCGAACTTCGGAGACCTCGACAATGATGGCTGGCTCGATTTCTACGTCGGCACCGGCGATCCTCCGATGGAGACGATTTTACCAAATCAGATGTATCGAAACGATGGAGGCAAAACGTTTCAGAACGTTACCACTTCAGGCAATTTCGGGCACTTGCAGAAAGGGCATGCCGTTTCCTTCGGCGATTATGACAACGACGGCGACCAAGACGTCCACATCGTGATGGGAGGAGCCTATCAGGGCGACCGCTTCATGAACGCCCTGTTCGAGAACCCCGGCAGCGCTAATCGTTTTCTCAAGCTTCATCTCGAAGGAAGACAATCGAATCGAGCCGCCTTCGGAACGCGTATCCATGCTTTGGTGCAAACTCCAACTGGAAAGCGAAGCATTTATCGAACGAAGAGCAGCGGAGGGAGCTTCGGCTGCAATCCGTCCAGACTGGAAATCGGACTAGGAGACGCTACGAAAATCCTGAGCCTGGATATTTCATGGCCTACTTCGGGCACGAAACAAACCTTCGAGAATCTAGAGCTAGACAACGGCTATCGTATCGTAGAGGGAGAGGACCAAATAGCAGCGGTCGAATACCCACAAATGGCGAGAGATTCGAGTGCGGGACACGGGCATCATCACCAACATTGAGTGAGAGCAAACGGCCCAGAGGATTTATACTGTGGGATCGAACAAGTGGCCCCACCCTTCCTATTCGCCACTTCTACAACTGTATTCAGATTTCTCTTCCCTGGAGCCACAGATGCTTAGGTTGCTGTTACCGGCATGGCGCTTGGCTCGATATTGACCAATGCTGATTTCCGCGTTCGTTACTTCGCCTTCGACGATCATGCCTTCCTCACGAAGACTCACCCAGGTAGCATTCGGGTTCTGGATCTTGCAGCCATAGATGTTGATGGTCTTGGTATAGTTGCCACGGCGACCGACGATGATAGCGTTGCTGTCGTTTGCCCGCCCGTCGTCGCCAATAATGGTGAGATTGTAGAAGTTAGCCGTATCGTCGCCAGTATCGCTCCATCCGAGTTGGATCGGAACCGCGTTTTGCACCATGTTGATCGTGCAGTCTCGCACGGTGAGATCGTTGTAGACTTTGATAACATCGTCGCCGGTTTCGAAGTAGCAGGTTTCGATGACCGATCCGTCGCCACCCTCAATACCGTCACTGTGATTTCCGGAGCCGCCTCGGTTATCGCGAAAATCGCAATCAGAGACCATGACCACGTTTCCTTCACCACGCACATGAAAACCGAAAGGATTGAGCGAAGTCAGATTTTTGATGGTCAGCACGCCGCCAAAGTTCTGAAACTGACAATGGCGAAAGGCTTTGACGCCGTACTCACGAGCCCAAGAACGAATATCGGTTCCATAGACCATAGAAGTCATGCGATGCTTGCCGCGAATCGTGCAATCGGCTCGGGTGTGAAAGGCGCCGATGACCCGAACGTCGGCCTCGATAGTGATGGTCCTGACCTCTTTGGGCACGTTCCAAAAATGCCGTGTTGAAGGGCCCTTGTTCTCGAACGTGATAACGCCCGCCGTGGCAAAGGTGAGTTCGCCGTCTGTCTTGTCCCACACAGCTTTGCCGGAATAGTTCTCGATAAGCGCCTCGACGGTTTGGGCACGCATTGCGGGAAGCAGTAAAACGCTAGCGAGAAACAGGACTGAAACTATTTTTTGAATACGTGTAAACATAAAGGCGTTACCTATTGGTTTGATGAGAAGGGCTGACCTTTGTCGATTAGAAAATTCGAAGAAGCTTACCAATCGACTACCGAGCCATCGTCAGCATCATATTGCGGAAGGTATTCGCGCGGTTCGCCGACCTCATCCATGAGCTTATCTTCATCAATGGTGATACCCAGGCCGGGTCCGGTAGGAATCGGTCGGTATCCATTTTTCACTGGCGGCAATGGCTCGGCAAGGAGATCGTGTTCGCGATCTCCACGTTCCTGGACGAGGAAGTTCGGAATGCAAGCCGCTACTTGCAGACTTGCCGCCAGAGAACAGGGACCGTTGGGGTTATGAGGCGCGAGCGGAGCGTAATAGGCTTCCGCCATACCGGCAATCAGACGCAATTCGGTGATACCACCGGCGTAGTTGACATCTGGTTGCAAAATCATGGCCGCTCCCTTTTCAAGAATTTCTCGAAAACCCCATTTGGTGAAAATCCGCTCTCCCGTAGCGAGAGGAATATGCGTTTTCTTGGCAAGGTCCGCCATGACGTCCACATTGAGGGCTTGCACGACCTCCTCATAGAACCATGGCTTCAGATGCTCGAGGGCTTTGATCAGGAGACTGGCGGTAGTTGGCTGAACGGCGCCATGAAAATCCAGAGCGATATCGACTCCAGGATAACGAGCTCTCAGAGCGGCGAAGCGCTCGACCGCTTCCTCGACGAACTTATTGCCCTCAAGGTACTTGTGAGCTCTACGATCAGTCCACTTGCTAACCTTCATGTGTTTGACTCCGGTCTTTTCATTGGGCGTACCATAAACCAAGGCCTTGTCGCGCGTCGGACCACCGAGTAGTTTATAAACGGGCACATCGTAGCACTTGCCAGCGATATCCCAAAGGGCTTGGTCGATCCCCGATTGAATGGCGGTTTTAATGGGACCGCCCCGGTAGAAGGCTCCACGATGGATCGCCTGCCAATGATGGACCACCGGGCGCGGATCCTTGCCGATCAGATAGTCACCCACTTCCATCGCACCAGCGGCGCAAGCTTTCGCGTCGTCTTTAAGCATTTCGCCCCAGCCGGTGATACCAGCGTCGGTGTGGATTTTCACGAAGACCCAGGAATTTTTTAATACGAAGGTCTCCAATTTGGTTACCTTGATAGTGTCTTTTGGGCTGATAGGAGCTGCTTTAGCGGTTGGACTGGCGGCGTCCAAGCCGATCAGCGCTCCCGTACCATAAAGCATGGTTTTTAACCAGGAGCGGCGATTGGGGATTTCGTGGGGCATTGGGGATTTCCTCTTAGTTAAGGTTTTAATGAGCGGGGTTCGAATTAAACTAGCTGCGAGAGATTATCTCGAACCTGTTCGCATCGTTCCACGGAGCAATGGCAAAAATAGCCAAAGTAACAGGCAGCCGTATCCGCATCAGCAAGGCGAAAAGAACGCATCACAGCAACGAAACGAAGGGATCCAGAAGGCGACGCATTACTTCAGACTCTATCGAAAACTCAGTCTATTCAACATCGATAACTACCCGGCGATAGGCGAAAAGCGAAGCGATGGGATTGAGATCTTTCACTTCGAGAATGATATGTATTTGCTTTCCGGATGCGTCGGAAGGGATGGTGTAGTCTATCTTGCTAGCGTTTGGCGTGTCGATTGATAGCGGGCCTTCGTAGGTTCCGGCCTCTGGATAGGGATACCAGGAGAACTCGATAGCATCGCCGTCCGGATCCTTGGAACCCTTAGCATCCAGCCGAAGGGCTTGGCCGGGCTTAGCTTTCATACGAACGATCGTTCGGCTGGGGTCCCCGTTCAGAACCGCGAGTGGATAATGATTGGCTTCCTCGTAAGGCTTCACGCACCAGTCCATGCGAGCCACGAAGTTGTTGTAGAAAGCGCGTCGCCAGCGCCAGACAGGAACGAAAATGCTATCTTCATAAACGTCGCCATTTTCTGGATTCACCCAGCTGTCTTCCTCTTCTCGATAGAGAGAAAAAGGCGTATTATTCTTTTCGGACTCGATAATGTCCTTATGACGCGACCAGTAGTTCGTCACCTTCTCGCGACCGAAACGACCAGCCCAGCCGCCCCATTCGGGGTGTTCCATGTCCCAAAGGCCCTTGGCGACGAGACCAAGCCAAGGAATGGTACCTCCACCTTCGAGGAAGGTGATGCGACCATTGTGGAACTGCCGTAGCGGCCAAGTGGCGCTAAGCGGTCCATGATCGCCGTTAATATGCTCAAGGGCCCACTGATGCTGACCGATGAAGTTGTAGGCGTAGGGTTCCCAAGTGTAGGGACCAAGTGGATTTTCAGTGTCTCCTTCTGCGATCGCCCAATTCGGATTCGGACCGCCGTAGCAATAGGTTTGGTAGTTGCTGCGGTACCACTTGATGTCCGGGAAATTCTTGCAGATCCAGGCTCCCGCGTCATCTTGGGCTCCGTTTTCGAATACTCGAATTTTGGATACAAAAGCATCCACTTTCCTCTTGCTATGATTCTCGCGATAGTCGAAGAGAGCTTGAGCCAGGGTGTTGGAACCAGCGTTGACGACGATCCAGACGGGTCTCGGATCGTCTTCCAGCAACACCTTTGTGATCAGCTTCGATCCCGGACTCGAATTGCCGGGACCAACATCCGCAATGCCGTAGCCAGGCTGGCCAGAAGTAACCACGCTACGCAAATAATCGGGATCCTGCCAACCGTCGGCGTGCAGTTTGAGGTTAGGCAGAACCTTCTCGTAGGCGTTGATAATTCCGGTAAGCAGCTCCGGGTGGGTGATTCGTTTGTAGGGATCGCTCGATTCAGGTCGCAGATATTTACCGGTCACAGCGATGAGTCCCTCGATCTCGAACTCGTTGGAGCAAACGATCATATGGGTCATTTGCTGTTCCTCGTCAGGCTCATTACCCATGTCGGCCAGGATAATGAGACGCTGGTTTTCGGAGGCTCCAAGCGTCAATGCAGACAATAGCGAGAAAGTTAAGAAAGCGAGAAGGTGGTTTTTGCTGAGCATTCTAAGGGTGTATCCAGTTTTCGTGTTACAAGATTTGCGCGCCAATCATGCAGAAAGCCCTCGGCGCCTGTTCTGGGGAATGTGTATGTCACGCGCAGTCAGGAGTAAAGCGACATGAGAACATCAACGAAATTATCCAACCGAGGTTGGTCAACTTTTTTGATCTTTCTAGCGATTCCTCGGCCTTGAGGCATCGAAAAAGGACAAGCGGATTCAGTCCTGACTATCAGAGAGATCGTCCTCGTAGTCGTATTGCTGATTCGATGCTAAAATGCTGATAGGATCGCAATTGTGGGCCAATTTCTTTTCTTCTCCAAAAGTGTAAAACTCGTCCCAGATATCCTGGGTGTCGAATTGCTCGCTTGATGCGACTTTGAGAAGACTAGCCGGAGTGTGTTTCGAAACGACTCTATCCTGAAGATCTTGTATCCAAAAAATAGCTACATTTTGATCGAGCTTGTAGCCGCCCATAGGAGCGTAGCTGAGGCCGTCCTGCGGTTGAAAGGAAACGACTCCCTCGAGGATGCGGATCTCTTCGCCAATTCGAAAACTGCCCACAATCGTCGCTTGGCAATCCCCCTCGGGCAATGGCAGAAGCGTTTTCCCCTTCACCCTGGTCTTGGGCAAGGAGGGAACGGCTTGACCGTTTATCGAGACTATATCGACTTTGCCCGATACCGTTGAACCCAACCGATCCACAACGATGGCTGGCTGGGATTGCCGAATCATAGATTCGCCAAGCGTGTCGTAGCCAGCGTACCTGGTGGTTTCACAACCAACCAAAAAGACGGCGAGCAACAAGATGGCGAGTATCCGTTTCATGAACCCCAGGATTATAGCGAAATCAAATGCGTTTTCAAGGCTTGGCTTCTACATGATAAATCTACCTGGCAACTGTAATCTCCACCATCAAGACCATTCGTTTCACAAGCTCGGATTAGGCCATTGCCCGCACAGCAAGTGGAATCCGGATTCTCGTGCACAATTCATCGGCAGGAAAACAGACTGGGATCGAGAAATTGACTATCGCCATTGCACTTTTTCGAGCTTCTGGGAGGGATAGGCGGGATTAGGAAGCGGCAAAGCCGCTTTGGTGTCTTTCAGGTAGCCGTCCAATTTCATGGAAAGCCTCTCAACGATGTCTGGGTAGCGATTTGCCAGATTCTGCTTCTCTATGATGTCGTTATTCAGATTGTAGAGTTCAATCAGGTGGCTTTGATCAAGATTCGCGTGAAAATAGCGCAGCAGTTTCCATTCGCCGACGCGTACGCCGGCCACAGGTCCGGGATTCATGCCCGAATAGTGAGGATAATAATAAAACTGCTCGTCGCGATCACTCTTCCCTCCGAAAAGGATTTTCGACAGATCCATGCCGTCTATCGATAGCTCCTCCGGCATTTCCGCCTCAATCAAAGCGGCGATGGTCGGGAAGTAATCGACGCTATTGAAAACCTCGTCAGTACTAGAACCGCTTGGAAGTTTGTTGGGCCAGATAAAGGCGGTGGGCACCCTGACCCCACCCTCGTACAAGCTGCCCTTACCATCTCTCAAGGGAAAGTTGCAAGTGCCCGGTATGTCCGCGCCGAATACAGGACCGGTTTTTTCCGCCGGAGGCCCCCAGGTGTTTCCACCATTATCGGAAGTGAAGACAATCAACGTATCCTCCATTACGCCAGCCGCTTCGAGAGCCTCCACAATAGTGCCAATCGCATCGTCGAAGCTTTTCACCATACCAGCGTAGATAGGATTGCTTTGCGGGTTCATCGGGTCGCGCTTCTCTAGAAAATAATTGGCGTAGGATTCTTTTGAATACCATGGCGAGTGGATGGAGAAAGCCCAGTAATTGAGAAAGAAGGGCTGGTTGCCATTGGCGTGTTTCTCAATAAACTTCGCGGCCTCTAAAGCCATAACATCTTCGATGTGATCACCTTCCTTATGCGGCAGCTTGTGTAGGTCACTGTTGCTCCATGGAGCAAGAAAGTTGTTTCCGAATCCTCCCGACGTGTGAGGGACGTCCACATCGAATCCATGTTCGTAGGGAGAATAAGGTTCGGCTCCGAGGTGCCACTTGCCAAAGTGGCCAGTGGAATAGCCATTGTCCTGGAGAAATTCCGCCAGCGTGTAGACATCCGTGGGAAAACGATTCGCGGTAATCAACTCGCGCGTAGTTCGATTGGAAGTTTCCTTTTCGACCGGTTTCGCTTCAAGACGAACGGCGCCACCCCCTGCCCTTGCCTGAGTAAGGCCGTAACGCGCCGGCCAATTGCCGCTCATGATGGACGCGCGAGTCGGAGAACAAACCGGGCTTGCCGTGTAAGCCTGGCTCAGCAACACCCCTCTATCGGCTAAGGCTTGGATATGAGGCGTTTCGTAGTATTGAGTTGTCCCATACAAAGTAGT
Source organism: Opitutaceae bacterium (assembly GCA_028284385.1). GTDB lineage: Bacteria > Verrucomicrobiota > Verrucomicrobiia > Opitutales > Opitutaceae > JANQRT01. The sequence goes on along the minus strand of JANQRT010000003.1, from coordinate 208,132 downwards.
GTCGCTCCAACCGAGATCGTCGGCCAGAATGAAGACAATGTTTGGTTTTGACGAACTCGCTACAGATGAGCTGTCCGGAGTAGCGTCGACGGGCCCATCGTTTTTACCAAATACAATGCAGGCCGTTGAAAGAAATAAGGTAAACGGAATTAGGGATTTCATTTTACTAAGATTTCAAAAGCCGACATTGAATGGCTGGATTTGCCTATCACTTCTCTCGCTTCGTGGAGACGGATTCCGCGTAGAGCAGATCGCCAGTGCGGCCGTCGTAGTATTGGAAAATCACCTGCGGATGCGGATAAGCCACCCAGCGTTCTCCGCCAACCTCTAGCGGGTTATTGAATATGTTATTAACTTGAACAACACAATAATGTGGATACAGGCGTTCGCTGCGCGGTATGTCGTCCATCATATAACTTGACCAACGGATGTCCACTTCGCGAGGTCCCCACTTGAATGTGCCGTTAGGCGGCCGGCCACCAGCGTCCTTGGCGCTGTGATTGGTAGAATTATGCGGCCCTGAGGCGAATTCCCAAACGGAATCGGTGATCTTGACAGCGAAACTATTGTGAAGGTCGCCGGTTAGCACAAAGACTGGCTTGCCCAGGGATTCGAAAAACTCGATGAGCTGTTCGCGTTCGTCAATGAACACGGTCCAGGATTCGTCCTTGTTGTTGTGTACGAAAGCGCCACCGCCGCCTACATGGGGAATCATGAAAGGCACCGATGAGCAGAGAAAGAAGAAATCGGCCTCGCTGGACTTCATACTGTCGACCAGCCATTGCTTTTGTTGCGGCCCAAGCATAGAGATACCAGGTTTGTCGGGCTCTTGCAGATCATGGACTTCGCGGAAAGTCTTAGTGTCGAGCATGAAGAAATCGCAGTTGCTCACGCTAAACTTGCTATAGGAAATGCGGGCAATGGAATAGGCCGATTCGCGTGTGTGCCTCGCTGGAGGATGGATTTTCAAAACGTTCTGGCCAGACTGTCCCAGAATCTTGTATACACCCGCATTCGAATCGCCTCCCAGGTTATCATGATCATCCAGCCTGACTCCAGCGGTGGGGGTCCCCCAAAGAACCATCAGATTCTCCGTTTCCTGCCAGGCGATCTCCGAAAAATTCGTATTGAGATCCACCATACGCCCACTGCCCTTTACGAATTGAGCGGTTCCGAATGTGATTTCCTGTTTTGTCGACTCTGGATTGCTCCAGCCGAGATAGTCGAACCATGCTTGAACGCCAATGTCGCGAAAAGCAGCCTTGCGATCCCGAAACCCGGGAGTGCCAGCTCCCCAGATATCGTTCAGCAATTCGTGGTCATCGAAAGTGTAATAAGAAGGAACATTGGCATGCCACTCCCGCAAATTAGGGGCTCTATCTAAGTAGACCTTATAATTTCCCCAGGCTCCAACGATCGCCGCGGCCGTTTGGACGATAAACGGCGTATCCGCCTCAGAAATACCCACTTGGGATCGCCATTCCGCAACCGGCAAACCCCTAATAGCTTCCTCATAGACCCAGTCGCCGTTCATGATAGCGAAATCGATATCGTCCTTGATTTCGCGCAACATCGTAGCATAGGCCGGAAGATCTGGACCCAAACCATTGGTTGGACTTTGCGAGGCGCAGCTTCCGAATTCGAATTTAAAATTGTAGAGCCCCTTAGGATTGTGGGCTTCGTTTTGAAAGTCGTCGCCATCTGGCCAGGTTTTGAAGCTGCCACCCGGTCCGGATTCTTCACCTACAGCGATCACTTCATAGTAGTAGCGCGTATCGGGCTTCAATCCGGTCAACTCTATCCAAGCTGTATTGTCTTTTTCAAGACGAGTGGCCATCGCTTCGGAAATCTGATCCAGGTTTTCGGAGCTTTCGCCGTAGCGCACTTGAAAGGAGCTGGTCTTCGCCGTTCGGGCCCAAATTCCCATACTGTTTGGGCCGGGGCGTCCCAACATGGGGCCATGAGTAATCCCCGGCACCACGTTCCTTTGAGCGTAGGACAGGGTTCCGACAATCAGGGCCGCAAGAAGGGGTAGCAATACTCTCATGGATAATCTAATCGGTCTATTTGCGAAATTGGGCTTCCCACTCGCCAATATGTTCCATGCCGGTTAGACGAAGCGTGAGCTCGTCATTGGCGTTGATGGTTTCAATAGCAGCTTCTATGCTGTCGAGATTGTGTCGGACGTCTAAAGCCCTACCTGCAAGAGCGTCGAAGCGTCCACTCGCTATATCCGCAAGGAGATTCGCCGCCAGGGTCGGAGGAACGTTTCTACCCTCTGCAAACAAATCCTGGATACGAGGAAGCCATTTCTGCCCTTCGGGACTTTCCAGCTGCAGTTCCGTCATCGTCGTTCTCACTAGACCGGGAAACATGGCGATGGCGATGACGCCAGAATCTTTCAGTTCGGCAGCGATCGATTCAGTGAAACGCATCAGGGCGCTTTTACTGGATCCATAAGCCGATCCGTTGGGAAACGGCGTCCCCGTTCCACCACCTATGACATTGACGATGCGACCTTCTCCTCGTTCGCGCATCCGAGAACCGAATACTTTGCAACAATTAAAAGCTCCCTTTACGTTGGTCGTCATGTCCTGCCACCAGGCGTCGGGATCGACTTCCCAGAATGGGCCAATGCAGTTGAAGGAACCCGCATTGTTCGCAACCAAATTAACCGTACCCAATTCGCTCTCGATCCGATCGGCAGCGGATTCCACCGCAGCGAAATCATTTATGTCCAAAGGCACTGCCAAAGCCGTTCCTCCGGAATCGGCTATTTCCTTCCGAACCTCGTCAATTTGCCGCTCGGTTCGTGAAACGAGAGCGACTTTCGCTTTTTCGGAAGCGAGTTTAAGAGCCATAGCGCGACCGATTCCGCGACCGGCGCCAGTGAGGAACACAACAGTATTTTCTAGGGACATATCGATTGGGGAACTACCAGTATTTATTTCGTTTGGAAAGAGTGGGCACGAAGGCCGGATTGAATTTCGGCATGGGGGCCTCTACATCGTCAAGGTACTTCCAAAGACGCTTCCGCATTGAATTGACCAATTCCGGATAGGCTGAAGCAAGATTGTTAGCCTCGCCGATATCGTCAGCCAAATAGAAGAGCTCAAGCGAGGAATCCTCGAAATTCTCGATCAATTTCCAGCCTCGAGCCAAAATGGCCGCAGAAGGACGGGACTGAAAGCCTGCGTACATGGGATAGTACCAAATAAGATCGCGATTTCCACCAACGCGTTCCGCGCCATTGAGCAATGGATACAATGAAATTCCATCCTGATGCAAATCGGGACGCTTTTCGATTCCTACTAGATCTAGAATCGTAGGGAAAAAGTCCATACTAATGACTGGATTGCCGGAAACGCGACCAGCCTGGGTGATTCCAGGAGCGCGAATGATAGTCGGTACGCGGATACCGCCTTCGGTGAGCCAGGCTTTCCCATTGCGCAGGGGTTTGTTGGAAGTGGGAGTCGGGAAGAAGAGATTAATCGACAATCCGCCGTTGTCTGAAGTGAAAATGACAATGGTATCGTTGGTGAGACCTTGCTTTTCGACTTCGCCGAGAATGCGGCCAACAGCATCATCGACGCTTTTCACCATGGCCGCGTAGTCGGGACGATCCTGATACAGCTTATTGGGCCACGAGTCTTCAACCATTTCGTAGCGATCTTCAATAGCGCGCTTTGGCAGCGACTTCGCTTTGTCTTCGAAGCGCTCCATCTGCTCCGGATCTGGCTGAATAGGCGTATGAACGGAGTAAAAAGCGTGATACAGAAAGAAGGGCTTCTTCTTGTCGCGATTGCGTATGAAATCGACGGACTCCTGTGCCAGACGATTGGTGAGGTACTCGCCTTCGGGACCATCTGGCAGCTTCTCGTTGTCGTAAGGAGAAAAGTAGCCTCCCGGGGGAGCTCCATGATCGATACCTCCTTTGTTTATATCGAAACCCTGACGTTCCGGTTCATAGCCTTCCTTACCCAAGTGCCACTTACCAGCGTAGTAGGTCTGGTATCCATTTTCCTTGAGGACTTCGGCAATGGTGACCTCTTCGAGAGGCAAGCCAGGCAGGTCCTCGGGTGGAAGCAGTTTGGAAATTTTCGGATCGCGCCCAGGTAGCCAGTCCAGGATACGAACGCGGGCGGGAGACTTGCCCGTCATGATAGCCGCTCTGGTGGGCGAGCACACGCCACAAGCGGCGTAGGCTTGCGTGAACCTCAGTCCCGTTTCGGCGAGCTTGTCGATGTGAGACGATTCGTGAAACTCGCTGCCGTAGCAGGAGAGATCGGTCCAACCAAGATCATCGACGAGAAAGAAAACGACGTTGGGGCGCTTAGCGAAGAGTGAAGAGTGAAGAGCGAAGAGTGAAAGAGTAACGAAGAGAGCGAATATAGGATTTTTCATGGTCGTTGTCTGTGGCCAATGGGAAGAGCTAAATGGTTGATAGAATACACCGTATTCGAAATTCAATGGCAATCATGTTTGAGGTTTAAAGATCCTCCTTCACGACAATGCGGTCGTGCTGGTCAAGTTCGAATTGCAGGATGCCCATACCGTGGTGGACGGGGGCGTGAGAGTCGCTACCGAACATGGTCAGTCGCCATTTGCCATCGTGTCCGGCGAACATGGTCGTGTGTCCGCAATGCGGGACGGACCCTCTGTATTTATAGGGACCATACACATTATCGGATACACCGTAGATCGCCTCATAGCTGGCGGTACCGGGGCCACCGGTGTTATCCGCCCGAGCCAGCAAATACTTGCCGTCTATTTTGACCAGGGACATGCCTTCGATGCCGTGCAGGCCTTTGAGTTCCCGGAACTCCTCTTTAAAGCCAGTCAGGTCGTCGTTCATCTCGGCGATGTAGTTTGACCCGTAGAGATAGTAGACACGTCCGTCATCCTCTTCAAAGAAGAATCCGTCTATGCCATCGTGGGCGGCTCTATCGAAGACGTTCTTGAAGGGACCCTGCGGGCCTTTGCCCTTGAAGATCCATGTTTGGGAAAGCGTACCGTCCCCGCGATTCAAAGTACCCGGATCGCGAGGCAGGCGGGGAATGCTAACCGACAGCATGAACACGTCCTTGGACTCGATGTATTGGATTTCTGGAGCCCACATGTTCAGACGTTGGCCTTTTTTCACTCTCAAAGGCTGGCCGTCGAACTGGTCGCCGATGTCGTCGGTATCGACGAGGAAACCAACGTCCTCCCAGTTCCAGAGATCTTTAGAACGCCGCATCATGATGCGAGGCTTGCCAAACTCGATATCGACCCAATTCTCTGTCCCGACTTGATAATACCAGCCTTCTGGCCCTTTGCAAATAGAGGGGTCGCGGACCTGGACATGGGGCAGGCGGTTACGGGTGTTCCCGATAGGAGGCTTTTCGTAGAAGAACTCCCCGGTATAAGCCATCGACTGGTTATCGCGAATGAACTGGGCCGGAGCAATGATGGGCTTTCGGGTCTCGATAACATACTTGTCGTCAGCTTGACCAGAAAAGGCGCAATAGTACTGGTCGGCCTTCGCTTTGAATACGCTGCCGCTACCAGCGTGCATGAACGCCAGACGACGGGCGGTGTAAGGACCGTAAAGCGAATCGGATGAAGCGCAAAGGATGTCGTACATGACGTCGTTGAGACGGGTGATACGTTCGCTGGCAAGCAGGTAGTAACGTCCGTTTTCCTTGATGATCTGAGCGGCTTCGCTACCGACTCGGAGCATCTGGGCGCGTTCGGTAGCCCAGCCGGGAGAGCTGGGACGAGGCAAGTCGAAGGACGGGTGAAGCCATTCAGTGGAGCCGACGGTTGTCGACAGATCTTCGGAGAGTTCGACAATGTATCCACCTCCATATACAAGGTAGATTTTATCGTCCTCGAAAAACAACGACGCATTCTTAATGCCTTCGCCCAGACGAGCGTGCTTAACATATTTGCCGCCAACTTTTCTGGACCGGTAGATAGACGTTCCTTCGAGCTCGGTAATGAGGAGGTAGAACTGACTGTCATGCTCATAGATCTCGGGATTGGAAAGCATGCCCCTGGACGATAGAATTTCTCCGACAAACGACCAGTTTTCAAGGTCGCTGGATTTCCAAAGCGGGGTTTTCGTCTCGTTACCAATCCAGGTGCCGCTCATGTAGTAGTTGCCGTCCGAAGCGTTTAGGACGGATACGTCGTAGAGACCTTCGTCGAGAACCGTTTGGGCAGGCTTAGAGTCTGGATCGGCGTTGTAATTACCGTAAGTGTTTGAGAACAGCAGCCCTGTTAATAAAAGAAGCTTAGTTATATTTTTTAGAATCATTGCAGAAGAAAAATGAGCGAGACTAACGTTTTTCTCTAAAATCGGGAGAATTCTCGACAGTTGGCCGTGGCGGGAGTTTTTCCGGATTTACGTGGTGGGTAAGAGCCCATTCCCACCACTTGCGTTGCATCAAGCCCAAGATTTCTGGATACTGATCGGAAAGATCGACAGTCTCAGTACGATCTTGGTGGAGATTAAAGAGAAACCAGCGACCAGTGGTTTGACGTTGAATGGCCTTCCAGTCGCCATGGCGAACGGCGGCTTCCAGCCTATGCTCCCAGAAAAGCCAGTCGTGCGGGCGGCGATCTCCGGTTTCGAGGACGGGGGTAAGCGACTTGCCGACCAACGGATGAATGTAGTGGCCGTCAACGTTTTTTGGATACGAAGCTTGAGCGATTTCCAAGAAGGTCGGCATCACATCGATAATATGGCCAGGCGTGTGGACAATGCTTCCTTTTTCGATATTCATTCCTGCCGGCCAATGCATGATAAGCGGGGTCGAGATGCCTCCCTCATGGCTCTGCGTCTTATAACGACGAAAAGGGGTGTTGGAGGCATTGGCCCACCCCTGTCCATAGGAAATGCCGCCTGCCTTATCCGGATTGTGGATATCCGCGCGAGTGCCTCCGCCAAGATGGGAATTTCCTCTTGGGGTCGTCGTATTCCAGGGCTCGGGACAACCGCCATTATCGGAAAGGAAAACGATCAGCGTATTGTCGAGCTGGTTGTTCGCTTCAAGATGATCGATAACGCGGCCGATGTTATAATCCATACGGTGTATTTGGGCCGCGTATACAGCCATGCGATAGTCAAGATCTTCCTGTTGCTCAGGGGCGAGAGTATCCCACGCCGGCACTTCGAAATCGCGAGGTGAAATCCCCTGCTCTTCCGACACAAGACCTAGCTCGACTTGCTTGGCAAAACGGCTCTTGCGCAACTCGTCCCAACCTTGAGTGTATTCGCCAACGAATTTCTCGATATCCTCATCGCGAGCATGAAGCGGCCAATGAGGAGCGGTATAGGCGAGGTAAAGAAAGAAGGGAGCGTCGTCGTTTTGCTCTTCCAGAAACTTGATAGCGAAATCGGTAAAGCGATCGGTAGTATAGTATTCCGGATCGTTAGGAATATCGAGCAACTCGTTATCAGAATAGAGGCCTTTCGGACGAAAATAGCTCGAAGCCCCTCCAGTCAAACCGTAGAAGCGATCGAAGCCTCTTTGACGAGGCCACCAGGCCTCTTCTTTGGCGCCGACGTGCCACTTACCGGCGATGTAAGTATGGTAGCCCGCTGGCCTGAGAGCCTCTCCAATGGTGACGCAATGCTCATTGAGGTGGCCGACGAAGCCCTCGGTGGAATTTTCGTGCTGCTTGGTCATCTCTCCAATACCAGCCTGATGCTGATAGAGGCCTGTGAGGAGCGAAGCTCGGGTTGGGCAACAGCGGGATGTATTATAAAATTGGGAAAAGCGAAGACCGTTAGCTGCTAGCCTATCGAGATGCGGCGTTGGAATTTCTCCACCATAGCAGCCGATGTCGGAATAGCCCATATCATCGGCCATGATAAGGACAATGTTCGGCCTGTTCGGACTCGTCTCAGACGGTCTTTCCGAGAAGAACGGAGAGCAAGCCACCATCGCCAAGGGCATGGCAGTCAAGATGGTGAATCGGGAAATATCGCGTAACTTGAATTTCATTTGAAAAATGGAAGACCGCCTCCAGGCGTGCTTAGGATTCGTTTTGAGATCTGATGTATCGCTGGAGCCGATATTGGCCTTCTAGTTCAGTTTGGGCACCAAGATCACCTTGTTGGCGCATCCATTCGTCCAATACAGTCTGGAGCTTGGCAATTCGTTTTCTATGCTTTTTCTTTTGGACGAGATTCTCGAGTTCGTAGGGATCAGCACGTATGTTGTAGAACTCTCGATGAGGGCGATTGATGTAGGAGGCAGCTCGTTGGTTGGCCCAAGCGTCGTCCGCTTCGCGCCAGCTTTTTAGAGGCTGATCGTCAGGTTGGGCGTTGGCGCAGGAGAAGGCGTTTTCATGCTGCAAGTTGACGATGAGCTTGTACTTGCCGTCGCTGACGGAGCGGATGCCATAGCCTTCCTTAGTGGCTCCCGCTACGCCAATGGTAGTGTGGCAACCGAAGACATAGTCGCGAAGTCTTTTAGTTTCGCCCGTCATAACGGAAAGGAAGCTCTTGCCGTCCATGGCAAGCTTGCCGTCGGCGTCAGGAACTCCAGCAGAGGCTTTGGTAGGATCGCCTCCGGCGATTTCGATCATAGTGGGGGCGAAGTCGACGTATTGGGTTTGCACTGACACGCGGGTGCCGGGCTTTATTTTACCAGGCCAACGCATGATCCAAGCGGTCTTGAGACCGTTTTCGTAACAGGACCACTTACCTCCAAAAGGGATGGAGCTACCCTGCTCGCTGGTGAAGATTACAATGGTGTTGTCAGCCTTGCCTGAGTCTTCGACGAACTTGAGGAAGAGGCCGAACTCGCGATCGAGCTCTGAGATTTCGGCGTAGTATTTGACGAGCTCGGCTCGGGTTTCGGGCGTGTCGGCCATGTAGGGCGGAACGGCTATTTCGTCCGCTGGGTAGAGACTGCGGTCGCCCGTGTTGTAGGGCGTGTGAGGCTGATTAGAACCGACCCAGAGCATGTAGGGCTGATCAGTGTCAGCTTGGATGAATTGGCGGGCTTCTTCGATGGTCTCTGGCTTGAGCATGCCGCTGGTCCAATCGAATTCGTAGAGAGGCGTTGGATTGGAACCCTTCTTGCCCATGGCTCCAACGCGATAGCCGAGTTCCTTTAGGTGAAGGGAAAGCGGCTTCGCTTCGTCGTAGAGCTGACTGTGATTCGGATAGCAGCCTCCACGAATTGGATACATTCCAGACCATAGCTGAGCGCGAGTGGGGACACACATCGCAGTGGAAGTATACATGGAATCGAAACACATGCCTTGCGATGCGAAGCGGTCGATGTTGGGCGTAACCATGTCGGCATTGCCATAAGGTCCGCAATCGCGATAAGTCATGTCGTCGCCGACGAAAATGAGGATGTTTGGAGCGTCCGAAGCTGACGCGAAGAGCGCATTGTGAGCAGTGAAAAGTGAAAAGAGAGCGAGGACCAGATGTAATTTGAAATTCATGACAAGTGAAGGCGACCTTATGAAGCGAATGGGATCATTAGCTGCACGATGATTCACAGTGACTAGTGCTGATCAGTGGGTAGATGTCTTGGAAGCACGTGGTTAGTGGAGGCCCAAGTCTCCCACTTTTCGATCATGGTAGCGAGCAGTTCAGGTTTTTCCTCGGCAAGATTGATCGATTCAGTGCGATCGCTAGCGAGATCGTAGAGCTCCCATTGTTTGGTAATCTTATTAAATAGCGCCTTCCAGTCGGCATGGCGAACGGCGCGGTCTCCGTAGTGCTCCCAGTACATCCATGCCGGTTGCTCGCGAGTCCCCGTCTTGATAACAGGCATTAGGCTCGCGGATCGAAGCGGATGGATTTTGCTGCCATTGTGATATGTTTTCGGATACTTCGCTCCTGTTGCATCAAGAATAGTGGGCATAACATCCGCTACAAACCCGGGAGCATCCGTCAGCGAACCGGGCTCGGCTTCCATTCCTGATGGCCAGTGAATAATGAGCGGGGTCGCTATACCGCCTTCATGCAGGCGCGTTTTATAGCGACGGAAAGGGGTGTTGGAGGCATTGGCCCAGCCTGTTCCGTACGAAGAGCCGTTGTCTTTAGCAGCTCCGCCTTTGCTAGGATCGTTTATGTTTTCGAAGTTGCCTCCGCCAAGGTCCTCGTAGGGTTCGGCACAGCCTCCGTTGTCGGAAAGAAAGAAGATGAGAGTGTTTTCCAGCTCACCCCTTTTTTCGAGAAAATCCAAGAGCTTGCCTATATTGTAGTCCATGCGATGGACCATGGCGGCATAGACGGCCATGCGATAATCGAGCTCATTCTTCTGCTGATCTGTAAGCATGTTCCAACTACGAGCCCCATCGTCGCGCTGAGATAATCCCCATTCGGGTTTTACGACGCCCATAGCCAACTGCCGCTGCCAACGCTCTGCTCGGAGAGCGTCCCAGCCATCGAGGTATTTTCCTACGAATTTCCGAATGTCCTCTTCTCGAGCGTGAAGTGGCCAGTGCGGGGCGGTAAAGGCTAGGTAGCCGAAGAAAGGCGTATCATCATCCTGCTCCTCAATAAACTTGATGAGGTAGTCAGTAAAGGCGTCTGTGGTGTAGTAATCCGGATCCGTCGGAGGAGGCAGTATATCGTTGTTTAGCGAAACCGAGCGAAGACCACTGGGGCGAAAGTAGCTAGTGGCTCCGGCGATAGAACCATAGAATTTTTCAAAGCCACGCTGATTGGGCCACTTGTGTTGACCGTGGTAGCCAAGATGCCATTTCCCTCCTAAGTAGGTGCGATAGCCTGCTTCTCGAAGAACTTCCGCGATGGTGACGCAATTGTAATTGAGAGAACGCCTGTATCCATAGGCTTGAGACTCGGGAAAAATCTCTTCCTTCGGCGTTTCGGACAGAACTCCCATGCCAGTCTGATGCTGATAAAGACCTGTTAGAAGAGCAGCCCGCGTTTGGGAACAGCGAGCCGTGTTGTAGAATTGCGTGAATCGAATGCCATTGTCAGCCAGTCGATCGATATGAGGTGTAGGGATTTCTCCACCATAGCAGCCGATGTCCGAGTAGCCCATGTCATCGGCCATGATGAGAACGATATTCGGTTTCGACGAGCTCACCACAGGCGGTCTTTCGGCCGAATAGAGTGAATGGTGAACTGACATCGCCAAGGCTATGGCGGTCAAGATGGTGATAAGCGAAAGAGGTTGTAGTTTAGTCTTCATTACGATGAGTAAAATTCTTGACGCGCGAACTTAACCTTTGGGCTTGGTATCGGGAGCGTTGATTTTGGGAAAGCGTTGGGCGAGTTGTTTTTTAACGGACTCGAGTTCGGGGCGGGCGGCAAGATTGTTCCATTCGTAGGGATCGGAGAGGACGTCGTAGAGTTCTTCTTCTCCATCGGCATAACGGATGTAGCGCCATTCTTGAGTACGCACGGCGTGGTTGTTTTGGAAGTAGGTCATGACCGCAGGGTGATCCCACTCGGCGCGAGGATTCTCGAGAATGGGTCGGACACTTGGACCTTCGAGGTGGCTGGGCAATGGAATGCCCGCTATGTCGCAAAGCGTTGGATACAAGCTCATGAGATCGACGGGGCGGTTGCTCGTAGTGCCTGGGGTTGTGATGCCGGGAGCGATCCAGAGGTAAGGAATGCGGTTAGCGTCTTCCCAGAGCTTACGTTTAGCGAGCTGATTCTTTTCGCCGAGATGGTATCCATGATCTCCCCACAAAACAATAATGGTGTTGTCCGCATAGCGACTTCTATCGAGTGCTTCGATGACACGGCCGACGCAGGCATCCGCGTAGGACGAGGCGGCGAGATAGGCGCGGAGAGCTCCGCGGAAATCTTCAGGCTTCGCTCCTTCTATGTTATCGCCCTTGTTGATAATCTTTTGGGCGCTCTCCCAGGGGACGTCATTGAGATCGTTTTCGAGGATAGGCGGAAGCTGGAGGCTTTCCGGCGGATGCATTTCGAAGTACTTTTGCGGGATATTCCAAGAGAGGTGCGGCTTGTAGATGCCGCAGATGAGGAAGAAAGGATCGTCGCGCTTTTTCTCGAGCTGCTCGATAGTGAAACGAACCGTCATTTCGTCCTCTGCCGCTTCGTCGCCATTAGTGATCTCGGACCAGCGGTGATGGCCTAGATTGCCCTTGTTCTCCATAATGGGCTTGATGGCGGATTTCTTGGGCTGGTAGGCGTCGAGGTGACCAAAATCGTCCTCGACATCGCGATGAATCTTACCCGCTCCCGCCATGTAGTAGCCAGCCTGGTGGAAGACGGTGGTCAGCATCTGGTCTTTTGTAAGGACATTTTCATGACGACTACCGTTAGCGTAGACACCGGTTGTTGAAGGACGCTGACCTGAGAAAGTAGCGGTCCTAGAGGGATTGCATTGCGGCGACGCGCAATAAGCTCTCGTAAAGGCGAGACCACGTGTGGCAAGAGCGTCGATGTTGGGCGTCTTGGCGTTGGGGTAGTGATTGAGATAGCCAACGTACTGATTGAGATCATCGACGATGATCATGAGGACGTTCGGCTGATCGGTACGATCAGTCGAGAATAGCGAATGGTGAAATAGGAAAAGTGAAACCAGTGCTAGAGGGATTGCTTTCATTTAGACAAAAGTCGGAATATTTAGTTTTGAGAGCCTTTCTGATAGGAGAGGAGGCGACTGGCTTCTTCGGCGGTAATGGAGATGAATCCACCGTGTTTAGATACTTCGGGGAAGGAGGTCTGATCCGTGACGTCCTTGAATGTTTTGAAGTCCTTGGTTTGGGCGACCTGCATGTGCTGCGGGCGATTGTATTGATCGTAGTATACGAGGAAGGCGTCATCGACTGGGAGAATCGAAGGGCCCTCCGCCCAGCTCCTGGTGAAAGGTTCGGAGATCTCTGTCCAGGGTCCTGTCAAGGTGGGCCCGACAGCCGCTTTGAGAAGTTTTCTCGTGGGAAAATCGCGTTCGTCTTTGAAGATCATGAAAACTCGATCGTTTTGAGGATCTGGATACAGAGACGCATCGATGACTGGGTAGCCCGGGTCGAAAAAGAGGAAGGGCTCTCTCGCCGCAACGAAGTCTTTTGTCCAGGCTCCGTAAATGCGATGATTCTTGTCGTTTTTAACCTGCCCTTCGGTTTCCGAAAAACGACCTTCGATGGTTGATGACCAAATGATCAGCCATTCTTCTCGCTTCGAGTCGTAATAGATTTCGGGCGCCCAGCAATTCAGGACCCCGGGCGTTTCTTCGAATAAGGGAATATGATTGCGATCCTCCCAATTTACGAGGTCGGGAGATGAAATATGACCTATCTTGTAGTTTCCTGTCGTATACACCATGTGGAATACGCCGTCGGGTCCGCGAGCGATGAAGGGATCGCGCATCGTTTCGCCGCCTTCGCGGGGCAGTATCCACGCATTGCCGCTGTTGAGCGCCTTCCAATTGTAGCCATCTTCGCTGTGGGCGAACCAAACCCCTTCTCTTCCAGGAGGCTTGAAGCATACATACAGGTAGTTAGATTCCGATGACATGTTTGAAGAAGGCCTCTCGGAAGACAACTGTACTGGCTTGGGGCCCTGAGACACTTCGAAGCCACCACCTAGGGAGGTAGCCCAGGACTTGGGAATGTGACTCGAGAGCCGCTGCTTGACACTGGCGTATTTGGCGAAGACAGCGAGATTCTGGAATTCCCAGGGATCGGCGTCCAAATCGTAAAGCTCTTCGGAACCATCAGGATAATGGAGATAGCGCCAGCGTTCGTCTCGAACGGATGAATACCGAGGACCATAAGAAGTGAAACCAGGACGATCCCAGGCGGCTTTGGGATCTTTTATAATCGCAGCGAAACTATCACCATCGAGGGTATGTTCGGGAGGAGCGATCTTGCAGTAGTCAGCGAGAGTTGGATACAGATCGAGCAGGGTCACCGTTTGCTTGCAGGTAGCAACATGGCCTTCCGGAGAACGGATCATGAGAGGTACGTGGTCGGCGGATTCCCAGAGCGTAGCTTTACCCCAGTGGTCTTTCTCGCCGGTGTGGAAACCGTTGTCGGAAAAGACGATAACGAGCGTGTTGTCAGCATAGGGAGAAGCGTCTAGAGCTTCGATGACGCGACCGACGTTCCAATCAGCGAAGGTTGTATTGGCGCAATAGGCACGGAGGTAGGTTTTGACGGCAGTCTCGAACGGAACGCCCATCTGGCGATGACTCGGGAGATGGCTCAAAAGGGCTTCGCCCATGTCGGTGATGTCGTCCAGATCGTTGGACTTCATGCCTTCGGGGATAGGCATGTCCTCTACTTCGTACTGGTCGAAGAAGCGCTTCGGAGCCGTATAAGGAGAATGGGGACGCCACAGGCCGTAGACCATGAAGAAGGGTTTGTCGTGATCTTGCTTGAGAAATTCGATGGCATCGTTGGCGTTGGTAACATCCGGAAAATCCGTGTCGGGGCCGGTCCAAGGCTGGATGCCAGCGAACTTAGAGCCGTTGATCCAATACTGCTCTTCCGGGAAGGGACCAAAACCGCCGTGCTTGACCTTCTCATTATCGAACATGGCGGCTTCGCGACCTTCTTGGAGAGGACCATGGAAAATCTTTCCCCCACCCCAAGTGGTGTATCCATTTCGCTTAAACCACTCGGGAATGGTTTCCACTTGCTGGAGCATTTTGGAGCGGATAAAGGGCGTACAACGATTGTAGTAGGCTCCGGTGGTGTGCGGCGCCAGCCCGCTGAAGAAGGAGGCTCGAGAAGGACCGCAGACGGGAGTGTTGCAAGCGGCTGTGACGAAATTGAGGGACTGGTCGCGGAAACGGTCCAGGTAGGGAGTCTTGAGAACGGGATAGCTATTAAGCGTTCCGTAGCCATTCATGTCGTCCAGCACAATCATGACGACATTCGGATTCTCAGCTTTTTCCGTAGAGAATCCGAAATTATGAATTAGCAACAATGAGAGAAACAGTAGTTTGATTTTCACGACGTGACCAGCTCGCTCGCTATGCAGAATGGATCGAGCTTCGTCTTCTTATTAGTTCAGAGTTCCATGCGGCTAAATCAGTTTAGGCTGTAGCCAGGGGCAAATGGCGTCGCTACGCCAGGCCTTGAGAGAGGCCTCGAGCTCTTCAGCCTCCCTAAAAGGAGCAAGATCGCGTCGCTCGAAAATATCCCGACGCAAGTTGTACAAATCGTAACGATGCGATTGATCGTGATTATAATAAAACCACTTGATAAGTCTATAGTCGCCATTGGGCGCGGCGCAAGAGGGGGTCGGGTCTCGGCAGGAACAGCGTAGGCAATGTTTGGACGTGGTTCGGTGCGGGGAGATAGTCTAGGCATGTTCATGCTTTCGCCTTACGAGGCTATGGCGGCTTTTTCGAACGATTGAGTTCGAATATTCCGACGATATTTGGCAGGCGAAAGGCCTCGGGATTTCTTGAAGGCGCGGGTAAGAGAAGCGGCATCATTATATCCGACTTCCTCCGCTATCTTTTCGATGCTCAGGTTTGAATACAGAAGCAACTCCGAAGCATACTTTATACGCATCCACTTGAGTCGCTGCATCGGGCTTCGTGAATAGGCCTGCAAGCAAAGTCGCCTCAAATGCTCTTCACTTACATTGGCGATGCGAGCCATCGTTTCGCAATCCCAAGAATGAGCCAGCTCGTCCTCCACTTGCACCCAAAGTCGTCGCAAACGCGGATCGATCTCATCGCCAACCAAGGCTCTTCTGACGTAGGTGTTAGCAAGATGTATCCATGATTGCATGACAATTTCATCCTGCCAGTGAGTAGCCTCTTCGTAAAGGCCTTGCAAAGGAAACGAGAGGAGCTCTGGCTCTACCTGCTTTTCGTAGGGCTGCCCCTTGGAGAAGCCTTCCGCGAAATTTTCCGGTCCGGTATCCTTGTAGATGATCCATGAAAACTCCCAATGTTTTCCAGGAGCAGCGAAGTAGGCATGCCTGGCGCGAGCTGGGGTAATGTAGGCGGTGCCTGGCGAGCAAGGATGCCAGCGGCCATTGAGCAAAATGACCCCTTCGCCGGAAGCGCAAACGAGAATCTGGCTAAACAGCGGATCGTTTCGAACAAAACAGTTTCCCTTGCGAGCATGGGTGTGTCCGGCCGAAACGATTCCATGCTTTTCAAGCATGAAAGGGAAATCGAAGTACTCAACGATCTTACGAGTTGTGTCGGGGCCGATGAAGTGGGTTTCGGCAACTTGGTCGGGATCTGGGAAAGTATCCTTCATCGTTCTGGATGGCAGACCTTAGGAAGCTTAGGGTGATGCAAATATCTTGTGAATCCCTTATGTCTTGGGGTGAGAGCTAGTGGACGATGACATTTCGTTGATTCGGCAGCTGGAGCAAGGCAAATTCACTTTAATTCTACCAGATCTCTCGTAACAGGGCCTCTAATGGTGATGTGCGTTTCAGCCATTTTTCAGTGTGCTCGGGAAATGGACGAAAGGCGATGTACCGTATATGCTGTTCGCCCTGTTCTACAAGCGCTTATCAAAGCGCGATTCCTCTTACGATGGCCTGCGCCTTTCAGTTGCATCTGAAAAATCAAGCTCATCGAACCGACTAACTGATCAACCTATTCTTAAATCTCTCTCTATGGGCGATGCTACCGTTTCCCATGGCTAGCGCTATTTATTATTATACCTAGGCGAGAAATATAACCCATGAAAAATAAACTACTGCAAAAACGACCTATAGCCGCCGGCGTGATGCTGGCTTTGACCCCGATCCTCCTTGCCCAAGATGACGAAGAGGACGAAGTTTTCGAACTGAGCCCATTCACAGTCGACGCAAGAGATGATGATGGCTATCGCGCGAACTCCACTTTGGCCGGTAGCCGACTGAACACGAAGCTTCGCGACGTTGGAGCCGCTATCTCGGTGATGACCTCGGAACTATTCCAAGACACCGGAGCCACAGACTCCCAGACATTACTCTCCTACGGGTTGAATACCGAGACCTCCGGAGCCCAAGGGAACTTTGCTGGCGGCCAGCCGGGTTCGCGAGGGCAAAACGTGGACCTGTCCAATGAACGCACTAATCCGCAACGCGGACAACGTATTCGTGGTCTGGCGACGGCTGACCTGACGAGGAATTTCTTCGAGACCGATGTCGCTTTCGATAGCTACAACACCGACCGTATCACGGTAAGTCGTGGACCGAACTCGCTTTTATTCGGCATCGGCAGCCCCGGAGGCATCATTAACAACGCCACCATGCGCGCATCGCTGAATAACGATTTCGGCGAAGTCAGCTTTCGCTTGGGCGAACGTTGGAGCCATCGCGAATCGTTCAACTACAATAAGGTGATTGTCGAAGACCGGCTAGCTGTGCGTGTTGCAGGTTTGTACGACAAATTCGAATACCAGCAACGTCCGACCTTCGAGGAAAAGCGTCGCGCATACGTTGCCCTGGAAAGCGTTCTGTTGAAGAACGAGCAAAGCGAGTTCTTCGATCGGACCGTTTTTCGGGCAAACTACGAGACTGGTGAAGTGACCAGCACTCCGCCAATGATTACTCCTCCGGGCGATGGAGTCACTAGCTGGTTCGAAACGCCGAATCGAGCGGATGAGGCGATGACTGGAACTACCTTTCCTAGCTGGGTGGATGACGGAACGTTTCAACCAAAATGGACGGCAGACCAGAGACCAGGACTGGCCGGAAGAGGAGACTATCCCGGTTCGGTTGCGCCACCGAACTTCATTCAAATCGCCCTCGTATACGAGGAACCCAATGCTCTGCCGGGTCAGACCGGATCGGCAAATACCTACGGATCTGAAGTCGAGGCGGTCGTTGAACGCGTTCTCTATCGCTTCAATAGCAACATCAATCTCCCGACATGGGACTATTATCTGAATTCATCCTTCTATCACCAAGACTGGTATCCAAGTTTCAAGACGGCGTCTCTCCCACTCGAAATTTTCGATAATGAAAACATGTCGCTTTCCGGAACGACCAATCGCGTCGAATCCGATTTCTATGTGAACAATCTTTCCCTCGAGCAGACTTTCCTTGGCGGCAAGGCGGGTATCGAACTGAACTACGACAAACAGCAGTACGACACCTTGGCTCGCCTGCCATTCACGGCAGGAGGATTCGCCATCAGCTTCAACGATGTTCTGATCGACATCCAGGAATACAATAATGATGGCACTCCCAATCCGAACGTGGGAAGAGCGGTTCTCGTTTCTTCGGTTGGAAATCCCCGAGCTTCGGAGCTAATGGGGGCCGACTCGGAGGAAACCTCGCGTGAAGCGAGCCGGGCAACGGCGTTCTACGACCTGGACTTCACGGAAGGCGATCGTTTCGGATGGCTAGGCCGTCACATCATTACCGGTGTCGTGGGGCAGCAGAGCAGAGATACTACCAACCGATCCTGGGCCGCCGCATGGGATTCCGAAGACATTGATGTCGGCGCGAACGAGTACCATAACCACAACCTGAGCGGCAGCCGTCGCCAAGTCGTATCGCGCGTCTACTTGACGCCGCCTTTGCACAACGATGCGAGCATCCAGTCACCCTCGGACGTCACGATATCCAACTATCTGACGATACCGATTCCCGAAGATGGAGACGTCTTCAACGCCCGTACTTACCACAAGATTACAAACGAAATCTTCGTGGGCCCAATGGAAACAAGAGTCTATCCCAGAGCGTTCTCTCGTGAACGAAGAGAGATCGAGACGGAAGTCCTTAGTATGCAAAGCTACCTCTTCAACGACCATGTTGTAGCGCTTTATGGATACAGAACGGACACTCAGCAGAACTTCAACAATCTGATAGATGCCGAATTTCCGAATGGAGCTCGCGATTTCGAAACCTCCTTCAATAGCCTATCGCCCTCCCTCGACGCGGCAACTGGCGAAGTGGTAGCTCCGGAAAAGGGCAGCACCGAAACCTTCAGTCTCGTCGCCCACGTTCCAGACGCTTGGATAGACAATATCTGGTCGGAAGGTCCGCGCTTGAGTTTCCACTACAGTGAATCGGAAAACTTCAATCCTGTCGGAGTCAGAACCGATATCGAAGGCTTCGTGATCGATTCGCCAAAGGGAACAACCGAAGAAATGGGCTTCAGCGTCGAATCGCGTAACGGCCGCTTCTCAGCCCGCTTCAACTGGTTTGAAACCAACCTCGAAAACGATACGGCAACGGGCGTGCCCAATGTGCACACCCAGATTGGAAACTGGCTGACTCGATTCGACCGAGCCCGCGACGAAGGGCTGACCATCGAGGAAGCGCTCGCAGTTTCGACCAATTCTCCCGACAATATCGCGAGAGGCCTTGATTACACCGGTCTTTGGAGTTCATACGAGGAAGGATTCGCGGAAATCATCAGCCTGCTTCCGTCACGCCTCCATGGCATCTACAACTACCGGGTCGATCCAGACGGAGAGCCTCGCAACGACAACGACTTGATTCCAAATCAGAGTGCAACCCGTCAATTCACAACGGAAGGCTTCGAAGTCGAACTGGTCGCCAACATCACAGAGAATTGGCGCACTATGTTGAATATCGGCCAGCAGGAATCGGTTCAGAGCGAAATCGCGCCACTGGTAGCTCAAGTAGCCAAGGAGATGGATCAAAATCTGAAAAACTCTCCTTTGCAATACATGGCGACGACGCCGTCTTTGGGTGACGGAAACTACATCTCCATGTGGAATTCGTTTCAATTCATACCGTTGCTGGCATCGTTGTCTCAAGAGGGCACGGTCGCTCAAGAGCTTCGCGAATGGCGCGTCAACGCGGTTTCCAACTACACCTTCTCGGAAGGCAGGTTTGCCGGTCTGGGCGTAGGTGGAGCGATTCGCTACCAAAGCAAGGCTTCTACAGGGTATCCGCTTTCCTTGGACGAAAACGGCATCGCCTTGCCGGTGCTGGATCAGCCCTTTTGGGGACCAGACCAACTCAACGGAGACCTTTGGATTAGCTACGGCAAAAGGCTCTTCAACGATAAGGTAGACTGGAAGATTCAACTTAATCTCCGCAACGCGTTTGGCGACAATGATCCGATTCCGGTAATCACCAATCCAAATGGCGAACTGGCGATATTCAGAAATTCCCTACCAAAGGAGACCTTCCTGACCAATACATTCAGCTTCTAGTCGGAAGCTAAAAATATTTTTCATGTTACATCGCCTCGCGCTCATCGGCGCGAGGCGATTGTTTTTACATTGCTCGATACGAGACTTCAGCATTGATGGCGAAGCTCCATGAGCGACACGCTATGTTAATTCTCTTCCATCGACTTGAGGCTCTCAAGAACCATGCATATACTGGAATCCTTAGAGTCAGGACGTTGATTACGCAGACTGGAGAACAATGGGAATAGGAAACCGTTCATACTGTCGGCAGGAATCCAGAAGAGGTGGGTTTCAGCAAGCTCTTTACTAGCTCTCTAAGCTATCTTGAACCCGACGAACGACTTTTCCACAAGCCTTGGCAAGGTCGCCTAATGTACAGTTCCGAAGGGGGAAAGTCTTATTAAGAGGTGACCCTCTTAAATCATAACTGAGACTGGTTACACCCCAATGCCAGGCTGTTTCTTAATCAAATCAACAATAAAAATGTGGGTTTTAGCTATTTTTCAGTGTGCTCGGGAAATGGACGAGAACATGGAAATATTCTATTCTAAATTCCTATTCCGCTGACGCTATTTTGAGTACACCCTCGTAAGCATCGGCGTTTCTTAGCTGCTATCATAAGAACCCCCCAAAGCTTATCAAACCGAACCAAAACTCTGACGGGAGACGAAATCGTTCCGTTTTCGGCTAGGGGTGATCTGTGCCTAGATAACGAAATACTACTACTAATGAATACAATCCCATTGATCAAACGAATCATTCCAGTCGGCGCACTGCTGGCTTTTACTCCCCTGATCTTGGCTCAAGACGACGAGGAGGAAGAAGTATTCGAACTAAGTCCCTTCACCGTAGACGCTAGCGGTGATGAAGGTTACCGAGCTACTACGACTCTAGCTGGAACGCGCCTCAACACGCAGCTTCGCGACGTTGGAGCCGCCATCTCGGTAATGACTTCCGAATTCTTCGAAGACACCGGAGCAACCGATTCTCAAACGCTCTTGTCATACGCCTTGAATACGGAGACTTCTGGAGCTCAAGGAAATTTCGTGGGCGGCAACGATGTTGTGGCTGGCGGGGTACGTGTCGATCTGGCAGCAGAGCGTACCAATCCGCAAAATGGTCAGCGGGTACGCGGTTTGGCCACGGCTCAGTTGACTCGCAATTATTTCGAAACCGACATTGGCTTCGATAGCTACAACACCGACCGCGTGACCATCAATCGCGGACCCAACTCGCTCCTTTTCGGTATCGGCAGCGCGGGAGGCGTGATCAACAACTCTACCATGCGGGCTTCTCTAACCAGAGATTTCGGAGAGTTAAGCATCCGCATCGGGGAACGTTATAGCCATCGTGAATCCTTCAACTACAACAAGGTTCTCGTCGATGATCGTCTGGCTGTCAGAATTGCAGGTTTGTACGATAAATTCGAATACCAGCAGCGTCCAACTTACGACGAAAAGAAACGCATTTTCGGCACCGTCGAGGCCGTTATCTTCGACAACGAGAAAAGCGATTTCTTCGACAAGACCACTTTTCGAGCAAATTTCGAGTCTGGTGACATCGAGAGCAATCCGCCACAAGTGACGCCTCCTGGCGATGGCGTTTCCAGCTGGTTTTCTCTCCCCAATCCAGCACCGCTTGAAGCAATCACGGGCACGACCTTCCCTGCTTTCTTTACAGATGGAAGCTTCCAACCCAAGTACACCATCGATCAAAGACGACCCGGTTTGGTTAGAGGGGACATTAATGGTGTCGCGGCTCTGCCGAACTTCATTCAAATCTCGCTTATCTACGAAGAACCGAGTTTCGGGACAGGGCTTCAAGGTACTGATCTGGATGCAAGCGTGATGCGAGCCGTTCGCGGCTTTGCGGGTCGCGCCCCAAACAGGACCTGGGACTACTTCGTCAACAGTTCGCTCTACCACGAGGGCTATATGCCGAACTTTGTCACGAAATCGCTACCTTTGAGCGTCTTCGACAATGAAAACATGTCCCTCGCCGGTACCACGAATCTGACTACACAAGACTTCGACGCGACGAATTTCACCCTGGAGCAAACATTCATGGATGGAAAAGCGGGTATTGAAATCAACTACGATCGTCAGAACTACGCGACCTTCCGCCGTTTCCCATTCAATAGCGGCGGCTTCCAAGTGAGCTACAACGACGTGGTTGTCGATATCAACGAGTATCGAAATGACGAGACGCCGAATCCAAACGTGGGACGCCTAATGGCCTTCACTTCCGGCAATCGCCAGTCGAACGTTCTCGGATACGAGACTCGGGATATAGACCGCGAAGCGAATAGGACCACAGCCTTTTATAACCTCGATTTCACGGAAAGCGATAATGTCAGCTGGCTCGGCAAGCATGTGTTTACGGGAGTGATAAGCAGCCAGAGCCGCGACATCACGAACATGGGTATCGGAGGCGCATGGGTCTCTGAGGACATCGATTTGGGTGGCGATCCCTACCACTTCGGTAATCTCAACATCGGTCGTCGTCAGGTAGTTTCGCAAGTCTATCTCACGCCACCGCTACATAACGATTCCAGCATCCAATCGATAGACGATGTAAAGATCGTCAACTACATCGACATCGATCTCCCAAGCAATGGCAGCGTGTACAACGCCAAGACCTACAACCGCAGAGAAGACACCTTCTTTACGGGCGAAATGACCACTCGCGAATACCTGAATAGCTTCAATCGGAACCGCAGAGAGATCGACACCGAAATCTTCAGTGTCCAAAGCTTCCTCTTCAACGATCATATTGTTGGCCTGCTTGGCTTCCGCACCGACGAGCAGACGAACTGGACGAACGAGAGATTTGTTCGCAATGCGAATGGCGAGGGCAATCTAGAAGAATCCAACATATTGGATCGTCTACGCGACCCAGTGACGGACGAGATTCTTCCACCCGAAGAAGGCGACACCACCACATGGAGTATTGTGGCCCACACGCCTGATGCTTGGCTGGAAGGTCTGAACCTACCTGGATCTCCTCGCATCAGCTTTCACTATAACGAGTCTGAAAACTTCAATCCGGTTGGGGTTCGTACAGACGTCGAGGGATTCCAGATCGCTTCGCCGGCAGGGGATACCAAAGAGTATGGCTTCAGCCTTGAGCTTATGGAGAATCGCGTGTCTATGCGTTTCAACTGGTTCGAGACCAACATCGACAACGATACAGCTGACGTAAACGCGAATATTCACAGCCGCATCGGCAACTGGCTAAGTCGCTGGAACGATGCGGAAAACGCGGGGATGACGATCGAGGAAGCCTTGGCCGTAACACCCGGAACTCCATTCACAGGATGGAGCAGCTACCAAGAAGCCTACGATGACATCGTTGCTTTGCTTCCCAGCAACATCCAAGCGATCTACAATTACCGCATCGAAGACGGCGATAACCAAGACGATCTCGATCAGATCGCCAATCCTTCAGCGACTCGGAGTTTCAGCTCCGAAGGCTTCGAATTGGATGTGATTGCCAATGTCACCGATAATTGGAGAGTGATGCTTAACGTAGCTCAGCAGGAAACGATTCAAAACAACATCGCTCCAAAGGTCGCGTCGCTTGCGGCTACTATCAACGCCAACATTCTGGCGTCGCCTTTCGCCAACGTATGGGATGCTCCGATACTTGCGGAAAGCTTCACCTTTACCACGCGCTGGCAAAACGAGAACTTCAATTCGCTCTTGGCGACGCTTTCTCAGGAAGGCACCAAGTCTCTCGAGCAACGCGAATGGCGCTGGAATGCGGTGACCAACTACAACTTCACCGAAGGCAAATTCAAAGGCCTGGGACTGGGCGGAGCCGTACGCTGGCAAGATCAAGCGGCTACCGGCTATCCCCTCGTCCTGAATGCTGAAGGCATTCCTCTGCCTGACCTTTCCAATCCATTCTGGGGCCCAAGCCAGATGAACGGAGATATCTGGGTCAGTTATGGCAAGAAAATCTTCAACGACAAAGTTGACTGGAAGGTCCAGCTGAATATCCGCAACGCCTTTGGCGATGACGATGTTATCCCCGTCATCACCAATCCAGACGGTCAGCTAGCAGTATTCAGAAACTCGTTACCAACGGAAACCTTCTTGACCAACACGTTTAGTTTTTAGTCGGCTAGGACTATTGGGTAAAACGTAGTAAGATAAAGTCTAGTTGTCATATGCGCCCCGCAAAATATGCGGGGCGCTAATCATTCTAACCAAATTATTAAGGCGAAATCAGATCTCGAATTTGTATCATGCTTTTGGTTATGATTCTTGATCTAGGTTTTCAGAAATTCCAAAGGTGGAGCAGTCGCTTTGAAGGATCAGATTTCAGTTAAGGAAAAAATCATCTACGGACTTGGCGGATGCGCCATGAATTTCATGAACAACGCGGCAACGCGTCTCATGAATCTGGTCTTCGTCGCGACCCTGCACGTGAGTCCAAGCCTGATGGGAACCGCGATGCTAGTCTTTCGACTATGGGATGCGGTTTCGGATCCCATAATGGGGCAGGTCTCGGACAACGCCATGACACGCTGGGGAAGGCGTCGACCCTTTATCGTGATCGGAGCTATTTGCGCTGGAGTGACCTTCGCAGTGCTGTGGTTCCTACCGCTAGGTCTGACCGAGAGCCAATACTTCTGGTGGTGGCTGATTGGCGCCCTACTGCTATTTACCGCTTCGACCGTATTCATAGTTCCTTACCTGGCTTTGGGCAAGGAGATGACGTCGAGCTATCACGAACGCACCTCAATCTCCGCCTACCGAGCGGCTGGAGCCAAAATTTCAGGGCCTATCAACCAAGGCATGCCGTGGTTCGCGGCCCAGATCGGTGCGCTATTCTTTGCAGAGGGAGCGGTTGAATTCATAAACGCTACTGGCCAATCGGTGGATACGGCTACGCTCTGGGGAGCTCGCATATTAGGAATCATAGTAGGGATCGGCATTCTTACGAGCGGCATTTTTTCCGGAATATTCTGCAAGGAACGCTACTTCAACATAGCCAAGAAAGAAGGGAAGTCGTCGCTCAAGATGATGTTCATCGAGACCTTCAAGAACCGGCCATTCGTATTTCTCCTCGTCTCTCACACCCTGTTCTGGTTTGGCATTTCCCTAGTCGATTTCCTGGGTTTCTTTCTAAACGTCTATTATATTGCGGATGGCGACAAGCTTGTGGGATCCGGCTATCAATTCGTCTACGGCATTGGTCAGCATGTCGTCGCCTTGGCTTTAATTCCTGTTGTCACTAAGTTGTCAAAGCGTATTGGGAAAAAGGCTACCGTTAATCTTGGTTTTCTTGTCGTCTCCTTTGCCAGTTTTCTGAAATTCTTCTGCTACACGCCCGACGGCTGGTACCTTCAGCTTATTGTGGCGGCATTCATGGGACCTGGACAGTCGTGTCTCATCGTAGTTATGCAGTCCATGATGGCGGACGTCTGCGACTACGACGAAATTAAAACAGGCAAACGTCGCGAAGGCATTTACGGAGCGGCCTTGTCCTTCAGCCAAAAATTCGGAAACGGCATTGCCGGAGCCTTCAATCTCTACCTGCTGGCATGGATAGGATTCGATTCCACGCTTAATGGCAATCAGACGGCTGAAGCTTTCATGGGTATGCGTGTCAGCTTCACCATCACACCCATCATTGCCTGCATCCTCGCCTATTTCATTTTCCGCGGCTATTCCTTAAACCAGCAGAAATGCGAAGAGATGCGCGTCGAACTTGAAAAGCGACGAGGAGGCATCGATTAATCAAGCCGCTGGAAGGTAATGAGCAAGTCTCCTAACATTCTTCTCTTCTGCACGGATTCTCTTCGCTGCGACGCTTTGCGGTTCATGGGAAATGAAAACGCCCTATCGCCGAACGCCGACCGACTAGCGAAAGAGGGCGTTTTCTTTACGCAAGCCCACACCAGCAGCCCTGTTTGCTCCCCAGCTAGGTCTAGCTTGATAACCGGCCTGCATGCTCCTGTGCATGGATGCCTGGAAAATGGCATGGAACGCCACTCGGATTTGGATACATTGCCAGAAAAATTGAAGCAGGCTGGCTACCACACCATCATGGCCGGGAAGCAGCATTTTGGAAAATGCCCGGAGTTCGATTCCATAGTAAGCCCAAGCAAGGAAGAGCTGGAGGAACTGGGGAAAGCTTCCAAATACCCAGATGATCGCGTTTTTTCAAAAAGGGAATCAATCATCCGCGATGCCGTCGTCGTTGATCGTTGTATTGAAGAAATGGATAAAGCGAAGGAGGAAGGAACTCCATTCTTCGCCTTTTGTTCTATAAACGCTCCGCATGCTCCCCTTGAGCCTTCTCAAGAAGCGATGGAAGCGGTAGCGGATTTTCCACTACCAACCTTAAACCTTAAACCTGGTGAAGAAAATAACCTCCCTCCCCACCAAAAGAATCTCATCGGTCTCTCAGGCGAGGAACAGCTAATCGACGGTCTTGCCAAGGAAAATCCCGAGTACTGGATAGAAGCGGTCGGACGCGTTTACGATCCAGACCATGAGCGCACAATTAATGAATGGCGCAGGCGTTTCTACGCCCTAGCCTACTATGCAGATGTCCTGCTGGGCAGAATTCTCGACTATCTTGATTCTTCGGGCTTGGCAAATGATACACTCGTTATCTTCACCTCGGATCATGGCCAGCAGTACTTCGATCATGGCTTCAATGACAAACACTGCTGGTACGATGAATCATGGCGCATTCCTCTGGTTTTGCGCCATCCAGGGAAGCTAAAAGAGGGCGAGACGCGAGAATTCGCCTGTTGGACGGATTTAACCGCGACTATCGTTGCGGCAGCTGGCATTGAATGGGACGACGTCCAGGGCTTTGACCTTTATCATCCGCTTATCGAAGGGGAACCCTCGCCCAGAGGTTGCGCTATCGGCACGCTTTTCAAATCCTGCGCCCTCGCCACAACACGCTGGAAAATTGAATACTACCTGGATGATCGACAGGGACGTTTCTTCGATCGACTGCTTGATCCTGAGGAGCAGAATGACATCTGGAATTCTGCAAACCATCGAAAGATTCGAGACTCTCTCTTAGCCGCACTACTGGCATGGCGATCCGATCTCGAAGCAACAGCATCTCATCGATCGCGAATCCTGGAAAAGAATCCAGGCGCGTATTCCGACAGGGAGATTGTGAGTGATCGCGTTAACCGCCAAGTGAAGAAATGGAAAGGAGCGGATAGCGAAAATCGACTGAATAGCGATGTCGGAAAAATCCTCGAAGCATACGCCAAATCAGCAATGGACCAGGAAATCGTAACCGCTTTGTAATTACAATGAAAGGCACTTCTCCAAAAGCGATTATTCTAATCACGACTGACGAGCAACGATTTGACACGCTAAGCGCATATGGTTGCGAGGCTGTCGACACGCCCAATATCGACAGGATCGGAGAACAAGGGGCGCGATTCGACAACGCCTACACGGCAAGTCCTTGGTGCTTGCCTAGCAGATGCTCGATTTTAACCGGCTGCTATCCCCATAGACATGGAGCTTATAGCAATTTTCGAAAGGTTCCACTCGATCCAGGCATCCCTAATCTGTACAGCAGCGCCAAAAAAGCGGGATACAAGACGACCCATTTTGGAAAGTGTCATTATGAACCGGTCCGCTACGGCACTTTTTCTCCGGATGCTACCGACGAGTGTCCTGAAACGCGCGAATACTACCTAAGTCTTGGTATTGATCATCTCGCTTTGCAGGACGATAAAAACGTATCCATCTGGCAATACGATGACTACAGTCGAGAGTTGGATGGAGCCGGTTTCCTTGACGCCTATCGCGCTGAGGCTTGGAACAGAAAAGACGGAGGCGTATTCAAGTTTCCGGGACCGAAAGAATGGCATCCTGATCATTGGGTAGGCCGAAAGGCCGCTCGCTACATCGACGCATGGAAAGGCGAAGAAAACCTGTTCGCCTGGATTTCCTTTTCGGGTCCTCACTACCCGATAGATCCGCCAGATCAATACCTCGACAGGGTACGTATGGATAAGCTTCCACCAATTGAGAGTCGAGAAGGCGAGTGGGAGGACAATGGACGTATCCACTACACTAGCTTCAACGGAAAGGGCGGCATAGATGGATGCGGCTATAATGAAGAGAACGCCTGCTCTGCCTATGACGAAAGCTATTGGACCAAAATGCGCCAATACTACATGGCCAACGTCGCTTTGATCGACGATCAGGTCGGACTGATTATGGAATCGCTGGAACGGAAATTCGGCGATGACGTCCTTGTCATATTCACTTCCGACCACGGAGATATGCTTGGAAATCATGGCCTCTGGGGGAAAAACAACTGTGGCTATGACGAAGTCCTGAAGGTTCCTTTTCTAGTTAAAGGTCTCGAAGACAAGGGTATCAAAGGCATTTTCACAGAACGTATTCAAACAATAGATATATTACCTACAATCTCCGAGATGATGGGGAGCGAAAGCCTGCAAGTGGACGGTTCGTCTCTTCAGAAAATAGTCGCGAAAGGCGGCTACGAATACACCCTTGCCGAAGGAGAAGGATTCTACTGTATAGGGGATGGACGATTCAGGTTGATTCAGGCGACCGTCAAGCAATCCGAGAAAACCGTTAGAGAGTTTCTAGATTTGGAAAACGACCCCCACGGCTACGTAAACCTTATCGAAGACCCTGACTCCGCCAAAGATATTTCGCGACTGCAAAACGCCTTGCTCGAGATTTATACTCAACAACTTTTGCCCTAGCGCCCGACGGCAAAAGCCGTCATTCAAACTCTAGCAGATACTGATAGACCGATAGGTTGTATTTATGATTTCGGTACTTCAAGGGATTGAAATATCATATCGTGGGAATAGCTTCAGAATACTATCGGAGAATTGATTTAGATCTGGAATTCCCCATCTCGATAAATCACCTTACTAGATCCATCTTCTAGATACGCAGTAACCGTTCGATTTGAAGTGGCAACGATATCCGTGTGCACTACGGAGTTATTGAAGCCCATCTCTACCCATTGATCGTCTGAAACCGACATGGGATCGCCGTCGTAGGAGTCTCGATACGCCATACCGACGGCGATATGGGTATTGCCGTTATCACCACCCACATTTTCGTCGAAAAGCGTCTCCCCCATGAACTTGGTAATGCGAGAGAAGCGACGATCAGTCAGTGAAAACTCGCCGATTTTATCCGCATTCTCGACGGCCACCATTTCCTTGAGCAGATCTTCACCCTTTTCGGCCGTTGCTTTGGTGACCAAACCGTCCTCGAATTCCAGATACGCTTTTTCAATCAGCGAACCATAGCGATACAGAGGCTCGGTAAACTGAACCTTCCCACTAGTGCCTCGCCAATCAGGAGAGATGAAAAGCTCGAAGCTGGGAATATTGCGACCAGAACCGCCCAGCCATCTACGGTTCTTCCCAATCTTGACCCATAGATCCGTATCCGCCGCTTCGATATGAAGCTTATCGATAGGCAAAGCGTCCAGCTTGGCTTTGATCTCCTCCTGGCTCTTGTGCAGTTCGCTCCAGCGAGCAACTGGATCGTCGTCATCCAAATAGCAGGCGTTTATGATCTCGGCCCAATACTCCTCCTCCGTCATATTGACCTCGTCAGCCATGGCCTTGGTACCGTACATGGCTAAGGTCCAAGTGTAGTCGCCCGCGCTTTCCTTGTCGCGACGCCAGTCCATGTAGGGTTTGAAGGCTTTTTGCTGAGCCATGATCTTCTTGCTGTCGATCCCATCCAGCTCACGCTTATCGGTCTCGGCAAGAATGGCCACCGTGTGATCAACCTGATCGACCAGGCCTTTCATGTAGATTTCCGGGAAATAATCGAGCTGTTCGTCACTGGCCAGCTCGAAGAACTCTCGCGAGAAATCATCGGGCGTGAAGAAGATGATCGGGTGGGCGCCCGCCTTAAGCACCGACCGACGCAATGCAACGAGCATCGGCTTAGCGCATTCCGGCACTCGAAGCTGCACCACTTCCCCAGCCTTGACGCCCTCTCCACTATTCAATGCGAAATTAATCAGAATATCCGCATACTTATCCAAAACTTCTTCCGACGGATGATAACTCATGCTGCTTCATTTCGAGGATTCAGCTGGATTTGGCAAGCGTTTCAAAGAAGCATGCTGTGGTCCGTAAAGCACAAATACTAGCTTGATGGCGCAAGCCTCAGCCGATTCAATGCGCTATTCGCTCGGCAAAAAGATTTTCGCGATCGGTCTAGTTTACGACGGGGACTTCGTACCAGGTATTGAACCAGAAAACTTCAGCTTGGCCGTCGCGGTCCCAATCACCAACGATAGGCGGCGCGCTGCCGTTGCCAACCTCGCTCAACACAGCTCCCGTCTTGCCAGAGAGCCAGCGTCCTGTACCGCCTCCCTTCGAGCCTGGAACGTCGAGCCAGCCATCTTGGTCAATGTCGTGAAACGAATCGTAGAGCTGCACGGGATTCGCTCCGCCAACGATGCCGAACATCGATGCTTCCCAAAGCAGCTCGTTGGTGGCCGGCTGCCAGCATATGAATTTCTTGCCTGAGACGAAAATGAGTTCCATCTCGCCATCGTCATTGAGATCCCGATACACGGGGGGAAACTTGGTTTTGATTTTCTCAGGAGCCGTGTAACGAGCAAGGGTTTCGCCGCCGGTGTTCATTAATTGTATCCCATCGTTAGATACCATGATAAATCGTTCGCCGTCAGGCAGAGGTACGATTTCAAGGACCTTGTCCGAGGCGCTCGCGCTCCATAGTGTAGACCCGGAGTCGAGGCCGACCATCCGTATCTCGGTCCGGTTCTCTCCGAACACAAGGTAGCTTTTTTGACGGCCCTCACTGAAAACATGCCAGCTTGGCAACTGCGCCACGCCACGTTCTACCGTCCCGTCGAATACCGGCGAGCCGGTGTCAGGATCGAGAATGAGCACGTTGTCGGGAGAGAACAAGACAGGCAGCAATCTTTCCTGGTCGATTAAGGCGGAGAACCCGCGTCGCGAGGAAGGAGTCTTGCCGACCAAGGACCGCGTCCACCGAATACTGCCATCCTGCGCGGATAGGCCGATCAATTCCTGGCGAGCGTCGTCAGTGATGATGATCGTCGCGTCAAAGCGATCGGCGTGCTGAACGATCCACTGGAAACGTGTTTCTTTCCAAGGTTCGCCTGCAGCCTTCTCGGCCTTCAAATCGCGATGCCAAAGGCGGGAACCGTCGTCGTCGAAAGCCACGATGTCATGAAGATCGACCATGCGATCGGGGCGCAGGACGGGAGTCACGACCCACGTAGTGTTACCCGCTTCGACGATCGGCACGCCAACGAAGGTCGCCAACAGACCGTTTAGCGCCCCAACTAAGCCAGCTTCTAACGCGCTGAGTTTATCACCATAAGCCACGACGAACTCCATGGCTGCGTCATCATCGAGATTGACTGCCGCCAGACCCGCGCCGTTTCCTTTGCCCGCGGCCACATCAAACGCCGGTCCTTCGGAGTCGATCTGGATGAGACGTAGCGAGACATTGCCCTTCTTGCGGTCGAGGGCGATGAATTCGAGTTGTCCATCAGCGTCCACATCATGAAAGGTGCCAAGGCGGCCACCCCAACCCCAAGTCGCCTTAAACAGCAGTTTGCCTTGCCGTCCCGACATCTTCTCGAGCTCGATCGGAAATTCCTTCTTTTTCGCGAACAGAGAAACGCCAGACGGAAGTAGAAGCGCAGCGATTAGAAAAGCAGTCCAAAAGGGCAGAAAACGGCCGATCGCAGGGTGCGGACTCATAATCCACTTTATTTGGATGCGCTCATGTCACGCAACCTTAGACTTTACAGGGAATAGGGATGCGCGAAACGTTCCGCGACACTTGCATTCCACTCGTTAATGCGAAAATGTATTCATCATTTGGTACAATTTAAGTGCTCCAGGAAGCTGAACACTCTTTGGCCGAGGGCAGCAGGCGCATTCGGAGACTCGACTACCGCCCACTATACGAATCGGGGAATCGTGAAATAGGGGTTGGAGAGTTGAACCACAGGTGTACGCAGATGGAAGAAGATGGCTTCGCGCCTGACTAGTTGTCGATTGAAGTTTATTGACTTTGGTTTTTGCAGACCGGTTTGCAATACAAACTATTTACTTGCCAACTGGCGATTCAGCGTTTGGTCTGTATTGCAAACCAAATTGAGAACAAACTATAAATAGTGAAATAATGACGATGAGCGAAGATGCCATACGCCCGAACCAGAAAGGGAAAATGATTTATGACTCGAGGCTTTTAGAGGATCTCCGGAGGGTCCCACTCTACATTCAGCTTCTATATGGGATTAACGGCGTAATCGGGGGATTCTTCCTGTTTACATCGAATCTGTTTTTCACCATCAGCGAAACGCCGGAGCCATGGGTACTTGCCTCTGGCGCAATCAGTCTGGGCGCGTTTTATTTCGCAAGTCGATGGTATCGCAATCAATTTGGATCCATGAAACCCCTACAAGGCGAACGCGAAAAGTCCACTCGCCTGGGGATTTTGTTTTCGCTTTCGCTATTGGTCGCGATTGTGTTGGATATCAAGCAAGCCACGCCGATTAGCTTAACCGGCATAGGCTTCGTTTTTGTCTTTATATTCAGGTATGTTCAGCTGAGAAAACTGTCAGGCTATCCCGGCAAAAACAATTACTTCAACCTCATGTTGATCGCCGGTGGCATTCTTGCTGTCCTTTTCGCAAACACTTTGGGATTTTCGGGCGCTTACGGCATGAAAAACTTTCCAATAATGATCTTTGGTATCCAATTAATGGTTGCGGGTATAGTCGATTATATAACTTTCTTAAGTAAGTTTCCACCCGCCAGTGACACCTATGAGTGATCGAGAAATATTCGAAGAAATTGCGACACTTGAACGTTTGATACACGAGCCAGCGCGACTGGCAATTATGACGGCCCTCTCGAGTGTCGAAGAGGCGGACTTCCTTCTCTTACAGCGATTGACCGGCCTGACGAAGGGTAATCTGTCGAGTCACCTAACAAAGCTTGAAAACGCGGAATTGCTAGAGATCGAGAAATCCTTTCGAGGGAAGAGGACACATACGAACTTGAAGCTCACTCGCAAAGGTAGAAAGCGTATCGAAACGCACTGGAAGAAGCTGGACAGTCTGAGGAAGAGCGCTGGAAACAAGTGACATCGACCTAGCTTTACTTTACAGGAAGAAGCGGTCGCAATTTCCAGAATCCGGTTGATGGTTTTTATGTTCACGAGCCCTTCATCTTCGATCAGGCTCTTTCTACGTTGCTCTGAACAGGGGAACTAGGCCGTATGATCGGCGGCTTCGATGTGCTTTTGCCATTTGTCGCGGAAGCGGATGTCGCTGTTGTCTTGCGGTTCGTATCCAATAACCTCGCGCGCATTGACAAGGCTCCAGAAGGCGTGGTTGTTGCCGCTGATGCCATAGAATATCTGGAAGGGGATTCCCTGTTTATCTCGGATGTCCTCGCATTCGATGCTCTTGATGTAGAGCTGACATAGGTCTCGCTGACTTATGTAGGTAGCCAGGGCTCGTCTCGCTTTTCGCAGGTCACCTAGCTCGCACCGGTCGATGTCGTCTTCGCGTGGAGCGCCAATACGAATCTGAACATTTTCCAGCGGCTTGCCGTTGATTTCGCCAAGAGCGAAGACGAAACCCATGTGCTCGTAGGCGTCTTTGGCCCAGCCATACCAGGCGTAGGATCGATTTTGCGTCTCGTGGGAAATCGTATCCATTTTTCCATCAAGCAGCAACCTCTCATAATAATCCGCGGCGTGATTGGAACTGGTCATAATAACGCGCCGAACGCCTTCCTCCCAGGCAGTGCGGTAAATGTTGTAGGCCATTTGCACATTGGCTAGCTCGGGCTGGAAATAATCGCCAGTCACGACATTATCCCCCGTTCGGAAAAAGCCGTTGTGAATGATAGTATCGGCCCCCGCAAAGTGTTGACGGTACTGGTCTCGATCCTGGTCGACTAGATCAGCGGTAATGAGGTTTTCCAGTTCTTCGCCTTGTCGTTCGCCAGGCTTTACGTCTATCAAGGTAAGGTCGTAGTGCTGGCTCAATTCGGGGATGAGAAGGCTGGAGACTTTCCCGCAGGCTCCGGTGATGACGACTTTTCGTTTATCCGACATAGCTGTATAAAAATGAATAGAGACAAGCTAGTCGACTAGCTTTTGAGTTATAACGAGACGAGTTAAGAGCCCTTGCTAACTGCATAAAAGTGATTTTTGAAATAACAAAACACGCTTATCGCACGACATGTGGGAAAAATTTAATCGAATTTCCTAATGACCGCTACAACGTCCACCATAACTAGACTGGTCTCGTCATACAGTCGCTCTACTTCGGTCCAGGTTGTGGTAGGATAGGCTCCTGGCTTATAGAAGCGCTTCCTCAGTTTCTGGGCTTTTCTCAAAACTTCCATGTCCGTTGTTTGGATACGCTCTTGTACCACATCGTCCATGCTGCAGTTGAATTGAGCCAGCGAAGACTGGATACGAATATAGATGGTCTTTAGCTGTTCTTGGAGCGTTTTTCCAGGAGCAGTGGTACCTGACACGAAGACAAGCTGCCCTACCCTAACCGCTTGCGAATAACCGATCTCTTCTTCCAAAGGCGAAGCGTTGAAACGCTCGATCAGCACTTCTCCTAAATCCTCTTCGACTTCAGCTTGATTATCGGAATCCTGGGCAGTCAAAACTAGAGACAGGGAGCTAAACAGCACAGAGAGCCTAATCCATTTCCAAACCATGATAATTGGTCTACTTGGCTCTTTGCGAAATAGCAATAGGACAGGACTAGAAATTTAATCGCAGAATTGAAATGGGACTTTAAACCTCATACGGATTGCATGAATTCCGTGGTTAAAATCTTGGCGATGCTTGGCCTCATCATCTTCTTCTCATTCTCCTTTCTTCTTCCACTTCCGCTACCAATTCAGATAGTTTCGGAAAATCTCAGAAGCTCCGCTACCTGAGACGAGTATCTTATAGCTTAGAGTTTATAGAAGGAGAGAAAAAGATGATGATGTTTTGGATACAGGTCGCGCTATCCATCCAGGCGCTGGACATCAACACTCACATTCATCGCACTCTTGCCTGCTCCGTAGTAGGCTCCGATAACGGGGGCCACGTCGCGATAGTCACGTCCCCGAGCTAGAATAATGTAGGTGTCGTCAACGACCTTGTTGTTGGTGGGATCCAGGCCGATCCACCCGAAAGTGTCGATATAGACTTCGACCCAAGCGTGGGAAGCCTCTGATCCTCTTAAATGATGACCTCGAGTGGCATCGAAAAAATAGCCACTCACATAGCGAGCGGGAATGCACAAGGAACGGCAGAGAGCAACCATGGCATGAGCGAAATCCTGACATACGCCCGCTTTGCCATCGAGCACTTCGCTCGCATGAGTGGATACGTTGGTCGCCCCTGACTGGTATTGATAGTTCTCGAAGATGTGCTCCATGATGGCATAGCTGGTTTGGAACACGTCTTCCGAATCCCCTTTGATATCGAGAGCATAGCGCCAAATTTCCGGCGTCACTTCAATATGATGACTGTTCTGCAAAAACGGATGGCAGTCCTCCATACTACGACAGCAATCCAGATCGCGATGGAGAAATCCGTAGGGGAGTCTATCGAAATTCACTTTGCTTTTCGTATTCACCGTAGCCCTACTATCGATGACGAGACGGTTGTGGGGCTTGGAGATCTCGAAATAGTGAACCACGTTCACATTAAGGTCCTCGTAATGAGACAAACGAGTCCCCGGCAACACGCTGATGAAACTGGATTCGCAGGACTGCCAGAGGGTTGTCGGCGGCTGCAGCCTCAACTCGTTCGCATTATTGGATACAGGTTCCGAATATCGATATTCAGTGCGGTGATGGAGGCGGAGGCGCATCGAAAACTTGCTATTGCTGTTGTTGCTGTTGCTGCCATTGCAACTGCCAACCTTCCTGCCTGGTGACGCTGCGAATCTCCGAGGGAAGCAGCACATAGGTTTCGAAAATGTTCTGACCGATATCGTTGAACTGCTTCTGCATGCTATCGATGTATTGGTGCTGGCCGATGGCCCAAACATTCTCGACGCTCGAGAAATTCAGCTGGGCCAGGGCGCTTCCCGTAAGTCTTTCGGCCTCGTTGGAATAGGCATCCTCCGGCGTTCCCGAAATAGCGTGCAAATGCCGATCCAGCTGTCGCAGACAAAAGCGAACGGAACGGGGGAACGACTGGGAAAACAGGAGGAACGACATGACGTTTCTTGAAGTGAAGTCACCACGAAATTCGTCTCGAAATGCAGAGAAACCGGAACAGGAACGCAAGGCCGAAGCCAGCTTTCCGCGATCAGGATCGCCCATGAAGGCCAGCATATCCAAAACGCGAGTAGTCTTATCGGCCCTCTCCAGATACTTGCCCGCCTGGATGAAATTCCAGCCTTCGTCACGCAAAATGGTGGCATCGATCAGGCCCTCGAAAAGCAGGCAGAATTTAATGATCTCCCGATAAAGCGACTCCGGCTGGCGCCTCCAGAGCCGCTCCGCTTTAGCGGACTGAAGAAAGAGGTGAATGCTATTCAGCTCGAGCCACATTTCTTCGGAAATCTGGTCGCGAGCCATACGGGCGTTTTCTCGGGCTTGAGCTACGCTCTGGCAGATCGAATCCGGATTGCTGGGGGAAAAGGTGATAAACCACCCAACATCGAGATCCTCGAGCTTAGCAGACTTGGCCTCGTTGTAGATTTCCTCGGAACAGGTGGCGTAGAGCAGCGGACGCCAAAGCGATTCGCTGTCCTCTTTCAGAGTGACTCCCGCATCCAAAGCGTCATGACGATTGACATCTACCAGACGAGCCAGGTTTTCAGCTCGCTCAAGGTAACGACTTAGCCAATACAAACTGTTTGCAACCCGAGAAAGCATGACAATTAAACTATCGATACAGCACCCATGTATCCTTACTGCCGCCACCCTGGGAGGAATTGACCACCAAGGAACCTTTCCTCAAGGCCACTCGGGTTAAGCCTCCCGGTATGATTTCGATATTCTTGCCATAGAGGATAAACGGCCTGAGATCGATATGACGGCCCTCGATCTCCTTTTCATCGCAGATCGTGGGATGTCGTGAAAGCGAAACGACAGGCTGGGCAATGAAGTTGCGAGGATTGCTACGAATCTTAGCCGCAAAATGCTCCCTCTCTTTGGAGGTGGAGACTGGTCCCATCAGCATACCGTATCCGCCCGACTCATTGGCGGCCTTGACGACCAGCTTTTCAAGGTTATCCAAAATGAACTTCCGATCATCTTCGCGCCACGCCAGAAAGGTGGGAACGTTCTCCAGAATAGGATTCTGATCCAGGTAGTATCGAATCATCTCAGGGACGTAGGCATAGATGACTTTGTCATCCGCCACCCCCGTTCCTACGGCATTCGCCAGAGCCACATTTCCTCTCAGGTAGGCGTCCATGATACCGGGAACTCCCAAAACGGAATCCTCGCGAAAAACGGTTGGGTCCAGGAAATCGTCATCCAGCCGTCGATAGATCACGTCGACCTGCACAAGGCCCTTCGTAGTGCGCATGTAGACATAGCCATCGATCGCGATGAGGTCAGAGCCCTCCACAATCTCGATTCCCATCTTTCGAGCCAGAAAGGTGTGCTCAAAATAAGCGCTGTTGTAAACACCCGGCGTCAAAAGCGCGCAGACCGGGGTCTGACCCGGTCGCGGACAGAGACTCTGCAACGTTTTCAAAAGCAGCTCCGGGTAGTTGTCGACAGGACGAACCCCGTATTGCCGATACATGCTCGGAAACGCTCGCTTCATAGCTTCCCGATTCTCCAGGAGATAGGAAACCCCCGAGGGGCACCGCCCATTGTCTTCCAAGACAAGATAATGACCGTCCCCATCGCGAATCAAATCTGTGCCGCAGATGTGGATATAGATGTCTTGCGGTACATCGACCCCCATCATTTCAGGACGATAGTGGGCGGCTCCCTCAACCACATCCTCAGGAACGATACCGTCTTTTATGATGTTCCGATCATGGTAAATGTCGTGCAAAAAGAGATTCAAAGCTAGAATTCTCTGGGTAAGACCCTTTTCAATCTGTTGCCATTCGTGATATGGAATAATACGCGGAATCAAATCGAATGGAAAGATGCGCTCTGTCCCTTGATCGTCTCCATAAACGGTGAAAGTGATGCCTTGCTCTAGAAATCCGGTTTCAACGAGACGCCGCTTCTCTTCCAATTCCGCGGCATCCAGATCCTTGAAACGTTCGTGCAAAGTTCGGTAGTGATCGAAATGCACGCCATCGCCGTCGACGAACATCTCGTCGAAAAAAGCTTCCTTCTGGTAACCTGAAAACACGGTTAGACCATCTAGCAGAAGCTATACCAGAATGATGAAATCTGGTCGGCAATGCCTAGCCCTTAATCTCCCTCTACATCTCTCCTTCTACATCTTCTCTCTCCTGCCTCTGATAAAGAAGAGGAGGAAGACGCTACTTCGCGTTCCGGTTCCTTGGCTCGTCGAGTACCATTGAAGCTGGAAATGGCGAGGACTCCTCTCCTCCTCGGGAACGCAATCGCTTGTTATTCGACCCGCCGCGTGGAGGGTTGAGGGGAATTTCCATCCCACCCAACTCGTCCATCATGGCATACAGGTCACGCGACAATCGGGTCGCTATCTCGCCGTATTCAGGATCGTACAACAAGTTGTTAGCCTCCTGCGGATCGGCTTGCAGATCGTAGAGCTCATCCGCATCCCAAAGTCCATAGTAGTTGATAAGCTTATACCGATCGCTTCTCAGCGAAAAGACGGTCGGCGATTGCGGGAAATTCTTCTCCCAATAGTAGACGTAGAGGAAATAGTCTCGCCAGGGAATTTCCGCTCCTTGAGACAAGGAGATGAAACTGTCCCCGTCCATATGGGGAGGCTTTTTCAAGCCCATGGCCTGCATGATCGTTGGAGCGATATCGATATTCGCCACCATTTCCTCGACAACGGAACCTCCCTCGAAAAGGTCGGGGCAATGCATGAGCATTGGCACTCGGATGGAAGTCTCGTAAGCCACGCGCTTGTCGATAAGCCCATGCTCGCCAAACATGAAGCCATTGTCGCCCATGTAGATAACCAAAGTCTCATCTCGAATACCCATCTTTTCAAGCTGTGTCATGACGCGACCAATACTGTCATCGACCCCTTTTAGAGCCTCGCAATAGCGCTTGTAGTATTTCTCGATATCCAAGTCGCTATGGTAAGGGAAATCGACCCCATGCCAGGAATTCCGCTGATCACGCAACCAACGAGGCTTTCCAGCGTAGTTTTCATCGGTGTCGGCCTCGCTAGCAGGTCTATTAAAAGGAAGGTCGGCCAGACTCCCTTCATGTCTTTCAGCAGGAGTGAAATTCGAATGGACCGCCTTGTGAGAAAGATAGAGAAAGAAGGGCTTGTCGTCCGGCTTCTGACCTGAGAGCCAATCGATGGCGTAGTCCGTGAGTTCGTCGGTGATGTAGCCCTTCTGTTTAACGCGACGACCATTGACATTCAGCGTGTAGTTGGGATTTGGAGGCAAGTAAACACCTTGCCCTTTAAAGCTTACCCAGTGATCGAAACCAGGACGCGGCTCATCCGTATGGCTGCCCATATGCCATTTGCCAATGAAGGCCGTAGAATAGCCCGCCTTTTGCAGATACTGAGGGAAATAGACGGTCCCTTCGGGAACAAGACGCTGATTGTCTATGACGCGGTGACGAAAGGTATAGAGTCCGGTCAAAATCGAAGCGCGACTCGGAGAGCAAAGAGAAGTCGTGACGAAAGCGTTTTTCAGATAAACGCCGTTTTCTGCAAGCCTGTCCATTTCAGGGGTCTCGGCGAATTGATGGTCCAAAAAACTCATCGCATCGTATCGGTGGTCATCCGACAAAATGAAAACGACATTGCGAGGCTCGACTCCTGGAATCGATAAGGGCTCAACACGATCGGGAACGGGAACCACTGCCGCTAGAACCGTTACTGGAAAAAGAGCGAGGGATTCGAGAAACGTCTTCATCCTGACAGTCTTTTATTAAATCGCATTCTGGGCA
The DNA here is from genome assembly GCA_028284385.1 of Opitutaceae bacterium. Classification (GTDB taxonomy): domain Bacteria; phylum Verrucomicrobiota; class Verrucomicrobiia; order Opitutales; family Opitutaceae; genus JANQRT01. The sequence goes on along the minus strand of JANQRT010000003.1, from coordinate 168,000 downwards.
ACGAAAACTTCAAGAAATGAAAATCACGGCAAAAAACGCCCTCCTGTAACCGGAGAGCGCTTTGTGAGATTCAGACTGTAAACCAGACTAGAACTCGAAGGTATTGGTCAAGGTCCAGCGAGTACTTGGGGCGATGCGATACTCTCCGGGCGAGCCGTCCCACTGCACGCTTACCGGTATCAAATCGTCGCTCGCGAAAGCGTCTCTCAAGTTCAACTGAATACGCCAGTCAACTTTGTCCGACAGCTTCTTTTGATAACCAGCCCACAGATCGACGTGGGTCTCGCTCGGGCCCATGTGAGGATTGGCGATATCGAAGATATCGTTTCCATTGCTGTCATTGAAAACTGGATACCCAAGCGAGACGCTGTCTTCCCAACGGAAGCTTCCCCCAACGTTCATTCCTTTAAAACGACCTTCGTTGAAGCGATAGTTGGAAATCAGGTTGAAACGCCATTCGCGGATCTCATCGACATTCGTCCCATCCTTCTGAGTGGCTAGCAGGTAGCGGGAGTAGAAGGTGCTGTTCCATTGCTGCTTGATCGATCCGCCACCAGTGCCGCTCCACATGCGGATATCGCCAGCAAGACCATTCCAGATAGCGTTACGCTCTTCAACCCAGTCTATGAGGGTGCCAGCGACATTCGAATTAACCGATTCCGCTCGTGAAGCGTTGAAGAAGATATCCCAGTTGTCGGTCGGTCTTAACATCAGTTCGATTTCCACACCTTCCGAAGTAAGATCAGCAGTAGAAGTGTGCCCTTGCGGCTCTGAACCGCCTGGCTCCGCCCAGGGATCCCACCAGTTGCTCTGCCAACGCTGATCCGACTTGCTGGCGCCCCAGGCTGACCAAAATGAATCGGGAGCCACATTGGAAAGCACGGCATCAACATGCTGTTGCTGCAATGCTCGATCCGCTTCGGTTTGCACGAATCCGTCGCCGGAGCCTGTGCCGTAATTGTAGGAAGGCCCTGAATACGCGGGATCGCCAGAGAGACCCGCTTCGAATTTCTTGGCAGCTACCCATGCCCTGGTTTCAACCGCGCCAAGGAACCATAGATTGCCAGGATTGAAGGTGGCGTCTTTAACGCTGGACTCGTAGAAGTTAACTCGAAGATTGATGCGATCCTGTAGAGCGGAAACCATAAAGCCATAGTCCTTGGTCGAACCACTCGGATTGCCAATTGGATCGCCAAAGGTGTCCACGCGACCGGGAAGCGGCTGGAAATTTTCCGACTCGTTATAGAATAGGCTGACTCGCGTATCGCCTGGCAAATCAGGTAGAATCTTGTCAGTGTGCAGGACGAAACTCCACGACTCGGAAATTCCCGAAACCACAACAGGGTCGACTCCATCAAGAGTGTAGCTTGGATCCAAGACATTTGCCACACCAGTAATCGCTTGTGGAGGGGCGCTAGCCTTGAAGTTGCTAGCGGTGTCATCGCGATAGCCATAGGTAGGCACCAACAAACCATCCCAAATGCTGCCTTGCCAAATGAAGGCTTCGGACTCGATCTCGTCTCTTTCCAAAAATGCGGTACGCATCAGATCGAGTCGACCACCATTGGCGGAATCCAGAATTCCAAAAGATCCATTCGTCCAGCCAACATAGTTCGCCGGGTTTTCCGATTGAGTGCGAAGGGTTCCGTTGTCATCCCAATCAGCTCCGGGATCAATTGAACCAGCAGTCCAAGTCGTATCGAAATAACGGATAGATCCGGAAGTCGGAACTTGATTCGACATGATTCGGGAGAGATTAGCCCCTACTGGCGAAGAGGCCCCTAGAAGCGATTCACCGAGATAGCTGAAGAGGACGATTTCGCGTTCCGCCGAACCCGTGTTTGGATAGCCGATGGCGGATCCAAAGGCGTTATCCGTAGCATAGCGACGCCAAACGCGATCTTCGGTATCATTATCTTGCTCGCTGAGTAGAGCCGTAAAAGTATGCTTGCCTAGCAAGCGAGCGAGGAACGAATCGCTCTTCATAGTATCCCTAAAATCGATGATTCCGAAACCGGTAAGGCGTTGGCCACTACGATTCGTAACACGCGATTGATTTCCTCCATTGGCGCGATTGAAAATGACAGGACGTCCCACGTTCGGATTGGGAGATCCGTCAGCCAAGTGAGTATTGAGGTCGACGGTTATAGCTCCCCCATTCATGTGCGACTCGCGTCCATCTTCATAATCTTGCTCGTCGATAGAAATCTCGAATCCTAAGCGGTCGCCCAAAAACGTCTGCGACAACGAGAGGTTGTAGGCGTCGAATTCTCGCCATTCATTCTTGGTAGGGCCATCGATGAGGTTGTTCTTGAAATCGAAAATGCTGCGATCAGTAAGCGATTGCTTGCGATACGGATTCAATGTGTCCGAGAACTGGAGATTCGCGTTTTGAGCAAAATCAGGATAGCTACGAATCTGGACCATGCGTTGAAACGGGAAGCTGGAGAAACCGTTATCAACCGCTCCATCAGGACCAAGCGCTCCGTTGTCTGTCATTTGTATTTCAGAAACGGTTACCAGAAAGGAAGCCGGAGAGCTGGGCTCGGGAAAGTATACCTGTGGACCTCCAAAAAGCTGGCCAACCGAAGGTTCGAAGCCCGATCCTCCGCCATCAAGAACGCCATTGGTCGCCCAAGCGTCGGCCATGTTGTAAGTGCCCTGATTAGCTTCCGTAAACCACGGCGTGATCAGATCCTCGGGAGCTTGCATCCGAGGACGATTCGAAGTAATGTCGCCGGTCTCGAAGTTGGCCTTTAGGGAAGTTCGAGCCTTATCGCTCTTGAGGAACTTTGGCTCGTAGTTGATAGCCGCGTACACGCGCTCATCCTTTTCAAAGGCCGGATCCTGACGAAACTCTTCGTCATCTCTTAAAGCCGCAACCCGAATAGCCAGCTCGTTGTCTAGCAATTCCCGGTTTAGATTAATAGATGCCCTCGTGCTTCCGTGACTACCGATTCGAAATTCCACTTTGTTCGAATTATCGAAGGCCGCCGTAACGAGGTTCGCATTGATAATGCCAGCGGGACTTCCGATGCCAAATAGAATGGCGTTGGGACCCCGTTGCAGATCGACTCGATCAACAGCATAGCCATCCCATGGAATATCGGTGAGAAAAAAGCCCCGGGTATTATCGGCCGAAGTTAATCCGCGAACGCGATTGGCGTTGTTGGGTCTTTGGATGTTCGGTCCTTCGTCACCATTATTTGAGGACGTTCCAAGATAGGTGCCGTTAACACCGCCAGCTTCGGTATTGGTAGTGTAGATGAGTAGCGATTCGTTATCCGTAGCAGCCGTATCCTGCAGGAATTGTTCGGTAATGACCGATATGGCAGAGCCCACATCCTTGAGATCAGTGCGAATACGCGTTCCAGCCAAGGTGCTAGTGGCGCGATAGCCTTCGTCCTCGCCACCGTCCACTGTGAAGGGTGATAGTTCGTAAACATCGCCCACATCTTCGTCCTGAGCAAAGAGAGAAAAGGACGCGAAGGCGAGAACGCCCAAACAGAAAGCGATTCGCCAAGCTGAGGGGCAAGGTAGTGATTGGTTGTCAGTATTCATTTTCTTAAACTGTAGTTAGCTTGTCGTTACAGGAGAGAAGCGCTGAATTAGCGAACCTCTGGGATAGAGCCAAACATCGACAGGGGATTCGCGACGTGGCTGATGGGATAGGATTCTATCCGAAACGGCTGTGCCCCTCAATGCGAACGCCCGTCTATCACATGAGACTCTTGTCCAGCAGACCGAAAAGAATCTCAAGTTTTGTACCGGGAAACCGCTTTTCCTGGCCAATTGAACCTGTTAGGCTCGGTCCTAAGCAAGAAATGGATCGAAAACAAAAGATCGATCGCCGACGATTTATCGAGTTTGCCACTCTTGGAGCGGCCGGCGCTCTAGCCAACAAAGTCATAGCTTCAAGCGACAAACCAGATGAAGCGCTTCCTAAGCTTTCACTTTCTCAATGGGCTCTGCATCGAGCTCATTTCGGAGCCAGCAAGGACAACTACCAGCGATGGCAACGTTTGCTACGCGAATCTCCAGACGAGGTCCTCGAAGGTTGGTTGAAGCCTTTGGATTTTCCCAAAGTGGCTCGCGAGCGTTTCGGATTCGAAGCGGTCGAATATGTGAACACTTTCATTTTCGGAAAGGCGCGGGACGATTCTTTCCTTGAGCAACTTCGAACTCGCTGTGATGACTACGGAGTGAAAAGCGTGCTCCTCATGGTAGACGAAGCAGGCTACCTTGGTCACTCGGACACCAACCAGCGGCATCAATCGATCCAAAATCACCTTCCGTGGATCGAGGCGTCAGCGAAAATCGGATGCGATGCGGTTCGGGTCAACGCGCATGGAATCGGTTCCTATGAGGAACAGAAAGAAGCCGCAGCAGAGAGCCTCAGAACTCTAGTAGAGCATGCGGAGCCTTTTGATGTGAAGGTACTGGTGGAAAATCATGGAGGCCTCTCTAGCTTTCCGCCTTGGCTTCTCGAAACGCTAAAATCCGCTGATCACCCGCTGCTAGGAACCATGGTGGATTTTGATAACTTCGCCTGGTCTGAAGAGCGTATCTGGCATAGCGATACGCGTTACGACCGCTACAAAGGCGTGGAAGAACTGATGCCACTGGCTCAGGCGGTTAGCGCCAAGTCTCACAATTTCGACGCAGATGGTTCGGAAACAACCATCGATTATCACCGGATGGCGGACATCATTAAAACGTCAGGCTACAATGGTTACATCGGGGTTGAGCACGAAGGAAACCATTTCTCTGAAGAAGAAGGAATCGAAAAGACGCGAGATTTACTAATCAAGGCATGGCAGGCGTAGAATTAGTAATTTGCAAATCGCATTCGAGAAATCGGAACGTCCCAAACGTTCCGTTACACTCTGACTCAACGAGTCTCTAACGCGAAGACAGCAGCGGCATGTCTAAGAAAGAGTTCAATTAATAGGTAGGGACGGACCCGTCTTCGCGCAAGGCTTCGCCGAGGCGCAGCTGCCAGGCCGTCCGCAAAGATAGGCTTGTTTGCGGCTCGCCCGGCGGTCGAGCCCTACCACATCGCTCTCGGGCGACTCATGGGACATGCTCTGAGGCATGCCGAAAAGCAATTCCCGACACTAAACCGAGAGACCCCAAAGCCAGAACTAAAGCCGAGTAAGATAAACAGCCTTGAGATTCTCAATCTTCACCGAGTCGCCTTCAGCTTCAATTAAACGGACTAGAAGTCTATGCTCGCCTTCAGGAATATTCATCGTTCCCATATTTTGGGAATCTAAATCCTCCAATGAAATTTGTACCATTTCATCGGATACAGATACTGACAGTTTGCCAGTTCTCTCTTCAATATCGGCATCTATATTCACTTTATAGTCTCCGGAATTCGCGACCTTGATAGCAAAACCGATCCCGTCGCCACTAGACCTCCACTGGTGACTGAAATGCGAGCCTTGGACTACATTCCCAAAGACCTCGCTTGGGGCGCAAGGATGGAGCAATATCGAACGACCCGTCTGACTCGGAAGAGGAAAGACCGGCATTGAGTAACTCTTGCTATCCGAAAAAACATTGGTTTCCCACCATTCGCGAAGCTGATTATGGAGCTTTGCAGATTTTTCTGGATACAAGGAAACGAGATTTTCAGACTCCCCGGGATCTTTCGCGATGTTGTAGAGTTCCCTGTTTCCAAACCCCATTACATACTTTAAATCTCCAACCCGTAGGGACAGGACCTGATCTTCAAAGCTCAAGCCATTCCGATCTTCCAGAAAATCGTAAAGACGCTTCCTCCCCGCCCAGACAACTTCGTGATTCGCATAGTAGCGAGCCGGTGTATTCAATTTTTCAACATCGCCTTTGAAAAGAGGCGTCAAACTTCGTCCGTCAAAATCCATTTCGTTGTAGTCAATGCCGGCCAGGTCTAGCAACGTGGGAACCACATCGGTAATGTCGGCTTCATGGTTGGAAACCTTGGCCTCAAAGACTTCTGGCCAACGGACCATAAAGGGGACTCGTGTGCTGTTCTCGTAGAGATTACCTTTAACGCCTTTCAAGCCCAGCGGATTGCGAGACGCCATCTCGTCTTCCGTCAAATGAGGAACGTTTACAGGATTTCCAATCGGTCCGTTGTCACCAAGAAAAAATACAACCGTATTGCCACTCAAGCCGCGCTCCTCCAGAGCGTCCATCAAACGTCCCGTAGCCTGGTCCAGATGCTCGGTCATCGCGCAAAGTCGGGCAAAGGAATCGCTGAGATCTTTTTTCCGATACTTCTCAATCAGCAATTCAGGAGCATAGTACGGTTCATGAATGTAGGGATGAGCTAGATAGGCGAAAAAAGGCCGATCATCGCCATTGTCTATCCAGTCGAGCAAGTAATCGGTCAGAATATCAACCGTCCAGCCTCGCGGCCGCTCAATCTCGCCATTGTGATCCACAACCGGATCAGTGTGCATGTAGAGGCGATCAACGATAGGCCAGGCTTCATCGAAGCCGCGATTGTACGGCATATAGGCATCGGTCTTGCCCAAATGCCATTTGCCCGCCATGGCTGTTCTGTATCCAGATTTTTGTAGGTGTTCTGCGACGGTAGTTTCTCTCAAATCCAAATAGTCTCGTCCGCCATGCACGCCCCATACTCCTGTCCTTAGAAACTGCTTACCGGTCATTAGCGAAGCTCGAGTCGGCGCGCAAACCGGAGCGGCGTGAAACTGGGTCAGCTCAAAGGACTCGGCGAAAAGCTGGTCCAGACGAGGCGTCTCGACCACTTTATTTCCGTGGTGAGCCAGATCGCCAAAACCTTGATCGTCGCTCAGGATGACCAGAATATTTGGACGCTCGGCCCATCCGCCCGACATCAGTAGCCAAACCAAAAAACTGACCACTAAAACGCGGCGAAACTCAAACATCTGAATTAGCTTTAATATAAGCGATCAACTCGTCTCGTTCAGCAAAGGCAATGGCTGTGTAGGTATCGGCCGCCCCATAATAAACGGCAATGCGGCCGGTCGCTTCATCGTGCAGGGCAGCGCAAGGAAAGGCAACATTGGGCACAAAGCCTATCGTCTCATAGGATGCTTCGGGCGTCAGTAGGTAGTCGCGTGTTCGATACATGACCTTAGACGGATCCTCCAAATCTAGCAAACTCGCCCCGATACTGTAGACAAGACCGTTACAGGTTTGAGTTACGCCATGATAAAAGAGCAGCCAACCTTCGCTGGTCTCTATCGGCACAGGGCCTGCTCCGACCTTAACAGACTGCCACCAGCCGCTGCCTCCTCCGCTCATGACTAAGCGGTGACGGCCCCAATAGGTCAGATCTGGGCTTCGACTTAAAATAATATCTCCAAAGGGAGTATGCCCGCTATCGCTAGGCCGGCTAAGCAAGAGGTACTCGTCCTCCACTTTCCGAGGAAACAGCACGCCATTGCGGTTAAAGGGCATGAGCGGGTTTTCCATTTTTACGAAAGTCTTGAAGTCCTTGGTAAAGCCCATCCCGATTGAAGCTCCCGGAAAATCATCACACCAATTAATATAATATACGCCATCGATCAGGCATAAACGAGGGTCATAGGCATAGGAATTTTTAACCGACTCGCCCCGCTCGTTCAGCCAGGATATCATCTCGTGCTCGATTTCCCAGTTTATGCCATCTTGGCTACGAGCTAGATGAAGCTGCGGTTTCATGTCGCGATAATCGACACGCATAATCCCAATAAATTCATCCTCAAAGCGAGCTACCGCGCTGTTGAAAATACGCCCCCCGCAGGGAATAGGATTTCTGTCTATGATGGGGTTCGCATCGAAACGCCACATAATCTCGGAAGATCCTGTCGGACGAGCCTGCCAAGGGATGGGGCTTACGGAAGATTTCGTTTCAACGCTGGGATTGGAAATATCAACAAGGCTCATGGGTAAATAAGTTTATAAGCTAAATGCGGGTCAATGCGCGCACTCAATTGGCCACCGACCTAAGCATAGCCTTCGATCATAAGTATTGGAATGAGATCGTTGGTCTCAAACCTTCGAGATATTTCGCTCATATATAAGAGAGTATCCAAAAGACGGTTTGGCATTCTCAAATTTTCGAAGAGCAATCTCATTTCGAGACCAGAGATGCTATGCTATTTTGAATACAAACCTCCAATGTTGCCTTTGAATAATGAAAGTCCTAGCTAAGCCTTTGCCCAACATTCCATGGGAGAACCCTAGTTGCTCAAACCCTGGCGTACTCTGGCGTTCCACGTGCAATCCTATCATTGGCCGAAATATATTGCCAAATTCCAATAGTGTGTTCAATAGCGCCGTAGTCCCCTTCGAAGAAGGTTTCGCCGGCGTTTTCCGCGTCGATAATCGCGCCATGGAAATGCGAATACATGCTGGCTTTAGCGAAGATGGCGTGAATTGGAACCTTGACCCGGACCCCATCGAGTTCTTTCCAGACAGCGATGTCCCAGGTCCTTTCGTCTACGGATACGACCCACGCGTCACTTGGATCGAGGATCGCTACTACGTGACCTGGTGCAATGGATACCATGGTCCCACCATTGGCGTGGCATGGACTAAGGATTTCAGAACATTTCATCAAAAGGAAAACGCCTTTGTTCCTTTCAACCGTAATGGCGTGCTGTTTCCTCGCAAGATCGGTGATCGATTCGCTATGCTGAATCGTCCCAGCGATAATGGTCATACTCCCTTTGGAGATATTTTCTATTGCGAGAGCCCCGATTTGGAATTCTGGGGCAGACATCGTCATGTGATGAGCCCGGTTAAGATCGAAAAAGGCTGGCAATCGACTAAGATCGGGGCCGGACCTGTGCCGATAGAGACCAGCGAAGGCTGGCTGTTGATCTACCACGGCGTACAGACTTCCTGCAACGGCTATGTATATAGTATGGGAGCAGCCCTACTCGACCTTGATCAACCTTGGAAGGTAATTGGTCGGGCTCAACCGTTTCTCTTAGCGCCGTGGATGAACTACGAAATGGTGGGAGACGTTCCCAATGTCGCTTTCCCCTGCGCGGCTCTAGTAGACGGGGAGACGGGACGTATTTCCGTTTACTATGGAGCCGCCGATACGGTTACCTGTCTTGCCTTTGGCTACGTGGAAAACATTATCGATTTCATTAAGTCGAACCCAGAACCCAATGCCTAAAACGGTTTTACTAATTCTATTTTTCATATCGTTATTGGCTCTGCATTCAGGATGCCAGAGCGTTTCGGATACAGAACCGTCCTCATTGCCTCAATACACATCGAATCCATCCTGGTTGCTCGGCTTTAATACGCCTTGGAATGAATTTGGTCGAGATTTTGGCAATGGAATCGACAACACGCGATTCTGGAAAAAAGCCTACAGTGAAGCCGCTGAAATGGGACTTAATGCAATGAGAGTCTGGGTGCATTGCGATGGCAGAGGAAGTCCACATTGGAATTTGGATACGGGCGAACCCACGAAATTGCCTCCAGGCTTCGAAGATGATTTTCAGGAGATGCTGGACCTTGCCCAACGGTATGGAATTGCTGTCATGCCTTGTCTATGGTCTTTCGATCTAGTCGTTGATCGCGTTGCTGAAGAAGGGCCTTACGCTGGAGCACACGAACGTTTCGTTACCGAACCAAAACTTGTTAAGTCCTACATAGACAATATTCTTGTACCTTTAGTAAAACGATTCGACGACCATCCGGCCCTTTACGCTTGGGAAATCTGCAACGAGCCAGAGTGGATGGTGGAAGACCACGGGTTGGACAAAGAGGCTGTGATTCGTTTTATCGGCCTTCAGGCAGCGGCCTTGCAACGGGCAGCTCAAAAACCGATAACCAACGGAGCGGCCTCGATCAAATTCAACGCCGAGCCACCTTTCGGCGAAGACAATTGGTGGAGCGACGCATCCCTGCATGCCGCCACAGGAGATCCGGACGCTCGTCTTGATTTTTACCAGATCCACGCCTATGGCTGGATGATGCCGCAAGGTTTCGAACCGTATTCTAAATCTTATGACGAAATCGGTTTTGACAAGCCAGTCATGATCGGAGAAGCTCCAGCTATCGGCATGACCTCTCCAGAGAACAGTGATCTAAAACCAATCAGCGCTTCTGAAATGATTTCGCTGGCTCGAAAAAATGGATACTTTGGCCATTTCCTCTGGAGTTTCAGCGGGCACGACGGCGTCGGAGGGCGGAAGGAAATCAGGAACGCGACAGCGAAAGCGGCTCGGGAAGATCCGAGTATTCTACCTCGATAAAGTATCTCTGACGCAACCGTCTTCGCCCTTTGGGCTACGCCGCGTCAAGAGCGACGGGGTATTAAACCCGAAGCGAATAAAGGAAGACTTCCCCGTCTCAGAAAGCCCAAATAACTCGGATAGCCACCTTATACCATCTGCAAAAAGGTCTGAGCAAATCTCGGAACGTCGCAGACGTTCCGCTACCACCTTCGCTTATACTAAGCTACGCCGCGTCGAGACGTAGCGGCATGACTGCCCTTCGACTGGTTCAGGGCGGTGAGCATGGTCGAACCGCGTCATGCCGAAAAATACATATTATCAAACTTTTCTGCAGGTGGTATTAGTTTAGCTGAAGGCAGGGGAATGTCTTCATACCTCCGTGCAATTCTACCTTTGGCGGAGGCTTGAGGACAAGCCTCCCTACCATAAATCGCATTTACCAGACGTACCTTAAATTGCCACTCGGCTTCGTTGCCGAAATGCCCTCGGGCTTTCGCCAGTGAGTCGTTTGAACATCACGCTGAGGTATTCCGGGTGTTCGAACCCCGTTTCATCCGCGATCTCTGCCAGCGTTTTGTCCGTATCGATCAACAGCTGTTTCGTTCGGTTGATTTTCACGTTTCGAATTTCCTCTTGAGGTGTGCGCCGAAGGAATTTTCGAAACCGCCTTTCCAACAAGCTTCGGCTCACGCTTACGCGTTTAGCCAGATCCTCGACGCGCAATGAGCCACAAGCTTCGTCATGGATAATCTGCATGGCTTTGAGAATCGATTCATCCTCGATCGCGAGCGCATCAGTGGATCGGCGGACCACAACCTCAAGCGGCTCAATAAAGACCTCCGAGTCGAAAGGCTCCCCATCAAGCTGCTGATGTAGCGATTGAGCAGCCGTATAGCCCCAAGAGTGAGTATTTAAAGGAACGCTTGAGAGAGGAGGATGAGAAATTTCGGCTCGCACCGTTTCGTTGTTGGCTCCCAGAACCGCAACTTCTTGCGGAATCTCCAGGCCAGCTTCGTGCACCGCGCTGATAACTTGAAGGGCTCGCAGGTCATTGCAGGCCATTATCGCCACCGGCTTTGGCAAGGCTTCCACCCAGGAACGGATTCCCTCCTGTTCAAGTATGTCCCACTCAGGCGTCAGCTCCTTCGGGTAGATGGTCTGTAGAGCATGGCATTCCGTGTTTACCGCTTCGAGAGCTTCGCGAAAACCGTGATAACGCTCCTTAGCCCAATCTTCGCTGCTAAACCCGCAGAAGCCAAAGTGCTTAAAGGCTCGATCCAAGAAATGCTCCGCCCCGACGTGGCCGACCGCGTGGTTGTCGGGACGAATTTTCGGCACTTCACTCGAAGTTGCCACCGAGTCCTCCAGATCAACGCAAGGAATGCCACGACGAATACAATCCTCGATGATAGTAGTTGAAGGATGTCGACAGATAACCCCGTCCCATTGCTTGCGAAAAAGCCAAGACGGATCGGTCACCGAAACGGCCTGATCATCAAGAAAGAAATTCCAATCGCAATGCACCCTCTCATAAGCAGCGATACCTTTAAGGATGCCCGTATTTTCTTCCATACGGGTTTGCAGAATAAGGGCTACTTGCTTTGGCGACTGCACAGCAGAAGGGTTTGAAACGAAAATCCAAGCATGCCTCGAGAGCAAAGGGACTCAAGCCTCCAATGATCAGGCGCCTGGAAAACTAAGTTTCTATACGCTAGATTTCATTCCACAGGATACGGTTTTCATCCTATCATGGAACGAGAGGCCGATAGACCCCCCTGCTTCAACTAAGGCTCGTCAAACCAGCCCCGCCATGAAATCCGAATCCCTAGCTACCCCGGCCGTTCAAAATCCTACCGAGGAAAAGATAACATTGTCCGAAAAAATCGGATACGGGTTAGGCGACACGGCTTCCGTACTCTACTTTCATACCTTTTCTCAATTCCTCCTCATTTTCTATACGGATGTGTATGGTTTATCGGCCGCGGCTGTAGGCACTCTCTTTCTAGTCACCCGCGTGATCGATGCCGTGAACGATCCCTTGATGGGAATGATCGCGGATCGAACGCGTTCCAAACATGGAAAATTTCGTCCCTGGCTGCGTTGGATGGTGGTGCCCTATATGGCGCTTGGCGTACTAACATTCACGGTTCCCGACTTTGGAGATACGGGAAAACTGATCTACGCTTACATCACTTACACGCTGGTCGGGACCGTCTACACTGCGATCAACATACCTTACGGAGCCCTAATGGGCGTTATGACACCTCAATCCGAGGCTCGTACCGAACTGGCCTCCTTTCGATTTTATGGCGCTTACCTAGCCGTAAATCTTGTGAATTTAAGCATGCTTTATCTGGTATCCGTTTTTGGCGGTGGCGACGAGGCGGCGGGCTACCAGCGAGCTATCATGTTATACGCTCTGATCGCGGGAGCGCTTTTCATGGTCGTGTTCTACACCACCAAAGAACGCGTCAAGACTCCTGAAGACCAAAAATCGGATCTGAAGGAGGACTTGAAAGATCTCGTCAAAAATCGACCTTGGCTAGCTATCTGCGGTATCGGAATTCTCACCCTCATATGGGTCTCGCTCCGCAATGCTGCGATTTTGTATTTCATGGAGTACTACGTCGGAGCAACCAAGGCGTTGACGACCTCCTTTCTGTTCTGGGGTGGCATCGCTACAATGGTGGGCGTCTATTTCACAAAACATTCCGAACGCTACCTGGGAGGCAAGAAAAGAGCCTATATCATTCTAACGTTGGCCGTAGCGGTGGTCACAACACCATTCTATGTCGTCAGTCCGCAAAATACAGCAGCCATCTTCGCCATCCACATCGCCGGCTCACTATTGTCCGGTCCTTTAATGCCGCTCTTCTGGTCGATGATTGCCGATACGGCCGACTACGCGGAATGGAAATTCGGGCGACGCTTCACGGGACTGATTTTTTCGGCAGGAACTTTCTCACAGAAGACGGGTTGGGCTCTTGGGTCAGCATTTGGTGGATACACCCTCGCCTATTTCGGCTATGTTGCCAACGTCGAACAAACGCCTGATTCCATAATCGGCATTAAACTGCTTATGAGCTTTGGGCCAGCCGTTCTAGGAGGCATCGCAGCCATCGTTACACTATTCTACGGCATTACTCCCCAGCTCGCGGCCAGAATAGAGAGCGAGCTGAAAGCGCGTCACGAAATATAGATCTGTTCGCTTGACATTTCCTACAATTGTAGGAAATAAGGGTTCATGGACTGGAAACGTGTGTTGCCCCTGCCAGTTGCTACGATAGTCGCTGGCTCCTTTGGTTACTATTTTGGTAGCCAAATCGAACATCAAGCGAACGAACCGCCAGAGACGATCGCTTCGTCGGAATCCCCCAAGCCCATCCAGGCCTTGGAAGAGCGAAATGCGGTTGATAAAAACGAAAGCGGCGAGAATCGCTCGCTCACTCTTGATCGGATTCTTGACGAAAAAGAAGGCCTTGAACGCGGGTATTTGTTTGGTCAATACGTCAACAATCTAGAGCTTTCCGAAATACCGGAGACGCTTGAACAGATTGAGAGCATGAAACCGAGCCCACGAAAGGTGAGGTTTATATCGGTTCTTATACGTCGTTGGGGCGAACTAGCCGGACAAGAAGCCTTCCAGTTTGCCATGGGCCAGAAGGGCCGCAACGGGCTGAGCTACTTATCGTACGCTGTCGAAGGTTGGGCCAAGAATGAACCCGTTGAGGCTTGGGACTCTTTAATGGATGTAACTAATAGCGGGGCTAAATACACGCCGAGAATCGGGTCTGTCCTTGGCAGTATCGCTAGGGATAATCTCGAACTGGCAGTAGCTTTTGCTCAGGACTTGAAAGATCCCCGCATGCAACGGTCTAGCTTCCAAGGTATCGTGAACGCCGCGTCGGAAAAAGGCGAATACAAGCCGCTTTTAGATCAAGTACTCGGTATTGAAAATCTGAAACATCAGGAAAACCTAGTCGAAGCTCTTTTTACCAATTGGGGTCAATATGAATCGGATCTTCCCTTCGACGCTTTGGAAAGCATTCAAGACGCGAGCCTATCCGAATCCGCTATGCGAGGCTTTATCAAAGGCTGGGCAACCAATGACGGTCAAGGCGCCCTCGAATACACATTGGACAACGCTGCGGATCCTTTGATGAAAAAGCTTTCCTTAACCGCAGTCGCCGAGTGGGCTCGATACTCGAGCGCCGAGGAAATGAATGACATTCTCCAGACCATTGGATCTGCTGAAAACAGCAAGGAATTGACGGAAAGCATCATCCATCCGCTCGCTCAAGCTGATCCGGAAGGAGCCATCCAATGGGTTGCGAACATCGAAGATGTAGAGAGCAAGGCCACCAACACGGCCTACGTATTGTACCATTGGGGACGCACAGATCCAGACTCGGCAAAGGCTTACTACCGCAATGTGCAGGAGGAAAAAGTACGCATCACTTCCACTTACGCCATGACCTACAATGCGATGCAGAATGGAGATCCTTCGACCGAAACCATAGAACTTCTAACACGTTACGAGGATCCAAAAATGAGAACCCAGGCCCTGGAGATAATGGCTTATGCCGCGACTCAACCGAAAAACAGGGAGAAGAGCCAGGCGTTGAGGAGCTCGCTACTGGTATACGCGGAAAATGTGGAAGATCTGCCCGACAAAAAGAGGGAAAGCATTATAGCCAAACTTAACCCCGAGCAATAGATTCATCCGGGGGTCGGATTACAAAGTAGTATCTTCCTTCAACCTTTCCGTGTCCCAGGCGGAATCGACGGTCGTCGCCTGACGCTCGCGATCATTTTCGAATTGGTTTTCCAAATCCGCAATTCTTTCGCGGATACGACTTATGTATTGCTTCTCGTCTCGATGCACGCCAGTCAATGTGTGGACGGATTCCCAGTCATGTTTGCTAAAACGCTTGGCCAGCCGAGTCGCCCGATGCGCTCGGAAACCTAATCGCTTCAGCGCCACTTCCCCTAATTCGATAGCGCTACCCGCATGTTGATGAATCGCGAAGTCGACTTTCGCCTCTACCAATTCGTGTTGATGCGAACGGGAAAGCGCTCTCGCCATAATCTCGAGCTTCGGAAAGTGCTTCCGAGCCATTTCGACAAGCGTATTCACTTTTTCCTCATTATCGAGCGCGATAATAAGCAGCTTGGCTTTCTCCGCTCCAGCAGCCTCGAGGAGATCATGCCGACACGCGTCCCCATAGAAGGCTTTCATGCCAATTCGTCTTAGAAAATCAATGTGATCGGGATCGTTTTCGATGACCGTAACCTCGATTTTCTGACTTCGCAGAAGACGAGCGATATAGTTTCCGAAACGCCCCATACCCGCTAAAATCACCGGAGCATCCTCATCCATGGCATCTGGCTCGCGATCATCGCTCTCTCTTGTCCCAAATCGAGGCCTGATTACCTTTTCTTCCAGAACCAGAACCAAAGGGGTTAAAGCCATGGTCAGGGCAACGCTAGCAATGACCATTTGAGCAACCTCGCCCGTCAAAACCCCCTCGGCAATACCAAAGCCCAACAGCACGAAGGCGAACTCACTACCCTGAGCAAGGGTAAAGGAGAAGAGAATACGCTGGTCCAAACAAAGTTTGGCAAAGCGTCCAAGTACAAACAGTACCAAAGCTTTGAATACCATAAGGCCGGTCACTAGTCCGGCAACGACGAGAGGGTTGTCAAGGATGAGAGAGAAATCGATAGAAGCGCCGACGGAGATGAAGAAGACACCCAGTAAAATGCCCTTGAATGGTTCAATATCCGCCTCCAACTCATGACGATATTCGCTATTGGCCAAAACTACGCCTGCCAAGAACGCTCCCAAAGCTGGCGAAACGCCCAGCATACTCATAAGAAGGGCAATGCCAATGACCAGAAGCAAGGCGAGTGATACGAATGCCTCACGTACCCGCGTCTTTGCCACGATGGAAAGAACCGGTTGAAACAGGTAGCGACCGGCTAAGACAATCAACACGACTGAAGCTAAAACCAGCAAAGTACTCATCCAGCCTGGCTGGTGAGCAATCCAGTCCTGTATTGGGTTACTCGTTACATGATGATCATCGCCATGATGTCCGGCATCCGTCGAAGGAGATAGCGTTGCCAGTAGCGGAAAGGCAGCCAGCATGGGAATCACTGAAATGTCCTGGAAAAGCAGGACCGCAAATGCGCTTTGCCCAGCTGAGGTCTTTGCCGTTCCTTTCTCCTGTAGCGACTGAAGAGCGATAGCGGTAGACGAGAGGGCCAGAGCCATTCCAACCGCCAAAGCCATTTGCCATGACAATCCCAATACAATTCCGATTGCGAAAACGCCCAGCGTGGTTAAGACCACTTGCGATCCCCCCAAACCGACAATGGGCCAACGCAATCGCCAGAGCAGCGACGGCTGAAGCTCCAGGCCAATCAGGAAAAGCATCAGCACCACCCCGAATTCGGCAAAGTGAAGCACGTCCTGCCCTTCTTCGCCTACCAGTCCCACGCCAAACGGTCCGATCACCATTCCCGCTACCAAATAGCCCAGCACCGAACTCAGCCCCAAACGCTTGGCCAGGGGAACGCTAATGACGGCGGCGAGCAAGTAGACGAAGGCGGAAATGAAAAGCGATTGGTGAGACATACCGTTAATCCGTTTGCAAGGTTTTGCGATAGCGGTCGATAGCCGCATTCAGTTCATCGTCACTCAAATGGAGCGCTCCATAGAAGATAATGGGTTGTTCATAGTTCATACCGCAAAGCCTCGCCGTTTGCTCGATGGGACGCAAAAACTCCTCAACCGTGTACTGGTTGTGGCCTTGTGAACAGTAGGCCTCTTTCGACCCCCCAGTCGTGAGCACGGACGTGACCGACTTTCCGGCTAAAGCGTCCCCACCTTTCCCGTAGGCCCAGCCATATTGAAGTACGACGTCAAACCACTCTTTCATCAGGGCAGGTGTCGAGTACCAATAAAATGGATGCTGCAAGACGATACGCTCATGATTCTGGAGAAGTCGTTTCTCTCTCTCGACGTCGATATGGAAATCTGGATACTCCTCGTAAAGGTCATGCAGGGTAACGCCATCCAGGGAAGCGACGGCATTGGCCAATGATCGGTTCACTCGCGATTTCTCCAAAGCGGGATGAGCGAAGAGTATAAGCGTATCAACCATACGATCACAGGATGAAAGAGGCTTAGCGACGAGAGTCAATAGACGGCTTTATCGCGAAATCGCCAATGCTGGGCAAAAGTGAGACGGTCAAGCTGCCAATCCAGTGAATCACGGGCAATTATGTCCCATCCTGAAGCATTCCCCCTCTGACTAAAAAGAAGAAACTGCGGCACAATCGATGCTCGGAGAAGGATTCATTATGAGAAATTGGATAATGAATATTTCCGATGGAGGAGGAGCGGATTTTCGAGATGATCCAAGTGAAGCTTCCATCGATGGCGACGAAAAGATCCTAGATGCCTACTCACAAACCGTTAGCAACGTATTCGAAACAGCAAGCAAAGCTGTGGTTCATATCGAAGTGAAAGGGAACAACGCTCCAATTGGCAGTGGCTCCGGATTCTTCATATCACCTGATGGATACATCGTTACCAACAGCCATGTCGTCCATGGAGCTCAATCAGTACGCGTTTTTCTGGCCGACGGAAGATCCGTCTCCGCCGAGCTGATTGGCGACGATCCTGGGACTGACTTGGCCATCGTTCGAGCGGACATGAATGAAGTCGAGCACTTGAAATTCGCCGACACTGGTAGCGCCAGGCCTGGTCAGATTGCGGTAGCCATTGGGTCGCCCATGGGCTTCCAGCAAACGGTTACCGCAGGAATCGTCAGTGGACTTGGGCGTTCCTTGCGAGCTCGATCCGGTCGATTGATCGACAATGTCATTCAAACTGATGCCGCTTTGAATCCAGGCAATTCGGGAGGACCGCTACTAGATTCCTCCGGACGTGTCATCGGAGTGAATACAGCGATCATCTATTCAGCTCAAGGCATCTGCTTTTCTATTGCTAGCGACATCGCTCGCTGGGTGACTGCCTGGCTGATCAAGGAGGGGCGCGTGCGTCGAAGTTATTTGGGAATTGCTGGAAGAAAAGTTCCTCTAGTGCGCAAGCTGGTCAATCTGTATGGATTGGAGCATGACACTGGAGTACTGGTGGCTAGTCTCGAGCCTGGCAGTCCTGCCGCCAAGGCAGGCATTCGGGAAGGAGACATTCTGGTGAAACTCGAGGACAAACCCATCACGGGAGTCGACGCCCTCCATCGTTTGTTGACGGCGGATTTTATCGGCGAAGCAGCAAGAATCCGTTTGATCAGGGGACTTGAAATGAAGCGTGTGGTCGCGTTTCCCGAGGATACGCCATAAATATAAAAACAACAGATTCTATCTAAGAAAATTCTAGATGAATATTTATAGACCTTATAGTATTTTATATAGAGCGACTCAATAGAAGGGCAAAATATTCAAAAAAGTAATTTAGTATAAATAAATTAAAGCACTGCCAGTCAAATTTAATTACTCTGACAGTGCATTCTTGATATTAAATCAGAATTTCCAAGACGATTAGCGCTCGATCTGATAACCAATAACCCACATGGAAAATGCTGAATCGTCATCAGATTCACCTAGCCATTCTACTGATCTATCTGCAACACTGGTAGGTAGCCAAGTCGTCATTTGAGCTATATCACCAGCTTTCATAACGGCAGTAGATTTCGACATGTGGGTAGACTTGATCTGAATCAAAGTATTACTTCCGATATCTTGGCCCCGCACCGAAAGAAATACGGAATTAGCAATTACGGGTGTTAAAGTGTCAACATCAACAGTCGTAGTTTTATAAGTACCATCAGGCGAAGCATTAGTGAGAATACTTTGGCCATTGATAAAATACTTTAACCCGTCGCTATTGAATGAGAGTATTGTAGCTCCAGTCGAAGGACTATAAACGGCTCCCAAGCATCTGTCTTCTCCATCATACCATCCTTGCAGATCATCACTCCAAGCTGGCTCAGTAAGGCTCCCGACAAAGGAAGGTGTGGGAAATGAGCTCGCCGATGTATCAATATAAACATAGACCCAGTCAGCACCCGAGGGCAAAATGCTGCTAAGATCAACATCAGTATCGGATGTAACTTCCCAGTAGTAGCCGTTACATTCTCCGTAACCCGTAAGAATCTTGACCGATGTCGTGTTTTTCCACGCCAGATAAGCCCGTTTTATTGCTCCTAAACCTGAGGGTACTGTATATGTCGCAGCAGTAGACGAAGAAATGGCCAGATACAATAAGGCCATGAATAATAATGTGTTGTTTTTCATACTTATATTGAGTTGGATTCCGATGAAAAAATACAAAATAATAATAAAGGGTTTCAAGAAAATATTTTATCAAATAAAGATCCCCGCTGTAAGCGGCGGAGTATCAACCCATTCCGAATGAACCAGATTCAAGACTCAAAAGCGGGCAGACCACAAGACTTAGTCGACATAGAACAACTCGAGTGGATACGAGATCAAGCACGAACCAAATGAGAAAGATATTGATTGGTCAAAGGGTGCTCGTCGAGAGGAGCTTCGCCGATGGCGTGAACTCCCCCTTGAGGAAAAGCTCCGATCCGTCGACGACCTAAGAGAACTTGGGAATCTATTTATCTCTCACAGAAAAAACAAGGCCTTCCCTACATTGATCCGCTCACAGGTCATGGAATGAACCGTAAATTCGTTGCCGAACCTAAAATAAAATATGGGAAGCAATGAATAACAATCTAGACTAGCTATTCGAGAACACCATCTCGTCATCGCTTAAGACGACTTCCACTTTGATATCTTCTTCGCGCGTGGCAAAGGAAGGAAACGCAAAAAAGTCTTTGTAATTGTTTGCTGGGGACAGACTAATCCAGTGAAAGTTGACCACTCCGGGAATATTAAAACTGACCTCACGCAATTTAAATCTGGATATCCTTGCGATCCTCTATCCTCCCTGTAGAGCAAACTCAAAACATGAAGAGAGTAATGATCATAGGCTGTGGCGGTTCGGGGAAGTCGACCTTGGCCATCAGACTGGGAGCAGCCACAGGACTACCGGTCTATCATTTGGATCGCATCTTCTGGCAATCGGGATGGAAGTCGCTCCCCAAAGAAGAGTGGCTAAAGAAGCAAGAAGAGCTCGTCTCGAAAGAAAAATGGATTGTGGACGGCAACTATGGTTCGACCCTGGAGATTCGTATTAACGCAAGCGATACGATCATCTATTTGGATATGCCACGCTGGCTATGTTTGTACGGAGCAGTGAAACGATATTTTCAATACAAAGGCAAAGTCAGACCGGACATGACAGAGGGTTGTCCAGAAAGAATCACTTGGGAATTCTTCATGTGGATCTGGAACTACAGAAAGAAGAAACGTCCAGAGACGTTAGAAATGCTTGAGAACCTAAGAAACGAAAAACGTATCCTGACGCTGTCTTCGAGAAAAGCGATCAACGCGTTTCTTCGCGAACGGGAAGCTCTGGATTAGCCCGAATCGACTTTTGACTAGTGGACCGACGCCTCGTTTCCTTCAACGAGCGTTCCCGCTTCGCTACCGAGGTCAGATAAGAAAGAGGATATTACTTTCGCCTCATTTTCAATGTAAGCGAAATCGCTTTCGTTAAACGGCTCCCGCCGGATAATCAGACAGCTAAAGTTCAAGGTGCCCCAAACCTTTTCATTCTGATAAATGGGCGTACCGATGTAGCCTTCAATCGCTACGTTCTGGTACAGCGGATGTCGAGAAAGCCCAGCCTGACCATCGACTTCAGTGATGGCCACCGTCTTCTGCTTGGAGACTACTTCTCTACAAAAAGTATTACTCAAATGAAAGGATTCCCCAGCGACAAAAGCCGAGGTGGCCGATTGAACGGCAACGATTTTGTATTCTTCGCGTTCAACACGGCTAACGATAGCCAAAAAGCTGGATTTCGGAAAACCAAGCTCTTCAACGCCCTTGCTCAATATGTCATTGCACATTGATATGAAGGTACGGGGATACGCTGCGTTCATAGCGGAAGAGCTTAAATCGATTGGGATTCAGAGAGACTTTTTAAATTAGACCGAATATTACAAAATAGCAAATAAAAGACGCATTAAAAGCGGATCTTCAAGTTCCTGAAAAACCTGGAGCTCCCTCCAGCTCCTCAATGGTTCGCGGCCAATCGTCTTTCAGGATTCTCGAAAGCGACCGGTCGGCTAGGATCTTACCGCCGGTTTGGCATTCCGGACAATAGTTCGTCTCGTTTTCCGCGTAGCGAATTCGCTGAATGGTCGTTCCACAGCGAAGACAAGGCTTACCAAATTTGCCGTGGGCCGAGAAATCCGGTCGGAAGGCAGTAACTTCTCCCGCCTCAGGAAAGCGTCCATCAAATTCCTCCAGGAGACGCTTCGTCCATGCATCCAATGTTTCGATTATCGATTGATTAAGTCGATCAACTTCGTCGTCGCTGAGCTTTTGCGTTTGAGCGATGGGAGACAACCCCGCGGCGTTCAGTATCTCGTCAGAATAGGCATTACCAATGCCGCTAAAAAGCCTCGGATCAGTGAGAGCCCGTTTTAAGGTATGGTTTCTCATGCGTAGTCGCTCAGCAAATACTTCTTTTGAAACAGCGTGCACCTCTATTCCGCCTGGATCCATGTCGTCCAATTTGTTTTGTCCGACAATGCAATGCAAAGAGGCTCGCTTCTTTTTGCTGGCTTCCGTGACAAAGAGAACGCCTCCCGGAAACTCAAACTCGGCCAAGACTATCTTGCCACCTAGTCGCGGTTCGCCTTTTTCCCGCCAACGAAAGCGTCCTGCGATCATTAGGTGAAAGACGAGAAACTTCTCGTCATCGAATTCGAAAATCACGCGTTTTCCCAAACGCCCTAAACCGCGAACCACTAGCCCTTCGAATTCTTTGAGAGGAGGATCGAAGGTTCGCAAAAAGAAAGGACTGCGAAGTTGAGCTCGCTTGAGGGACTGCCCGACAACCCGAGATTCAAGTGAAGCAAGGTAGAGCATTATGTCCGGCAATTCAGGCACTCGTTCATACCACGGAATGAGACGGGAAAGTCAAAAAGCAAGAGGGCTGATTGGATGGATGAGGCTAATTTGCTTAAATATTTCTGCTTGAAAGGATTCTGGATTCGGAGAAGGCAGTCTGTGAAACTCTACAAACTGAGTTGAACATGACTAACGACCCCATCCTACCCCAACCTGCCCAAAGGGAAAGCGTCACCATTCGCACGCTGGTCGTTTTCATGCTGATGTGGATGGGGGTCGCCATCAATGTTGGTCTGTCCGCAAATCTCCTCCCCAAAACCATCGAAAGGGTTAACGATGATCCGCGAATCATCGGCCTGATCCTTGCGCTGAATCCCCTTTTCGGATTTATCGCTCAACCGCTCGTCGGCATCCTTAGCGATCGTATTTGGACTCCCATCGGACGAAGAGCTTTCTTTATCATAACGAGCTCTCCCATCATTTCGATCGCCCTGTGGTTCATTCCCGAGGTCGCTCTTCTCTGGCAACTCTTCATCGCCGTTCTGTTTTTCGAGTTTTTCATGGATGTGGTCATCGGGTCTGATCATCCGCTCATCGCCGATCTCGTACCTCCCAAACAGAGACTCTTTGTAAATGGGATGATCATCACCATAATGACGCTGACGTCCGCTGTATTGCTGAGATTTGGCATGGGGCATCTGCTCAAACACTACGACCACCAGGTACTCTATCGTATCGGAGCTGTCGCTCAAATCGTTCTTATCATGATTCCCGCGTTTTTCTTGCAGGAAAAACCGGTCGAGAAAGATCTAAGCCGCCCTAAACTCACTCTTAAGCGATACGTCATGGATGTTTGGGGACATCGAGAACTCAGGCGCCTAAGCATCATATTTCTCATCGGAGCAATCTTTGATACACTGATAAAGACTTACATGGTTCTCTTCGCTACAAGATCGCTGGGAGCGACTACTTCCGAATTCGGAAACTATTGGTACCTCATGCCCTTGATGGGGCTATTCGCCATACCTGGAGGTATCAGTATTGAAAAATGGATACCGAAAGATAAAGCGCTTTTGCTCGCATTTCTCTTGGAAATCTGCGCCTGTGTATTCGCGATATTCGGAGACGAACCCTCCGATCTCATCCTGGTCGCCCTTCTGTTCGGACTCGGGTTCACCATCAAAGGAGTGATCGTAAAGCCTTTCTTCACGGAGTTCATACCCAAGGACCTAATCGGCCAGGTGTCTGGAGCTATGAATCTCTTCCACGCTGCCGGCAAGACGCTGGCGACCTTTGGGGGCGGGTATCTCGTCTTCTTCGCTAACAACGACTACCGTGTTCTCTTCTACTACGCTCTCGCTATTGGAATTGGAGCAGCTCTGCTTTGTCTACGCGTAACGGATCACCGCTTTAAACAGCGGAAAACAGGAAGCTAAACTCTTCCAAGAAAAGCCATTTCGAAAGTAAACGGCTTCCTGTAGCCTTTTTCCGGCTTGATAAGTACCACAAACAAGAAAGAGAAATTGTGAATTCGGAAACGGATGAAGAGCTAATCAGCAAAGTGAAAGCAGGTTATTTAGGCTCACTGACTGTGCTCCTCGATCGCTATCGAAAGCCGCTGTTCAACTTTTCCTTCGCTCATGGGTGCATCAGCTAGCTCGCAACATGACGGGAACTCTCCAATAGAATCTCGCTCGGAAGGGAGGGATATCGCGCATGGAACTTTCAATACAAATCGATGTCGGTGACGAACAAGTCGAATCCGATTCCCCACATAGCGAACAAGAAATCCCCAAATTTCTCAAATTGTAACAAAAGCGTGCTTGATTTCGGAAGACATACGACTACATCTCAAATCATGACGTCACTACGTCATGACTAGAAATGGCTAAAGACACGAAAACGAACACTTCGCTACGTCTCGATAAAAAGACTCTGAAAGAACTGAAGACCATTGCCCTAAAGGAGGATACCAGCGTTCAGAAGATTCTGTCAGGCTTAGTTGATAATTATTTAGCAAAAAGGAAAAAGAGGAAGTGAGGAGATCAATCTCATCGGAAATCGAGCGCTCGTTTATCTTGAAGCGCCTACCTCAGGAATTGCCGAACTCCAGAGGAGCTTTGATCAAGCAAGGCTACTTATCAATAGAGCCGGACCGAGAAGTCCACCTCCATTCAATCGAGGAGCGGTTCTTTCTAACCGCCATGACTGGCGAGGGCCTCTCGCGTGGAGAGCTGGAAACCGAGATAACCAAAATACAATTCATGGGCTTATGGCCTCTGACTACAGGTCGCCGCTTGGAGAAGTTGAGGTTTGAATACAGAGAAAAGGACTACGTATTCCTTATCGATATCTACCAAGACAAGCTCGATAGTCTAATGCTAGCGCAAATCGAGTTTAAGAGTGTAAACCACAGTCGACGCTTCACCTATCCGGACTTCATTGGGGAAGAGGTTACCGATGACTGGCGTTTCAAAGAGAAAATCCTGGCTATCAAAGGTCTTCCCCATGACGCTATTTCAAACCCATCACAGGCAGGCAATCGGAAATCGTACAAGGGGTTCGGAATGAATTCGGTTTCCCTAGAGAAGCCACGAGCAAAACTGCTCAAGACACTGTCTGCACGTTAGGGAATCTGAATACATATTGACTACTGCCTCCCGCGATGAGGCGTAATCATAATGTGGGCACAGTGGGTGCCTTGATTCATGACCCAAGGACCTCCAGGCGAAGCCGGAGCAAGAGGGAGATCGGCAATCCCAACAGTGATGTAGACCGACTTTCCGCTAAAAATAAGCAAGCAGTCTGTTCTTTCACCCAGCCGTATTTCAAGGCAGTTATTCGTGTCGTGAGAATGTTACACTGATTTACTGATTGCAGCTTTCGTTTCTCGGGCCAAAATCTTGTATAAGCTGATGAAATCTATACCCTTCCTTGGTTTTCTGGCATTATCAATTCTCGTAGAGATTGCAGCTCATGAACTTGAGGATGAAAAGATCGGTCGATGGATCTTCTCTCCTAGGTATACGCTGCCAGGCAATGCGGAAAACTTTCCCGGTCCGTGGATTGCCTATTCCGATCCCGAAGCCCCTTTCCTATCCAAATCAATCTCGCCTGGAGCGGAATTATTTGGACTAAAACCAACAGACCGAAAAACCCGGTTAGTTATGGACGAGCACCTTCCTAGCAAGGAGTTCACTCTCCAAGCCTGGATCCTAGACCATTCCAATCAAAAAATAGGCATGGCCGCCGGCGTCTTCGCTAATGACCCAAAACAAGGTTTCGTCCTGAGCTATTTTAATAAGCATGTCTATGGATTTTTGAATACGGATGAAGACTCGTACTCGCCTGTCATGTCTTCAAAGGTCACAAGAAACATGACATGGAAAGAAAGATGGTCGCATATAGCGCTACGTTATGATGGTTCCACAGCGACTCTCTTCGTTAACGCTAAGCAAGTAGCCTCCCAAAACATCAAAGGCCTAGTGAAATACGGCAATCAACCTTCTTTCGAGATCGCCGCCTACTTGGACAACGAACCCTACATGGACTTTGAAAATCTTGTAAGAGCAGTCCAACTACACAGCAGAGCTCTTAGCGATGAGGAAATAGAAACTGAATTCAATCGCCTAACAGACCTGGTCGAAACGACGCGTCTCGCAGAACACCCTCTCCACTTTACGGCTGGTCCTTATCTTCATTACGCAACGCAAAATGGCATCAATGTCTCCTGGGAAACAAGCGAGCCTTCCTCAGCTGTCTTGCGCTATGGCACAACCATTCCATTGGATAAATCGATCGAATTCCTCACGAATGATCGTGTCCACATAGCGGAGCTAAAAAATTTGGAGGCCGAAACCAACTATTACTATGAAATTGAAGTCCAAAGAGATGGACTGGAAAAAATACGTTCTGGCATCCTGACTTTCAAAACGGCGGTTCATGCAGAATCCGCTTTTCGTTTCACTGTGATCGGCGACACCGAATCACGCCCCTACGTTAACGACAGGATCGCTAAGCTCATGTGGACCGAAAGGCCTCATTTCGCAATCAATCTAGGCGATATAACTGACAGCGGCCAGCGTGATAAAAAATTCGAATGGAATTTTGAATACTTTGCCGGAGTAACTCAGCTCTTTTCTCGCATCCCCGTATTCACGGTCCCAGGAAATGGCGAATCGGATCTACATTGGTACCGCTATTTTCATAACTATCCGGATCCGGAAAATTACTACACGTTTCAATATGGCAATGCCCAATTCTTTATGCTGGACTCGAACGAGAAGATCGAGCCGACAAGCCAGCAATACAAGTGGCTAGAGGAACAGCTTCAAATATCCAAAGCTACCTGGAAGATCGTTTGTCACCATCACTGCACCTACTCTTCCGACGAAAATGATTACAACGACACTTGGAAAGGCGAAGCCTCCTACTTCATCCATAAAAATGTGAAAGAAGCGATTCCGCTCTACGAAGAGTATGGCATTGATATTGTGTTCTTTGGACACGTTCATGCCTATGAGCGGAGTCACCCGTTAAGAAGCGATAAAATCAGCCAAGACAACGGTGTGATCTATATTGAGAGCGGAGGAGGAGGAGGAAATCTCGAAGACTTTGCCCCGCATCCATCCTTTTTCAGTCGTAAAACGTATCGGGGCCACCACTACTGCGTCGTTAATATAGCGGGGCCAACCCTGGAGCTTCAGATGATTACCTCTGAAGGATCGACTCGCGATAGCATGACCTTGAAAAAGCCGTAATCGCCATTCTTTAGAATGCTTACCGACATGTGACCATTCCAGCAAAACTGAAGTGGGAAATTCGAAATAAGCTTGATCAAACAACATCACCGAGCGAACGCTCTTTCCCGGACTTGATGGGCTTTCCCAATGACTGAAGCGCCGATACAGTCCCAAGAAGCCAGACCTACGGGAAGAATGCCGCATTAAGGTTGAATCGGCGACTATGGCATGAGCGTCTCTACGACACACTCGTGTAACGAGACTTACTTGGTTTCGCTTGCTAAAGGCGACGATTGCTGATCAGAATTGACCTTCAGTTCATTTGAAATCCAAGCTCTGAAAAAGGAAACCAACTCATGAGAATAGCTACCTTTAATATCGAAAATCTCGATACCACAGCTGACAGCAGGAATCCTCCTCTCGCGGATCGCATCCCTACTCTTCGCTCAACGCTTAATCGCATTAATGCGGATATCCTATGCCTGCAGGAAGTCCACGGTCAGGAACTGCCTGATCACACCAGCACTAACCCAAAACGCAATCTGGGGGCCCTAGACCAAGTCATCCAAGGAACTGCCTATGAAAACTTTCACCGGGCATTCACGAAGACCTCTGGCGTGCCCTACGACAAACGCAACTTGGTGATACTGTCTCGGCATCCCATTGCCGAAGAGGATCAGTTTCGCAACGATCACATAGATAAATTGAAGTACAACAAGGTTACCGAAGTGCCCGCCGATCCCGAAGCGGAAACCTTGACCTGGGAAAGACCCATTTTGCAGGCCCAAATCAGCCATCCGGACTTGGGAACGATTCATGTCATCAATCTACACATGAAGTCTCGTCTTGCATCCAACATTAAGGGTCAGAAGGACGGTTTCGCCTGGAAGAGCGCTTCTGGCTGGGCTGAGGGCTATTTTCTTTCTTCCATCAAGCGGGTCGGCCAAGCCTTGGAAACGCGGGTCCTGATCGACAAGATTTTCGAAGACGAGCCAAATGCTAATATTGTGGTCTGCGGCGACTTTAACGCAGAACCTGGCGAGGTACCCGTCGAAGCCATACAAGGTCGTGTGGAGAATACCAACAATCCGAAGCTAGGCAGCCAGGTCCTTGTTCCCTGCAGTCGCGCCATTCCCGATACGGTCCGGTTTAGCCACTTGCATCATGGCCACGGCAACCTGCTGGATCACATGCTGATTTCCAAGTCCTTGCTACCCTATTTCCAGGAAGCCGTTATTTTCAACGAAACCCTGCACGACGAAAGCCTGCCGTTTCAGTTCGACACGCTGTACCCAGAATCCGATCACGCTCCTTTCGTTGCCGAATTCAAAGTGTCTTAAGAAAAACAGAAAGGCTTGTCCTCAAGCCCAAGTTTCAAAACATCGTCGCCGTAATCGGGCTCCAAGGCTTCCTCTACTCCAGTGGCGAAAAATCCAGTGGCTTCAAGTAGGTTCGCTTCACTCCGCCTTTAACCACAAGACGACCATTCACTCGAGAAGCCGCGGCAGCTGCTTTCCATTCAGGATCGCCGAGAAAAGCTTTCCAGGATTCCTGAGCTGCCTCTTTGCTTTGATGGGCCAAAAGGTAGATGAGCGTGTTTTCGACGCCTTCCTGGCCGGAGGTTAAATGCCAATAGCAAAGATTCTCCATGCCATGCTTCTCAAATAAAGGAATCGTCGCATCGCTAAAACGCTTGTCGAGATTAGCTAAATTGCCCTCAGTAGATGTGTATACCCGTAATTCGAATACACGCGAGTCGTCAGCTTGGTGCAACGTTAACAGAGGCGAATACTCCGTAGTTGTCATAAACTGGGAATCGATTTTCTGAACCAGTTTTCCGTCCACTTCAGAGGCCTTTTTCGCTTTCTTCCAATCCGGATCGCCCAGGAAAGCTTTCCATGAAGCCTTGCGAGCCTCAAGGCTTGGATAGGCTAGAATATAGATAAACTGGTTATCCGCATTTTTGCTCGGAACCCAGTAGCCAATATTCTCAATGCCATGTTTCTCGAAAAACGTTGTGGTGTGGTCTCGGAAACGAGCTGTGAGAGCCTCCAATTTACCTTCACTCGCTTCATAAATACGCAATTCGAAAATTCGCGAGTCGTCGCTTGCGGAAAGGGTTAGAGCTGAGCCCAAAAATAGAAAACAGCCAGCGAGGAGAGAAAAAATCATTCGGGTCATAGAGAAGGGAAAGTACGGAGGGAGTTAGAGGTGTCGATAAATAAGTTGCCACTGGATAAGGAATCGATTTGCGAGGCTTCAGACTCACCAGAGGCAATCAGTTCCCGAGCGACGCGTTCGGCTCCTCTTTCAGCCAGCGTATCCAGATTCTGGACAATGGGAGCTCTCGGTCCGCTCGTTTCGAAGGATTCACTGATTTTCAGATAGCCAATAAGATCTCCAGATTGATGATCGTAAAGATTTACCTTTGCCGCAAAGCGAGCTTGTCCCATCGCAGGTCCGAACTTAAGCCTCAAGGCCGCATTGCCCTTTTCATATCGAGTAACCACACCCTCGATCCGAATAGCCCTTTCCTCGGGATCCTGTCGCAAAATGTCCTTGAACAACCCAGCCTTGGAAAGGGATCGGGCAATTCTTTCAGCAAAATCATAGCCTGAATTTCCTGGTCCATCAAAATCTTCGATCACCACAGTTTCGTAGGAAGAAATGGATACGAAAGGATTGAATTCGCTCGTGGTTCGACAACCGGCAAGAAAGATGACGGAAACAATAATAAAGCTAGCGACTACCCTCATCACTTAATTCCGTTTTTCATTTTTCTGGAATGGAAAAGCGCCGCTCTCTCCCTAAGAGCGACGCATTCTTTTTCCCTCTTTCCCAACATTTAACCTCTTTATGAAGCGGATCTCTTAATCGCTGCTGACAATTGACCAACTCGCGCCAAGCTACGCTTTGGCGCCTTAGCCTTGTTGGATGGCGTAATGGCTTTCTCTTGACCTAGATACGATGAAAGCTGACCTGGTCTGGCAGAATTCGTTACCAAAGCTCCACCCGCTTGTGAGGGACTACGTTTCTCAGCGGCTAGCTGAGAAGAAAGCTGTCCAGCTCCACGAACCAATGTTTCGCTGTATCCGATTGAGACTGTTGCCGCCATGGCGACAAGCGCTGTGATAATTGTCTTTCTCATTTTTATCCTCCCTAAGATTGTTTCTAAGTGTGATCGTTAGTGATCAAGGTATGCCAAGAAGACGCGCGTATCCTAATTTGTATTTCAAAAAAATCATGTTTCTCAGTTTAGTGAGATAAAATGCCAAAGAGTTGGACGAAGAGTTCATTCTCAAATGGCTAAAACCAGCCAATATGTAACGAAACATTGACTACAATTTCACTAGAAATTGAACGCCTAACAACGCTTAAGGTAGACTTTTGATTGAACAAAAACGATTTCAGAGGTTCAAATAATCAAGATCTTTCAAGACAAGGGGTGAAACCAGTTTCATGAACCGCTTCTTTCCCATTTCTTTGGCGATCGCTTTTATCGCTAGCGGCTACGCCGAACTAGAAGCAAACGATCCAGAGCGAATTATTTCGTTTTTGGAGAATGCTTCGTGGCCTGCCCTGAAACCCGGAAATTATAAGAAGGAAGAGCAAATCGACCCTAAAAGGCACGAAACGACCTATCTGAAGGTCCAGCCCGACGGAACAATGCTCGAGCATCGACACACTCTGCTTCTCGGGAAAGTTCACGTCAGAGAATTCAGCTCTCTTTCAATCGCAGAGAGTGAGCACTGGATCATTAAAGGAAATCTAGCGATTCTCTCCCCTATTCCAAGTTCATCGGATACAAATTCATTCCTTGCCGATTTCTCGTCGGGATTCTTTCGGAAGAATCGTGTGAACAATGAATTCTCAGTAGAGGAATTGGAAATAAACGGCGAGAAACACACTCGGATCACAGAAATAGTAACCCGTGAAACTCGGGATCGAATGAAGGAACTGATCGAAGAGGTTATTGCGAAGAGCCTCGAATCGAGGAATTCTCAGAAACTTTCAAAGAAGCAGATTAAGAATCTTCGAGCTCTCAAAAGAAATATACCACATCGTAACGAGTATCTGGTTACAGTAGAGGAAAATATAGTATCCATTAAAAATTTCAATAGTCGAGGAAAACTAATCCAGGAAATGAAACCTAAATCCGGATACGTATCTGTTGCAGAGCTTCCCGATTCTCTTTTCGAGATCCCATCAGGAATCGAACGCCAAGAGCCGAAAAATCTATTCGCCTGGTGGAAAGCGATGAAGTCAGTCGATCCGAAAGTCTCGAGAGAAGAATACGACGCTAGGCAAGCAGCTAGGAATTGATATCACTCGGCTCTGAGCGCCACCGAAGGATGGATACGCGTTGCCCGGTTGGCCGGCATCCATGCCGCTAAAAGGGTAACCGCAACGAAGAAGGCGAAGACCAGAAGAATGTTCAACGGGTCGCCAGGTGTGATCCCGAAAAGCAGATCCTCGATTAAGCCGCCCGAAAATATCGCTACCGGCAATCCAACCAGACACCCAATCAAGGATAGCCTCAAGGCATCCTTCAAGATCGAACTGGATACCGCCTTGGCGCTCGCTCCGAGAGCCATGCGTATGCCGATTTCCCCGGTCCGTTGAGAAACCTGCTTGGCAATCGAGCCAAACAGGCCGATACAGGCCTGAAGGACAGCGATCGAAGCCATGATGACGCAGAGACTCGCAAAGGTGCGCTCTCGGTGAAAAGATCTTTCAAAAAGATTTCCAATTGTACTCATTCCTCGAATACTAATATTGGGTTCGAGCTCATTGACCAAGGCGCGGATCTTCGGCCTCATGACTCCAGCGTTGCCTTCGGTTCTGGCAACCAAGAAGGATCTCTTAGCGATACGATCGTTGTCTCGAACACTGAAATACACAGTAGGATCGGCATCGCCGCGAATTGAGCGATATGTCGTATTTTCGCATACCCCGATGATCAAGTAGTCTTCGTCAGATCCGAATTGGCAAGTCCTTCCTAGAGCCTGCCCTTCAGGGAACAGAAGCGATGCTGCCCGCTTATCGATAATCGCAACAGGTTGGGAATCCCCTGTGTCAGTGGGCTGGAAGTAGCGCCCATCGACTCGAATACCCATCGTTTCGAAATAGTCATCTCCAACGTTTTGAGTATTTATCGTGATTTTCTCATCAACTCCCGGATGACTGAATCCTCTGTTACTGTTACTGTGGCTCAAGGGCATGCGATCAGATACAGTCGTGCTTATAACGCCAGGCAAGCGAGCAATCGCATCTTGGATCCGATTCAAGGCCGCTTCTTTTTGTTCGCGATTGTAGTTAGTTCGATCGAAACCAATCCGAGTCATTAACGTCCGCTCATGATCGTATCCTGTCTCCACCTCGCTCAGCGAATGGACGCTTTTGGCTAGTATGGTGGCGCCAATTGCAAGCGGCACCGCCAGACTGAATTGCAAGACTATAAAAACCTTCCCCAAAGTTCCCCCGCCGCTCTTCAACGTACGGCCTTGCTTTAAATCCGCCGCGTTTAACAGAGACGCCTTTATGGCAGGAGCCATTCCGAATACCAGCATGGCAATGGCTGCCACTCCGAAGGAAAACCCAGCAATGCGGAAATCATAGCCTAAATTCATATTATACCTGCTGGCATTCTGATCGAGATACTCTAGCAAGGGGCCTTGTCCGAAACCAGCAACCACCAGACCAACCGATCCCCCAAGGAACGCCAGTATCCCCAATTCCCATACGATTGGTCCAGCCAACTGGATCCGCTTGGCGCCAAGAGCTGCATAAGTAGCGAGCTCGTACCTTCGACTATCGCCGCGCAGAAGAAGAAAGCTACCCAGATTCGAACAAGCCACGAGCAAGGCTATACCGGCTACCGCAAAGATATTCCACAAAGGTTTAGCCCTCGTCTCGCGATCAATCAAAGGGCCCCTACTGCCATCTCTGATTGCGACGTCGGGGTTCTCGAAAACCACTCCTACATTATCGAACTCGAAATTTCGGGCGAAAATGGCGGCCGCTCTCGTTTTGAGCAAACGATCTGTCACACCAGGGCGAATCCTCGCCATTGTATAGATCGCGAAAACGTTTCTCTTGCCATAGCGATCCAGGAAATCTCTTTCCTTACGTTGGGACAGCAAGGCATATATGTCCGCCTCGTTTCCCGGATGGGGATTCTGAAAACCGGGCGGCAGGACGCCAACAATCGTATATAAGCGCGTGCCCCAACTTACAGTCTGTC
Source organism: Opitutaceae bacterium (assembly GCA_028284385.1). Lineage (GTDB taxonomy): Bacteria > Verrucomicrobiota > Verrucomicrobiia > Opitutales > Opitutaceae > JANQRT01. The sequence goes on along the minus strand of JANQRT010000003.1, from coordinate 134,767 downwards.
CAATAGGATTCGTATCCAATCCAAAGATACGTTCCCAAAAACGATGAGTGATCATAGCCTCCAAGCCGGCAGGCTGGCCTCTTTCCTTGGTGTCCGTGGTTTTTCCAAGGAATGAACGGGCTCCGTAGGCCTCGAAGAAATTGTCGCTTACCAGCAAGCCTTGGACCATAGTCGGACCGCCTCCCGTGGGAATCGACCAAGCTTGGGGCAAATAGCCAAACACATCGGCGACGTCCTCCAATCCATTCTGCAACTCCACGAAGTTCGTCAGAGGGAATACGGCAGCCTCATGCATCCCTGACTCCAATCTGCGATCGCTTCCCATGATCGAAGTATTTCCCTGCCGCCGGCTCGTCTGCCAGTACAACACGTGGAGGTCCTCGGGATCATCCACCGGCAACGAGCGAAGAATCGCGGCATCGAGCAATCCGAAAATCGAAGTCGTAGCTCCCACGGCGAGACCAAGAGTAGCCACGCAGAAAACCGTGAAACCAAGACTTTTGGCGAGTCGACGCAAAGCAATTCTGACGTTTCGAAAGACGTTCTCCACGAAACGAATTCCCCACGATTCCCTACATTCTTCCTTCATATATTCCATCCCTCCGAATTCTTTTTTTGCAGCCCTACGAGCCTCCTCTTCTGTCATGCCATTTTGGATATTTTCCCGTATAAGCATATCCACATGAAGCGAAAGCTCGTCATCCAAATCCTTCTCCACACTTCCCCTGCGAAACAGCGAACGCAGCCTCATCCCCACTATTTTGAAAAAATCCATAAACTATTAAGAATCTAACACAGAGGCATCGAGATCAATGAGCTACGAATATGCTGCTTCATCTCATTGCCTCAATGAACTCCGAGATTAAAACCTAAAGCCGCTCATTCATCCCTCCGACTCTTCCATTCCAAGCACTAAGCCAATCGATTCCACAAAAGCAGCCCAACGGGATGTTTCTGCTTCTAATTGCTTACGTCCTTTTTTAGTGAGACGGTAGAATTTAGCTCGTCTCCCCAATTCGGATACACCCCACTCCGCTTCGATCAGTCGCTTTTGCTCGAGACGGTGGACTGCTGGGTAAAGCGATCCTTGCTTAATCAGCAAACGATCCCTGGAAACCACCATGATTCGCTTTGAAATGTCCCAGCCATGCATTTTACCGGTGGCTAGAACCTTCAGGATCAGCAAATCCAGCGTCCCGTGAATCAGTTCGTTATTGGCATCTTTCATAAGCCCTCTTTTGTTGTCGATAATCGATAACAAATGAGGCTTGCTGTCGATAGTCAACAACAAATCTCGGGAACGAGATTTCATAGATTGCCATCTAAGAAATGATGGATAGTAACATCACATCCTCCACTTAACCTGGATGGGCTCAAAAACACCTCCTCTTTTTTCTGTATAAACAACTCTCTATCCTTAGTTTCCTTTTCCATGAATCTAGCGGAAACCATGAAAGCCCTCGAAGGGTACGGCAGCGAACAGACCAAGAAGGTGTTGACGCGACACGGCGCCCGAGAGCCGTTTTTCGGCGTCAAGATTGGGGACATGAAAAAGCTTATGAAGCAAACCGGGAGGGACCATAACCTAGCTTTGCAGCTTTTCGATACCGGGAATTCGGATGCCATGTATTTCGCTAGCATCATTGCGGACGAAAAGCGGATGACCAAAAAGGATCTGCATAAATGGGTTCGTAAAGCCTACTGGTATATGCTCAGTCAATACGCGGTTTCGCAAACCGCTGCGGAAACGAAACACGGTTGGTCCCTCGGTCTGGAATGGATTGAATCGAAGAAAGAGAATATCGTCAGCGCAGGGTGGTCCACTTTGAGCAATGTTGTATCCGTGGTTCCCAATGAAGAGCTTGATTTAAATGAGATTAAAGCTCTACTGAAAAGAATCGAGACAAGTATCCACGATGGCATGAATCGCGAAAAGCACGCCATGTGTGGATTCGTCATCTGCGTAGGCAGCTACATTCCCGAATTGCACAAGGAAGCGCTAAAAACTGGCAAGAGTATTGGAAAAGTGGAGATCGAACGAGCAACGCCTGGCTGTTCGGTACCCGAAATCGTAGCCGATATCGAAAACGTGAAAGCCAAAGGCAGAATCGGCAAGAAGCGCAAACGCGCTCGGTGCTAGCAACGGCTTAAATATAGAACTGAAAATTTCCGCGCCAGTTTAATTTCTCGACACCTGTAGTTGAAGGAAAGCGGGTGTTGTAAAGGGAACGGAAATCAATTCTGTGCCGTTGGCATTAACCTCCTCGACGAGGTTGGGATAGTCTGCGAACGAGTCCCATGAAGTGATCCAATCGATTAAATTGGCAGACGAAAGCAATTCGAACCTTAGATTCTCCTGTCCAGGACGAAAGAGAAATTCGTATGTCAGCTCTGGACGTGTACTTATTCTTGGATACAGAGGTGGGTCGAAGTCGAACTTGAGAGGATTGGTTGCGAAAACGTACTCGCTGAAGTTATCGAGGCCATCTTCATCGGGATCATCGAAATCTCTCGCGGGAGAGACTGCAGCCGTAAATCCCCAATAGCCATAGCGCCAATTTTCGGCAGACATTTCACCTTGATTCGGATAGACGCCCTCTTCCAAGGCAACAGAGAGAATCTCTTCCATAGACGATTCGACTTCTCCATAATCCGACTCGCCAGCCAGATTTCGGAATTCCTCAGGATCGTCCTCCATGTCGTAAAGCTCTCGAACACTGGCGCCATCCTTATATTGTATGAGCTTGTACTTTTCCATTCGTACCATGTTATTCGATACGTCTTGGTACGTAGTGTGAGCCGGGATATTCCAAACCGCTCGGGGATCGTCAAGGAGAGGATTCAGATCATGGCCGGTAATTCTTGCGTCAGGCAATGAGAGTCCAGCCATAGCGGCAACCGTCGGATATATATCAATGAGACTTACGGGTCGATAGCACCGAACTCCTGCGCTCTGCGAGCGACGTGGATCCTTGATGACGAAATTCACCCGAGCTCCCGCATCCCAAAGAGTGAACTTAGTCTGGTGCAGTTTCTCTCCAAGATGGTAGCCGTGGTCGCTCCACAGGATAACGACTGTATTGTCTTTATAAGGACTGTTATCCAAACCTTCTAATAATCTGCCGACCGCTCTATCTGCTATGGCAGAGCTTGCGAAATAATGCGCGAGCATGTCACGCCAGCCCTGAAGACCACCATCATTGGCATCAACGGCGCCATGGGTAAGTATATCGACAAAGCGATCGTTTCCAATAACGGGCATATTCGACTCGTCGCGTGAGAGTCCCGACCAGCCAAAAGCGAAATCCGGAAGATCGTCACCATCTTGTGTATACAGATCAAGCAACTCCTGATTGACCGTCATCTCCTCGACCGGAAAAAGATCGAGCAGATCTTTGGTAGCGTAGTAGGGCAAGTGAGGACGAAAGATGCCGCAGGCCAAAAAGAAAGGTCCTTCGTCTGGCAAGGCAAACTCAGTGTCGCCATCCGCCGCCGAACCATTCTCCAACACTTTGGCAATAAAGTCAGCCTTGCGATAGTCGTTTAGCGAAACAAACGTGGCGGAATCATCTCCCTCCTGCCCCCAGTTAAGAGATTGGGGACTCCAAACGGATCGAACCTTAGGGCCGGCATTGCCGCCCACATCCGTCCATGACGTCCAGGACCGGTTTCCGTCGGATTTCTCGAAATTACTGCCGCTATGGAAGATCTTTCCCGTTTCCGCCGTGTACCAGCCATGCTGCTGCAAAAGCTCAGGAAGCGTTATGGCTTCAGCCAACGGACGTTGCCCTTCGTATTCGAACTCTCGAAAGAAGACCGCCCCTGCATTGGTCGTAAGGCCTGTCTTATGAGGCCGAATGCCTGTCATCAAGGCAGCTCGAGAAGGATTGCAAGCCGGCGAGGCGCAGTAGGCTCTCATAAAGGCCACCCCTTCGTCAGCCAGGCGTTGAATGTTTGGGGTCATCCTCTTTGCCACATCCATTCGCAAATTCTTGTCAGGATAGACACGCTGCAGAAAGTCTCCCCGCTCCTCGGAATAAAGCGACCCAACCGTCTTAAGATCATCGATCGCAATGAACAGAATGTTTGGCGGGCTCTCGGCTCTCGTTGTGGCAAAAGCGACAAAGAGGAGAAGAACACTAAAACAAATTTGATGGAGAAAAGATATGCGATGGGCGGGTAGAGCCATAATAAGGTGAGAAATCTTTTTAATTTACGTCTGAGACGTATTCACGAAAAAAGCGCAAGCAGTAATCGCCTGAAAGCGACTTAGCTGTCGTAGAACAACGCAAGTTGAGCTTCGGCTGCTTTAGCTTCGAAATTAAAGTCGAACAGCGAATGGATCGCTTGATCGAGAAAAGGTCTCGCCAAATCCAGTCGTTGCTGAGCGCAATGCAGTTGAGCCTTGTAGAAAGAGGCTCGCGCCTTGTCCAGCCCATCCAGCGGCCCATTTATGGAAAGTCCTTTAATGTCCACTTCCGGAGTGTATTCCTGATAGTAAGCTAAAACGTCAACCGCCCAGTCAATGTCTTCTTTTTGAATACGCTTCTTGAGCTTCCGCAGCGTTTTCTTTACTCCACTGTGATCGTTGATGGCGATCTGGCCGACGATGTATCCAAAAAGCGAGGATAGACTAGCATGGCCGAAATCGTTGGGGCGCTTGAGATGCTTAGCCGAATCCTCGTAATTCATGAATACGAATTGGTAAAGCCCCTCCCCCAGATGATCCTTGTTTTTCAGAAACGCTATTTCCAGAGGACCTTGAGCCTCGGATCTCTTCCCCATCTTGAGCAAGGACATAGCATGGCGAAAAGCCACGTTGCTCATGTGGGATTCGAGCTGATCTCTGAGGCGATGCCATTCGATAGGAGCTTCTTTGTATTCAGTTCGCAAGCGCGTAACAGGAACCTCCCTTGCAATGCCTCCCCGCTCTCTAACAATCTCCGTGTCCTGTTCTATTTCCTTGACCTCCTCCTGCCTCTCTTCGACACGAATCGCTTGATCGACCGTCGCATGGGCGACTCTTACCTGCTTTAAAGCCAGGGCGCTAACCTCAATCGCTTTTTCGTAGTGGCCATGATCGAAAAGCAGGATGGCCTGCCAATCCAAGTATTTCCAGTCCTCGCCCGCATTGTAGTCCACCGCCCGAGCAGCTGACTCTCGCGCTTCCGACATCTCGCCTTTGATAAGCATCACTCTCGAGTGCCAATACCAGGCCCTCTCGTTATCAGGATCCAATTCAAGCGCTTTAGTGATGGCCCTCTCGGAGGCTGGAAATTCCTTACGCTGGTAGTGAGCTAGACCATAATTGATGTACGCTTCTGGAGACTCCGGCTCTAGCTCAAGGGCTTCTTTTAGAAACGCGAAAGCCTTGCGGTACTCTAGAATTGCCAGTTGTTCGAGAGCCGATCGGTTCAACTTCTGATATTTGGTCAGCTCAACCGCATCTTCATGAAGATTAATCATCATCTCCCCTAGCGGCCCACTAGAATGATCAATCTTGCCAGCAGAAGTGTCGCCATAACCGGAAACAAGGCCGACGGCCAACCCTACCAAACCTAATATTCTCATAACAATTACCATATATTTAAACCATGGCTTGGCAATCCCCTTCAAGCGAAAGGGATCCGCAAAAAAACTCAGCAGGGAGCGTATTTCTGCAATTCTATTGATTTCACTCCTCGAAAAACGGCAAATGTGACCAGGGACCTCAAAGAAGCGCTCGCGCCAACGGAACCAGTCCGGCTAACGGCTAAAGCCTTCCATCCGTATCCTAGGATCCAATACCATCAGGAGAAGATCGCTAACCAGTGTGCCGAGCACTCCCAGGCCGCTTAAGACCACTAGCATGGAACCGGCAAGAAAAAGGTCTTCGGACATCAATGCGGAAAGCATGAGCGATCCCGTCGTAGGAAGGCTCAAGACAACAGCCACAATGGCCGCGCCGGATATCAGTTGAGGGAAAATCCCGCCGATGCTGGAAATAAAAGGATTCAAGGCAAGACGTACGGGATACTTGATGAGCAGCTTCATGGGTCGGACGCCCTTAGCGCGCGCAGTCGTCACATAGGGCTTCTTTAACTCGTCGAGCAGATTGCCGCGCATCACTCGAATCATTCCGGCAAGACTGCCCGTGGCAATGACCACAATGGGAAGCCATATGTGCTGCATGAGGTCCCAGACCTTCCCCAAACTCCAGTCCGGATCGGCCAGGTATTTGGATGAAAACAGGCCGGAAGCGTCTACGCCGAATAGTTTTCTGGCCAAAACCATCAAAACCACAGCCAAAAGAAAATTCGGGATGCACATGCCGATAAATCCCAAAAAAGAGATAACGTAGTCGCCTACTGAATACTGACGAATCGCTGAATAAATCCCTATAGGCATGGCAAAGGACCAGGTAAAAATAATGGTGCCAAGGGAGATCAGAAAAGTCATTAGTATTCTATCCCCCACCAAGTCGTTCACCGCTCGCTCTCCTTGCATCGATAGACCGAGATCGCCCTGGAGAAGACCCATGTCCGCTTCTTTGAAGGTGGTAAACCAATACAAGCCTGACCATTTCAGATATTGTACCAAGGGGGGATCATCCAGCCCGTACATTTCTCGATAGTCTTCGATTTGCTCCAAAGCGACGGTCGTTCCAAGGGACTCCAATTCGATGAGCTTAGAGGTAAGGAAATCGCCGGGAGGCAATTGCAGGATAACAAAGGTCGCCACGGAAATCACGAAAAGCGTAGGGACCATAATCATAAGTCGGCGCCCGATAAAAGGATGTCGAAATCCAAGCAAAGCGAGTACGCAAATAAGTATCAGCAGAATAATGGCGCGCAGGATCGTTCGCATAATATTGCCACTGCTTCCGCTTTCGCTTTCCGCCGCGAAACCATCGCTGGCGAAGCCCCCATAGTCCGGCATGAGAATTTGACTACGCATCGCATCCATCACTTTGGGTGGAGTCTGAGGATTTTCGAAAAAGAAGGTATCGAAACCAGTATTGCCAGGCGTTTGATAGGTCCCAGCTTGAATCGCCAATTCGGGCACATTGCGTAGTTGATTGCTCGCTACAGTCAGTCGAGGAACAGGTGTAGAAATGCTGATAGTGAAAAGATTATCTTTGGCCACGTCGGTCACAGCCTTGAAAGTGGCTACCTGATCATCGAATGTAGTTTGCCGGACCGAACGATACCAGCCGGACATGGCATCAAGGAGCGGATGGCCCTCTGGAATTGGCTTGCCGCGAATGATTTTATCCTCCTCCGGAAACATGCCTCCACTCTCCACCCATTGAGCGTAATCGAACGCGTAATCCGAATACGAACTTCCGGGAGCAAGCATCCGAGGAAGCAACAGCGGATAGAACTCATTGTTGCTCGAGCCTACGCTGAAATCATGCTGCAGGCCCCTCACTTCAGTTCGCCAAAGCTGTGGAGAGAGAGGGCGAATGCTGGCGCGAATGCCAACCCTACCCCAATCGTCGGCTACCAGTTGCAAAGCCTGCGTATCCACATTGTTCATCGTATTGCTGAAATGGATAAAGAAGTGGGCTCTTGTTCCGTCAGGAAACAAGCGGTACCCTTCTCGATCGCGACGATTCAAGCCGAGAGCGTCCAGCATGGCGTTTGCCCGTTCGGGATCATGTTCCACAAATGCTGAATACAAATCCCGAGAATGAAAACGGCTATCCTTGCCTGGATCGAGCTGGGCAGGTTCGCCAACGCCGCTAAACTGGGAATCGATGATCTGCTGCCGATTGATGGCCAGAGAAAGAGCCTGACGAAATTCCTTTTTGCTCAAAAACTCTCGTTTCCAAGAGGTTGTCGGATCCTCGTCGACAATGCGACGATTGATGTTCGGCATAATCAGAAGATCCGATCGGTCGACGGAATACCAATGCAGCAGACGATAATCCCCCGCTTCCCGCTGATCCATAAGCAAGCTGTAAAGCTTGTAGTTGATTCCTTCCGACTGAAGGGCCACATCGCCCCCTGCCGAGGAGATTCCGATAATGCTGGCGGTTTTTATTTGGAGGACAAGCCGATCGATGTACGGCAGTTGATTTCCTTGAGTATCGACGGCGAAATAATAGGGATTCCGAACAAAGGTGTAGGGAGAATTGAGATCCATCTTTCGCGGAATCCAGGGCCATAAGCGCGGATGATCCGGATTCATCAAGGCGATCGACGAATACATGACGAACTTCTTGTAGGCGTTTTTGTCCGAGTTGAGTCCATACAACTTTCTCAACTCGGCCTTCTTTTCCGGGTCTCCCACCACTGGATGATACTGTCTTCTGTAGTGCTCTGGCGAATTCGTTAAGTAACGCCCAAGCCCACTGGCCAGCATTTCCAGAAAGGAACCATGCGGATCCTTGAAACTGATCACAATCGTGTAGTCGTCCAGTGACTTGACGGAACCCCCGCGACCCTGATGACGCAAAATCTCGCGAATGCCAAATCCAGCCGGACGATTATCGAACTCATGCTCGAACCAATACATGATGTCGTCGGCATTCCAGTCCTCCCCATCCGACCACTTAACACCGCGTCTCAAGTGAAACGTGTAATGCCGTTTGTCTTCGCTGACCTCCCAGCTAGTTGCCAAATGAGGAACGATGGGCTCTCCCTGCGGCGAATACCGAACGAGATGATAGTAGGAAAAATGATTGTCTATCATCTGCAGAAGATTCTCGTTGGGAATGTAGCTAACCCAGGTTCCCCCGTAGTTTCCAATCCCGTCTGGCCCTTCCAGAACGACTGGTTGAGAACCAACTCTTTGCTCGATAGGCGGTAGCTCTCCGGCATCTACAAGCGGCGCAAGCAAAGGAGGTTCGCCTTTGGGATACCAATCAGCGGACTCCCCCTCGTCGTAGTTTACCTCCTGTACAATCCTTGGCCTGTTTTCCGTATCCAGCTCTACCTCTCGCAAACGCTTGGCCTCTTCTACTTTCTCGGAATCAAAATTCGGACGCTCAGTGGGCACGTTTGGCTTAACCATCCACATGAAAAGCGCCACCACTATTCCGAAGAATAGAATGACGTTACCCAGCCTACAGAAATGAGGTAGCAGCTTTAGAAGCATTCAAGCTTCATGAAGAGGAAGAATGGCTCAGAGTAAAATGAATATCTAGCTCAAGCCTCCGAGGGATGGGCAATCTGGGTGCCCAATTGTGATAATAAACGAGGAGAAACTAGCTTTTCGAAGCCTCCCTCTCTAGGGCTAGGAGGTAACGCTTCCTCCAAATACCGCCCCCATATCCGGTCAGATCGCCATCGGCGCCAATGATACGATGGCAGGGCACGACGATCGCCAAACGATTTTCTCCATTGGCTCGAGCCACTGCTCTTACCGCATCGGCATTGCCTACTTCTTTAGACAACGCGGCATAGGACCGTGTCTCGCCATAGGGAACGGCTATAAGAGTCTGCCAGACCTTCTCCTGATGAGGAGAACCTGGAAACCGAATCGGCGTTTCGAATCGCTTCAGCCGACCCTCGAAATAGGCATTCAGCTCCATCTCCATATTCTGGATACAAGGATTCGTTCCGGGAAAGAAAATGGCTCCCAGGCGTTTTTCCAGAATCTCGAATTGAGTTTCCAGCATTCTTCGATCCCAGAATTCCACCAGATAAATGGCCTCGGAATCCCCTGCTATGATGATAGGGCCAAGCGGAGAGGCGATTTGAGAGACATGAAGCGAATGGCGCTTCCGAGCCGAGCTTGGCGAAATGCCCGTTCGCTTGCGAAGCGCATCGCAAAAGCCGCTCACCGAATCGAATCCAACGTCTAGCGAGGTCTCCATCACTTCAGCTCCTTCTCGGATTCGCAAGAACGCCTGGCCTAGACGCCTAGAGCGCAGATAGGAGAGAAAGGTCAGCCCATGTTCGTTCTTAAACCAGCGTCGAACTCGAGTAGGATCCACTCCAAAATCTCTGATGTCTTGGCTAGTCCAGCGCTGACTAGGATCCTCTTCAACCGCAGACATCAGCGGGCTCAGCCAACTCGGAAAACTACCCTTAGGCTCGAGGGGCCGACAGCGCTTGCAAGGTCGATACCCGGCAGCGAGAGCGTCGCCAGTCCTGGGGAAAAACTCCACGTTCTCGAACTTAGGTTTTTTTGCAGGACAAGTTGGTCGGCAGAAAATCCCGGTCGTACGCACGCCCATGAAAAAGATCCCTTCGAATGAGGCATCCTTTTCCTCAAATGCCCGATACATCGTTTCTCGATCTGGCAGTAGTTCCAATAATTCCATCGAGCCATTCTAGCGCAATCGAAGGAGGAACTGACAACCGATTTTGCGACAGGGAATTGTTCACAAGCGGATTTAATAAATCCGAATGCCCTCTTGAAAACGCTAGCAGGCGGTCGCAACCGAATTGGTAGGCTACAATCAAAAATAGCTCCGTTTCGCTTTCATTATCTCTAGCGAACAGTCTTTGACGATTTCCGAACTTTTCTAACGTTTTGCGATTGGTCGAGATTTCCTAGGTCTATTTTTTCCCTAAAAAGATGAAGCGACGTTATCGCAAGTACCTTGCAATTATGCTTGCTCTTAATGAAAGCCATTTGCAATAAGACTGGATGCGAACAATACGATACCTAATAGCAGCGGCTGTATTGATCACAGTGGGATCTGGATTTGGGCAGACGCGAAATAATTCCGAGACTATCGATTTGGATCCGGTGGTCGTCACGGCGAATCCGTTCGTCGAAAGCAAAGAAGAACTTGTCGTCCCTGCGGGCAAATTGACTGGCAGGGACTTGAGGCGATCAGCAGAGTCTTCTATGGGCGCGACTCTTTCCGGAGAGCCAGGCGTACATTCGACCTACTTTGGGCCGGGAGCCGGGCGACCAATCATTCGAGGCTTCGATGGTGATAGGGTTCGTATTCTAAATCATGGTACAGACACCTTCGATGTCTCGCAGACCAGCCCAGACCACGGCGTCAGCATCGAGCCCTTGTTTGCGGATGGTATCGAGGTAGTGCGCGGACCGGCGTCCTTGCTCTACGGCAACGCGGCGATTGGCGGCGTGGTCAACGTCCTAAGCAAGGAGCTGCCACGAGAGCGAGCATTGGTTCCTTTCAGTGGCCGAGCTGAAGCGTCATATGGTTCGGTTTCCGACGAGAAGTCGTACGGACTGGCTTTGCAAGGCGGGCAAGGAGACTTCGCTTGGAGCGCGGGATTCCTGGATCGCCAGTCGAAGGACATCGAGATTCCCGGCTTTGCCGAATCATTCTATCAGATGGAAGCGGAAGAGCATGAAGACGAGCATGGACATGAAGAAGGCGAGGAGCACGAGGAGGAAGAACATGGCGAGGACGAGCACGACGAGCATGAGGAAGAGGAGGAAGTCTTCGGCGTTTTGGAAAACAGCTTCGTAGACACGCGTTCGGGATATCTTGGCTTGGCTTGGTTTGGCGAAACAGGAAGCTTTGCCGTATCCTACTCTGAATACACTACCGACTATGGCGTTCCAGGTCACTCCCACGCTCACGGTCATGAAGATGAGCACGACGAGCATGAGGAAGGCGAGCACGAAGGGGAAGAGGAACACGAGGAAGACGAGCATGGACACGGGGAGGAAGAGGAGTCGGTCTTCATCGATCTCGACCAGTCTCGTATCGCCCTTCGCGGCGAACTGATCGATCCGACGGATTTCCTGGAGAGTCTCGAGATCGACCTCACGTTTGGTGACTATAGCCACAGAGAGCTTGAGGGCGAAGGAGTGGGCACGGTATTCGATCGCGACGGTTACGAGCTGCGTCTCACCGGCGTGCACAGCCCCATTGGCGACTATACGGGAGCTTTTGGCTTCCACGCCAAGGTGGACGATTTCTCGGCAGTGGGAGAAGAAGCGTTCATCCCAAGCTCCGAAACCTCTCAGTACGGAATTTTCGTGATGGAACGCCTAAACCAAGGCTGGGGAGCATGGGAATTCGGTGCTCGCCTGGAGAGCGTGGATACCGATCCCGTCGACGGCGCTCTCGCGGATAGAAGCTTCGACACGATTAATGCCTCGGCAGGATTCGTGCGTCGCTTAGACGAGAGCTCTGTCCTTTCTGCCAATCTCGTTTACGCCGAGCGAGCTCCGAACGCGAGCGAGCTGTTCGCATTTGGTCCGCATGTCGGCACTAGGACCTTCGAGATCGGCGATGACACGCTAGGCAAGGAATCCTCTACGAGTCTCGATCTCTCCTATCGACTGACGTCAGGTAAAGTCACAGGGGAGATTACAACGTTTTATTCAGACTTTAGCGATTACGTCTATCTGCAGTTTCTCGATCACGAAGCGGTCGAGGATGCGTATGGAGAACTGGATACGGATGGGCTTGGCGTTTTCCGAGCGACGGCTGCCGACGCCAAGTTCTATGGCTTCGAGGTCGATCTGCGCTTTCACTTGCTTGACGAAGAGGATCGCGGTATGCACCTGGATCTCGTCTACGATCAGACTCGGGCGACTAACGAGAGCTTCAACACGAATCTGCCGCGTATCCCCGCCCGCCGTTTAGGGCTCCGCTACGAATACATTTCGGGCCCGTGGGTCATGGGAGTCGAGGGGCGTTGGCACGACAGCGTTTCTCATCTCGGTCCGAATGAACTGCCCACCGACAGCTACACGCTTTGGGACGCGGACTTGCGCTACCGTATGTTTGTTTCGGATACGGCAACGGTCGATCTATTCGTCGTGGGGACGAACCTTAGCGACGAGGAAGCCCGCCCTCACACCTCTTTCTTGAAAGACCTTGCCCCAAAGCCAGGCCGCAACTTCAGGTTCGGCGTGAGAACGAGTTTCTAGGAGATCGAATGAACGCGAATAGCTTCGCGGATTCGAGCAAAACCATTTCCGAAAGGGATGCGTCCGACGGGCGTATCCCTCTCGTCATTTTGAGCGGCTTTCTTGGCGCCGGCAAGACGACGGTTCTCAGCCATCTGTTGCGGCAAGCTAAGAGTCGCAGAATAGCGACTTTGATAAACGACGTTGGGGAGGTCAATATCGACGCCGCGTTGACTCGAGACGTGGCTCAGCTCGATTCAAGGCCTGCCGAAGAAATCATGGAGTTAAGCAATGGATGCATTTGCTGCAGCAGCCAGGACTCGTTTGGCGAAGCCGTAATCGAATTGGCCAAGCGAAAACCGGACTGCATCGTCGTCGAGGCGAGCGGAGTCGCCGAGCCGCGAGGTATCATCGCGAGCTTGATGGCGCAAAACGAAGATGGCACTTCACCATTGGACTATGTTCGTATCTTAAATCTGGTTACGATCGTTGATGCGGAGTGGTGGGTGAAGAAAATCCAGGAAGCCTATACCCCGATTCGCCGGTCGCTGATGTTTTTTTCCGATCCCAGAAGGCCGCTTAGCGAGTTGCTGACCTTGCAAGTGGAATGCGCGAATGTGATCGTGTTAAATAAGGCTGACTTGGCGGATGAGAAGTCTCTCGAGCGTTCTCGAGCTGCTCTGGAAGCTATTTGTCCAGCGGCTGAAATATTCACCTCTCGAGAAGGTCAGGTTGAAACAGAGCAACTGCTCGATCAGGAACGGTTCGACATTTCAACTGCCTTCAAGCATTCGCGCTGCGACATAGAGCTCGCCGCAGATAGCGGAACTGCCGAAAAGAATGAACCGCAACATTATCAGACTCGAAACTATGGCGAGTTTGGACTTAAAGCCTTCGTCTTTCGCGCACGGTATCCAATACGTCACGACAGTCTCCTGAAATACTTGCGAAGCAAAATTCCTGGTTTGCTCAGGGCCAAGGGCTTTGTCTGGACGGATCGCGAACCTGATCGCGCTGGCTACCTCTCACTGGCCGGAGATACGCTTCGCTTCGACCATCTGGGCAAATGGATGCATGTCTTAGTCAAAAGTGGCGAAATGGATCGTTCTCGGATTCCAGCGGAGGTTTGGCGAAAATGGGAACCAGAGACTGGAGATCGTCGCCAGGAAATCGTGTTTATCGGCATCGATCTTGATCGAGAAGCGATAGAGCATTCGCTCAAGAGCATCAGAGTTGACCCAAGCCTAAAGGCATAGGCTCTAGGAGCATCGTTTTTCGGCGCAATCCTCGCAGTAGCCGGTGATTTCCCATCTTGAACTGAGCCCGCTGTAACCCAGTTCGCGAGCGACGCTTTCCAGTTCAGGGATCATTGGCGACGAGCGCACGAGTGTCGCGTTACAGTCGCGGCAGGCAATGGTCAGTGTTGGACCATCGGTCTCCCTAAGTTGATATCGAGGACGGCCTTTTCCATCAGTAACGCAGTCGAGCAATCCGGCTCTCGTAAGAGCTTCGATATTGCGATAGACTGTGACCGTATCGGGTCGCTGGGTGATCGGATGGGTTCGGATTTCTTCGAACGAAAGCGCGTAAGGCTCCCTGTCCAAGAGCAGCGCGAACAAATTGTGGCGGAATTTCGTGCGTCTGAGGCCCGCATTCGTTAGTCGACTTATAACTTGGTCATAACGGCTTTTCAAATTAGTCGAGCGTTCAATTGGCATTACCTAAAAATTCATGGGAACAGCTTCCTATTGCAAACCATTTGCAATAAATATTGACCTTATCTCAAGCCGTTTGCGATAAAGCGGGATGAATTTTGCGAAACGAGAATCGGTGTTGCAAGTGGAAGAAGGGAACGAACTGGCTCCAAAGTTCGATGAAAACGGGCTGATCCCATGCGTGACTCAGCACGCCGAAACACGCGAGGTCCTGATGTTGGCCTACATGAACGCGGAAGCGCTAGAGGCGACACTGAACACCGGCCTCGCTCACTACTGGTCGCGTTCTCGCAAGAAGCTTTGGAAGAAAGGAGAAAGCTCCGGAATGACGCAGAAGGTCGAGCGAGCCTTGATCGACGACGATCAGGATTGCGTCGTGCTAGAGGTGAGTCTCGCCTCCCCTTCCGTAGGCGGCGACCAGGCATCCTGCCATGTTGGATACCGGAGCTGTTTTTATCGCTCCATTGAGCTGGGTGAAGACTCGGGTCAGCGAGGTCTTGCATTTATTGAAAACGAAAAGGCTTTTGACCCCAAAGCGGTTTACGGAGACGCTCCAAATCCAACGCAGCTTTAACTTCGGATTCGGTATTCAAGACTTGGAGATGCTATTTAAAAAAAGAGCTATGAAAGATTCTACATACGACGTCGCGATCGTGGGAGCGGGCCCGGCGGGTTTGGGCTGCGCCTTGGCCTTGAGAGCGATCGGGTTGGAGCGTATGACGATTCTAGAGGGTTCTAGCGTGGGGGCATCGTTTCGCAGCTGGCCGGAGGAAATGCGTTTGATTACACCCTCATTTCATTCGAATTCCTTTTATGCCACCGACCTGAATGCGATCAACCCGCGGACCTCTCCGGGGGATCTCTTCGGGGTGGAACACCTTTCCGGGGAACAGTATGCCGATTATCTAGGAGCGGTGGTCGATCACTACGAACTGCCAGTGAGGGAAAACTGTCAGGTGAACAAGCTGCATTCCGATCCCAGCGGCTTCCTTCTCGAGACGGACGATCAGGCAATCCGGGCTCGTTTCGTGATCTGGGCGACGGGCGAGTTTTCGTTTCCGGATCTAGAACCATTTCCCGGAGCCGATTTGTGTCGCGTCGCTTCCCAGGTCTCAAGCTGGCAACGGATCCAAGGTGACGACTTTGTAGTGATCGGCGGATACGAAAGCGGGATCGATGCCGCCTATCATCTTGCGGGTCGCGGGTGCAAAGTGAAGGTCTTGTCGCGCACGGAGCCATGGAAGTTCGACGATCCCGACCCGAGCGTATCGCTGAGCCCCTTCACCAAGGAAAGGCTCGCTCGCATCGTCCGCGCTTTGCCCGATGGCATCGAGCTGCATGGAGGAAAGGAAGTCATCGAAGTTGTTCGAGAGGAAGCAGACTATCGCGCGTTTACATTGGACGGCGATTCCTACTCTTCTTCTCAACCTCCCATTTTGGCCACGGGATTCGAATCAGGCATCAAGCGACAGGTCGCCTCGTTTTTCGAATGGAAAGAGGGAAAGCCGCTGTTTAGCGAAGTCGATTCATCGACCTTGTATCCAAATCTCTTTTACTCGGGTCCTTCGTTGGTCCACCGCGGCTCCAAGTTCTGCTTCATCTACAAGTTTCGAGCTCGCTTCGGCGTAATAGCTCAGGAAATCGGCAAACGCCTTGGAAAAGATACTTCGGGACTCTCCGACTGGGAGCGAAGGGGCTTTTTGATCGAGGACCTCGATTGCTGTACCGATTGCAAATGCGAGGTCGAGTCTGCGGAGGTGGAGGAAGCCGTTACGTGAGCTTTCGCAAGCTTCCGATCCCGTCTGCGCGCGGGATATTCTCCCGGAAGGCAACGGCTCTTGACAAGGAGGGCATGGGCAACCCCCCGCTGTTGATCGCTTCGGCGAAACGAGCAGCAAGTTTCGCTCTGCTTTTCGCGCCTGCTTGGATAGCAGTTACCCAAGCCAATGCCTTGGCAGACCGCTTGTACGATCCGCTAGCATCGATGCTAGCTCCGGCGCTGAAAGCGATATCGGGCCTGCCGACGCCGTTCGCCGAGATGCTTAGCGGCGACTATGGAGTGGTGGCAATGCTGCCATTTCTACTGCTGTACGCATTGCCTACCATCGTTTTCTTTTCGCTGCTGATCGCCTTCTACAAATCGACCTACTTAATGGATCGCATCGCCCAAAGCTTGCACCCATGGCTGCTGCCTTTCGGCTTGGGCGCGGACGACTTAACTCGCGTCATTATGGGCTTCGGCTGCAACGTGCCTGCAGTGGCCTCAACCCGAGCTTGCAACGCTTGCTCCCGCGGTACCTGCGTCTCGGCAATCTCCTTTGGTTCCGCTTGCTCCTACCAACTACCTGCAACGCTTGCGGTCTTCGCGGCGGTAGGAATGGGTTGGCTGGGCATTGTTTATCTAGCAACCCTCGGGATCACTACCTTGATCTATCTTCGATTCACGACGCCCAAAACTCTAAGGGATGCCAACAACCGCATTCTCGCTCCAAAGCGGACTGACCTGCAACCTCCGAACTGGAGGAATATAGGTAACGAAACTTTGGATGCGCTACGTTCGTTTTTGATCGTCGCATTACCGATATTCGTAGGGGTTTGTGTCGTAGCCTCACTCCTAAATGTCACGGGAGCCCTGAACTTTTTGGCTATAACAATGGGGAAGGTCATGGTTCTGTTCAACTTGCCAGCCGAGGCCGCTGTCGCTGTCGCCATGGGTTCGATACGCAAGGATGGATTGGCCATCGGTCTGCTGGACGGCGATTGGGGCGCTCTGAAAGTCGCTCTTGAATCTCCGGCTCAGGTCCTCACGGCTGTCTATCTCGCTGGAGTTCTGCTGCCCTGTCTTGTGACCCTACTTACTATCGGACGAGAACTGGGAGGTCGTTTTGCAACGCGATTGGCCCTTCGCCAAGCCTCATGGGCGGCAGGCTTCAGCATAGCGATCGCGTGGATCGGCGTTCTCATTGAGAATTTAATATAGCTAATTTATGAATACGAAACGATTACCTGTTACCGTGCTCTCAGGATTTCTGGGAGCAGGAAAAACGACTTTGCTCAATCACGTGCTCAACAACCGAGAAGGACTGCGAGTGGCAGTCATTGTGAACGACATGAGCGAGGTAAACATTGACGCTCGTCTGGTCGAGGAAGGCGGAGCTGAGCTGAGCCGTCAGGAGGAGAAGCTGGTCGAAATGAGCAATGGTTGCATCTGCTGCACGCTGAGGGAGGATTTGATGGCGGAAGTGCGACGCATGGCAAACGAAGATCGCTTCGATTATTTGCTAGTCGAGTCAACCGGCGTTTCCGAGCCGATGCCGGTAGCGGAAACCTTTTTCTTTCGCGACGAGCTTGGAAGCGCTCTCGAGGATGTCGCTCGTCTGGATACGATGGCGACGGTGGTCGACGCGTACAACTTTCGTCGCGACTACACATCTCCCGACCGCCTTCCTGACCGCAAACTAGAAGTGGAAGAAGGCGACCAGCGCAGCATCGTCAATCTGCTGATCGATCAAATCGAGTTCGCTGACGTGATTGTTCTCAACAAGCTCGACCTCGTGAACGAAGCCGAGAAGGCGGAGGTCATCGCGATGATCAAAGGACTCAATGGCAAAGCCCGCATCATCGAATGCTCCAAAGGCTCGGTAAAAATGTCTGACATTTTGGATACGCGATTGTTTAGCTATGATGAAGCTTCGCAAACGCCGGATTGGCTGAAGGCGATCTACGAAGAGCCGATGTCGGAGACCGAAGAATACGGCATTCGCAATTTCATCTACGAAGCGCGTCGACCTTTCCACCCGCAGCGCTTGCATTCGTTCTTGGGCAAGCAGTGGCCGGGCGTTGTTCGCGCCAAAGGCTTTTTCTGGCTGGCGACACGTATGGAGCATTGCGGCGTGCTATCCTTGGCCGGCGCTCAGGTGGAAGCGGATCCGGCTGGCCAGTGGTTTGCAGCGGTTCCGCAAGAAAACTGGCCGCAAGACGCGGAGTCGCGCGAGTTCGCCAAAAAGTATTGGCAGGAGCCCTACGGGGACCGCAGGCAGGAAATTGTAGTGATCGGCTTTTCAAACCTGATGGACGAGGCCTGGGTCCAGGCTCGGCTCGACGAATGCCTTCTGGACGAAGAGGAGATGCGTATGGGGCAAAAAGCTTGGGAGCATTTGCAAGACCCCTTCGCTAGTTGGGAGGCCGCATTTATTTAAGCGCGAGCCTCAACGACTAAGGGCAAAAAGGAGGCGATACCCATTCAAAACTAATTGGAGGCGAATGTTGAGGCATCGATTGAAACCTAATCGTAGTAGTATTTCACCTACGAAATGTATTTTCGAAGAGCGAGTTAAGCAGATACTTCAGTGTCCGCTTTTGCTTCTTCTGCGGACTTAACTTCTTCTTCCGCTGTCGCTTCTTCGGCCGCCTCCTTGGATTCCGAGACGATTTCCTCAATCGTCTTTTCCGCTTCGTCCTTCGCTTTTTCGGCCTCAGCTTCGGCAATCGCATCCACAAGAGTGTTGAGAAGGAGGGACTTTTTGACGGGCTTGGCGAGAGCCTTGTACTGATTTCCCTCGATATCGAAGAGGTATTTCAGTTTCGGGTCATCAGCCTTTTTCGACAGAATCCCAGTCAGGAAAATGGCTTTCATGTATTTGCAGGACTCGTGTCTACTCAACTCGTCTACCACATCGGTTCCGGACATATCAGGGAGCATAACGTCAACAAGAATCGCTTCAGGAGGGTTCATTAAGGCGATGTGAATGGCATCCCTACCCTCCGAACACGTAATGACGTCATACCCGTACTTCTCAAGGATCGAGGCGATTAGTTTTCGTGAGGTTTTATCGTCTTCGAGGACTAGGACTCTCTGCTTCATGACAGCTTTTTTAAGAACTCATAAACTATTCGTCATGAATTTCTTAGTCTTTTGCTATCACTATGATTTTACCAGGAATTAACTAAAACCGCGGCATGGGCAGTTTTATACATTCCGATTGAAAAAACGGCACTTGTAGCGATCACCCAAAACACTGTGTGGAGAAATTTGTAGACAATCATTAAGGTAAATTATTTCTTTAGACTCCTCCTTGCTCATGGATTCCCAAAAAATTCTCCGTTTTCTCAAATACGCGTGCGTTATCGCCCTCATACCCTTTCCGAGCCTCTTCGCGCACGACGGCGAGCATCCCGCTCGCGACCTGTCAGGCAACTGGCAAATCACATTTAAAGTATTAGTCGGAGGAGGCGAATGCTCGTCACTCTTAGGCGACGTAACGATTGAGCAAACCTCGATCAGGCATATCGTCGAGCTGGGAAGGATCGAACTGACCGGCATTCTAGATAATCCCAACGAAGTTATCGAGGGGCATGTGATGCGGAACGAGGAAGGCCAGATTATCATGACCTACGAAGGTCAATTTCGCGAAGACGGCGGGTGGACCGAACGCTACATGGAGTTCGTGGTAGCGGAAGACTTTAAATCCATGGAGGGCTTTGAAGACTGGGAGTGGGGCTTGTCATCAAACCCAAACGCCCCTGACGATTGCCCGAATTCCAGATCGAGCATATCAGCCGTTCGCGTGGAGGGGGAATTCCCTCCACTCCCCATCGCCTACTCGCCGCCCATTCTATCGTTCAATAATCAACTGACCCGTATGATGCAGCTCACTCCAGACGGGAATAAGGTTCTGGGCTTGTCCAACCGCCACGGATACCAGTTTTTCAACATCCTGCTGGGGAATCCCGAGATTGGAGGCGCTACGGAAGACCCGCTTTCTATAGCTAAAGACGCTCTGATCAGCGTCGCCCAAAACAAGCCTTTCCACGTCGAAGTCGGGCAAGGAGGGCAACTGGAAAGAACTTACCAAGCTTGGCAGCCGGCCTCAGCGGCGTTCCTGAGTGGAGAAGGAGCCGACTTCACTATCACGCAGGAAATGGTCAATGAAGCCGTCGCATTGCGTGATTTGGTTTATGCGGAAGCCAGCGACGAGCTCAAAGCTGACATTGATGCGGAATTATCGAATCTTGAACAAGCCGTAGGCCAAAACGTTAACCAGTTTTTCAATACATTCGGCATCGACGAGGCCAATCTAAGCGTCTTCGTTTACTCGGGTTCGCGAGAGGAAGAGCAATTCCGACTGAATCTGGATGAACTCCCGGGAGTGGCCTACACGCTCTATAAAAGCGATTCCCTAAACGAGCCCAATTGGGTTGAAGTAGAAGGAACCTTGATTGAAATCACCAACGCCGGAATGAGCCTAATCGATCCCAATCCAGGCACTGATCGAGTGTACTACAGAGTCGAGGCCAACACGGAATAGAGCCAGGCGGGAGCAGCGCCAAACCTCAGGAATTGCTCCCTGTCACAACGACTTTCAAATCGAAGTCAGCCGACACTCCAGCAGCATCTAGAATAGAAACGGAAATCACCGCCTCTCCGTCCACCCCGGATGAAGGCGTGATCTGGAAAGAACGGTTATTGGCATCAATCGGCGTCATTAAGAGATCCTCTTCACCAATCACGTCTGGGTTAAGCGATCGATACGAAACGGTCAACGAATCGGCATCGATATTGGGATCCGTATGACCGAACCGAAACTGGATCGGTTCGCTCGAGCCATTTGCGTCAATCTCTATCGGTTTAAGTGACGAAGAAGCAATGGTAACACTAGGCGAATCTGGATACGAAAACCCAATAGATCCCTTTCCTGGTTCAGACAGTCCACCCGTAAAAGAGATTCCCGCAGTGGTGCAGACGTTTTCAGTTACAATTCTTAGCAGTACAGGATCGTATCGCTCTTCTTTAGAACAGCAACCTGCAAGCAGCACAAGTAACCCTGTCAGTATAAATATCCTCATTTCAGATTTCTCTTCAAATCTATATGAGCTAATACTCCCCGCTCGTTCAAGAAAAAATAGCGCGGATCACATGCTCAAATCGTATCCAAAATTAGGTTATAAATTAGCTTCGTCTTCGTATATCCG
This sequence comes from Opitutaceae bacterium, assembly GCA_028284385.1. Lineage (GTDB taxonomy): Bacteria > Verrucomicrobiota > Verrucomicrobiia > Opitutales > Opitutaceae > JANQRT01. The sequence goes on along the minus strand of JANQRT010000003.1, from coordinate 113,303 downwards.
CGCCATCACCAGGAATAGCTACCACGTTTTCCTCAGGAAGAACGACCTTACCCTTCTCGAAGTCTTTCGCATCAATGCCAACCGTCAGATCGTAGAACTCGGATTTCGGATTCTCCATCAAATCGCTGAAACGAACAAATTTTCCTGTATAGGCAGCATAGCGCCCCATTACCGCCACAGCGGTTGAATCGGCGATTTGCTTCGCTTCGTTGATCGGATTTCCGCTGCGAGCGCTTTGTATCCAGTTTATCAATTCCTGAACATTGCCATCCTTATCCATGTAGGAAATTTCAGGAATGCTCACATCCTTGCCTACCAGCTTGCCTCCACCTTGAACCGAGCCTTTTGTGCCTCGGAAAAATTCGCCAATTCTCGGATAAGTCCCCGCAATTTGGCGACACTGACTGTGGATGCGAACGCCATCGCCGTAGTCCAGTTCCACACTGAAGAAGTCGTAGTTATTACCCGATTCACGACGAGCTCGACCGCCGAAGCCAACCGCCGAAACGGGATTCCTGCCCAAATACCAGTTAGCTACATCGATATTGTGCACATGCTGCTCGCCAATATGATCGCCTGACATCTCGAACCAATTGAGCCAATTGCGAGCGAGGTAATCCGCGTCACTCCAGCCTGCTTGTCGCTCCCAGATCCAAGGCACTGTCCCATTCCAGGAAACCGTTCCTCCCAGAATCTCGCCGATGGCGCCTTCCTTGATTTTCGCCGCATTCTCCATGTAGCCAATAGTGTGGCGACGTTGCGTCCCAGCCAGGATAGCCAAACCCTTTTTCTTGGCTCGCTTGCCGATTTTGATAATCTTGCGGCAGCCGGGCGCATCTACGGCCACAGGCTTCTGCATCATCACATGCTTGCCTGCTTCGACCATCATTTCCAGATGCAGGGGCCGGAAAATAGGCGGAGCGATCAACATGACAAACTCCGCATCTGACTCCGCCACTTTTTGGTAGGAATCAAAACCAGCGATGCACTTGCTACGATCAATCTCATACTTGTCCGCTTTATCGAAAACCATGTCTTCGTAAGCGTCTGCTAGAGCGACAAACTCCGCCTGCAGCCCTAGCATCTCGCAAGCCTTGGTAAAATTGGTGATATCTCGATTGGATCGTCCTCCGCAGCCAATAACGGCTACTTTCGCTTTCTTCTTGGCAGGGCTTGAAACTCCTAAACTTGATAGCAGAGGTCCGGCTGCAGCGATCGAGGTGGCGGTCGTTTTAACGAATTTGCGACGGGATAGGTTCATGGGAAAAATGGTTATGTTTTGGGTGGGAAAGCGGAGATCACAGGTCTCCGAAAAATCGAATTCCCAATCAATATGCGCATTTTTCCAGGCAGTGAAAATATATTCGCAGCTGAAGCAGGGGTTAACAGTTAACCCTGATTAAAGCTTCAGACGCTCGATGATGACTTGTTTTACCCCATCACCTCTATCTTCCATAGAGGCAACGTAGTTACGAACACGATCCGGATAGACTTTTTGCCACTCCGTTAGCGAATACAAATAAGTACTTCGCCGGGCATCGGCAGTATCGCCCAGGGTCTCTTCGATAAAACGAAGATGTTCATCCATATTATCGAGAAAACCAATCTCAGAGAGGACACTCATACCTACCCTATTCCTTACCTGCTCGTTCTCGATTTCATTGGCCCATCCAATAGCCGTATCCAAATCTCGACTCGCCATTCGACGAGAAGCCTCAAGGGCCATGTGGTCTCGCAACAATGGTTCCGTAACCGCCGCGTAAAAGCTTTCAAAAGCTTCCATTCCGTCCTGTATCAGGAGATTCCGAGATACTTCGGCAACACTCTCGCTGGACGCGAAATCAGGATTTTCGAGCAGAAGTTCGGCCGCCATGGATGGTTCCTCCTTGGCCAATTCGCTCATCGCCTTCGTCATAGCGAGCTCGGTTAGCTGAGGTCTTTCTTCAGCCAGGGAGATGACAGTCTCCAAATCTTGTCGCGCTAATTGGGATACAAAGAAATTGGTTAGTCGATCGCGATTTTGAATATCAGGCAAAGCGCTTATCAAATCCAGAGCCGCTGCATGCCCGCTTTTTTGGCGAGCCATGCTCGAAACCAGGTTTAGATGTTCTGAAAGAATTCGCGAAGTATTAGAGGGTGGATTCTCTTGAGCCCAATTCCACGCATAAAAGGGGTCGTTGTTCGCGAGATGCAAAAAGAAACCCAGACGATATTTTTGCTGATCGGAGCTAGTCATGCTCGAAAAAACCGAAGTGGCCAGACTCGGATCAGACGCGGCTAATTCCTGCAGAGTCATGCGAAGGTACTGTTCGGCAATCTCGCTTCGCGCTTTCTCTTCAAGAAGCGCTTGAATGAAGGACACTCTATCGGAATCGGATAAATTCTGCAGAAACGCGTGAGAGCGCTTTGAAAGGCTTTCCTCCTTTGGAAGATCTCTTACCATGGCCAGAAAGCTCTTCCAATCTCCAGCATAGTCCTTCTCGAACCACTCGCCCTTAGATTCGCTGGAAACGATCTGTCCTGAATTGTTGGCTACATCCGATGAAGATGCTTTTACACCATCGGCCAACATCGGCTCGCTAATCACAAAATGCCTAACTACGTACCCAAAGACAAAAGACAAGACAGCAAGAAAGAGTATCGTCTTCATGATCAGTCGCGCAGAGCTTGAGTGGACTCTTCCATCCCCAAACGTTCGACCACCTGCTCTCGCATACCATATTCATCGTCGGGGATATTACGAACGTACTCCTCGACAGCTTCGGGAGCCACTTTACGCCATTCCGAAAGAGAATGGACATACAGATTACGCTTACCAGCGCCGTCTCCGACAAATCCTTCTTCAATGAATCGCATGTGGTCGTCCATGTTGTCGGTAAACCCCATTGATCTTAGGGCTGAAAAACCAGCTCTCACCTTGGTCAAACCGTTATCAATGGTATTTACCCAATCGATGGCCATATCCAAATCGTCTCGGACGAATCGAGCCACTGCCTGGCTAGCCATGGGTTCTTTCAGGTCTTGCGATGCAAAACTATCGTAGAGTTCCATAAATCCATCGATATTATCGTTCCTTAACAAATTTCTGGATACGCTTGAAGTGCTGCCAGGCGTAGCCAATTCAGGCGAATTCATGAGAAAGGCGGCTGCGGCATCAACGTCTTTAGCTGCCCAGGAGCTGATGACATTCTCCACCACAACGGAATCCAAATCCGCACTGTCCCGTATCATGGCCACTGCCGCATCCAAGTCGTTGCGAGCCATTTGCCGAACAACGCTACCGACAAGCATGTCCTGCGTCTTCATTTCTTCGACCGATTGAGCAAGCTTTAAGGCAGTAAGGGCGTTCTCGGAATCCCTAGCCAAGCGTAACAAAATCGACCTCGACAGGCTCGTCAATCGTCCGCGATCCAAATAGGAACCGAGACCCTCTCGATCCAGCGAATGCACCCATTCCCAGGCAGCTTCGGCATCGCTTCTGGTCCAACCTGTCATCAGAGATCGATCATATTTCATACGGTCGGCAATGGACATGGACTCGAAAAGAGTAACCGCCGCAGCGGGATCCGATCTCGCCAATAAGATGTACATGTTATTGATGAAGTCCTGGATCTGACCTTTGTTCTCAAAAAGAAAGGCGGACTTTAATAAATCGATTTTCTTGCTAGTCGAAAGGCTATTCAGTTGCCCAATCAGTCTTCTGTACTCCTCATCCCGAGATGAGACTCCTAGAAGGATTTCAAAAAGCTCATTCCAATTGCTACTATAGTCTCTCTCGTACCAAAATTGAACCTGATAGGACTCTTCCTTTTGCGGTTTAAATTCCGATATCGGTTCGGACCCCGTTTCCCCTTTGTCAACGGTTTCGACCGCATCCTTCTCGACTGACCATATCTGGTCCGTTTCCCCAGACCCGAAGAAATGACGGGCAGCAAAACCGGCCCCAAAGAAAACCAATACGACTAGAATATTTTTGAAAACGGGAGACATCCCCAAAATTCCACTACACAAACAACACTAAATCCAACAGCAAGCAGGTTTATGAAACCATTTAATTGTACAATCTGATTTTACTATTAAAGCAAGCCCATAAAACAAGGTGTAGGATGATCGTCTGCAATGATTTTTATGTAACCTGTGAATAAAGACGGGTGTACTACGTCAGAGAGAAATAAGCAATTGCTGCCCATACATGGAAAAAAGAATGTCCAACACGCTCCTGAACGTAATGGCCCTGATCACGCTTACAGGAATATTGCCCGCATCCAAGCTCTGGGGGCAAACGGGATGGGACCCAAACTTGCTGCCCGTTCTCGACGTGGAACTAGGCGAGATGATAACCATTTTCGCCGAAAAGAACAATCAGCGTCGCTACGCGGAACGATTCGCCGAGAAAGTGTATGAGGCAGCCTACGAAACAACGGGAGAACCGGCCGGCAAGGGGTTGGTCATCATCAGCAACATTGAAAATCCCCACCCCCTCATCCTGGTTCGCAGATACATCGAGATACTCGAAACGAACAATGCGAGCATCGATAAAAAGGAGTTCGGTCCAGCTCTTGAAGAATTTCTTAAAGGATGGGAGGAAGGGGAAAAGGAAGTCCAAAAGGAGATTGGCGTAGAAATCGAAGACGTCGCCTATGTCGCCCCCATGCCTCTCGATCCTCTTGTATTCAATCTTTACATGACAGCTAGGCAAGTCGCGTTCGACGACTCGAAGATTGAGGAACAATTCGCAAGTCTTTCGCCATCCGAGCTAAAAGACGCGGAGTTCGAAAAGTTCGATTGGATCATCTATCTGCCTCCGAAAAACGCCATCGACAAGGTCATCAAGACCGTTCTGCCCTCCGCTATGAAGGCTCAAAAAATCGGTCCAGTCAAACGAGTGCTAGCCAGAGGGGTTGTATTCACTTTTAAACCACTGATAAGGGATGCCATGGAAGCGGTCCGCAAAGGAATGCTCTATGAAAGCATCCTACGAGCTACGAGCGATCTGGATAGCCGCGAAATCGAGCTGTTGGCCGACGCCTATCAAGGCGCTTTGATGCCCCAAGGTAGTGTGATCCCCGGGAAGAAAATGGATCGAAGCCTTGAAGCGATTCGGAGGCAAAAGCAGAAAAACGAGGAATACGCCAAAGATCCGTTTATCGCCCCAACGGAACGTATAAAACTCGATCCAGGGGTGTATTCAAAATACGAAGGCGAATACAATCGAGGGAAAGCGCGACCAGTGAAAATCTTCAGTCAGGAAGGGGTCTTGCATTTCCAACGAGGCCAAAACAAGCCTCTTTCCCTCGAAGCTTCATCAATGACGCTTTTCGTTGGGGATGAAGAAAAACTGACGGTAGAATTTCTCGACGAAAACAGCGGAGTCTTTACTCAAGTGGAATTAAGGAGAGAACGCTGGCGAAGATCTTTCAATCGCAAAACAGCCGATTCCTAAAACTGAAACTCAAGCGAGTTTTCACTATTCGAAGAGCGTTAACTTGCCCGAAGAAGAGGGGAAACTGGGTGCTGGCCAGAAAATAATTGGAGTTTTTTGCACATTGGCAAAATCAATTGAGTCATCGAACCGTTCCATCATCCAAGCGCATAACGCGACTAGGCAAAAGCCTTCTGTTCGTAATAATTATTCAGATACAATAAGTAGCTCACGATGAAAAACGCCATACTTGGAAACCTCAATGCCGCCTTAATGTCACTTTTTTTGATCGTTATGGCTAGCGATGTAGCTCAAGCTGCTCATCATGGGAGCAAAGAGCTTAAGATCGATAGGGATCGTAAAACCAAAGTAGTTTTAAATGGATACGACGCCGTCGCCTATTTCACCGAGATGAAGGCGACCAAAGGAAACGATGAATACACTGCCGAGTGGATGGGTTCGGTCTGGAAGTTCGCCAACGAAAAACATAAAACGCTTTTCCTAGCTAATCCATCGAAGTACGTTCCCGCCTACGGAGGACGCTGCGCGGTTTCCATTCGCAGCGGAAGAGCCGAGATCGCCAACCCGGCTTGCTTCGTGGTAGAGGCGGACCGCCTCTTTCTACTGGCCGGGACGCCACAAATCGATACCTTCAAAGCCGATATCGCGAGCTTCATTAGCGAAGGCGACAACAAATGGTCAGATCTTCAAGAAGAGATCAACTTTCGTGGAGGCAAGCGCAAGTAGCACTTTTTAAAATTATATTTTGGATACGCTTTTAAAATGCTTATAAGCAGGTTGCGACTGACTTTAACCAAGGCTGGCCAAGACACATTGGCTGGTCTTGATCATTTAGTTTTCGCATTTCCTTTTTAAAGCGACACTAGTTTCGTATCCAAATTATAGGGTATATTCCAGATATGTTTTATAATTCCCCACTAGATGATTTCAATTTTCGCCACGGAATTGAACGAGTGACGTCAATCGCCTGTTAAAACTCCCAGCACGTTCGGAAATCGCTGAATAGCAACGTGGAAGTACCGTTTGCTAGACTATGCATTTCGACCGTTTTGGAGTGAATGCCAAGATTTTGGCTTTCTGTTTTCTTATCGCATTTGTACCCCTGGCGATCCTCGGTTGGCGCATGGAATCCAATGCGCAGACAACCAAGGCTCAGCTTAATAGCGCCATTGGGAATTACGCTCAGACTTTCATAGATCTTATCGAGCGAAATCTCGCCGAATGCTATGCTGATACGCAGGAATTCGCGGCAAACGAAGCTAATCGAGATCGCAGCCAATGGTACCACCAGGAAGAGGAGAAGAATAGCATCATACGCTCAGCTAATAGCTACTTGAAGCTCAATGGCGACTATGCCGCTATCATCGTAGTAGACCTGGAAGGTAAGCCAATAGCGGTCAACAGTAGGGACGCGAAGAGAAGAAACATCGATGTTTCCTGGATCTACGATAAGAATTTCAGCTCCGAATCCTGGTTTCGCAACACTCTAAATGGAAATTTTCTAAAAGGGAATGGACGAAATGGAACCGTCGTTGAAGACGTGAAGGTAGATGATGTCGTCAAGCGCCTAGAGGGTGGCAATGGCCTAGCCATCAACTTTTCGGCTCCCGTAAAAGATGCAGCCGGAGAAACGATCGCAGTTTGGACAAACAAGGTTTCCTTGGATGTGGTGAATCACATCGCCGAGCAGTACTACGAAAGCTTGAGAGGCTCAGGATACGCGTCGACTGAACTAACGGTTCTGGATAAAGAAGGCCGGGTCATCGTCGATCTCGACCCCTTCACAAACAACGGTGTAAACAAGGCAAACGACGACATGGGAGTGCTTTTGAACCTCAACCTAGCGGAAAAGGGAGTTAAAGCAGCTCAGCTTGCTATAGCCGGGCAAAAGGGGGCTATCAGTTCGCTTCACGCTCGCAAACAAATTCGCCAATCTTCTGGATACGCTCATTCGCATGGAGCTCATGGATACGAGGGTCTTGGCTGGAGCGCCCTAACCCGGATCAGTGAAAGCGAGACTCTAGCTAGCATCAAGAAGGCCAGGATAGAAACAATGGTAATTCTAGTACTGGCGATTATCGCGACCTTCGCAGGAGCTTGGTTTTTGGCCAGGAGCATTTCAAAGCCACTACAGTCACTCTCATCGGATTTGCTCGAAGTATCCGAAAGAGCGCGACAATCAGCATCAATCGTCGACAACAGCAGTCAAACAGTAGCCGACGGAGCATCCAGACAAGCTGCAAGCGTGGAAGAAACGTCGTCCTCTGCTGAGGAGTTGGCATCTATGACGGAGCAAAATAAAAATTCGGTTGGCGAAGCCATTAAGCATGTAACGGCCTCAACGGAGTCTGTTACTAAAATGAATACGGTAGTCGAAGAGCTAACCAGCTCCATGGCCGAAGTCGCAACCGCGAGCGAAGAGACGCAAAAAATTGTCCAGACCATTGATGAGATCGCTTTCCAAACCAATATTCTCGCCCTCAATGCAGCTGTGGAAGCGGCTAGAGCGGGAGAAGCGGGGTCCGGATTCGCCGTAGTAGCGGATGAGGTCAGGAGCCTGGCCGGAAGGGCAGCAGACGCCGCGCGTAGCACGGCAACCTTGATCGATTCCAATTTAGAGAAAATCCAGGTCAGCGTGAAAGCCGCTCAGTCTACGGGAGAAGGATTCAAGGAGCTAGACAAGTCGACCTCGCAAGTCGAAGGTCATGTCGAGCAAATCGCTAGCTCGTCCGAGCAGCAAAACGCGGGTCTCAACCAAATCAATCAAGCTATCTGCCAAATCAGCGAGGTGACCCAGATCAACGCATCGGGAGCTGAGGAAGCCGCTTCGGCCTCCAAAGATTTGAACCACCAAGCCCAAAAGATAGCTGATATCGCAGCCTCGCTACAGAAGATCATAACAGGAGAAAGTAATACTGGTTCGAGCGCTAAAGGGGCCGAGCAGGAAATGAGCGAAGCCTCAATCGATCGCTGTTTCTCATCGAATCCTTCCGAAACTTCGGAAGTCATTTGGAATTAGATTTGATCAGCCGGATGGCTCGCTTCGCTCAAATTGCCATTTAAGGAACCCATTGGATATCGCTTAGGCTCAAGAGCTGGAACGACTTGCGCGGATAACGATAGCCAGCCCGACGAAAATAGGAATTTAGCGATGTTTTTATGAATTAAAATTTTACCCTAGTGAGGACTAGTCGATGAACCTCATGGTACCCCACAACCATGCGTATCCCAAAGAGCAGTCTTTTGCAGACGCTTTCGTTGCAAAAAAAACAGATCCTCCTAGCCGCCATACCGCTAGCAGGCGTATTTGTATTATCCGCAGTACTCGTTTTTCAGAACTTTCAAGAAAAACGAAGGACTGACAAGGCAGTCGTTCGCACCGAAAACGCTATCGATCAGATCCACGGAATTCTCTATTATCTAGATGCCGTGGGGAACGAAGCCAAAGAGGCCGCCTACCGAGTCTATAGCATCAACAAAGATAATCTAGATTACGATCGGGCGATTGCGAATACGGACTCGCAAGAAGAGGCGATGCTAGAGTCAGCCAGAGAAATTTTATTCCTTATCGAAGCTCAAACGCCAGCGGCTAAAAAGGAAGAAGAGAACTACAAAAGCCTCCTTGACACGACGCTTGACCGTATCCAGCAAATCAATTCGTTTCGAGAAGAAGTGAAGTCGGGAAACATGACGGCAAGACGCCTCTGGGTTTCCTATCCGAACTTGATTCGCTCCTATTTCAATATCTGCTCGCAGCTCACGGATCAGCTGGATCACAAAGAGCTGAGTGAATTATTTACTGGATACACAGCCATCTACCAGATGAAGCTCACTAAAGCTCTCGAGACGATCGCCTACCGGGCTACCGAAGGGCGAAAGACGATGTCTATCCTCGATTTTGAAACGATCACCTATCGTAAAGCGGAGCTGGGCCAAATGAAGAGGACGTTTGCTAGCTCCGCCCCTCAAGATCTCATAGAGTTGTTCCATACTGCTAATCGAGAGCAAGGGGGTAGCGAATTCGCCAAGATCATCAATCCGCAAATAAGAACATGGATGAAAAATCCGGAAGCCGTCCTCGAAATACCAGAGGGCGTCTCGGATGCCCTCTTTGTAGCGAATCAGAACGTCTATCAATTAGTCATCGATGCCTACAAAGACAGGATAACGGAAAGCTCTTCCACGTTAAAGGCCGCCGATAACAGAATGTTTGTCATAGCCCTCGGGTTCTCGATCTTGATTTTCATCATCAGTATTAGCTCGAACGTAGTCGTCAGCCTTAATATCAAAAACACTCTCTTCTCCATTTCAGAAGCTTTGGCTGGAGCTGCCCAAACATTGACCAACTCCGCGAGGAAATTCGCTACCGGCAGTGAAAACCTGGTGCAAAACGCGTCCAGCACTGCTACTTCCCTGGAAGCTGTGAGCTCTTCGGTAGAGGAAATAAACGCCACGATACATCAGAACGGAACGCGCATCTACGACGCCCATAAGGAGGCCGAAAAGGCTAAACAGTCAGCCGAAGAAGGCCGCTCTTCAATTGAGCATCTTCAGGAAGCGATGTCCGGTATCACAAATTCCAGTACGCAAATCTCGAATGTGCTTGATGTTATTCAAGACATCGCCTTCCAGACGAATATTCTGGCCTTGAATGCGGCGGTCGAAGCCGCTCGAGCGGGTGAACATGGAGCTGGCTTTTCCGTAGTTGCTGAAGAGGTTGGAGAATTAGCCAACCGTACGGCCAAAGCCACCGAGGAAATCACCGAGATGATGAATCAAAATCAGTACAACGCTCAGCTAGGAGAAACGCGCACCGCGGAAATGGTTGAAGCGTTCACAGGAATTTCCGAAAGGGCAACCACCGTGGATGATTTGCTTTGGGAGCTTAGGGAAAGCGTCCAGAAGGAATCGGCTAGCATCGACACGATAAACGATTCCGTTCATGAGCAGGAAAGCGCGGCTCAACACTCGGTGGAAATCGCCAACGGAACGCAGGAATCGGCCGACAAGCTTCGGCTCGAAACCCAAACGCTTCATCGAATAATCGATACGCTGGAGAAGATGCTAGGCCAAAGCTCGAAAACGCCAGCGCGAAAGTCAAAGACCAGTCAGACCGCCCCATCTTCGAGCGACCGGACTCGACAAGCGGTAGCTTCCGTAAACTAAAAAGCCAGCCCCAAGGGACTGGCTTTGCTTTACGCTACTCTCTCCTCTTTAGTTAAGGGACGTCAGTCGTCCCACAATCGCTTCTTTGGATAGCAGTCCAACCGAAGTGTCCTTCAGTTCGCCATCCTTGAAATAAAGTATCGTAGGTATCGAGCTGATACCATATCGAGCGGCTAACTCGTCGTTACCAGGCTCGTCGACATTGACTTTAGCGATGCTGGCCCTGTCGCTAACTTCCTCAGCGACGGCCTCCAGGGTGGGACCAAGCGCCTTGCAAGGCCCACACCATTCAGCCCAGAAATCAATCGCTATCGGTCTTTCCGAACCAAGCGCGACTGATTCGAATTCGTTCGCTCCATTGATATGCGTTATATTCGTATTCATTTTCTACTCCTTCTTGATTAATCCTATTTTAAAAAAATCCCCATGTAGCCCGCTTAAGCTATTGCCTCCAGCACTTCGCTAGGTTCAGCCCTTTTCGTGTAATCCGTATTCACGAAAGCATACGAAATCTTGCCGTCTTGACCAACTACATAAGTGGCAGGCACCGGAAGCTCGAAAGTCCCATCGCCATTGTGAGCAGGAATATCGATTCCCAATTGATCGTATAAGGGCCGAAGCTCCTCGGCTAAAGAAAAGACCAATCCAAAATCGCGAGCCACTGCATTTCCGACGTCGCTAAGGACATGGTATTCGAGATCACGCTTTTCAGCGGTAGTCAGAGAGTTGTCTGGCGTTTGCGGCGATATAGCCACAAGTGATGCTCCCTTGGCCTCGAAATCCGGCAAAGCCGCCTGAAACGCTCTCAGCTCCAGATTACAATAAGGGCACCAATCTCCGCGATAGAAGTTCAGGACAACCGGTCCATCCTTGAGCTTCTCGCTCAGACGGACGGTTCCCCCCTTAGCGCTAGGCAGCTCAAAATCGGGAGCCTCATCGCCCACGTTTAGGCTATTGTCTACTATGCCTAGCTGCTCTAACTCCTGACCGGCTTTGGCCATAGTAGCCACCACCTCGTCAGGGGCTTTGTCCAGGAAGCTCGCGTTGAAATCCGCCAGTTCCTCCGCTAATGATCTTGTTGCGCGTGTCATTTCAGTCATGTTTATTTTCAGTTTAATTTTGTATTCAAATTTATGTTATGCTACTTCAGCCAGAAATCGCTCAGCCTCAATCGCAGCCTTGGCTCCCATCCCAGCAGCCGTTATGGCCTGGCGATAGTAGGGATCGGCAACGTCTCCAGCGGCATAAACGCCTTCCACTCCCGTTGCTGTGAAACCTGGATTTGGAAGCTGCAAGTATCCGTTCTGATCGGACGGCAATTGCTCTTCGAGAAAACCTGTGTTGGGAGTATGGCCGATCGCGATGAACAAACCGCGTAGCGATAGACTTTCGAGCTGATCCGCTCCCTGTTCACTCTGGTCGTTTCGCTTTAGAAGCACCCCCTCAACAGAAGCGTCTCCAAGCACGTCCACAACCTCAGTGTTCCAGTGTATACGATATTTCGGATTGTTCAGGACCCGAGCCTGCATAGCCTTACTGGCTCTGAAGCTGTTTCTCCTAACGAAAATATGAACCTTGCTGGCGAATTTAGCTAAATAGCTCGCTTCCTCGATCGCAGAATCGCCACCCCCGACGACTCCCACTTCCTGATCGCGGAAAATCGGCAAAGCTCCATCGCAAACCGCGCAAGCCGACACTCCTCCACCCTGCTGAGCCAATCGCATCTCGTTCTCCAAGCCCAGCCAATTGGCTTTCGCGCCAGTAGCGATTATCACAGCATCGGCGTAAACGGTAAATCCATTGTCTCCAACTATTTTATACGGTCTTTCTGACAAATCGATGGACTGAACGTTTTGGAAAGTCTGGTATAAACCGTAGTTCGCATCCAAATCATCTTGATTCTTCGCTCCCTCTTCAGTCACCACTCGAGTACCGAAACGCAATGCTTGACGGAAAAATCGTCCCATGATCTCAGGACCATCAATTCCTTCAGGAAAGCCTGGAAAATTCTCCACTTCGGTGGTCAACATCAATTGACCTCCTGGAAGCAAATCCTTGCCTGCCGCCCTGCCGGCAAAGACCAAGGGCTTTAAATCGGCTCGAGCTCCATAGATGGCGGCCGTCCAGCCCGCAGGACCGGAACCGATAATAACGAGTTTTTCTTTTTGAAGATCCATTTTGAAATTGGTTATACAACAACAAACATACCGATCGGTATAATGATTGCGCAAATTTTTTTAGAGGCCAGCGAGTCTCCTGAGTCCCGGCTCCAGAGCGTTCTCGATGAGCTCCATATCGTCTTTCACCCTAGCCATTGCCAGAATGCCCTGTAAAAACGCGAACATCGCTTTTCCGCCATCAGTAACGGCCTGATCATCGGGAAACCGAGGGGCTCCAATTTCTCGAGCAAGACGGAAAAAATAAGCCAATTCGAGCTCGATGACACGATCGACCGCTTTTTGTACCGAGGTATCAAGAGCCCCACACTCCATTCCAGTGGCAAAGAAAGGGCATCCAACGACATATCCATCTTTTTGTCTATGAGAAGTTTGTGACTTAATCGTATGTTTACAAAAAGCGGATATCTGTTCGCTTGGAGATAAGTGAGGAGCAAATACGCTATCAAAATCGGATCGAGCGTGAACCCAGTGCTCTTCAAGAGCAGCAATGGCTAAATCCGACTTAGAATCAAAGAAATGATAAAAGCTGCCCTTGGTCGTTCCCGCCTCATCGCATATCTGGGCAATACCGGCGCCGGTATAGCTAGACTTCCAAATCTGGCCCAGGGCTGCGTCAAGCAGCCTCGATCTCGTATCCTTCTCCTTCATCTTAAACTATGGAGAGAAAACGTATATACCAATCGGTATATTGCAAGGCTGTTTTGTCGCAGATGAATTTGAGAGAATCGTCCCACCTCTTCCGCGAAAGCGCTCAACTAGAACGAAGAGGCATTCAAGTTCGGAAACGAAATCGGTTGTACAACAGATATACCAAGGAGGATACGAAAAGGAAGATAAAAAAATATCTTAAGATCGCTATTTCCGTATACGAAAGGCCGATACCAGTCCACAGAGCCACGTATCCAGCCAAACAGACAGGGCATTTTGGAATGAACAAAATCAAAGCGCCTGAAAAGAACACTCCTAAAGCTCCCATTAAGCGAGCTAGCAAGGCAGACTGCTTTCGCGACGATCTAGAACGATCAGATTTTGAACAACCACAGAACCGGGACGCCATAGCAGTCTAACTTTCATCGTATTTATCATGATGTCTCCACCATTGGTAAGGCGGCTCTTGCGGCCAACCGCTTAGTGAGTCCTCCCATTCTTCTTTTCTGCCATATGGGACCACGTCGAGAAAGGCAAAGACGCCCATGAAATTCTCCACACCGCGATTGTTCGTGAAATAGGTCTGGAAAACATCATCTCCGTCCCGGAGAAAAACGCTCAAACCGAAGACCTCTCCCTCATCAGTTGTAACGCCAAAGTCGTCGTTAAAATCTGTCCCAAAAGATGAATACCAAGGAAGGGTCCATCCCATTCGCTCTTTGAATGGTTCGATTTTCGCCAAGGGAGCTCTGGAGACCAAGGCAAGAGAAACGTCACGCGCATGCAGGTGGGCAGGATGTCCAATATTATCTACAAGCATCGAGCAGCCGCCGCAGCCCTGCTCCCAGTCGACTCCAAACATGAAGTGATAAACGATGAGCTGGAGCCGACCTTCAAATAGATCGAGCAAAGACGATTTTCCCCGAGGCCCTTCTAGAGCGTATTTCTTTTCAATACGAAACATGGGCAGACGGCGACGCTCGGCGGCGAGATCGTCTCTAGCTCTTGTGGCGGCTTTCTCCTTACGCAACAAGGCGTCCCGCGCCATCTGCCAATCTTCACGAGAAACGATTGAAGGCATATTCATAAGTCTACTAGTCATTTTGTATTCTATTCTAAACTACAATTAATAGTAAGATTCCACCGGTGGGCGGTCCAAACTTGAGGGATATCTCAAAATTATTAACCAATTGGTTAATCGAAAATAGACCGCAGTCAAGAATTAACTTAACCATTAAGTTAAATGAATCCAGCGGAGCTAATCCTCTTGCAGAAAGTGTTAAGGAGTCGGCAAAACGACTTTCACTTGCGTTCCGTGACCAAGCTCGGACTCAATCGAAATGGACCCGCCCATTTTTTCGGCAAATTCCTTACAGAGGGCAAGCCCAAGACCCGATCCCTGCTCGCCGGAAGTCCCGTCAGTCGTAAACGAGGAACCAATTGAAAAAGCGCTCTCGATTGAGCTTGCTGGAATTCCTACGCCCGTATCGCTAAACTCAATACTCACTTTGGAGCCATCGAATTCGCAATTTATCGAGGCCGATCCACCCGGATGGGTGAACTTCAATGCATTGGTTAAAAGATTCTGGATGATCGAATGCAGCATGGTAGAATCAGCCATGACTTCAATATTCTCCGGACAGTTTATAGAGAGTGTTATCTGTTTTTGAACAGCCAGATATCCAAGCAAGTCTCGAACGCCATAAACCGTATTCCGGAGATTCAAAGTCGTTGGCTTGTACAGCATCTCTCCTCTATCAAATCGTATCCACGAAAGGATATCAGCCATAAGCTTGTCTACCTTTCCCGAGATTTGCTTCATATCCTGGAGGGTGTCACGCATCACCTCCGCCTCCATTTTCTCAAAGCACTCCTCCAAGTATTCGCACAATCCTATAAGATTTTTGACGGGCGAGCGAAGGTCATGAGCCAGCATTGAAAAGAATCGGTTTTTCTCCTCATTCAACTCCTTTAGTCTTTCAGTTCGAAAACGAAGATCCAGATTCGCTCGGACTTGATTAGCAAGAGACCGGAGCGCCTTCTGCTGATTCTTATTAAGTTTATGGGGCACCGTATCGATGGCGCAAATCGTTCCAAGCTTGTATCCATCATTCGTTATAACGGGAGCTCCGGCATAGAATCGAATATTAGGATCTCCAGTCACGAGTGGATTGTCCGCAAAACGCTCGTCCTCCAGAGCGTCGCTCACTTCGAGAATGTGATCATTCAAAATGGCATGGGAGCAGAATGCCATACTGCGATCCGTTTGGGATGCATCCAAACCAATCTTTGCCTTAAACCATTGGCGATCAGCGTCTATCAAGCTGATGAGGGCAATGGGAGTATTACAGATGCACGAGGCTAGCTCGACGACGTCATCGAAAATCCCTTCCGGCTCTGTATCCAGAATATCATACTTATAAAGAGCCTTGAGGCGGTCCGCCTCTTCGGGAAGTAACGGAGCTTCAATCATGCTAAGAAGGGTTTGCGAGCAGAAGAGAGAGTTTAGATTTTATGATATATTGAAATGGATATTCAGCAAGTAAGATTTTGATATAGAAATAGATTGAATATCCAAAAAACTAGGAGACACTTAAGAAGTTCTAGCATGAATGCCGAAAATCATCCAGCGACCTCATTTCACTCTTAATGATTATATGAAATATTCAAGCATGAGCAACATTCGCCTCACTTTATGTACAAAATCGCCCGTATTCATTTTCTCAATCGGCATCCAGTGTTTGGCGAGTCTAGTTTTTTCGGAGGGAATAGATTCCGGATACCTGTTTTTGGAGCCCCGGGAAGAGCGTCGGGTAAAGAAATTCAAGCATGGAAATACGCTTATCGCCTACCACCAAGCAGGTTCCGTTGTTACCAACAACGAATCGAGCCCATGGGGTAAATCGACATTCTTCGCTCAGGGCTCTGTCCTCAAAGATCCAGACGGCCTCATTATCGCGGAAGTCTCGCTGAGCGAGACTATTGACGAAGATGGCGATCTGACGTGGAGCACCTTCTGGAGACTAGAGAACGGAAGCAGTGAGGTTTCCATCAAAGCGGGGACGGGAAAGTGGAAAGGCATTGCAGGATCGGGAAATCTGGCGGTCGATAAATCGAAGAGAATCGACGGCTACAAGCAACCTGAATACGCGATCGATTGGCGAATCGCCAATCTTCCCCCTGCCGCTGGACGCAACAAGCCGGAAGACTATGAATTCCATGATCAAGGCCTGAGTTTCCACGGTCCTCACATCTACGACTTTTCAAAAAAACTCGACAACGGCGTCACCCTCTTGGTCAGCAGCCAGTCCGGCGTCCTGCTAAGCGACGATAAGAATGCCAAGAGCCCGCGCAATTTCGCGACCTGCTACGATCGGGGAACGACTTACAAACCTGACCCCGGGACGAAAGGCGGCAGCAATGGAGACGCCATGTTGCTGGAGGATACCGATCCGGATGGCGATATCGTCTGGCTGTATCACGAATGGTGGTACAGCAATCCTCCAGGTTCCTACGAATTCATAGGAGGAACGGGGAAATGGAAAGGAATCACCGGCTATGGCGTCACGCGTGGCATGCTGCGAAGAAGAACCGACGACCACTACATGCTAAAGTCGGAGATGCACTGGAACATCGAAAAAGAATGAGCGGCAATACTCAGGTCCCGAACCAAGGCTAGGACCAGGGATTTCGGTTTGAGTATCCAATATTTGGATAACCTATTCTTTAACCATAATTTATCAAACGCAAATTAAGTAAAAGACTGATAAAGAAACGTCTTCTCTGGTCGATATTATAGGGTATTTCACTCTAAACACCCCAAAAGAGTCATATACCCATGAAACCAGGCCCCAATTTCTCTAAAGTTCTAGGACTATCGCTGGTTTTCCTACTTTCCACACAAGCCTTGTATTCTGGAGAGACTTCGCCGGCCGAACCAAGATACACTGTTTCCCCCAAGCTGCCGGCGAAATTGGGAGACGAAAAGGGATACGTCCGGGTGGAAGCGAAAATCAATCGATTCGGTCAAGTGACCAGTGTCCGATCAATCTCGTCCAGCAACAACGATCTCGTCGATTCCTGCCTAGACGCCATGGTTCGCTGGAAATTCGAGCCAGCCAAAAAAGGCGGCAAGCCCATTGCGTCTACCGTAGTCCAGCCTTTCGAATTTAACATAGGTACCGTCTCGCTAGCGAAAAAGAAGGACCCTTTCACTCAAGCTCCGCATGCCTATAAACGGACTGCCCCGAAGCTCGAAGACAGGTACTTGAATATCAACGGCAATGTAAGCTTTCGCGTAAGTCTGAATTCGGAAGGCGGCATTACCAATATCGCTTTGAAGGAGAGCACGCATCCGGAACTCGTCGAACCAACCCGACAAGCCCTTGAAAAATGGAAATTTTCTCCCTCCATCGAACAAGGGAAAGCAGTCCCCTCGAAAGTGCTGGTTCCCTTCGCTTTCAAGGCAAGCGTTCAAACGCGAAATAAGACCGTTAATAACGCCTACGCCTTAAACAAGGTAGATGTCGAACCAACGATCATCTCCAAACACGAACCGATTTTGCCTGTAGCTTTGGAGAAGGAGCAAGGCCTTGCGTGGCTCATGCTTTATATCGACGAATATGGCTATGTAGCCCAAACGGACACTCTCAAATCGACCAGCAAAGAGATGTCTCGACTAGCGACCGCAGCCGTAAGCCAATGGAAATACAAGCCAGCCATTAAAAAGGGCAGAAATGTCCCCTCCAAGCTGGCCGTACCTTTTCGTTCGCAAGGAGGACTCCTCGTATCTCAGTTGCCTGCGGACAAGAGAGCCAAGCCTATCCAGAAAAAATCTCCCAAGCTTCCAGCCAGTTTGTCGGACATTAGTGGATACGTCCGCGTATTGCTCGAGCTCGACGAAAAAGGGAATGTCGTAAGGGCCTCCGCTCGCGAAAGCTCCCACACACAACTGGACGATCTAGCTATCCAGGCGGCTGAAAAATGGAAATTCAAGCCAGCCCAACGCGACGGCGAGCCGGTTGCCTCGAGCCTCATTCTCCCCTTCATTTTCGGCAAAAGCTAACGGCCCTTACAGAAAAGGCCGACTAGCATCCAGCAAGCATCCCAACGGGCTCGCTATAGTCAATATCATGTAAAAGTCTGGATACGCGGCTGAGGCCAATTTCTTTCCAGAAATATTCGCTATTTCAGTGTAAAAGCAATCGGTTGCTCTCAACAGAGTTAGTAGAAATTCGAAGCATATTTAAGGCAAAGTATTAACTTTTCTCTTCTCTCTTCAGCTTTAAAAACTTTCTGCAACTCCCATGACACCAAAGCGATTTTTATTAACGCTTTTTGCGCTATCAGGCGCTTTACATTCGCCACCTTTACCAGTCCTTTTCGCCGGAGACCAAGGCTATCGCGAAATCGCCGAAAAGCATTTCAGCGTTCCCGACACTTTCGATATTGAATATCCTGATGACCTAGAGCCATCCGAGGAAGTAGTAGAATTGGGGAGCATGCTTTTCTTCGATAATCGGTTGTCATTCAACGAATCGCAATCCTGCGCCACATGCCATAACCCCGATCATGGTCTAAGCGATGGGATTCGCTTCAGCCTGGGAGCTACAGGCAAGCCCGTAGAGCGCAACACGCCTCATTTGTACAACCTGGCTTGGAATCAGGTATTCTTCTGGGATGGACGAGCCGCCTCCCTGGAAGAACAGGCATTGGCGCCTATCGAGGCCGAAGCTGAGATGAACATGCCTATCGATATTCTAGTTGATCGTTTGAAATCGATTTCTGGATACAGAGAGGTCTTTGAAAAAGCGTATGGAGACGATTCCATAACGCCCGATAGAATAGCAGCAGCCCTGGCTTCGTTCCAACGGGAAATCATCGTCGATAACACCCCATTCGATAGCTACCTAAATGGAAACGACAACGCCATCAGTCTAGCAGCCAAACGGGGGATGGCCCTATTCGTGGACAAGGCGGCATGCATCAAATGTCACGATGGCGCGAATTTTACAGACAACTCATTCCATAACATCGGTTTGAAAAGCGAAGACATTGGCCGCAAGGCCATTGTCGATATCCCTATTCTCAACAAGGCCTTTAAAGTGCCCGGACTGAGAAACATACTCTTTTCGGCTCCCTACATGCACGACGGTTCCATAGGCACCCTCGAAGAAGTGGTGCGCTTCTATAATCGAGGAGGAGACGACACGGAAAACATCAGCTCTCTTATCAAGCCATTGCACTTGAATGAAGACGAAATTCGCGACCTTGTGGCCTTCCTAGGGGCCATCAATAAGCCGCTTGAAATCCCAAGACCAAATCTGCCTGAACCGAATTCCATCAAATTTGTGACTAAAAAATGAATACAATAAAATTAAAAACTTTTGTAGTGGCAGTCTTTGCAAGCTGGATAACGCCACTCTTGTCGGCAGGCGAAATATCGGGAACATTCGTTTTCGAAAGCAGAAAGCCGTTCGTAGCCCTGGTGTACCTTGCTGATGACAAAAGCGGGGCCAAGGAGATCTGCGGTCCGCTCGATCAGAAGAATAAGGAATTCTCTTCTCGCTTGATCATTGGAAGAGAGGGATCGGAAATAAACTTCAAGAATTCCGACGAAATGAACCATAACATTTTCGCCAACGACACGCGAAAGGGAATTCAATTCGATGTTGGACTACTATCACCGGGCTCCGAGTCCAACGCGACCATCAATTGGGAAGAGGGGCATGTAGTTCGCGTTGGCTGCAAGATCCACCCTAAAATGCGAAGCTATATCGCTAACATTAATAGCTCCTACGCCGCAATCATCGAATTTGATTCCGAAGATCCAGAGACTACTTTTACGATTTCAGGACTACCCGATGACGTCAAAGAGATCGTCGTCTGGTTTCCTCGAATGGAAAACCTTTCCTTCGTCCTAAGCAAGGGCGATAGCAAGAATATGGATATCATCCGAAACGACAGGAAATACGGAGAACTGATAATCTCCAGAATCTAGTAGCCATGAAAAAAAGCTCTATCCTCAGGATTGCCATACTGTCAGCAGTTCCGCTGCTTGCGATGTGCATCCTATTTGCGGATAGAGGCGAAGGCATAGAGAGAAAAGGCAGTTTTGACAATGTCGTCCCCTTCCAAAATGCCTACGAATTCAAGATTGCCGAAGAGTTGAAGGAAGAAGTTGGATTGTATCGAAAGAATTGGACAAGGCTTACGGGATATGAATTCTCAGGTCTCCACTGGAACCAGTTCATAGCGATATTCGTTAATAAAGATCCAGAGATTTACACGTACAACTATTCTCAATACGTAAAGCACTATTTAGAAGATGACTGGGACGATAACGACGATTTTTCAAATGAGGAAATCGAACCCGAATTTATCGAATACAAAGAAGGTACGATCTTTCTAAAGGAACATTTTCAGTCATCGAACGGGAAACCTGCTTCAGGAACGGTTATTACTTTGATGAAGAAAATGAAACAGGGCTACGATCCTGAATATGGAAACTGGAAATACTATTGGATCGATGGCGTGTCAGGAAATATAATACAAGAAGGCAAGAGCGATAACTATACTCTTTATAAATCCTGCATCGAATGTCACGAGAACATGAAGGAGCGCGATTTCGTCTTTTCCACGTACGCCCTTCCTCCAAGTCTGAAAACGCTGGCGAAGCAGCTGGACTAGACCTCGCTAGCCAAGTCCAGTCTTTCGATCTCCTCCATAGTTTTGATACTGAGCTCAAGAACCGCCGGATAAAGTCGCTTTGCTTCTTCTAGATTACCATCGCGGCAGGCGGACTCGATCCGACAAGCAACTTCTCCCAACTGTTCGGCCCCATAATTCTGAGAGCTACCCTTTATAGTATGGGAATGGAGCCGGATCTGCTCAATATCTGAACTGTCCTCGACCGCGAGCCTCAACGCTTCCATATGCTCGATGTGCATTTCCCTAAAAGTGTCAATCATAGCTCCAATCGTTTCTCGATCATCGCCGAAAAGCTCTGCGAGACGGGAAAGACTGAATAAGTCGGCGTCATTGGCGGTATTGAGATTCTCATTATCTTGAGATGGATCGCTAGAATCGCTCGACACTGTTGAGTCATAGTTGCTATCCAGCCATTCTTCTAAAGCCCTATCTAGATCCTTGGGCCTGATGGGCTTCGCAATATAGTCGTTCATACCGGCCTCGATACATTTTTCTCTGTCGCCAGCCAAAGCATTCGCGGTCATGGCGACAATGGGAACCTCAACGTTAAGCTCCCCGACGTTTTTGCTTCGTATCGCCTCCGCAGCCAGATACCCGTCCATCTCGGGCATCTGGCAATCCATGAGAACCAAATCGTACGCCTTGCGATCCAAAGCCTCAATCGCTTCGAGACCATTAGTAGCGATATCCGGTTTTATACTACGAAGCTTGAGGAGGCCCAGCGCTACCGCTCGATTGGTGGCATCGTCATCGACCAGCAGGACAGAAGCTTTTTCCCACTCGGGATTAGCCGATTTTTTGGCGGTTGTGTGGCGACCAATTTCGCAAAATTGATTATTTTCCCCAAGCAGCCTGCCTAGTAAATGCATCGGCCTCACAGGCTTAGTAACACAGCCAGTCGCTCCGAGCTCATTGAGTCGATCACGAGAGATTCGGCGACTGATTGCATGCGTCAGAAAAATTTCAGGACGATGCCCTCCGGAAACCGCCGAAACTATAGACAGCATCTCGTTTTCAGCCTCATCGAAAAGCTCGTCTTCAATGAGGATGTAATCGTATGGAAACTCTTTTAGAGCAGAGACTTCACCAATAGAATCAAACGAGCGAACTTCGCAACCCCAAGCCCTAAGCCACATTGCAATCCATTCCTTGCAGGACCGATCGGTATCGAGAATTAGAACACGCTTTCCATTCAGAGAGGAACCCAGACTGGGAATCGGATCTGCAATCTGTCCGGATTTATCAAATTCCAATTCAACCCAGAAAGTGGAGCCATGGCCCTCTTCGCTATCCACTCCAATCCTGCCGCCCATGAGTTCGACGATACGTTTGCAAATGGCCAGCCCTAGGCCAGTCCCTCCATATTTCCTCGTGGTGGAGGTATCGGCCTGGGAAAAAGACTCAAACAGCCTACTCTGCCCTTCTTTGGAAATTCCAATGCCTGTATCTATTATCTCGATGCGATATTGAATCGAACTTTCCTTTTCGGAGATCAATTCAACTTCAATGCGAACCTCGCCTTCAGATGTGAATTTAATGGAATTGCCGACGATGTTCGAAACCACTTGCCTCAGACGAAATTCATCGCCTATGACATGGATTTTTGTATGAGGGCTGATGATACAATTGAATCGCAGATTCCTTTCATTGGCCCTAACAGCAAAAAGGTCTGCCACGTCTTCGAACAGATTTCTGAGGTTAAACGGATTCCGCTCCAAATCGATCTTATCGGCTTCGATCTTCGAGAGATCCAGAATGTCGTTAATCAGAGATAAAAGGGCCTGAGAGCTACGCTCGATGGTCTGCAAGTAATGCCGCTGTTCGGAATCGACGCCGGTTTCAAGCAAAAGGTGATTCATTCCCATGATGCCATTCATAGGCGTTCGGATCTCATGGCTCATGTTCGCCAGAAATTCGCTTTTGGCTCTCGTCGCTTCCTCGGCCACTTCAACAGCCTTCACGAGCTCGGTATTCGATTTGCTCAGTTCGAGAGTTCTTTCCTCTACTCTAGTTTCGAGGGAGCCAATAAGTCGGGAAAACGATTTTGCCAGATCACGGACCTCGACTGGCCCCTTAGCGGTAAGCTTGTTTTTGGAGCCGTCTTCGATCGACTTTCTGGCTTCAAGTGAAAGTATTCGCAAAGGCTTGGCCAAGGCGTGGGCGATTACCCACCAAATAACGCAGACCCATACCAGGAATAAGACGACATAGAGTGAGTACTGACGGTCTTTCTTGGAAATCATCGACTCGTATTCGGCCTTCAGCATGGCGACGTCCTCCTTGGCAAGCGACTTAAGCTTTCCCAAGGCCTGGAAAGCCATTGCTACTTCCCGCTCCATCTGAGCCTGCATCGAAGACCTCTCCTCAATCCATTCCTCCGCATCCATGAAGTCAGCTTCGTCCAGTCTTTCAACGTGGGCGGTAACGAAGTTGAGCAGCGCATCTATCTCCTGCTCGCCAAGTTCCATCTTCTCATCGAAATCGTGAATAATTTCCCGCAACATGCTGCCCAGGTTTTGAGCTCCATAAGCCAGATGCGAGTCCTCCGAATTGAATATCAGATTCGAATAGAGAATCCACTGAGACAGAAGATCTTCAAAGCGCCTCAGATCCCCCATAGCCATCTCGTCGAGCACCATTCTCGTATGAACGCTTTCAGATCGTTTGCTCGACTCGCCCATCAACCAGAACAGAACCAGTCCGCCTGAGAAACAGCCGAGGATCAGCAAGACAATATAGGTTCTTAGCCGCATGAGTAGGAATCCGAGTCTTTGAAAACAGCAGGAAAATTAACCTTAGAATAGATCGACCCACTTAGGAAGAAATTGACCAGACATGGACTCCCTTCCCGACCTGACCGCTTTTTTATAATCGATTAGAATCGGAACCCAAATATTCGATAATACCCTGTAAAAAAAGAAATACAGCTCCTACTTCCTGCTGGAGAGCGAGGCCTATTCGAAACTTAGAACCGCTGAACATCATCAGCAGACATTCTCGCTGATCGATCGCTTTAATTCGACACTAAGCATCGTCCCAAGCTCGTCCGAAAAGGGCGGCGTAAGCAAGGCTCTTGGGGCCATTGATAATTCCCGTAATCGTATTTTATTTACGGATACTTGTTTCCAACCATAGTATTTATCTTCTAAGCCAAGATACGTCTTTCTTGGTTTAAAAAGCGTAATGGGCCCACGATACAATGTCGGCTTATAGTCAATCTGAGCCTTGTCATTGGATGCCTTCAATCGAAGATACACATACGCCAATTCATCGCCAAATCGCTTTTTCCAGGAGAATTTTCTGAGAAAAACCGAACGTCGAATTCTGAATCTAGCCCATTCGACACGAAGCTTGCCCGCGAAAAACTTCATCTGTGAGGAGACAGGTAATGAAAGCATGTTCTCAATATGGAAATATACATTCAAAAGAAGATTCGCGAATTTTCTGTAGGCCTTCCTCTCGCTTCTGATCGCTTGGATATTGTACGTTTCAAGCAAGCCAAGAAAAGCGACTTGATCACCAGATTCCTCCAGCCTTCGTGCCATCTCAAACGCAATCGTTCCACCCAAGCAGTAACCAGCCAGAAAATAAGGACCTTGCGATTGAACACCTTTGATTTCCTCAATGTAATCAGCAGCCATTTCCTCGACGCTGCCTGCTATCTTCGACTGCCCGTCAAGACCCGAGGACTGCAAACCAAAGACAGGTCGCTCATCATCTAAAGAGTGTGCCAAATCTCGATACAGAAGAACATTCCCTTCAGCTCCGTGAACGAGAAACAGAGGAGCTTGCCGACCTCCGTCCTTGATCGGAACAAGGCTACTCCAAGCGTGGCTGCGATCTTCACTTTGAATGAAATTCGCTAGTTTCTCTATAGTTGGAGCTTTAAATAAAACGGCTAAAGGTAACGAGATTGAAAGTCTCTTTTCCATTTCTCCAAAGAGCTGAGCTGCCAGTAGAGAATGTCCTCCGGCTTCAAAGAAATCATCCACGATCGATACATTTTTGCGGTCGAGAACCTTGCGCCAAAGCTTTAGCAAATCGCGCTCTAGTTCGCTTCTAGGCGCAACGCTTTTTTCCACTGAAGACTCCTCCAATACCATCTCGCCAAGAGATTTGCGATCGATTTTCCCATTTGGAGTTAAAGGAAAAGATTCAATTGGTATCCACAGGTTAGGGACCATATAAGAAGGCAGAGTTGCGCTTGCATGCGATCTCAGTTCCGCTTTATCCAATTCAACCCCAGGCTCCTTCTGGTAATAAGCAACGAGTCGAGATTCGTTACTGTCATCGCCAATGGCCAAGACTACAGAACGACTAATATGATCATGCCGATCCAAGCAGGCTTCGATTTCAGCAAGCTCTATGCGAAAACCTCTTACCTTTACCTGATTGTCCAATCGACCATCGTATTGAATTCGATGGGCCTCAAGACGCCTTACACGATCTCCAGTCTTGTAAAGCCTCTCCCCTTCACGGAACGGATGAGGAATAAAGGCGGCTTCGGTCAAATCTGGCCTTCCAACATACTCCCTGGCTAGACCCTTTCCCCCGATATATAGCTCTCCCCAAACTCCAATCGGCTGGATCCGCAGTGAATTGTTTAGAACGAAAAGTTCCGTATTCGCGATTGGATGACCAATCGTCGTCTCGGAATGCTCCTTAGCAATTCTCTCCACCGCGGACCAAATGGTCGTTTCCGTTGGTCCGTATAGGTTCCAGATTTCGCAGCCAGTATTCAAAAGTCCACTCCTCACACCTTTGCTCATAGCTTCACCGCCACAGAGAACCTTCATTTTGGGTAAACCTTCCCACCCTGCGGAAAGCAGCAGCTGCCAAGTTGAAGGAGTTCCCTGCATTATCGTGGCTCCAACGCTTTCAATTTTTCTTAACAGCGTCCTGCCATCGGAAGCGCTTTCCTTGTCGAGCACGACTAACTTCGCTCCCGAGATCAATGGCAACAGTATTTCCAAGATAGAGATATCAAAAGAAAAAGTAGTTATAGCAATGAGAGTATCATTCTTCTCGATACCCAGCTCTCGCTGCATCGATAGGAGAAGATTCGTTAAAGCCTCATGAGGAACGGCAACACCCTTAGGCCTACCTGTAGATCCTGAAGTGAAAATCACATAGGCTAGATTTTTCTCACTTGGATCCGCGAGAGGACTAGATTTCACAGAAGAGGAGTCGAAATCCAATTGATCGATCAAAATCCGGTGCGCTACGTCTTGCAAATCTTCCTCGAGACGCGAATTGGTTATCACGCAATCAATTCCAGCATCCTCCCTCATCATACGCAGTCGTTCCTGCGGGAAGGATGGATCCATAGGAACAAAGTAGCAATTTGCCTTTAAAGAAGCCAGTAGGGCTACAACCATATCAATGGACCTTGGTAGATAGATTCCTATCCCAGCCGTATTTTTAAAAAGAAGTTTTCGTATCAAATAAGATAATACATCAGCTCTATTGTTAAGTTCGGCATAGGAAAGCGAGATTTCCTCGAATTCAAGAGCCACGCTATCGGGCGTTTTCTTAGCCTGGTTTTCAAAGAGTTCGTGGGCTCTTAGGCCAGCTTCGACACCAAAGGCATCATATCCTTCAAGGCTATGCCCAGATTCGACTTCACATAGATCCACTAGCGAAACTTTATTGACTTCGAGGGAAGGATTTCGAGCGAATGAAATGGCCAACTTCGAGAAGCAGGCTACAAGGCGTTCAGCGGTAGATACGTTAAACAAATCGGTGTTGTATTCCAGGTTATATGACAAACTCTCATCGTTTTCATCTACGTTAAGCGTTAAATCGAACTTTGATGCACCAAGGTCTAAAGGAATCCGCTCAACCTTAGATCCCCCTAACTCGAGCTCTGCTTTGGGAGCATTCTGCAGGGCAAACATGACCTGGAAAATAGGCGAAAAACCAAGATTCCGCTTAGGATTAATCCTTTCGACAACAGCCTCAAAAGGCGCCTGCTGGTTGTCGAATACCTCAATAGCCTTGTCTCGAACTTGCTCCAAGAGAGAGCTGAATGCCATAGGATCCGTAAAGCGACAGCGGAAAGCCAGAGTGTTCGCAAAAAAACCGATCGTGTTTTCCAAATCTTCATTAAATCGCCCGGCAACAGGAGTCCCTACAACGATATCCGCCTGACCGGAAAATCGATGGAGTAAAACCTGGTAGCAGGTCATCAGAAAGATGAAAAGCGTAGTCCTATCTTGGCTACAGCGATTTTTAATTTCCTCATATTCGTTCGTAGGAACAGTCACGCGCAAAACAGAACCTGCAAAAGTCTGCTGAGCAGGCCTCGGCTTGTCGGTCGGCAGTTCAAGAAGTCGAGGAGCCTTGTCGAGCTCCCCTTCCCAAAACTTAAGCTGTCTCTTCAGCTCAGGGCTTTGTAGAAGATGAAACTGGCCTTTGGAAAAGTCGGCGTAGCTCGTCATTGAGTTTTCCCAGACACGATTGCCATCGTTAGCGGCATAAATCCGAGTCAAATCTCGAAGAAAAAGCATCAAAGACCAACCGTCGGCAGAAATGTGATGAATGCACCAATACAAGATCGAACCCTTTTCATCCATCTTGATAAGCAACGCCCGTAGCATAGGTTCGCATTCTAGATCGAAAGGACGTCTCATGTCGTCCTCGACCAGTCGATTGGCTTTTTCTCGCCTCTCGGCCTCTGGAAGATCGCATAAATCTATTACCCCAAGAACGTCTTCATTAAAATTCCTTACTTCCTGATAAAGTTGACCAACATCTTGAATACATATCGTTCGTAAAGCCTCGTGGCGTTCCAAGATCTCGCGAAAAGCGATCTTCAGGGCATCTATGTCTATCGCTCCCTGTAGACTAAATGCTTGGGGCAAGTGGTAGTGCTGACTAGTTTTTTCGATCTGATGCGAAAGCCAGAGTCTTTTTTGAGAAAACGAAGCCGGGATCCGAACGTCTTGTTGTTCTTGAATCGGGTCATTGATAACAACAACCGAAGGAGTTTTCGTCTTCTTATCATCAATACAAACTGCCAATTCATGAAGCGTGGAGGCACTATAGAATTCCCTCACTGATAGCAGAACGCCAAATTTGCGGTTGACAAGAGATATGGTCTTGAAAGCTAGAATCGAATGACCACCGAGATCGAAAAAATTATCGGTAGATCTAATATCAGATAACTTTAAAGCCGACATCCATATCTCGACTAAATCTTGCTCCGTCTGACTACTTTTCTCAATCTCCAGACTTTCTAGCTTAGGACTCATCGATCCCGATAATGCCTTGCGGTCCAATTTGCCATTAGGCGACCTCGGCAGCCCTTCCAATCGATTGATGCTAACCGGAATCATGTAATCTGGTAGAGCATGTCTAAGTCTATCCTTGAGACTACGTTCCTCCAACAATCCTTCGCTTTCGTAAAACGCCAGCAAACGCGTTTCCAACCCCTCTTCCTGAAAAGCGACTACTGCACAGTCTCGAATCTCATCAAACTCATTTAGAATATTCTCAATCTCAGCAACCTCTACCCTATGCCCCCGAACCTGGACCTGGAAATCTCTCCGACCTTTGAAATGCAGATTCCCGTGCCCGTCCACACAGCCTAAATCGCCAGTAATGAAATAACGACTACCTGTTCGCGAATCTATTTTGAATTTTGACGCGGACGCTTCCGGCAATCCCCAGTATTCGAGCGCAAGAAAATCACTGTGAATTTGAATTTCACCCATCACTCCAGAAGCAACCTGGTTTCCGGTCTGGTCAACTATTCGTACTAGGCGGCCGTCAACGTCGATGCTTGTTGGAATGACATGATCGCTTATTTTCAAGTCCTTGCCATAGCTCCCCAAGTGGTAGCTAAGAGCTTCTGTACATCCTAAGCGATTGATGAAACGGCAGCGATCCGAGAAATACTTTCGATAGATTTCGAAATCGATTTTCGTAACAGTTTCACTTCCTAAAATAACCGCCCTTAAGGTATCCAATGATATCCCTTGCTCGAAGTCCTCCACCAAGTGTCGAAAAAGGGAGGGAGACTGATTGAAAATAGTGACATTCGAATCTCTCAGCCATTCAACCAAGCCGCTTGTACCTCTTTTCTTGATATCCCAAATGCAAAGCGTTGAGCCATTCAAAAGCGCATTCAGAATATCAACTGTACCTGAAGAAAAACTACAGGAGTGCAAGAGAGTGATTCGATCCTCTGATCCAATATCAAGAAAGGTGTAAGAACCTCTTAGAATATTGTGTAACCAGTTGCGATGACTGTGCAGAATGCCCTTGGGGTTTCCTGTAGTCCCTGAAGTGTATTGTAGAATTGCTCCTGAATTTCCATCATCAGAAATCAGGATTTCCTCATCTACTGAATCTTTAATCGATGCAAGGTCCAGAACCTTGCATGCGTTGGAAAGCCCGGCGGGCACCAGAGCGCTCGTCTGGGAATCGACGATTAGAATATCCGCAGTCGAATCCTGGAGAATATAGTCCAGTCGCTTTTCGGGGTATCCAGGATCTAAAGGCACAACAATCCGATTGAGCTTCCAAACCGCGAGCATCGAGCCAATCATCCGCTCATTGTTACCAAGAAGAATCGCTATTGGCTTAGTACCAGAACTCAACGCGGCAAGCAGCGAAGCAATCGTGTTGGCTAGCCTATTCAATTCCTCGTAAGTCAAGGATAAGTCCGGTGTTTTCACAGCTACGCGAGATCTATAGCTTTGCGTCATTTTCTGGAATCGCTGAGCCAGGGATTGGGAAATAAGACTATCTTTACTCCCTTCGATTAGACTTTGATTGCGATCCGCTCTTAAGCTCAGACCGTTCTCTAAAGCGAGCCGATCTAGCTTTCCAGAAGGAGTCTTTGGCAGGCTATCCAAACGCGAGATAATAGAGGGAACCATGTAGTCCGGCAAAAGCCTTCTTAAATACTTTCGTATCGTTTCCTCTAGAAGCTTTGTATCACCTACGTAAAATGCGCGAAGACTCGCTTCGCCAGGCTCTCGCTCGTAGGCTATAACAGCGCTGTCATCGACTTCAGGCAATTCGTTGAGCGCATTTTCCACTTCGGCAACCTCAACTCGATGTCCTCGAATCTGGACTTGAAAATCGCTTCTGCCCTTGAAACACAACACTCCGTCGTCATCGAGACAACCCAAGTCCCCTGTCATAAAATATCTGCTACCTGTTTCAGAATTGGTCTTAAACCTTTTGGAAGTTTCGTCAGGATAATTCCAATACTCGATAGCTAGATACTCGCTTTCTATGAGAATCTCTCCAACCTGGCCTCTAGATACCGTTTTCCCGTATTCGTCGACGATTCTCATTTTCTGATCTCGCACGAGGATATCCGTGGCGATTACCTCGTCATCTATACGGGAATTCTTATGGAGAATCGTAAGGTGGTAGCCTAGCGCTTCAGTACAGCCTAACCGATTGATAAACACGCAATCATCGGAAAAGAAGTTTCTGAATATATCGAAATCAGTGCGTGTCACGGGCTCGCTTCCCAAAATAATGGCTCTAATTGAGTCCACACGCGCTCCGTTTACGAAATCCTTGGAAAGATGCCTGAACAGAGAAGGAGATTGGTTGAACAACGTAATCCTAGAATCATTGAGCCACGAAACTAAGCCTTCAGTGCCCCGCTCTCGAAGATCCCAAATCCAAAGGCTAGCTCCATGCAATAGAGCATTTAGAGTATCCCCCGTACCAGCGGAAAAACTACATGAATGGAGCAAAGCATAACGATCGTCAGACGATATGTCCAAATAGGAAATGGTCCCAGTGCTAACGCCATGAAGCCAATTACGATGACTGTGAAGGATTCCTTTTGGTT
Organism: Opitutaceae bacterium; assembly: GCA_028284385.1. GTDB lineage: Bacteria > Verrucomicrobiota > Verrucomicrobiia > Opitutales > Opitutaceae > JANQRT01. The sequence goes on along the minus strand of JANQRT010000003.1, from coordinate 82,336 downwards.
TTCCAGTAGTCCCAGAAGTATACTGGATGATGGCGCCAGAGCTGCCATCATCTGAGACTAGAATATTTCCTCCAGCGTCAGGGGATTCTTCAATGGCATCCAGATTAAGAATCTCGCACGAATAGCAACAAACCTTTCTAGCAACATCAAGTAGCGAGGAATTGGTTACAAGCAGATTGGTTGTTGAATCCTCCAAAATGGATTCCAACCGCGATTGCGGATAGCCAGCATCCAGAGCAACAACGATCCTATTCAGCTTCCAAACGGCGAATTGAGAACAGATCATCTGCTCGTCGTTTCTCAGCAAAATGGCAATTGGCTTGTCTTTCGAACCGCTAGCTAAAATCGCTGAAGCAATGACATTCGCTCTTTCGTTAAGCTGACTGTAACTCAAGCTCGTTTCTGGCGTTCGCACAGCAAGACGATCATTACAACGCTCAACAATCGTCTGAAACCGATCAGCGAAGGACTGGTTGATGTTGTCAATGGGATACCGGACCGGTTTATCAGAAAGGTCTAATGCTGCCATAAAAGAATTCGACTGCTCTATTATTCGACAAAGCCGGGCATCGATTTATGTTTCCATCAAAATCTTAAAGATAGGCCATAAGTCTATAATCCTCAACGGTATCACTATTAAAGATCAGATTCCAGAGCTGGCTCTCGAATAATGGAATCCAGAAAGGGAAAGCAAAGATCCTACTGGAAGAAATAAGTGAAAACACTCATATTCTACAACCGGCAACTTACAAATGGACAATTGGATAGAAAGCGAGAGGCTTCAAAAGGAACTACAAACCAATGGTCTAAGGCTCCATTCGGGCCTTCACCTTTAGAAAGTCATCCGCAACAAGGCCTTGGGAAACGGCTTTTCTAGCTTCGGAAATGGGATAGTCCCCGTCCAAGACCCGCTCGAGAAGCAGCCGATAGGCGTAGGCTTCGTTCTTCCAGAGATGGATAAGCTCGACGCCATCTCGAATCTTTTGCTCTAGGCGCGATATCTGCAGGATCATATCAGTCTGGCTGTCAGGCAATTCAAGCGCCTCGACCGAACCGGTATTCTCCGCCGGGGATAAGTTGGAAGACTGTTCTGAAATTATGGATTCAGGATCCATAGAAATTGAGACGATAGAGACTCCATACAAGGAAAGAAAGCGAATGTGCCATGCATGGCGTAGTGAGTAAAGTCTAAACATGCCATATATGTCATGTGCCGTACAAATTGAAAGATTCCCAATCTGCAGCAAGAGGCATCAATGAGCAGAGCGTTCATTATAATGCGTTCAACCGATTCTCCGCCAAACTGAGAAGACGTATTATCCATCTCCGATCGGAACGAAACTTGACTCAGGAGGACATGCAGCAATTCGAGCTTTCCCTCAGGCAGTACCAGAGAATTGAAAAGGGAGAGACCAAGAACATCACGCTCGCCAATCTCTACAAGATCGCCAAGGCCTTTAAAGTACCGATTTCCGAACTGCTGGACTTATAGTCCATAAGGCACAACCTGATTCCAAAATATGGATACGTATCCACAATAAGGTATCCTAGGAATCTGCAAACGGAAGCGATGGCCTTTTTGCCGATCATCCAGCATCTCAGCAATACAGAGACCAAACGCGTGGATCATTTTGGAACAAGTTCTGACTCCATCTCTTGAAGGGCAGTTAAAGCCTCCGTAAATCGTCTTGAGGTACGCTAGCCCGTTTTAAGAGGGAAACCCCTCACTCGTCATTAATTTGCACATTCACGTGAATCAGAGTGACTTATAGCGCAACCTTCTTAGGAAACAAGGAAGCTGTAAAACAGAAGAAGAGAAGGATGAAATACGTTTTACCGACCATTCAAGAGTTGCATTTTAGATTCGATTCGGGTCGTTTGGATACAAGGGAAAGGTTCAGCAAGGAGGTATAGCAACAATGAGACTCGGAAGAATATTCGCTTCTAAAATGTTAAGAGCGTTTCTGCTCGTTTTCGTGATACTAGGCGTCGTCGTAATGGGCGTCTTGACGGTGAAAAAGAAGCAGTTTGAACCTCCTCCACCATTCGCCTTTCCTCCGGAAACCGTCACTTCTCACATCGCCGAGGAATTGCAATGGCAGGACAGCATCTCTTCGGTTGGTACGCTTAGAGCCTCCCAAGGAGCCATCATCTCCGCCGAGGTTTCGGGAACTATCTGGGAGATTCACTTCCAGTCCGGTCAAACCGTTGCCAAAGGGGACCTGCTTTTCGAGCTCGACACCTCATCAGAGCAAGCGGAATTAGCCTCGGCTGAAGCGACTTTGAACTTGGCGCAACTGAATTTGAAAAGAGCCCAGGAATTGCGACAAAGCCGGACCATTTCGCAATCCGAGCTCGATACGGTGGTGGCTCAAGCAAGCGAAGCCAAAGCGGAAGTGAATCGCATTTCCGCCAATTTGGACAAGAAAAGAGTAGTGGCTCCTTTTTCAGGGCGCCTCGGAATACGTCAGGTGGACATCGGAGAGTATTTGAATCCCGGTACAGCAGTCGTGTCCCTGCAGTCCATGGATCCTATCTACGTCGACTTTTCACTGCCCCAGCAGCAGATCAGTAAAGTCAATGAAGGGTACTCAATCCGGCTTGCCCTCGACACGTATCCAGATCTTCAATTCAAAGGCAACGTGGAAGCCATCGATCCCGATCTGGACGAGACCAATCGAATGTTTCGCGTGAGAGCCGCTCTGGCAAACAAGCAAGGCATGCTAAGACCCGGAATGTTTGCCAATGTAGAAGTCGTCCAACCCCAGCCAAGTACAGTGGTAGCGGTCCCATCCACTTCGGTTTACTATCAAGCCTACGGCAATACGATTTTCGTGATCAAGGACAAGGAAGGCCAGAGCGTGGTCGAACAGCGGTTCGTGAAGCTGGGCAAGGCAATTGGCGACTTCGTTTCAATCTCCGAAGGAATCCAGGCTGGAGAAGAGGTAGTCACTTCAGGCGTGTTCAAATTAAGCAATGGTCGCTCGGTAACAGTCGATAACTCGAAGGCATTCGAGGTGTCCATGAACCCGCAACCCGAAGACGCCTAGGCGCTATCCTGCCAGGCCTAGTCGACTAGCTTATGAGCGAACGAAACAACGCCTTTACCGATCTCTTCGTCAAAAGACCGGTGCTCGCTATCGTGGTGAATCTGGTAATCGTCATTGCTGGCGGGCAAGCTATCTTCACCGCAACACAAGGCTCCGGCGGATTCACGGTAAGACAGTTCCCCCAGAGCGAAAACGCGCTGATAAGGATTACCACTCCTTACATCGGAGCCGATGCGGATCTGGTGCGCGGCTTTATCACAAGCCCTCTGGAAAGGGCGATCGCGGCAGCGGATGGTATCGACTATCTGGAGTCAACCAGTAGCCAAGGCTTATCCCAAATCACCGCTCGCCTGAAATTGAATGTCGACGCGACAAAAGCTCTGGCGGAAATTTCATCCAAAGTCGACCAGGTCAGAGGCGACCTCCCGCCTGAAGCCGAGGTGCCCGTAATCAATATCGAAACGGCGGATACGCAATTCGCCTCGATGTACTTGCGGTTTCAATCCGATCAGCTCCAAAGAAACGAAGTCACCGATTATCTTACTCGCGTCGTCCAGCCAGCCTTGACGGCGGTCAAGGGCGTACAAAGAGCGGATATTCTGGGAGCCCGTACCTTCGCCATCAGAGCCTGGCTCAAGCCGGAAAAACTGGCTGCCTACAACATTAGCGCCACGGAAATTCGAAACGCCCTCACCGCCAACAACACTCTCTCGGCGGTCGGAAGAACCAAGGGAAGTCTCAATCAGGTCAACTTAAGCTCGAATACCAATTTAACTTCCGTCGAGGAATTCAGAGACCTCGTCCTACGCGAAGACGCCGACAATATCGTCCGTCTGCGCGACGTGGCGGACATCGTCATGGGGGCCGAGGACTACGATGCAGACGTTCGCTTTGGCGGAGAGCAGGCTGTCTTCATGGGGATTTGGATCATGCCTTCCGCCAATTCGCTGGAGGTTGTGAGCCTCGTAAGGCAGGAAATGGAAGCCCTGCAGAAACGATTTCCCGTCGGGTTTTCGGGAGGTATAGCGTATGACGCCACTGAATACATTGACAGCGCTCTAAAAGAAGTTGTCACAACGCTCTCGGAAACGCTGCTAATCGTAGTAGTAGTCATTTTTCTATTTCTCGGCTCCTTCCGATCGGTGCTCGTTCCGGTTGTAGCAATCCCCGTATCGCTAATCGGAGCCATTTTCCTCATGCAGGTTGCCGGCTTCAGCATTAACCTGCTTACGCTGCTAGCCATTGTTCTAGCCGTTGGCTTGGTGGTTGACGACGCCATTGTGGTGGTGGAGAACGTCGAGCGACATTTGAGGGAAGGCTACAAACCATTTGAAGCAGCTTTGCTAGGAGCTCGCGAATTAGTTGGTCCCATAATCGCAACTACAATCACACTAGCAGCGGTCTACGCTCCAATCGCTTTTCAAGGAGGTTTGACGGGCTCGCTGTTTCGGGAGTTCACCATCACGCTAGCTGGGGCGGTGATCATCTCCAGCATCGTAGCCCTAACGCTCTCCCCGATGATGTCCTCCAAGGTGTTGAAAGCCAAAAATGAGGACAAGGGACTGACCGGTTTCACGAATCGTTTTTTCGATAGGCTAAGAGAGCGATACCGACGCATTATCGAAGGAAGTCTTAAAGTGAGGCCAGCTGTCTATACGGTCTGGATCGTCATCACTTTACTGATACTTCCGCTATTCATTTTCTCATCCATGTCGACAGAGTTGGCTCCGACGGAAGACCAAGGCGTAGTGTTTAGCATCGTAAATACGCCTTCCAATTCGACAATCGAGCAAAGCTCGCATTTCACCGAGCAGGTTCAAGACGTGTTTGCCTCGACTCCAGAATACGACTACTCCTTTCAAATCACCTTCCCTACCAGCGGCTTCGGAGGCATGATTGTGAGACCCTGGGACGAGCGGGAAAGACATATAATCGACATCCGCCAAAGCATTTTGCCCCAACTCAGCTCGATTCCCGGCATCCAGCTATTTCCCGTTTTGCCAGCAGCTCTTCCTGGAGGAAGCAATTTTCCCGTAGAATTCGTCGTATCGTCAACAGCTGACACAGAGCAGGTAGCCAGCCTAGCCCAGCAAATCGCCTGGAATGTGGCGGGAAGCGGACTCTTCGCCTTTCCTCCAGATCTCGATGTTAAAATAGATGAGCCGCAATCAAAGATCGTGTTCGATAGAGACAAGGTAGCCGCGCTTGGCTTGAATCTAGCAGACGTCGGAAACGACTTAGCAGTGCTATTGGGCGGCAATTATGTAAATCGTTTCTCTATCGATGGCCGGAGTTACAAGGTTATCCCTCAGGTCAAGCGCTCCGGAAGACTGGATCCCGACGATCTGGTCAACATGTATGTTCGTGGACCACAGGGGAATCTGGTTCCGCTTTCCAGCTTCGCCACCATCGAAGACTCCGTTAAGCCAAGAAGCCTGAATCGTTTTAATCAGCTGAATTCAGTAAAGATCTCGGGCATTCCAACCGCTCCGCTAGACTCGGCACTGAAAGCTCTCGAAGAGGAAGCCGCGAAGATTCTTCCCAGCGGATACGCAATCGATTACGGAGGGGAGTCTCGCCAGCTGCGCAAGGAAGGTAGTCGCTTTCTACCTTCCCTTCTTTTGGCTCTCGTATTGGTTTTTCTAGTACTCGCAGCTCAATTTAATTCTTTTCGCGATCCGTTTATCATACTGATCGGATCGGTTCCGTTGGGCATGTTCGGGGCGTTGCTTTTTACAGGCCTTCGTGCTCCCGGAGACCCCTGGATGCCTCATTGGAGTTGGGGCTGGACGACATCCTGGAACATCTACTCCCAGGTCGGAATGATCACCTTGATCGGATTGGTCACGAAGAATAGCATCCTTATCGTGGAATTCGCCAACGTCTTGCAGAGGCGAGGATTAACCAAATTGAAAGCGGCCAGTGAAGCGGCTGCCACCCGTCTCCGCCCGATTCTCATGACTACTGCGGCTACGGTTTTTGGGCATATGATGCTGGTATTCGTAACCGGAGCCGGAGCGGCGGCTAGAAATTCAATCGGTCTGGTTCTTGTAGGCGGTATGGCGATTGGGACGCTCTTCACGCTGTTCGTAGTCCCCTCGATATACATGTTGCTGGCCAAAGATCACCAAAGAACGGATACGGAGGTCGTCGCATGAAAATCGTGAACACGAAATTACAGATTCTGTCAGCGGTCTTTCTGATCCTCTTGGTGAAGCAAACTGCATTTGGCCAAGACGAATCGACAGATCCACCCGAGGTACCAGATCGTCTAGACTTGCAGACCACTTTGAATTTCGCTCTGGAAAACAATTTCGAAATTCGTCGAGCCATAGAGCTCATTGAAGAACAGGAAGGCTTGATCGTGGAGGTCAAATCCCAAATCCGACCTAGCCTGTCATTGAACGCCAATTACGATCGACTTGATGAAGGACTCAGCGATACCGCAACCGGAATTTTCACGCCAAACACAGAGGACTGGAGCATTAGCCTCAGTGCTCGTCAGGCTTTGTACAAAGGCGGAGGAGTCAAAGCAGCCATCCAAGCCCAGGATCTGACCAGAGAGTCTGCTCGCCTATTCCTCGAGTCGACGATCATAGATGCCATCCTCGAAGTGAAGACACGCTACTATGCCGTCTTGCTGGCGCGCGAACAGATTGAGGTCGAGGAGCAAAACATCGCCCTTCTCGAGGAAAGCCTGCAAGACGCCAAAAATCGGTTGAACGCGGGTACCGTTTCCGAGTTCGAAGTGCTTCGGGCTGAAGTCCTGATCGCCAACGCTCAACCTGCCTTGATTCGTCGGCGGAGCAACTTCCGTGTCGCCATCGACCAACTACGTCAAAGTATGGGTTACACGAACTACCGCCGCGATCCGTCGAACTTGGCGAAGGTTCCGGAGTTCGAGGGAAATCTGGAATACAATCCTGCTGAATTCGATCTTTTCGAAAGTCTGGCTTTCGCTCTGGAAAACCGCCCAGAGCTCGAAAGATTGAGCGTCATCCAAGAAGCGAGACAAGCAGGTCTGAAAATCGCCAGCGCCGATTATCGGCCTTCACTCGATCTGGTAGGAAGCTACGGAAAGCGAAAGAGTTCGTTTTCGGACGATTTCAACGATGGACCTGAAGGCTGGACGGTTGGTGTCGAAGCGAGTTGGGACATTTTCGATGGCTCAAGACGTCAGGGAAGACTAAGGCAAGCGAAGTCCCAGCTGGAGCAGGCCCGCATCGATCGAGAAGCTCTAAGGCTTCAGATAGAAGTGGAAGTGCGACAAGCCATTTCCGAGTTCAGCGAGGCCCAGGAACTTGTAGAGGCAGCAACGAAATCCGTGGAACAGGCCGAAGAGGCCTTGCGCCTCGCCGATAGTCGCTACGAGGCGGGAGCCATCAGTCAACTGGACGTTCTCGAAACACGGGTTGCCCTCACCCAATCTCGAACCAATCGACTGGAAGCCAACTATCGCCACATGATAGCCGTGGAAAACTTGAGACGCGCCAGAGGCGAGGGCCGATCAGCAATCGAATCGTATTGATTATTTGGATTCGGACAAGCCGCTTCAGCTCCCAGGAAGCGTGCTAATCGGCAAGGGCGTGTGAGCGTCATTAATAATTTCCTGCATGAGCTTTACAATTCCAGGAACTTGGGTCGCGAGATCATTCTGCTCAAAAGGATCAACATCTAGATCGTAGATCTCCAATTCCTTCCCCTGCTGCCAATAGCCCTTCCACTTGCCTTTGCGAATAGCCTGGGAAAACAGCGTTTGTTCGGCTCCTCTGCGAAATTCCCAGTAGAGATAGTCATGCTTCACTTGCTGATCCGTATTGCCAAGCAAGGAAGGCAGAAATGAGATCCCATCAGTTTGAGAAGGCGCTTCAATGTCGAGAAGGTCGGCCACAGTAGGCATTACATCCCAAAACGCGCTGATATGATCGGATCGCGAACCAGCTGGAATAGAGCCTGGCCAGCGAGCCAGCATCGGCACCCGAATCCCCGCTTCGTGCATATCTCGCTTCATGCCACGCAATCCCCCTGAAGAATTCCAGAACGACGGATCATGCCCGCCTTCACGATGGGGCCCATTATCGCTAGTAAAGATAACCAAGGTATTCTCGTCTATGCCCAGGGCCGAGAGGCGAGTGAGAATAGCGCCAATCTGATTGTCCAGGTTTTCCATCATCGCGGCAAAGCCGGCAATCGGGTTCTGGACATCAGGGCATAAGTCGTATTCGCCAGCGCCATACTTTCCAATAACGTCATCAAACTGAGGAAACGCTTTGCGCCATTTTTCATGCAAACTCGGTGGAGCGTGCATAGCCGCATGAGGAACAGCCGTTGGAATGTAGCAGAAAAAGGGCGTACCCGATAAAGCATTACGCTCTATGAAAGACATGGCTCGCTCCATGAGGATGTCGTGAATGTAGTCGTGCGGCTCCAGCGGAATCTCATTCCCATTGTACACCAGACTGTTAGGATAGTAGGTATGGGCTATCATCTGGCTTTTCCATCCATAGAATTCGTCAAAGCCGTGCATGAGAGGATTTTGGGCATCCTGTCGAGTCGTCACGCCAAGCCCCCACTTTCCAAAGGCTCCTGTGGCGTAGCCGGCATTTTTGAAGAGTTCAGGCAGAACCGTCATCTCGAGATCGAGTTCCGCTCCAATTTCGTCACGCAAATTTCCCCGACAGTAAACGCGACCCGGATGCTGCCCGGTCATCAGTGAAGCTCTGGATGGAGTGCAAACGGTATTCCCCGAATAATGATTGGTAAACAACATGCCCTCGTGAGCAAGACGATCGATATTGGGCGTTTGCAGCTTGTCCTGACCATAGCATGACAGATCTCCGTAGCCTAGGTCGTCCGCCAGAATATAGATGACGTTGGGCATTTTCGCTTGAGCGAAGATGCTCTCAGGAGCCGAGAACAGCGCTAGAAAAAGAAAACAGAGCCCTATCAGCCCGTTTTTAGTAAGACAGCGGAAGGTAGAAAATTTCATTTAACCACTAGATAGGATATGATCTTCAAGCTCGCGACTACATTTTTTCAGCCAGTCCTGGAAATGAATTGAAAATTCCAACTTGCATAGACCTAAAAAACAGGTCTATTCTGTCTACATGTCTCCTAGATTGGAAATTTCCAAGTCGTTGATGGACGAACTGAAAGCCCGCATCGATTCAGAGCATCCCGACGTGGAGACCGTCATCAGCAGTCTCCTCAAGACCTCGGGAGGAAAGCTGATTGGCAACCCACTGTACGCGTTCACCTGTTCGAAAGACTTTCGAGTTTACGCCAATGACGCTGATCGCTACCTGGCCCTTCTGGCCAAAATTCACGAACTTCACCCTGAAGAATTCATGGGCTTCGTAGCCGGTCAAAGGCTTCGAAGACGCTATTTCGGTCTCTCGAAGGACGAGGTGTGCCAAGCGTCGAGACATAATCAAGCCAGGCGGATTCCTAGCTCCAAGTACTGGGCCATTATGAACATCGATACGCCAACGAAGAGACGCTTTTTAAAACGGCTCCTCATCTATATCGACTATCCCGACGAGATGGTAAGCCACGTCCGAAACCTGATCGGAAACCAATAACGCGAGTACGACAGTCTCGCTTCGGAGTCACACTCTTATCCTGAATTTGAATACGAAAAACGACAAAGCAAAATCTTCTGTGAAGAAGCTCAATTGCTTCCAGAATCAGTAATTCAAACTTTAACCTTGCTTTCTACTACAAAAGTAGTAATTCGATCTAGATGTGAACGGTGTTGGGGCTAATGAGGCAGTGGAAAAAGAATAAATGCACCTTTTTAGGTCGATCGCCGGTATGTATTCCTATACCATGACCTTACTCAGCGATTTGCGACTCGGACTCCGTCTGGCCTTTAAAAGCTTTGGCTCCACCTTGCTAGCCATCCTCGTAATGGCTATTGGCCTAGGCTCCTCTATAACGATGTTCAGCTACGTTAATGGAATGATCTGGAGCAAGCCCGACTTCCCTGGTTCCGACGATCTTGTAGCGATAAGTTGGTTACGCATGGAAGGACAAGGAAATTTTTCGACCCAGATTAATCCGCGAGACTTCAGAGCGTTCCACGAAGAACTTGAGAGCTTCGACAAGCTGGCCGCTTATCAATTCCAATTGCAGACCCTAAGTAACCCGGACGGGACCTCTTTCCCGGAACGCTACGCGTCTGCCTCCGTGTCATCGGATTTCTTCACTATGGTTGGAGTAAAGCCGATTCTTGGACGACTGCCCGACTTCGAGGGAATCCATCCAGTAGGCGACCCCACCCTGCTCATTTCGCACACCATTTGGCAGGAACAATACGGGGGAGACAGGGAGATCATAGGCAAGTTGGCCTTCCTCAATGGCAATCCGCATACCATCATTGGCGTTATGCCCGACGGCTTTCACTTTCCCATTCAGCAAGAATTGTGGACCCCGAGCGACTGGAGCTTCACCGATGTCCATCCTCGCAATCGCTTGCCCGGCTTGAATGTGATCGGCACATTGAAACCCGATGTATCCGTTACCCAAGCGCGCGTCGAGATGGAAACGATCGCGAGTCGCTTGGCTCAGGAATTCCCGGAAACGAACGAGTTTCAAGTACGCTTGGAAATCGAGCCCTACGGTCGGGATTTCATCGGAGACACCAGCTACCGGATTCTGCTGACCTTAATGGTTTGCGCCATCCTTGTACTGCTCGCAGCGTGCGCCAACGTATCAAACTTGATAATCGCGCGAACCTCTAAACGCCAGTTCGAATTCGCTCTTAAAACGGCGGTAGGAGCTCACAAGAGAAATATCATGATGCAAGTGGCGCTTGACGGCCTACTGCTTTCGCTAGGAGGCTGTATAGGCGGATTGATCCTGGCCTACTGGGGAGGAAAGGCGATTTGGGGCTATATCGAAGCTACCTTCTTTTTCAAACCCTATTGGTGGCATAATGACTTCGACGCCCGCGTCCTCGTTTTCGCGATCGGCCTAGTCGCCATCACCGCCCTCATTTCGAGCCTAGCCCCGGCGTTAAGGGCGGTTGGCGGCGATACCATCGACTACTTGAAAGACAGCTCCCGCACCTCGACTGGCATTTTCGTCGGCAAAGTAGCGAAATTTCTGGTCGGCGTGCAAATGGCCTTTTCGGGAGCATTGCTCGTAACTGCTCTTGTAATGGTATTCGTAGTACGCTACTTTACGGATCAACAGTATCCGTACGATCCGCGAGAAATCCTCACCGCTCGCATTCAGGCCAATCAATCGGCAGGCTTGCCATCAGCCGATTCCGTGTATCGATTCTACCAGGACATGGAGGAGAAACTTGAGGCGGTTCCCGGCATATCCGAAGTCGGTTTCTCGTTCGCCTTTGCAGGCATTTTTCCCGGCGGACGGGAGTTTCAAATCGAGGGGGAGGTTTATGAAACGCCGGAAGATAGAACCAACGCGGGTTCGAATATCGTCACCAGCAGCTATTTCGACGTTTACGGGGTTAAACCTTTGCAAGGTCGCTTGCTGAACGAATTGGATATCGATTCGACGATTCCTGTATGCGTCGTCAACAGCTCGTTTGTGGAACACTATTTACCAGAAGGAAATCCTGTGGGAAGACGCCTCCGTATCAACAGCCCAGGGATAGCCAGGGAAGTGCAGAATGTTAATCGCGGCGATCCCTGGACCGATTGGATGACCATAGTAGGAGTGATTCCGGACCTTCGACCTCCACCTCTACCTGGCCAGAATTCAAGGCAGAACGCGGAAATGCTAATACCTCACCGACAATGGCTCTCCCGAGGCATGAACCTCTTGTTAAAGGGGGATGGCGATGTACACAATTGGATCGAAACGACTCGTCGCATCATGCATGAAATCGCTCCTCAAATCGCTCCGGTTTTCGGAGTCATGAGCGTGCAGGATTTTCTCGATAGAAACTTCGTGAATCAACGCATAGCGGCCAACATCTTTACCGTTTTCGGGATCGGCGCCCTCTTCATGGCCATCATTGGGTTGTACGGCATGATGAGCTTCAACGCCTCGCAAAAGATGCAGGAATTCGGCATTCGTATGGCTCTCGGAGGAACCGGCAGAGACATCGTCTCGCTTGTATACAAGCAGATCGTCTGGTGGATAGCGGTAGGCAGCCTCATAGGCATTGGGTCGGGTTTCGCGATCAGCAACCAGCTAAAGAACGTCATGAGAGTCCAGGAGTTCCCGACGGGAATATTGGCCTACCCAAGCGTCATCATTGCGATCACCATAACCAGTATCATCGCGGTAAGCATCCCGGCTCTCAGAGCCGCTCGCAACGCGCCCTACCAAGCCTTGCGAGCCGATTGAGTAAAAGCCGCAAAACTGTCACCGAAAATCGATTACCGATGATCCAGCACCCATATTGCAGAGTCCCCCTAAGCGCCAGCTAGGGGAAAGCTTTTCCCGCTACCCAGATCAATCGATTCCATAAACGAAAAGCGACATCAAGAAGCCAGATGCCTTAGCCGTTTTCTTCGCTTTCAACACCCAAAATCTATACATGACTTTAGATCTCGGCTGCTCATAACGAAGCTTATAGCGAATTGTACGTTAGACTAAACTGAAGATTACTCTACCTCGAAGCCATGCTCCATTTAGGGGCATGGAGATCTTAGACCAATTACGGAGAAAAGTGTATCCAACCGGGTCCACATGCGCATTGATGGAATGCAACCTTTGTAACGGAGATTTGGCAAAAAGGCAGTGGTAGAAAATAAAGGAAAAATCGCGAATATCAGCAGAAACTCGGCGATTCTCATCGCTCAGATCCTTACTTACATCCTCATCATCACGTTCATCTTCGCGAACGAGAAATTCGACCTGATCGGCATTTTTCGGAAGGCGGATACGACTTACGGCAGCAGCACGGCCTACCTCGCGGCGTGCTTGATCGGCATAGTAGGAACGATTAGCATTTGGCTTACCTGGCACTACGCGAACAAGTCGAAATCCATTCGCGACATGCTAGTGATCTGCGCTTGGACCCACAGAGTGAAATCGAAAAACGGCTGGGTATCGTTAGAAGAATTTTTGACTGAGAAACTTGGATACGTTGTCTCTCATGGCATATCGGAAGCGAAACTGGTCGAGATGCGCGAGGAAGTCGATCGAGGGTGGCGAAATTTCAGCCTGGAGAGTGGCCAGAATCGCAATCTACTAAAACCGAGCTCCGAGGCGTCGGAAAAACGGGACGAGAAAGACGCTAGTAAAAGCTAGCTCGGTCTCGATTTTCTTTCCTCGCCTTTTTCCATCCCCCCTCAAAGACGAGAAACAGCGGACAAGCAAAGTCTGTTGTAAACGGAGTATTTCCGACTTTTCGTGAAACGGAAATCGTTTCGGCTGATATTCAGTAATGTGAAACGATAAACCATCTTCGTGGAACCCGTTACTGACGAATCGCTAATGCTGCAGGCTCGGAATGGAGACCTGGAAACCTTGAACGTTCTCTTCGAGCGGTACTGCGGCATGCTCTATTCCTTCTTCATGAAACGAACTCAAGAACACAGCTTAAGCGAAGATCTCACCCAAGAAGTCTTTCTACGAGTGCTACGCTATCGAGCATCGTTCAAGGACGACGGAAACTTCAAGGGCTGGCTGTTCGGCATCGCGCGAAACATTCAAAATCGTCACTGGGAGAAACGCTACACGAAGTCTGAAATCCTGCATGAGGACATAGGAAACGAAGAAGCAATCGAAATCGTCGACGCTCGAGATCAGCCCGACGCGGAAGCAAGTCGATCGGGAGACACCGCCCTACTCTATCAGGCCCTAGAGCGACTCTCGGAAGAAAAACGTCAAATTGTCATTATGAGACGGATACAAAATTTAAGCTATATAGAAATGGCCAGAATACTAGACTGCGAAGCTAACCAACTGAGGGTACGCGTCTGTAGAGCAGTAGCGGAACTCGCCAAGCACATGAAATCGCTAATCAAGGAGAGACCTTATGAAATGCCAGGAATGCAGTGATCAGCTCCTAGCCTATTTGGAAGGCGAACTTACCATGGATGAGAGAAATCGGATCGATCACCATTTGTCGCAATGCGACAACTGTCGAGTCATCCGAGACGAAATCTCAAACGCCTGCCAGTCGCTAGACAAACTGCCCAAGCCAAGTGAAACGATGGCCAAACGTTTCTCAGCTGCCCTTTCGGCCTACAAGAGCGGCCAACTTGAAGGAATTCGTCTGCTAGAGGGAGAGCAAAGAAAGAGGACTTGGATAGAGAGCATAGCAAGAAATGGATACGCTCAAGCAGCCGTCATTATATTCGCTTTTCTGATCGGCATCTTGGTCAGCCAATCGATTTCAACACAAGAAACCAATGGCAACCGGTTTGATGTCATCGAAACCGAGCTCGCGTCCCTCAAAGAATTCACCGCCCTATCCCTCCTCACACAAACTTCGGCGGTAGAACGTCTACGTGGGTTGGAATGGCTCTCCGAATTGAATTTGGAAAGCGAGCAGGTCCTCGAAGCGCTCTACGACAAGCTCAACAACGATCCTAATATCAATGTTCGCTTTGCCGCCTTGGAAACGTTGGACGCTTACGCCGAGAAAGAGGAAGTCCGCCGTAAGCTCGTCCAGCTATTGGAAACGCCGAATCTTCCTATGATACGCGCCGAACTGATCAAGCTCCTAGTCCGCCATGCGGAAAAGGATTCAGTGCCGACTCTAATTCAAATCAGTCAGGACGCGAACGAAGACGAAACGATCCGCGAACTTGCCACTTGGAGCTCCCAAGTGCTGCAGCAAATGAATACCGATGAAATCTAGAAACCTTTTGCTTTTGATTGCCTCCATCAAGGCGACAGTCGCTTTGTATGCAGGGGATGATTGCAATTTTGAATACAAGGAAACGATCGTAGAAAACAAAGAGCTGCGATTCGACCCAAAGTTCAATCACCAGGAAATCGTGGTGAACAATATCCACGGATCGATCGAGGTGGAAGGCTACAAAGGAGAAACGGTTCTTCTAGAAGTCGAACGCTCGATCAAAGCTCGAAGCGAACCGCGTCTGGCCATTGCCAAGGAGGAAGTATGGCTCGATATGCAGGAGCAGGGCGACGCCATTATCATTTACGTTGAAGGACCTTTTCGCGACCGAGGCGGAAATATCAATCACCGCGGGTGCCGCTATTATGGATACAAGAATCGTTTCGATATTCGGCTTCGAGTTCCGCAAAAATCTCAAGTCTATTTGAAGAATATCAACGGCGGCCCTATCAGAGCGGAAAACCTCAACGGAAAGTTTGATGTTAAAAACATAAACGGACCGATAGAGATGTCTTCAATTTCGGGATCAGGCAGGGTTCACGCCTTGAATGGATCGGTAACAGTTTCGTTCAGCGGAAAGCCGGAAGGCGATTGCTTCTTAAACTCGCATAATGGAAACGTACGGGCTGTTTTCCCCAGCGATCTCAACGCCGACCTCTACTTCAAAACGCGTAACGGCAAGGTCTATTCGGATTTCGAGGTGAACTCTATTCCCTGGGGGGAACGCAAATCGGAAATCGAATTAAACGTGGAAGACGAGGATGGGCTCCGTGTCTACAAGTCGGATAGATCGCAAGGAGTTCGAGTTGGCAAAGGCGGTTCCAAATACCGTTTCGAGACTTTCAATGGAAACATTTTTATCAAAAAATCGGATACAAAATAAGGAGAGGAAATTAATGTAATGAAAATAGTACTTAACTCAGCGCTCGCGCTCGCAGTCCTAGCCCCCCTATGCCTTGCCCAAGAGGAAGCGACAGAACCCTATGTCGAACGACTCGTCGTGCCCTTCCGCAACGACGGAGCCAAACATCTCTCTGCCCGTCTCAACCGAGGAGGCATGACCATAACCGGATACGAGGGCGAGGAGGTGATCATCGAAGCCAGAAAGAGACAGAACCAAAAGAAAACGACAAGCGAGGGCGGTCTCCGAACCTTCCACCTGCCGTCGACCGGGATTTATGCAGAGGAACATCATAATCAAATCGAGGTGGGAGTAAGGAATCACAACACGACAGTGGATGTTGATATCAAGGTGCCCTTTGAAACGTCTTTGAAACTGGTTTGTCACAACAGCGGGAAGATCGTAGTGGATGGCACCAAAGGAGAGATCGATGCCAGTAACCACAATGGGGGCATTTCTATTAGCAACGCAGTCGGCGTGATCGTAGCCCATTCGTCGAACGGCAGCATCACGGTGACGCTCGACGAGGTGTTTCCTGACAAGCCAATGTCCTTTACCACCATGAATGGAGATATCGATGTATCCATTCCCTCTGACACGAAGGCTCAGCTTAACATGCATACCTTTCGAGGCAACGTGAAATCGGATTTCGACATCGAGATCCAACCCGAAGGTCCTCAGCTCAAGGTTACCGACGAACGCTCGAGAGGAGGACGTTATCGCATCGAGTTCGAAAAGGGTCTCTACGGCAACATCAACGGCGGTGGACCGCAGTACGTTTTTAAAACGCACAACGGCGAAATTCGCATTCGGCAAAGAAAAGCGAATGTCGAATAGAATAATTCCAATTTTTGGATACGCGTCAAAAGCGCATTAATAGTTCGAATGCGTTTCACCTCCGAAACCGTCGCAACGTCTCGGACGTTCCGCTACTTTTCCACAGAGAGACGAGTGATCTTAAAGGGAGATCCGTGAAATACCAAAATCAGGAATCGGAATATTTAAAATCGGCTACAGCCGTATGAGATTTACCTTGATAACGTAATACTCATTGGGGTTTACTTTCGCTTAGATGAATCGAAAACCCCTCTCTCTCCTCGCGATTCTCACCCTACTCTCCTTGCCCCAGATCTCTCTTGCTCAGGAAGAAGTGGCAGACGTAGTGGTGGATTCTGGTACAACGGCCTGGATGTTGATTTCCACGGCGCTCGTTCTTTTCATGGTGCCTGGACTGGCTATGTTTTACGGCGGCTTGGTCCGAACCAAGAATGTTATCGGAACGATGATGCACAGTTTCGTCTCAATGGCCCTCATTGGTGTTCTCTGGGTGGTCTGCGGTTATTCGCTAACCTTTGGCGAAAACATTCTTGGCGGTTTCGTAGGCTGGAACTGGGACTACTTCATGCTGCAAGGGATCGACGACCGGGTTGTTGACGGAGTCCCGGAATATGTTCTGGCCATGTTCCAAGGCAAGTTCGCCATCATCACGCCTGCTCTGATTAGCGGAGCATTGGCGGAACGCGTTTACTTTCGGGGCTACTGCCTCTTTATATCTTTGTGGTTCCTACTCGTCTACTGTCCGCTCTGCCACTGGGTCTGGGCCTCTGATGGTTGGCTCTTCAATGCCGGAGCTAATGGCGTCATCGATCTAGCCGGCGGCTTGGTCATCCACGTCTCGGCTGGCTTCAGCGCGTTGGTGGGAGCCTATTATCTTGGCAAGCGACAAGGCCATCCCAAGGAAACCATCAATCCCAACAACCTCGTCATGACCATGATGGGAGCCGGATTCCTATGGGTAGGCTGGTTCGGATTCAACGCAGGCTCAACCGTCCAAAGCGGTCTGGATACCGCTCGCGCTCTGACCATGACTCAAGTTTCCGCCGCCAGTGGGGCTTTGACATGGGTAGTCATCGAGGCTCTCAGATTCAAGAAAGTCACTTCGTTGGGCTTCGTATCGGGCGTCCTGGCTGGCTTGGTGGTCATCACGCCTGCCGCTGGAGTCGTTCAACCCATAGGAGCGATCATTCTTGGAGCAGCTTCTTCCGTCGCTTGTTTCTACGCCTTGCGCATGAAGGATAAACTTGGATACGACGACAGTCTCGACTGCTTCGGGATCCATGGCATCGGAAGCGGCCTGGGAGTGCTTCTACTCGCCTTTTTCATTCGGCCCAGCTGGCTCAGTGATGCCGCGGCCAACACGGAATCAGGCACTTGGACCGCTCTAAATCAATTTGGTATTCAAACATTGGGCATAGCGGCAACGATTGGACTTTCGGTAGTAGTCACGCTCATTATCTGTTTCATCGTTGGCAAGACTGTCGGTTTCCGGGTCGATCCGCAAAAGGAGGTGATCGGCATCGACCAATCTCTACACGGAGAACACGGATACGGTCTGGTTCATTCGACCGACTAGAGTAAAGTCGTTCACTCTATTCCATCATCGCGATTCGCTCCAAGCTTGGAGCGAATCGTCATTTGGATGCGAATACTCGAAAGTGGCCACGTCTAATTAAACGTGGCTATATCAAATATCGAGATCCTTTTCTGTTGAAGGTTCCGAAGCTTCGAAATCTGATCCCCAGGCTACATCAACCGTTTCATTCAGACACTGAACTGAATTGATATTTACTCAACTGTAGATCTCGGACTGAGTAGACAACTCTTCGGTGATCCAGTAAATCGGATCCTAAACTTGAAGAATCACTCGAAATTCCAATGCATTATATCCAATCAAACGGTTTGAAAATCAGCCAACCCATTTATGATTTAGTCCAGGAGGAAATAGCTCCAGGCACTGGGATCGATCCGGAAAAAGTATGGTCGGGATTTGCAGAACTCGTGAGAGACCTAGCGCCCCAAAACGAGGCTATGTTGCAGAAGAGAATAGATCTCCAAGCGAAAATCGACCAATGGCATCTCGATAGAAAAGACGGGTCGTACGATTATGATGAATACTATTCGTTTTTAAAGGAAATCGAATACATTGTTCCAAAACCGGAAGACTTTGCGGTGGCGACGCAAAACGTGGATCCGGAGATAGCCAGTATCGCTGGACCCCAGCTCGTCGTTCCCGTCGACAATGCCCGCTACGCTCTGAACGCCGCCAACGCCAGATGGGGAAGCCTGTATGACGCTCTTTATGGCACCGATGCGATTCCTGAAACGGATGGCTTGGAGAAGAGCGGAGTCTATAATCCAAAACGCGGCGAAGCAGTCTTCCAAAAGTGTAACGAGATTCTGGATAAACATGTCCCGCTAGCAAAAGCAAGCTATGCTGAAGCGATCGGGTTTAGCCTGAAGGATGAAGCTGGCTCGAAAACGCTCTCCATCCTTCTGAACGACAGTACGACGACACTGAAGGACAGCGATCAGTTTGTTGGATACAGCGAAACAGAGGATACGCTTTCAAGTATCTGGCTACGGAGTAATGGCCTTCATATCGAGTTGCAGATCGACGTTAATCACCCAATCGGCAAAGTCCATTCGGCCAATATCAAGGACATCATTCTAGAATCCGCCATTACTACCATCCAGGACTTCGAGGACTCGGTTGCCGCCGTCGACGCGGAAGACAAGGCATCGGTCTACGCTAATTGGACGGGTCTCATGAAAGGCACTTTGGAAGCGAATTTCGATAAGGCGGGCAAATCGCTTACACGGCGTCTCAATACCGATAAACGCTTTACAAGCCCAGATGGCAGAGAAGTCACTCTGCCAGGACGGAGTCTTTTGCTAGCTCGCAATGTAGGTATTCGCATGAGCACGGATGCGGTACTGACGGAAGACGATCAAGAGATCCCCGAAGGATTTCTCGATGCATTGATTGCCAGCCTAGCCGCCATCCACGACCTGAAAGGCAGCGGCGCCTACAAGAACAGCAAAACTGGCAGCGTTTATATCGTTAAACCGAAGATGCATGGTCCAGAAGAAGTCACCCTTACGGTAGAGCTTTTCAGTCGAGTGGAGGATATCCTAAGCCTTTCTCGCAACACCTTGAAGATAGGCATCATGGACGAAGAGCGACGCACCACCGTCAATCTTAAAGAGTGCATTCGCCAAGCCAAAGATCGTATTGTTTTTATCAATACTGGGTTTCTTGATCGGACAGGTGACGAAATTCACACAAGCATGGAAGCTGGTCCTATCATCCCGAAAATGGAGATCAAGAACGCTGCCTGGATGCTGGCTTACGAGGATTGGAACGTCGACATGGGCATCGAATCCAGCCTTCCCGGTAAAGCTCAGATCGGGAAGGGTATGTGGGCTATGCCCGACGAAATGAAGGCCATGCTCGATTCAAAGGCGATGCACCCGAAAGCCGGAGCTAATACTGCTTGGGTGCCCTCCCCTACCGCTGCAACGCTACATGCTCTGCATTACCACGAAATTGATGTATTCGAAACGCAGCGACAACTGGCAAGTCGAGCTCGGGCAAGCATCACAAGCATTTTGACCCCTCCCTTGCTAGGGGATCGGACGATTTCTCAAGAGGAAATGGAGAAGGAAATCGAGAATAACGCCCAAGGCATCCTCGGCTACGTGGTACGCTGGATAGACCAAGGCGTAGGTTGCTCCAAGGTGCCAGATATCAACAACGTTGGCCTCATGGAAGATCGCGCCACTCTACGCATTTCGAGTCAGCATATCGCCAACTGGCTACACCACGGCATCGTACACAAAAACTTCGTAATCAATACGCTCAAACGCGTAGCGGTAATGGTCGACAAGCAAAACGCAGAGGATCCGAACTATCGGAACATGTCGCCAAATTTCGATGATAGCGTGGCTTTCAAGGCGGCGCTCGATTTGATTTTCAACGGCAGAGAAGAGCCTAGCGGCTATACGGAGCCAGCCCTTCATCGTCGTCGTCGCGAAGCCAAAGCTAAGCAATTGGCTAGAGCCTGAAGGTAATAATCAGGCATTTTCTGCCACAATCACCTTTCGAGAATTCTGCCTCGAATTGAATGGGAGAATACGGGAGACACCTCGTAAAACCTTATTCTCTTCGGATAGCTTCGAGTGGAGGCCGATTGGCAATACCCATGCTGTTAGCAAGTCCGGTAACCAGAGTAAGGAAGCTGGCTAGAACCATGGAGCCTAGCGTAAGTCCCCAAGGGACGTAAAAGTCTACTTTGAAGATATAGGTCGCAATCGCCCAACTACCAGCGAGAGATAACAAGATTCCGGATACGCTAGCAAGCGAACCAACAAGGGCATACTCAATAGACATTATTCTGCGTATTTGACTGACGGATGCGCCGAGAGTTCTTAGCAAAACGCTTTCTTTGGCTCTTTGATAACGTGTAGTGATGGTAGCGGAAATTAAAGCAATCAATCCCGTTGCAATCGTAAAGGAGGCCATAAAACGAACCACAAAACCAACTCGATCGACAATCGTCTTCAAGCTATCCAGAACCATGGCTAGATTTATGGCTGAAACATTCGGATGTTTCACCACGATTTCTCGTTGTAGGTCGGCAATCGCCTGACGGTTTTGAGCCCGAGCGGCTGTAACGAAGGTGGCCGGAGCTTCTTCCAGAACCCCAGCGGGGAAAACAATGAAGAAATTGGGACGCATGCGTCGCCAATCCACCTTGCGAAAACTGGCGACAACCGTTTCTACTTCCAGGCCCTGGACATCCCAAAGCATCGTGTCTCCAATTTTCAATTGCAGAGCATTCACAATCCTTTCTTCTACCGAAATTGGTATGGGTTCACCACTATCAAGAGAGGCAGTTTCGACGAAAGCCCCCTCCAGCAACTCTTCATCTTCTCGGATATAGTCTCGATAGGTCGATCGGTATTCGCGTCTGAAAGCCCAGCCTTCTATGTCGACTCCCGATTCGCGAATCGCTTGTCGCGTCAATCCGTTAAGAAGCTTAAGACGCATGGTGACAATCGGCTCTTGCTTGTGAACAAAGGAATTGGCATCATTGATTATCTCGTCAACCGAAGCGGTTTGATCCCGTTGAATATCGAAAAAGAAAACGTTGGGCTGATCGGTGTCGACCGTCATGTCGCTCCTCCTCAGAAGGCTTTCTTCACTCAAGTAGAGAGTGTAGATCAGAAAGACGCCCATCCCCAGAATGATTGTGAGAAACACAGTCCTGTTATTGGGTCGATAAAGGTTGGATAGCCCCTGTCGCCACACGTAAGGCAACTTTCTTGAAGAGAATTTTCGTAACAGATGCCTCAATACGTATCCATTTACTCCCAGAACGAGAACCGCGGCAACCAAGCCCGCTACAAAAGAGAAACCGTAGATGGTTCTTTCGGTATTGGCTAAAGCGAACCCGAGAGTCATAGCAAGAATACCCAAGTATACAATCCAGACCAGAATATCCTTTCCCGATTGAAATCCATCTTCATACAGGGCTCGCAAAGCCCGCAGCGGAGAAACTCTTCGAACAGGCAGTAATGGAATAAAGGCGAAAAGAGACGCGAATACCCAGCCGAATCCCATGCTAACAAATACCTCTAGCCAGGCGATGCTCACAGGCAGATCGAAAGGAAGAAAGGGTTCAACCACAACGGGTATTACATGCTGCACGACAACACCCAAAAGACCTCCGACGCAGGCCCCAAACAGACCGGTTGCAAAAATCTGTATGCAAAAAATGGAGAAGCTTTGTCGAGAAGTCGCTCCCAGGCATCTTAACAAAGCAACCGTTTCCACTTTTTCCCGAAGATAGACTTCAACCGCTCCAGCGATTCCAACGCAGCCCAGAAGTAACGCGATAAAGCCGGAAAGATTAAGGAATCGGCTCATCACTTCCAACGTATCCCCAACGCCACTCAAGCGCTCTTCGACCGTGTCGAACCCGACATCTTCAGCTCGAAGCATCTCTCGATTGTCCCGAAGCTGCTGCTCCAACTCGGCAGTGATTCCTTGCTCGAAATAGAAATACTGCCGATATCGAACACGACTGCCGAACTGGAGAAGCTCTGTTTCCTCAAGAAACCTTTTAGGGATAAGCACGCGTGGAGCGAAGGTTCCAGCAACTAGCGTTTCGCCTGGAAGCTTTACCATTTCGCCAATAATTTCGAAATCGAACTGCCCAATCCTAACCGTGTCGCCAATCAACAGATTGTACTGCAACATGAGGGTGTCTTCAACGAGAACCACAGGACGTTCGCTTTCGGCAACGGACAAACCAGTAGGATTCGTAACCAGTTTTCCATACCAAGGATAGCCTCCTTCCATGGCTCGCGTCCGCACGAGTCGCGTTTCTCCGACGCGCGGAAAGAAAACCATAGTGGAAAGTTGAATATCGCTGGCGGAGTCTTGAGCCCCGAGTGAAGCGAACACTTTTTTCACCTCCTCTGAAAAGGGCTGACGGCTGCTAAATTCCAGATCCGCTCCCAACAACTCTTGAGCTTGGCGTTCGACCTCCTGATTAAGATTTTCGCTAAAGGAACTGATGGCAACCAGAGCCGCTACCCCGAATACAACGGACATAGCGAAGAACAAGAGCTTGCGCCATTGCCTTCTGGCATCACGCCAGGCCATGATCCATACCCAACCCTTGGATACCTTACCACTTTTGTCCGAACTCATGAGCGGCTAATAACGGGCATCTTCCTCTAACTTCCCATTTCGAATTGGCAGAATGCGATCGGCTTGCCGCGCCAGCTCCAGGTTATGAGTAACCAGAACCAGCGTCGTTCCCGCGCTCTGGTTAAGTTCGAAAAGCAGCTTAACGATGGAATCGCCAGTCTCCGTATCCAAATTTCCAGTAGGCTCGTCGGCGAAAAGGATTTTCGGTCTATTGATAAACGCTCTGGCCAGGGCAACCCGCTGCTGTTCCCCTCCCGATAGCTGAATTGGATAATGATCGAGGCGTTCTCCTAATCCGACCTTTTCCAAAAGTTCCGTCGCTTTATCTTCGACCCCTGAAGACCCCACCAATTCTAGAGGTACCATCACATTTTCAAGAGCGGTCAAAGTCGGTATCAGCTGATAGTTCTGGAAGACGAAACCTACATAGCGGTTTCGATGAAGAGCCCTTTCGTCCTCGCTCATGGATTCAAGCCTTTCGCCGCAAAGACGCACCGAACCCTGGGAAGGACGATCGAGTCCCGCGCAAATGCCAAGCAGCGTAGACTTGCCACTGCCTGAAGGACCGATAATGGAAACGGTTGAGCCTTCTTCTATCGACAAAGTCACTTGTTTCAAAACATCGAGGCTGTGCTGACCGCTGCGATAGGTCTTGGTAATGCTTTCCAGCAAGAGAATTCCCTCTTGGCCATTTATCCCACTCATTGGAACCGATTTCCTATTTGCCTGTTGGACATAGGCAAACGGATAATGCCAATGTCGAACTAAAGAACGATTTGAAATCAGTTTTGCTAAACTTCATCCAAACGCCTGCTCGCTTAACGACCATTGCCATCGTTTTCCTATTGGCTCTTATACATACGCCAAGCGCTACGTTTGCAGAAGAGGAGGAATCCAAGACCATTCTCTTTCTCGGCGATAGCCTAACCGCTGGCTATGGAATTAATCCCGAAAAGGCCTACCCTAACCTCATAGCCAATAAAATCAGGAAAGCCGGATTGCCTTACAAAACGATTCCGTCCGGCTTGAGCGGCGAGACCAGCGCCGGAGGACTAAGGCGTGTCAACTGGGTGATGAGGCAGCCAATCGACATCCTAGTTTTAGCTCTAGGAAGCAATGATGGCCTTCGAGGCATCGATTTATCGGACACGACAGAAAACTTGCAGGGAATCATAGACTTGGCTCGAAGAAAGAATCCTCAAATCCAAATCATCATAGCAGGCATGCAGATGCCTCCCAATTTGGGTCCGCAGTACACTCGTGAATTTCGAGAGCTTTTCCCTCGCTTAGCAGAAAGCAACAAGGCGGAACTCGTGCCCTTTCTCTTAGAGGGAGTCGGAGGACGCCCTGAGTTGAACCTAGCCGATGGGATTCATCCCAACCCCGAGGGGCACAAGATTGTGGCCGAGAACGTCTGGAAAGTTCTGGAGCCCATGCTAAGCAAGGACGCAGAAAGCTAATTTCAGCTCTGCTATTAGCGAAGACTCCCTAGCCAAGCCCTACCTGACCGTACGTAAAAGCCTGATTCGTTAAAAACTTGCTAATTCTCATGGCTTGTTGTAATAAATTGGTTAAAACTAGGAGCTATGCTTGGGAGAGACAAAGTTCATACAGGTTTCCTGATCCTGGGGCTTACCCTTTTTTCACTTCCTTTTCTGTATCTAGGAAGCGAGAAGGCTAGCGATCCCTCTGCAGCAGATTCCATGGCTGTAGTAGAAAAAAAGGCTCCAGCAACGAGGCCTTTAAATCCCCAGCCCAACCGAAGCCAAGAGGCTTTGGCTCATTCCGATTTCTGGAGCGACCAGCACATCATTCGGCAAAGAAAAGTCTCTTGGTCAGATTTAGTTAGAAACGCGGCAGAAGCGTTTGAAAGAAATCCCAACGAGAATCTGATAACCCTCTCCACTTTCGACAGCAAAACCGTACAGGTTGAAATCGTAGACATCGAACGACCGGGCTTCAACAAAGGTGTAATCTCTGCTCGAGTTAAAAATGATCCGTTTAGCATGGCAGTATTATCCTGGGTGGGAAACGCCATTTCAGGATCTCTCCATGCGCCTTCTATCAACAAAGTGTACGAGATTCGTTATGCGGGAGGCAGTGAGGCCTATATCAGCGAAATCGATACAAGTAAATTTGGGCACGCCGAAGCGATCGATAAATACGCTCAACTTGAATCGATAACCAAAAGCGGAGAGCCAAATCGTCTATGAAGCGGTGGATGAGATTGCCAATCTTGAGTCTGCTTATGCTTCCTCTAGGGGCTCAGGCGCACGAGCAGCTAATGCCGG
Organism: Opitutaceae bacterium; assembly: GCA_028284385.1. GTDB lineage: Bacteria > Verrucomicrobiota > Verrucomicrobiia > Opitutales > Opitutaceae > JANQRT01. The sequence continues at coordinate 56,748 of JANQRT010000003.1, read as the reverse complement.
ATGAAATCAGCGTTCTGGTCCTTTACACGCCAGGCGTCACGGTATACCATAATGGGCGGGACGGAGCGGAGGCCCATATCTACTCAATGATCGCGAACGCTAACCAAGCATTTGAAAACAGTGAAGCCACCATCCGACTTAAACTAGCTCATGCCCAGGAAATCGAATACTACGAAGCCATCGAACCGAAAGACGATCTTGATAGGCTTTGGTATCCAGACGACGGTTACTTGGACGAAGCTTCGAGTCTACGGATGCGCTATGGAGCGGATTTGGTGACTCTGCTTCGCAGAGAGCGAGGAGCGTCCTCCTCAGGACGAGCCTACATTCTGACAGACGCGACGGGGAACGATAACATTGCCTATAATGTAGTAACCACTGAAAGCTCCATATCAGGGTTCCTGTTCGCGCACGAGATAGGCCACAATCTCGGAGCTGGACATCAGAAAGAAGACTCCAATCCCCTAGGTCTATTCGACTATTCGCACGCCCATGAATTCGAAGCGGAAGGACCAAAACGTACGATCATGTACAGCCATTATTCGAGGGGATCTATTCCCCATTTTTCGAATCCAGATATCTTATACAAATCACATCCCACTGGCGAGCACGAGGGACTGGAAGAAGCCAACAATGCTTTAACGATCTCGAAAATAGGAAAGCGAATAGCCGAATACCGGAGTGATCCCGTCAACACCTTTGCAATACTAGATTCGAATCTCGAAATGGCGATTAGGCAAGAGCTAGGAAAAGCGGAAGGAGCTCTGTCCGCCTTCGACATGGCCATGTTGACCAATCTAGATGCTCCCGCTAGTGGAATCAAGGAACTATCAGGCTTAGAGGCGGCCATCAATTTAAGCTCAATAGACTTGAGGAACAACGAGATCGAGGACATCGCCACTCTTACGCGTCTTGAAAATCTAGATACAATCGATATCTCCGGCAATCACCTCAACTTGGCAAACGGAAGTCCGCAGAAACGCATTGCCGATCAACTGGCTCAGAGCGGGAAAAGCATCCTGATGGCACTACAAGAGCCTGCCTTAAGGCGCTCGGAAATCGTTAGCATTTCCGCCAGAGGATTTTCCGGCATCGGCGACGCAATGCTAGCCATTGGCTTTACGCTGCATGGCAAAAATTCCGCAGACTTTGAATTCCGAGGGACAGGTCCCTCATTGGAACACGTTGGCGGCGTGACAAGCGTCTTGAGAGACCCCTCGATTCACCTCTATAAGGGCTCCAGTCTTCTAGCGGAAAATGCAAGTTGGCGTAGAACCGGAAGCGCCACCTTGCCCTCGAATCTGAATCAAGATCAGACAACAGACCTGGGAGAGAGTATCAACGAACCCGCAATGGGGTTGAACCTTGGCTCTGGAGTATACGGACTTCTCGCTCAAAGCGAAAATCGGAGCACGGGTATTGCCTTGCTAGAAGTTTACCAAAGCCAACTGACCCCACAAGATAATGACAAACCTCAATTCATCAATCTCTCTGCTCGCGGGCATGTGGGAAGTGGAGAGGAGCAACTCATCGTTGGATTCAGGGTCAGAGGCGCCCAGCCAATTAACGTTATCATTAGAGCGTCAGGCATAAAAAGCGATGGCCTCGAGGGTCTAGCCGATCCTCGCATAGCCATAATCGACCTCTCGACAATGACCACTATTGGAGACAACGACAATTGGCAGGATTCCCACAATCCGCTGGAAATAAATCATTCGCTTCAGGCTGTAGGAGGAATTCCATTACGGGAAGATAGTTCGGAAGCGGCGGTTGCCCTGCAATTGCCGGGCGATCGCAACTACGCGATTCTCGCTTCCGGGGTCAACGGTTCAACAGGACTAGGCCTTGTTGAAATGTTTCTAGCTGAAAACTAGCAACGAAGTACTCAGTAGCGGTTAACTCTAACCTAGCTCGCGCTAGTTTCCGATGATGCTCGCTTCGCTGAGGAAGATACCCTTCAGGTTCATCTCCAAGGCTTGCGGATTCGGAGAATTGCGAAGCCCCTCGCCTTTACTGATTTTCGCTTCCTTGATGAGACGGAAGAGATCCTTGTTGAAGGAACGTGAACCTGTTTCCGGAGAAAGGTCGAGCAATGGCGGGATTTTCTCCAAATTGCCGTCGCGAATGGTCGAGCGAACGACTGAGTCGGCAACCAGGATCTCCTGGACAGGAACCCTTCCCTCGCCTTCCAACGAAGGCAACAACTGCTGAACGATAATACCTCTCAGCGTTTCGGAAAGCTTGCGTTGCACCAGAGCATGCTGTTCGGGAGGAAAGTATTCAAAAAGACGCATAATGGCCTGCTGAGCGCTCGCCGCGTGCAAGGTGGTAAACACCAGGTGTCCCGTTTCAGCAGCTGCAAGAGCCGTTTCAAAGGTATCTCGGTCACGCATCTCCCCGATAAGAATAATATCCGGATTCTGACGGAGAACCGCCTTGAGGGCCTTCTGGAAGCTTGGAGCGTCGATTCCTATTTCACGCTGATTGAAGACCGACTTGTTATCTATGAAATTGTATTCGATTGGATCCTCGAGAGTGACGATGTGGCGGTCATGATGCTGGTTTATCCAATTCAGCATGGAAGCCATAGTTGTACTCTTTCCGGCTCCCGTAGCTCCGCAAAGCAGAACAATGCCGTCATTCGCCTTGGTGAATTTCAAGAGGGTCTCTTTATCGAGATTCAAATCCTCGAAAGTGGGAATCTTGCTTTTGATGTGGCGGAAAACAACACTCACCGTACCTCTTTGCAAAAAAGCGTTTACACGAAAACGACCTGCCTGCTCTAGAAAATAAGCGAAGTCGACTTGGCCTTCCATCTCCCAGTTTTCCTGAAAGTTAGGAGGAAGGTTTTGCTCAATAAAGGCCAGAACGTCTTCACCGTAAATCGGGTCCATGTCCACTTGCTCTAGATCTCCATGAAGGCGAAGAAAACCAGGCTTGTCGGACTTAACAACGATGTCGCTAGCCCCGTTTTCCACGGCCAGATAGAGCAAATCGTCGAAAATTTCGGTAGACATATTTGAATTCGATGAAGTTTATTGCAGAGAATACCTAGAGAAAGGTATGTTTTCGTAAATGATTGACCGTTCACTTAAATCGGCTTGGAACTCGATTCCTTCAATTTAGAGTGCATCGAATTATGAGTACGAGACGCTTCACCGGAACAATAACGGCAATGGCGACCCCTTTTCACGAAGACGGTTCCGTGGCTGCAGGCGATCTCGAAAAGCTTGTGGAAAGCCAAATCGAAGGAGGAATTGACGCTCTTTTACCGGTTGGAACGACTGGCGAATCGCCTACCCTCGATCACGAAGAACACAATCAAGTCGTTGAGATTGTTATCGAGGCAGCTAACGAAAGAGTGCCGGTGATTGCAGGAGCGGGTTCCAATTCGACTCGTGAAGCCGTTTCACTTACCAAACATGCAGACGAAGCAGGAGCAGATGCCATTTTACACGTAACGGGCTACTACAACAAGCCGAGCCAGGAGGGCATATTTCAGCACTTCTCGGCCGTGGCGTCCGAAACTGACAAGCCGATCATTCTGTATTCCATACCCTCCCGCTGTGTCGTCGACATCTCCATTGAAACGGTCGAACGACTGGTTGCCAGATTTCCGAATATTCGTCATATCAAGGAATCGGGAGGGGCCGTGAGCCGTGTCGATCAATTGAAGCAGGCCATGGGCGATGACATTACTATTCTAAGCGGCGACGATGGCTTAACGCTTTCCTTCATAAGCGCTGGAGCGGAAGGAGCCATTTCCGTGGCATCCAATCTGTTTCCTTCCGAAGTTGGAGCAATGATAAAGGCCGCAGCACAGGGAGATCTGAAAACGGCATCCCAGTGGCACCAAACTCTGTATCCAATCTTCAGTAATCTCTTTATTGAACCAAGCCCAGTACCCGTAAAAGCCTGCCTGAAAGAGCTTGGAATTTTCCAATCCGACCGTGTGAGATTACCCCTCTGTCCAATGTCAGTTGAAAATCGTAACATTGTTCTGGATACATTTAACCGAATACATGGGGTCGTTTCGACGGGCGTTGGCGCATAGTTTTAGATGAAGATTTGCATAAATGGATCCAAAGGCCGGATGGGAAACGCCGTTGCCAGCGCAGCTGCCGAAGCAGGCCACGAACTAACGGGACAAGTGGATATAGGAGATAATCTAGAAGCAGCCTTGAAAGCTTCGGATGTTGTAATCGACTTCTCTTATCACACAGTAACTGAAGGACTTTTTGAAAAAGCGGCCGAACTTGAAAAGCCGGTAGTCTGCGGCACAACAGGGCATTCCCACCTTGAAAGGGCGTCCCTGCTGGAAATCGCCAGAAGAAACGCAACCGTTTGGGCAGGCAATTTTTCGATAGGAGTCAATCTCCTCTGCTACCTGACTGAAAAGGCGGCAGGGATCCTCCCTATCGAATATAACGCCGAGATAACGGAAATGCATCATCGCCTCAAAAAGGACGCCCCAAGCGGAACGGCTCTCATGCTAGCCGAATCCGTAATTGGCCAGCGAGGTCTTTCGATGGACGACCTGAAACATGGCAGAGAAGGCATAACCGGAGAGAGAACGGAACGAGAAGTGGGAATGCATTCTCTACGCGGCGGGGACGTTGTCGGGGACCACACCGTCATGTTCTCCGATATTGGAGAACGTATCGAGCTCACCCATCAGGCGTCTAGCAGGACGATATTCGCACGAGGAGCAGTACGAGCGGCGGAATGGGTCCTAGGAAAAGAAAAAGGCATCTATTCGATGCGCGACGTTCTTGGACTAGATTAATTGTATCCAATAATTCGGTATGATTTTGGCGATTGAGGGAGTGTTGGAGAAATCGACTCCTTTGACAGCCGTCATCAATGTCCAGGGCATTTCCTACGGGTTAAGTATTCCAGTTACAACCGCCTCAAAACTTCCAGGGATTGGTAAGAAGGTAAAACTCCACACCCATATCGTATATCGTGAAGATTCGCAAACGCTTCATGGATTTTCAACCGAAGAGGAGAGAGACTTTTTTATACTCGTTATCGATAAAGTCTCAGGAGTGGGGCCTAAAGTAGCGATAAGCATAATGAGCAAACTTTCGCTAGAGGCCCTCTCGCAAGCCATCGCGGAGGGCAATGTAGCGCTGCTAGCCAAAACGCCAGGGATCGGGAAAAAGACCGCGGAGCGGATTGTCGTCGAACTCAAAGACAAGCTAGGAAACCTCTTTTCGCCGAAATCTCCTGCTTCGAACTTGCCAAGCGCCGGAGAAGCAAGTTCGCCCGACGCTTTGACGGTCGAAGCCGATGCAATCCTGGCCTTGTCTGCTCTTGGATATAGGCAAGCCGAAGCCAAACGAGCAGTCGAAAAAGCCATTTCCCAAGCAGGCCCTCAAGCCAGCACGGAAGAAGTCATCAAAATCGCCCTCTCCTAGACTGTATTCGTTTTCTAGCTACAAATAATGCAGCTAGCGGTTGAGCTCCAGGGGCTGGGAACCGCGAGGCGAGCCGATAAGCAGGAAACGCTGCTCGCCAGGCAAAGATAATGCCTCGAGTTTGAAAATGGGCTTTTCGAAGGACTCTATCGAGTTCAATAGTCGATCGAAATCCGAACGAATTGGGTTCATCGGGTCTTCTGACATGAAAAGGCGCTCCAGTTCGAAAGCGCTTGCCGTCTCGGATTTCGAATGGAGCAGTACGCTATCCCATCCAGCTTCAGTCGATCGATCCAACTCCAAGAGATTTACGAATTGCGGAGGACTAGAAACGAATTGGGGCGACGGAGAAGGCACCTCTATCCTGGGCTCCATGACCTCAAATTCCTCAGTATCCACAGAGAAACTACTTTCTGGATCGCTTTCAGCTTGATTCGCTGCGAATTCAGCAGGCTGGGTCGCCACTTCGAACATCGGCCGCAGGTTCTGAGCCGCGAAGAAAAGCAAAGCCAAGGTGGCAGCCATGCCGCCGACGGAATACATCAATTGACGAAACGACCAGCTTGAAGTCTTTTCCCCAAGTATGGGATCAAGACTAGAACAGGCTTTATGGATACGACAGTATTGAAGATATAATTCATACCTTCGCGGATCTCGTCGCGTCTCATGAAGAAGCTCATCCGCTTCTTCAGCAGACAGCTCGTTGTCCAAGTAAAGGTTAAGCAGCTCGATGAACCGGCTTTTATTCATAAAAGTTCGTTGCCTAGCTTCTCTCTCAGACTTTCCCGAGCCCGAGCGATACGGCTTTTTACTGTGCCAATGCTGATTTGCAGCTTTTGAGCAATTTCATCATAGGAGAGGCTGCGAACATTTCGAAGCACTAGTACTTCTCGATGCTTGTCGTTCAACAACTCCATGGCAGCGGCAACGCGCTCCTGGAATTCGTTGGTGACGGCCACATCCTCTGGGGTCTCGATTGAAGCGGGAAAGAGCTCGGCAAGCGTAGTATCCGATTCTCCACCGACCGGCTGGTCGAAGGAAATAGATTTATCGCGCTTACGGCGCCACCAATACCAGTAGCGATTGCGAGCTAGATTGGTTGCGATTTGATAAAGCCAAGTGGAGAAACTTGAGTCTCCCCTGAATTTCTCGAGGCCACGATGGGCGCGTATAAATGCGTCTTGAGTCACCTCTTCAGCATCTTGCGAGTTCCTTAGCAGTTGAAGAACCATAGCATAGATACGGTCCCAATAACGGGCGACCATTTCCTCGAAGGCTGATTCGTCGCCAGCCTTGAATCGCGCTACGAGCGCCTTATCGAGAGCGACCTCCTGAGCTTTAGTTGACATAGCAGTTTGGTCACTCTGACGTTTAAGTTCAATTGTTGTTCCCAATTTTTCCTCCATTTCCAAGGCTGGGTCTGACAAGCCCAAGCGGCATCTCATCGCTCCTCCCAGAAGCGTGTGTCTCGAGACCGTCTAAACGCAACAGTCCCATTGCCAACCCTCGCCATTTTGATTTGTGATCCATGATTCTCGCAGGCGTTAGGGAAACGCCAGTTTAGCGACTATATCTATACTACGCGCGTTTGAAGTCCGCGGTTGCTAAAATTTAAAATACTAGCTTTTCGATGTCGGTCAAAACAGATCCAAGAAGCCTTTCCTGTATTTGACGCCAATCAGTCTCCAAATATTCAAATAATTCTTGCCTTTGAATATCCAGGAGGCTGAATACCGAGCCTTCTCAGGATATGGGTCGATAGCTCAATCGGTAGAGCAGTTGCCTTTTAAGCAATTGGTTCTGGGTTCGAGTCCCAGTCGACCCACCACGGCAAAGACAGTCTTCGCCAACCTGAAAGCGACTAGAAGAGCGGTAGACCGTACGAATCTGGCCGGTAGTCGCAGAACCTGCTTTACGGGAAAGCTATCCCGCCATCCCTTTCAAGGTCCAACTTTTGAGAACATGGAGATCCGAAAATGGAGTAAATTCGGATAATTTTGCCTCAGTCACTTGCGCTAAGGTAACTTCCCCATAGAATGGAAACGTTCTAGCGTAGCTTCAGGAAGACGAAGGAACCTAATCCAACCAACATAAAAACCGAATTCAATGAACCGTGTATATATAGTAGAAGACCAGACAACGATAAGAGAGATGTTGGCCGACATCCTTAATCGCAACAATTACAGCGTAGTCGGTCAGTGTGGCAATGGCCAAGACGCTCTCAGGGAAATAATCGAAATCCAACCAGACATCGTGGTGATCGACGCGAAGCTTCCAGGCCTGAATGGACTGGAGTTGCTAAGGAGGTTAAACCGACAAATGACCGGCGGCCGCTATCTGATCTTTTCCGCTTTCGAAAACCCGGTCTTGGTTAAAGACATGCTGGAGGCAGGAGCCCATGGCTTCATTGAAAAGACCGCCAGCCTGAAGGAGTTCATAAACGGTTTGAACATCGTGGCCAATGGGGGCACTTTCTTCGGACCCTCCATCGCGGAGCTCATTCGCACCGTCGTTGCCAATCCGAACAGCGTGCAGAAATCCAAGGATTTTCTAACTGAGAGAGAGCGTGAGGTTCTCCAACTCATCGCAGAAGGCAATAGCACCAAGGAGATTGCCGTCAAACTGGGACTTAGCGTTAAAACCGTCGATAACCACCGGACCAACATGATGAGAAAACTCGATTTGCATAACGTGGCCAGCATCACTCGCTACGCGATGCAGAACGGCCTCATCGAAGTCGAGAACATCATTTAGTTCCAACGCACTTCAATCCACTCCTAGGCGAAATAGATTTCGGTTTTCGTCCCTAAGTTGAAAGAAGCGACGAGCAATCACATCAGCTAATCCTGCCTGCTCGCCAAGTAGAGCGCATTTCAGGATTTCCCCTCCTTCTTTGACGAATCGGGAATCGGAACAGATCGAATCGATATCCCCGCCGGGACCGGCATGTCTCCCTGGAAAGAAGAACATGAAGGCGAGAATGACACGTTTTGTTGTCCGCAAATCTAGCCTATCCAATACCGTTTCAAGCAACGGTTCGTTAAAAGCATAGGCGCTCCCTTCCCTCCTTTCCATCGAGGCGGCGATCACTCGAATACCGCTTGGCATTAGAATCTCAGCAAGCTGGCTGGCGACCAAATCCCTGCACTTGCCGATTTCGGGACGTGGACTGCCGTGGTCAACAAGAACGCAGATGGATTGGTCTTTTCTCTCTGTATCCAATTTATCGATAACATCATCGCTAACCAGACGAGCCACTCCATCGTCATTCGGCATATCTAAATCAACTAAGGGCAAAGCGAATTCACAAACCATGCCCATATTTTGATCGCAATACCGCTTCCCCACCCTTCTCGCCTTTATGTCAATCGCCGCGCTGGGGCCAAAAAAAAGGGGCAGAACCAAGTAGCGTTTTCGTTCCCGATTTCTCTCCCTAGCCAGAAAATCGCTCCAGCTAAGGCAAGGTTCGCCATTAAGCGCTTCAGCAGGTACGCGGTCAGAGTGCTGACAAGCAAGGTGAAGCACAGGCAAGCCAATCAGTGAAGAAACGCGCGACGCCAGCAGCCGAGCTGCCAGAATCGAGGTAGGTTTTACCGAACCGTTGTCGATCAATAAGACTTTATCCTCCATTTCCATTGCTTGATTGACTCTTTTTTTAATTAAGAAGACCTTGATAAAACTTGCCGACAGTGACTATTAGCTAATAGTCGTTAAATTCGGAAGCGTTTACATTTATGAATTTCAAGAAAAGCACACTCATATTTTTAGTTTTTGCCTTACTCATTTCCTTGGCAGGCTGCGCGAAAAAACCAAGACGTCCCAATCCTTTAGATACCGTGACCAGCGCAGGGCAAGGCGGTCAGCAAAATAGTGGATTCGACCCTTTCGGCGCTGACGGCGACTTTGTTTCAGACACAGACGCCCTCGCTCAACGAGACGAAACGCGGAGCTTGGAAGACGCTGAAAGGAATCTTCTTCCTTCCATCTATTTCGATACCAACTCGGCAAGCATCAAGCCAAGCGAGCGAAACAAACTGACCCAGGCAGCCGATTTCGTCCGCAACAATCCAGGGTCCTCACTCGTGCTAGTAGGCTATTGCGATTGGCGTGGCACCCCGGAATACAATTTGGCACTAGGCGATCGTCGTTCAAAGAGCGCCAGTCGATACCTGGAAACGCTTGGCATTGGATCTGACAAAATCGAAATGCTTTCCAAAGGAGATCTTGAAGCGGTTGAGGGTGCCAGCGCTGCTCAGATGGCTAAGGATCGTCGCGTTGAAGTAAACGTGTTCAGATAGCCCATTGCCAAGAAATCGATGAAATTTTGGAAGCGCCTAAAGTGGGCGCTTCTTTTTTTTAAAAAAATATCCAATTCTACTAACTTCTTGTAACCATTATTAGGATATATTATCGCTAGGCCGACGAGAGTCTGAAAAACTACTTTCCGTTATCGGGCGAGAATCCTTTATCTGCGTATCCAAAAATCTAATCTTTTAGAATAGATTCCCTTCTATTTGAGATGATTGCGTTTACGGAAAGAAAAATCCTAACAAGGGCGTAACAAATTTCCAAAGCTCGGCATTGAAATTAGGAACGCAATATGCAATAGGGGCGTGGCATATAGGTAGAATCGAGCTTGAATGATCGGTTTTATCGCTTTAGTATAAAAAAGACATCAAAATCATGAAAAACGCGGCAATACCTGCAGCAAAAAAAGCAGCCAAAAAAACGGCTAAAAAGGTAGCAGCAAAAAAGGCCACCAAAGCTCCGGCCAAGAAGGCTGCTAAAAAGACCGCCAAAAAAGCTCCGGCTAAAAAGGCAGTCAAATCGAAAACATCAAAATCCGCATCAACAAGCCTGCCTAAAACGGTAGTCGCTGCAAACGTTGATATCGGTTTTGGAAATACACTGTATCTGCGAGGAGACGCTCAAAGCCTATCATGGTCGAAAGGCGTGCCCATGGACTGCACCGACGCGAATGTCTGGAGCATTGCCATGGCTGGAGTGAAGGAATCGTTTGAATACAAGGTATTGATAAACGACATACACTGGTCAGCTGGTCCGAATGGAGTGGCTAAGCCAGGTAAAACCAATACGACATCTCCGAGCTTCTAAAAGCTATTTAGACGGTAAAGAGCTCGGGTTGTAAATTGATCCGAGCTCTTTCTTTTTCTAGGCCCACTTGCTTCTCGGATGATGCTCGTCATGAACGGTCTTCATTCGATCCGCTTCAATAGAAGCATATATCTGAGTCGTGGTAATGTCCGAATGACCAAGCAGCTCCTGGATAACGCGAAGGTCAGCTCCTCCGCTTAGCAAATGGGTTGCGAACGAGTGTCTGAGCGCGTGTGGTTTGACCGGCTTATCGATGCCTGCCAATTCAGCATAACGCTTGATCAAATGCCAAACCGTTTTGCGAGAGATAGGCGTTCCTCGATTACTGATAAAAACCGTGCTGCCTGTGCAGGCTTTGACAAGCCTCGGCCTACCTGAATCCAAGTATTCCATGGTAGCTTGAGCAGCCTTTCGGCCAATCGGCACAACGCGCTCTTTCGAACCCTTGCCGAACACTTTCATCGCCTGATTCTCCAAGTCCACCTGCTGAAGAGTAAGACCGCACAACTCGCTGACCCGAAGCCCCGAGGAGTACATTAATTCGAGAATAGATCGGTCTCGAAGCCCGCGAGACGTATTGAGATCGGGAGCTTCAAGCAATCGCTTGACCTCTCCAATCGCGAGAACGGTCGGGGCCTTTCGCCTAAACTTAGGGCCGCTCACCAGGTCCATAAACGATTTCGTCATTCTACCTTCTCTCAGTAGGTAAGAAACGAATACACGAACGGCGCTCAACTTTCGACAGAGACTTGCATTTGAATAGCCGGTCTCGCTTAAAGCATAAATCCAGTCGGAAACATCACTCGCATCTACATCCGACCATTCGGACTTCGATCGACTTTGGGAAACGAAAGCGGCAAAGGCTTCAATATCGCCTTGGTAGCTGGAAATCGTATTTTCAGCCAGGCCCTTTTCCAAACTGACAAAAGCGAGAAACTGCTCGATATCCTCTTGTAGCGATGCGCCCACGAAAAAGGATCGTTAACCAGCAAGCATTCAATCGCAAGCGACAAGAAAAACCTCGGGAGTGTAAAACGAATCAGCGCCTTCTTCTAGGTCCAAAAGAACGAATGGGAGCATTCCTTTGTTGAGCCGCGTTTTTCAGTCGATAGGTGATTCGCGCCTTATCAAGGTCGTAAGGACTCATTTCCATTTTCACCATGTCACCCGTCGTGATTTTTATGAAGTGCTTTCGCAGCTTTCCGGAGATGTGAGCGAGAACTACATGCCCATTGTCAAGCTCGACTCGAAACATCGTACCTGGAAGTACAGCTACAATTTTTCCTTCTACTTGGATGACATCGTCTGGCATATAAAATTTAAGAGCCGACAATCGTCGCCGGCATTTCTTGAAAATGGAAGAGCATCGTGTTTTTCATATCGCGGTTATTAGTCAAGAGTATTCACTCTATCGGATTAGACTCCACATTATGTATTACGCAATGAAGTCAGCTCCGGATTGCCCCTTTCAAAAACGATTCCCCTCCCAACTCGTAAAAGACGATGCGTTTTACATGTCGATGGCGTATAATCAGGCCATCGAAGCCTGGAAGGCCAATGAAGTTCCAATTGGAGCCGTGATTACCATTGGGGAAGAAATCGTAGCATCCGCTTGGAATCAGGTGGAAACGACCAAAGACCCGACCGCTCACGCGGAAATGATCGCCATCACTCAAGCATCCCGAGCGATAAACGATTGGCGATTGAATGCAGCGACTCTGTACGTAACCAAGGAGCCATGCCCTATGTGCTCCGGTGCGGCCATCATGGCGAGAATTGGAAGAGTAGTCTACGCGTTTGGCGACAGCAAAATGGGAGGTCTTGGCGGCGCGTATAATGTAAATGAATACTCGGGCATGAATCACACTCTAAGCATAGAAACCGGAATCCTCCAAGAAGAGTGCATGGAGCTTCTGCAGACTTTCTTTCGGTTAAAAAGAGAATCGGAGAATTAGCAATTGACAAAGAATATTCTTTAAATAAATCAGAACCCTCAACTTCATAAACTTAACGATCATGGCACACGAATTACCATCACTCGACTACGCTTACGACGCTTTGGAACCTCACATCGACGCTCGCACGATGGAGATCCACCACACCAAGCATCATCAGACTTACATAAACAACGTTAACGCCGCTTTGGAAGGAAACGACGCGCTTGCCTCGAAATCGATCGAAGACCTCATCTCCGATCTGGACTCCGTACCTGAAGGAATTCGCGCCGCGGTTCGCAATAATGGCGGCGGTCATGCGAACCATTCCTTTTTCTGGAAAGTATTGGGGCCAAATGGAGGAGGCGAGCCGGTGGGTTCTCTCGCTGAAGCCATCAACAGCGACCTTGGAGGATTCGATGCATTGAAAGCCGACTTCGCGAAGGCGGGAGCCACTCGCTTCGGTAGCGGATGGGCCTGGGTCTGTGTTCGAGATGGGAAACTATGCGTATGCTCTACTCCCAACCAAGACTCTCCGTTAATGGATGGCGGAAAGCCTGTCATTGGTCTGGATGTATGGGAACATGCCTATTACTTGAACTATCAAAATAGACGCCCAGACTACATCGCCGCTTTCTGGAATGTCGTAAACTGGGAGGCCGCCGAAGCGAATTATCAAGCAGCCAAAAGCTAGAATTGGAGATTCCCAATACTGAATTTCGAAGCCGTCACGCGAGTGACGGCTTTTTCATTTGGTCTAAACTATCTGGGAGGCAAAAAACTGGCTTGCGAAGCATTCCCTATCGAGTCGGGAGAAATTTGAAAGCGATGACTGGTCATCGTATCGAATAGTATAATACGTCTTCGATTGGCAGTTCTACGGGTATACAAAATATGGCGACCATCGTTGAGCCACTGGGCCTGCACGGCGTCACCCGATTCGGAAGTCGCAAAACGGCTCCGTCCTTCTTTGAAACTATAGGTGGCGATCTGAAAGCCGTCTCCAACCCGAACAGTGAAGGCGATGAGGTCCGGATTGGCGTGATTCCAGTCAGGCTCAGCACAGTAGCGACTTATATCGGTAGGTATCCGACGCATCCCGCCTCCGAAAACCGTGGAACGGTAAAGCTGCACTCCGCTTCCAATATCGGAAGAAAATATGAGCTGAGCTCCATCTTTCGACCAACAAGGAGCAGCTTCCTCTCCCCTGGACTTGGTGATGTTTCTTAACTTGAGCTGCGAGGGATTGCTAGAACCGACATAAACATCGGCATTTCCGCCACCCGTCAGAACCATCGCAATGCGACTGCCATCAGGGCTATACCGGGCGCTGGTGTTGGTACCATCGAATTTAGCCATCACAATATAGCGTTGCTGCCTCATATCCATTCTGTGGATATTAGCGTATCCCGACTTGAAACTGGTATAGACGATATAACTACCATCGGGAGACCATCTAGGTCGGACGATTTCCGCTCGATCCTGAGTCAGCCGGTAGCCCTCTCCAAAGAAAAAGTCTACTGCAAAAAGCTCCGGGCGACCCTGATGCTCTCCCACATAGGCGATCTTTCCCGAAAAGAAACCTGGCTGACCGCTGGTCTTGCGAATAGCCAAATCAATGGCTTTAAAAATGGCCTGGCGCTTGGATTGCCCGACTACCGTCTCGCGATGCTGTTCCTGCTCTGGCACTCCAGAGGAAATGATAAGCTGCGCAGCCGTCTCGCTAACGATACGAATGTTAAACGCGAAGGACGCCTTGTTCATCGAGTTCTCTACTCGATACCCCCCATGAGCCGTCATCGCTCGGGTAAGCAGTCCCTTAGCCATTTCATCATCGGAACGAACAACGATGCCATAGGTAGTCAGGCCAGGAGTGACGTAGATAGGCCCGATATCTCGGGGAGCGCCTTGGGCGGAGACTTGAAGAGCGCCGATAGTGGCGATTAACAGGCAAACTAGAATTTTCGAATAGATAGGAATCATGCTCTGAAGAACCCCAGACTTGACAGTCCAGCGAATGTTTCAGGTTTCTAAAGAGATATCTTCTACAGCTCATTCGCAAGGCTGCGCAAGAGCGATGGGAAGAAAAACACCAACCGACAACTTAAAACAACCGTGAGCCAAGAAGCTATCAACAAGGCCCTATCGACCGTCAAGTATCCAGGTTTCAGCAGGGATATTGTATCCTTCGGCCTAGTACGCTCCGCTGAATTCAATGAAGGCAAAGCAATCGTAAACCTCAACGTCACCACGAGCGATCACAGTATGGCAGCTCGCATCCGCAATGATGTAGAGACCGTTTTGAATGCCCTGGAAGAAGTAAATGAAGTGGAGGTGAACGTCTCCATAAATACTGCGAAAAAGGCCGCAGCTCCAACATCGACTCCCTCCTCGCCAGACCAATCTCCCATTAAGGGAATCAAGAATGTGATCGCCATTGCCAGCGGAAAAGGAGGAGTGGGAAAATCAACCTTCTCAGCAAATCTCGCCTGCGCGTTGAAAGCGATCGGCCAGTCTTCAGGAAAACGAATTGGTCTACTGGACTGCGATATCTACGGTCCATCGATCCCCCTGATGATGGGAATCAACAAACGTCCGGAAATCGAAGGCGAAAGCATCGTTCCGCTTGAGAATCACGGCATTAAGATAATGTCCATGGGGTTTCTCATCGACGAGGAGACTCCAGTCATTTGGAGAGGCCCAATGATCCAGAAAACGATACAGCAATTCATCCATAACGTGATGTGGGGAGAAATCGATACCCTTCTCATCGACCTGCCCCCTGGAACGGGAGACGCCCAGCTTTCTCTAGTACAAACGATACCTCTGAAAGGAGCTTTAATTATTACAACCCCTCAGGCAGCAGCTACGCAAGTCGCCCTTCGTGGAGCTAAGATGCTGGAGAAAACGAATGTGCCCATCTTGGGAGTAGCTGAAAACATGAGCTTCATCGAGCTTCCAGACGGCTCGAGAAGCGCGATTTTCGGCGAAGGCGGAGGGCAATCGACAGCAGATGACCTAGGAACCGATTTTTTGGGCAAAATCCCTTTGGATGTTTCAATACGTGAAGCTGGCGATTCCGGGATTCCCGTCACAGAGACTTCTCCGGAATCCAGTTCAGCAAAAGCCTTTTTTGAAATCGCCTCGAAACTTGAGGAAAAGCTTTCTTAAATTTCAGCGATTATTGAAGATTTCATCCTGGTTTACCCTCTGTCATTAGAGAATACACTCTAACTCATTAGAATAAAATTGCCAGCAACTCATTCATATTCAATCGTTTCCCTGAAGAAACCTATTTTGCTTTTGTTAAAACCTCTGAGACTCATTGCCTTGTTCTCAAAAACGAGCGATAGTCTTTTAACGTTGAGAAGAACAACCAGTTGTATAAACAGAAGCGCAACTAATGTATATGTTAGCAGAAGAGTATCAGTCGAATGACCAACACGAGTTTGTGAAGCGTTCGAGCTTATACCAGGAATTCCTAGCCGAAAGAGAAGAAATTCTCAGACACAAATGGCTGGAATCCGAAAGACTCGGATATGACATTGGATTCGAGAGAGCATTACTAGACTGGATACGAAAACACAGAGACGGTTGGCGAGCCAGCCGCAGAAATAACACCGCTTCGGAAGACTGAAATCGTCCGCAAAGCGTTTTTGAGCATAAATTTGAAAATTAAAAAAGCGACGCCATTTGGCGTCGCTTTTAATTTGAAAATCCGGGTCTAAAGAAGAGTCTACTTAATCTCCTTATGCAGGGTGTGCCGCTTGAGATGCGGATTGTACTTCTTCTTCTCTACACGCTCCGTAACGGTCTTCTTATTACGAGAGGATAGATAACGTGAGACGGGCTTTCCTTCTGCTTTAGCTTCCGTGCATTCGAGAGTGATTACTTCGCGTGGCATAGTATTTTAAGATTAAGGATGAGGATACATCGCAGGTTTTTTCCGAAAATCAATCGTTTTTTCCAGCTCCCTTAAGCCAGAACGAGAGAGAACTGGGTCTGATTACCTCAGCGAGTATTGCTGCTGAACGGCTTTTCCATTAGCGGCAGCGAGATGCCATTTCGAAAAACCGTGATCTGGCCGGTGCTTGAGGAAACGACAATCGAAATACAGTTAGTAGCCACCGAAATGGCGGCGGCGGCGGCATGGCGAGCTCCGAGACCGCTAGGGAGAGAATGGTAGTAGTCCGGAGCGTGAATGAGACTCCCAGCTGAAATCAGCACCCCATCGCCACGAATAATGAAAGCTCCATCCAGGCTCGAGTACTCCTTGACTGTCTCGTCCATAAAAGGACTCAAAATATTGATATCCTCCTCCTTGTATCCATGGAATGGATTCAATACCAATGGCTTGGTCATCTCTTCGACCTTTTCCACATCGCCAAGAACGAAGAGCGTTCCCACCGGCCGACCCTCTCGTCCTTCGACGGACAACTCCGTAGCGATGCCAATAACCCGTTCCAGAACTTCCGGGGAAACGTCAGCGGGCATAAAGTTGTCGTGCTCGGCTAGGAGAGTCTGAAACTCCTGCCGCATATCAACAACCATAATCGTATCGAACTGATCCGTGTCCGGGATTCCGCCTATGCAGCAGATCTTTTCGTTGATGCTAAAAACGCCCCTTGTAAGCCCAACCAGGAAAGCGGAGCGAGCTTGCGAAAGACGTCCCCTCGAAAAAGAGCGAACTTGAATGACATGGCTGAAAGTCGAATCATCAAAATCCCCTTCCTTCGCCCGACGCGTGATCAGAACGGTTTTGAATTTCTGAAAACTATCGTGCGTGAGCAATGGATTGGTCAGCATGGTGTCCCCGAAAACGGCGATTGAATCGCAATGCGTTCCTTTCGCAACCTGGACCGCTTGACGGAAGATCAGCTTATTGATCGAGCTTTGCCGCGTCTTTTTCGCAGGAGCCAAAATACCTCCAAATCCGGCAATCAATCGATCGTAGAGTTCCTCGATGTCCGGAGCCTCGACTAATCCGTCGATGAAGGACTTGTCCTTAACCAGCCTAGCGACAGCAGCCAGCACATTAAGATAGTCTTTAGCATTATCTCCAGCTAGCAGAAGAAGAATCAGCCTTACTTTTTCGGTCTCCTTTGGGCCTTCATATTCGATGCCCGCTTCGCTACGGCCAACAGCGAAAATGTATCTTCGGTTCATCTTTACCCGTATATGGGGAAGCGCCACGCCGTGCCCCAGATAAGTAGTCATCGTGTTTTCGCGAGCGATCAACCCGGGGAGAAGCTTCTTGCGTTCGAGATCCTTGAATTGGGATGTCGAAACCTTAAGCAATTCCTTGAGGCACCCCTCAAGCGTATCGCTCTCCAGTTCCAGCGCTCGTTTGCGCGAAAAGTATCGATCCAATCGCATAACGTTTAGCCCATTTTAGCTAGGCGGATAAACCTAGCTACTTCTCCCACTCCAATGCGCCCTTTTTGATTTCGTAAACCAATCCGATTACAAGAACGGCAAGAAAGAAAAGGATCGGACCAAGAATGGGGATGCTGTTGGCAAGAAAATCGCGATATACCAAAACCCAAGGTATCAAAAAGACCACTTCAATATCGAAGAGGATGAAAAGCATAGCGGTTATGTAGAACTTCACCGAGAAGCGAGTGCTGGTTTTGCCTTCGGACTTAATACCGCACTCGTATGGCGAATTCTTAATCTTCCCTTTCGAACCGCGCTGCCCGAAGAGATGGCTGACGAGCAATATAGTTCCCGCAAGCCCCGCAGCGAGAGCGACTTGAATCAACACAGGTGCGAAATCGGATACCGACATAAGGAATTAAAAGATTTGCATAATAGGCTCAATTTCAAGGCAAATGCGCGGGTAATTAAGCGCTTTGAAAAGTTCAGGAATTCTTTACGTCCATGAAAAAGGCGAACCTCTGAGAGGTTCGCCTTGAAAGTATCAATTTTGAGAATACTCGGCTACTTCGTGGCCTGGTCGAGAATATCTCCCAGATTCATCAAGTCGCCGCCTTCCTTCATGTTATCATAAGTGGCGGTCTCGGCTGCCAGCTGCTCTTCGTCGTAACTAGCCGCCTTGATGCTGAGGCCGATACGCCTCTCTTCGCGATCGATTTTGATGACGCGAGCAGTGACTTCTTCGCCAATATTCAAAAGGTCTTTCACTTTCTCGACACGCTCTTCGCTTATCTGGCTGATGTGCACCAGTCCGTCGATGTGATCCTGAAGCTCGACAAACGCTCCAAACGAAGTGATCTTGGAAATCTTTCCGGTAACCACATCGCCGATACGGAACCGACCATCGATATCGCTCCAAGGATCGTCGCCAAGCTGCTTCATGCCGAGAGATATTCTCTGCTGGCTGGTATCGACATCGAGCACGATGGCGTCGATCTCGTCGCCCTTCTTAAGCACTTCGCTAGGATGGTTGATCTTGCGAGTCCAAGACATGTCGGAAACGTGAACCATGCCATCGATGCCTTCTTCCAGCTCAACGAAAGCCCCATAAGTGGTGATGTTGCGAACCTTGCCATGGACGTGGGCGCCAACAGGATAGTTGTGAACCACCATATCCCAGGGATTTGGCTCTAGCTGACGGATACCGAGAGATATCTTCTCCTCTTCCTTCTGAATACCGAGGACAACCGCTTCGACGTCGTCACCCACCCTAAGCAGCTCGCTCGGCTTGGTGATACGCTTGGTCCAGGACATCTCGGTGACGTGAACCAAACCCTCGACCCCTTCCTCGATCTCGATGAAAGCTCCGTAAGGCACCAAGTTGACAACTTTGCCAGCGACTTTGGCCCCGATGGGATACTTGTTTTCGATGTTTTCCCAAGGATTGGATCTGGTCTGCTTCAGGCCAAGCGACACGCGCTCTTTCTCGCGATTGATTTCGATGATCATTACATCGATTTCTTCGCCCTGCTTCAGCATCTCGCTTGGATGGGAAATGCGTCCCCAGCTCATATCGGTGATGTGGAGAAGGCCGTCCATGCCATCCAAATCGATAAAGGCTCCGAAATCGGTGATGTTCTTGACGGTGCCTTTGACCACATCGCCAGGCTGGACTTTATCGAGAAGCTCACGGCGCTTGCTGGTGCGTTGCTCTTCGATGAGCTCGCGTCGAGACAAGACGATATTCTTTCGCTCCAGATTAATTTTGAGAACCTTGAAATCGTAAGTCTGGGTAACGTACTGATCTAGATTCTTGGGAGGCTGAACATCAATGTGGGAAGCCGGCAGGAAAGCATCGACTCCGATGCTAACGATGAGGCCTCCCTTGACCTTGGCCTTCACGCGACCTTGGACAATGGAGCCTTCCTCACACTTGTTGATTATATTCTCCCAATTCTTTTTCTGCTCGGCCTTATCGAAGGAAAGGGTCGGATTGCCCTCTCTGTCCTCGAGCTTTTCGAGGTAGACTTCGATTTCCTCGCCGATTTGCAGATCGCCCAGGTCGACGAATTCGGACGCTGGGATGAGGCCCTCTGATTTGCCACCGATATCGACAACGACTTCGGTTTGGCGTATTTCGGTTATAAGGCCCTGGATGATAGTGCCTTCCTTCAGCTTATCGAAGGTGGTCTGGGCCAAGAGTTCTGCCATTATCGAACTCATAATAGATGGGTAGACCAAGTATCACGAAGGCGCTTACCATTCCCCTCTAGAACTTGACTTTGTAAGTGCCGCAAAAGCGGCGGGTTGCATGCTAATTAACTCGCCTGGAAGCGTCTCGGCAAAGCGAGTGGTTAGTAGCCGAAAAAATTGAAAGGCGGAGACAATCGCGTCTCACCAATGCTTGAGCAAGCGTAATATTTAGAATCGGAGGAAAATTATGGCAAATTTAACCGAATTTAAAAACCGAACTTTCTCCGACCTAGCGAATAGCGATCTGATTGATCGCCTGTACTAGTAGACTACCTTGTTGAGCGGGTATTCGATAATCCCTTCCGCCCCGAGTTTCTTCAATTCCGGGATGATGTCGCGAACCGCATCTTCGGAAAGAATCACTTCGACCGCGCACCAACCTTCGTCGGTAAGACGGTTCACTGTCGGATTCCTCAAAGAAGGAAGGATGCCGAGAATCTTTTCCAGCGATTCCCGAGGCGCGTTCAACTTAAGTCCAACCTTGTCTGTAGCGGAAAGAGCCGCTTGAAGCATCATCGCGATATTCTCGATTTTCGAGCGCTTGACGGGATTCTCCCAGCTCTGCTTATTGGCAATGAGTTTAGGGTTGGTCTGCAGCAACGTATCGACGATACGCAAATTGTTGGCTCGAAGCGAATTGCCGGTTTCGGTTAGCTCGACAATGGCGTCCACCATATCGGGAACCTTGACCTCGGTGGCCCCCCAGGAAAATTCCACTTCAGCCTCAATCCCTTTTTCTTTCAAAAACGATCGCGTGAGATTGACCAGCTCGGTGGCAATTCGCTTTCCTTGCAAATCGGCAACCGTCTTGATTTCCGAATTCTGAGGAGCCGCCAGAACCCAATGCGAAGGACGATTGGAAGACCGACTGTAGACGATATCGCATACTTCAACAACATCCGATCCGTTCTCGACTACCCAGTCGTATCCACACAGTCCACAATCGAAGTAGCCATGGTCCACGTAGCGACTAATCTCCTGGCTGCGTACAAATCGCCCATCCAACTCGGGGTCATTGATGCTTGGCTTGTAGGATCGAGAGCTCTTTCGAATAATCCAACCCGCCTTGGCGAACAAACCGATCGCTCCCTCTTCAAGGCTTCCTTTCGGGAACCCGAACATGATAAGTGGCTCTTCCTGTGACACGATCTTTCGAAACCTCATCCATTTCCAAGGAGCAAGCCAAAAGCTAACAAATTTTTCTCACAGAATTTACGTTTTTACATTTTACATTTGTTAATTTCATGTATGTTTAAGAATGCTTAAATCGAGTTCAGATCGTGACCGTAGGTTTAGGCATTCCCTTACCTCAATCAATGAATACTCTGATTCAAATTATAGGTGTTTACAACCAGCCCTCTAATCCAAAGGAGTTTCGAAATTCAGAACAACGCTTATGGCAACAAAACCAAAACCATTAGTCTTGATTGTAGAGGATGAGGCGGAACTTGCGAACGTGATTTCCGAGCACTTGGAAGCAGCCGGGATGCAGACCCAGATCTGCAATCGCTGCGCTTTGGCGATGCGTTTCCTCAAAAACAATTTCGCCAACATCATTCTCCTCGATCTTACTCTACCCGACCAGAATGGATTCGCCTTCATGGAGGATCTAAAGAGAGAAGACATCAATATTCCCACCATCTTTCTCACTGGCAACGATTCCGAGATTTCAAAAGTAAAGGGTCTGGAACTGGGTGCCGACGATTACGTGACGAAACCGTTCAGCGCCCCGGAGTTGGTGGCTCGAATACACGCCGTCCTTCGCAGAGCTGAAGTAGCGAACGACTTCAACGTGACGAAGAACGTTCGCTTAACGGATTCGCCTTTCGAATTCAACAGCGCCGACGTCAACCCTACCACCATGGAAATCACTTTCCAGGACGGTGAAGTCGTAACTATCGGACGAAAGGAAATTGGCATTCTTTCCTATTTTCACGAAAATCCGGATACGATTATCACCCGCAAAAACTTGATCCACTCCGTTTGGGGAATTCATGCAGACATCCGAAGCCGCTCTCTCGATCAGTACATCGTGAAAATTCGCGATCTCTTCAAACGCAAGGGATCCCCGCTCAACAACCTGAAGACCATTCACGGCATTGGATATCAGTACGAGCCGCTCTCCAAACCGAGTGAAACCACTTTTTAGACATCAAAGCCAAATGGGATGAGCGATGGCATGGACTCTTCCCATTCGACAAAAAGGCCCAGCGCTTATTAAACGCTGGGCCTTTTTCGTTAAAGCAGGAAGTTAGACGGCGAACTCAGAAGCGGACGATCAACACTTGTTCTTCGCGCACTTCTTCAGCGGACACTCGCTGTAATGAAATCCATCTTTATCTTGGTAGCCAACAGGGGCTTTCTTGTGAGCCCTCACGAGAAGAGCCACGGTCCCCACCGCTGCCAAAAGATGGATAGAGACTATGAATAGAATCATAACAGTGGTTAACGACCTGCTTTAATGTAAGCTTTATGGAGTCTTTTGCTTAAATTAGGGTGAAGGGGCATAACGGGGTTTAGGGGTTTGCAGTAAATTGACCAAAAAAGCGCATTTGTCCAGCCTGGAAAGCATTATGGCTTCGCTAAAGCAAACCCCATGCCTGGATAGGGGGAAACCTCAACGAGCTTCTAAACACGATTAACGGTCACGCCAGGGCCCCGAATGCGACTACGAATACGATTTCTTACCGTGGAACCCTTTCTACCACTCTAATCGAGACGATAGGTGATTATTTAAAACGATAGTAGTTATCTGGATTATACAGATAATAGAAGTCAAACGGCTCAAGTCGCGGCAGCTCGATGTAAGGCCGACCCTGCTCGTCACGCGCTTCATTCAGATGGACAGGAGCTGAGGCATAGCGTCTCGTACCAAAACGATCAGGATCCTTGTCCACCGCCATTTCCCAGACGCGATCCACAATAACATCAATCCAGTTGTTCTCCTTGGCCTGATCGGCAAACTCCCTCCAATCGCCATCGGAATTCTCATCGTACATCCGCTCGACAAACTCGTCTAGCGTCAACCCCATCTTTTTAGCGACTGGCTCGGCGAGGCGACGCCACCACTCTTGGGTGTCCTCAAGAAATTCCTGCTGCTGCGTCAGATTGCCCATGACCCCCCAGCTCATCTGATGATGCAGCAAAATCGCATTAGGATAAGCGTAAGATCGTTCAGCAAGCGTGGCAATCACAGCTGCAGTACTCGCCGCGTATGACTTCACGACCACGTAAACGGGAGCCTTGCTGCTTTGCATAGCTTTCAGAATCTTGTAGCCGGCCATCACTGAACCGCCTGGGGATGAATCTATAATAATAAAGATGGGGTAGTCTGTGCTCTGATTGTTATAGAAATTTATCCGCTCGCTGATGTAATTTGATGAACCGCTCCAAATAAGACCATTTAGAGGGATGCGACGATCACTCACATGCAGAGCTCCATCCACGAAAGGCTCCTTCAAGTACATGGTCTCTTTCTCGCGGTAGACCTGGTCGTGGATAAGATCCTCTTTCTCCTTTCGCGACAGTTGCGCGGTCAACTCGGCCAGACCTACTTCAAGCTCGCTTCTCTTTAGTTTCAACTTCGCTTCGGTTAGACGAATTTCATTCATCTGCCGCTCATTTTCCTTCTGGACGATGGACAACTCCAGTTTCAGTTTTTCTTCCTGAACTTTCATCTCCGCAAGCTCGAGCTGAAGGCGACGATTTTGCTCAGCAGTATCGAGGGCGATTTTCTTGTTGATCGTATTGATTTGGGAATTGAGCCGCTCGATGTGAGCCTTGGCCTCCTCGAACTCGGAAGCGAGCTTTTCACGGAAAATGGAATTCTCTAGACTCAAGCGATCCTTCTCCTCTCGCAATGACGTAAGCTCGGCTTTCATTTTCTCCGATCGAAGTGAATTCTGCAAGGAGAGCAGATCCCGCTCTTTTCGAAGCTTCTTCAGCTCCGCATCCAGCGCCTCCTCCTCTTCTTTTGCCGCCTTCTCAGCCTCGCTTAATTCGGGAGAAGAACTTTCCTCTTCCATCGAAACCACTTCGGTTTCCGATGATTCGTCCGCTTTCACCGTGATGGGCTCCAATTCCTCGTCGGCCAGCAGTGATCCCCCAAGGAAAACACTCCACAACCCGGCAACACAGGAAAGCCTGAACACTAGCATTTTCATCATTTTCGGTCCCATCTTTTAGCAATATTTCCTTAGTCTTCTCAACGTCTCGCAGCTCTTTACATTTAACTCGAATGTTCAAAACGCAAGCCAGTTAACGTTCCTAGAGTTTCAGACAAATGTGAAATATTGGGTTCCCTCAATTCAGCTCTAAACCTGAAGAATCGCAAAGAAAGGACTAGCTCTACCCGGAATTCCAATTAGATATGACTAAGTGAGCGTTGAAAAACTGGAAGCGGTACGTGGCTATTTGTTGCAATTCCAAGCCTTGCTTTGCTCAGAGCTAGAGACGGAAGAGGCCAGCAATAAACGCTTCCTAAAGGACGAATGGAGTCGCGAAGAGGGCGGAGGAGGCATTTCCAGGGTCATCGAGAATGGGAACGTTTTTGAAAAAGGAGGAGTCAACTTCTCTCACGTCAAAGGAAGCCGCCTACCCCCTTCCGCAACGGCAACTCGCCCTGAGCTGACCGGAAGACCATTCCATGCCACGGGGGTGTCCATCGTGATACACCCCAATAATCCGTATGTACCTACATCTCACGCGAATGTTCGCTTCTTTCTCGCTCCGGCAACAGACCAGCTTGACGAAGTCTGGTGGTTTGGAGGGGGATT
This sequence comes from Opitutaceae bacterium, assembly GCA_028284385.1. Taxonomy (GTDB): domain Bacteria; phylum Verrucomicrobiota; class Verrucomicrobiia; order Opitutales; family Opitutaceae; genus JANQRT01. The sequence continues at coordinate 31,875 of JANQRT010000003.1, read as the reverse complement.
CGATCTTACACCTTATTATGGATTCGAAGAAGACGCCGTTCATTGGCATGAGACTGCTCGCGCGGCGTGTGAAGAATTCGGTGATCATCTGTATCCGAATTTCAAGGAAAACTGCGATCGCTATTTCCATGTTAAGCACAGAAACGAAGCCAGAGGCATTGGCGGCATTTTCTTCGACGATTTCAACGAAGTGGATTTCGAGCACTCATTCGGCTTTATGAAAAGCGTTGCCGAAGCTTACGGACGAGCTTATCTCCCCATCGTTGCAAAAAGGAAAACCATGGAATTCGGCCCCAAAGAGAAATCTTTTCAATTGTATCGGCGCGGTAGATACGTCGAATTTAACCTTGTCTACGATCGGGGAACGCTCTTTGGGCTACAGAGCGACGGAAGGACTGAATCGATTCTCATGTCTTTGCCTCCAGAAGTTTCATGGAAGTACAACTGGTCTCCCGAAAAGGGGAGCCGCGAAGAGGAATTGTACGAAACGTTTCTAAGGCCGAGAGACTGGCTAAACCTGGAATCGAGCAAGCTATCATAAGAATATGAGTGAAACGACCGCTATGACATCGAAAGATCGTTTCATTGCCGCGCTGAATTGCGAGCCTCTGGACCGTCCTCCAGTTTGGGTCATGCGCCAGGCTGGTCGATACCTTCCCGAATATCGAGCCCTCAAAGAGAAATACTCTTTCCTCGAAATGGCTAAGACGCCTGAGCTTGCCTTGGAGGTAACCATGCAGCCACTACGTCGATTCGCGCTTGATGCCGCGATTCTATTTTCAGACATTCTCGTTATCCCGGAAGCGCTTGGGCAGGGCTATCATTTTAAAGATGAAGGCGGTATCGCCATGGACTATGCCCTCGAGTCTGAAAGCCAGATCGACGCCCTCGATCCTTCTTCGATTGACGAGAAGCTGGACTACGTAGCGAAAGCCTTGGCATTGATAAAAAGCGAGTTGGGCGAGTCGAAAATGCTACTTGGTTTTGGCGGTTCTCCTTGGACCTTGGCAACCTATATGCTGGAAGGAGGTAGCTCCAAAAATTTCGAGAAGACCAAAGAACTGTTTTATTCGAATCGAAGAGTGTTCGATAAATTGATGGAGAAACTATGCTCCTCGCTCGTCGACTATTTTAAAATGCAAGCCCTGGCAGGCGCGGACGCCTTGCAGATCTTCGATTCATGGGGCGGCATACTGTCGGGCAACGACTACGAGAATGCATCCCTTAAATGGATACGGCTGCTTATCGATGAACTGGATAACTCCATTCCCATTATCCTATATGCCAAGGGAACATCGCCTCACCTGGAGAAACAGGCTGAGGCTAGGCCAAAAGCGATAGCCGTCGATTGGACTATACCCATCATAAACGCAGCCAGCATCATTCCCGTGAATATTGCAATCCAGGGGAACCTGGATCCTGTCATTCTGAACACCACCCCGGAAATTGTGAGAGCTCAAACGCTTCGCATTCTTGAGGCTATGAAAAACAGAGCTGGACACGTATTCAACTTGGGCCATGGCATTTTACCGACCGCGCGTATTGAAAATATGGAAACAATGATCGAAACCGTTACCAGTTTCACCAGGTGATGAACGCTCTAACCTTCGATATCGGTTTAATAGAAAAATATGGCGGTCAAGGGCCTCGCTACACTTCGTACCCAACCGCTCTAAAATTCGAGGATTCTTTCGATGCCAAGAGACTGGAAACCGATTTGGCATGTCAGGCGCAGGAGCCTCAATCTCTATCACTCTACTACCACCTCCCCTTCTGTGAATCGATGTGCTGGTTTTGCGGATGCACAACAATCATTTCAAAAGATCACGAGAAACTGGGTCCGTATTTGAACTACTTGGACAAGGAAATGGATCTCTACAAACGGTATATCCATCCGGAAAGCGAAGTCGTGCAAATGCATTTCGGTGGCGGGACTCCCAACTATCTCGATCCAGAACAAATAGACCAGGTTGGCAATTCGATCCAGAATCGCTTTCGTTTCGCCGAGGATACCGAACTCAGCGTCGAGTTGGACCCTAGGCGTTTAACCAGAGAGCATATTTCGGCTTTCGCCCGCATGGGTATAAACCGAGCTTCGTTCGGCGTGCAGGATCTCAATCCCATCGTTCAGGAGGCGGTAAATCGAATCCAGCCCGAGGAAATGTGTCTGCAAGCAGTCGATTGGATTCGAGAAGAAGGACTGTCCTCACTGAATATCGATCTGATTTACGGTCTTCCCTACCAGACCGTGGATTCATTCAAAGCGACTATCGAACGAGTCATCACTTGGAACCCCGACCGATTCGCCATCTTTAACTACGCTCATGTGCCTTGGATGAAGCCTGGTCAAAAGATGATAAAGGAGTCGGATATGCCGAGCCCAGGCCAGAAGTTGCAAATGCTCAAGATGATTACCGAGGTCTTAACGTCTCATGGCTATGAATACATTGGTATGGACCATTTCGCGAAGTCTGACGACGAACTTGCCGTCGCTCAGAAGAATAAAACCCTCCAACGCAACTTCCAGGGATACAGCACAAAAGCCGGGACCAATATTTACGCTTTCGGACTCTCAAGCATATCCCAAACCGAAAGTCACTACCGACAGAATCGAAAAACGCTTCCTTCCTACTACGACGACCTCGATCGTGATACGCTGCCAATTGAAAAAGCCTATTTCATGAGTGAAGACGACGTCATACGCCGGGAAACGATCATGAGACTAATGTGTGACCTGGAACTCGACTATAAGCTTATGTCCAAGCATTTGGGAATCGACTTCGAAACCTACTTCCAGGAAGAGCTGGAAGGTTTTCAGGAAGCGGCGGAAGACGGAATCGTCGGCCTTTCAAGTGATGGATTAAAAGTGTTGGAGGTCGGCAGGCTAGTAATCAGAAATTTGGCAATGCGCTTCGATGCCTACATCAACGATGGGGTCAATCGCTACTCGAAGACCATATAGATGCGCTCCGATCAATGATCTCCTAAGGGAATTCTCTGAATACGCTGGAACAGGAGAAGCAGACATATGGACTCAGTGAAGGATGCTATTATCATCGGAGCGGGCATCGCCGGCCTAACAGCTTCCTACCTTCTCTCGAAAAAAGGGAAGGACATAGTAACACTTGATAAATCCGATCACCCTGGTGGTCCTATTTCAAGCTATCGCGAGGAAGGATACCTGGTGGAAAGAGGTCCTAATTCCCTCCTGCTGCCAGATCCCTGGGTAGAAACGCTAATCGCAGATCTTGGACTGACTGAAGAGTTGCTGGAGACCAGCGAATTCGCGAAAAAGCGATTCATCATTCGAAATGGAAAGCCTATTCCAGTACCAGGTTCTCCACTACAAGCCATTTTCTCACCTCTTTTCTCTTTCAAAGCCAAAATTGGGTTTCTTGGAGAACCATTCCGTCGCAGACTTCCGGATACTGAAGCCGCATCTGAATCTGTAGCGGATTTCGTGACGAGGAGAATGGGTCAGGAATTTCTCGACTACGCCATCAATCCCTTTGTCAGCGGGGTTTACGCCGGCGATCCGGAAGAACTTGTACTGCGTCACGCCTTTCCACTCATGTACGGATTCGAAAGGGATGGCGGATCGATCATCAGAGGAGCGATGCGCTACAAGAAGCGAAAACGCCAAACGGGAAGCGAATATAAAAAGAGGTCGATAAGTTTTAAAAATGGTTTGGGAACCCTTCCAATAAGATTAGCTGAAAGATTGGGAAAAAGGCTTTCGCTTAATACGCATGTAAAGGAAATTGAATACGAAGAAAAACGATGGACTATCAGAGCTGAAATCAATGGTGAACAAATCTCTTTCCATTCGAGAACGCTTATCGTCTGCATCCCTTCACACGCCATAAAACTTCTTCCGTGGCCACGTTCGATTAGCGAACGGATCGAAAAATCGCCGGACTTGCCTTACCCAGCAGTACATAGCTTGGCATTAGGTTTTAAAAGAGAACAAATACAACACCCATTGGATGGATTCGGAGCGTTGGCTCCAACCAAAGAAAGACTGAACATCTTGGGAGCCCTTTTCAGTTCAAGTCTCTATCCAGACAGAGCTCCCAAAGGAAACGTATTGCTAACGGTTATGATGGGCGGACGCCAACGACCGGGCCTAGCTCAGACCTCACGGGAGTCACTAGAGTCGATGGCCATTGAAGACTTGCGGACATTGCTAGGTTTGGAAGGCAAGCCTACCTTCTCAAGGCTCGTCACCTGGCCCAAGGCTATTCCCCAATACATCAGAAATTTCGGCCCATGGAAAGAGATCATAAACTCTATTGAAGAAGAATACGAAGGACTGGAATGCGGCGGTAGCGCCATAGATGGCATAGCCATGGGAGCTTCTATCATGAGTGGAAGGCGCATTGCGGAGAGTTTGGAGAATTTCTAAAAACTTCATCCCAAACTCGGTCTCGACCGAGATTATCGGAAACGAAGTCATGAAGATAAGTCAGGAATTCTACTCCCTTTTATTTAAACAGGCAGGTATCCATCAATCGGATTCACCTAGAAAAGTGGCCTAGGGAGCGATAATCTTCAGGGAGCTAGCCTTCACCGAGATATCGATTTCCTTCCCGCATTCGAAAATCTCCCCATCGGCATGGAAGAATCCAGGCGCTTCGAGTTCGATTCGGTATTTATCCGAGAGTAGTGACTCCACTTTCTTGCTCCCATAAATCGCCTTGGCGAAGATTCTCCAAAAAAGATCGATAGAGCTAAAGAAACCCGGCGTTCTTATAGCTACGAGATTTAGGAGTCCGTCATCAATCGAGGCATCGGGGGCAATGTAGGCGTTGCTGCCATACTGAGAAGAATTGGCTATAGCCACGATGTAGGCATTTACGTCCAAGGTCGTACCATTCGCCTTCACAGTGTAATCACTTGATCGATACTCTTTGAACGCTTTGAGTCCTTCTTTTAGATACGACGTAAATCCGCGAGCATGAGTATCGTTAAAACGCTTGCCAATCTCCGCATCGAACCCAAGCCCCATCACATTGAAAAAGGCATGCCCATTCGCTTCACCGGTATCGATTACCCTCTCCTCGCCCGAAAGAATGTTTTCCAAGGCGGCGTTTAGCTTCAGGGGTATACCCAAGTGTCGAGCAAGGCCGTTTCCGGAGCCCATAGGAATCAGTCCGAAGGCTACACCTGAGCTTACCATAACCTTAGCCACTTCATTGATCGTTCCGTCACCTCCCAGGCAGATCACTCGTTCGGCATTATCCTCAAGCGCCTTCTGGGATAGTTCCGTAGCGTGCCCTGATCTCTGAGTCTCGTAGGAGACGGCATTCATCCCTTTTTCCTTTATGAATGCATCCACGCGGCGCTTTCGCACAGGGCCCTTCCCGCCTTTGCCGGAAATAGGATTGATAATAAAAACCGTCTTCTTCTGCATGAAATTGTATCTAATTTGCGGATGCTCGATTGGAGTAAGCCGATTGAGCCCGAGCGAGAGCCGTTTGGAAATCGTCTACGATGCGATTCCAACTAACACCCAATGCGGTTTCTCGAGCAGCAGCTCGAATGGGCTCCAAAGAGGCGTTTTCTTTTTCGCCCAGCCTTTGTACTAGGCCAATGAAAGATATGGAATCGTCGAAGGGAACCAGAAAGCCATTCGCCTCATTTACAATGTACTGTCTTCCTGCCGCGTAATCGAATGTAGCGACAACAAGGCCGGATGAAAGGGCTTCCGTAACCACGTTGCCGAAGGTTTCAGTAACGCTAGGGAAAAGGAACACGTCGCCAGAAGCGTAGTGCTGAGCAAGATCTTCTCCTTTTCTCATTCCAGCGTAAATGAATTCAGGATACCGACTCTCGAGACCCGTTTTCTCGGGACCATCTCCAACAATCACGAATTTAGCTCCCGCCTGATGTTCACGGAGCGTCAAGAAAGCCTCCACCGCCAATCCGATATTCTTCTCCTTGGCCACGCGACCTACATACAAGTACACACGGTCATCCGGCGAAACTCCCCACTCTTGCCGAAGACTGTCATTGCGGCGATCGGGCGAAAAGAGTTCCGTATCCACACCTCGAGACAGCACTCCCGTATTCTTAAAACCCATACCATCAAGGACCTTAGCCATCTCTGTAGTGGGAGCCAAAGTACAGCTGCATGCGTTATGAACGACTCTCAGGTAAACGAAAATCAGATTCATCACCAAGCCGAGTTTGTAATGGCTACTGTACTGATGAAAATTGGTATGAAAAGTGGAACTGACCGGAATGCCCAATTCGTTGGCCACGAAAATCGCGCCGAGCCCCAGAGGTCCTTCCGTAGCCACATGTATGATACTGGGTCGCCATGATCTCCATTCCCTGAGTAAAGTGAGCGTGGACGGGGTTCCCATTCTTAAACCTTCATAGCCAGGCAAAGGCAAACTCGGCAAAATCAATTCTCTGGAATCAAGGGAATGATCAGTCTCCTTAAAGGATTCGTCCTTCTGTCTAGGTCTGACTACTTGCGTTTCCCAACCACGCGACCGAAGACCATCAACAAGCCTGCCCAATGTCATGGCGACACCGTTAACTTCGGGCGGAAAGGTTTCGGTGACCAAGGCCAGACGCATACAACCGAATTCCGAACAAGTCGCTAAGGCTGATTCAGAGCCGGAAGACTTGGAGCAGGAGGCGGATCCTTTAGTATATCAAGCAATTCGATTTCGAAAATCAATGCGGAGGCGGGCGGGATTCCGCTACGACCTTCATCGCCGTATCCAAGTCTAGCTGGCACATAGAGCTTCATTTTTCCGCCTACGCCTATGAGTGGCAAACCTTGGGTCCAGGCAGGAATCACATTGGTAAGCTTGAACTCGGAAGGCTCATTACGGTCGTAGGAGCTATCAAATACGCGACCGTCGAGAAAAGTGCCTTTGTAGTGCACGCGCACGTTATCTTTCGCCGTAGGTCGCTCATCGTTCCCAGGTTCGAGAATTTCGAAATGAAGGCCTGTCGCCAAACCTTGGATGCCTGGCTGGCCGATGATGGTATCGAAAAACTCCTGCTCGGCCAACCTTCCGTACTCCCTCTGCCGCTGGGCGACCCGCTTTTCGCGTTCAGAGAAGTAGACCTGCATCTGACCGACCGAAAATCGAAGATCAGTAGGAGCCTGAACGCCCTCGACATGCTTGGCTATGCCTCTTGAAATCGCATCGACTTCGCCTTGCGTAATCTCGAGATTGCCAAGATTGAATTGCTCGGCCAGGAGCCATCCCCAAGTCTCGAGAAGTTGAAGCTCGCTATATTCAGGCTGTTCGTCTTGGGGTATGGCCGCCGATTGAGGCGACTGGCCAAGAGCGATAAAAAAGTTGCCAAAGAGACAGGCGACAAAGATCAACTTCTTCATAAGATATTCCGTTGCAAGGAGATGTAATTTCAACAATCAAGCGAAACTAGATATAGTGTTTGAAACACCTAGCAGAATAGATTCTATTGTAAAGCGGCTCTTTTCGGATTCGCGTCCCGATGGACCGAGAAAACGCGAGCTAAGATGTAATTAAAACGCGTGACATTACTTCCCATATGAAACGAGAGAATTTCTGGATTAGCGAAGATGGCGTCATAACGAATCTGAAAAAAGGGAAGGCCAATGGCGATTGCGATCTCACCATCACCTTCAAGCTTCGCGACCGACAGGAACTCGAACTGGCCAAGACCCGCCTTAAAAAAATCCAATTTAGCGAGCGCAGTTCCCTTGCTCGCATCGGCTTGGAAATTTTCGCCCCGAAACCTCCCCGCCTCAATAAGGATCGCCTCATTCTAGATGGCCAAGCCTACGTCTACGACAAGACATTCCCCTGCGCCGGCTATTTTGAAAAGCTGCTCAAGCCGGGCACGCCGGTGGGTCGGCTCTTCTACGCTCCCGAAAGCCAGAAGCTGGCCTCGGACGAAATCTGGCAAGCTCTCAAGGAGAATCGTATCAAACTTCCAAATACAATCTCAATTGATCGATTCGGTAGCGTTTTCCTTACGCCTCACAAGGTCCGATACACCCTGCCCGAATCGATGACGGAATTGGATCACTACCGAATCATCAAAGGTCACCAGCCACGAGCCTACCTTGATAAAGTGCAGATCAGAGAAGAGCTCGAAGTCGTGGACATCCCCGCCAAATCGGGAATTCTCACTAGCTGTTCGATGTATCTGAAGGAGCATTACGTCGTTCTGAATCGAGGCGAAGGCAATTTTGGACTGCACTCGGGAGCAGTCCTCCTGGATCCGGTAAAGACGTTTGGTTCTAATGTGATTCTAGAGATTTACAATCGAACCAACGAGCTTGTCATCAATCCCGTTCTCTCGATCGAGGTTTACCATTCTCCACGCTTCGACGTGAACCAGAAAATGGAGCGCCGAGACCAGCGGTTGGTGTTCTTCTCGAACATGGATACCGTGTATCGACAACTTGACGACAATCCCAAAGCTCATTTCTCAAGAGTAAGACCAACTGTTGAGGTAGCTGTGAGCGGCCGCAGCGCTCGAGGGGAAAATCAAAGCGTACTGATAAAAGGAGAGGAGAATATAAAACGTGAAATCGCTCGCGTCGCTCGCAATGGCCATTTCGGGTTTCGAACCTTGAATCAGGCTATTCGCAAAGGAGATCCCGAAGCGGATACCTTAGTGATGGACCACTTTCCCAGCTTGCCGGAACACATTGAAATTCTTGCCCGAGTGAAGAGAATGAAGATTCAGAGAATCGTGTTTCGCCAGGCCACGCCTATGCACGACTTCTTTCTGCCGACCGAAGCGCACGGAATGCTCGAAACCTACCAGCAGATTGGCATCAAAGTGTATTGGTTCAATCATTACTTTAACGACATCTACTTGCATGCCTACAAGAACGATCACGGTTACTTCATCAAAGAGGAAAACGTCGATCGATTTCTAGCCTGCACGATTCTAGCATTCTACGGCTCAGCCTTCGAGATGAGCAAGGAGCAGAAAAAGCGGATAACCCAGCTTGTCGTAAAAATGACCGATTTCTTCGGGCCCAACGTTGGCATCCTGACCGGAGGAGGCGAAGGTGTGATGGGCCTGGCTTCCGACGTGGGCAGAAAGAAAAATTGTCTGACGGGCGCCGCCTACCTGGAATTGGAAGCGCAGCCTCCTAAAGCTGGTGTGGATTTCTACAACACCTTCCAGGAGCAGAATCGCCACAATCGCCAAAAGTGGTTTCAGGTCGCGGACTTTTGCATCTTCAATATGGGGGGTGCCGGAACGCTGGAGGAAATCGGAATTGAGCTTTGCAATCTCAAATTGGGAATTCGCCCGCGAGTGCCTTTCGTCTTCTACCATACCGATTATTTCGAAGACCTGGAAAGCCAACTCCGGCGTATGATCAAAGAGAGCCGCATGCCAGCTTGGATGCAGGACTACATACTTTTTTCCGGAGATCCCGAAGAGATCGTTGAGTTTTATCGGAAGACGCTTCAGATCATGTGATTACATTGGCAGAGGCTCAAACCCTCCGAAGCCAAAAACCTCTGTAATCCGAAAGAAAACATGACACAGCAGTCTCCAATCACCGTACTCGTCGTTGGCTCCGGCGGACGCGAACACACCCTAGCCTGGGCATGCAAAAAAAGCCCTCTCGTCCAAAGAGTCATCGCCGCTCCGGGAAATCCTGGCATGGCCAGCGATGGCTGTGAATGCGAAAAGGTCGCGGCGGACAACATCGAGGAAATCGTCCAGCTGGCGGTAGAGACGTGCGTCGACCTAGTAATCGTCGGTCCGGAAGTTCCCCTTTCGCTAGGCCTGGTGGATGCGCTCGCGGCGGAGGGAATCCTGGCCTACGGCCCCAAAGCCGACGGAGCGCTTTTCGAAGCCAGCAAATCGCATACGAAATCATTTCTCCTTAAATACGGTATTCCTACTGGCGCGGCTGATTCGTTTGAAAGCGCCGAAGCCGCTAAGGAATATTTGGATACAGCCTCCTACCCCATTGTGATCAAGGCTGATGGTCTCGCAGCAGGGAAAGGAGTTATCATCGCGGAAGATCACGAGAAAGCGATCCAAACAGTGGAGGATATGCTTGTGGGACTGAAATTTGGCGATAGCAGCAAAACCATTCTGATCGAGGAATGCCTGCAAGGAGAGGAAACGTCCATCCACGTGATCGTTTCGGGATCCGACTATTTGATCTTGCCGACCAGCCAGGATCACAAGGCGATCTTCGAGGGCGATAAAGGACCCAATACTGGAGGGATGGGAGCCTATTCTCCAGCCGATCTGATCGACGACGCCTTGATGCAGCGGATTGAAAACGAAATCGTGAAGCCTAGCATTGATGGTCTGGTTGCAGAGGGAGTAGACTACCGAGGAACCCTTTACATCGGACTGATGATGACTTCATCAGGACCGAAAGTCATCGAGTTTAATGTGCGTTTCGGCGATCCGGAAACCCAAGTTCTCATACCCCGTCTGAAAACGGATCCCGTCGAAGTCATGCTGGCTACTGCTCGAGGCGAGCTCGGCTCTATAAATGTTGAAGTGGAGGACGCCTACGCGATGACAGTCGTACTCGCCTCCAATGGCTATCCGGAGAGCTACCCCAAGGGAGAAACGATTACCCTGCCCGAAAATCTAGCGGAGGGGCAGCTGCTCTTTCACGCAGGCACAAAACAGGTCGAGAATGGGTCTATCGTCACCAATGGAGGACGCGTGATGGGAGTCACAGGGCTAGGAGCCAATCTCGAGGAAGCCGCTAAAAAGGCCTACGATTTGTGCGATCAAGTTGGATTTGAATCGAAATACCTGAGACGCGATATCGGAGCCAAAGAACTGAATCGCCACAAGGCGGCAACCTAAAGAGAGAGCTTCCACTCAATCTTATCGAGTTTCTCGAAAAAGGTTTCAGGTCCTACCCTTACCATAGCCGATCCTGCCTAGCTTCTTCCCCTTGTGATCCAGCATTAGGACGGTTGGAAAGCCGAAGATAAAATACTTGCGTTTCAGGCGCTTGTTGGAGCTGACCTGATCGTCGTCGAGTTTGGTGTTCGAAGGGAAATCGATGCTCACAAAAACCTATTTTTCGCTAAGGCGACAGCTAAAGGCTTCGGGCTGAAAGACTTCCCGTTTAAGTTTGATACAGGGAGGACACTAGTCGGAGCCGGCGAAAGCCATGAGCGCCAGACTACCCTCCTGTTTAGCGCGAGCGAAAGCTTTGGCAGCATCGGTCTCCCAGGTTTCTTCGGCAAATGCCGGGCGTAAAAAAACTGGAACGAGAAAACCGAATACAAGAATCCTACGCATGCTGGATACAAACACGACAGAGGAAATTCAGCCGCAACGACACTCGATATTTTCATTAATCTAGCTCAAAAAAGAGCAGTTGAGATCATTGCCACCCCATTCGGTTAAGTCCTGATGAATTTACCGTAGTATAAGAGTGAGATCGCTTGCTTTAGCTGAAAAAAAGTATTCAATTAAAAGCGAATGAACGCGTGATTTCGAACCAGTTCGATTGGCGTTTATTCTAAACGAAACAACCCCAATTAAATGATGAATCCCCACTATCATCGTCAGCGAAAGCTGTATCTATTTTCCTTCGCTATTTCCATTATAGCAAGTTTTTCGATTACCAGTCTACACGCGGAGAGTCTTAACGATTTCGATCTAAGCGAACTCACTGTACCCAAGAAATTTATACGATCGGGAGGACTTCCAAAAGATGGTATTCCGTCGATTGAGCAGCCACGCTTCATGGAGGCCGAAGATGCCTACCACCTGAGAGTCACAGATCGGGTGCTAGGGGTGGTCGTCGATGGAATGGCCAGGGCCTACCCCATTAAGATACTGGATAAACACGAAATCGTTAACGATCAATTTGGCGATAAGCCGGTAGTCGTTACCTATTGCCCGCTCTCCGGCAGCGGAATGGCATTTCAGTCCTATGTCGACGGCCCTAAGCGTTTCGGAGTATCTGGCCTATTGTATAACAGCGATGTGTTGATCTACGATCGAGAGACCGAATCCCTATGGTCCCAAATCATGGGGGAAGCGGTGTCGGGTCCCATGATCGGAGACACGCTGGAACGCATCCCGACAAGCAACACGACCTGGTCGACCTGGAAGGCGAAACATCCGAACACCCGGGTGCTTTCGGCTGAGCAAGGAATTTATCCGGCCTACGCCTATGATCGGAACTCCTATCCAGGCTACACGGAAAGCAAGCGAATCTGGTTTCCGATTGAAAACAAGAATCGCAAGATCCACCCTAAGGAAGTCGTCTTGGGGCTTGAGCTGAACGGGGAATTCAAGGCTTACCCGATCAAGGAGCTTGAGGCTAAGAGTCAAACGCCCTGCATCGACTATTTTGCCGGACACGAATTGATCATCGAGATAGAGCCTGGAGCTGCGAGCGCCGTCATTCGAGATGCTGAAGGCGAAATACTACCCGCCTTGTCACTGTATTGGTTTGCCTGGTACGCGTTTCATCCGGACACGGACATCTTTACAAGCACTGGAAAAAGCGTTACCAAAAAACGTCGCCCGACCAAAATATTCTATGACACTAAGTATTCGTACGCCCGGAATCGCGCTCGAAACGGCGAACGATACGGACGATAAATCGATAGGAGCTCAGCGCTTTGGCGTGTCCCGAATTTTCCGTTACACAGCAATTCACTGCGATTATTGCCCATTCATTGACAAAATTCTAACAAATTGCCGGTGATATCCGCTTGATTTCCCTGAACGCCCCTTTTGCTATAAATATCCAGGAATGGCAAAAGGCGACTACACGGAGAAAAGCATCAAGTCACTCAGTCCCAGGGAGCACATACGACTTCGGCCTGGGATGTATATCGGAAAACTTGGCGACGGTTCAGCTCCTGACGATGGCATCTACGTGCTCCTCAAGGAGATCATCGACAACTCTATCGACGAACACTCCAGTGGATACGGGAAAAGGATCGACGTAACTATCGACGGAGAAGACGTAACGGTACGCGATTTTGGGCGCGGCATACCCCTTGGAAAGGTAGTCGATGCCGTATCCAAAATGAACACCGGCGCCAAGTACGATAGCGAGACCTTTCAGAAGAGCGTCGGACTAAATGGGGTTGGCACCAAGGCCGTTAATGCCCTCTCCGACTCATTTCGAGTCGAGGCTTTTCGCGAGGGCAAGGCGAAAACAGCCACCTTTTCAACGGGCGAACTCGAGAAGGAGAGTCGTCAAACCCGGACCAAGGAAAAGAACGGGACATTCGTATCCTTCAAGCCTGACAAGGCCATTTTCAAGCGATTCAAGTACAACCTCGACTACGTCGAGACCATGCTTTGGAACTACGCTTATCTGAATACGGGGCTCACCCTTTCGTTGAACGGAAGGCTATTCAAATCGGAAAACGGCCTCAAAGATCTTCTGGAGAACAACCTGAGCGGCGACATCCTTTACCCCATCATTCACTTGAAGGGTGACGATATCGAAGTGGCGATTACTCACGGTACCCACTACGGAGAAGAATACTTTTCGTTCGTCAACGGACAACACACAACGATGGGAGGGACGCATCAAAGCGCCTTTCGCGAAGCCATCGTTAAAACCGTTCGCGAGTTCTATAAAAAGGACTACGATGCCTCCGATGTACGAACTTCAATCGTATCTTCGCTTTCAATACGCGTCCAGGAGCCGGTTTTTGAAAGTCAAACTAAAACCAAGCTGGGATCGCAAAACATCGGACCAAAAGGACCTTCTGTAAGAAATTCCGTCAACAATTTCATCAAGAAGGAACTGGACGATTATTTGCATCGCTATCCTGAAACAGCCAAGGCGCTGCAGCAGAAAATCGCTCAAAGCGAAAAGGAGCGTAAAGAGCTTTCAGGGATTCGCAAGCTTGCTCGAGAAAAAGCGAAAAAGGTCAACCTTCACAACAAGAAACTGCGCGACTGTCGGGCCCATTTCAATACACGGAACAAGCAAGCGGAGGAATCAACGCTGTTTATCGTGGAGGGCGACTCGGCCGGAGGGTCTATCACCAAGACTCGCGACGTGAACACCCAAGCTGTTTTCAGTCTGAAAGGAAAGCCGTTAAACGCGTTTGGCCTGAGCAAGAAGATCGTGTATCAGAATGACGAATTCAATTGCCTGCAAAGCGCCCTGGATATCGAGGACGGTCTCGACACCCTGCGCTACAATAAAGTCGTAATCGCCACCGACGCGGATGTTGACGGAATGCACATTCGACTGCTGCTACTGACTTTCTTCCTTCAATTCTTCCCCGATCTGATTCGCCAAGGCCATCTATACATACTCCAAACCCCGCTCTTTCGAGTTCGGACCAAGCAGAAGACGGTTTACTGCTACTCGGAACTCGAAAAGGAAAAAGCGGTCGACGCTCTCGGGCGAGGTGTGGAAATCACGCGTTTCAAAGGCCTGGGTGAAGCTTCTCCCGACGAGTTTGCCACTTTTATCGGCAAGGACATCAAGCTAGATCCTGTCACCATGAACCACTTACATAATATCGATGAATTACTAGCCTTCTACATGGGCAAGAACACTCCAGACCGCCAGGAATTCATCATCGAAAACCTTCAGGTGGAGAAGGATCTGGTAGAAGCCTAATCCGTTCCTTTAGAGGTCCCGCCAAGCATTGTCAGCAAATGAGTCCGAGAAGAAAGAAAACGACTCCTGATCAGGAAACATTCGACTTCGAAGCTAAAGAGGCGGAAGAAAAGATGGCTCCACAGGATATGGGGAACCACGAGGCTCCTCTGGCAAAAGCTTATCAGAATTGGTTTCTTGAATACGCTTCCTACGTCATTCTTGATAGAGCCGTACCAGCCCTGGAAGACGGCCTGAAACCTGTTCAACGTCGCATTCTTCACTCTCTCAAAGAATTGGATGACGGTCGCTATAACAAGGTAGCCAACATTGTTGGACACACCATGCGCTATCATCCCCATGGGGATACGAGTATCTACGCCGCCATGGTCGGAATGGGCCAGCGTAATCTGCTGATCGATACGCAAGGAAACTGGGGCAATACGCTGACAGGAGATGGAGCGGCTGCCGCTCGCTATATCGAAGCCCGTCTCTCGCCCTTTGCCAGGGAAGTGGTTTTCAACCCCAAAACGACAGTTTGGCAGGCTTCCTATGATGGTCGGAACAAGGAGCCGACCCATTTGCCAGTCAAATTCCCGCTTCTTCTAGCCGAGGGATGCGAAGGAATCGCAGTCGGTCTCGCCTGCAAACTCCTTCCCCATAACTTCAACGAGATTATCGATGCCGCCATCGATCATCTAAAGAAAGATAAAGTTGTCTTGTATCCGGATTTCAACACAGGGGGCATCGCTGATTTTTCTAACTACGATGACGGATTGCGAGGAGGAAAAGTCCTGATCAGAGCCGTATTTGAAGAACGAAGCAAGTACCAGCTAGCCATCACGGAAATCCCTTTCGGCACGACTACAAGCTCGCTTATCGACTCTATTCTCTCGGCCAACGCCAAAGGGAAAGTCAAGGTCAAGAAAATCGAGGACAACACCGCGGAGAATGCTGAAATACTCATCACTCTACCCTCTGGCTCCGAAACGCAGGCCACCATTGACGCGCTCTACGTCTTTACTGATTGCCAGGTATCCATTTCGCCGAACAGCTGCCTGATCGAAAACGATCATCCTAATTTCATGGGCGTAAGCGAAATTCTGAGACGCTCGACGGATAATGTGCGCGGCTTGCTTAAGCAAGAGTTGCAAATAAAGCTGGCTGAACTTGAGGAGAAATGGCATTTCGACTCTCTGGAGCGGATCTTCATCGAAAAGCGTATCTATCGCCGGATAGAGGAATGCGAAACCTGGGAAGAGGTAATCAAGGAAATCCACAAAGGCTTACGTCCCTACAAGAAGAATCTCAAACGGACTGTTACGGATGAAGACGTAGCCAAGCTAACCGAGATTCGCATCAAACGCATTTCCAAGTACAATGTTTTCAAAGCTCTTGAAGAGATCAAGAATACGGAAAAGGAAATTCGAGCCACCAAGCGGAATCTCAGAAAGCTTACGGACTTCACCATAAAGTTTTTCCAGGATCTGAAGAAGAAGTACGGCAAAGGTCGCGAAAGACGGACCCGTATCGAAAATTTCGAGACGATCAAGGCGGCTGAAGTGGCATTGCCAACCGAAAAGCTCTATGTCAATCGCGAGGACGGCTTTATCGGATTGGGTCTAAAGAAAGACGAACTCTTTGGAGAATGCACGCAGCTGGACGACGTGATTTGCTTTTGCGCCGATGGCACCTTTCGCGTTTCACGCGTTGCCGAAAAAGTCTTCATGGGCAAAGGCATCGTCCATATCGCGATCTGGAAGAAGGGAGACGAGGACACCATCTACGACATGGTCTATCGGGACGGAAGCCGAGGCGATTCATTCGTGAAGCGCTTCATGGTAAGCGGCGTGACGCGAGATAAAGTGTATGATCTGACCCGCGGATCCAAAGGCTCCAAGGTCCATTATTTTCGAGCCAATGTCGATGGCACGACAAGGCCGATCCAAATAAAGCTCACACCAACTTCCAAAGCTCGTAACAAGGAATTTCAATACGATTTCGGCGAACTTACCGTCAAGAGCCGCGGATCCTATGGCAATCGACTTACCAAGTACCCCATCAAATCGGTAAGGGCTTTGAGAGATAGCGAGTTATAAATTTCTAACTACCTATCGAATAATACCTTAAAACTGAAACCGGATCATCGAGAATCAGCGTATATGATCATGTAACGGAGGGATTAGATAGAGAAGATAAGAACGGCTTTTCGATCACAAAAGACGAACTTCACGGTTCTTTAACTGTCAAAACGCTTACGATTATGAGGGATATGCCGATAAAGGGGAAGAAGCCAATAGCGGCTACAGGCAACAACAGGAAGGAGGACATCATGACACTCTGCATTGACTCGCAATTGACCCTCAGAGACCTTGAGACCTACATCAAGGTTCAGATGGACGACCCGCGCTATGAAGAAATCGATATGGATCCTGTGTTAGATCTGATTTTGCACGCCCAACGACGCCTCGACAAAGGAGACTACATGCCTCGCGTCGTATCCGAAGCTATGGTAAGCCTTGACGAATACCTGTTGGCCATTTCGAGCTGCGAGGCTTGCGCCATCTAATACACTCAGCGTAGGCCCAAATCCAATACAGCTTTTCGCCAGATTCCGGTTTGCGAATCTGGCTTTTTTGCGTCCATCCCAAATGGTGCGAGTGCTTCAAATATCCTACCCCCATGCTAGTTCATGCTGATGGGCATCTAGCCATTCTTCGTGGCGCTTGTAGTTAGGACAAGCCTCCCGGACAAGCCGCCAAAATCGATGGGAATGATTCATTTCCTTCAGATGAAGCAATTCATGCATGACTATATAGTCGCAGGCTTCGGGTGGCGCCATGATCAATCGCCAGTTAAGCGAAATGGTTCCCGTTGAAGAACAGGATCCCCAACGTGTCTGCTGATCGCGGATAGCCACTCGCGAGAAGGATAGATTCAGGTTTTCCGCGAAGCGTCGCGCCTTAACCGGAAATTCCTTCTTGGCCAAGTTTCTTAAATGCCGAGCCAGCGGTCGAGCAAGATCCATTTCGGCATCAGCGATCAGCAAAGCCTGATCGCCAAATCGCAAGACTGGTCGTCCCCAGTCTTTAACTACTTCTAATGTACAGCGTTCTCCTCGAAACCAGATGTCCCCACCAGCAGAAAGGCGACCGTTTTCCGATTGATGGCGAATAGCCTTCCGCTTTTCATCGATCAGCCATTGGTAATGGCTGTTGGCGAAAATAAGAGCGTCTCGCTGGGTTCCTCCCCTGGGAAGAGTGAGGATAATTTGTCCCTGGCTATTGACTCTAGCAATGTAGCGCCGAGCGTTGGCATGACGCTTGAAAACTACGTCCTTGCGTTTCAGCATAATTTCCGTTCATCAAGTCCAAGCAAACCGAATACAGAAAGCGAATAGTTATCCATTAAACGACTCATCTAATGAAAAACTTTTTCATCAAATGCAAACTCTTAGGAATGGCCATCGTCATTATTGGCCTGATCTCCTGTTCGCCAACGCCTGAGGAGAAGGGAAACGTGGTCGTCGAGACGCCAGCTGTCGAAACGAAAAGTCTACATGAGCAGCAGATTGAGAAAATCAAAGAGCGTTATCCGATAGCGGAAACGACGGCTTCCGGCCTTTGCTACATCGTCAATCAAGAAGGCGAGGGCGAAACGACCCCTGCACATGGACAACAGATTAAAGCTCATTACACGGGACTCTTGTGGGATGGTCACGTTTTCGATAGCTCCGCCGATCGTGGGCCTTTGGCCTTCAATGTTGGCACCGGGCGGGTCATTTCCGGCTGGGACGAGGCCTTCCTCTCCATGAAGAAAGGCGAGAAGCGCACCCTCATCATTCCATCCCGACTGGCCTACGGAGAAAGCGGTTTCCCTGGAGCCATTCCAGGCAATGCCATTCTGACCTTTGAAGTGGAGCTGGTAGATTTCTAGGATACTAATCGCCATGAGGAAATGCGTATTCTGTGATATCGTAAACGGCAAAGTCGAAGCCGTTAAGCTGTTAGAAACCAGCCTCAGCATGGCAATCATGGATCTTCGGCAAGCAATTGAGGGCCATGTCCTGGTGATGCCAAAAAAGCATATCGAAAATATTTATACAATGCCAAAGGAAGAAGGCAACGACCTAATGGCTTGCATCGTCAAAGTGTCTCAAGCTGTCAGAGAATCAATAAAGCCAGAAGGACTCAGTATTTGGCAAAGCAATGGCGAAGCGGCTTTCCAAGAAGTGCCACATGTACACTTTCATGTTCATCCCAGGATGAATGGCGACAAGCTCTTGCAAGTGTATCCGGAAAAGCAATTCGATGTAGATCTCGGAAGACTAAAATCGATTGCCTCGAAAATCCGAAGCAAGCTTTAGAATCCAATGAGAGAATGACCATAAAGCATAAGCAATTTGAAGCGAAGCACGCCAGCATCTTCCAAGACGAGAGCGTGGTGGAGGCCTACCAGTTTCGACCCAATTATCCGACAGAGACGTTCAATATCTTGATGAAGCTTCTTGAAGGCTTGAAAAAGCCATGGAACGTGCTGGATGGAGGTTGTGGCACTGGCTTTGTCGCTAGAGAAATGGTACAACACGTAGATTCCGTCGACGCCATCGACATCTCAGAAAACATGATCGAGAAAGGAAGAACGTTGCCCAAAGGGGACAGTGCCAAACTGAATTGGATATGCAGCCCTATTGAAACAGCTCCCTTGTCTCCTTCCTATAGCCTGATCGTAACTGCGGCGAGCCTACATTGGATGGATTGGGATGTCGTCATGCCGAAATTCGCAGATGTATTGGATGACCAAGGACATCTTGCCATATTAGAAGATGTCACCCTGCCAGCGGTCTGGGATTCCGATACAAGATCCATCTTAGGCCAATACTCGATGAATAAAGACTATCGACCTTATGACATGACAACGATCGCTAGCGAATTGCAACAACAGGGGCTTTTCCAAGAAACGGGAATGAAGGAAACCGAACCCGTTGAATTCAATCAGAGCATCGAAGATTGGATAGAATCAGTACACGCCAGAAACGGTTTCTCGCGTGATCGAATGGACCCGGCAGACGCTGCGGAATGCGACAGGAAACTGACACAGGTCATCGTTAGGCATTGTCCTGACAGAATGATGACAATGAAAATGAAAGGTCGCGTTATTTGGGGAAAGCCGCTCCGCCTTAAGCGATAAAATGCATCGCTATTCGCGCGGCAAGAATCGCTAAAGTCAAATTGACTAGAGTGCCAAGGAGATAGTAGGAAGCGTCTTCCTGGATCTTCTCCTTTCGCACGAACTCCTTGGCGCCCATAATGATGGCCAGAGCTCCATATTGCCCTGCGGTTACGAATAGAAAAATCAAAAGCGTCTCGCAAAAGCCGATCCAGAATCCAACCGCCTTGCTACCTTTCGCTGGAGAATCGCTAGGCGTCAGCCTTTTCAGAATGCAAAAGCGGATAATGAAGGTGCTTAGCAGAAAAGAGGCAAGGAACGCTACCGTCAGGATGGCGGAACTTCGCAAAAAAGAGCTGATCGAACTGGGGTCTTCCACGATTCCAAAGGGAACTATCCCGTCATAGTATTTTCAATACGCTTTGAATGGCCTCTTCACATTCGATTACCCGTTCTGCTCCTCCTCGCTTAACGGCATCGGATACGGACTGGGGCTGTTTTCCCAATCTTTCAGCAATCTGGCTCTGATTCAATCCCTCTTTTAAAAGAAGATAAACCTCTCGTTGATAGGGCGTCATGTTAGAGCGGACAAAATGGGCGCTCTCGCTCAAGGCGTCCAAAGCTCGATCCACCTGAGAAACTCCTAACGACCAACGACTGTAGCGACGTTCCTTTTTGATCCGATCCATCAAAACGCTCGCCTTCTTGAAAACAGGACCACCCACTTCCGAGATGTTTTGACTCGCCGCCCCAATCATACCTTTAACCGCCACAAAACGAATCAAAGTCTCAGGATAAACTGCCTCTCCCAGAGCTATAGCAATAGCGTAAAGATCTGCCGGCTTCTCGAAAAAGCCCGTTACCTCATCCCCATAGTTAAGCGACAGCCCCAACGCTGGCTTGTAGCGACCCGTCAACTCCCCTACCTCAGCCTTCAGTCGCTCTATTAGACTTCCCCAAACTTCACCTGCCAGACGAGTCGAGCCCTTCACGTCGGTCAGCAACAGATAATATGGCCTATTTAACTCCACGGAACAATTGATATAAATTGATTTATTTAAATCAATCAAAAAAGATTGATATTTTATTTTAAATCTAAATCAATTTATTCCATTCAGGGAAGAGAATATGAAAACCGGATCATAAATCTAACTCTTTATCAGTCAGCGACTTTCAGATCTGAAATAACAACCCGACGATACCGTTTCACAATGGAGTACAGTCGCCAGGCATTGCCTGGATCAAAAGCGAAAGCCTGGCCTTCGGCTCTAATGTCGATGTTTCCACGATAAACCAAAGTAGAGCCACCCTCTGGAAATTCCAGAACGTAGAGCTTTTGATGGTCGTGCCCCGTGACGTAGAGTCGACCGTCAGGTCCAAATGCTCCTCCCGAACTGCTGTAGTCGCCAAACGCTTCGACGACGTTTGAAGGGAAAACCCAGCCTTCAAGCCGCCTCCACTGGTTGTCGAATTTAACAAGCGTGGTCCAGGAAGGATCACGATTGGGCTCCTTGGCTCGATTGTTGTAGTGGGCGAAGCAAACATACCAAAAGCCATCCTTACGATCCATCCAGGTAAGGGATCCATGCAAAATGCCGAAACTATGGGAATCCACATGCTCAAGCGTATCCGGATCCCAGATCTCGACAGAACTGGTCATAGGAACACCCGGATAATTGGAGTGGGCGCAATAGAGCAGTCCATCTAGAACAATCCCGGCGTTCAGATGGATAAGAGGCTCCCCTTCCGGGCATTCCCAGTCATCGACTTTCTCGAAAGTCGTTTTATCGTACTTGCCAATAGCGTGATTGGAAATCACATACAAAAACCGCTCGTCGACAGCCACTCCCTGCCTAGCTTCAGGAACCCTGAAAGTGGTTGCTAATTTCTCAAATCGCCTTTCTCCAAGCAATGGAAGAAAAGAGGCCAGAATGAAGAAAAGAAATCCAAAGCTTTGTATACATTTCATGACACTCGATTTCTACCGGATTCGCCTTGCTTTTCCAAGATGGGATTCCCCTCAGTCAGACATCAAGCTCCAAAGGAGATTACAAGCGAAGACAAGGTAAGATTCGGAAGCAGAAGAGGACTCAGGTAAATTGTACTTGCCCAGACTTTCGACGTGGCAAATGTCGAGCCTCCCATTTTTCGCAAATGCAGATTCGGATCATCCTACCACCCAATATCGAGGCTAGCACGACTAAAAACGCGATTCCCACCAAGCTAGAGATCGCGATGCCCGATGGCTCGATCAGCCCACCGGAAAAAGTCCCACACGAAAGCTTAGCAAAGCTGGATGACTCAGAGCGAGTAGCCGCTTTTTCACTACTGCAATGGTGCGGAGGCAAGCTAGCTTCCTTTCTTAAACTAAACAAAGAACAACTGTCTCAGTTGATCGAGGCTCTGCCAGGGAAGCCATGCTTCTTCTGGGCAAATAGAACGAAAGAACCGATCGACTGGATTGGAAGTGAACTAGTGGGCGTGAGCGAATTCGTTATATCCTCTTCCCTCTCTTCTTCTTCTTCTTCTTCTTCTTCTGCTGCTGCTTCATCTTCTTCCTTCGAAAACGAGGAAAGTCGGAATTGGATAGAAGATGAAGAAGCAGAAGTAGAGAGGGATTGGTCCTATGATGGAACGCCGATGACTATCGACGGCTCGACTCATTACCTATCGATTTCACTACCCTCGCGCGAACATCCTTATTACGCCGAAATTCGCGAGCTTCTAGAGTTTCATCGCTTCAAGCTCGAACCCTCCAATCGTCGCTGGTGGCTGCGAGACCGTCACAAGACACTGAATTTTCTCGGGGAATTTTGGGGAGACCTGGAAGACCGCTATCATGCGGAGTTTACCGAAAACTTTTCGTCACGAACGGAGTCGCTCCGAGACGCTCGCATCAGCACCAATGTCGAGGAAGAAAAAGATGGCTATGCCATCGATGTATCCATAAAAGCAGGCTCAGCATCCGACCAGGAGATCAATCAAAGTCTGAATACGGGTAGTCATTACATCGAGAAGGACGATAAAATCTTTCTCTTGAAAAAGAACAGGCTCGATCAGCTGCACAAACTGGAACGCTCGCTAACCGATTCTCTGGAAGCGCCTCTCCTCCATAATGGCCGCTATAAAATCCCGTTTGCCAAGGCCCCGCAAGCAGAGGAGGATCTAGCATCGCTCAACCCGAACTTCAAACCGCCGGCAACATGGCGAGCCCGAAGCGAAGCTCTCAAGGACCTCTCTCGCCTAAAAGCTCCAAGCCTTCCCGAAGGCCTGGAGAAAACGCTAAGACCTTACCAGAAAATTGGCGTATCCTGGCTGTATCATCTCTTTCAACACAAGCTCGGGGGAATTCTGGCCGATGAAATGGGTCTGGGAAAAACGCTTCAGGCCCTAGCCTTGCTGGCCTGTTTGAAATCCAAGCCAAACCGAACCAAGAGCGTTCCTCGCTTACGACAAAGGGGCTTCAGCCAAATATCAGCTTCCATCGAAACGTCACTCGTCGTGTGCCCGGCGTCGCTTGTAGAAAACTGGAGACGTGAAGCCGAAAAATTCTGCCCAGAGCTTAAGGTGTTCGTTAACCACGGGTCGCAACGGATTAAAGATCCGACTGATTTTCTGGCCTATGACCTAATCGTCACCTCCTACGGCACCCTCCTGAGGGACGAATCGCTTTTCTCCTCTCAGGAATTTCTTTGCGTCATTGGGGACGAGGCTCAGCATATCAAGAATAGGCGAACGAGAAACGCCAAGGCTATCGCTTCGCTGCAAACAAACGGCCGTATCCTTTTAACCGGTACTCCTGTCGAAAACAGTATTCAAGATTTGATGTCGTTGCTCGACTTTATCATGCCAGGTGGCTGGAAGTCGATTCCAACAGGAGCTCGAGGCGAGGAACGCCGCTGGCATGAAAAACGAATCCAGGAACAAGCCGCGCCCTATATTCTAAGGCGGTCCAAGCGAAGTGTAGCTCCAGAACTGCCTGAAAAGATCGAACAAGTCGTTTATCTTCAAATGACACCCGAACAAAAGTCGGTCTACGAAAAAACTCGCAGAGCTGCGGAAAACGAAATCTCCGACTTGGAAAGAAAAGGAGCCAGCGAGGGAGCCATTCGAATGAAAACGCTGACGCAGCTCTTGAGACTACGTCAAGTCTGCTGCGACCCAAGGCTGGTAGACAAGCAGGCGGACGCGGATACTTCGTCCAAACTGGCAAGCTTTCTTGAAATTCTCCAGGAAGCCATGGACGGCGATCATCGTATTCTGGTGTTTTCTCAATTCGTATCCATTCTTTCCTTGCTGAAAGAAGAATTGGATGCTCAAGAAATTCCCTATTGCTACATAGATGGATCGACTAGAAATCGGATGGCCGAAGTGGACCGCTTCAACGATGACGACGACATCCCGCTTTTCCTCATCTCACTCAAAGCAGGGGGAACGGGCCTGAACCTGACCGCCGCCGATACGGTCGTCCATTTCGATCCCTGGTGGAACCCCGCAGTCGAAGCCCAGGCTACGGACAGAGCCCATCGCATCGGCCAGACTCGAGTAGTTACAAGCTACAAGCTAATCGTAGCTGATAGCGTAGAGGAAAAAGTACTACAATTGCAGCAGTCGAAACGAAAGCTTCTAGAGGACATCTTCGAAGCCAGCGAAGCGGTCAATGCGAAGATCAGCCTAGAAGATTTGAAGAGTTTGATTTGAAGAACTGCCCACAGATTGCACAGATGGGAACAGATTAATTGTTAACACGGATCAAGAACGAGTTTAGATGCATCAATCCTCTTCCGGGTGATAGGCTATCTTCACCCATAGGCCTCTGTGTTCATCTGAGCAATCTGTGGGTAAAAATTAACTACTCCGTCTAGCCGCTTTGCTCCGGAACTCTCGCTCTTCTCGGGGGACGAATCGTTGCTCGGCTCTGGGCACGGACCCTACTCTCTTGGCCCAGCTGAGCCACATTTCCGCCAGCTCAATCACTTTTTCAGGATATTCCATAGCGAGGTTATTGGTCTCAGTACGATCAGCTTCCATATCGAAAAGCTCCCACTCGTGCAGAGGGATTTCGACATAGCGATCCCAGTAAGCCCCCCAATCGTTGTACTTTGATACGAGCTTCCACTTGCCATGCCTAACAGCTCGATTACCTTCATGCTCGAAATAAAGGGTTTCTCGCTGGAGTGTTCCTCCACTAAAAGTCGGAGCCAGGCTCACGCCCTCCATGGGATGAATGGAGCGTCCGTCGTAGGTACTCGGATACGTGGAATCGCTGACATCGATAACCGTAGCCATGATATCGATGAGGTATCCCGGCGTCTCTCGATATTGACCGTGATGCTTCCTTGCAATGCCTTTAGGCCAGTGAACAATGAGCGGAGTGGAAATGCCGCCTTCGTGCGACCAATGCTTATAGTGACGGAAAGGCGTGTTCGATGCGTTGCCCCAATTTCTTGAATACCCGATGTATGTATCGGCCGGCCCAGGCATCACACTCTTTCCAACTCGCATAGGTCGGCCGTCCCGAGCTTTTTTCGGCTCCATATCGTACTGCAATTCGTCGGGCCCCATAGGCTCCCACATAATCCCCTTCTCGCGAGCATCCATATTGAGATTTTTTCCAAACCCGTAGGGCTCAGCGGCAGCTCCATTGTCATGAAGAAAAAAGATAAGCGTGTTATCGAACTGCTTGGTTTGCTTGAGGGCGTCAACAATACGGCCAATGCCCTGGTCCATGTTATCAATCATAGCAGCATAAACCTCCATACAGCGAACGTGAAACGCCTTCTCTTCCGCGCTCAAACTATCCCAAGGCTGATCAGGGTATGGATCGGATAATTTCCATTCGGGCTTGATAAGGCCCATCTTCTTCATGCGAGCGTAGCGTTCTTCGCGAATGGCATCCCAACCCGCATTGTAACGACCTTCGTACTTGGCAATATCCTCGGGAAGCGCGTGCAGGGGCCAGTGAGCCGCCGTGTAGGGAACGTAAGCGAAGAAAGGCTTGGATTGATCGTGCTCCTTGATGAATTTCACCATATGATCACTGATCTCGTCCGTATAATAGAAATCCTCATGCGGAACGATGTATTCATTATCTACGGTCAGCGAATTCGGATCATAAAAGCTACCCGCCCCATGAATGGTTCCGAAAAAGCGATCGAAACCGCGCTGCAAAGGCCAGTTGTGCTTCGAAGGATTTCGCTTATCGTCAATGTAGGTTATATGCCACTTTCCCGAAATATAGCTAGAATAGCCATTGGGCTTCAGAGCTTCGGCAATAGTGACGCACTTGAAATTAAGATCGCCGACCCAAGCGTCGCCACCCTTAGGCGACGTCACATGAAAACCAATACCCGTCTGGTGCTGGAAAAGGCCGGTCAGCAATGCTGCTCTCGTAGCCGAGCAGCGTGATGTATTGTAAAACTGGGTATAACGTAGACCGTTCTCGGCCAGCTTATCTAGATTGGGCGTTTTAATTTCACCTCCGTAGCAACCAATATCGCTGTATCCAACATCGTCGCACATAATGAGGAGAATGTTAGGCCGGTCATCGGCTGATGCGTAGGAAAATAGGAGCGATAACAGCAAAAGGGATTTTCGAAAAGATTTGTCCATAGAGAAATTAATTTGAAGCATCAAAATAGCGTAAGCGATTGTATCGATCTGATAGGTGGAGACAAACGTATAAAACTAATCTCTCGCTTCAATCGCATTCAATAGGGCAACCACCATTTCGTTAAAGGGCGTGGCAATTCCATGCTGCTTGCCAAGGCGGACGATAACGCCGTTTCGCAAATCGATTTCCATCCGCCGACCAGCAAGTCTATCAGCGTGCAGCGAATTGATCGATTCCCCGGCATTCTGGTAGGAGTTGATCACGAAATCCACGACGCTCTCGTCGTAAGCCGCGCCCTCAGCTCGACCTACGGCGACAGCTTCAAGAATGATTCCCTTCATGATCTCCATGGCATGCTCGTTGTGGGCTACAACCGCCGTCTTGAGCGTGAGCGCCATGACCGCCCCAGCCGCGTTTAAGCACAGCTTTCGCCAAGCCAGGGTTAGAAAATCGTCCTCAACCAGGATATCGATCTTCGTTTCGGAAAAAAGAGCTGAAAACGCTTTTGCGGAAGTCGAGTTGGGAACAATGAGAGAAGCCGGTTGGCGCTGCAGGATTTCCTCGGGACTCTTTCGCTCGGAGGGACACTGAACGACGACCGGCAGGATTCGCTCCTCAGGAAGGTATTTGGCAAAGCGCTCCACGTGCTCTACCCCGTTTTGCAAAACAGCTACTTGAGTTTCCTCATGAGAAAGCGATTCAAACCAGAGAGCGGCTTTGTCTGAGTCATAAGACTTGGTCGCCACCAGAATCCAATCGACCGGTGAGCCCTCCTCAGGCGAAGTCAGCACTCGGGGGCTAGCCTTAATCATTCCATAAGGCGTATCCGCATGGATACGACGAACGGGAGTACGAACGCAGATCGATACCTCGTTTCGTTCGTCTTGACAGAGCCAGGCGGCGACCAGCCCGCCAATAGCTCCCGGTCCTATGATAGCGATTCTAGGCATATCGCCAGGCTCATGATACTTTGTCGATTACTCAAGAGCGATCTTTACCTCAGTTAGACCAGCAGTAAAGTCGTTAACTGTTTTCACGAGCATGGCAAGGGCCCCTCAAAAGGCTTGTGCCCCTCCGAGACCTTGTGTCTCATCCACCCATTGAATTGATATGAAACGTCTCGTTGGCTTACTTATATTTGCCCTTTTCGTCTCTTCAGCCAATAGCCGAGATAAAACGCGGCCAAACATTCTTTGGCTAAGCGCCGAAGACATCGGCCCCCACTTTGGCTGCTACGGCGATCCGCACGCGATTACACCAAATTTGGATAAACTTGCGTCCGAAGGCATACTCTACACCCATGCCTTCACTACAGCAGGCGTATGCGCGCCTTGTCGAAGCGGAATCATCACCGGCATGTATCAAACTACAATTGGCAGTCAACACATGCGAGGGCAAACCACGCTTCCAGAATCGATCCAGCCGTTCACCACATATTTAAGATCGGCAAACTACTATTGCAGCAACAATGCGAAAGAGGACTATCAGTTCGAGACTCCAGAAAACGCATGGGACGACTCAAGCAAGAATGGTCATTGGAGAAATCGGCCAGACAAAAGCCAGCCCTTCTTCTCTGTATTCAATTTTACAGGATGCCACGAAAGCGGAATTGCCGACACCGAGAAGTACAAGAAAGTCACCAAAGTCTTGGCACAAGATCAAAGACAGGATCCAAACAAGCTAACGACCTTTCCGCCATACTATCCAGACACGGCTAGAGCCAGAGAGGACTGGAAACGAAACTACGAGCTGATCACCGCGATGGACGCCTGGGCGGGGGACTTGATTCGCCAGCTGAAAGAGGACGGGCTCTACGAAAACACCATTATCTTTTTCTGGTCCGATCACGGCGTAGGACTCCCGAGAGCCAAACGCTGGCTATACGATTCCGGCACCCATATTCCGCTCATCGTCCGCATTCCAGAATCTTTCCGCGTTGGAGGGCAAGGAACGCCATCGACAAGGCTTGATAGCCTAGTCAGCTCTATCGACTTCGGACCTACGGTTTTGAATCTGGCCGGCTTGAACGTTCCGGAAATCCTACAAGGGCAACCGTTTTTGGGAAAGAACCTGCCGCCGGCGCGAAACTATGTCTACGGAGCTCGAGACCGCATGGACGAACGCTACGACATCATTCGCATGGTTCGAGACAAACGATTCAAATACATTCGCAACTACGAACCGCTAAAAACCTTCTACCAGTACATTAACACAGCGGAAAAAGGAGTCACTATGCAGGAATTGCGAAACGGACATATCGCCGGAACGCTGCCTGCTGAAGCCGAGTTTTTCTTTTCTCCTACAAAGCCGGTGGAGGAACTCTACGATACGAACGCCGACCCTCATGAACTGCGCAACCTGGCTGAAGATCCAAACTTCCGGGAAACGTTGATTCGTCTTCGCCAAGCCCATCTGGACTGGGTCAAGCGGACAAGAGATACTGGCCTAATCGCCGAGCCTATTCTTGTAGATAGAGAAAAAAAGATTGGTCACCGCTACGGAATTCTCCGTCAGGGAAATGATGATACGCTTACAAAGCGAATCGCGGAAACGGCGATTGCCGCCTCAAGCGGACCAGATGCCTTGGAGAAGCTGACTACTGCCCTAGATGATCAGGATGAAGCTGTACGCTACTGGGGGGCTATCGGTATTGGAAACATAGGTATGCCGGCATCAAGCGCGGCAAAACGACTCGCAAAAACGCTCAAGGATCCATCAGCTGCAGTTCGTATTGCGGCGGCGCGAGCCCTTGGGAAGATCGATCAAGCCGAAGCTGCCCTTCCCACCCTGGTCAATGAACTGGAAAACGGACGGCAATGGGAACGCCTCCACGCGGCGATCGTCCTCGATGAGATGGACGATCATGCCCTTCCTGTAATCGAGGACATGCGCAAAGCGCTTGCTTACCGCGATGATCTGTATGCAAGGGGTAAATACGTGGTCAGAGTGATGAACCGGGCCTTGAATCAGCTCGAAGGCACAAACAGAGTCGTCGATTGATTTCACAGTCGCCATGAGCGCCAGCAAGCGTCTCTTTATCGGACTGGATTTGCCAGCAGCGATCAAGGCGTACCTTTGCAACCTCCAGAGGCGAAAGATGGACGCCATTCGCTGGACCTCTAATAGCAATTTTCATCTCACTCTTCGCTTCTTAGGAAATGTCGAAACAGATGTAGAAGAAAAATTGGTACGTGGACTTGCGAAAATCGAAGTGAAAGCGTTCACCTTGCCAATTGAGGGCATAGGAAGGTTTCCGTCGCACGGACGACCGGCGGTTGTATGGGCAGGCTGCGGCAAGGGTCATCCCAATCTGTTTCAATTGCGGCAGCAGGTAGACGATTTGCTGATACAGCTCGGCATCGATTGCGAGATGCAGGACTTCGTTCCCCACATCACGCTAGGACGCTGCAAGGATTCGCCACCCAAACAGGTCGAGAGCTATCTCAGGGATTTGAGGTCGTTGGAAGGTCCCATCTTCAAGGTCGAGTCGATCACCCTTTTCGAGAGCCGCTTGTCGCCGCTAGGACCAAAATACTTTCCCCTCGAAGAGTTTCCACTGAAAGGGAATTAATGGAGCCGCCCATCGGATTCGAACCGACGACCTATTCATTACGAGTGAATCGCTCTACCAACTGAGCTAGGGCGGCGTCCAAGGTAGCGGCATCGTGCTCCTCGCCTTTCGAATGGCAAGCAGAAACCAGCCAGTGCCAACAGACTTGCCAGGCCTGGAACGATACCCTTCCATCAATTCGTGTCTCAGGATTCCAAGACCATTCGATTCCATTGCGAAAACATCCATCTCGATGACGGAGAGCTAGCCGCTGGCGAGGTTGTATGCTCGGAAAGAGAGCCTCTTGAAATCCATCTCGGACAGAAAACGTCTGACAGCCTCAAACTTCCAGAAGGAGCGCACATCGCCCTAGGCCGCTTCGATCCTCATGTCCATTTTCGAGAATCGCCTCTGCCGACAAGGGAGGATTTCGAGAAGCTGCGACGAGATGGCGAGGACTATGAATCGTTGAACAAAGCTGTCGCAGCGGCTAATCAAAACTATTCGATACGATCCGGTTGCTTGGCGGCGTTGAAAGGAGGCGTCTGCTGCGTTGGGGCCATGGGCAACATTCCATGGAGTCCAGTTGGGCCCGAAAGGCATTCCCAAATGCAAAATTATTACTGGGAGAAAGGACTGATCCCCATTGTGGCTTGGCCACGCATAGAACCCGACTCCGACCCAGTTCCCAACCACGAGGGCAAAGACTTTGGCTCAACCTTTGGAGGATCCGGACTGACCGGGAGAGCCCGGAGCGACATGTACCAGATTTGGGAAGGAGAAGCGGTTTCCTTTCATAATGACCAACCAAGGACAGATGAGACCATTTCGGAGTTCAAGGATCGAGAAAATCCTCCCGAAGCGCTCCTGCACCATCGCTACTTCAATGGAGACACCGTACTTGCCTGCCAGCAGGAGACCATCGAGATAGCTAAAAGCGCGAAGGTACGCAGCCTTCTCGCTCGCCACATTCCAACTGGACCGGCCTTGCAGCAAATTCTGGATACCAGTAAAGAGGTTTCCTTCGCAATGCCTGCGGAAGTGGGTCTTGACTACTTGTACTGGAATCAGGATCGCCTAATGGAACAGGATGAGAAGATCGCTCTGATCAACTACCGTCGCCCCGCCCACCCCACTCGCGAAGACCAGCTTGGCTTAATCGAGCTGACCCGTGACACTGTTCGTTCCGGCTACGCGATTTTTTTCGGCAGCGATCACGCCCCCCATTCCAAAGCAGCCAAAGCCTTTCAAAATGGCCTTCCGGGAAGTCCAGGCACCCGCAACATCGAGCACAGTCTCCAGATCTATCTCGAACTGAAACGAAATCATGGATACACCTGGCAAGATATCGATCTGCTCGCTTCCATCAATCCTGCCAAACACATGGCCAGGTATTTCGATTTCCCTTACGAAACCGGAACCATGAAATCGGGTGCCATGGCCAATCTGCATATTTTCCAACCGGAGGAACCCTACACGGTCGATGAAGCTAGTCTCAGCAAAACCCTTGAAGATCCCGAATACCACTCGGCCCTGAAGGGAGAGCAAGGACTGTTCGGGAAAACGCTGTTTACGGTCGTGGACGGGAAGGCTTGGGATGTGGCTGGGATAGTTCAGGCCGCGAATTAAAAAGCAGGTAGCGGCTAGAGCAGTGCCAAGCCGAAGCCCCCCGCGAAGGCTGGTCTCGCTAGCCACTGTAAGAAAGACTCAGCGTCTCGCTGACCGCTACCCATCGGTATCCTCGAGAGGATAGTTTCAATTCCGTAAAAATTCCCATTGACGGAGGGCAGCTCGCTTCTATTGTGCCCCCTTTCTTTCGACTCCGCTTAGCGGAATCGAAACCTGGCGAGATAGCTCAGTTGGTAGAGCAGAGGACTGAAAATCCTTGTGTCCCCAGTTCGATTCTGGGTCTCGCCACCATTCTTCGCCGGAGCGAAGTGCAGGCGAAGAATGACCTGCGTAGCTTTTATGCGAAGCACGGTCTTT